>NZ_MPZU01000001.1:0-1538565 GCF_002020115.1 Thioclava sp. DLFJ5-1 | reverse complement strand
GGATGGAGCAGCCCGGTAGCTCGTCAGGCTCATAACCTGAAGGTCGTAGGTTCAAATCCTACTCCCGCAACCAAATCCTATAGATCATATCAAACGCTTAGCCTCGCTACACGCGAGGCTTCTTGCGTTGCGACACACACAGTGAAAGCAACAGAGCGCACCAATGAAAAAGGCGGCCATCGGGCCGCCCTTTCCACTGTCCGCAAAGCTTCGGCTCGGTTCACGAGGCCAGAAGCTCTTTCAGCTTGTCGTCGATGAACTTGACGTCGTCGGGGTTGGTGCCGGGGCCGCCAGCGAAATGGCCCCAGATCGACGGAACCGGGACGAACTCGGCGTTGGGCATGTTGGCGACTTCGATCTCGCTGTCTTCGGGCGGGAAATAGAGGTCGGTCTGGCCGGGCATGACATAGGCTTTCGCCTTGATCGCGCCGAGCGCCGCTTTGTAATCGCCGTTATACAGCTCGTTCGCGCTGATATCGCCATTCTGCCAGGTCCAGGCCATCGTCAGCAGGTTGTTGGCGTCTTTCGGCAGGAAGAACCCTTCCCAGAACCCGATCAGGAAGTCTTCGAGCGAGGCGTAGCCGAGGGTCTTCAGGTCGAGCTCTTCCCGATAGAAGCTCTGTGAGAAGCCCCAGCCTGCATAGACGCGGCCAACCGCGCGGAGGCCTTTTTCGGGCTTAGAGGTGTAGCGCCCGTTTTCCCACGCGGCGTCGGCCCGCAGCGCCGCCTTCACCCCTTCGAGGAAGACATAGTTGTGGCGCGAGCATTTCGCCGACCCGCAGAACGGGGCGATCAGATCCATCATCTCGGGATACATCGCCCCCCAGTGGAATGTCTGCAGCGCGCCCATCGACCAGCCGGTCACCATGCGGATGTTCTCGATGCCGAACTTCTCGGTCACCAGACGATGCTGCGCCTTGACGTTGTCGTAGGCGGTCACGTTAGGGAAACGGTCCGCGTTATAGGGCTCCGGCGTGTTCGAGGGCGAGGTGGAGAGCCCGTTGCCGAACATGTTCGGAATGATGATGAAGTATTTCTCGGGGTCGAGCGCCATGCCGGGCCCGATCAGCCATTCGTTGTCGTAATGCTGCCCGGAATACCACGTCGGGTAGACGATCACGTTGTCCTTGGCCGCGTTCAGCTTGCCGAAGGTCTTGTAGGCGAGACGGGCGTTGGGCACGGCGAGGCCGCATTGGAACTCGAAGGTGCCAAGCTCGAAGATTTCATAATCAAGGGTCATGGTTTTTCCTCATGTCAAAGTGGAGCGACGCCCTATCTCAGGCGACGCTCCGGAAGATCGTTACGGATCAGGCGGTCGCGGTTTTCCCGCTCAACGTGGAGATCAGATAGTAAGCAACGCCGCCGACAAGTCCGGCCGAGATGGCGGTCGACAGATGGGGCAGATACCACTCGACGACGAAGGCCACCGCGGAGCCACAGGCCCAGGCGATGAAGGCCGTCCAGCGCCAGTCGCGGTCGATCTCGGAGTTCTTGCGCACGAGGAACTGATCCACGAGGATGATCGCGCCGATCGGCGGCACGAGGATCCCCAGCAGCGACAGCCACTGGATGAAGAAGGCCCAGACATTGGTGGCCGCGATGACGATGCCGATGGCACCAAGGATCACTGCGAAAAGACGCATGTGGCTGCGCAGGATGCGCGACCAGCCGGTGGCGGCGTTATAGAGGCAGTGGGCACAGACCGAACCGAGGTTCACATAGAGGAACAGGAAGGCGAGGACGCTCAGCCAGGTCATCTGCATGTTGTTCATATAGCCGAACATGTTGTCGGTGCCGAAGGGGTTGGCATCCGGAACGGCCAGGGCTGCGGTCATGATGCCGCCGACCAGCATCGCGGCGAGGTTGGCGAAGGGGAAGGCGCTGAAGGTCGCGACCCAGGAGCTTTTCGTGTCCTTGGCCCAACGGTTGAAGTCGGCGCTCACGGTGCCGGCGTCGATGAAGAGCGCGATGACCACGGTCAGGCCGACGCCCATCGACATCGTCGCGACGCCATTATTGCCCGGGTAGGACATGATCGCGTCCCAGCTGGTCGTCGAAGCCGCGTCGCCGACGACGAAGAGACCCAGAATGACGAAGAGCGGCACCGAGATCATGCCGATCAGGTGCAGGCCTTTCACGCCAACGAAGGTGACGCCGATATAAAGCGCACCGGCGATGAGTGTCATGACGACGTAGTTCAGGTCATAGGTGGAGCTGACGAGCGCGCCGGTGATGCCGGTTTGCACCGCGTACCAACCAAGTAGAAGCGTCGAGAGCAGGCCGGAGGCGAAGACATAGCCCTTGCGGCCGAAGACGATGCTGGCGAGCAGGGCGAAGTTCATCCCTTTCGTCGCGCCGAGCTGCCCGAGCAGGCCGACATAGACCAGCATGATCAGGTTGCCAATGATCATCGCCGTCAGCGCGGAGCTGAACCCCATGCCGAGCACGAGGATCGAGCCGGTCATCGCGCCGGTGATGATCATCGGGAAACCCATCCAGACCATCGTGACGGAGAACATGCTCCGCCGGGCTTTTGCCGGGACCGGTTCATGTTCGTATTCATCGCCGAGCGCGTGATCGATCTCTTCTTCAATATGTTCGAGCGCCTCTGGCTCGAGATGCTTTTCCGTCGTGGTCATGATGTTCCTCGTTGTTGGACTGTTTCTGATGTTCTTGTTTTTGCAGGCATGCGAAGGCCGGGCGCTTGCCGTGGGCAAACGCTGACGAAAGTCTCGCCGGGGCGGAGTGGATAAGGGGTCGATCAGTTCGGCAGCTTGATCCTGCCGTCGTTTGTGACCGGTTATACTGATCTCAGAGTAATTGGGCGCGTGCGCCAATCGGGTTAGGGCTCTGTGGTCTCTCCATTTGGGGCGGCAAATCGCCGGGCCGAAAACGCAAAAGCCCCTCACGAATCCATTCACATGGTTCGTAAGGGGCTTTCATTGCCAGATGCGGCGCTCTTCGTTGAACGCTACGTCAACACGATGGCGTGATTCGTTTCAATATGCAAATGTTTTGATGTAACGATGTAAGGCGCTGAAAATAATGTGGAAAAAATCTCATCGCATGATTTCAGATGCGTTTTGCAATGCGTCGAGCTTGCCGCGACGTCAGTCATTTGCTATTCGATTCGTATGTGACCGTTCCCCCGGACTCCGCATTCGCGGGAGTTCTCGTTGAAAGATATGGAACCGTATTAATGGCTTTTGACAACGAGCCGGTCGCAGTTGGCCTCCTTTTTTCCCAAACCGGTGTAACGTCGGTGATCGAGCGCACGCAGCGTCAGGCTGCGCTGCTGGCTATCGAAGAAATCAACAATGCAGGCGGTATCGATGGTCGTGAACTTCTGATCGAAGACAGCGACCCGGCTTCCGATCCGTTGCGCTTCAAGAGCGAGGCGGAGCGCCTCATCGATGTTGGCGCAAAGACCATCTTCGGCTGCTACATGTCCTCCGCGCGCAAGGCCGTCTTGCCCGTGGTCGAGCAACGCCGCGCGCTGCTGTTCTACCCCACGCTCTACGAAGGGTTCGAGTTTTCGAGCAGCTGCGTCTATTCGGGCGCTGCCCCGAACCAGAACTCGCGTTGGCTGGCGGATTATCTCACGCAGACCTATGGCGACCGGTTTGTCTTCGTCGGGTCGAACTACGTTTTCCCCTATGAATCCAATCGGATCATGCGGGATTTGCTGATGCATCGCGGGGCGAAGGTCGTCGATGAAATCTACATCCCCCTGCGCCATAACGAGGAATATATCGAGCGGGCGATCTCGCGCATCAAGGCTGCGGGGCCTGCGGTCGTATTCTCCACGGTCGTGGGCGAAGGGTCGGTCCGCTTCTACCAGGCCTATGACCGCGCGGGCTTCGATCGCAGCAAGCAGCCCATCGCCAGCCTGACCTCGGGCGAGCCCGAGCTGCTGGCGGTCGGCAAGGATGCGTCGATCGGCAACGTGACGGCCGCGCCCTATTTCAGCGTGCTCGATACCGAGGCGAACCGTCGCTTCGTCACGGCCTATGCGCGCCGGTTCGGGCCGGATCAGCCGATTTCGGCAGGGACGGAAGCCGCCTATTTCCAAGTCTATCTCTTCGCGGAAGCCGTGCGCCGGTCCGGGGCGACCGATCGCGATAGCGTCTTGCGCACCTTGCCGAATTTCAGCTTCGAGGCGCCGCAGGGCCCCGTGCAGGTCGAAGGGGACACCCATCACACGAGCCTCTGGCCCCGGGTTGCCGTCGTCGGCGAAAGCGGGGCTTTCGAGATCGTGCGCGAAGCGCAGGCACCGGTGCGGCCCGACCCTTATCTCGTTGAATATGATGAAGACTTGCAGATGACGTCTCCGCAATTCGGAGCCGGAGGGGGCGGAAGCTGATGCCCCGGCTGCGTCTCAAGGATTTGCGCGACCTCTCGGTCATCGTCGTCCACCCGCCGGACGCAGATGGCAAGGCGCTCATGGATCAGCTCAAACGCATCGGCTGCCGCGCGGAACTGATGTGGCCCCCCGCCAAGGCGCTGCCGAGCGGGACGGATGTCGTTTTCGCAGGCGTCTTCTTCGAGAGCCAGAGTGCCCTGAGCAGCATGCTGCGGAAGTCCGAGAAACCCGGTCCGACGGTGATCGGCATCGTGAATTACGAGAACCCGGCGATGATCGAACTGGTGCTCGACATCAACGCATTCGCGGTGATTTCGAAGCCCGTGCGGACCTTCGGCATGCTGACAAATCTTGTCGTCGCACGCTCCAATTGGATGCAGGCGGCGGATTTCCACGACAAGATCGGCAAGCTCGAAAAGAAGATTTCCGGCCAGAAGAAAATCTCGAAGGCGAAGTCTATCCTCATGGAAATGCACAAGATTTCCGAGAGGGAAGCCTATGGCACCATTCGCGCGCAGGCGATGGGCAAGCGGATTTCCGTAGAGGAAATGGCGGTCGCGATCATCAACGCAAACGAATTGTTGTCATCAAGACCGGATGATGTATAGTCGAATCAGATCGATGGCCAATGATGTCCATCGGTTCGGCACAGAAAGCCCGCTGAAGACACTGTAGTGTCTTCGCGGGCTTTTTTGGTTTTCAGGATGGTGCAAAGGCCGCGCCATCGCTGCGGGCGTACCAGAGCGCACGCAACCCCGCCCTCGTGGCGGCGCTGAATGGCAACGATGCCAATCGCTCCGAACACCCGGAGCCCCCTTCGCCAAAATGATCCGGACCCCCGCGGTCCGGTCACGGCACCTCACACAATCGGTCACATACCAAACGCTCGTGCACGGGAGTCCTCCCTGCGCATTTACGGCCTGAAAAATCAAAACAAAACCTCAACACGGGAGACAGAAATGAAAACGAACCGGAGAAACTTCCTAAAACACACGACCGCTTTCGGCGCCGCAGCCGCCCTCGGCCCGTCGATGATCGGGAGCCCCGCGCGCGCCTCGGGTGAAATCGAAGTGGGCGTCCTGTTCTCGCTGACCGGCGGCCTTTCGATCATCGAGAAATCGCTCGCCGATGCCACGATGATGGCGATCGACGAGATCAACGCCGCAGGCGGCGTGAACGGGATGATGATCAAGCCGATCCTCGAAGACGGCGCATCCGACCCGAAGACCTACAACGAGAAGGCCTCGAAGCTGGTAATCCGCGATCGCCTGCAGACCGTGTTCGGCTCCTACACCTCGGCGAGCCGCAAGGCCGTTCTGCCGGTCTTCGAAAAGCGCAACAGCCTCTACTTCTACCCGACCTATTACGAAGGCTTCGAGTGCTCCAAGAACGTGGTCTACACGGGCGCGGTGCCGAACCAGCAGCTGTCGAACTTCATCCCGTGGATCACCAACACGCTCGGCAAGAAGAAGTTCTTCATCGTCGGCTCGAACTACATCTACCCGCGTGAGATGGCGAAGGTGTCGAAGATCCTCATCGAGCAGAATGGCGGCGAGTGGGTCGCGGACGAATATCTCGAGCTCGGCCATTCCGAATGGGGCGCGATGGTCTCCAAGATCAAGGAAAGCGGCTGCGACGTGGTTCTGTCGAATGTCGTGGGCGACTCGGTCGTGGCCTTCTACCGCGAGTTCAAGAACCAGGGCCTGACCCACGACAAACTGCCGATCTGCGCGACCGTCACCTCGGAAATCGAGATCGCCGCGATGGGTCCGGAATTCGCCGAAGGCAGCTACACCTCCTTCCCGTATTTCCAGGCCATCGACACCGATCGCAACCGCGATTTCATCGAGCGCTACCGCAAATATGTCAACGATCCCAAAGCTGTGACGCACCACGCGCTCGAGAGCAGCTACTTCCAGGTCTATCTTTGGAAGCAGGCGGTCGAGAAGGCTGGCGACATCTCGGCGGATGCGGTGCGCGAAGGCATCAAGGGTCAGGTCTTCGAGGCCCCGAACGGCACCGTCACCGTCGATCCGGAAAACCTGCACACCTATCTCACGCCGCGCATCGCGCAGTGGGGCGCCGATGGTCAGGGCACGATCGTCAACGCCTATGACGCGCCGACCAAGCCGCTGCCCTACGTCGCTTACGGCGAGACGGCAGAGAACCTGTTCTGCACCGGCGCTGGTCTCGACACCACCAAGCTGTGACGCAAACCGGGCACCGGGCTGATGTCCGGTGCCCATCCGAGCGAGGCGGAATTCCCTATGTCTGACATCATCTTCATCGGCCTGTCCCTGTCTTCGATCCTGCTGCTGATCGCGCTTGGCCTGTCGATCACCTACGGCGCGATGGGCGTCATCAACATGGCGCATGGCGAGCTGGTCATGATCGGGGCCTATACGGCGGTGCTCGCCGGGCTCCATCTTGGGCTCAACCTGTTCTTCGCGCTGCCTCTGGCCTTCGTGACCTCCGGGCTCGTGGGGCTCGTGATCGAGCGATTGGTGATCCGAAGGCTCTACGGACGGATCATCGACACGCTGCTCGCGACATGGGGCGTGGCGATCCTGCTGCAACAGCTGATCCGCCTCGAATTCGGCCTGAGCTTCTTCGGTATCCATATCGACGGTCTCGGACCGGGGCTGCAGAACATGACGGTTCCGGCCTTCCTCACCCAGCCGCTCGACGTGGCGGGCATGACGATTCAGCCCTATCGCACATTCATCATCGTCGTGACGCTGATGCTCGCGGGTCTGACCTGGTGGCTGATGTATCGCACCCCGATGGGCGTTCAGGTGCGCGCGATCATGCGCAATCCCCAGATCGCGGCCGCCTGCGGCATCGACGTGCGCCGCGTCTCGGCGCTGACCTTCGCCTATGGCTCGGGCCTTGCCGGGATCGCCGGTGTGCTGCTCGCAGGCTTCAAGACGGTCATGCCCGAGATGGGCGCATCCGTCGTGGTCGATGGCTTCCTCGTCGTCGTGGTCGGAGGGGTCGGCAGCCTTCTCGGAACGATCCTCGCCGCGGGCATTCTCGGACAGATCAACGGCATCGTCGCCTTGGCGTCCAACGACATCATCGCCCGCGCCGTCGTCTTCGCGGTGGTCATCGCCCTGATCCTGTGGCGCCCGCGCGGCCTGTTCTCCTTCAAGTCGAGGTAAGCGATGTCCAGCGAAACGTCCTCTACACTTCCCAGCTCCACGAGCCGCCTTCAGCGTCACGCCGACTGGGCCGTCTATGCCGTCTTCATCGTGATGGTTCTCGGCGCGCCCCTGGTGATCGACGATGTGTTCTGGCTCAACCGCATCGCCAAATATCTCGTCTTCGGCATGCTCGGCATCGCGATCGCGCTGTCCTGGGGCTATGCCGGGATCCTCAATCTGGGGCAGGGGCTCTTCTTCGGCCTCGGCGCCTATATGACGGCGATGTCGCTCAAGCTGATGAGCGCCACCAGCCTCCAGCAGGGCTCCGACAAGCCGGTGCCGGACTTCATGCTCTGGAACGCAGAGCCGGGCGCCGTCACCGATCTGTGCTGCATCAACAAGGGCTCGTTCCTCTGGATCCCGTTCCAGTCGCAATGGTTCGGCATGGCGATGTCGATCGTGATCCCGCTGATCGTCGCCTTCGTGCTGTCCTCGTCGATCTTCCGGCTGCGCGTCTCGGGCGTCTATGTCGCAATCATCACGCTGGCGCTCGTGCTTCTGGTGCGGCTCTTGCTCATCGATGCGCAGCCGATCACCAACGGGTTCAACGGGCTGACCGATCTGGGCTGGCTGACCATCGGCGGGTTCGAATTCGATCCCTATATGGTCGAGACCTATTACGTCGTCGCCGTTTCGCTCACGGTCGTGCTTCTGCTGGGCCGCTGGCTGGTCTCGACCCGGGCCGGGCTGATCCTGCAATCGACGCGCGATGATCCGACCCGGGCACGCTATCTCGGCTACGACGTCGCGGCCTATCAGATCTTCTTCTTCACGATCTCGGCCGGGATCGCGGGCTTCGCGGGGCTCCTCTATGTGGTCGCCGCCGAATTCGCCTCGCCGAGCTTCATGGATATCGGCTTCTCGATCTCGATGGTCGTCTGGGCCGCGGTCGGCGGGCGCAACTCGCTGCTCGGCGCCTGTATCGGGGCGATCCTGATCAACACGGTCGAGGCCACGGTCAGCGAGACCGAAATCTTCAAGGAAGCGTGGAAGCTGATCATCGGCGGGATCTTCGTCCTCGTCGTTCTCTACCTGCCCAACGGGCTTGCGGGCATCGCGCGCGATCTTCTGGGGCGGTTTGAACGCCGCCGGAAGGGCACGCCCGCAGAGACGGCCCCGAAAGCCGCGGAATAGGAGGGACGGACATGAATGAAGCACTCACGATCGACGGGCTGACGGTGGATTTCGGCGGGTTCAAGGCCGTGGACGGGTTCACCACCGTGGTTCAGAAAGGCGAGTTGCGGGTCATCCTCGGCCCCAACGGCGCCGGGAAGACCACGCTGATGGATCTCGTCAGCGGCAAGACCGCTTCCACCCAAGGCAGCGTCCATCTCTTTGGCGAGAACATCACCAACCGCCCCGAGCACATCATCGCGCGGCACGGGATCGGGCGGAAATTCCAGATCCCGAGCGTCTTCCGCGATCTGACCGTTCGGCAGAACCTCGAAGTCGCGGCCTCGGGAGAGCCCGGTGTGTTCCGCAACCTTCGCCTGCACATGGTGGCGGAGGACCGGGCGCGGGTCGAGGACGTAATCGCGATGACGCGGTTAGAGCCGGTGCTCGATACGGTCGCGGGCGAGTTGTCCCACGGCCAGATGCAGTGGCTGGAACTGGGGATGCTGATCACGCAGCAGGCGAAGGTCATCCTTCTCGATGAACCCACCGCGGGGATGACCCATGCCGAGACCTTCCGCACCGCCGAAATCATCAACGAAATGAAGGGCAGCCACACGATCCTCGTGGTCGAGCACGACATGGCTTTCGTGCGCAAGATCGCCGAGCGCATCACGGTCATGCACATGGGCAAGCTGCTCGCGGAGGGCCCGATGGAAAAGATCGAGACCGATCCAAAGGTGCGCGAAGCCTATCTCGGTTCGGGAGGGATTCACTGATGCTTTCTCTGAGCAACCTCGACAGCTTCTACGGCCGCAGCCAGGCGTTGCACGACGTCTCGATGAGCGCGCCGAGCGGCACGATCCTCGCCGTTCTGGGCCGCAACGGCGTGGGCAAGACCACGCTTCTGCGTTCCATCCTCGGGCTGACCGACCGCCAGAGCGGCGATGTCGTGCTCGACGGGCAGAACATCTCCGCCGACGCGACCTACCGACGCGCGCGGGCGGGGATCGCCTATGTGCCGCAGGGCCGGATGATCATCCCCGATTTCACGATCCGCGAGAACATCCTGATGGGCGGTTTCGCGGCACAGGGTCCGCGCGCCATTCCCGAAATCGTCCCGAAGATCTTTCCCTATCTGATGGAAAATCTCGACCGGCCCGGCGGCGTGCTCTCGGGCGGTCAGCAACAGCAGCTTGCCATCGCCCGCGCGCTCGCAAGCGGCCCCAAGGTCCTCCTGATGGACGAGCCGACCGAGGGCATCCAGCCCAATATCGTCGAGCAGATCGAGGACATCATCATCCGCCTCAATGCCGAACTCGGACTGACGATCCTCCTTGTCGAGCAGAACGTGAAATTCGCGCGCCGCGCCGCGCAGAACTTCACGATGCTCGAGAACGGTCGCGTCGTGGCCGATGGCGCGATCGCGGATCTCACCGAGGAAACGGTCACCAAGCACATGGCGATCTGACCCCATAAACCCGCCTTCCCGGATCAACCGGAAAGGCATTCGACAACTCCACCAACAGCAGAGGTAACAACATGTATCATGGAGATATTTCGAGCAGCGCCGATACCGTGGGCGTCGCCGTCGTCAACTACAAGATGCCGCGTCTTCACACGAAGGCCGAGGTTCTCGAGAACTGCCACAAGATCGCCGACATGGTGAAAGGCATGAAGAAGGGTCTGCCGGGCATGGATCTGGTGATCTTCCCCGAATACTCGACACACGGCATCATGTATGACGAGACCGAGATGTACGAGACCGCCTCGTCGGTCCCGGGCGAAGAGACCGAAATCTTCGCCGCCGCCTGCCGCGAGGCCAATGTCTGGGGCGTGTTCTCGCTGACCGGCGAGCGCCACGAAGAGCACCCGAAGAAAGCGCCCTACAACACGCTCATCTTGATGAACAACGAGGGCGAGATCGTTCAGAAATACCGCAAGATCATGCCCTGGGTTCCGATCGAGGGCTGGTATCCGGGCAACTGCACCTATGTCTCGGAAGGCCCGAAGGGCATGAAGATGAGCCTCATCATCTGTGATGACGGCAACTACCCCGAGATCTGGCGCGACTGCGCGATGAAGGGCGCCGAGCTGATCATCCGCTGCCAGGGCTACATGTATCCGGCCAAGGACCAGCAGGTGATCATGGCCAAGGCGATGGCCTGGGCGAACAACTCCTATGTCGCGGTCGCCAATGCCGCCGGCTTCGACGGCGTCTATTCCTATTTCGGCCACTCGGCCATCGTCGGCTTCGACGGCCGCACACTGGGCGAATGCGGCGAAGAGGAATACGGCATCCAATACGGCCAGCTCTCGGTTTCGGCGATCCGCGATGCGCGCAAGAACATGCAGAGCCAGAACCACCTCTTCAAGCTCGTGCACCGTGGCTATACCGGCATGATCAATTCGGGTGACGACACCAAAGGTCTCGCCGAGTGCCCCTACGACTTCTACACCAAATGGGCGGAAGATCCGGAAGGCACGCGCGAGATGGTCGAGGCGATGACCCGCTCGACCGTCGGCACCGAGGAATGCCCGATCGACGGTATCCCCAACGAAAAGTCCGACCCCACTCACCGGTGAGGCAGGCGAGCAGGGCCGGCGGAGACATCCGCCGGCCAATCAAACGCGAGGATCTTCTATGACGATCGATCAGTACCGGCTTGAGGAAGAGCCGACCTACCACCCGAGCGGCGACGAGGTGGCCTTCTACGAATCCGCCTATGCAGCGCGGCTTCCGGTGATGCTCAAGGGGCCGACCGGCTGCGGCAAGACCCGCTTCGTCGAGCATATGGCCTGGCGTCTGGGCAAGCCGCTCATCACGGTGTCCTGCCACGAGGACATGACCGCCTCGGATCTCGTCGGGCGCTTCCTGCTCGGCCCCGAGGGCACGCATTGGCAGGACGGGCCGCTCACGATGGCGGTGCGTCACGGCGCGATCTGCTATCTCGACGAGGTGGTCGAAGCGCGTCAGGACACGACGGTGGTGATCCATTCTCTGACCGATGATCGCCGGATTTTGCCGCTCGAGAAGAAGGGCGAACTGGTCCATGCGCATCCCGATTTCCAGCTCGTGATCTCCTACAATCCCGGCTACCAGAGCGTTCTCAAAGACCTCAAGGAATCCACGAAGCAACGCTTCAGCGCGGTCGATTTCACCTACCCGATGGCCTCGGTCGAGGCTTCCATCGTGGCGTCCGAGGCGGATATCGCCGCCGACATCGCCGACAAGCTGGTGAAGATCGCCGAGAAGTCGCGGCATCTGCGCGGGCAGGGGCTCGAGGAAGGGGCGTCCACGCGGATGCTCATCCATGCCGGTCGCCTCATCAAGACGGGCATGACGCTGACCGACGCCTGCAAACATGCGATCATCGTTCCCATCACGGACGACCCGGATATGCGCGGCGCGCTCGATGCGGTCGTCGATGCCTGTGCCTGACAGCATGAATGTCGAAGCCACCCCTGACCTGCCGGGCGCGATCCGCAGCGCCTTCTCGGCGCCCGAGATAGCCGACTGGCTGCGGGCGCGCGAACGGCTTCGGGGCGCGGGATACGGGCGGACGGTCCCCCGCGCCTATGAGCGTAGCTCTCTGGCTCTTGCGCCGAAACTCGGGGCGGGGCCGACGATCGCCTTGGCAAAGCTCGTGTCCCATGTCGCGATCCGGGTCTCGCCCCGCGCGGCGGAGCGCGTCTGCACTGCGGCGGACACGGTCGCGCAGAGATACGAGCCGCAGGAATTCACCGCGTGGCTCGCGCTGATGACGCGGATCACCACGCAAGCGCCGGAGTCCGTGTATCCCTTTCTCGATAATTTGGAACGGCTTGTTGGGCGGCTCTCCGAACAGGCGCTCGAGGACTGGGTGGCGACCGGATTGCGTCTGGCGGGGCGCGATGCCGACAAGCGAAGCGCCTATTTCTCCTTGCAGACCGCCGAGGCGCAGCGCGCGCTTGAACACGAAAGCGGAGAGCAAAGCTTCTACGATCACGAGCGCCGGTTGCGGGCCTATCTCACGGCGATTTCCGGCGCGACCCCGCCGCTGCGCGTCGCGCCCACGGGCATGGGAGAGAAAGCCGCGCGGCGGGTGTCCTTCGCGGGCAATGTTATCCTCGTGCCGCCCAGCTTGCCCGGCTATCGCGGCGAGACGGAGCCCCTGTTTCGCGCCGCGCTCGCCCATATCGGGGCGCATATCAACTTCACCAAAACCCGTTTCGAAATCGGGCAGCTCAAGCCGCTTCAGATGGCGGTCGTGTCCCTGATCGAGGATGCACGGGTCGAGGAACTGGCGGCGCAGGAAATGCCCGGATTGCGCAGGCTCTGGCAAGGCTTTCACGTCGCCCAACCCGGAGGGCTGCCGACCGCGCCCAGTCTGTTCGCACGGCTGGCGCGGGCGCTGATCGATCCCGATTTCGACGATCCCGACGGATGGGTGCAAAAAGGCCGCCGGATGTTCATGGAGGCGCGCGAGCGCTGGGCCGATCCGGCGATCAGCCGCGAGATCGGCAATCTGCTGGGCAACGATCTCGGGCAGCTTCGCGTGCAGTTCAACGCAAAGGATTACGTGGTCCAGCCCGCCTATCGCGACGACAATCTCGGGCTCTGGGCGCTCGACGAGCCACCCCCGGAGGAGGCGCAGACCCTGGAGGTTCAGGTCGACACCGTGCAGCTGCGCCGCTCCGAGCCGACCCCGGGCGCGGGCAACCAGTCGCAACAGCAGGAACAGACCGAGAGCGACAAAGTCGAGAAAGTCGCCCCCGTCACCGAGGCGGCCGAAGAGGGGCGGGCGGTCGCCTCCTATCCCGAATACGACTACGAGATCGGCCGGGAACGCGCCAACTGGACGGTGGTCAAGGAATACCCTGCGACACCGGGAAGTCGCCGCTTCTGGCAGGAGTTGCAGGACGCGCAGGGGCCGCTTCTGTCGCGCATCACCGGTCTCGTGCGCTCGGCGCAGATCGGGCGCGCGCGCCGGGAGAAGCGGCAGGCGGAGGGAGAAGTTCTCGATCTCGACGCCTGTATCGAGGCGGCGACCGCCTTGCGGGCCGGAGAGTTTCCTGATCATCGCCTCTATGAGCGGCAGGCCCCGCCGACGCGTGATCTCGCGGTCAGCCTGCTGCTCGATATCTCGCAATCGACGGACGATCTCGTCCCCGGAACGCAGCACCGCATTCTGGACATGGAGCGCGATGCGACGGCGGTTCTCGCCCATGCGATGAACGAAATCGGCGATCCTTTTGCGATCAACGCCTTCTGCTCGGCCGGGCGCGAAGACGTGCGCGTCGTTGCGGTGAAGCGGTTCTCCGACGCGTTGGATGAAGAGACGGGCTCGGCGCTGTCGGGCCTGAGGCCGGGCTATTCGACGCGGCTCGGGGCCGCCCTGCGCCATGCCGGGAAGGACCTCGCGCAGGTGCCGCGGCATCGTCGCCTGCTGCTCTTGATCACCGACGGGGAGCCCTCGGATATCGACTCGCCCGATCCCGACTATCTTGTCCGCGATGCGCAGCGCGCCGTTCGCAGCCTGAGCGCGCTGGGGATCGATGTCTTCTGCGTCGGGCTCGGGCCGCGAAACAAGGAGCAGGAGGCCGCGATTTTCGGGCGCAACGGGTTCATCCAGATCGACGAGCTGAGCACGCTGCCGGACAAGCTCTTGTCGCTCTATCTCCGGCTGACCCGGTAACGGGGCGCTGACCCCGGCGCTTCTGAGAGCATATGAAAAAGGCCCGCATCGCTGCGGGCCTTTTGCAAAATCATACCATCACTTGCGCGGCTTCTTCGGGCCGCCGGGCTTGGGCTTCCCGCCTTTGCCCGGATGCGGCCCTTTGCCGGGGCCCGCATATTTCGCGCGGGGCTTCTTACCCTTCGGGGCAGCACCGCCTTCGGGCTTGGGCTTGCGTTTCTTCGGCGGGATGTCCGCGAGGGCTGCGAACACGGCCTCGTCGTCGGGGCTCCAACCGCTCGTCTTCGCACTCTCTTCCGGGGCGTCGTCGCGCGGTGCCTTGGGCGGGCCCTTGCGATGGGGCGCCTTGTTTGGGCGCTCGCCACGGTCGCCGCGTTCCGGTTTGCCATGCGGCTTGTCGGCGCGGCGCTTTTTCGGGGGCGGTCCGAAATCAGGTTCACCGTTCAGGGCGCGGGCCTTGATCTCATCGGAGAGCTCGCCATCGGGACCAAGCGAGGCCGCGAATTTCGCGACGCTCTTCTCGGCGATCTCAACGAAGGTCTCGTCATCGCGCACGCGGATCGCACCGATCGACGATTTGTCGAGATCGGCATGGCGGCGCAGCAAGGGCAGCAGCCAGCGCGGCTCGGCCCGGTCATTGCGCCCGACCGAGAGCGTGAACCAACGGCTCGGGCCGAATTCCTGGCGCTCGGACTGGCCCTTGGTGTCGGGCGGCAGCAGATCCTCGGGCGGGGCGTTGCGCGATTGCTGCAGCCGCAGGAAAGCGGCAGCGACAGCCTCGGCCCCGTGCCGGTCGAGCAGCTTGCGCGCAAACGCTGCCTGATCCTCGCTGACCGGCTCGCGCCAATCGGGATCGGTCAGCAGACGTTCTTCATCGCGCGCAATGATCGACTCGGCCGACGGCGGCACGCTCCATTCGGCGTTGATCTTCGCGAATTTCAGCAGACGCTCGGCACGTTTGACCATGCGCGGGGGCACGATCAGCGCGGACATCCCCTTGCGCCCGGCGCGGCCCGTCCGGCCCGAACGGTGCAGCAGGCTTTCGGGGTTTTGCGGCAGATCGGCATGGATGACGAGGCTCAGGTTCGGCAGGTCGATGCCGCGCGCGGCCACATCGGTCGCCACGCAGACCCGTGCCCGCCCGTCGCGCATCGCCTGCAGGGCGTGGCTGCGTTCGGCTTGGCTCAGTTCACCCGACAGCGTCACGACCGAGAGGCCGCGATTGCCGAGACGCGCGCTGAGATGGTTCACCGCCGCGCGGGTGTTGGCGAAAACGATGGCGCTTTCGTCATGGTGATAGCGCAGCAGGTTGAAGATCGCATGATCGCTATCCGAGGCCGCAACCTTCAGTGCCTTGTAGGCGATGTCGGAGTGCTGCTGCGCGGTGTTGATCGTCGAAATGCGCTGCGCGTCGTTCTGGAACTGCTCGGCCAGCTTCGCGATCATCGGCGAAACGGTGGCCGAGAACAGCAGCGTGCGCCGCTCTTCCGTGGCGGAGCCGAGGATGAATTCGAGGTCTTCGCGGAAGCCCAGATCGAGCATCTCGTCGGCCTCGTCGAGCACGACCGCGCGGATGTCGCTCAGATCGAGCGCGCCGCGGCGGATATGGTCACTCAGGCGACCGGGCGTGCCGACCACGATATGCGTGCCGCGTTCGAGGGCGCGGCGTTCCTGCCGCGGGTCCATGCCGCCGACGCAGGAGCTGACGATGGCGCCGGTCTTGGCGTAGAGCCAGCGCAATTCCTGCATGACCTGAAAGGCGAGTTCCCGCGTGGGGGCCACGACGAGTGCAAGCGGCGTGCCAGCCGGGCCGAAGCTTTCGGCCTCGCCCAGCAGGGTCGGGGCGATCGCGAGACCGAAGCCGACCGTTTTGCCCGAGCCGGTCTGGGCCGAGACCAGCAGGTCTTTGCCGTCCAGCGCGGGATCGGTCACCGCGTCCTGCACGGGAGTGAGAGTGTCGTAGCCGCGCTCGGCGAGCGCTGCGGAAAGGGAGGGGATCATCGGAAAGTCGTCCAAGCAATGACGTTAGGGACGGGCCGCTCTGCGCTGGCAGCCCGTGCGGAAGGCGCCTGCATAACGGTCCCTGCGGCAAATGTATATTGCCTATTTGGGGAATCCGCCCGTTATGGGCAATAATTCTTGGTCAGGCGAGGACCTGCAGCACCACCGCCGAGGCGTAGATCGCGACCAGCAGGAGGCTCTCGATCCCGATCCGGGCCGGCCCGTCCTTCTGCCGCAGGATCAGCCCGCCGAGCAACACGCCCGTCATCATCAGCCCCGTCGCGAGCCAGTAGAGGTCCGACATGGAGACCGCGTGATACAGCGAGCCGTCGCGATAGGCCCCGTCCGAGAAGACGAGGAACAGCGTGTCGAAGGTGTTGCCGCCGATAATCCCGCCGATGGCCAGTTGCAGCGCGCCGCGACGGACAGCCGTCAGCGTCGTCACCAGCTCGGGCAGCGAGGTCACGACCGCCGTCAGCAGCGCGCCCACCAGCGAGGAGCTGAGACTGAAGCGGGTGACGAATTCCTGCCCGGCTTGCGAAATGACCCAGCCGCTGAGGCCCATGATGACGACGAGGCCCACGAAGACGATGATCGGCCCGCGCGGCGAGCGGTTCGCTTCCTCCTCGTCTTCGGGTTCGTCACGGCGCGTCTCGCGGGTTTCGACCGGTTTCCACATCGGGGTTTCCGACACCTGGGTCGCGAGTTTCGTGCCGCCGAGATAGGCGAGGAACAGCACCACCGAGGCCGGGCTGATCCCCCAGATCGCGAAGTCGGGCGCAGCGGTCGCGGCGAGCGGGATCGACAGCAGCACGATCAGCATCACCGCCTGAAAGAGGTTCGCGGGCTCTGCTGCGGAGTGTTCGAGATTGGCGCGTCGGTGCAGCATGTCGGCGAGCGCCAGAAAGAAGGTCTGCGCAGCGATCCCGCCCACGGCGTTGGAAAAGGCAAAGCTCGCATCGCCCTGTGCGGCGACCGAGACCGAGACGACGATCCCCGACAGCGAGGTCGCGGCCCCCAGCACGATCCCGCCCGCCAGCGCTTCGCCCATCCGCGTGCGATCCGCGATCACATCAGCCAGCCCGGTCGCCTTGATGGAGGAGATGACGACGATCAGCCCGGCGAGGGTGAAGACGCCGAGCAGAAGCGGGGTCGAAAGAGAGGCGATCATGAAGGCTCCGGGGACACTGTTCGAAAAGCAACCGCGCAGCGCGCTCACGGTTCCGTTAAGGGCGCGATGGCAAGGCGTCTGTGCAAAGGGCTGGGGGAGTCGACATGCCCGACAGAGACGTTAGTGTCGGCGCCAATCAGCGCGCGGGAGGACAAGCATGTTTATCGGATTGGATTTGGGCACATCGGGGCTGAAGGGGCTCTTGATCGACGAGGCGCAGCGCGTGGTGGCCGAGGCGACGCATCCGCTCACCGTGTCGCGCCCGCAGGAGGGCTGGTCGGAACAGGACCCCGCCGAATGGATCGCGGCGATGGAGGCTGTGCTGGGCTCGCTCGCGCAGCACGATCTGTCGGCGGTGCGCGGGATCGGGCTGTCGGGGCATATGCACGGCGCGACGCTGCTGGATGCGCAGGACGAGGTATTGCGGCCCTGCATCCTGTGGAACGACACCCGCGCCTATCGCGAGGCGGCGGCGCTCGATGCGGATCCGCAATTCCGCGAGATCAGCGGCAATATCGTCTTCCCCGGCTTCACTGCGCCGAAACTTGTCTGGCTCGCCAAGCACGAGCCGGAGCGTTTCGCGAAAGTGGCGAAGGTGCTGTTGCCGAAGGACTACCTGCGGCTCTGGCTGACTGGAGAGCATGCTTCGGAGATGTCCGACGCCGCCGGGACGAGCTGGCTCGATACCGGCGCGCGCGACTGGTCGGATGCACTTCTGGCGGCGACCGGGATGCGGCGCGAGCAGATGCCGCGCCTCGTCGAGGGCTCGGACGTCTCCGGCACGCTGCGCCCGCAGATCGCGGCGCGCTTTGGTCTACCGGAGGGCGTCGTCGTGGCAGGCGGCGGGGGCGACAACGCGGCCTCGGGCGTGGGCGTCGGTGTGGTGGCGGCGGGGCAGGCCTTCGTCTCGCTCGGCACCTCGGGCGTCCTGTTCGCCGCCGATGACGGCTACCGCCCCGATGCGGCGAGCGCGGTCCACAGTTTCTGTCACGCCCTGCCGCAGACATGGCACCAGATGGGCGTGGTGCTGGCCGCGACCGACGCGCTGAACTGGTATGCGCGGCTTCTGGAGAGCGACGCCAAGCAACTGACCGAAGGCCTCGGCCCGCTGCAGGCGCCGGGCAAGGCGCGGTTCCTGCCCTATCTCGGCGGCGAGCGCACGCCGCTCAACGATGCGGCGATCCGCGGCGCGTTCATCGGGCTTGAGCACGCAACCGATCGCGCCGCGACCACGCGGGCCGTGCTGGAAGGGGTAAGCTTCGCGCTGCGCGATTGCCGCGACGCGCTGGCGGGCACCGGCACCCGGATCGAGACGCTGCTCGGCGTCGGGGGTGGGACGCGCTCGCGCTATTGGTGCGAGGCGATCGCGACCGCGCTCGACACGCCCGTGGCCCTGCCGGTGGCGGGCGATTATGGCGGCGCGTTCGGGGCGGCGAGGCTTGGGGTGATGGCCGCGACCGGCGGCGGGCTGGATATCGCGAGCCCGCCCGAGATCGCCGCGACGATCGAGCCGGTCTCCGCGTTGCGCGAGGCGTTCGACGAAGGGTACGAGCGCTACCGTCAGGCCGGCGCTGCGCTGCGGGGTTTGACCTGATCTACCTCGGGCCGCGCCGTGGCGATCGGCGCGGCGTCGCGGAGATTAGCTCGAGAATTGCAGACGGATCCGGTTCACATATTCCACGCCCGGTCGCAGGATCGTCGAGGGGAACTCGGGGCGATTGGGCGCATCGGGCCAGGCTTGCGGCTCCAGGCAGATCGCGTTGAAGCTGTCGCCCGCGGGCGCGGTGTAGACCTGCAATCCGGGCTGGTTGCTCAGCATGGTCATACTGCGTCCGGAGGCCGGATCGCTCAGCACCGCCACCTCGCGCATCCCGCCTGAGCCGACGCAGAAATTGTGATCGAAGCCCGCGCCATCGGGCCCCAGCGCCGGGGCCGGTTCGCGGAAATCGAAGCGTGTGCCATCCACGTCGCGCGGCCCGCCTACGGGGAGTTTCTCGCCATCAACCTCGAGAACCTGTTTGGCATTGAGCTTCAGTCGGTGATCGGCGATCGAGCCGCCGCCCGCGAGATTGAAATACCCATGCGAGGTCAGAGACACCGGGCAAGCGCGATCGCAGCACGCGCGGTAAGTGATGCTCAAAGTTTCTGGGTCCGATACCGCGAAGCTCACCTCCGCGACGAGATTTCCGGGGAAGCCCTGATCGCCATCCGGGCTTTCGAGCCGCAGTGTCGCCGCGTTGATCCAATGCGCGACAACGGTCCAGTCGCATTGGTCGAACCCCTTGCCACCGCCGTGAAGGCAGTTCCCGCCTTCGTTCGCATCTAGCTGGAACTGCTCGCCATCGAGCGTGAATTGCGCTCCGGCGATGCGGTTGGCATAGCGCCCGATCGTCGCTCCGTGGAAATCGCGTGTCTTCTGTTTCGGATCGGGGCCGATGAGAAGCTCGACCGGACCGTCGTCGCTTGGCAGCACAACGCTTGTCAGTCGCGCGCCCTTTGGATCGATGCGCACCAGCATCCCTGATGCAAGCCCGATCTCCAGTTCTGATTCGTGATCGAACATGCTGTGTCCTGTCCGTTTCTCGACGAGGCTAACCTAGCGTAACCCTCTCTTCACGTTATGACTTTAATCTCGATCAATACCTGAGGCGAGTTAGCTACATCGCCACTTTCAGCGCTTTGGGCGCGGGCCGCACATCCCGAGCCACATCATACCCAACGCAATTGTTCCTTAAAAGTTTCGTGATGAGCACGCGGAATCTTGTGTGCAGAGGTATTCATGCTCGATTTTGCGCGAAAATTCATTATATCTGGCAATAACGAAAGTTAACGCGCCTTTTGGTGCACAAGCGACAGGCGCTAGCGGGAGTACGCAAAATGCCACAAGCAGTAGATCTCTTCGTGATCGGCGGCGGGGTGAACGGCTGCGGGATCGCGCGCGACGCGGCCGGACGGGGCCTGCGGGTGCGTCTGGCCGAGATGGGCGACCTAGCGCAGGCGACCTCTTCGGCCTCCACCAAGCTGTTCCATGGCGGGCTGCGCTATCTCGAATATCTCGAGATCAAACTGGTCCGCGAGGCGCTGTCCGAGCGCGAAGTGCTGATCCGCGCAATGCCGCATATCTCATGGCCGATGCGCTTCGTGCTGCCCTATAGCGCCGATATGCGTTTCGAGAGCGATACGCCTGTCTCGAAAATGCTCTCCACCGTCATGCCGTGGATGAAGGGCAAGCGCCCGTCCTGGATGATCCGCTCGGGGCTGTTTCTCTATGACCATCTGGGCGGGCAGGGGCTGCTGCCGGGCACCAAGCGGCTCGACCTGCGCAACGCCCCGGAGGGCGCGCCGCTGAAGGACAGCTTCACCCACGCCTTTGAGTATTCCGATGGCTGGGTGCAGGATGCCCGGCTCGTCGTGCTCAACGCCCGCGACGCCGAGGCGCATGGCGCGGATATTCGTGTGCAGACCAAGGTGGTCGAGGCGCATCGCGACGGCGGCCATTGGGTGATCGTGACCGAAGGCCCGAACGGGCGCGAGGAACATATGGCCCGCGCCGTGGTCAATGCCGGTGGCCCGTGGGTCGAGCAGATCCTGAAAGGCACGATGGGCAGCGCCAGCCGCGAGCATATCCGCCTCGTGCGCGGCAGCCATATCGTGACGCGCAAGCTCTACGATCACGACAAATGCTACTTCTTCCAAGGCGCGGACGGGCGGATCATCTTCGCGATCCCCTATGAGCAGGACTTCACCCTGATCGGCACGACCGAGGCCGCCCATGAGGACTCGCCGCTCGCCGCCGAATGCACCGAGGCCGAGCGCGATTACCTGTGCGATTTCGCGTCCGAATATTTCAAGGAAGAGGTCACGCCCGACGATGTCGTCTGGACCTATTCCGGCGTGCGCCCGCTCTACGACGACGGCGCGAGTTCGGCCACCGCGGCGACGCGCGAATATGTGCTCTCGCTCGATGCACCCGCGGGCCAACCCGCGGCGCTGCATGTCTTTGGCGGGAAGATCACCACCTATCGCCGTTTGGCTGAGGATGCGCTCTCCAAGCTGCGCCCGCATCTTCCGGGCATGGGCGGGTCGTGGACGAAAGGCGCGCGCCTGCCGGGTGGCGATTTCGCCCCCGAAGAGGTCGGCGCCAAGATCGCCAAGCTCTCGCAGGATTATCCCTTCGTGAATCGCAAATGGGCCGAGCGGATGATCCGCCATTACGGCACCGAGTCCTGGGACATCTTCGGCGATGCCAAGGCGCTGGGCGATCTGGGCCGCGATTTCGGCGGTACGCTGACCGAGGCCGAGTTGCGCTGGCTCGTCGAGAAGGAGTGGGCGCGCAAGGTCGAGGACGTGATCTGGCGGCGCACCAAGCTGGGCTTGCGGCTCGATGCCGATCAGGTCAACTCTGTCGCCGCGTGGCTGGAGGAGCACGCAGGCTGACGCGCGAAACGGGAGGACTTCATGACCTACATTCTGGCAATCGACCAAGGCACCACGTCGTCGCGCGCGATCGTCTTTGACGATGCGCTGCGCCCCGTGGCGAGCGCGCAGCAGGAATTCACGCAGCATTTCCCGCGCTCGGGCTGGGTCGAGCATGATGCCGAGGAAATCTGGGACAGCGTGCTGGCGACCGTGCGCGGGGCCATCGAGAAAGCCGGGATTGCGGCCTCCGACATCTCCGGGATCGGCATCACCAACCAGCGCGAGACGACGCTGGTCTGGGATCGCGAGAGCGGCAAGCCGATCCACAACGCCATCGTCTGGCAGGACCGCCGCACCGCCGAATCTTGCCGCGAGCTGCGCGAGGATGGGTTCGAGGAGACCGTGACCGCGCGCACCGGGCTGATCGTCGATCCCTATTTCTCTGCCACGAAACTGCGCTGGCTTCTGGAGAATGTCGACGGCGCGCGCGAGAAGGCCGAGGCGGGCAAGCTCGCCTTCGGGACCATCGACAGCTGGTTGATCTGGAAACTGACGGGCGGCGCGTCGCATGTGACGGATGCCACCAATGCCGCGCGCACGATGCTCTATGATATCGCCAAGGGCCGCTGGTCCACGACCATCGCCGCCAAGCTCGGCGTCCCGATGGAGATGCTGCCCGAGGTCAAGGATTGCGCGGCCGAGTTTGGCGTGACGAAATCCGATCTCTTCGGTGCGGAAATCCCGATCCTCGGCGTCGCGGGCGACCAGCAGGCCGCGACCGTGGGGCAGGCCTGCTTCAAGCCCGGTATGCTGAAATCGACCTATGGGACCGGGTGCTTTGCGCTGCTCAATACCGGCGATCAGATGGTGCGGTCCGAGAACCGCCTGCTGACGACCATCGCCTATCAGATCGACGGCAAGGTCACCTACGCGCTCGAAGGCTCGATCTTCGTCGCCGGGGCGGTCGTGCAATGGCTGCGCGACGGGCTGAAGATCATCGAGGCCGCCGACCAGACGCAGGCGCTGGCCGAGCAGTCCGACCCCGAGCAGGACGTGATCATCGTGCCCGCCTTCACCGGCCTCGGTGCGCCGTATTGGAACCCCGACTGCCGTGGCGCGGTCTTCGGCCTGACCCGCAGCTCCGGCCCGGCCGAGTTCGCCCGCGCGGCGCTGGAATCGGTCGGCTTCCAGACGCGCGATCTCTTGGAGGCGATGCAGGCGGATTGGTCCGATGACGCCCGCCCGACCCTGCGCGTCGATGGCGGCATGACGGCGTCGGATTGGGCGATGCAGTTCCTGTCGGACATCCTCGGCGCGCCTGTCGACCGGCCCGAAGTGCTGGAGACAACGGCACTCGGCGCGGCATGGCTCGCGGGCTACAAGGCGGGGATTTATCCCGAGCCGGAGGAGTTCGCGAAGGGCTGGGCGCTCGATCGCAACTTCGCCCCCGAGATGGACGAGGGCAAGCGGGAAGCGCGCTACGCCGAGTGGAAGAAAGCGGTCGCCGCGGCGATCTCGATCACTCAGTAGCAACCCGAGTGATCTTCGCCCCAGCCAGCGATATAGATCACAGACGGGGTGCGCCCGTAGCCGCAGACGAAGACATAGACGCCGAAGGGCTGCCCCGCGCGCACCATTTGCGTGAAGCTGCCCCGCCTATCGCCGCCTGCCTCGACCATCGCGGGGATACGCGCCCGCGTGGCGCGATCCGCGAAGACCGGATCGGACTCGTCGCGCGCATCCCTTAGCCCGAAGCGATGAAAATTCGCCCGATCCTGCTGCAAGGCCGCACCGAGTGATCTCAGGGCCGCGCCCTTCGAATTCCGCATGTCCTGCGGGCCGATGAAGGCGGAGTAGGCCGCAATCTGGGTCCAGTCCTGTGCGGCTGACAGGCCGGGAAATCCAATGAGCGGCAGGGGGACGATGGCTATAAGACGAAGTAATTGGCGCATGGGAGGGCCTCCGGGCAGAGCGGAAAGGGCAGGGTACGCAATGTCTTGATGCCCGAAATCATGCCAAGGGCACCCAAATCGCGCAACGATTCTGTGCCCCGCCTGCCAAGCCCTCTCCGACACTGAGAGAGGGCTTTCCCTTTCGCGCGTTTTGCTCTTTCTTGTCCCGATCCGACCCGATGACAGGAGCCACCTAATGACCCGCTACCCCCGCGACCTGCGCGGCTATGGCCGTACGACCCCCGATCCGTATTGGCCGGGCGAAGCGCGCGTGGCGATCTCGATGGTGCTGAACTTCGAAGAGGGCGGCGAGAACAACGTCCTGCATGGTGACGCGGCCTCCGAAGCGTTCCTGTCCGATATCGCAGGCGCCGCGCAGTGGCCCGGCCAGCGTCACTGGAACATGGAGTCGATCTACGAATACGGCGCGCGCGCAGGCTTCTGGCGGCTGCATCGGCTGTTCACCGGGCTGAACGTGCCGCTGACGATCTACGGCGTCGCGACCGCGCTGGCTCGCGCCCCCGAACAGGTTGCCGCGATGAAAGAGGCAGGCTGGGAAATCGCCTCACACGGCCTGAAATGGGTCGAGCACAAGGATATGGCGGAAGACGAAGAGCGCCGCCAGATCGCCGAAGCCATCCGCTTGCATACGGAAGTCGCCGGAGAGCGTCCGCGCGGCTGGTATACCGGGCGCTGCTCGGCCAACACGGTGCGGCTGACGGCGGAGGAGGGCGGTTTCGACTGGATTTCCGATACCTATGACGACGATCTGCCCTATTGGCTCGAGGTCGGCGCGCGCGACCAGCTCGTGATCCCCTACACGCTTGAGGCCAACGATATGCGCTTCGCCACCGCGCCGGGCTATATCGAGGGCGAGCAGTTCTTCCAGTATCTCAAAGACAGCTTCGATACGCTCTACGCCGAAGGGCTGGAGGGCGCCCCGAAGATGTTCTCGGTCGGCCTGCATAATCGCCTTATCGGGCGGCCCGGCAAAGTCGCAGGGCTGAAACGCTTCCTCGACTACGCGCTCTCGCATGAGGGCGTCTGGTTCGCGACCCGGGGAGAGATCGCCGCGCATTGGGCTGCGACCCACCCGCATACCCGCCGCGAACGCCCGAGCCAGATGAGCCGGGAGCGCTTCGTCGAAGCCTTCGGCGGCATCTACGAACATTCGCCCTGGATCGCGCAGCGGGCCTTCGATCTGGAGCTCGGCCCTGCGCATGATTGCCTCGAGGGCGTGGCCTCGGCGCTGGCCCGTATCTTCCGCTCGGCGTCGGAGGCCGAACGCCTCGGCGTGCTGACCGCGCACCCCGATCTCGCAGGCAAACTCGCTCAGGCCAAGCGCCTCACCGCCGAGAGCACATCCGAGCAAGCCAGCGCCGGGCTCGATGCGCTGACCGATGAAGAGCGCGCCACATTCGAGGGGCTCAACACCGCCTATACCGAAAAATTCGGTTTCCCCTTCATCATCGCCGTAAAAGACAATACGAAGGCGTCAATCCTCCACGCCTTCCGCCGCCGGCTTGACCAAGACCGCGAGACGGAATTCCGTGAGGCCTGCAAACAGGTCGAGCGGATCGCGTGGCATCGCCTGAACGCCATGGACCTTTGATGGAATACACCTATTACGCCCCGACGGGCGGTTTGCCCGATCAGAACCAGCGCGCCCGCGAGCGCGCGCAATTCAACACCTCCTACGCGGTGATCCCGCGCGGGGTGCTCTCCGACATCACCATCTCGCTGCTGCCCGGCTGGCAGAATACCCGCGCCTGGGTGCTCGCCCGTCCGCTCTCCGGCTTTGCCGAGACCTTCGCCGAGCTGGTCGTCGAAGTCGCGCCGGGCGGCGGCTCGGACAATCCCGAACCCGACCCCGAGGGTCAAAGCGTGATCTTCGTGCTCGCCGGTCACATCCGTCTCGTGATCGAGGGCGTCGGCCATGAGCTGGACGCGGGCGGCTACGCCTATCTCGCGCCGGGCGCACAATGGTCGGTCGCCAACGATCAGGATACGCCCGGCACCTTCGTCTGGGTCCGCAAACGCTACGAGCGCGTGCCCGGCATCGACGCGCCGGAAAGCTTCGTCACCGCCGATCAGGACAAGCCGCCGCTCGAGATGCCCAACACCTCGGGCTACTGGTCGACCTCGCGCTTCGTCGATCCGAACGATCTGCGCCACGACATGCACGTCAATATCGTGACCTTCATGCCGGGCGGCACCATCCCTTTCGCGGAAACCCATGTCATGGAGCATGGCATCTTCGTGCTGCAGGGCCGGGGCGTCTACCTGCTCAATCAAGATTGGATCGAAGTGGAAGAGGGCGATTTCATGTGGCTGCGCGCCTTCTGCCCGCAAGCCTGCTACGCCGCGGGCCGCCGCCCGTTCCGTTACCTGCTCTATAAGGACGTGAACCGCCACCCGAAGCTCGGCTCGCCCATCTCGGGCTGATCCCCTTTCGGCTTGGTTGAAATATCCCGGGGGTGAGGGGGCAGCGCCCCCTCTCTTTCCCGCGCAACCGGAGGCCCGCGATGCAGATCAAAGCCGAACCGCTCACGCCCGAGGCCTTCGCGCCCTTCGGCGATGTGCTCGACGCCGCAGGCGACCCAGACAAGATCATCAATGCGGGGCTCTGCGGGCGCTATCACGACCGCGCGCAGCTCGATTTCGGGGCGGAGACGGGCGGTCGCGCCGGCATTTCGATCTTCAAGGCAGAGCCGCGCGCGCTGCCCTATCTCTGCGACCTGCTGGAGCGGCACCCCGAAGGCTCGCAGGCTTTCCTCCCGATGAGCGCGGATCCGTTCCTCGTGATCGTCGCCCCCGATGCAGGTGGAAAACCCGGTACGCCGCGCGCGTTTCTCACCGATGGTGCGCAGGGGATCAACTTCCATCGCGGCACCTGGCACGGGGTGCTGACGCCGCTCGCAGCGCCCGGTCTTTTCGCCGTGGTCGACCGGATCGGCGAGAGCGCGAACCTCGAAGAGCATCCGCTGGACACCCCCATCACCGTCATCGCCTGACCCTTCGTCAAAGGGGCATGGACACTTCTGCGGAACTTTCCCAAGCTGCGCCAAATCGTTTTGGGGAGGAGCAAGAATGAAAACGCGGATCGCACTTCTGCGCGAAATGGGCAAAGCGCGCCCTTATTCCGACAGCAAGCCGCTGGAGATCGTCGAGGCCGAGCTGGACGATCCCGGCGCCGGCGAGCTGCTCATCAAGATGTCGGCTGCGGGCCTGTGCCATTCGGACCTGTCGGTCATCAACGGCGACCGCCCGCGCGACATGCCAGTGGCGCTGGGCCATGAGGCGGCAGGCGTCGTCGAAGCTGTCGGCCCGTATGTCACTCGCTTCGCGCCCGGCGATCACGTCGTTCTCGTCTTCGCGCCGTCCTGCGGCCATTGCGTGCCCTGTGCCGAGGGGCGGCCTGCGCTTTGCGAGCCTGCGGCCGTCGCGGCGGGCAAGGGGAGTCTGATCACGGGATCGAAACGCATCTCGGTCGCGGGCGAGCATGTGAACCACCATATCGGCGTCTCGGCCTTTTCGGATTACGCGGTCGTCTCCGAGGCCTCCTGCGTGAAGATCGACAAGTCGATCCCGCTCGACCAAGCGGCGCTCTTGGGCTGCGCGGTGCTGACCGGCGTCGGCGCGGTGCTGAACTCAGGCGGGCTGAAGACCGGCCAAAGCTGCGCGATCATCGGCCTTGGTGGCGTCGGCCTGGCGGGGCTTCTGGGCGCGGTTGCGGCGGGCGCGCGCACCGTGGTTGCGGTCGATCTTGCAGAGGATAAACGCGACCTCGCGCTGAAGCTTGGTGCGACCCACGCTATCGACCCGACCGAGGACGGGGCAGTGCAAAAGCTGCGCGACCTCACCGGCGGCGGCGTCGATCTCGCGGTCGAGCTGGCAGGTGCGGCCCCGGCGCTGCAATTCGCCTATGCCATCACCCGGCGTGGCGGAACCACCGTCACGGCGGGCCTGCCGAACCCGCAGGCGGAGTTCAAAATCCCGGCCGTGTCGCTGACCGCGAATGAGCACGCGCTGAAAGGCTCTTACATGGGCTCCTGCGTGCCGGTCCGCGATATTCCGCGCTTCGCGCAGATGATGGTGCAGGGGCAACTTCCGATCCCCGATCTGATGACCCATCGCCTCAAACTCGAAGACATCAACGAAGGTTTCGAGCGGCTTGCGGCGGGCGAGGCGATCCGGCAGGTCATCGTCTTCGACTAAGCGCCGATCTCGGCCCGCAACCAATCGCGGAAGGCGCTTACATGCGGCGCCTCCCGCGCGCGCTCGGGCAGGATCAGCGCGTAATTCTCGCCCGTGGCAAACCGGCGCGGCGTCGCCTGCACCAGCCGCCCCGAGGCCAGCGCCCCTTCGGCGATGATCGCGGGCACCAGCCCCAGCCCCATCCCCGCGCTCGCCGCATCGAGGATCATGTCGAAATGATCAAACCGCGCGCCGCGCAGGATATGCCGCGCATCGCGCCCGCTCTCGCGAAACCAGTCGAGCCAGAGCGTCGGGCGCGTCGATTGCTGCAATAGCGGCAGGGCTAGTAGCGCGTTGTCCTCCAACGCCGCACGCCCCGCCATCAGGTTCGGCGCGGCCACGACGATCAACTCCTCCGCCACCAGATTTTCGACCTCGGCCCCTGCCGGTTCATGCCTTGAGCGCATGATCGCCAGATCGAAAGGCTCATGCTCGAACTCCACGGGCAAGAGCCGCGCGCTCAGATCGAGGCTCACCTCCGGCTGCGCGGCTTCAAAGCCTGCCAGCCGTGGGATCAGCCAGGACCGCGCAAAGCTCGGCAGCACCGCCATGCGCAGCACCGCCCGCGCGCCGCCGAAAGCCATCGCCCCCATCGCGGCCCGGTCGATCTGGCCCAGAATTTCCTCAGCCTGCGCCAGAAAAACCTGACCCGCAGGCGACAGAGACAGCCGCTTGCGCACCCGGTCGAACAGCGCCACGCCCAGCCGCTCTTCCAACGTCCCGAGCGAGCGCGACACCGCCGATTGCGTCAGGTTCAACTCCGCCGCCGCCCGTGTCGTCGTGCCCAAGCGCGCACAGGCGGCGAAGGCCTGCAGCTCGTTGATCGTCGGGGTGTAGCTCTTACGCATGGTTGCGAGGGTGCTCCGCTGTGGTTCGCATGGATCATGCGCAAAACTCATCATCTTCGCAAATTTAATCGTTTGCGCCGCGCGCCCCGATGCCTAGAGTCCGACGCAACCAAAGATAGCCTCCGAGGACCCGCCATGACCGACCGCCCCACGCTCAAAGCCAAGGATGCCCCCGATCTGGGCAAGTTCACCTGGGACGACGCGCTGCGTCTCGAAACCCAGCTGAGCGAAGACGAACGGATGCTGCGCGATGCGGCCCGTGCTTATGCGCAGGACAAGCTGCAGCCGCGCGTGATCGAGGCCTTCGAGAATGAGACCACCGACCCCGCGATCTTCCGCGAGATGGGCGAGATGGGCCTCTTGGGCGCGACCATCCCCGAGGAATATGGCGGGATCGGCGCGGGCTATGTCTCCTACGGCCTGATCGCGCGCGAGATCGAGCGCGTCGATAGCGGCTACCGCTCGATGATGTCGGTGCAGTCGAGCCTCGTGATGTATCCGATCTACGCCTATGGTTCGGAGGAGCAGCGCCAGAAATACCTGCCGAAGCTGGCCTCGGGCGAGTGGATCGGCTGTTTCGGCCTGACCGAACCCGATGCGGGTTCGGACCCGGCGGGCATGAAGACCCGCGCCGAGAAAACCGAGGGCGGCTACCGCCTCACCGGTTCGAAAATGTGGATCACCAACTCGCCGATCGCGGATGTCTTCGTGGTCTGGGCGAAATCCGAGGCGCATGGCGGCAAGATTCGCGGCTTCGTGCTGGAGAAGGGCATGAAGGGGCTGAGCGCGCCGAAGGTCGGGCAGAAGCTGTCGCTCCGCGCCTCGATCACCGGCGAGATCGTCATGGACGGCGTCGAGGTCGGCGAAGACGCGCTGCTGCCGCATGTCGAGGGACTGAAAGGCCCGTTCGGCTGTCTCAACCGCGCACGCTACGGCATCGCCTGGGGCGTGATGGGGTCGGCCGAGTTCTGCTGGCACGCCGCACGCCAATACGGGCTCGACCGCAAGCAGTTCAAGAAGCCGCTGGCGCAGACGCAGCTGTTCCAGAAGAAGCTCGCCGATATGCAGACCGAGATCACGCTGGGCCTGCAAGCCGCGCTGCAAACGGGCCGCCTGATGGACGAGGCCGACGCCGCGCCCGAGATGATCTCGCTCATCAAGCGCAACAATTGCGGCAAGGCGCTGGATATCGCGCGGATGTCCCGCGACATGCATGGCGGCAACGGAATCTCGGGCGAGTTTCAGGTGATCCGCCACATGGTCAACCTCGAGACGGTGAACACCTACGAGGGCACCCATGACGTCCACGCGCTGATCCTGGGCCGTGCGCAAACGGGCCTGCAGGCCTTCTTCTGATGGCCCCGCTGGAAGGTGTGAAAGTCGTCGAGCTGGCGCGCATTCTGGCCGGTCCCTGGGCCGGTCAGGTGCTCGCTGACCTCGGCGCGGACGTTATAAAGGTCGAGGCGCCCGAAGGCGACGATACGCGTCGTTGGGGCCCGCCCTTCATCGCCCGCGAAGGCGACGGGCCCGAGGGCCGCTCGGCCGCCTATTTCCACGCCACCAATCGCGGGAAGATTTCGGTCGTGGCCGATTTTCGCACCGAGGAGGGCCAGAAGATCGTGCGCGATCTGGTCAAGGACGCCGATGTGGTGATCGAGAACTTCAAGCTCGGCGGCCTCAAGAAATACGGGCTCGATTACGAGAGCCTTTCGGCGATCAATCCGCGTCTCGTCTATTGCTCGATCACCGGTTTCGGGCAGGACGGTCCTTATGCCAGCCGCGCGGGCTACGACTTCCTGATCCAGGGGATGGCGGGCTGGATGGACCTGACCGGCGACCCGCAAGGCCAGCCGCAAAAGGTGGGCGTCGCCTTCGCGGACATCTTCACCGGGCTTTACGCGGTGATCGGCATTCAGGCGGCGCTGGCTGCGCGGGCGCGCACCGGGCGCGGGCAGTTGGTCGACATGGCGCTTCTGGATTGCGCGGTGGGCGTGCTCGCCAATCAGGGGATGAACTTCCTCGCGACCGGCAATGCGCCGCAGCGTCTGGGCAATGCGCATCCCAACATCGCGCCCTACGAGGTAGTCAGTGCCAAGGATGGCGATCTGATCCTCGCAGTCGGCAATGACGGGCAGTTCAAGCGGCTTTGTGAGGTGCTGGGCCTCAACCTTGCGACCAACCCGGACTTCGCCACGAACGAGGCCCGCGTCGCCAATCGCTCAGCGATGCGTGAGACGCTTCTGCCTTCGCTCGCGCAATGGCCGCGCGCCGATCTGCTCGCCGCGCTCGAAAAGGCGACGGTGCCAGCCGGCCCGATCAACTCCGTCGATCAGGTCTTCGCCGACCCGCAGGTTGAGGCGCGCGGGATGCGGATCGAGGCCGAGGGCATCCCCGGTATCCGCACGCCGATCCGCTTCTCGGACACGCCCTTGGCGGAACCAAAACCCGCCCCGAAGCTCAAAGCCGACTAGCCTCTTCCTCTTGGTGGAAATATCCCGGGGGGGAGGCGGGATCAGCGGCCTTCCAGTGGAAGGACGCCCCGCCGAACTCCCGAAGCGCAAGCGAAGGGCCGTCAGCGCGGGGGCAGCGCCCCCTCCCGATTCAAGTTTTGCACGCCGACGCGTGCGGGCGTCACCCCTTACAAGCCAGCGTCAGCGCGATCGGAATATTGTCCGGCCCGCCATGCACATCCGGTTGGTTGACCGACACGTTCGGCACGCAGGTCGCGCCGTCGGCCAAGCCCCGGATCACCACCGGGTTGGATTTCACCGGCACCAGACCGGTCAGGTTCTCGGGGTCATACATCTCGATGCGCAGATCGTTCGGGTTCTCGGCTTGGGGCAGGGCGAGCGCGAAGGCCATCGTGACGGCCCCGTCCTTCACTGTCGCCTGAAAACCGTAGATCTGCGGATCGGGCAGTCGCTCGGCCCCTTTCCAGAAGCGGGTGTAGAAGAACGAGCCTTCCGAATTCTGCTTCGCCGCGTCTTGCAGCGGAGCCAACTCGTCTCCGGTGAACGCTCCGTCGCCATTCTTGTCGAAGGTCTGTATCAGCCAGTCGGAAACGGTCGGATCGAAAGTCCAGCTTTCGCCGATATGGGTGACTTTGCCGCTCTCCATGCCGACGAGCAGGCGGATCAGGATTTCGTCTTCCGGGTGGGCTGCGGCCAATCCCGGCGCGAGTCCGATCAGGGCGGCGAGGGCGAAAGCGGCAGGACGGATCATGGCTGGAAATCCGGCTTCTTGCTGCCGGGCGGGGCGGCGGGCGGTGGCGCGCCGAAGCTCGGGAACGCATCGGCCTCGGGCACGGCGGCCTCGGCGGCGGGCGCGTTCTCGGAGGCCGCGGTCGAGGGATCGGCATTCTTCGGCTTCAGCTTGCCGCCCATCAGCGCGACCCCGCCATAGAGTAGCCCGATCGCGACCAGCCAGCTGCCGACGATCCGGCCCGCGATCTCGAACCAGCGCGCCTGCCAGCTGCGCAGCACCAGATAGACCGCACCGATCAGCCAGACGCCCAGCCCAACCCCAGCCAGGAAGACCCACGGTTTGCCGCCATAGCTCGGATCGGACAGCTTCACCGAGAGCGCATACATCACCCCCAGAACAAAGCCCGCAGGCACGATCAGCGCGGGCCGCGACCACCGCCCCAGCGCGAGCGTCGCGCCAATGGCGATGGCCGAGATCGGCATGGTCAGGAAGTGATGTGTGATCGCGCCGGGGAGTTGTTGCAACGCGGCCATCAGCTCGATGCGGAAGGTGAAGCCGAGTGCGATCCCGACGGCCCAAAGGAGCGCCGCGATCAGCGCCGCGCGCCGCCCGACCAAGGCCAACGCGATCCCGAAACCAAACAGCGGGAACAGCCGCTCGATCGCGACCGCATCGCGGATCAGCCATGCGCCGGTCTCGCCGCGGTCCGCGGGCGGGATGACCGCCAGCACGATCAGGGCCGTCAGCCCGGCCAGCACCCAGAGGTGACGCAGCCAGCCGAGGCCGGAACGGTTATGCGATACGTCAATGGCCAAAGAGGCTTAGCCCACCTTGTAGGAACCCGAGCTGAGATTGCAGGTAACCCAGCGCCAGCGCAAGGAAGCCAACCCCGACCACCGCGATGATCGCACCCAGCCCGCGCGAGAGTTGCCCGCCCCGGATCGGCTCGAGGATGAGGCCCACGCCGACGCCGATCACGTGGATCATCCCGGTCGCCAGCACGAAGCCGATCGCGAAATCGGCCGGGTCGGCGGCCAGCGGCAGTTCCGCCCCATGCGCATAGCCGTGATAGAGCGCGAAGACCGAGATGATCGCCAGCGCGACCCATTCGTAGGGTTTCCACCCGGCGGCGATGGCGAGGCCGAGCACCACGATCGACAGCGCGATCCCGATCTCGATCCCCGGCAGTGGCAGGCCGAGAATGCCGATCACGCCGCCCACGACCATGATCAGCGGAAAGGTCACCGGCAATTGCCAGACCTGCCGCCCGCCCATCTGCGCGCCCCAGAGGCCCACGGCGAACATCGCGAGGAAATGGTCATAGCCCGAGAGCGGATGCTCGAACCCCGCGGTGAACCCGCCCGACCCGGTCGCGGTGATATGGGCGGTGGCCACCTGCGGCAGCATCAGGGCGACGAGGCCCGCGAGGGCGGCGAGGCGGCGATGGATCATGCGATGGTTCTCTGTCCCGTGATTGTTGGGCGGCATCATCCGGATCGGGACACGAAACTCAAGGCGGCAAATGGTTCACCGCGCCTCACCATCGATTGAAGGGGCCGGGCGCGCGCGCTCAGCCCGCGCCGAGCAGGGCGGAGATCTGATAGGTCGCGAAGGCCGCGAGATAGGCCAGCGCGAACATGTAGACGACGGCGACCCACATCCATTTCGCCGAGCCCGCCTCGCGCCGGATCACCGCCAGCGTGGAGATGCATTGCGGCGCGAAGATATACCATGCGAGGAGCGCCAGCGCGGTGCCGAGGCTCCATTGATCGGAGAGCGTGTGGATCAGCCCGTTCTCGCCGCCTACCGCATAGACCGTCGCAAGCCCGGCCACGGCGACTTCGCGCGCGGCCATACCCGGCACCAGCGCCACCGCGATATGCCAGTCGAAGCCCAGCGGATGCAGGATCGGGGCGACGAAATGGCCGATGATCGCGGCGAAGGAGTAGTTGATTGCGGGCTCCGTCGCGCCTTCTGGGGCCATCGGGAAGGTCGACAGGAACCAGATCACGACCATCGCCCAGAAGATCACCGTGCCCGCGCGGCGCAGGAAGACCCGCGCACGCTGGTAAAGCCCCAGCGCGATATTGCGCAGGATCGGCGTTTTGTAGTCGGGCAGGTCGAGCATCAGCGGCGCCGAGCGCTCCTCTCGGGCAAAGAGGTAGCGCGCGACGAAGGCCACCGCGAGGACCGAGAAGACGCCCGCCGCATAGAGGCCGAACATCACCAGACCCTGCAGGCTCAGCCCGCCGAGGACTTTCGTGTTCGGGATGAAGGCCGCGATGATCAGCGTATAGACGGGAATGCGCGCCGAGCAGGTCATCAGCGGTGCCACGAGGATCGTCGTCAGCCGGTCGCGTTTGTTGTCGATCACCCGCGCCGCCATGATGCCGGGGATCGCGCAGGCAAAGCTCGACAGGAGCGGGATGAAGGCGCGCCCGTTCAGCCCCGCGCGGCCCATGATCCGGTCCATCAGGAAGGCCGCCCGCGCCATGTAGCCGAAATCTTCCAGCAGCAGGATGAAGAGGAAGGTGAACAGGATCTGAGGCAGGAAGATGATGACCGAGCCGATGCCCGCGATCAGCCCGTCCGCGATGAAGCTCTGGATCAGCCCGTCCGGCAGCAGCTGCGTCACCGCTGCGCCAACGGAGGTAAACGCCCAGTCGATCGCGTCCATGAACGGCGCGGCCCAGGAAAAGACCGCCTGAAACATCACGAAGAGGATTGCGAGCAGGATGATCGGCCCGGCGATCGGGTGCAGCACGACGCGGTCGATCTTGGCGGAGACCGTGTCCGGCTCTGGCGGCTGGATCACATGGGTCTTCACCAGCCGTTCCGCCTCGCGCATCGAGACACGCATGTCATGGGTGCTCGGCACGGCCCAGCTTGACGGTTGCGGTGCGTCGAGACCGGCTTCCAGCATCGGGTCGACTGCGGACCAGAGCTCGTCCAGTCCGCCACGGCGCACGGCGGTCGCGGGGATCACCGGGATGCCCAGTTCCTCGCTCAGCGCCACATGGTCGATCTGCAAGCCGCGATGGCGCGCGATGTCGATCATGTTGAGGATCATCACGATCGGCAGGCCGATCTTCTTGAGCTCCGAGACCAGACGCAGCGCGCCGCGCAGGTTGGTCGCATCGCCTACGGCGAGGATCATGTCGGGGACACGCTCGCCCGGACGCTGGCCCAGCAGCACGTCGCGAGTCACTTCCTCATCGGGGGAGCGGGCGCGCAAGGAATGGGTGCCGGGCAGGTCGATCAGTGCGAACTTGCGCCCCGCAGGCGTGGTGGCCACGCCGACTTTGCGCTCCACGGTCACGCCGGAATAATTGCCGACCTTCTGCGTCGCGCCGGTCATCGCGTTGAACAGCGCCGTCTTGCCGCAATTGGGCGCACCGACAAGCGCCGCCTCGATCGGCTGGGCGTCGGGGTCGGTCTGGGCTGCTTTGGGCTGGTTTATGGCAGGTGCCGACGTCATTCCGCGAGGATGGCCATCGCCTCGGCACGCCGCAGAGCGACGGTGGTGTCGTTCACGCGCACCGCAATCGGATCGCGCCCGAACGGACCTTCGTGAAGGATGTGGACCGAAGCGCCCTCGATGAAGCCAAGCTCCAGCAGGCGCAGTTCCAACTCGTCCGCGTCATAGCCGTCATTCCCGGCGAGCGGGCAGACCGATACCAGAGTGCCCCGGAACCCACGACGGCACTGGCCAAGCGGCAGCGCGCATTTGCAGGTTTCGTTCTCGATAGGGCTGGCCTTCATGAGGGCACCTCCGTGATGGGTCGCGAGTTGGTCTTCGCTTCCTACAGATTGGAGATAGTCTGGAAATTGATCTCTGACAAATGAAGTCTGGTATTTTCCCGCCTTCGTGATCGATTATTTTAGTCAGGAATTTAGAAGGACTCTAAATTGTAGGATAAGTGGCTGAAAAGATTGTTTTCACATGGAAAGGCGCCGCCCCCTTGGGAGCGACGCCTTCAGGCCGGTTTTCCGCCGGATCGACCCCTCAATGCTCGCGGAAAGCGCGGTTCATCGAATCCACCACCGGTTTCGCGATGTATTGGGCGAAGGTTCGCGACGCGGTCTGGATCATCACTTCGACCGGCATCCCCGGCATCGGCGCGAAGCCCGGCACGCGGCGCAGTTCCGAGGCGGGCAGGCGGATGCGCGCGATATAGACCTCGCGCGGATGTTCGCCCGAGCGCTCCACGATCGCGTCGGCGGAGATGTAATAGACCTCTCCGATCAGGATCGGCGTCGTGCGCTGGTTGAGCGCTGACAGCCGCACCGAGGCCTCCTGTCCGACCTTGATCGCGTCGATATCGGTGCGTGCGATCATCGTCTCGATGATGAGCGGCGCTTCCGAGGGCAAGATCTCGGCGATCACCTTGCCCGCTTCGATCACGCCGCCCGCGCCGGAATAGTTCAGCCGCACCACGGTGCCCGACACGGGGCTGTCGATCACGACGCGCTTCAGGATGGAGGTGGCCTTGCGCTCTTGTTCGCGCACGGAATCCAGCTCCGCCTGCACGGTTTCCAGCTCGTCGAGCGCGGCCTGCTTGTGGGTTTCGATCGTCTGCGTGGTCTGCGCCTGATATTTCGCGCGCATCTCCTCGCTCTCGCCGATCTCCGCTTTGAGGCGTCCGATCTGTCCCTCCGCATCGGCCAGAGCGCGCAGCAGGGCGTTCAGTTCGGTCCGTCGGATCAAGCCGCTCTCGTAGAGTTTCGCCTTGCTCTCGTGGTCCTGCGCCAGCAGGTCGCGCTGGGCCTCGGTGGCGGTCAGCTGCGCACGATAGCCTTCGGCGCGGCTTTCCATGGCGGCGATGTTGCGGGCCAGAAGGTCCAGCTCGCTCTGCACTTTCGCCCGTGTCACCTCGAAGGCGAGGCGCTGCGAGTCCATCATCGCGGCGATCTCCGCATCGCGCCGGGCCTCTTGAAGCCAATCCGGGAAGACCAATTCGCGCCAGCCGTCATATTCGGCCTGAATCCGGGCCTCCATCGATGTCAGTCGCGCACGACGCAGAAATAGCGCGCGTTCATTGGCCAGAGCCGAGGTCTCGTCGAGACGCAGGAGCGGTTGCCCCGCCGTGACGAAATCGCCCTCGGAGACGTTGATCTCCTTGATGATCCCGCCTTCGAGGTGCTGGATCATCTTGTTGCGGCCCGTGGCCACGAACGAGCCCGGCGCCATCACGGCGGCGGCGAGCGGTGCGCTGAAGGCCCAGACACCGAAGCCTCCGAAGGCCATCGCGAAGATCGTTAGGCCGACGATGACGAGCGTCTTGATGTTGCGCGGAACCTCGGTCGACCAGTCGCGGGTTTCGGCAGATTGGATCGGGTTGGTCAGAAGGAGTGTCATGCCGGCGCTCCTTGCATGGGTGCGTTGGCGGCGCTGGTGGCGGGTTGGGCCGCTGCGCGCTGTTGCTGGACCTGTTGAGTCTTGGCCTGCTTGCGCCGCTCCAGTTCCGCCAGCATCTGATCGCGCCAGCCGAACATCGCTATATTGCCGTCATTGAGCAGCATGATCTTGTCGACCGCGCTGAGCAGCGAGGGTTTCTGCGTGACCACGACCACCGTGATCCCGTTCGCCTTGGCATGGCCGAGCGCGCGCACGAGGGCCGCATCGCCTTGGGTGTCGAGGTTCGAGTTCGGCTCGTCCAGCACCACGAATTTCGGATCGCCGAAGAAGGCGCGTGCGAGACCGATCCGCTGTTTCTGCCCGCCCGAGAGCGGCGAGCCATCCGAGGCCACGACCGTCTCATAGCCCTGCGGCAGCGAGGCGATCATCTCATGCACATCGGCGAGCGCGGCGGCGCGGTGGATCGCTGCGTCGCTCGCATCCTCGCGCATCCGGGCGATGTTCTGCTTGATCGTGCCCGGGAACAGCTGCACGTCCTGCGGCAGGTAGCCGATGCATTCCCCGAATTGCCGCGGGTCCCAGTTGCGGATGTCCATCAGATCCAGTCGCACAGCCCCCGAGGTCGGCAGAACCGATCCCACCAGCATCTTGCCGAGCGTCGTCTTGCCCGCACCCGAATTGCCGATGATCGCCAGCTGATCGCCCGGCGCGAGCGAGAAGGTCAGCGCGTTCAGCACGACATGTTTGGTGCCCTGCGGGACATAAAGGAGACGCTCGATATCGAGCCGCCCCTCGACCTTGGGCAGGCGCAGCTTGTCGTTGCGGGTCTTGGCCGAGGCCAGAAGCTGGCCGACCCGGTCATAGGCGCCGCGTGCCAGCAGGAACGAGTTCCAGCCCTCGATCGCCCCTTCGATCGGCGCAAGCGCACGGCCCGCCACGATCGAGGCGGCGATCACCATGCCGCCGGTGATCTGCCCGTCGAGCGCGAGATAGGCGCCCCAGCCGAGCATTCCGATCTGGGTGAACAGGCGGAACATCCGCGAGGCGGAGGCGGTGAAGACGTTGCGGTCCTGCGCCTCGGTCTGTGCGCGCAGCGAGGCGGCGGTATCGCGGCCCCAGATCGACACGGCCTCGGGGATCATCGCCATCGCGTTGATGATCTGGCTGTTGCGCGACATCGACTCGAGATGAAGGTTCGCCTTGGTCTGCGCGATATTGGCGCGGCGGAAGCCCTCCGAGGTGATCTTCTGGTTGATCCAGGCGAAGACCATCAGGATCAGCGCGGTGATCACCACGATCGTGCCGAGATGCGGGTGGATCAGGAAGACCGCGAGCACGAAGATCGGTGTGAAGGGCACGTCCAGAAAGGACAGTAGCGTGCCGGACACGAGGAAGCTCCGCAGCGCGTTGAGATCGCCCAGAACCTGATATTCGCGCCCGTTGGAATGCAGCGAGGCCTGCGCCGCCGCCGACAGAACCGGCGCGCCCAGACGTGCCGCCACATCCACCGCCGAGCGCATCAGCACCAGCCGTCGCACCGCATCGAGCAGCGTCTGCACCACGATCGCCCCGACGATCACGATGGTCAGCATCACCAGCGTATCGGTCGAGCGCGAAGTGAAGACCCGGTCGGAAATCTGGAACAGATAGATCGGCACCGCGAGGATCAGGATATTCGTGGCGCAGGTCATCAAAGCGACGAAGGCAATGTTCGCGCGCAGGCGCTTCTTCATGTCATGCAGCGTGCGGGTGAAATCCACCGGACCGAGGCGCTTGTGAAAGGTTGGAGTGGAGGGTGGCGCCGGTGGGGAGCCGGAGGCATTTTGCGCGGGGACACGACCCGCCTCCTTTTGGGTGTCAGCACCACCCTCCGTCCGGGCGGCGACTGTTTCGACAGTCCCCTCCGCGCCGGTCTCTTCGGCTTGCGTCTCCGCCTCGGGACGGTCTCCCGTGGTGGCTTCCGCCTGCCGTTTGTCTGTCGGATCGACCTCTGGCCGGTCCTCGTTCTGAGCCATCGCGTCATGACCATCTTGGCGGTGCGCCTGCCCCCCGGCGGCGTCGTCAGTCCTGTCTTTCATCGAAGTTCCCCTAGTATGTGTAGTTCCGCGCCCCCGTCAGGCCAGAACCGTGTGCAATGCATCGAGCGACCCGCTTCCCCCGTGGGAGCCCGGATGCACCTGGAATTCCTCATCGTCGTAATTCGGCGTGTTCTCGATCATCCCGTCCGCGAGGAAAGCGACCGCCTCCGAGGCGAGCGCCCCTTCGCTGGAACTCGTCGGACCCAGAGGATCACCGCTGCCGTCATCCATCATGCCCGCCTGCCAGATCACCGCGTCGGAATAGACGCCATCGGCGGCCATGATCGTGCTGTCGACACCCGCGACGGTCAGCGACGCGACATTGCCAAGCGTGTTGCCGCCAGCCTCGACGCCGAACTCGCCCGGCCCGTCGATCGAAATCAGGTCGGCGTCATCGAGTATGTTGATCTGGGTGAAGTTGTCCCGGATGACGAGGTCGCCCTCGATATAGAGCACCCGCAGCGCCATCTGGCCGCCGAGAAGCTCATCGCCCAGAAGCCCTTCGACCGCCTCGAAGGCCGCGCCCGGAGGCATCGAATGGTCTTCGCCCGCGTTCGGACCGAGGCCGCCGTAAATCTTGGCAAGCTGATCGAGGACGCTCTGATATTGCGCGTCCATCTCCATGTACTGGTCGATGCCCACCTTGGTCAGATGCGCCTCGTTCCACAGCAGGTTATCCTCGCTCGACACATGGCCCGCGCCGCCATGCCCGACGCCGCCAGATCCGCTCATCACCAGATCGTCGTCGAGCAGCACGTTGATCTGCTCGAGCTGCGCGATTTCGTACATGTTGCCGCCGATCATGATCAGATCGAACTGCGAACCGATTTCCAGCAGCAGCTGCAGATTGACGGTCGAGTTGTCGCCCATCACGATCTCGGCGGAATAGGAGCCGAATTCGAAGCTCACCAAATCCCCGTCGGAGACCGCGTTCACCTGCGTCGTATGGTTATCGATGATCAGGTCGCCGCGAATTGCCGTCATCGCGATCAGGCTGCTGCCAGCCGGCATGACGAGATTGAGGAAGTTCGCGGGATTGGCCTCTTGGGTGTAGACCGCGATGTTGTGGGCCTGCGAGGCGAGCGGATCATAGCCCTCCGCGTTCCCGAGGCCGTTCCCGCCAGCGCTGTTCCCGGTGCCGTGATGGCCCAGTCCGAGCTTCATATCCACGTCGCGCAGCACGTTGACCTGCGAGATCACCGAGAGCGAGGTCATCGACCCGCCCACTGCGATGACCGGCGCATCGAGCCAGTCATGCACCGCCTGCGACTGGTTCAGCAGAAGGTTGTTGCCGGTGCTCAGGCTCTGCACGATTTCCAGCGCCAAGCCAGCCGGATCAACGGGCATGTCGGGGCTTTGGACCAGTCCGGCGGCCCCGTCCTCGCCGCCGATCCCGTCGATCTCGACCTCGACCACACCTTCGCCAAACGGTGCGTCCTCGTCCTCAGACGGATCGCGCGCTTCCAGCCGCAGCGTCAGCGTCTCGGGCATCTCGTCCATGAGCTGTCCGTCGAACACCACTTGGCCGGAGAAGGCGGGCGGAAGGGGGGAGGAGGCTTCACCGTCTTCGAGGCTTTCGTTTTCCGGCTCGGTCATGGTGTCAGGATCGGAAGCGCCCGCTCCTGCTTCGTCTTCCGCATCGGTGTTGGTGGGTGCGGCGAAGATCGTCTCGCTACGGAACATCGCAGCCGTTGCGCCGCCGGGCACGGCCTCGGGATCGAGCGCGTCGATCTGGGCCATCAGTGTCTCTGTCTGCGCTTCGATGGTCGTGCCCACAGGCGCGGTGCTCACCGTCAGCGCATCGGCATAATCGGCCAGCGCCATCAGCTTCGATGCGGAGGCCTCCGGGCCGTATTCGTCCATCAGCTCCGCCGGCATCATGAAGGGCTTGTCGTAGAGCACGTCATGATCGTTCAGCGTGTTGATCTGCGAGGTAATGTGGAGCACCGAGGAGGGCGGGGCCATTCCGAGGAACACCTGAAACGGCACCGGAACTGGCGGAAAATCATAGGGCGGGATCGCGAACTGGCCGGGCGGCAACCCGGGCGGTGCGATGTCGCGCAACTGGTAATCGTCGACGAAGGGCAGCCAGGGCGCGCCGGGCGGCGGCGCCAGTGGCAGTCTCAGCTGCAGCGACGGATCGAAATCTCCGAGCAGGTAATTCGAGTCGACGTTGACGGTGACGGAGAGCAGAACCCCCGGAGCAGGCGTGGAGGCCTGCAGCGCGCGGAAAGCGTCGTATTCCTGTCGGGCGACATAGGCCTCGGTCGTCTGATTGAAGGCACCGATGAAATGGGCGATGATTTCGGTCTGCCGGTCAAGCATCTTACTTCCCCCCTTCATGACGCTGGAGACCCGCGCTTGGATGCGGGTCGTCAGACTGTCGGTTCATCGCATCGGGCGGGCGAATGCCGCCGAGGTCAGGTCCGGGCGTGATGCGATGTGAAACGCCGGGAACGAGATGCGGCGCGCCTCCGGGGAGGCGCGCCGCGCAGGAGCTTATGCCCCGGTGGTGTCGTCGTCGCCGATATAGGTCGAGGACAGCGAGCCACCGACCACGGTGGTATCCACGGCGTTGCCGAGGATGTTCGCACCCATCACGATCGACTGGTTGAACGCGGTGGTGTCGATGGCCGCGCTCGCATCGGCGTAGGACTGGCCGGTGACGATGCCATCATCGCCATTGCCCGAACCCCAGTTGCCGAGGCTGCCGCCATTGCCGCCGCCGCCTGCGGTGACGTCGCCACCGCCGTTACCGCCGCCAGCATAGCCGCCCGTCGCCCAGGAACCGCCGCCCGAGGCTTGCGAACCGGTCGAGGACCAGCCGTAGCCGTCGCCGCCAGCACCGCCGTTGCCGCCTTCACCAGCGCCGAGGCCCATACCATGGCCGACACCCATCGAGCCTGCGGTCGCGCCGCCGAACTCCATCGCACCGGCATCGCCGCCCGTCGCCAGTTCCGGCGAAATGATCGGAAGGATGTCCAGGCTTCCCGTGTCGCCGCCGCCAGCGATCGCACCGGCGCCGCCGTCTTGCGCTGCGGCACCCGAGGCGCCCACACCCAGCCCGACGCCGAGACCGAGGCCTGCGCCGCCGTCACCGCCGTCATCGCCTTCACCCTCGGTGTCCGAGGCCGCGATCGACACGCCGCCGCCCGACAGGGCGATACCGCCACCGGCAAGTGCAGCGCCACCGGTCGAGCCGACATCTTCGGCACCGTTGCCGCCTTCGGAGGCTGCATCGATCCCGTCATCCGCCTCTGCCGAATTGTCCTTGATCGTGGCGTCGACCTGGAAATTCGCTTCGTTGGAAACGCTCGGATTGCTCAGCGTGTCGTTGTCGTTCAGGCTGTTCGACTGAGCATTGATGAGCATGTTGTCGTTACCCGCGCCGTTGAGCACGTCGGTAAAGTTCATGTCATCGCCGGGATCATAGGCGTAGTTCATGTTGCCATCGGCCATCAGAACATCGCCGACGCTCGCCGAGCCGCTCAGGTCAAAATCGGCGAAATCGTCATCGCTCGGCTCGTAGCCGTCGAGATTGAGCCCCACCTGCACATCGACCGCAGTCAGGTTCGCATTGAGGTTCGCATTGGCGTTGAGGTTGCCATTGCCGTTCATGTTCGTGTTGTCGCTGGAGCTATGAGCGCCAGCCCCTGCATGCGAACCGCTATGCGAGCCGGAATCGCTGTTCGAGCCGGAGCCCGCATGCGCACCGGCACCTGCTCCCGACATCGCGCCCGAACCCGCAAGGCTGCCAGCGCCCGATCCCGCCAGCGAACCGGAGTCGCTGCTGTTCTCGGTGGTCGAGTGCTGATACTGGCCCTGGCCTTGACCTTGGTTCTGGGCCTCTAGCTGAGCCTGGCCCTGAGCTTCCGTCTGGCCCTGATTTTGACCCTGCACCTGGATGCTCGGATCGAACCAGTTATGCTTAAAGCTTCCCATTTTCTTACTCCCAGTTGATCGGTCCGGGATCCGTCACTCTGTCTAAAACGGATATGGTCGGACCTTCGTGATTAAGGGCTTTCGCCCCGGTGAATGTCCGCTTCCCCAACCGCTCGGCACCCCGATCCCGATCCCCGAATCGAGCGATTCGCAGGTGGGTCACCCTTTACGGGCGGAGTGTGGAAACAGACGAGTCACAGCCCCCAGCTGCGACACCAACATCCTGCGCCCCGTGATCCTGAGGACCTAGCTAGCAAATGGGTCTAGCCGGTCGGGTCCTCTAACTAACCGGCTGAAACGCATCCATTTTCTAAAATTCCGCGCGCAGAGGGCTGCGGAATCCCGGAGGATCGCGGTGATTTTCACAAAGCCGTTGCAAATGCAGAAATTGGGACAAGGTCTAGTGGCGAAGCTAATGCGCGCTACCACTGGCGCGCGCCAGTAAGTGCCGCAGCGCAGAAATCCCACCACTCGCCCGCCGATTCGAGTAAGATTACGTTACGTAAGAGAATCCTTACCATCGGGTAAACACTTCGGGTAACGCTGATCTCACTGGTCCGTGATATGGTTGATGCGGGCGGTATGACGTGGGGTTAACCGTCCGCATATTGAGTTCAGGGTAGGAGGAGGGGGCCGCCATGAATGCGTTATATAAGAGTGAACCCGCGGGGAAACGTGTAATGCCGTCTTGCCGCAAACAGGATGCTGCGATCTGTTTTCTGGGCGCGTCGCAGATTTTTTCCGATACCGTATTGAGAACCGTCGATGCCGAGGTGGCACCGGCGACTTGTCTGCGTCTGGATGATTTCGAAACGTTGCTCGAGGCGTTGCGGTCCGACGGTTGGATCGAGGATCACGGTGCGCTGTGTTCCCTTATCGTCGATGAGGACCACGCTGATGGTCTCGTCGCGCTGGCCGAACGACGTGAGCCGCTTCTGTCGCGCGTGAAGCTGATCGTCGCGATCGAAGACGAGGCTTATGCGCAAGATCTGATGACGCGCCATAGCGCTGCCATTCTGTCTCATCACATCAGTCTGCTGCCGATGAACGTCAATCTGACGACGTGGCTCTTGATCCTGCGGATGATCGTCTCGGGGGGGCACTATATCCCGCCCGCGCTTCTGCGCTGCCGTCCGGCAGATCCGCCGATCTCGGCGCTGAACGGATCGGCTGCAGCCAACGCGTCGCATGCGATCGACGTATCGGGTCTGACGCCGCGGGAAACCGAGGTGCTGGAGATGCTCGCCTCGGGGCAGCCGAACAAGATCATCGCGGGGCAGCTGAACCTCTCCGAACATACGGTGAAGCTGCATATCCACCGCATCATCGGGAAGCTCGGCGTCACCAACCGCACCGAGGCGGCGATCTGGTATCACCGAAACCGAAGTGCCTAAAGATCCGCCCACGCCGACGGAGATGCGCCCGCCGGATTTCGATCAGTTCCTGATGCAGATCGGGCGCATCAACTACGCGTGGACCAATACGGAGAGCCTTCTGATTCATCTGATCGCGGGGCTCGCCGGGACCGACAAGGGCGTCGCGACGATCATCCATCTGACGCTGAACACGACGCGGGCGCGGCTCGATCTGGTGGATCGGCTGGCCAAGCGCGACGACTGCCCCTGCGCGCCAAAGGCCTGCGAACGGGTGCTGGCGGTGTCCGCGCGGATGAAGAAAGTTTCGGGGCTGCGCAATCATTTCAACCACTGTCTCTACGCCTTCGACGAGGGCGGAGGGCCGGTGCGCGCAATCCAGATGCGGATTGCGGATCGCAAGACCAGTCTGAGGATTGGAGAGGAAAGCGTTCTGGACCGCGCAACGCTCGCAGATCTGGAAGCTGCGCTTGTGGAAATGCAGGCGATCAATGCAGAGATCTGGGCGATCGCCAAGGACTATGGAATGCCGCTGTAAAGCGGGCAGGGGGCGGCAGAAGATATGCCGCGCCGAAGCTCAGTTGCGCATCTGGCGTCCCAGCGCCTCGGCCAGTTCCCACGGGTTCGTCGGCTTCGAGAAGACGGGAATTTCCGGCATGATCGACTGGAAGGCGAGCGGCAGCGGCTCGGCCGTGTTCACCACCAAGGGCACTTCGCGTTTCCACAGCTCAACGATCAGGGCTTCCGCCGATCCGTCGAGCAGGTTCATGTCGAGGATCGCGCCATCGACGTTCATCGAGCCGTCGGACAGCGCGGCACGCGCGCGCGCCAAGGTCGCGAAGGGCCCGGCAACCTGACCGCCCGCCTCCTCGACCGAGAAGGCGATGTCGTAGGCAATGAATAATTCGTCTTCGACCACGAGGACATTGCTGCCCTCGAGGCAAGTCATACTGCTCTGTAACATGGGCTACGCTACCCTTTTATCAGGTCCATTGGCACGGTCATGCGAGCTTGGAACCCGTCGGGAACCCATTCGGTTCCATAGGTTCCCCGCAATTGGCCCTGAATGGTCAGGTCGATGAGCTTGGATCCGAAGCCGCTGTTGCTCGGCCGCACCAGTTCTTCGGGATAGCCGCTTTCTCGCCAGTCGAGTTCGAGCTGCCCGGACGTGTCGCGCCAGGTCAGTTCCAGAAGCCCCGCGTCATGCGACAGCGCCCCGTATTTCACGGCGTTAGTCGCAAGTTCGTGGATCACCAGCGCAAGGTTGGTCGATCCCGCGTGGTTCAGCGCGACAGGAGGACCGCTGAGGACCAGGCGCGGATCGTCGATCCCGGTATAGGGCGAAAGCACGCCCAGCAACAATTCGCGCAACTCGACCATCCCCCGGAAATCGCGCTCGGGCGTGGCGGTCGGATTGATCAGCTCATGGGCGCGGGCCAGTGCACCGATCCGCTCGCGCAGGCCCCGCGCCATTTCCTCCGGCGTCGTCGCATGGCGCGCGGTCATGCCGACCAGTCCCGACATCATCGCGAAGGCGTTCTTGACCCGGTGGTTGAGTTCGCGCGTCAGCGTGTCGCGCGCTTTCGCGATCTGCCGCTCCTCGGTCACGTCGCGGAGATAGGCGAGGATCGCGCCGTGCTCGGGGTAAAGGCGTGCCTCCAGAATGCGGCCGTCTCGCCCGTCCTGATCGGTGACTGTCGGGACACCTGTGCGACGGGCCTCTTCCAGAGCTTTTTCGAAACTGCTTCCGATCAGATGGGGCGCGGTCTCCCAGAGCGACCGCCCGACCGCCTGTGCTTCCGCCTCGGCTCCGACCGAGTCGCGGATGCGGGCGCGCATGACCGAATTGGCGAACCGGATTTTGTCTTCGCTATCGAGTTCGACAATCGCGTCGAAGGTGATTTCGTGAAAATGCGCGAGCCGCCGGTCGACCTCGGCCGCATGTTCGCGCGCCGCGTTCAGATCGGAAATGTCGAGCGCGGTTGCCACGGCCACGGGCGGCTCGCTTTCGACCCGCTGCGCCGAGACTAGCAGATTGCGTTCCGGCCCGTCATGGCGCACGCAGCGCAGTTCCATATGGCTGATCGTCTCTTCGTTGCGCGCCGCGCGCACGATCGGAAACTCGCTCAAGCTGAGCTTGCGCCCTTCTGGCGTGTACGCGTCGAAGGCGAGCTGCTTGGTCACGTCGCCGTCCGTCACGCCGAACATCTCGATCGCGGTGGCATTCAGATCGATAAGCCGACCGGTGCCCAGCTCGGCCACACCGACGCCGATCGGCATCTGGTCGAGAACAGCGCGGAACCGGTTTTCCTCACGATGGGCGACGTTGATCTGACGCCGCAGCCGGATTTCCGCCTCGACCCCGGCGGCGATGTCGGACAGCGCCTCGTATTCTTCCTCGGTCCACTGACGCGCTTCCCGGTCGATCAGGCAGAACGCCCCCAGCGGCTGCCCGTCGATCGTGCGCAGCGGAACCCCGAGATAGGCGGTCACACCCAGATCGCGCACCGCGCCATTTTCGTGCAGCACCGCGTCCTCGCGCGCATCGGATACGTTCAGCGGCGCATCGGATTCCACGACATAGCGGCAGAAGGAATGGCTGAGCGGCGTCTCCGAGGGGGCAGGGGCGTCCAGCCCGGTTTGTGCCACGAAGACCTGTCGGTTCTCATCGACCATGGAAACCAACGAGACAGGCACTCCGGTCACCCGCGTGGCGAGCCGTGTCGCGCGCTCGAAGATTTCCGCAGGCGCACTCTCCAAAAGACCGGTTTCGCGCAACGCGCGAAGCCGCGCCGGATCGGCGAGTCTGGACCGTTCTTCACCGGTCAGCGGAGGGGGCATAGAGGTGTTCATGCGCAGGCTCTCATAATTCCACCTATGCCCCGAAGAAACCCATTTCGCCCAGTGTCATTTGACACGGTTGCGATCACGATTTCCGCCAAACACGATTTTTTTCTACGTTTTTCGTGACTCGGTTGCGGTGTCGACGAATCGCAGAGCCAAGAGGTCGCGATCACCCGCATTCCGAAGGCGCCTTATCCTGAATCCGTAACGCTTTCTAAGGGGTGACGTTAGGTAAGGATTCGCGCAGGTTTCACGTGAACCGGCAGGAACTCGCCTAAGGCGCGCCCCGGTCTTGCCGGGACGCGCCATACGCAAGCACGCGACGGAGAGCGTGCTTAGCAAGCAGCGGCAGGTGTCATCGTGCGTTGGTCGAGCAGGAAGTCGGTCACCATCGCGCCGATCCACATACAGAACAGCGCCAGCCACGCGGTGCCTGCCAGAACGGAGGTGCCCGTCACGCCGTTGCCGATGGCGCAGCCGCCTGCGAGCATCGCACCGAAGCCCATGAAGATCGCCCCGATCATCGAGCGCCGCATCACCGGCATCGAGTCGAAGCCCTGCCATGCGAACTGGCGCGAGAAGAGCGAGCTCAGGAAAGCGCCCAGAACCACGCCGGGCACGAGGCCCACGTCGAATTCCAGCACCGAGTTGCGGTCGAGGAAGAACATCAGCGTATTGGCCGAGGGGCCCGAGAAGGTGACGGAGTTCACCGGCACCGGGTCGAAAGCGACCTGGCTCAGCATGAAGGTCAGCACCCAGCCCACCGCGACCGCGAAACCGACGCCGGAGGCGAAGATCCACGTCTTCACGCCGATCTCGTTGCGCTTGGCCAGATACATACCCGCGACGGCGAAGACGATGCCGATCGCAAGCCCGGTCCAGTTGGGCAGGTGCAGCGCGTCGAGGATATTCACGTTCTGCGCACCGGTGATCCAGAGGCTCGCCAGCCGGTCACGTAGTGGCGCGAGGATGCCCTTGAGGCTCATCGTGGCGGTCACGGCGAAGATCAGCCCCGAGACGACCGAGCGCAGGTTGCCCGTCGCCGCCAGCACCAGAAGACGGCCCGAACAGCCGCGCGACAGCACCATGCCGACCCCGAAGAGAAGCCCGCCGATGATCGCGCCCGACCACGAGCCCGGGACCGACATCACCCGGCTGTCGCCCTGCCGGAACAGGTCCAGAAGCTGCGCGCCCTGCACCCAGACGAGCGCGGTCGAGAAGGTCAGGAACCACACCGCGACCTTGCCGCCCAGCTTGCCGCGCGCGAATTCCACTGTCGCCGCGCGCAGGCAGAAGTTGGATTTCTGCGCGGCGACGCCGAAGATAAGCCCGGTGATCACCCCGAAAAGCGCCGCTGTGGGGCCTTCGCCGATCCGCTCGATGAGTGCGATGATGTCCATGATACGATCTCCCGTTCGCGCACGGGTTCTGCCAGAAACCGCAGAAACGCACATTGATCTGAGTCAGGTTGCACCTTTTGCAGACTTGTCGCGGGGTGCGCGGTCGCGTCTAAGGAGAGGATGATGAAGTTCCGATCCGTCCCTCTCGACGAGGCCCACGAGCTGCCGCGCTGGCGCAGACCCGAGGCGCTGCTCTACGTCATGGCCACCGCCATGCCGATCTCCTTCGCCACCTGGTCGGCGCTGCTGAATAACTTCGTCATCGACGTGGTGAATTTCGACGGCGTCGATATCGGCTGGCTGCAGAGCTTCCGCGAAGTGCCGGGCTTCCTCGCGATCGGCGTGATCGTCGTGCTCTGGGTGATGCGCGAGCAGACGCTAGCGATTCTGTCGCTGCTGCTACTGGGCGGGGCGACGGCGGTGACCGCGCTGTTTCCGAGCTTCGCCGGTTTGATCATCGTGACGCTGCTGTCCTCGATCGGGTTTCACTATTTCCAGACGGTGAACCAGTCGCTGCAATTGCAGTGGATCGACAAGGCGAAGGCGCCGCAGACGCTGGGCCGGATCGTGGCTATCGGGTCTGGCGCCTCGCTTGCGGCCTATGCATTGCTGGTGCTGACCTGGAAAACGTTCAACCTCAGCTACGAATTCGTCTACGCCACCGCCGGGATCGCGACGATGGTGATGATGGCGGCCGCCGCGCTGATCTATCCGCAATTCCACACCCGCGAGCCGCAATCGAAGAAGTTCGTGCTGCGCCGTCGCTACTGGCTCTATTACGCGATCACCTTCATGGCGGGCGCGCGGCGGCAGATTTTCGTCGTCTTCGCCGCCTTCATGATGGTCGAGCGCTTCGGGCTGCGGGTGGATGAGATCACCGCGCTCTTCCTTATCAACTTCGCGGTCAACATGGCCGCCGCGCCTGCAATGGGCCGCTTTGTGCATCGCTTCGGCGAGCGCCGGGCGTTGATCTTCGAATATGTCGGGCTGACGCTGCTGTTCCTCGCCTATGGCGGGATCTACTGGTTCGGCTGGGGCATCTGGCTGGCCTGCGCGCTTTACGTGGTCGATCACTTGCTGTTCGCTCTGGCCTTCGCGCAGAAGACCTATTTCCAGAAGATCTGCGACCCCGAGGATATCGCCCCCACCGCCGCCGTCGCCTTCACGATCAACCATATCGCGGCTGTTTTCCTGCCGGTGACGTTGGGCTATCTGTGGATGGTCTCGCCCGGCGCGGTCTTCGGGCTGGCGGCCTCGATGGCGGTGATCTCGCTGGGGCTTGCGCTCTTAGTGCCGCGTCACCCCTCCAAAGGCTACGAGACGGTGCTGCAAGGCCTCGGTCCGGTTCCGGCGTGACGCCTGCTTGAACTGGAAATTCCGCCGCTCCGCGCCTATCTGAGAGGGGCGCGAAAGGGAGATTTACCATGCTGTTCGGAAAACCCGCCACCATTCCCACCAAGGCCGACGCCCTGCCGGGCCGGGACGAAGCGATGCCTCTGGCAGAGCCGCATTTCCTCTGGGGCCGCGACCTGCGCTCGCCCGTGCCCGAAGGCATGGAAGAGGCGATGTTCGGCATGGGCTGCTTCTGGGGCGTCGAGCGCATGTTCTGGAATACCGACGGCGTCTGGCTCACCATGGTCGGCTATGCGGGCGGTCCGACGCCCAACCCGACCTATCGCGAGGTCTGCACCGGCATGACCGGCCACAACGAAGTCGTCCGCGTGATCTACGACCCCGCCAAGGTCAGCTACGAAGACCTGCTGCGCGTCTTCTGGGAGGGTCACGACCCGACCCAAGGGATGCGCCAAGGCAATGACCGCGGCACGCAGTATCGTTCGGGCATCTACACCTACACGGATGCGCAGAAAGAGGCGGCTGAAGCCTCCCGCGACGCCTATGCCGAACGCCTGCAGGCGGCGGGTTATGGCACGATCACGACCGAGATCATCGACGCGCCGCCCTTCTACTATGCCGAGGATTATCACCAGCAATATCTGGAGAAGAACCCCGGCGGCTATTGCGGCATCGGGGGCACCGGCGTGACCTGCCCGATCGGGCTGAATGCGTGATCTGATGCGTGTGCGCGCCGCTTGACGGCTCGCGCCCGCGGCCCTAAGCCCGGGCGCAACCATCCCGAGGAGCGCGCCCATGACCACCTTCACCGCCTTTACCACGCTGGCCGATCGCGAGGCCGCCGAGGCGCTGTCCGAACGTCTCGAGGAGCTCGATCCCGGCCCCTACGGCACCGGCGTGTTCGAGATCGAGGACGGGTCGGGCCGCTACGAGGTCTCGGGCTATTTCCTCGAGGCCCCCGACGATGTGGCGCTGGACCTGCTGGCGATCTCGCACGGGGCGCAGCCTTTCGTCGTCTCGGAAATCCCGGAAACCGATTGGGTCGCCCATGTGCGGCGCGAACTGGCCCCGGTGCGCGCGGGCCGCTTCTTTCTCTATGGCAGCCATGACGAGGACAAGATCCCCGCCGATGCGATCGCCCTACGGATTGATGCGGCGATGGCTTTCGGGACGGGCCATCACGGGACCACCTCGGGCTGCCTGACCGCGCTCGACGATCTGGCGAACGAGGATCACACCTTCCACAACGTCGCCGATATCGGCTGCGGCACCGCCGTTCTGGCGATGGCGGCGGCGAAGCTCTGGCCCGAGCCGGTGCTGGCCTCCGATATCGATCCGGTCGCGGTAGAGACGGCGGCGGCGAATGTCGCGGTGAACGATCTTGAGGGGCGCGTGATCTGCATCGAGGCTGCGGGCTTCGGCGATCCGCGCCTGAAAGAGGCCGCCCCCTTCGATCTGATCTTCGCCAATATCCTCAAAGGCCCGCTCGTCGCGCTCGCCCCCGAAATGGGCCGCAACTGCGCCGAATCGGGCTTCGTGATCCTCAGCGGGATCCTCAACGAACAGGCCGATGAAGTCGTCGCCGCCTATCAGGCGCAGGGCTTTGTTTCCCATTCGCGTAAGGAATTCGGCGAATGGACGACATTGGCCATGCAGCGCGCCTAATGCGCCACAAATCCGCTCTGATTGCCGTAAGGATTGCTTTACCCTGACCTGAGAAATTGCCTTTGGGGGCATCGCAGTTAACGGGGTTTGCCATGCGCGATCCGCAAATAGAGTCTTTTGAAAAGCGTCTGCATCGGATTGACCAGATCCATCAAGCAGGCGGCGCATTCGAGGCGTCCGGTGCATTGGGGCGCAGCTATTTTGATTCCATGCGCCCGAAATCGCGCCGCAGTATTCCGCTGCGCGGTGTGGCGCTGATTTTTGCCGGTATTTTGCTTGTGAAGGGCGCGATGCTCGCGCAGGTGGGCCAGGAGAGCTACGAGGCGCGTGTCGCAAGCCTCGCGGGTGGGTCGCAATTTGAACGGGTGGGGGCCTGGATCATGCATGCCGACCCGATCACCCGCAAAATCGCCGGGCTGCTCGCGCCGTATATCGGTTGAGCACCGAAGCCACTCCATAAAGAAAGGGCTGCGCCGTTGCCGGGGCAGCCCTTTTCGCATGACCTGTCGGTCGCGTTAGCGCAGGCGCGCCACGTCGAGCCGGGTCAGGCCGATATCGTCCAGCGCGCGGTCGCTGAGCTTCATCAGAGCCTTGCGGGTGACGCGTGCGTCGTTCCAGTCGTGCAGGGCTGCGATCAGCGAGGTAAAGACGCTCGGTCGGGCGCTGCGGCTCATGCGGGTGTTGATATCCATCGAAGCCATGGGGAGGATCCTTCAGTTCACAAACTGCTCAAGTTTCGGGCATTACATCTTCTGAAGCGCAGATAAGACCGGCAGGGTGCGAAAACAATCTCAGTTTTGGCAGCCCCGCCATGCAGGAATCGCATGTGATATGAGGCCTGTTTCCGTATCGCCTCTGGCCGATGTTCCCTTTTCGTGCTAGTTCTTGCGAAACAACACGAGAACGAGGCAGGGCAAATGCGGGTGATCGGGATCGATCCGGGGTTACGCAATCTCGGATGGGGCGTGATCGAGATGGACGGATCGCGACTCAGGCATGTCGCGAACGGGATTCTCCACTCCGAAGGTAAGGATTTGGCAAAGCGCCTGCTGGTGCTGCACGAAGGGCTGAGCGCGGTTATCGCGACCCACGCACCCGAAGCGGCGGCGGTGGAGCAGACCTTCGTCAACAAGGACGCGGTGGCGACGCTGAAACTTGGGCAGGCGCGCGGCATTGCGCTTCTGGCGCCGGCGCAGGCCGGGCTCGAGGTCGGCGAATACGCCCCCAACGCGATCAAGAAAACCGTCGTCGGCGTCGGCCATGCCGACAAGACACAGGTGCAGCACATGGTGCGTCATCAACTGCCCGGCGTGCAGTTCGAAGGTGCGGATGCCGCCGATGCGCTCGCCATTGCGATCTGCCACGCATTCCACCTGCAATCGGCCTCTCGCCTGAACGCGGCGCAACTCTCCCGCGATGCCTTGGGCACAACCCAGCGGAGGCGCGCATGATCGGTCGCATCGCAGGGGTCATCATCCACCGCGCGCTCGACCACGTCATGATCGACGTGCGCGGCGTGGGCTATGTCGTCCATGTCAGCCAGCGCACCGCGCAATCGCTGCCGCCCGTGGGCGAGGCCTGCGCGCTCTATACCGATCTGCTGGTGCGCGAGGACCTGCTGCAACTTTTCGGCTTCCCGACGCTGTTGGAGAAGGAATGGCACCGGCTGCTGACCTCGGTGCAGGGGATCGGCGCGAAAGCCTCGCTCGCGATCCTCGGCACGCTCGGCGCGGAGGGGCTGGGCCGCGCGATCGCGCTGGGCGACTGGTCGGCGGTGAAATCCGCCCCCGGCGTCGGCCCGAAACTTGCCCAACGCGTCGTGCTGGAGCTGAAGGAGAAAGCGCCGACCGTCATGGCGATGGGGGCGGAGTTCACCGTCGATGCCACCCCCGAGGTGATCGAGGACGCGCCCGCCAAGAAGCCCGCGAAGAAAGCGGCCCCGGCCGCGACGCCGAAGGTGAACTTCACCGCCGAGGCGATCTCCGCGCTCACCAATCTCGGCTATGCGCCCTCGGACGCGGCCGGGGCCGTGGCGCAGGCCAATGACGACCCGGAGGTCACCGACACGGCGAAGCTGATCCGCGCGGCGCTAAGGCTCCTGGCCCCAAAGGATTGACCTCTTCCTCTTGGTGAAAATATCCCGGGGTGCGGGGCAGAGCCCCGCTTGCTCCCCTCCGTCAAAGGCGCGACAGTAAATGACGATGAGCGAACCTGATCCCACCCTGCGGCCCGACCGCCTGCCCGAAGACGTCGACCGCGCCCTGCGACCACAGGCGCTGGAGGAATTCACCGGTCAGGCCGAGGCCCGCGCCAATCTGCGCGTCTTCATCGAAAGCGCCAAGATGCGCAGCCAGGCGATGGATCACACGCTGTTCCACGGCCCGCCCGGTCTGGGCAAGACGACGCTCGCGCAGATCATGGCGCGCGAGCTGGGCGTGAACTTCAAGATGACCTCGGGGCCGGTGCTCGCCAAGGCGGGCGATCTCGCTGCGATCCTGACCAATCTCGAGGCGCGCGACGTGCTCTTCATCGACGAGATTCACCGGATGAACCCGGCGGTGGAGGAAGTGCTCTACCCCGCGATGGAGGATTTCGAGCTCGATCTGGTGATCGGCGAGGGGCCTGCGGCGCGCACCGTGCGGATCGAATTGCAGCCCTTCACGCTGGTCGGCGCGACCACGCGGCTCGGCTTGCTGACGACGCCGCTGCGCGACCGTTTCGGCATCCCGACGCGGCTGCAATTCTACACCGAGGACGAGCTGAACCTGATCGTGACACGCGGGTCGCGGCTTTTGGGTATCCCGTCCGACCCCGCGGGCACCCGCGAGATCGCCAAGCGCGCGCGTGGCACCCCGCGCATCGCGGGACGTCTGCTGCGCCGCGTCGTCGATTTCGCGCTGGTCGAGGGCGACGGGCGGCTGACCCGCGAGATCGCTGACCGCGCGCTGACGCGGCTCGGTGTCGATAATCTCGGGCTCGACGGGGCGGATCGGCGCTACATGATGCTGATGGCCGATCATTACGGCGGCGGCCCGGTGGGGGTGGAGACGCTCTCGGCCGCACTCTCGGAAAGCCGCGACGCGATCGAAGAAGTCATCGAGCCTTACCTGCTGCAACAGGGCCTGATCAGCCGCACCCCGCGCGGGCGGATGCTGGGCGCGCGGGCGTGGCGGCATCTGGGGCTGGAGGCACCGAAACCCGCCACCCCGCAGACGGACCTCTTTGGCGATGGCTGACCCTTTGGCACGTTTCGAGATCACCGAGGCCGAGATCGACCACGTCGTGGCGCGCTTCTACGAGCGTGTGCGCGGCCACGCGATGCTCGGTCCGGTCTTTGCGGTGCATGTCACCGACTGGCCCACGCATGAAGACAAGGTCGCGCGGTTCTGGAAGAACGCGATCCTGCGCAAGCCGGGCTATGACGGCTCGCCCATGCAGGTCCACCGCGCGGCAGGCAATGTGCGCCCGGGCATGTTTTCAACCTGGCTTGCGGAGTTTGACAAGGTGCTGAGCGCGGAGCTCTCGCCCGAACAGGCGGCGGGCTGGTCGGCGCTGGCGCATCGCATCGGCATGAGCCTGCGGCAAGGCGTGGTCGAGCGCGAGACCTTTGCGGGCGGTATTCCGAAGCTGAAATGACCCGCGCGCGTAGGCGCGCAAAACTAGAGGTGGAGGGGGCGCTGCCCCCGCTCGTTTCACGAGCCCCCCGGGATATTTCTGCCAAGAGGAAGAGGCTCAGTCCTCTTTCTTGCCGAAGACTCCGGTAAGCGATCGACCGATCAGGTTCGTCACGCGGGGCTTTTGCAGCTTGCGGAAGGGCATCGGACGGCAGACTTCCAGCGCGGCTATGCCAACGCGCGCGGTCAGTGCTCCGTTGATGACGCCTTCGCCGAACCGGCGCGAGAGCTTCGACACCAGATGGCCGCCGGTGACGGTCTCGATCAGATCGTCACCCGCCGCCACCGCACCGGTCGCGACGAGATGGGTCATTACCGTGCGCGCCAGCCGGATCGAGCCGAGCGTGCCCGAGCGCCCGCCATAGATTTCCGCGATGCGCCGGATCATCCGCAGGTTCGCGGTCAGCGCAGTGAAGACGTCGGCCAGCGCCAATGGAACGATAGCAGTGACGGTGGCCACGGTGCGCGACGCAGCTTCGATCTCCAGCCGGGCGGCCGCGTCGAGCGGTCCCATCAGCTCGGCTTCCGCCAGCCCCATCAGCGTGTCGGTGTCGAGTACCTCGCCCGTTTGCTCGGCCAGCCGCTTGCGCGCCCAATCCATCTCGGGCCGCGCCGCATAGAGGCCCGAGACATGGGCCGTCACCTTGCGCGCGCGGCTCAGATCATCTTCGCTCAGCGCTTCCGAGACTTCCTTATGGACCTTGTCGAGCCGCGCCAGCCGCGAGAAGGCGGCGATCTCGCGGCCCGTGATCAGCAGCGCGCCAAGCGCGAAGGCCGCGACCAGCGCGGTGCCGATCCAGCCGAGGATCGGATGGGTGGCGAACAGCCCGTCGATGAAGCGCCAGAGCGCGACGGAGATCAGGAAGCCCACCAGCGCCACGCTCGCGCGCCAGAAGAAGCGCACGATGGGCGAGGTGCGCCGCGCCCCCAGCCGGGTCGCGATCTGCATGGCGCGGCCCTCCAGCCGTTCCTCGGTCGCGCTCGGCATATCCTCGATCGGCGCGGCCTCGGCGGGCGAGGGCGCGTCCTCGATCTCGATCATCACCGGTTTTTTCATAGCTTGTCCCCGATCAGGAAATCGGCCGCGCGGTCGAGCCGGATATGCGGCGGGCCTTCGCCGGGTCGCAGGATCACCGGGGCCGGGGCGAAGTTCATGATCGAATAATCCTCGTCGAGCCATGCGGAGGCCCCTTGCGCCGCGGGCGAGAGAAGCTGCGCCGGGTCGGCGGGTAATTCGCCGGGATAAAGCGCGACCGATTTGCCGCTCTCCAGCCGCCCGCGCACGGCCTGCAACTCCGCCCCGTCATGCGAGAGGGTTTCTTCCGTGGTGCTGCGCAGCGCCGCGATCGACAGCGCGAGAGTCTTCGCGCCCGCGAAATCGGCGCGGTCCTTGGCCTCGCGCAGCAGCGCTCCGGTGATCGCGGTCAGGCGGGCGTGTTGGGTGTGGTGCAGATGGTCGGCCTTGGTCGCGGCGAAGAGGATTTTCTCGACCCGCTTGCCGCCGATTAGCGAGGTCAGCCAGCTTGCGCGTCCCGGTCGGAAGGCCGCCAGAATATCGGCCATCGCCTGGCGCAGATCGTCGAGCGCGGCGGGCCCGGAATGGATCGCGCCCAGCACGTCGACCAGCACCACCTGCCGGTCGATCTTGGCGAAATGATCGCGGAAGAAGGGACGCACCACCTCGCGTTTATAGGCGTCGTAGCGGCGCTCCATCTCGCGCCGAAGCGATCCGCGCGGGGCCTCACCCTCAGGCAAGGGCGCGAAGGTTAGCGCAGGCGATCCGGCCATCTCGCCGGGCAGCAGGAAGCGCCCCGGCGTGCAGTCGGAGAACCCCGCATCGCGCGCCGCGACCAGATACCGTGTGAAGCCCGCCGCCAGTGCCTTGGCTTGCGGCTCGGTGAATTCGGCCGTGCCATCCGCCGCGTCGGACTGCGCCAGATACTCTGCGCCTTGAGGACGGTTTGGCAGGCGCGCCAGCGCCTCCGCAGACCACTCGGCATAGCTTTTGTCCATCAGCCCGAGGTCGAGCAGCCACTCGCCGGGATAATCCACGATGTCGAGATGCACGACGCGCGGCCCGCGCACCGCGCCCAGCATCCCGCGCGGCTGGATGCGGAAGGACAGCCGCAGCTCCGAGACGGCGCGCGTGCCCTCGGGCCAATGCGGCGAAGGGCCGGTAAGCGCGGCAAGGTGGCTCTCATAGTCGAAGCGCGGGACGGTGTCGTCGGGCTGCGGCTGCAGGTAAGCAGCGGTGATATCCGACGCCGATCCCAGCGCCGGCATCCGCCCGCGATCCAGCAGGTTCGCGACCAGCGAAGTGATGAACACGGTCTTGCCCGCGCGCGACAGACCCGTCACGCCGAGCCGGATCACCGGTTCGAATAGCGCTTCCGAGACCGAATGGCCCATGCCCTCGATCCCGCGCGTGATCCCGTCCGCAATGTCGGAAATGCCCAAAGCCCGGCCCCTCACTCTCGTTCACGGACAAGATAAGCAGCGGAGAGTGTTAATGAAAGAGAGGGCGGACACGCGGCCCGCCCTCTGCATTGTTCTTCCGCCTCGGATCGGTCTCAGACCGCCAGGCAGATATATTTCATCTCGAGATAATCCTCGACGCCGTGATGCGAGCCCTCGCGGCCCAGACCGGACTGCTTGACGCCGCCGAAGGGCGCGACCTCGGTCGAGATCAGGCCGGTGTTCACGCCGACGATCCCGTATTCCAGCCCCTCCTGCACGCGGGTGATGCGGCCCACATCGCGGGCGTAGAAATAGCTCGCGAGGCCGAAGATCGTGTCATTGGCCTTGGCGATCGCCTCCTGCTCGGTCTCGAATTTGAAGAGCGGGGCGACGGGGCCGAAGGTTTCCTCATGCGAGACCTTGGCCTCCTGCGTCACCCCGGTCAGCACGGTCGGTTGGAAGAAGGTGCCACCCATCTCGTGCCGCGCGCCGCCGGTGACGATCGAGCCGCCATGATCGAGCACGTCCTGAATATGCTCCTGCACCTTCTTGACCGCGTCCTCGTTGATCAGCGGACCCGCCTCGACGCCCTCCTTGAGGCCGTCGCCCACCTTGAGGGCGTTGACGGCCTTGGCCAGCTTCTCGGCGAAAGCGTCATAGACCCCGGACTGGACGTAGATGCGGTTGGCGCAGACGCAGGTCTGACCGTTATTGCGGAATTTCGACGCCATCGCGCCTTCGACCGCCGCATCGAGATCGGCGTCGTCGAACACGATGAAGGGCGCGTTGCCGCCCAGTTCCATCGAGCATTTCATCACCTGATCCGCCGCCTGACGCAGCAGGATGCGGCCCACCTCGGTCGAGCCGGTGAAGGTCAGCTTGCGCACGCTGTGGTTCTCGCAGAATTCCTTGCCGATATCGGAGGCTTTCGCGGAGGTGATGACCGAGAGGATGCCTTTGGGCAGGCCCGCCCGTTCGCCCAGCACCGCCATTGCCAGCGCCGAGAGCGGCGTCTCGGATGCCGGACGGCAGACGAAACCGCAGCCCACAGCGAGCGCCGGGCCCGCCTTGCGCGCGATCATCGCGTTGGGGAAGTTCCACGGCGTGATCGAGGCTGCGACCCCGATCGGCTGCTTGATCACGGTGATCCGCTTGTCGCGCTGATGGCCCGGGATCGTCTCGCCATAGACCCGCTTGGCCTCTTCGCCGAACCATTCGATGAAGCCCGCGCCATAGGCGATCTCGCCCTTCGCTTCGGCCAGCGGCTTGCCCATCTCGGCGGTCAGGATCGCGGCGAGATCGTCCTGATTTTCCATCATCAGATCGTACCATTTGCGCATGATCTGCGCGCGTTCCTTGCCGGTGCGTGCGGCCCAGTCCTTCATCGCCTCGTCGGCGGCGGCGATGGCGCGGGCGGTTTCGGCGCGGCCCAGATCGGGCACGGTGCAGATCACGTCACCCCGCGCGGGGTTGGTCACGTCGAAGGTGGTGCCGTCATCGGCATCGACCCATTCGCCCGCGACGAGGGCCTTGGTCACCAGAAGCGAGGGATCCTTTAGGATGGATTTGAGGTCGGTCTTGTCGTCGAGCATGATGTCCTCCGAAGGGCTGGATGGGTCGTCCGGTCAATGCGCCGGGCTTTTTGATGTTCCGTAACGGCTGCGCCAGCAGGGCTGCAGATCGCCGGGGTGTTCTTTGGCTTCATAGATGGCGCGGGCGATGGCGCGGGCAAGCACGCATGACGCCGCATGGCCAAGCTGGAACGGATCGCGGACCGGATCGGCCAAGGGCTTCTCGCCGGTCGCGGCGGCGAAGATCAGATCGCCGTCCATCGGTGTATGGGAGGGCACGATGGCGCGCGCCATGCCGTCATGGGCGGCCGTGGCCATGCGCTGCGCCTGCGCTTGGGTGAGCGCGGCATCGGTCGCGACGATGGCGATGGTGGTGGCTTCGCCCTGGCGTTTCATCGGTTCGGGTTCGGTAGCGGGATCATGGTGAAGGGCGGGACCCAGCCCGCCGAATTCGTCGTCAAGCTCCCACGGCGCGGCCCAGAAATGCGGCCCCTCGCCGACGATCACCGAGCCGAGCGCATTCACCGCCACCAGCGCGCCGACGGTAAAGCCGCTCTCCAGCACCGCCGAGGCCGACCCGAGCCCGCCTTTGAAGGTCCCGGTCATCGCGCCAAAGCCCGCCCCGGCGCTGCCGATCTCGAACCGCTCCGTGGCCGCCTCGAGCGCCGCGCGCCCAAGCCCGGGATAGGGTGTCTCCGCCCAACTCTTGTCGCCGCCGTTGAGCAGATCGAACAGGATCGCACCGGGTACGATCGGCACGCGCTGATCGCCCACCGCGAACCCGCGCCCTTGCGCGCGCAGCCCCGCCATCACCCCGTCGCAGGCGCCAAGCCCGAAGGCCGAGCCGCCCGAGAGCACCAGCGCATCGACATCCTGCACTAGCTTGTCCGGCGCCAGAAGATCGGTCTCCCGCGTTCCCGGCGCGCCGCCCATCACCTGCACCGCTGCCGTGAAGGGGCGCTCGCCCAGCAGAACGCTCACACCCGAGCGCAGCCCCGCATCCTCGGCATTGCCCACGCGCAGCCCGGCGATATCGGTGATCAGATTGTTCGGCCCTGCCTTCATCTTCCTCTTGGTCCAAATATCTTGGGGGTTTGGGGGCAACGCCCCCAACTCAATGCTCTACGCTCAGATACAGCGCCCGCCATCGACCTCCATCGCGACGCCGGTGATCATGCTCGCCTCGTCCGAGCACAGGAACAGCGCCGCATTCGCCATGTCCTCGGGCGTCGAGAACCGCCCCAGCGGGATGGTCGAGAGAAACTTCGCGCGGATTTCCGGCGTGTCCTCGCCCATGAAGCTTTTCAGAAGCGGGGTCTCCCCGGCGACCGGGTTGATCGCGTTGACGCGGACCCCGGAGGGCGCAAGCTCCACCGCCATCGCGCGGGTTGCGGTGATCATCCAGCCCTTCGAGGCATTGTACCAGCTCAGGTTCGGCCGCGGGCTGACGCCGGCGGTGGAGGTCACGTTCAGGATCGCGCCCCCGCCGCGGGCCTTCATCCCCGGCACGATATGGCGCGCGGTCAGATAGACCGATTTCGCGTTGACGGTGAGGACGCGGTCGAACTCCTCCTCGGTCACCTCCTCCATCGGCTTCGGCAGATGAGTGGTCCCGGCATTGTTCACCAGAATGTCGATCTGCCCGAACGCCTCGCGCGCCGCCTGCGCCAGTGCGGCGACATCCGCATCGCGGCTGACATCCACGGTGCAGGCCACGCCGCCGATCTCGTCGGCGATGGCCTGCGCGGCCTCGGCGTTGAGATCTGCGACCAGAACCCGCGCACCCTCGGCGGCGAAGCGGCGCGCGATCCCCGCGCCGAAGCCCGAGCCCGCGCCGGTGACGATCGCGCTTTTGCCTTCCAGTCTCATCGGTGCTCCTCCTCGGGGCCTACTGTTGTCGCAGGACACATCGGGTGCAAGGGGGCTCTGCCCCCCGGTCTCCGACCGTCCCCCGGGATGTTTTAGCAAGCCCGAGATCAGCCATGCCAGGCGGCGACGGTTTTCAGGGTGGAGAAGCCGTAGAGCGCCTCGAACCCTTTCTCGCGCCCGTGCCCGGATTTGCCGATGCCGCCGAAGGGAAGCTCCACGCCTCCGCCCGCGCCGTAATTGTTCAGGAAGACCTGTCCTGCGCGGAGGCGACGGGCGAGCCGCATCGTCCGCCCGCCATTCTCCGACCAGACCGAGGCGACGAGCCCGTATTCTGTGCCATTCGCGATGGCGACGGCCTCCTCTTCGTCCTCGAACGGGATGACGATCTGCGCCGGGCCGAAGATTTCCTCCTGCGCAAGCCGATGCGCGCCGTGGCCGCCGCCGATCAGGGTCGGTGCCACGTAATGGCCGCCCGCAGGGACGTCCTCGGCGATCCGGCCTTGGGCCGCGATGGTGAGATCGGAAGCGAGCGCTAGATAGCCCTCGACGATCTCTTTCTGCCGCCCCGAGATCAGCGGGCCGAGGTCGTGATCGCCAAGCGCGGGCCCCGCTGTCAGGCCGCGATAGCGCGCGGCCATTTTCTCCAGCACCTCGTCATAGCGCGAGCGCTGCACGAGGATGCGCGAGGAGGCCGAACAGGTCTGCCCGGCGTTCTGGATGCCTGCATTCACGAGGAAGGGCAGCGCGCGGTCGAGATCGGCATCGGTGAAGACGAGCTGCGGGGATTTGCCGCCAAGCTCCAGCGTGACGGGCACGGCATTCGCTGCGGCGGCGGCCTGAATGTGCTGGCCGACCGCGACCGATCCGGTGAAGGAGATATGCTGGATGCCGGGATGGGCCGAGAGCGCGGCCCCGGCCTCCTCTCCCAGACCCGGCACGATATTGAGTGCCCCGGCTGGCATCCCCGCTTCTTGCGCGATCCGCCCGAAGGCCAGCGCGGTGAGCGAGGCTTCCTCGGCAGGTTTCACGACCGCCGCATTGCCCATTGCCAGCGCCGCTGCGACCGAACGCCCGATGATCTGCATCGGGTAGTTCCACGGCACGATATGTGCAGTCACGCCATGCGGCTCGCGTAGCGTGTAGGCGGTGTAGCCGTTGAGATAGGGGATCGTCTCGCCCATCACCTTGTCGGCGGCCCCGCCATAGAATTCCAGATAACGCGCCAGTGCCGCGACATCGGCGCGTGCCTGCGTCAACGGTTTGCCGACATCGAGCGCCTCGATCACGGCGAGATCCTCGGCATGGGCCAGCACGAGCCCGGACATCTTCAGCAGGAGCCGCCCGCGCTCTGCCGCACTTAGCTGCCCCCATTCGCCTGCAAGCGCCGCCTGCGCGGCCTCGACCGCCGCATCGATCTCCGGCTTGCCGCCCCGGGCGATCTGCGCCATCTCGCGACCATCCGAGGGGCATTCCACGGGAAGGCAGACCTGCGTCTTGTGCCAGGCGCCTCCGATCAATATTTCCTCGGGATCGAACCAAAGCGGCAAACTCATGCGCAGCACCTCCTCTTGTCACGCGATTTCGCAGCACGCTCGGCGCGCGCGCGCGGAAAATCAAGAGGGCAGGAATCTGCCGGGGTGAGCCTGATCACATTCATGTGAGTGTGAGTGGAGGGAACTTTCCCCTATCTAGCCCCTTGAATGACGGAACCGGGCCGAAGGCCCACCGGAAAAAGAGACAGGAAAATTGCAAGTGACCGCGAGTTATTCGACGCTCAAACGCGCAATCCGCCCGGCCATGCTCTTCGGGCTGGCTGGCATCTTGGCTGCCTGCGCGAGTGCGCCGGAACAGCGCTATGCGCAACCGACCCAGTCGACGAAGGCCGTGCCCGCCGAATATCAGGCGCGCGAAGATGACGGGAAAACCATCCCGGCGATCAGTCCGAAATATCTGGTGGAGCGCAACCGCCGCCAGGTCGTGCCCTATCACGGGCCCGAGGCTGTCGGGACGATCGTCGTCGATCCCTATGCGCGTTTCCTCTACTACATCACCGCGCCGGGCAAGGCAGAGCGCTACGGCGTCGCAGTCGGTCGCGATGGCAAGACCTTCTCGGGGGATGCCACGATCAAGCGTAAGCAGGAATATCCGAGCTGGACGCCGACGCAGAACATGATCCAGGAAGATCCCGACCTCTACGGGCCGCTGAAAGACGGTCTGCCGGGTGGTCTGGACAACCCGCTGGGCGCGCGTGCGCTCTATCTCTACCAGGGTAATCGGGATACCTATTACCGCATCCACGGCACGATGGATCCGTCCTCGATCGGGCGTGCGACCTCGGCTGGCTGTATCCGTCTGTTCAATCAGGACATCATCGACCTGTTCGCGAAAGTGCCGAAGGGCACACCGGTGAAGGTGCGCAGCCGCGCCGAGAGCCTCGAGATGGAAGGTCCGGTCGTGCAGCTGCATTCGGGCTATGTGGTCTCCGCCTATAATCAGGTGGCGATCAACGAGGACGAGGCCGCGTGGAAAGCCGGCCAGATCCCCGATCAGCAGAAGGTCGAGGAAGAGCAGCATCAGGCGTCGGTTGCGATGGCCCAAGAGGTCGGCGGCTCGGGCGAGACTGCCAGCTCCACCGTCGATTGCGGCTATTCCGGCACCGGCACCTGCGTCGATACCACCAACTGATCGAGCTGATTTTCGAGATGACACTCACGGCGCGGGGGCAACCTCGCGCCGTTTTTCTTGGGCCGCGACGCCTCCAGAGCCGCGCCAAATCGCGCGATACGCGCCCCGATGCCGCAGCGTTTGCGCGTTCACGTCTTTCCTTGCGGGCCGGGTGACGCTAGGACTCGCGCGCAAGCAGATCAGGAGGATGCCATGAGCGTCACCGGAACCACGCGGCAGAAAATGCCCGCAGATATTCTCGCGATGAAGGGCGGCGCGCCGATCGTTTGCCTGACCGCCTACACCACGCCGATTGCGAAACTGGTCGACAGCCATTGCGATCTCGTGCTGGTCGGCGACTCGGTGGGCATGGTGCTCCACGGGCTGCCCTCGACGCTGGGCGTGACGATGGAGATGATGATCCTCCATGGCCAAGCGGTCGCACGCGGCCTCTCGAATGCGCTGATGGTGATCGACATGCCGTTCGGGTCGTATGAGGAAAGCCCGGCGCAGGCGTTCCGCAATGCCTCGCGGCTGATGGCCGAGACCGGCGCGGGGGCGGTGAAGCTCGAAGGTGGGGCGCATATGGCCGAGACCATCGCTTTCCTGACCGCGCGCGGTATTCCGGTGCAGGCCCATATCGGGCTGACCCCGCAATCGGTGAACACGCTGGGCGGTTACAAGGTGCAGGGCCGCGGCGACAGCCGGGCGCGTCTGGTCAAGGATGCGAAAGCGGTGGCCGAGGCCGGTGCGTTCTCGGTGGTGCTGGAGAAGGTGCCGCAGGGGCTGGCCGACGAGATCACCGCGATGGTCGCTATCCCCACCGTGGGCATCGGCGCAGGCGCGGGCTGCGACGGGCAGGTGCTGGTGGTCGACGACATGCTGGGCCTCTTCACCGATTTCAAACCGAAATTCGTCAAGCGCTTCGGCCAGCTCGGTCAGGAAGCCGAAGCCGCCGTCGCCGATTACGCAGCCGAGGTGCGCGACCGCAGCTTCCCGGCAGCCGAGCACAGCTTCGCCGACGAGGTGAAGAAATGACGCAGGTGATCCGCAAGGCCGCTGAACTGCGCGACAAGGTGGCGGCGTGGAAACGCTCGGGGATGCTGGTCGGCGTGGTGCCGACGATGGGCGCGCTGCATGACGGCCACCTCAGCCTCGCCCGCGCCGCGCGCAAGCAATCGGACCGCGTGATCGTGACGGTCTTCGTGAATCCCATGCAGTTCAACAACACCTCGGACCTCGACAAATACCCGCGCGACGAGGCGCAGGATCTGGCGCTTCTGGAAGCGGAAGGGGTCGATGTGCTCTTTGCGCCGGGCGTGGACGAGGTCTATCCCGACGGGTTCGCCACCACCGTGTCCGTCGCGGGCATCACCGAACCACTCGAGGGCGCGTTCCGGCCCGGCCATTTCGATGGCGTGGCGACGGTCTGCTCGAAGCTCTTCGGCATGACGCAGGCGGGGCGCGCGTTCTTCGGCGAGAAGGACTGGCAGCAATTGCAGGTGGTCCAGCAACTCACCCGCGATCTCAACATGCCGATCCGCATCATCGGCTGCCCGACCATCCGTGAGGAGGACGGTCTCGCGATGTCCTCGCGCAATGTGCGGCTGACGGCTGAGGAACGCGAATTGGCGCCGCGCCTTCATACGGTGATGCAGGAAGCGGCCGGGAAGATCCGCGACGGCGTGCCGGTCGAAGGCGCGCTCAACGATGCGAAAACCGAGCTGAAAGACGCGGGCTTCGGCGCGCTCGATTATCTGGAGCTGCGCACGGTCGACGGGCTGAAACCCGCGACGGACCTGTCGCAACCCGCGCGGATGCTGGCTGCGATCTGGCTGGGCGATGTGCGCCTGATCGACAATATCGCCGTCTGATCTCTCGAGGGGGCGCTGCCCCCGCGGCTCCGCTGCCCCCCGGGATATTTCGACAAGAGCGAAGAAGGAGGGAATGCTCCTTCCCCTTGGTCCAAATATCCCGGGGTGAGGCGCGGAACGCGCCGAGGGGCAGCGCCCCTAAGACCCCAGCAGTTCCGCCAGAACCAGTGCCATGACCTTCGCGCTGTCGGTCATATCCTCGATGCCGACCCATTCGTCGGGCTGATGGGCGAGTTCCAGAAGGCCCGGCCCGTAGGCGATGCAATTCTGCAGCCGCCCGATCCGGTCGATATGTTTCTGGTCATAAGTGCCGGGAGAGACGACGTAAGCCGCCTCGCGGCCCAGCACCGCCTCGATCGCGGCGGCGGTGGAGCGCACGATCGGCGCGCCCTTGTCGGTCATCGTGGGCTGCACCTCGAACAGGTCGCGGATTTCGTAGCGGAAGCTCGGACGCTGGGCTTTCACGCGCTCCATCAGGTCGGTGATTTCGGCCTTCACCTCCGTGAGGTCTTCCTCGATCAGAAAGCGGCGGTCGATCACGATGCGGCAGCGATCGGCGACGCAGGGCGTGGGCAGGCCGGTGTAATCGGCCCCCTCTTCCGGCGCGCCGCCATGGATCGAGTTGACGTTCAGCGTCGAGGCCCGCGCGCCTTCGGGGATCACGGGCATCTCGGTCTGCTTGCCCAGAAGGAGCGGGTAGAGCGTCTCCTCCATCTCGCTCAGAACGGCGCTCATATGGCGGATCGCGCTGTCGCCGAGAAACGGCATCGAGCCATGCGCGATACGGCCATGGGTCTCGATCTCGGCCCACCAGACGCCGCGATGGCCGAGGCAGATCTGGTCCTTGTGCAGCGGCTCGGGGATGATGACATGCTGCACGCGGGTGGGATCGAAGCGGCCCTGCTCGGCCAGATAGGCCACGCCGCCATAGCCGCCCGATTCCTCGTCGGCAGTGGCGGAAATCTCGATACTGCCCGCGAAATCGGGGCAGGTGTCGAGGAACGCCTCCGCCGCGATCACCGAGGCCGCCAGCCCGCCTTTCATGTCGCAGGAACCGCGCCCGTAGATGCGGTCTCCGTCGATCTCGGCCCCGAACGGATCGCGGGTCCAGCCATGGCCGATCTCGACCACGTCGTGATGGGAGTTGAAATGCACGCAGTCGCCGGGGCGCGCGCCCTCGATGCGGGCGACGAGGTTCCAGCGCGGATAACTCTCGCTGTCGCCGGGCGCGCCATGGGCGCGGATCAGTTCGGTCGTGAAACCGCGCTCGGAGAGATAGGCGGCGAGAAAGTCGCAGACCTCGCGGTAATTGCGCCCCGGCGGGTTCAGCGTCGGGATACGGATCAAGGCCTGCGTCAGCGCGATCAGTTCGTCGCGGCGCGCGTCGATGGCGGATTTCAGGCGGGTGGCGAGGTCCATACCCAAGGCTAGCGCCGGGCGCCGCCGCGGGCCAAGCGAAAACGCAAGGACTGAAAACACATGGCTTTTACAGCCCCCGCGCGCTATTGCGGTGCAAATTCCTACGGAGGGACGGATGAACCTGTTCTTGGCCTTCGCGCTCGTGCTTTGCATTGCGGTCGGAGGATGGCTGTCGAAATACGACTGGGCGAAGCTTTTGGCGCTGGTGCCTGTCGCGATGATCGTGCCTGCATTCTACATGACCGGCACCGCCTGCGGTGCGGGCTTCGTGCTGCATTTCTTCTCCGACACGGCGAGCTGCTCGAACGGCTACGTGCCGCGCCAGATGTTCGCCGCGACCTATGTGCTCGCGCTGATCCCGGTCGCGGCCTCGGCCATCGTGATCAAGCTGATCCGGATCGGCATGGCGCGCCGGAAGGGCTGATCTGGTCAACCGCGCCGCCACGGCCTAGGCTTGCGACAGCGAAGGGCAAGGAGGGCGCGCGATGCTGGCCTTCATTCGACTGGCGATCTTCGGGCTGATCGTGCTGACGATTCTGTTCTGGCTGGTGCGTCTCTATGCCCGGTCGGTCCGGCGCGAGGCGCTGGAAGAGGATTGGAACGAGGCCGCCGCCGAAGGCCGGGCCGAGACCACGCGCGATACCTTCGTCGAGGCCGGGATGCGGGACTACGAGAAAAGCCTGCTGCGCAAGCTGATCTGGCTGGTCTATGTCCTGCCGATCGTCGTGGTGGGGCTCATTATCTATCTGATGAATTACAGGTGAGAATCCGATGCGTTACGTGAAATGGGGTTTCTGGCTGGTCGTGATCGGCTTTGTCGCGGTGTTCCTGCATTACAACCTGCCGCGTCATGACATCGTGCGGATCGTCGGCACCGAGGTGCGCCGCGTCGATTTCGGCGAGAACTCGATCTTCTGGGCCGCGCCCGACGTTGGCACCGCGACCGCGACCAGCCGCGACGTGCGCTTCATCAACTCGGTGCGGCCCAACGGCAAGACGCTGGTCTTCCGCAACGAGGATACCGGCTGGGGCTGGCCGCCTTATTTCAAGCTCGACAGTTCGGACCTGCAGGCGCAGGCGGAGTCGCTGATCTCGACCTCGGCCGATCCGATCTGGGTGTCGGTGACGCGCTACGGCTGGCGGTCGCGCTGGCTGACGATCTACCCCAATGCGGTCGGACTGAAGGTTGTGCCGGGGCCGGATACGCGGATAATTCCCTGGGGCAGCATCATCATCCTGACGCTGCTGGTGATTGTCTTGCTGACGATCCGGGCGATGTGGCGGCAGTTCCGCCAACGCTCGATCGATCCGCTATTCGAGGATGCGAGCGAGGCCTGGGACGATGCCGAAGAGGGCGCGAAGGGCTGGTTCGACCGCTTCATCGGGCGCAAGTGAGACGAGGGGGCCGGACCGCCGGGCCGCGCCCAACTCAGACAGACGCTGAAACGCAAAAGCCCCGCCACAGAGTGACGGGGCTTTCGATTAAGTCGGGATCTGCGCTTAGGCGTTGGCGGCGCGGATTTGCTCGGCGGCGTCCTTGTTGAAGCTCACGCCCTTGGTCTCGAACAGCTGGTCCAGCTCGCCCGAGAGGGTCATCTCGGTGATGATGTCGCAGCCGCCGACGAACTCGCCTTTGACGTAGAGCTGCGGGATGGTCGGCCAGTCCGAGTAGTCCTTGATGCCCTGACGGATGTCCTGATCCGCGAGCACGTTGACGTCCTTGTAGGTCACGCCCATGAAGTTGAGCACGCCCGCGACGCGGCTCGAAAACCCGCATTGCGGCATGTCCTTGGTGCCCTTCATGAAGAGAACGACGTCATTCTCAGAGATTTGCTGGGCGATTTGGTCTTGCGCGTTCATCGCTAAATCCTTTCTCCGTCCCGCTTGGAGACGTGTGTGAAATCACTCGGGCGCTTTGGTGGTCAAAGCGAGCGCGTGCAGCACCCCGTTCGGCCCGTCCATCGCCCCTTTGAGCGCGGCATAGACCGCGCGCTGTTGCTGGACGCGGTTCTTGCCGCGGAAGCTCTCGTCGATGACCTCCGCCGCCCAATGATTCCCGTCCCCGGCGAGATCGGTGATCGTGATCTTGGCATCGGGGAATTCGGCCCGGATCAGGGCTTCGATGTCATGGGCTTCCATTGCCATAAATAGGGCTCCTCGTCCTTTGCCGCAAACTTAAGTGGCGCGGCGGCTGGCTGCAAGGGGATGCGCGGGAGCGCGGACCTATGCGGTGGCCGCTGGCGGGTGCAATCGCGACAGGAAAAACATGAGCGTCGCGATGGCGACGCTGCCTGCGAACATCGCTGCGGCGCCTGCGGCCGTCACGGGCAGGGAATGGCCGGGCGCGCCGATCTCTCCGGCGAGCAGGAAGCACATGTTGATGTCGATCCCCATCAAAGTGGTGCGGGGATGGGCGCGCAGCAGCGCACCGCCCGCGATGAAGGCGAAGGCGAGGATCAGAAGCTCGGTCTGGTCGCCGCCCGACAGATGCGTGAGCCCGCGATAGGCGACGGCGGCGAGCACGCCAAGCGCGACACCGGGCACGAGAAAACGCACGGCGGGGCGCGGGTTCGGCATGGAGCCCAGCACCGAGGAGAAGACGATCACCGAAAGCGCGGCGGCCGTCGCGGCGGGATGGGTGAAATGGGCGTCGATCAGCGTGGCCCCGCCGGTGAGCGCCGCCACCGCCGCCATGCGCAGCCAAAGCTGCTGGACGAAATGCGGGTTCGGCCGCGGCGGCATCGGCGCGCGACGGGCCGGCGTGAAGAGCCAGTTCACCGCCGTCACCGAGATGACGCCCAAAAGGGTGCAGGCGACCCGGTCGAGCGCGAGCGGGATCGCATCCGCCCCCATCCCCAGCGCGGGCATCACCACCACGCCGATCGTGATCGCCATCAGCGTGAAGCCATAGGCCCAGTGCGTCCCGATCCGATAGGCGATGCCGACGCCGACGGCCGCCGTGAGTGCCACGGTCAGTGCGATTCCCGGCACCAGCAGCCATGTCAGAGCGGCGATCCCGATACCGGCGCCGACCAAGGTGCCTGCGACCCGCAGCACCGCGCGCAGCGCCATGTCTTCGCGATGGGGTTGGATCACGACCCAGACGGGCATGGCCGCCCAATAGATATTGGTCAGGCCCAGTAGCCGGGCGGCAGTCAGGGCAAGCGTCGCGGCGAGGAACAGCCGGGCGGCATAGGCGAGGGTGGAACTGGTCAAAGCGGGAACCTGAAATCGGTGGATCGCCGCGACATTAGCTTGTGCGCGGGCGGTAAAAAACCGCCCGGCGCGCATGTCCGCCCTGCGTCAGGTCACAGAACTCAGGCGTCGATCGCCGCTTTGAAGGCCGTGCGATAGAGGTTCGACAGCTCCTCCAGCGGGGCGCTGTCCGAACCGAAGCCGACCGTGTCGCCGCCGAAGCGACCCACGGTGTAAAGCGGCACCTCGGCCTTGCGGGCGGCGACCATCAGCGCCTCCGCCTGGTCGAAGGAGCAGGCCACGAGGTAGCGGCCCTGATCCTCGCCGAAGAGCGTCGCGATGTCGTCAGCCTCGAGCGTGACGCCCAGACCGGCTTCTTCCGCCATCTCGAAAGCTGCGAGCGCGAGCCCGCCATCCGACAGATCGCTTGCGCCTTTGACCAGCGCGCGGTTCTCGCGCAGGAACTCGCCATTGCGTTTCTCGACGTCGAGATCGACCTCGGGTGCATCGCCGGACTCGAGCCCGAAGGCCTCAAATGCCAGCGCGGATTGATCGAGGTGCCCCTTGGTCTCGCCAATCACCATCGCCACGTCGCCCGCCGTCGGCAGGCCCGCGATCAGCTCGTCGAGCGAGCTCAGCAGACCGACCGCGCCGATGGTCGGCGTGGGCAGGATGCCGGTGCCGTCGGTTTCGTTGTAAAGCGAGACGTTGCCCGACACGATCGGCATGTCGAGCGCGCGCACGGCGGCGTCGATGCCTTTGATGGCGCCCACGAACTGGCCCATGATCTCGGGCTTCTCGGGATTGCCGAAGTTCAGGTTGTCGGTGGAGGCCAGCGGCTTGGCGCCCACGGCGGTCAGGTTGCGATAGGCTTCGGCCACCGCCTGCTTGCCGCCCTCGAACGGGTTCGCCTTGACGTAGCGCGGGGTCACATCGGCGGTGAAGGCGAGCGCCTTGTCGGTTCCGTGCACGCGCACGACGCCCGCGCCGAGACCCGGACGGCGCACCGTGTCGCCCATCACCTGCGTGTCATATTGCTCATAGACCCAGGACTTATGCGCGTAGTTCGGCGAGCCGATCAGCGCCTTGAGCGCATCGATCGCACCGATCTCGGGCAGCGCCTCGCCAGCGGTCGCGACGGGCGTCTCGACCCACGGACGATCGTATTCGGGCGCTTCCGAGGACAGCTTCGACAGCGGAACGTCGGCTTTCACCTCGTTGCCATGCATGATCAGGAAGCGGTCTTCCGCGATGGTCTCGCCGACGATGGCGAAGTCGAGATCCCATTTCACGAAGATCTCGCGCGCGATGTCTTCCTTCTCGGGGTTGAGGACCATGAGCATCCGCTCCTGGCTCTCCGACAGCATCATCTCATACGCGGTCATCGCGGCTTCGCGCTGCGGCACCGCATTGAGGTTGAGCTTAACGCCCAGCCCGCCCTTGTCGCCCATCTCGACCGCCGAACAGGTGAGGCCCGCGGCCCCCATGTCCTGAATCGAGATCACCGCGCCGGTCTGCATCAGTTCGAGACAGGCTTCCATCAGGCATTTCTCGGTGAAGGGGTCGCCGACCTGAACGGTGGGGCGCTTCTCTTCGATCGTGTCGTCGAACTCGGCCGAGGCCATGGTCGCGCCGCCGACGCCGTCGCGGCCCGTCTTGGCACCCAGATAGACGACCGGCATGCCGATGCCGGAGGCGGCGGAGTAGAAGATCTTGTCGGCATCCGCGAGGCCCGCCGCGAAAGCGTTCACGAGGCAGTTGCCGTTATAGGAGGGGTGGAAGCGCACTTCGCCGCCCACATTCGGCACGCCGAAGCAGTTGCCGTAGCTGCCCACGCCCTCGACCACACCTTTCACGACATGGGAGGTCTTGGGATGGTCGGGCATGCCGAAGCTCAGGCTGTCCATCGCGGCCACCGGGCGCGCGCCCATGGTGAACACGTCGCGCAGGATGCCGCCCACGCCGGTCGCGGCGCCTTGGTGCGGTTCGATATAGGAGGGGTGGTTGTGGCTCTCCATCTTGAAGACCACGGCCTGCCCGTCGCCGATATCGACAACGCCCGCGTTCTCGCCCGGACCGCAGATGACCTGATCGCCCTCGGTGTGCAGCGTGCGCAGCCATTTCTTCGACGACTTGTAGGAGCAGTGCTCGTTCCACATCGCCGAGAAAATCCCGAGCTCGGTGAAAGTCGGCTCGCGTCCGATGATCTCGAGGATCCGGTCGTACTCGTCGGGTTTCAGGCCATGGGCTGCGATGAGATCAGGCGTGATCTGCGGCTCGTTCATGAGGATCCTCCGGCATCGGCTTTGCCGCCCCTATTAGGCGAATATGTGCAGGGGGAAAAGAGAGGCCGGACGTTGCGGAAAGAAAAAACGCGAGGCCCGAAGGCCCCGCGTCGTAAAAGCACGTATCAAGTGACGCCCGGATTACGAGCGCATGTCCACCTGCGTCTCGAGGTTGGTCAGCAGCTCCGACACGGTCCAGCCAAGCTTGACCTGACCATTGGCGGCTGCGCCTTTCGGCACGTTGACCTTGAAGAGCGACACGGTGGTGTCGAGCTTCGGCGAGGTGCGGATATAGACGGTGTCGTAGCCGTCATTCGCCTCGACCTTCTCGATCATGCCGATAATGTTGTCATCGACGCTCAGCGCCTTGTCTTCGGCATTGGCGGCGGTCTTCATGCCCGTGATGCCGGCTTCCTCGGTCAGCTGACGCTGCGCGGGGATCATTTCCTCACCCCTCGAGGTGCTGTCGAACTCGGCAGTGCCGGTCTTCACGTCCGTGATGCCGTACTGGTCGGTCGACTCGAAGGTGTTCGACGAGGTCACCGCGGGCGGCGTGCCCGTCGAGGTTTCCTGACCCGGCACCGCGCCAACACGATAGTCGGCGATGCCGTAATACTGGCCGTCACCATTGTTCGTGGAGGGCACTTTCGACAGGTCGAGGGCCGAAGCCGAACCTGCGATGGTCATCGCGCCAAGAAGAGCGGTCGAAGCGGCAAAGATGTTTTTCGCGGTAGTCATAACAGTATCCTTTCAACTGGTTACTCAAGTGCTGCGCCGTTGCTGGCGTCGGGAAAGGAACGGACTGAACCGGCGAAAGTTCACTGAAATTTTTGTGAACGAGATCGTAGAATTTTAAATGAACCTGAGGGGATAGTTGCGCGTAAGGCGGGGTTTGCGCGGTCGCGAGTGCGTGAAATTTCGTGAGGTCGGGGCTGTTGGAAGGGGCTCTCGCGCCCTGCGTGAAAGCCGCATCTGGGCGTTGGACAAAAAAAAGGCCGAGCAAAGCTCGGCCAAAGTCCAACAGGGAGGTAGAAGGTGCTGCGCCTTTCGGCACGGCCAACCCTTCTGAGCCTCATTTATGGGCAGTTTGTTAACGCATCAAGGGAAAACATGCTGCGGGCGCGTCATGGCCGGTATGCGTTGCGGTAAAGTCGCGGTGCAACCCTAAGTTGAATCGCCCGCCTGGAAGCGCCGATAGTTGGTGATTTCTTCCTGAATGAAGTCGCGGAACGCGGTCACACGGCGCGACGAGCGCAGCTCTTCCGGGTAGGCGAGGAAGATCGGGATCTCGACCGATTCCAGATCGGGAAGCACCCGTTGCAGGTCGTTGAAGTCTGCAGTCAGGTAGTCAGGCAGGATGCCGATCCCGATATGGTTCAGCACCGCCTGCAGCACGCCGAAGTAGTTGTTCACCGTCAGCGTCGAGCTTTGATCGAAGGCCAGAACCTGCCGCGCGAGCTGCGCGCCCGCCTGCACCTGCGGGGTACGCGGGGTCTGGCAGATCAGGCGATGCTTGCGCAGATCCTCGATCTTTTCGGGCGAGCCCCATTTCGCGAGATACTCGGAGGTCGCGTAAAGCCGCATCCGGATGTTCAGCAGACGCTTGCGGATCAGATCGGCCTGTGCGGGCTCTTTCATGCGCACGGCGACATCGGCCTCGCGCATCGGCAGGTCGAGAACCCGCTCCTCCAGCATGAGGTCGATCTTCAGATCGGGATACTTCTCGTAGAGCTTCGTCAGGCGCGGCGCGAGCCACAGCGTGCCGAAGCCCGTCGTGGTGGTCACGCGCAGCTCGCCGAACACTTCTTCTTCGCTGTCACGGATGCGTGCGGAGGCGCTATCGAGCTTTTTCGCCATCGACGAGGTGGCCTCGAACAGCAATTCGCCCTGCTCGGTGAGAATCAGTCCGCGGGCGTGACGGTGAAAAAGAGTCGTTCCGAGGGCCTCTTCGAGCGCCCGAATCTGTCTGCTCACGGCAGATTGAGACAGGTGCAGTGCGTCGCCGGCATGAGTCAAAGACCCTGCATCGGCCACTGCGTGGAAGATTCTGAGCTTGTCCCAATCCATCAAGGTCACTTTCGCTTTATCATCTGCTGTTCCGCGCAAGTTTCTTTACATTAATCTCGAGGATTTACGAAACCGCTAAGTAACAATTTTCCGCTTTCTAGGTCAGATATTATGACCTACCATGTCTCCATGCCCAGTTAGCAAGGGGAGGTGCTTAATGGGAAGGCAAGAAATATCCCTAGCGGATCGGTTCGACCTTACGAAATCTCCGGTTTTGCTGAACGGGACGCAGGCTTTGGTGCGTCTCGTTCTGGCTCAGGCCGCGCGCGACAAGGCGGCGGGACTGCATACGGCCGGCTATGTGACAGGCTATCGCGGTTCGCCGCTCGGCGCTGTCGATTTGCAGATGGCGCGCGCCAAGACCGTGCTGGAAGAGAGCGATGTTCGCTTCGAGCCGGGCCTGAACGAAGACCTCGCGGCCACCGCGCTGTGGGGCTCGCAGCAGGCGGAATTGCGCGGCGAAGGCAAGTATGACGGCGTTTTCGGCCTCTGGTACGGCAAAGGGCCGGGCGTCGATCGCTCCGGCGATGTGATGCGCCACGCCAATATGGCGGGCACGTCGAAATACGGCGGCGTCCTGATGGCGATGGGCGACGACCACACCGGCGAATCCTCGACCGTGCTGCACCAGTCCGACTGGGCGATGGTCGATGCCTACATGCCGGTTCTGTCGCCCGCGGGCGTGCAGGAAATTCTCGATTTCGGTCTCTACGGCTATGCTTTGAGCCGCTTCGCCGGTGTCTGGGTCGGTCTGAAAACGATGAAGGATACGGTCGAGGCGACGGCAGTCGTCGACGGCGACCCCTTCCGTCAAGATTTCGTGATCCCTGACTTCAAGATGCCCGAAGGCGGGCTGAACATCCGTCTCGGCGATACGCCGGTGGCTCAAGAAGCGCGGATGATCGACTTCAAACGTTACGCGGCCGAGGCATTCGCCCGCGCGAACCGCATCGACAACCGCGTCTGGGGCAAGCCCGGGGCGAAGATCGGTCTGGTGGCGGCGGGCAAGAACTGGCTCGACCTGACCCATGCGCTCTCGCTGCTGGGCATCGACGAGGCCGAGGCCGAACGGCTCGGCATCACGACCTACAAGATCGGCCAGACCTTTCCGCTCGACATGACCTCGTTCCATGAATGGGCCGAGGGGCTGGAGCTGATCATCGTCGTCGAGGAAAAGCGCAAGCTGATCGAGGTGCAGGTCAAGGAGGCGATCTTCGACGACCGTCGTGGCCGTCGCGTCTATGGCTGGCACAAGGGCGACACCTGGGAAAATGGCCGTCAGGTGGAGCTGTTCCCCACGCGCTACGCGCTCGACCCGGTGATGATCGCGCGCAAGCTCGGCGATATCTTCATCGAAGAGGGCCGCGGCACGGATGCGATCAAGGCGGGTATCGAGAAGATCGAAGCCGCCCAACGCGCCGACAACGCGCCGGAGATCGCGACCCGCACGCCGTGGTATTGCTCGGGCTGCCCGCATAACAGCTCGACCAAGGTGCCCGAGGGCGAACGCGCCTATGCCGGGATCGGCTGCCACTACATGGTGCAGTGGATGGGCCGGAACACCGAAGGCTTCACCCATATGGGCGGCGAGGGTGTGAACTGGGTCGGCGAGGCCCCGTTCTCCACGCGCGAGCATATGTTCCAGAACCTTGGCGACGGCACCTACAACCACTCCGGCGCACAGGCGATCCGGGCGGCTTTGGCGGCCGGCACCAACATCACCTACAAGATTCTGTTCAACGATGCGGTCGCGATGACCGGTGGGCAGGAGAACGAGGGCGGGCTAACCTCGCAGCAGATCGCCTCCGAGATCGTGGCGATGGGCGTGAAGCCGGTCGTGGTGGTCTATGACGAGAAGGAAGAGCTGGACCTGTCCACCTTCCCCGCCGGCGTCGAGAAGGTCGAACGGGCCGAGCTGATGGCCGTGCAGAAACGTCTGGCGAAGACGAAAGGCGTCTCGGCTCTGATCTACGTTCAGACCTGCGCCGCCGAGAAGCGCCGCCGCCGCAAGCGCGGCAAGTTCCCCGATCCGGACAAGCGCGTCTTCATCAACACGGATGTCTGCGAAGGCTGTGGCGATTGCGGGGTGCAGTCGAACTGCGTCTCCATCGTGCCGGAGGAAACCGAACTGGGCACCAAGCGCGCGATCGACCAGTCGTCGTGCAACAAGGACTTCCGTTGCCTCGACGGGTTCTGCCCGAGCTTCGTGACGCTGCACGGGGCGAAGGTGAAAAAGGCCGAGGCGCAGGCGCTCGACCTACCGGACCTGCCCGAGCCCACGCTGCCCGTGATCGACGGCACCCATAACGTGGTGATCACCGGCGTTGGCGGCACGGGCGTCGTGACCATCGGCGCGGTGCTCGCCATGGCCGCGCATATCGACGGCAAGGGCGCGGGCATGATGGAGATGGCCGGTCTCGCCCAGAAGGGCGGGGCGGTGCATATCCACCTCCGCATCGCGAACAAACCCGAGGATATTTCCGCGATTCGTGTCGCCGTGGGCGAGGCCGATTGCGTGATCGGCGGCGATCTGGTGGTCTCTGCAGGCGCCAAGACACTGGGGCTGATGACGACGGGCCGAACCGGTGCCGTCATCAACAGCCACGAGATCGTCACCGGCGAGTTCACTCGCAATCGTGACTTCCGCCTGCCGGGCGAACAGCTTCGGTTGAGCCTGGAGGCGCGGCTGAAGGATCGCGTGGCCTTTGCCGATACCTCGGAACTGGCGCGGCAGATGCTGGGCGACTCGATCTACTCGAACATGGTCGTGCTGGGGGCTGCGTGGCAGCAAGGCTACGTGCCGCTGACCCTCGAGGCGATCTTCGAGGCGATCGATTTGAACGGTGCCAAACCGGCGGAGAACAAGCGCGCCTTCGATCTGGGGCGCTGGGCGATGGCGTTCCCGGCCGAGGCTGCGAAAGCGATGGCTGCTGAAGTGATGAAGGTCCCGGTCGATCCGGTCGAGTTCCGGGCTTCGCACCTCGTCGATTACCAGAATGCGCGTCTCGCGAAGCGTTTCCGCAAGATGGTGGACGAGGCGCCGTCGGAGCTGCGTGAGGCCGTGGCGAAGGGCTATCACAAGCTCCTGGCCTATAAGGACGAATACGAGGTCGCGCGGCTGCATCTGTCCACGGCAGAGAAGGCGCGGGCCGAGTTCGAGGGTGATTTCGAGATGCACTTTCATCTCGCCCCGCCGATCCTGTCCAAGGAAGGCCCGGATGGGCGTCCGAAGAAGCGCGAATTCGGCCCCGGCATGGAGCGCAACTTCCGTCTTCTGGCGAAGCTGAAAGGGCTGCGCGGTACGCCGTTCGATCCCTTCGGCTATGCCACCGAGCGCAAGATGGAGCGGGCGCTGATCAAGCAATACGAGGCCGACATGGCCGAAGTGCTGCCCAAGGTCACGCCGGAGACGATGGAGATCGCGCGTGAACTGGCCGAACTGCCGCTGACCATCCGGGGCTTCGGCCCGGTCAAGGCACAGGCCGAGCAAATGGCGGCGAAGCGGCGCGAGGAATTGCTCGCCGCTTTCCGCGCAGGCGGTACTCCGCAGAAAATGGCTGCCGAGTGAGGGCTGTCATCTGAGTGTCGTACCTTCGTGACATGGCGCTGGCATAGTGAAGCCAGCCCATGTTGCGGAGGTTCGAGATGACCGCCACCCCGATGGCCCCCCGGACGCCTGTCCGCCAGGCCACACAGGAAATATCCTATGCTTGGTCCGCGCGCTCGAAAGGCGCGCGGGTTCTGATCCGCGCGATGGAGAACGCGACCGGGCGGATCGGTCTGATCAAACGTGCCAGAGGCTACGAGCACGACATCGCACAAGGCGCGGATTTCTGGCAGGTGATGGCGGAACGCTACGGCCTGCAGATCGACGTGACCCGAGGCGCGCTGACGAATATCCCGCGGACCGGGCCGCTGGTGCTGATCGCCAACCACCCTTACGGCATTCTCGACGGGCTGATCATGGGCCTGCTGCTGTCGCGCATCCGCGGCGACTTTCGCATCCTCGCGCATAACGTCTTCAAGCGCGCCGAAGAGATCGACCACATCATCCTGCCGGTGGATTTCTCCGAAACCAAAGAGGCCATGAAGGCCAATCTGCGCACCCGTTCGGACGCCCTGCGCTACCTCGGCGATGGCGGTGCGATCGGGGTGTTTCCGGGCGGCACGGTCTCGACCGCGGCCAAGCCCTTCGGTGCGCCGATGGACCCGGGCTGGCGCAATTTCACCGCCAAGATGATCGCGAAATCCGATGCGACCGTGGTGCCGGTCTTCTTCGAGGGCCATAACAGCCGTCTGTTCCAGCTGGCGAGCCATCTGCACTACAGCCTGCGCATGGGGCTGATGATCCGCGAGTTCAAACGCCACGCCAATCGGCCGGTGCGACTCTGCGTCGGTGAGCCGATCCCGCAGGCCGATCTCGCACCGCTGCGTGAGAGCCCGAAACAGATGATGGATTTCCTGCGCCGTGCGACGTATGACTTGTCGCCGACTCCCTTGAAGTCTTACGGCTATGGCTTCGAGTTCGAGGCGAAATATAGAAACTGACCGGCGCCCGTTGCGGCCCGGACGGGCGAGGGGCGCGAGCATGGCAGTAGGCGTTTTCGATTCAGGTCTGGGCGGGCTGACGGTCTATGATGCCTGCGCCAAGCGGCTGCCGGACATGGCCTTTTGCTATTATGGCGATAACGCCCATGCGCCTTACGGGGTGCGCGATGCCGATGACATCTTCAACCTGACCTGCGCGGGTGTCGAACGTCTGTGGGACGAGGGCTGCGATCTGGTGATCCTCGCCTGTAACACCGCCTCGGCCGCCGCGCTGAAACGGATGCAGGAGACTTGGATCCCCGAAGGCAAGCGTGTGCTGGGCGTCTTCGTGCCGATGATCGAGGCGCTGACCGAACGCAAATGGGGCGACAACTCCCCGCCGCGCGAAGTGGCGGTGAAGCATGTGGCGCTGTTCGCGACGCCCGCGACGGTGGCGAGCCGCGCGTTCCAGCGCGAACTGGCCTTCCGCGCGATTGGCGTCGATGTCGAGGCGCAGCCCTGCGGCGGCGTGGTCGATGCGATCGAGACCGGCGACGAAATCCTCGCCGAGGCGCTGGTGAAGTCCCATGTGGAGGCGCTCAAGCGCCGGATGCCGAAGCCCGAGGCCGCGATCCTCGGCTGCACCCATTACCCGCTGATGCAGAAGACCTTCCAGGAAGCGCTGGGCCCGAGCGTGGACGTCTACAGCCAGGCCAATCTGGTGGCCGAAAGCCTCGCGGATTACCTCGAGCGTCGCCCCGAATTCAGAGGCGCGGGCACGGAATCGAAATTCCTGACAACGGGCGATCCGGCCTCGGTCTCGAGCCACGCGACGCAATTCCTGCGCTACGCGATCCGGTTCGAAGCGGCCTGAGCCGCCGCGCCTCAGGGGTCAGCCGAAACGGTTTTCGCCGTATGTGCCTCTGAGCAGCATGAAGACGAAGAGCATGATGCCCCAAACCAGCATCAAAATGGCCCAAAGCATCGTCAGCATCCCCATCGACGCGAGAATGGCGTCCGGGTCTCGGATGCCCGAGGAGATGGCGAGGAAGGCGATCACGAAGCCGCCCAGGAAGCTCATCAGGATGTAAAGCCCGAACCACCAGCCCGAGCGGTTCGTGTCATGTAGCCGGCGCACCGTTACCGAGACCGAGGGCAGGAAGGTCGCGATGGAGATCACCGCGCTGATTGCGGCCCCGTCCTGACCCATCGAGGCCTCCGCAAAGCCGCCCGCGAACCCCGCCAGCGTGACGAACAGCACGAACCACCAATATTCCGACCGGCTCGCCCGGCCTTTGAAGGTCACGTATTTCCGGAAGCAGACCTTGATCGCCTCGAAGAAGCCGCGCGAAGGCGCCCCGGCATACATCCCGTCCGAGCCAATCCCGCGCTTCGCGCGCTCGCGTTCGATCGAGGCATCGGCATAGGCGCGGGGATCGGCGGAGGAGAGCTTGCCCTCCTGCTGATGGCGCTGTGCAATGCGGGCCGCGTAATTCGTCGCGCCGCTATGCGGGTCGGCGCCCGTGGTCGCAGTGTCCGGGGCTCGCCGGAAGAAGTGATCGCCCGCAGGCTCCCATCCTTCCATTCCGTCTTGCCAAACCATCGTTTCGGGCTTGATACGACCTGCCCGCACCATATCCGTCATATGTTCTGCGGGGAACGGACCGACGGGATCTTTCCCATCGGCGTAATACCACTGCTCTGCCACGGCCTGCCTCGTTCACTGTCGGTCGTCACTCCGGTTCACACGGAGTTTATTTGAGTGTGAGCTTAGGGTAAGGGAGAGCCGAGCGACAAGCGCGGAGGTTGTTATGACGAAGAAAATCGCGATTCTGGGCGCATCGGGCTACACCGGCGCCGAACTCGTCCGGCTGATCGCCACCCATCCGAATATGGAAATCGTGGCCCTCTCGGGCGAGCGAAAGGCCGGTATGGCGATGGGCGACGTGTTCCCGCATCTGCGCCATCTGGGCCTCCCCGATCTGGTGAAGATCGAAGAGATCGACTTCTCGAATGTCGATCTGGCCTTCTGCGCGCTGCCGCATGCGACCTCGCAGGCGGTCATCAAGGAGCTGCCGCGCGATCTGAAGATCGTGGACCTCTCGGCCGATTTCCGGCTGCGCGATCCGGCCGAATACGAGAAGTGGTATGGCAAGCCCCATGCCGCGGTCGAGCTGCAGAAAGAGGCGGTCTACGGCCTGACCGAGTTCTACCGCGATGCGATTCGCGACGCGCGGCTGGTGGCAGGCACGGGCTGTAACGCCGCTGCGGGCCAATTCGCGATCCGTCCGCTGATCGAAGCCGGGGTGATCGACCTCGATGATATCATCCTCGACCTGAAGAACGGGGTTTCCGGCGCGGGCCGCTCGCTGAAGGAAAACCTGCTGCACGCAGAGCTGTCGGGCGGTGTCGCGCCCTATTCGCAAGGCGGAAAGCATCGTCACCTTGGTGAATTCGATCAGGAATTCAGCGCCTTGGCGGGCCGCCCCGTGATGGTGCAATTCACCCCGCATCTGGCACCCTTTAACCGCGGCATCCTCGCCTCGGCCTATGTGAAGGGCGAGCCCGAGGCCGTCTACAAGGCACTGGCAGACCGCTACGCGGACGAAATCTTCATGGAGATGCTACCTTTCGGCGCAGTTCCGTCCACCAGGTCTGTAACTGGCTCCAATTATGCCCATATTGGTGTATCAGGAGACAGGATCCCCGGGCGCGCGCTCGTGGTCGTGGCCATCGACAACCTTTGCAAGGGCTCGTCGGGACAAGCGATCCAGAACGCGAACCTCATGCTCGGGCTGGAGGAAAGCGAAGGGCTGATGCTCGCCCCCGTCTTCCCTTGATCCGCGTCAATGGCACGGCCGGCGCGGTAAGGTAGACGAAGCGGCATCTGAGGAGGCGAAGAGATGAAGAGTCTGAAGAAGAAACGTCGTATCCAGGTGCTCAGCGTGGCCGCGCTGGCCTTGGTGATCGCGACCGGCACGATCGGGTACTCGATGCGGAGCGGCATCAACTTCTTCCGTGCGCCTTCGCAGCTTGCCACCGAACCGCCGCAGCCCGGTGAGGTCTTCCGCCTTGGCGGGCTGGTCGAGAAAGGCTCGCTCAAGCGCGGTCAGGGCGAGGTCATCGAATTCAAGGTCACCGATGGCGGCGCAACCGTCCCGGTGAAATTCGCGGGCGTCCTGCCGGACCTCTTCAAAGAGGGTCAGGGCATGATCGGCACGGGCAAGATGGAAGGCGATACTTTCGTCGCCTCCGAAATTCTTGCCAAGCATGACGAGAACTACATGCCCAAGGAAGTCGTAGACGCGCTGAAGGAACAGGGCGTCTACGAGGGCCCGTCCTCATGATCGCAACCCCGGCGAACGCTCTCTTTTTGCCCTCTTAATCGCACGGCCCGAGCCTGCCTGACGTTGTCATTAACGGAGGCAGGCCATGAAATCGGTCACCCAGATCGCGGCGGAGATCGTCGCGCGCGAAGGCGGTTATATCGATGATCCGGACGATCCGGGCGGTGCGACCAAGCACGGCGTCACGCTCGGAACCCTGCGCCGGTTGGGGCGCGATCTGACCGGCGATGGCCGGGTGGACGAGATGGATATCCGCGCGCTCGACCCCGCGCAGGCTGCCGAGATTTTCATCGAGCATTACTACAAGAGCCCGCGCATCGACCGGTTGCCGCCATCGGTACAGGCCCCGGTCTTCGATATGTATGTAAACGCGGGCGGCAATGCGGTTGTCATCCTGCAACGTCTGTTGGGCGACATGGGCCAGCGCGTCGTGGTGGACGGGATCATCGGCCCGCAGACCATCGCCGCCGCCGAACTCGCCGATGCAGCCGCGCCCGGCTACTTCGCCGATGCCTACGGGATCGCCCGGCGTAACTACTACTACCGCATCGCCGATGCCCGGCCCGCGAGCCGCAAATACGCGACGACGCGGGCGGGCAGGAAGGGCGGCTGGATTCGCCGCGCCGAGGAGTTCATCTCGCCGCGCTTTCACCTCACCGAGGGCGAGCATCGCAAGCGGGTGGCGAAATGGGCATGATCGAGAAACTGCTCGGCGGTGCGGGCACGGTGAAGGCGGCGGGCGAGGCGGCCAGCTCGGTGGCGGAGGTTTTCGTGCCCAATGCCACGAAGAAGCTCGAGGCCGCGCAGTCCGCCTATATTGCGGCCCTTCAGGAGCACGGGGCCGAGTTCGAATATATCCGACCCGGTCGCTTCGATCGGATAGTGAACGGCCTCAATCGCCTGCCGCGCCCGGTGCTCGCCTTCGGGATCGTGGGGCTTTTCGTCTATGCGATGCTCGACCCGGTCGCCTTCGCGCAACGCATGGTCGGGCTGAGCTACGTCCCGGAGCCGCTCTGGTGGCTTCTGGGCGCGGTGGTCAGCTTCTATTTCGGCGCGCGCGAGGCGCATTACTTCCGGATGAAGACGGCTCTGCCGAAGCCGCCTGACGCTCTCGCTACGCCTCCGGTCGAGGAAAACGCGGCGCTCTCCGCTTGGCGGTCGCTCAAGAAACAGGACGAGTAGGGGGCTCTGCCCCTGCTCCCTGTGGGAGCCTCCCCGGGATATTTCGAAAGAGCGAAGAAACGCGCGGGGCTGTCTTCGCTCTTGGTCAAATATCCCGGGGTGAATTCGCGAAAGCGAAGAGGGGCAGAGCCCCTGATGCGCCTCAGTCGCGGGTGCCTGCGAACCGCTCCTGCCATTCCTCGCGCTCTTCATCAGTGATCTTGCGGAAGAGCACCTCGGGCGTGCTGAAGGCATGACCTGCGGGTAGCGCCTCGAGCGCCGTTTTCACATCGCCCGGCCAGCCGCGATCCTCGTCGCCCATCGCCTCGAGCATGATCTTCGCCGCATCGGGAATGAAGGGCGCCGAGAGCACCGCATAGATCGGGATCAGGTTCAGCGCGAGCCGTGCAATGGCCGCCGCCTGATCGGGGTCGGTCTTGAACACAGACCACGGTGCCGACGCCTGCAGGTATTCGTTGCCCGCGACCCAGATTCCGCGCAGCTCCATCGCCGCCTTGCGGATATCCTTCTCTTCCATATGCGTCTCGTAGGCGCGAATGCGGGTGGTCAAATCCTCGATCAGCGCCGCTTCCTGCTCGCCCCAGCTGCCACCTTCGGGGATCGCCTCGCCGAATTTCGAGCGGGTGAACTTGGTGATCCGGCTGACGAAGTTGCCCAGCACATCGGCGAGGTCCTTGTTCGCCGAGACCTGGAAGTTCTCCCAGGTGAATTCGGCATCCGCGCTTTCGGGCGCATGGGACAAAAGCCACCAGCGCCAGTAATCGGCGGGCAGAAGCTCCAGCGCCTGATCCATGAAGACGCCGCGGCCGCGCGAGGTCGAGAACTGGCCGCCATCGTAGTTCAGGTAGTTGAACGACTTGATGTAATCCACGAGCTTCCACGGCTCGCCCGAGCCGAGGATCGTCGCAGGGAACGAGAGCGTGTGGAAGGGCACGTTATCCTTGCCCATGAACTGGGTGTAGGTGACGTCGTCGGCGCCCTTGTCGGTGCGCCACCAGCGCTCCCAATCGCCGCCCGTCTTCTCGGTCCACTCCTCGGTCGCGGCGATATACTCGATCGGCGCGTCGAACCAGACATAGAAGACCTTGCCTTCCATGCCCGACCACGGCGCGCCCTCGAATTGCGCAGGCACGCCCCAGCTGAGATCGCGGGTGATGCCGCGGTCCTGCAGCCCGTCGCCGTCATGGAGCCATTTCTTCGCGATCGAGGTGGTCAGCACCGGCCAGTCGGACTTGCTGTCGATCCACGCATCCAGTCGATCCTTCATCGCCGACTGGCGCAGGAACAGGTGCTTGGTCTCGCGCATCTCCAGATCGGTCGAGCCCGAGATCGTGGAATGCGGGTTGATCAGGTCGACCGGGTCGAGCTGCTTGGTGCAGTTGTCGCATTGATCGCCGCGCGCGCTCTCGAAGCCGCAATTGGGGCAGGTGCCCTCGATATAGCGGTCGGGCAGGAAGCGCCCGTCGGCCTTGGAATACATCTGCGTTTCCGAGACTTCGCGGATCAGGCCGGCCTCGGCCAGCTTCACCGCGAAATGCTGCGTCAGGCGATGGTTCTGCGGGCTGGACGAGCGCCCGAAGTGATCGAAGCTGAGGCGGAAGCCTTCCGCGATCTTCGCCTGCACCTCATGCATCTCCGCGCAATACTCGGCGACCGGCTTGCCTGCTTTCGCGGCGGCCAGTTCGGCGGGGGTGCCGTGCTCGTCGGTGGCGCAGATGAACATCACCTCGTTGCCCCGCGCGCGCTGGTAGCGGGCGAAGAGATCAGCCGGCAGCTGCGAGCCCACGAGATTGCCGAGGTGCTTGATGCCGTTGATATAGGGAATGGCCGAGGTAATGAGATGGCGCGCCATGTAGGACCCTCTTGCTGTGGAGCGTTTGAGCGCGGGTTTACTAGGGAATCATGGGAAGGGCTAGGGGGGAGCGCCGAGACGCACCGCTTGCGGCTTTGCGATCAGTCGAGCGTGTAGACCTTGCCGATCGCACCGTCGGTTTCGCGCCATGTCTCGAAGCCCGCTTGGCCGTAATAGGCAAGCGCAGCGGCGTTCTCTGCGCCGATATAGGCTTCGATCTTCACAAGGCCTTCGCCGCGTGCCGCGCTGAGGCTCCAGGCCCACAATCTGCGCCCGACACCGCGCCGCGCGGCCGAGGGGCGTACATGAGTGCCGATAATGCCCCAGCCTTCCGGTGTGCCGTAAGGATTGCCCGCGCGCGCATGTTTGAGCGACTGGAGCCCGAGGGCATGGCCTTCGTCATCCTCGCAGATCGCGCAGCGGATGAGGTCGGGATGCGCCAGATAATGCGAGCGCACGAATTCCGCGTCGCTGGCTTTGCTGCGCTGGCCCGAAATCACCAGTTCATCGAGCACGTCGGCCAAGGCGGCGGCGTCTGCGGGCGTAGCGTTTCGGGTTCTCACGGGCGGCTCCTATCAATTGTCTGAAATCGCGCGTGACTGTGGAAGCGGGGCCTTTCGGGGGCAAATCACGAAACGAGGCGCATTGCGCCGCGCCTCCAAGGCTTGCTTTTGCGCGGGTGGCGTCGATAGTCGGGGCGAGGCGGAGCGAGCGTAGGGGGCAGCGGTGCTGATACATGCCGGAGACGATCGGAGCGTTTCGATCGACCTCGCGCTGGCGGTCTGGCTGGCGCTGGTCGCGGGCGCGGTGAATGCGGCCGGGTTCCGGGCGCTGGGGTATTTCTCGGCCAACATGACCGGGAATGTCTCGACCGCGACCGACCTGCTCGCGCTGGGGCGGTTCGGCACGGCGATCTGGTTCCTGCTGCTGCTTCTAGCTTTCGTCTTCGGGGCCTTCGCCTCCGGGGTGCTGATCGACGTGGGGCAGCGCCGGCGGCTGCACGGGATCTACGCGCTGTCGATCCTGCTGGAGGCTGGGCTGCTGATCGTGCTGACGATCCTCGACATGGTCTGGGCTGCGGCGATGAGCGAGCATCTGATGATGATCGGGCTCAGCTTCCTGATGGGGCTGCAGAACGCGGCGAGCACGAAAATCTCGGACGGGCGGGTGCGCACGAGCCATGTGTCCGGCATCGCGACCGATCTGGGGCTGGAGCTTGCGGCGCTTTTGCCGGGCGCGCGCGATGCGGAGGCCAGGCAGGTGCTTCGCTCGCGGCTTCTGCTGCATGTCGCGACGCTATGTTCGTTCTTCGCGGGGGGGATTGCAGGCGTGCTGGGATATGAGCGCATCGGCCCGATGGTCTTCGCGCTGGCGGCGGCGCTGCTGATCGTCATCGCCGTGCCGGAGCTGCGCAAAGTCTATCGCGGGGGACGGTGAGCCTTGCCGCTATGAGCGAAAGGCGCGCGCATGAAAAAGGGCGCCCGCGAGGCGCCCTTTTCCGTAACAGTCATGCAGCTTAGGCTTAGAAGCCGAGGCCAGCATATTTGTTCTTGAACTTCGACACGCGACCACCGGTGTCCATGAGGCGCGACGAACCACCGTTCCACGCCGGGTGCGAGGTCGGGTCGATGTCGAGGGTGAGGGTGTCGCCCTCGGAGCCCCAGGTCGAGCGGGTCTGATACTCGGTCCCGTCGGTCATCTTGACGGTGATCGTGTGGTAGTCCGGATGGGTTTCGGCTTTCATCGTCCCGCTCCTTATTTCGCAGCTTTGGGCTTGTAGTGGGTGTCTTCGGCGATACGAGCCGACTTACCGCGACGTGCGCGCAGGTAGTACAGCTTGGCGCGACGCACGCGGCCACGGCGGACCACTTCGATCGAGTCGATGTTGGTCGAATACAGCGGGAACACACGCTCCACGCCTTCGCCGAAGGAGATCTTGCGCACGGTGAACGAAGCCGCCAGCGTGTCGCCGCCCTTGCGCGAGATGCAGACGCCTTCATAGGCCTGCACGCGCGAACGGGTGCCTTCGGTCACTTTGTAGCCGACGCGAATGGTGTCACCGGCTTTGAAATCCGGGATGGTCTTGTTGAGCTCGGCGATTTGTTCCGCCTCGAGCTGTGCGATCAGGTTCATCGCAACGTCCTTTCACATGCTCACGGTTTGTCCCGTGAAGGTTTCGCCGCCTCAGAGCTCCGCGTCTTCATCGGGTCCGGTCGCCTTTTCAGGGTCGCGCCCGCGGGAGGTTTCAGGTCGTCTTTCGCTTGTTGCGCCCTTCGCCGGTGCCGTGTCGCGGACCGAAGAAGGCTCCGCCGGGCAACAGCAAAAGGGTCCGAGGGCCGATTCCGGCTCCGGACCCGCGCGTATTACGGGGAAATGACCAATGTGGCAAGGGGGAAGTGGGGGTGCTTCGGCTTTGCGGGACAAAGTGAACTTTCGCCAGGGCTGTTGCAAAGGCCGCTTCCGACTATGCTACTTTCGCGTCTAACCGCGGTCCCATCGCCATCGCCACGACTCCTGGAGGAACGCCACAATATGATCGCTTACGTGACCGTTGGAGCAGACGACATCGCGAAGGCAGAACGCTTCTACTCGGCCTTTCTCCCAAGTCTTGGCTATCGGCTGGAAGAGTACCAAGGAGACTTGAGTTACATCTTGCCCGAAGAACCAGGTCAGTCCTCCGTTCAGCCTGATTTCTACGTCAAATCCCCCTTCAACGGGCAATCTGCATCGGCTGGGAACGGCGCAATGGTGGCGTTTCAGGCGCGATCGCAGAAACAGGTCCGGGACCTTTATGATGCCGCGTTAGCCGCGGGCGGCTCCGACGACGGGCGGCCTGGTTTTCGGGCTGCTTATGGCCCGCACTTCTACGTTGGCTATCTTCGTGATCCGCACGGCAACAAGATCGCGCTGTTTTCCAGCGATCCTGATGAACCGGGGCGCGATGGCTAACGCGGGCGCCAGCAATAGAGCCAGACGCAGCATCAGTTAATTCGGCCTCTTAGCTGCCGCCCCCTTTATGTTTCTCCCATAGATCCGGCCGCCGTTCCTGCGTGAGCTTTTCGCTCATCTCGCGACGCCACTCTTCGATCTTCTTGTGGTTGCCCGAGGTCAGCACTTCGGGGATCAAACGGTCTTCCCATTCGGCGGGGCGGGTGTATTGGGGATGCTCCAGCAGCCCGCTGGAATGGCTTTCCTCGACCGCGCTCTCGGCATTACCCAGAACGCCCGGCAGCAGCCGCACGGTGGCGTCGATCAGCACTTGGGCGGCCACCTCACCACCCGTCAGGACGAAATCGCCGATCGAGACTTCCTCGACGCCGAAATGTTCCAGCACGCGCTCGTCCACGCCCTCGAAGCGACCGCACAGAAGCGTCATGCCGTCAGCCTCGGCGAAGCGGCGCGCCATCTCCTGCGTCAGCGGCTTGCCGCGCGGCGAGAGATAGACAACCGGCCAGCGCGCACGGTCATCCGGCGTGCCGTGGGCGGCCTGCTTGAGCGCCTCGCCCACCACATCGGCGCGCAGTACCATCCCCGCGCCGCCGCCCGCTGGCGTGTCGTCGACATTGCGGTGCTTGCCGATGCCGAAGGGGCGCAGGTCGATCGTCTCCAGCGCCCAGAGGCCCAGATCGCGGGCGCGGCCCAGAAGGCTCAGGCCCAGCGTGCCGGGGAAGGCTTCGGGGAAGAGCGTGACGATCTTCGCGGTCCACGCGCCTTTCAGCCGCGGCGGCTCGTCCATCAGCGAGCTGGGCTTGCGCGTCGGCGAGATCGTCAGGCGGCCATGCGACTTGGTCGCGAGCTTAGGTTTGTCGTCACTCATCGGATTTCGCCTCTGCCTCTTCGCGCCATGCGGCTCGCAATATGGCGCGCTTTTTCTCTTTTGTGGCCTCGCGCGGCAACCCTTCAGCGTTGATTGCGGCGAGTTGGTCGGCGAGCGCCGCCCGGTCCACCCTCCGCGGGCGTGCATTGGCCGTGATCCCGAGGCCCAGCGACGCGCGCACCTCGGGGGGGACGCCCATCAGATCGAGCAGCGGCGTCAGCGGGCCGTGGGGATTGTCGCGGGCTTCGTCGAGCATCACCCATGTCACCGGGGCGGGGTCCACAGTGCTCACGATCTCGCGCAGAACGGGGGCGAGGTCGAAGCCCGACAGCTGGGTGCGGAAGGTGTCGAGCGAGTCCGTCAACATGCCGCTGCGCACATGCTGCCAATGCAGGCTCTCGATCCACGCGGTCTTTTCGCGCGTGGTCAGGAAGAGCTGCAACTCCAGCGCGTCTTCGTATTTCGCCTGGAAGACCTCGGCCAGTGCGCCCATCAGGGCGGGCGTCGCGGAGTAGTCCAGCACGCCATCGCGGCCCGGCATATGGCCTGCGAGCCCTTCGATGGAAATCACAGCCTGCGTGGTGTCTTCGGGGAGAGCGTCGGCCCAACTGGCCAGCGCGGCCTGATAGAGCCCCAGCTCGAACGGGTCGCGAGTCAGTGAAAAGGCGCGGGCGGCGGCGGCGGCATCGGGAATGTCTTTGCGGAGCGCAATCGCCCAGTCGGGCAAATGGGCGCTGACTTCGCGCAGTCCGGTCTGGATCGTGGAGGTTCCGGTCTTGTGAAAGCCCGGATGGACGATCACACGCATCCGATTACAGATCCTCGGGCGGGTCGGCGACGATACGCTGCGCGGCGAGGTCCACGGTCGGCACGATGGCCTTGGTGAAGGGCAGCAGCAGCGCCTGTTTGCGCCCGGGCGCGAAGATTTCGAGAATGTCGCCCGCGCCGTGATTGTGGACCGCGCGCACGGTGCCGATCTTGGTGCCGCCGGTATCGACCACCGTCAGCCCGATCAGGTCGGCATGATAGAATTCGTCGTCAGGAAGCGAGGGCAGCTTGTCGCGGTCGGCCCAGAGGGTCACACCACGCAGAGCATCGGCCTCTTCCTTCGATGCCACGCCCGACAGCCTCACGCCAAGCCCGTTCTTCAGGCCTCGCGTCAGCGTCACGTCGAACTGGCGCGCGCCGTCTTCGGTATAAAGCGGGGCATAGCCCACGATATCCTCGGGTTCGGCGCAGAAACTCTTGAGGCGCACTTCGCCCTGCACGCCGAAAGCTCCGGCGATGGCACCCACGCAGACGCGTTCGGGTTGGGTCATGATGCGATCCTCTGTGCTAGATCGGATGGGGCAGGGGCCGGGCACATATCGCGCCCGGCCCGCCAGCCATCCATAGCTGCCGATTATTCTTCGGCGGGTGCTTCTTCAGCGGCGTTCGCCTCGGCGGCCTTGGCGGCACGCTGCTCGGCGCGCTCCTGGGCTTTCTTGCCCGGAACGGCTTTCTTCATGTTGGCGCGGGTCGGCTTGCTGCGCTCGCCAGCGGCTTCGAGGAAGCGCGCGATGCGGTCGGTCGGCTGCGCGCCTTGGTCGAGCCAGTACTTCACGCGCTCGATGTTCATCTTAACGCGGTCTTCGCTGTCTTTCGGGAGCAGCGGGTTGTAGGTGCCCAGCTTCTCAAGAAAGCGGCCGTCACGCGGCATGCGCGAGTCGGTAGCGACGATCGAATAGAACGGACGCTTCTTGGAACCCCCACGAGCGAGGCGGATTTTCATAGCCATGTCAGTTGTCTCCTTTGGATGGCTGGTGATGGGCCGGATGGCCCGTCATTTCTGGAATTTCTCGTGATGCCGGATCACTTCCGAAATCACGAAATTGAGGAACTTCTTCGCGAATTCCGGGTCGAGCCCGGACTCGCTCGCCAGCTTTTCGAGCCGGGCGATCTGCTTGGCCTCCCGATCGGGATCGGAGGGCGGAAGGTCGTGCTCTGCCTTCAGCTTGCCAACGGCCTGCGTCTGGGCAAAGCGTTCGGCCAGCGTGTAGATCATCACCGCATCGAGCCGGTCGATGCTGTCGCGATGCTCTTTCAGCAACTCAGCGGCACGGGTGGTTGCATCGCTCATGCGGCGGCCTCCTTCGGTGCGGGGTGACGCCAGACGACGATCGGCGGCTCCCCGGGATAGGCGGCCTGCGGGTCGGGGCGCGCGCCCAGACGCTCGGCCAACGCGGTCGAACGGGTGTTGTTCGGGTCGATGTAGCTGACCGCGGTGGACCAGTTCAGGTCGCGGAACGCATGGTCGATCACCGCGCGCGCAGCCTCGGCCACGTAGCCCTTGCCCTCGGCGTCCTGCGACCAGACCGACCAAGCGATCTCGGCCTCGGGCCAGCTCTCGGGCATCCAGGGGCCAAGCGCGCCGAAACCCCGATCCGAGCCGCGTTCGGTCATCACGAACATGCCCCAGCCGCGCAGGACCCAATGGCCGGTGATCGCAGCAAAACTGCGCCATGCGGCCTCCGGGGTCGGCTCTTTTACCGGGCGGAACCAGTGGCTGCGCTCGGACATGTAGAAATCGCGCCATGCTTCCCAGTCCGCAGCCTTCGGGGCGCGGAGCACGAGACGCTCGGTCTCGAGAACAGGGGTGGGGGAGAGCGCGACGGTCATCGGGTCACTTCTTCTTGCCGAAGCCCGACAGGCCCGGCGGCAGCGCGCCGCCCAGACCGGGCATGCCGCCCTTGGGCATCTTGCCGCCCATCGCCTTCGCCGCAGCTTCGACCTCGGCGGGATCCATGTTGGCCAGATCCGGCGCACCGCCGCCCTTGCCGCCCATCATCTTCATCGCCTGTTTCATCATGCCGCCCTTGCCCATCTTGGCCATCTTCTTCATCGAGTCGGACATCTGGCGGTGCATCTTCAGCAGCTTGTTGAGGTCGGAGACCTCGAGGCCTGCGCCCGCCGCGATGCGCTTCTTGCGGCTCGCCTGAAGGATCTGCGGGTTGGCGCGCTCTTTCTTGGTCATCGAGTTGATGAGCGCGATCTGGTGGGTGATCGTCTTGTCGTTCAGGCCCGCATCTTCGGCCTGCTTAGCGTATTTCGACATGCCCGGCATCATCCCCATGACGCCCTGCATCCCGCCCATCTTGATCATCTGCTCAAGCTGGTTCTTCATGTCGTTCATGTTGAACAGGCCCTTCTGGAAGCGCTTGGCCATGCGCTCCGCCTGTTCCTGTTCCAGCGTTTCCTGCGCGCGCTCCACGAGGGCGACGATATCGCCCATGCCGAGGATGCGGCCCGCGATACGCTCGGCCTCGAAGGTCTCGAGCGCGTCCATCTTCTCGCCCAGACCGACGAAGCGGATCGGCTTGCCGGTAACCGCGCGCATCGAGAGCGCCGCACCGCCGCGACCGTCGCCGTCCATCCGGGTCAGCACGACGCCCGAGACGCCGACCTTCTCGTCGAACTCGGTCGCGACGTTCACCGCGTCCTGACCGGTCAGGCCATCGACGACGAGGAGAGTCTCACGCGGGTTCGCGACGTCGCGCACCGCCTGAACCTCGTCCATCAGCACTTCGTCGATATGCAGACGGCCCGCAGTGTCGAGCATGTAGACGTCATAGCCGCCGAGCGTCGCTTGCTGCTTGGCGCGCTTGGCGATCTGCACGGCGCTCTCGCCCTTCACGATCGGCAGCGTGTCGACACCGATCTGGGTGCCGAGGATCTGCAGCTGCTCCATTGCGGCGGGGCGGTTGGTGTCGAGCGAAGCCATCAGCACGCGCTTGCCTTCGCGGTCCTTGAGACGCTTGGCGAGCTTGGCGGTGGTGGTGGTCTTACCCGAGCCCTGCAGACCGACCATCAGGATCGGCGCGGGCGGGTTGTCGATCTTCAGCGCATCGGCGGCCTCTTCGCCCGCGAGCATCTTGATCAGCTCGTCATGGACGATCTTGACGACCTGCTGGCCCGGCGTGACCGATTTGGTGACCGCGGCGCCGGTGGCCTTGCCCTCGACCGACTTAATGAACTGGCGGGCGACCGGCAGCGAAACGTCGGCTTCGAGTAGCGCGACGCGCACTTCGCGCATGGCCGTTTTCACGTCATCGGCGGAAAGCGCACCTTGTTTGGTCAGCCGGTCGAAGACGCCGCCTAGGCGCTCTGATAGACTTTCGAACATGGGCCACCCTCCTGTGATTGGGGCCGGGACAAACGACAAGCGCACCAGTGGGCGCAACGCGCTGACTGGTGGCGATCCCGACCTCATGCCGGGACCGGAGGGATTCGTCCTCCGGGGAAATCTCGCGTGAACTATGACAAAGGCCCCGCGGAGTCAACCACGGGGCCAGTCGGGGGAGGTAGGGACGTCTTTGCAGGCTTGAGCGGATCAGGCCGCGAGATGGATGATCTGCTCTTCGGCCTTGGCGACCGCCGCAGCCTCGTCGAGGTTCACGCCCTCGGCGGCCACCACGGTCACGTCGGTGATGCCGATGAAGCCGAGGATCTGCTTGATGTAGGGCGTCGCGAAATCGAAGGCGGAGCCCTGCGGCACGCCGCCCGAGGAGTAGGCGATGACAACGCGCTTCGGACCGGCGAGGCCCTCGGGGCCAGCCTCGGTGTAGCGGAAGGTCTCGCCCACGCGGCAGACCATGTCGATCCAGTGCTTGAGGGGGCCGGTGACGCCGAAGTTGTAGACGCCGCAACCGATGACGAGCGTGTCGGCGGCCTTGAGTTCAGCGATCAGCTCGTCGGACAGGGCGAGCAGCTCTTTCTGTTCGTCGCTACGCTGGTCGGCAGGGGTGTAGGCCGCGCCGAGCCACGCACCGTCGATGGTGGGGATGGCGGTCGCGTCGCGGGTGGTGACGTCGCCGCCGAGCCGCTCGACGATCTTGTCGGTGAGGCGTTTGGAGATCGACGCGTCGCCTTTGATGGAGCTGTCGATACGAAGGGTCTTAGTCATGGGGAGGACTCCGTAAAACGTGTTCGATGTGGGGTCGTGAATTTCGGTCTGCGCCTTACTTGTCTCTTGCAATCCAGAACGCAACGGGCATGATCGAGCAGATTATGTTCACGGATGCACAGCATGAGCTTTGACAGTTGGGATGAAATCCGCACCGCTTTCCACGTGGCGCGCATCGGCACCGTCTCGGGGGCGGCAGAGGTTTTGGGCGTTCACCACGCCACGGTGATCCGCCATGTCGACGCACTGGAAGACAAGCTGGGCACCAAGCTGTTCCAGCGCCATCCGCGTGGCTACACGCCGACCGAAGCGGGGCAGCAATTGCTCTCCGTGGGGCAGGCGACCGAGGACCAGTTCAGCCAGCTCGCCGCCCGGATCGCAGGCGCGGGCGACGAAGTCACGGGCGAATTGATCGTGACGTCGCTGACCGCGGTTTCGGTGCTTGTTCTGCCCGCGATGGAAAAGCTCTTGGGCGAATATTCCGGGCTGCGTCTGCGCTATCTCACCGATCAGCGCGTGTTCCGGCTGGAATATGGCGAGGCGCATGTCGCGATCCGCGCCGGCAACCGCCCGACTGAGCCCGATAACGTCGTGCAGTCGCTGGGCCGGATGCAGAACGCGCTTTATGCGAGCCACGCCTATGTCGAGCGTTTCGGGATTCCGCGCTCCAAGGAAGAGCTCGCCAAGCATCGCTTCGTCTCGAACGACAACCGCGACAGCCGCGCGCCGTTCTATCGCTGGCTGCGCGACAACGTCCCCGACGAGCAGGTCGTGTTCCGCGCGAACGAGCACGAGAGCCAGGTCGATGCGATCAAGGCGGGGCTTGGTTTGGGCTTCCTGACCGTGCCGATGGGCCGTGCCGATCCGACGCTCGAAGAGGTGGTGAAGCCCTATGATACCTGGGACACCAACCTGTGGCTGGTGACCCACGTCGATTTGCACCGGACGCCGAAGGTTCAGGCCGCCGTGAAGGCGATCAAGGAACAGGCGGCCCGTTCGGACGGTCTGATCCTGAGCTGACTCCAGAGCTGAGCTATTCGGCTGCGTGCAGCCGGACCGGGGCCGGTGCCGGTTCGGCCTCTTCGCGGGCCTTCCGGCGTCGCGCCACGGCCTTCGCGCCGAAATTGTCGCGCCCGTAGGCGAAGGCGAATTGCAGCGCGAGCCCGCCGAAGATCAGCAGCGTATCCTGCCAGAACCCGCCCGGATGTACCTGCTTCACCGTCTGGCCCGCGATTGCCAGCACGGTGCCGAGTGCGAAGATCGGCAGCGAGTGACGTCCCAGCATCCGGATCGGCTCCAACACGCGCGCCTCGGCGATGCGCGGGATGATCCCCGGCAGCGACAGGATGTAGGCGAGCGCCAGCAGGTGCGACAGGCGCGGCAGCGACACGAAGGTCTTGTCGAAGCCTGCGATGAAGAAGGGCACGTTCCACTGGCGCAACTGCCAGACCGCGTGGCCGAAATTCTTCAGCATCCAGCCGTTGTGGATCCAGACGAAGGTCAACGCCAGCCAGCCCGCCGCGAGGGCGATGATCCAGCCTTTCACCGGCACCAGACGCTTTCCTTGGCGCAGCGACAGCCCGGTCAGGATGCCGAGGCTGAACACCAGTTGCCACGCCAGCGGGTTGAAGAACCAGCCGCCCTCCATCGGGTAGTTCGGCAGGTTCAGCCGGAAAAGCCCCGTCGCCACCCAAAGCCCGACCGAGGTCGCCAGCAATGCCAATTTGCTGCGCTGACCGATCCGGATCAGCGCGGGTGCCATCAACAGGAGCGCCATATACATCGGCAGGATGTTCACATAGCCCAGCTGGTGGCCCAGCGTCGCGATCCCGATCAGGAAGCCGAACGGGTCGGTGCCATAGATTTTCATCGCATTCTTGGACAGCATCGCATCGTTGCCCCAGAACTGAACGGCGGCGGAGACGATAGCGATCGCCCAGACGGCGGTCAGGATATGCACGAGATAGAGAAGCCATGCTCGGCCCCAGAGCCGCGAGGTGCCTTCCCAGCTCAGCCCCTTCGCGAGCGCCGGACCGTAAGCCAGCGCGGCGGCGAGACCGGACATGAAGACGAAGCCCTCCGCCGCATCCGAGAAGCCCAGATTGCGGGAGGTGAAATGCTCGTAGAGATTGCCCGGGATGTGATCGATATAGATCATCACCAGCGCGAGACCGCGGAACAGGTCGATCCGCAGGTCGCGCCCGGGTTTCATCAGCGCGATATTACGCATGTGCGGGGCTCCGGTGAGGGGCGTCCGCGAAACCGGCGCGGTCGCCCTCGGGGGCCGGGAAAGCGTTTTCCCAGCGGGTGAAGATCGCATCGTGCAGACGCAGGATGCGGGGCGTGTCGATTTCGCTCGGCACCAGCATCAGCTGCGAGCGCGAGGGCTGCGACGACCATGAGATCAGCCACGGGGCGGCGATCATCGGCAGACCCACCGGCAGCAGCCAGAAAAGCAGGCCCGGCGCGAGCCACCACGTGACGGCAAGGCCCGCAGCCCCGATGGCGACGATACACCACGCCGCGTTGAACCCATCGGCCACGCTCAACCGCCCGTCGCCGCGGTTGTTGGTGGGCCAGCCGCCATCCGCGCCGAACAGCACTTGAAAGACCGAGCGCGTCGCGAAGGCCAGTAGCACCGGAGCCGTGAGCGAGGAGAACAGCAGCTCGCCCAGCGTCGAGGCGAAGGCGAGGTTGCCGCCGCCGAAACCGCGCGCCGTGCCGTTCATCGCCGCACGCGCCGCGATCAGCAGTTTCGGCACCAGCAGAAGCCCGAAGATGCCGATGGCGAGGCCGATCGCTTTCGAGGCCTCCGACGGCGGGAAATAGGGGAAGGGCCAATAGGGCTCGGGGAAGTAATCCGGCGGCGGCACGAACAGGGGCGCTGCGACCGAGGCCACCAGAAAGCCCAGCCAGAACAGGGGCGCGATATAGGCCATGATGCCCTGCGCAAAGACGAACCGCGACCAGCCGCGCAGCCCGGGCGCGCCGATGATGCGCGCGTGCTGCAGATTGCCCTGACACCAGCGGCGGTCGCGCTTGGCGTGATCGACGATATTCTCGGGGCCTTCCTCGAAGGAGCCTTCCAGATCGTCATCGAGCCGCACGAGCCAGCCGTTGCGTGCCAGAAGTGCCGCCTCGACATAGTCGTGGCTCATCACATGCCCACCGAAAGGTGGTTGCCCCTCCAGCGCGGGCAGGCCGCAGCTTTCGGCGAACGCGCGCGTGCGCACGATGGCGTTGTGGCCCCAGAACGGGCCGGTCCTGCCCTGCAGCATCGCGAGACCGCGGGCGAAGACGGGCGAGAAGAAGCTGGCCGAGAATTGCATCGCGCGCGCGAAACGCGAGCGCCCCCGCACGACTTTCGGCAGGGTCTGCAGCAGGCCAAGGCGCGGCTCGGCCTCGATCCGGCGGATCATCTGCAAGATCGTCTCGCCTTCCATCAGGCTGTCCGCATCGAGGATCAGCGCGAAATCATAGGCCGCGCCGGAGCGGGTGATGAAATCCTCGATATTACCGGCCTTCTTGCCGACGTTGTTGGTGCGGCGGCGATAGAAGAACCGGCCAAGCGCGTCACGCTCTTCCACGAGATGGGCGAAGACCTGCAGCTCGCGATGAGCGATGTCGTCCTTGCGGGTGTCCGAGAGGATCGCGAAATGCACCTCCGCGTCGTCGCCGGTCGCGGCGAGCGAGGCATCCATCGCGGCCACGCGCGAGAAGGTCGAGACCGGGTCTTCGTTATAGACCGGCACCAACACGACCGTACGGCCCTGGATGCGCGCATGCGGGTCCACCCGCGGCGGCGGCTCGGCGCGCGAGGTCAGCCCGATCAACGCCTGCACCGCGCCCCAGGCGAGCCAGAGCGTCGAGATCAGGATGAGAAGTGCGCGCACCACGTCGAGCGTCTGCAAGCCGTCGGCCTGGCCGAACTGAATGAACAGAACGAAGGCGCCGATACCCGCAAGCGCAGCGAGCCCGAGCGCCAGAGCGCGCAGGCCGATCAGCAATGCGCCGCGAGGACGCGCGAGCGCGGACATGTCAGGTGCCTTCCCCGACCGGGCGGCGGGTCAGCATCCGGGCGAGCCGGGTGCTCAGCCGAAGATCGGGTTCGATCTGTTGGGCAGGCATGGCCATCGGGGCCACCGGCAGCGCGGCGGGCCCGGCAACGAGGTCTTCGGGCGACAGCCGGCGCTGGGCGCGCGGCTGGTCGGTCAGCGCCGGCACTTCCGGCAGCGTCAAATGTGAAATCATGTTTTGGTCCACTGGTAGAGCCAGGTCTCGGAGAGGTTCCGTCCAAAACCGGCAAGAGTGGCAGAGAGTTCCACGGGCGCGTCGCCATCGGCGGAAATATCCAGCACGAGACGCCAGACATTGTCCTGTTCGACCTTCGAAAGGGTCTGCGTTTCGATCTTGCCCTTATTCGCGTGGGTGACCGGTTTGATTTCGTCGACGGCCGAGGCCGGCAGGCGCGAAATCTCTCCGCCCTTGAAATCAATGACGAATTTCCGGGTGCCCTTGGTGTTCTCGACGCCCGAGACACCGCCGGTCCCGGCCCATGTCTGGTCCACATAGGCGCGCTGATCGCTCGGATCGGGGGGCAGATCGCCCCATTCCAGCCGATAGGCGAATTCCAGCGCATCGCCTGCCTTTGCCGGAGCTTCGGGCACCCAGAAGGCGACGATATTGTCGTTCACCTCGAGTTTCGAGGGGATTTCGACCAGCCGAACCATGCCCTTGCCCCAGTCGCCCTGCGGCGTCACGCGGACCGAGGGGCGGCGCTCGTAGCGGGCCGAGGCGTCCTGATAGTGATCGAATTCGCGCTCGCGCTGATAGAGGCCGAAGCTCTGCGGCGCGCTTTCGGCGAAATAGGAGGAGGCGAGCTTGTCGGGGTTCTGCAACGGGCGCCACAGCTTGTCGCCATCGGCCTGCTCGATCGCCAGCCCGTCGCTGTCATGCACGCGCGGGCGGTAGTCGTCGAAATTGTGCCGGTTGCGCGGTCCGTAGAGGAACATCGAGGTCAGCGGCGCGACACCGAGCTGCTGGATGTCCTCGCGGATGAAGAGCCGCGCGGTCACGTCCACCGAGGTCGCCTCGCCCGGGGTGATAACGAATTTGTAGGCCCCCGTCAGCGAGGCCGAATGCATCTCTGCGAAGACGGTGATCGAGGTCGCGCCCGAGGCAGGTGTCTCGACCCAGAACTGGGTGAAACGCGGGAATTCCTCGGCGACGGAGACGCCGGTGTTCACGGCAAGCCCGCGGGCCGACAGGCCATAGGCCGAACCCCGGCCGAGCGCGCGGAAGTAGGACGCGCCCTGGAACGCGATCAGCTCGTCCATGACATCGGGGCGGTTGAGCGGCGTGTTCAGCCGGAAGCCCGCGATGCCCGGCAGATCGGCATGTTCGGGCACGATCTTGCGGGCTTTGCTCTGGTAGATGAAATCGTCGGTCGAGAAATTCATCGGGCTCGCTTGCCCGTTGTCGACGCTGGAGAGGTGCACCGGCTCTTTAAACAGCCAGCCCAGATGGAAGGCCTGCAACTCGAAGCGCGTGTCCTCGATATTCTCGAAGCGCGACTTGTCCGGGTCGAAGCGGATCATCCGGTAGCTGTCGTAATCCAGCTTGCTCAGAAAATCGGCCGAGCTGGTCTCGGGCGGCACGGCGTCGCCCTTCGCGGCCTTCTGCATCCGTGCCGCGAGATCGTCGAAAGAAAACGGCGATTGCTGCGGTGCGGCGGGGGTCGGGGCGGGAGCGGTGGAGGGTTCGGCCGGGGCGGCGCTATCTTGCGCGCGCGCAAGACCGGGCCAGCCTCCCGCGGCGGCGAACGCGCCAAAAGCGGAACCGGCGGCGAGGAGCTGACGGCGGGAGAATTGGGGCACTTGCACAGTGCGGGAATTAGGCATCTGTTTCCCTGCGATTACAGTCGCTTCGCACGGAGAAAAATCGCCGTGCTGCAATTTGCATAGCCACATGCCCGGAAAAACTGCAAGAGGGGAAGCGAGGCGCATCGGGCGGATAGGGTCGAGCCATGCGATTCTCGCATAACATCGCCCATCCATGCATCGAAAAGCGCGATTTCCCGCCGATTCAGCGACATTTTCGCCGCAGAATGCCGCATGTGCGAAATGGCGGGAGAGGAGCCGATCGGTGCCGCTTTGAGGCGGCCTCCGCACAATGCCTTGCGATTCTACTCAGGAAACGCCGTCGCGAAGCTTGACAGACATGCCCCCTGTGCGCAGGTAAAGTAATGCTTGCGCGGGGGGAGAGTGCGGTCGCATCCATCGCCCCAAGGCCCGCCAAAGAACGGACCGGAGAGAAGATGTCGCCTGCCTTGATCGCCGCTTTGCCCTTCCTGGGCGCAGCCATGCCGTCGATCCTTATCCGCACCGGACGCACCAATGCCGCCGCGGTTTCGGCCCTGTTTACGGGGCTGGCGCTGCTTGGGTTGTTGCTGAACCTGCCGACCGTTATGGCAGGCGGTGTCGTCGAGACCAAGATCGACTGGCTGCCCTGGCTGGGCCTGAACGTGAATTTCTGGATCGACGGTCTGGGGATGCTGTTCGCGACGCTGATCCTCGGGATCGGGCTGCTGATCATCCTCTATGCGCGGTTCTACCTGTCGAACAAGGACCCGGTCGGTCAGTTCTACACCTATCTGCTGCTGTTCCAGGGCGCGATGGTGGGGATCGTCCTGTCGGACAACATCCTGCTATTGCTGATCTTCTGGGAGCTGACCTCGCTTAGCTCCTTCCTGCTCATCGGCTATTGGAAGCACCTGCCTGCGGGCCGTCAGGGCGCGCGCATGGCGCTGACCGTGACCGGTCTGGGCGGCCTGTCGATGATCGCGGGGATGCTGATCCTCGGCAATATCGCGGGCAGCTACGACATCTCGGAGATCCTGCAGCACAAGGACGCCATTCAGGCGAGCCCCTATTACATCCCGGCTCTGCTGCTGATCCTCGGCGGCGCGTTTACGAAATCCGCCCAGTTCCCGTTCCATTTCTGGCTGCCGCACGCGATGGCGGCGCCGACGCCGGTCTCGGCCTATCTGCACTCCGCCACGATGGTGAAGGCGGGGCTGTTCCTGATGGCGCGGATGTGGCCGGTTCTCTCGGGCACGCCGGAATGGTTCTATATCGTGGCGAGCGTTGGCCTGATCACCATGCTGATCGCGGCGAAGATCGCGATCTTCAAACACGACATGAAGGCATTGCTGGCCTTCTCGACCGTATCGCATCTGGGGCTCATCACCTTCATGCTGGGTCTCGGCACCGAGGCCGGGGCGCTGGCCGCCGTGTTCCACATCATCAACCACGCGACCTTCAAGGCGGCGCTGTTCATGTCGGCGGGTATCGTCGATCACGAGGCGGGCACGCGTGACCTCACCCGCGTCTCGGGGCTGCGCAAGCTGATGCCGATCACCTTCGTGATCGCGACTATCGCGGCGCTGTCGATGGCCGGTATCCCCTTCTTCAACGGGTTCCTGTCGAAAGAGATGATGCTGGAAGCCGCGGCCCATACGAAGTGGCTCGACAATAGCTGGCTGATCCCGGTGCTGGCCACCATCGCAGCGCTGTTCTCGGCCACCTATGCCTTCCGCTTCATCAGCCACGGCTTCTTCGGCCCGCCGCCGGAGGACCTGCCGAAGACCCCGCATGATCCGCCCTTCGGCATGTGGATCAGCCCGGCTTTCCTTGCCTTCCTCGTGATCGCGATCGGTCTGTTCCCGATGGCGGTGGCGGGCGGCTATGTCCAGATGGCGACCAATGCGGTCGTCGGTGGCGGCTATCACATGCACGAGCTGAAGATCTGGCACGGCGTCACGCCCGCGCTGATCATGTCGGCCATTGCCGTCACCGGCGGTATCGCTCTGCTCGCCGCGCATCGCCCGTTCCAGCGCATCTGGGACGCCACTCCGCGCCCCGAGGCCAAGGTGATGTTCGACTGGGTGGTCGCGAAGGTCCAGAGCCTTGCCGCGTGGATCACCCAGGGGCTGCATACCGGCGCGATGGCGCGTTACCTGATGCTGTTCACGATTACCGCGGTCGGGGTGGGGCTCTATGCCTTCATGAGCGGCACGCTGGGGCCGCAGACCCGCGCGCTGACGCCGGTGAACGGCGCGGCCGTGACCTCTTGGCTGCTGCTGCTGACGGCCACGATGTGTATCGTCGCCTTCCATCACAACCGCATCCTCGCGCTGGTGCTGATCGGGATCGTCGGCCTGACCGTGTCGATCTCCTTCATCTTCCTCTCGGCGCCCGACCTCGCCCTGACGCAGATCTCGGTCGAGATCGTGACGACGGTGCTGATGCTCCTGGCGTTGAACTTCCTGCCCAAGATCACCTCGATCGAATCCAGCCGGATGAAGATCGGCTTCGACGTCGGGCTTTCGGTCGCGGCGGGCGTTGCGGTCTCGGGGCTGATCTACGCGCTGCTGACCCGCGATTTCGCCTTCCCGACGATGTCCGGCTACATGCTCGATAACAGCTACAACCTCGCGGGCGGGGATAACGTGGTGAACGTGATCCTCGTGGACTTCCGTGGCTACGATACGTTTGGTGAGATCACCGTGCTGGGCATCGCCGCGCTGGTGATCTTCGCGCTGACCGAGGCGCTCCTGCAGGGCGCGTCCTCGCGCAAGCTGATCGCGTGGCGCCCCGACGTGCCGCGTGGCGGCGACAAGCACCCGCTGATGCTGTTGATCGTGACGCGGGTGATGATGCCGATCGCGCTGGTCGTGGGGCTCTATATCTTCCTGCGCGGCCACAACGAGCCCGGTGGCGGCTTCATCGCCGGTCTCGTCGTCGCGATCGCGCTGGTGACGCAATACATGGCCTCGGGCTTCGCGTGGACGCAGGCGCGCCAGAAGGTCTATTACCACGTGCTGATCGCATCCGGCGTGCTGGTCGCGGGGATCACCGGGGCCGGGGCGTTCTTCAACGACATGCCCTTCCTCACCTCCGATTTCGGCTATGTGAAACTGCCCGGCCTCGACAAGTTCGAGCTGGCGACCGCTGCGGGCTTCGACCTTGGCGTGTTCCTCGGCGTCGTCGGCTCGGTGATGCTGGCGCTTGGCGGGCTGAGCCGCCTCGCGCGCCGCGCCGCGATGGGCGAGGAAGGCGGCGAGGAGGGCGCGCATATCGCGGCCGAGAAGCCGGAGGCCCGCGTGCTCGCACCGCTCTCGGCCGGGCCCTATCCGCCCGAAGCCAAAGTGCCGCGCCGCTGGTGGAAGACCGCCCGCGCCGCGCGCGAAGCCACCCAGAACGAGCGTGACACTGTGCACGAGAACAAGAAGACCAACGGGGGCGATCACTGATGGAAGTGCTCGTTGCATCGGCCATCGGCGTGCTGACCGCCGCCGGCATCTACATGATCCTGCGTCTGCGCACCTTCCCCGTGGTGGTGGGCATGTCGCTGCTGTCCTACGCGGTGAACGTGTTCCTGTTCGCCACCGGTCGTCTGGTGATCAACCAGCCGCCGATCCTGCGCGACGGCGTGACCTCCTATACAGACCCGATCCCGCAAGCGCTGGTCCTGACCGCGATCGTGATCTCCTTCGGGATGACGGCGGTCGTGGTGATGCTCGCGCTTGGCGCCTTCATCGAGGCGGGCAATGACCGCATCGACCTCGAGGAAGAGGAGGACGGCCAATGATGGAGCATTGGATCATTGCGCCCGTCCTGATCCCGGCGATGCTTGCGCCGCTGATCGTGCTGTGGATGCGCTACGATCTGGTCACGCAGCGCGTGGCCTCGATTCTCGGCATGTCGGCGCTTCTGGTGCTGGCGATCGTGCTGATGACCTCGGCCTCGATGGGCCCGCCCGAGGTCTATCGCCTCGGCAACTGGGAGCCGCCCTACGGCATCGTGCTGGTCCTCGACCGGCTGTCGGCGCTGATGCTGCTGCTGACCTCGATCCTCGGCCTCGTGATCGTGCTCTATGCGATCGGCTCGGGCTGGGACAAACGCGGCTGGCATTTCCACTCGCTGATGCAGTTCCAGATGATGGGGATCAACGGCGCCTTCCTGACGGGCGACGCGTTCAACCTGTTCGTCTTCTTCGAGGTTCTGCTGATCGCCTCCTACGGTCTGATGATCCATGGCGGCGGGCGCGCGCGGCTGAAATCGGGCGTGCAATATGTGGTCTATAACCTCGCAGGCTCCACGCTGTTCCTGTTCGCGCTGGGGACCATCTACGCGACGGCAGGCACGCTCAACATGGCGGATCTGGCGGTTAAGGTCGCGCAGATGCCATCCGAGCAGACGGCGCTGATCAAGGTCGGTGCGGCGCTTCTGATGTTGGTCTTCGCGGTCAAGGCCGCGCTGGTGCCGCTGCAGTTCTGGCTGCCTGCGACCTACACCAATGCGCCCGGCCCGGTGGCGGCGCTGTTTGCGATCATGACCAAGGTCGGCGCCTATGCGATCGTCCGCGTCTATACGCTGATCTTCCCGATCACCGGCACGATGGGCACGCTTGCCCATGACATCCTGCTGCCCTCCGCCTTCCTGACGATCGCGATCGGGATGATCGGCATTCTCGGCGCCCGCGACATGGGCCGCACGGTCGCCTATGCGGTGATCGGCTCGGTCGGGACGATGATGCTGGCATTTGCGCAGTTCACTCAGGGCGCGACCACGGCGGGTCTTTACTACATGATCCACTCGACGCTGATCGCCGGGGCGATGTTCCTGATCGCCGATCTCGTGCGCGAGCGGCGCGGGCGCTGGGGGCTCGGTTTCACCGATGCGCCGCTGATGAAGAACCACGGGCTGATGGCGGGCCTGTTCTTCATGGGCGCGATCGCGATGGCCGGGATGCCGCCGCTCTCGGGTTTCCTCGGCAAGCTGATGATCCTCGATGCGACGCGCGGCCAATGGGCGCTTTGGGCGACGGTTCTGGTGACCTCGCTGATCGCCATCGTGGGCTATGCCCGTGCGGGTAGCCAAGTGTTCTGGCGCTCCTACGCGGTCGAGGCAGAGGAAGACGAGCTGCCGCCCGCGCCGAAGGATGCGAGTTCGCCGGGCCTCGCCTTTACCGCGACCGGTATCCTGCTGGCCGGGTCGGTGGCGCTGACCGCGCTGGCCGGACCTGCGAGCACCTGGCTGCAGGGCACCTCCGCGCAGCTGTTCACGCCGTCGCAATATATCGACGCGGTTCTCGCAGGCGCGGAAGAGCGCGCGCAGGAGGCGGCACGGATCGGGGCCCATGAGCACGGGCATATGGAAGTGAGCGAGGAGATGCAGGCCGAGGACGGCCATGGTGGCGACGCCAATGCCGCCGACCCGCATGCCGACACTCAGCCCGCCGATCAGACCGACACCCACACCGGAACCGAGACGGGGCAGGACGCCCCCGCCGCGGCGCATTGAGGGGAGCAAAGAGATGATCCGCAAGATCCTTCCCCACCCCTACCTGACCGTCACGCTGGTGATGGTCTGGCTGATGCTGGCCAACAGCTACACGCTCAATTCGCTGGTCTTCGCGATCCTCGTCGGGCTCGTGATCCCGTGGATCACCGCACCCTACTGGCCCGCGCGCCCGCGTTTCGCGAAGCCGCTGAAGATCATCGAGTACATCTTCATCGTGATCTGGGATATCATCGTCGCGAATATCACCGTGGCGAAGATCGTGCTCTTCATGCCCAATTCCAAGCTGCACCCCGCCTGGGTCACGGTGCCGCTCGACATCGTCACGCCCGAGGCGGTGACGGTGCTGGCGGGCACGATCACGATGACGCCCGGGACGCTGACGGCGGAGCTGGCCGCCGACGGTCACTCGCTGCTGGTCCACGCGCTGCATGCGCCCGATGCCGACGAGGTGCGCGACGAGATCAAGTCCCGCTACGAGGCCCGCCTGAAGGAGATTTTCGAATGATCACCTATGCCCTGATCTTCGCCATCGCCTGCTATTCGCTGGCGCTGCTGTTCAACCTCTACCGGGTCGTCAAGGCGCCGGGCGTGACCGACCGGGTTCTCGCGCTCGACACGATGGCGATCAACGCGATCGCGATGATCGTGCTGTTCGGCATCTGGGAGGGCACGGCGCTCTTCTTCGAAGCATCGATCCTTTACGCAATGACGGGCTTCGTGGCGACGGTTTCCTTCGCCAAGTTCATCCTGCGCGGCGACATTATCGAGTGAGGGCGTGATGGAACTGTTCTGGGACATCCTGATTTCCGCGCTGCTCGTGATCGGCGGCATTTTTGGCCTCGTCGGCAGCTTCGGGCTGGTCAAACTGCCCGACCCGATGACCCGCCTGCATGCGCCGACCAAGGCCGCGACGCTGGGCGTGGGCGCGATCCTGATCGCCTCGATGGTCTGGTTCGCGGTGAAGCAGGGCCACGTGACCCTGCACGAGCTGATGGTCACCATCTTCATCTTCCTGACGGCCCCGATCACCGCGCATTTCATCTCGAAGGCCAATATCTTCCGCGACTGGCCGGCCGAGAAGCTGCCGAAGCCCGCAGGCGAGGGCGACTGGGCGGTGCACACAGCCGATGCCGATACCTCGAAGGGCGAACTGGCGGTCGAGCGGGAAAAGAACATCCCGCACGAGAACGACTGACGACAAGAACGACGGACTGGCCCTGACGTTGCGAAACGCTTTGACGCGCGCGTAACCCGTGGCAGGCTGATCCCCGGAGGAGATTTCGGGAGACTTTCGCGATGCGGATGCGGCTGATGCTGTCCCATCTGTCGATCTGGGTGATGATCGCCGTCGTCGCCGCAGCGGCCTATTGGATCGCGCAGGGGCCTTGGTGGCTCTGGGCGGTCGCGCTGCTGGGGATCCCGGCGCAGATGCTCAACGAATACGGGCTCCACCGCTACATCTTCCACATGGCGCCACCGAAGCGGCAATGGGCCTTCAACTGGCTCTACCGGGTGCATTACGGCCACCACGAATTCCCCACCTGCTGGCCGCTTCTGTTTGCGCCGCTCTCGGTGATCGTGCCGGTGCTCGTGGGCAATACCGCGCTTCTCTGGGCGGTGCTGTCGCTGATCGGCGCACCCCATGCGCTCGATATCGCCGTGGCCGTCGTGCCGCTTGGCGGAGCCGCCACCTTCCTTGCCTATGAATGGTTCCACACCACCGCCCATGTCACCGTGAAGAAGACCGCGATCGAGCGCCATGTCTCGACGCTGCACAACCAGCACCATTTCCGCGACTTCTCGAAATGGTTCCACGTCACCGCGGGCGGCGAGGTAATCGACCGGCTGATGGGCACCGCGATTTCGCGCGATCAGCTCAAGACCCAGAGCCGCGTCGAGTTCATCCGCACGCTGGGCCTGCGCCCCGACGACCCGCGTCTGATCGCGGCACGGGAGAAATTCGCGCCGCGCTTCGGGATCACCGAGGCAGAGGTCTCGCGGGCGGGTCATGTCGGAGGGGGCGCTGCCCCCGCGCGCTGACGCCCGCCCCCCGGGATATTTCCGCCAAGAGGAAGTTAAACCTTCCGTAACCAGAATCGCCTGACCCTAATTTCGCGGAACAGGCGGGGACGCCGATGGCCGCCCAAGGGGAAGCGCCCGGCCAGCCGCCCGCAACCGGGTTCGAGCCGGGCGTTTTTCTTCCTCTTGGCGGAAATATCCCGGGGGAGGCCGCAGGCCGGGGGCGGAGCCCCTTACAGGTTGTCCGTCACGCGGAAGCCTTCGGGGATCGTGTCGCGCCCCTCCAGCACCAGATCGACCATCACCTCGGCCACTTTCGGGGCCATGCCGAAGCCGATCTTGAACCCGCCATTGGCGATGAAATGCCCCGGACGGTCGGGCCAGTCGCCCAGCATCGGCGCGCGCGACTTGGCGCGCGGGCGCACCCCGGCCCAACGGTCGATAACCGGGGCTTCGGCGAGGGGCGGGCATAGCACGCGGGCCTTCTCGATCAGCGCGTCGAGTTGGGTGTCGGTAGTGTCGGGGGCATCGAATTCGCGCTCGGAGGTCGACCCGATCGCGACCGTGCCGTCTGAATGAGGAATGATGTGAAGGCTTTCCGCGAAAAGCTGCGGCACGTCGCCAGCCGCGTATCGAAAGAGCGCCGATTGGCCCTTCACGCCGGTGCCGACGGTTTTGCCGACCACCGCGTTCAACTCGGCCAAACCTTCGGCGCCGGTCGCGTGGATGACCGGACCAACCTCCTCGGCCTCGCCGATCACGATCTCTGCGCCCATCGCGTCGAGCGCCGCGACCAGCGCAGCCCCGGCGGCGCGGGGATTGGCGCGGGCTGTGAGCGTGTCATGGATCACGAGCCCGGTGGGCGAGGGGGGCGCAAAGGCGCCGAATTCCGCAGCCTCGGCCACGCGCCACGTGGCGAAGCCCTGCCACAGCTCGGCCGCCCCTGCCGCTCGCTCCTTGGCGCGTGCGATCTGCGCCTCGTCTGCCAACGGCTGCAGCCGCCCGAGGCGCGCATAGCCCGGGTCGCCGCCGCCAATGCGCTGCACGTCGGCCCAGAAATCCTCCGCCATGCGCAGGCTCTCGAATTGGAACTGTTTCTTGGGGTTCCAGTTCTCCGGCACATGCGGGGCGAGCGCGCCGACATGGCCGCCCGAACTGCCCGCGCCGATGCGGCTGCGCTCGATCAGCCGGACCTTCGCGCCGCGCTTTGCTGCCTGATACGCGATCGCGAGGCCGAAGATGCCGCCGCCGCGCACGGTTATGTCGTGTCTGCCGCTTGTCATTTCGCGCCTCCTGCTTCAAGGCTGGGCCGGAGACTGTGGACTATCCCCGATGAACGCCCCTGACCAGAGCAAAGCCGATCTCGATTGGCGCGATGACCTTGTGCCGGTCTCGCGACGATTCGACGATCCCTATTTCAGCCTTGCGGGCGGTCTGGACGAGACGCGGCATGTGTTTCTGGCGGGCAATGATGTGCCCGCGCGGCTGCGTCCGGGCTTCCACGTGGCCGAGCTGGGCTTCGGTACGGGGCTGAACCTGCTGGCGCTGCGGCTGGCCTGTCCGGAGGACTGCCCGATCGGCTTCACCTCCTTCGAGGCCTACCCGATGGAGGCCGACGAGATCGCACGGGCGCTGGACGCATTTCCGGAGGTCGCGCCCGTGGCCGGTCCTTATCTGGAAGCCTGGGCTGCGGGGCAGCGCCAGTTTCAACTCGGTCCGATCGCGGTGGAGATCATCGAGGGGGATGCGCGCGCGGCGCTTCCCGCTTGGGCGGGAAAAGCCGATGCGTGGTTCCTCGACGGGTTCTCGCCCGCGAAAAACCCCGAGCTTTGGGGCGACGATCTGATGGCCGAGGTCGGCGCGCATACGGTGCCGGGCGGCTCCTTCGCGACCTATACGGCGGCAGGCTTCGTGCGCCGCGCCCTTGAGGCCGCGGATTTCAACGTCAACCGCAGCCCGGGTTTCGGGCGCAAACGCCACATGTCGCGCGGGGTGAAACATGGTTGAACAATCGACTCGCCGCGGCATCGCGCTGATGGTCGCCGTGACCTTCATCTTCGCGCTTCAGGACGGCATCTCGCGCCATCTGGCCGAGACCTACAACGTCTATATGGCGCTGATGGTGCGCTTCTGGTTCTTCGCCGCCTTCGTGCTGGTGATCGCAGCGCGCAGCCCCGGTGGGATCAAGCGGGCAACGCGCTCGGGCCTGCCTTGGGCGCAGGTGATCCGCTCGCTCATCTTGATCACCGAGGTGGTCGTGATGGTGCAGGCCTTCGTCTATCTCGGGCTCGTTCATTCTCATGCTGTCTTCGCCTGCTACCCGCTGCTGGTCGCGGCGCTGTCCGGGCCGGTGTTGGGCGAGAAGGTCGGCTGGCGGCGCGTGGCGGCGATCGGGGTGGGCTTCATCGGGGTGCTCATCATTCTCAAGCCCGGCTTCGGCGTCTTCTCTCCCTACGCGCTGATCCCGCTGGCGGCGGCGACTTTGTTCGCGCTCTACTCGCTAATGACGCGCTATGTGGGCCGCGTCGATCCGGCCTCGGTGTCCTTCTTCTACACCGGCGTGATCGGGGCGCTGGTGATCACGGCAGTCGGCATCTGGCACTGGGAGAACATGATCGCGTCCGACTGGGCGTGGATGGTCGTGCTGTGCTTCACCGCCGCGACCGGGCATTTCCTGCTGATCAAGGCCTATGAGGTGGCCGAGGCCTCTGCGATCCAGCCCTTCGCCTATCTGCAGCTGGTCTTCGCCTCGACGCTGGGCGTCGTCGTCTTCGGCGAGTCGCTGGAGTGGAACGTGGTGATCGGCGCGGGGGTCGTGGTCAGCGCGGGGCTCTTCACCCTGTGGCGTGCGCGGGTGGTGGCCGAAGGGGCGTAACCGCCCTTTCGCCTTGGTTCAAATATCCCGGGGTGAGGCCGTCAGGCCGAGGGGCAGCGCCGCTCTCCTTTATTCACTTGTCGCCCTGCGGCGACGGGGAGCAGCGCCCCTCAATCCGTCACGTCACCGCGCAGGATGTCGGTGAATTTCACCTCACCCTTGCCCAGCCGCGCGCGGTAGGGCGGGATCGCCTCGGAGACGCGCATCACGTAGTTGCGGGTCTCGGTGAAGGGGATCATCTCGACCCAGTCGATCACGTCGACCGTGCCGATCCGCGGGTCGCCGCGATCTTCCATCCAGTTGCGCGGCCGTCCGGGCCCGGCATTGTAGCCTGAGGCGACCAGCACCGAAGACGGTCCGAATTCGTCGCGCAGCTCGGCCAGATAGGCGCCGCCGAGCTTGAGGTTATAGGTCGCATCCGTCGTCAGCCGCGCCTTCTCGTAGGGCAGGCCGGTTTTATCCGCCATCATCTTTGCGGTGCCGGGCATCAGCTGCATCAGGCCCTGCGCGCCCACCGGAGAGCCCACGCCGATCGCGAACTGGCTTTCGCGCCGTGCGACCGCGAGGACGACTTCTTCCGGCACGCCCAGATCATGGCTCGTCAGCCCCGGGATCGGCCAGAGTGCCTGCGCGATGATCTCGCCCTTCAGCGCGGCGCGTTTGCCGATGATCAGCGCCAGATAGGTGTCGTCCTCTTCCAGCGCGTACTTCGTGAGCGCGCCGAAATTGCCCGGTCCGAGGCTTTCCTCGAGATGCAGAACGAAGCGCGCGCCCAGCTCGTTTTCCCCGGCCTCGTAAAGCAGCTGCGCGGCCTTGAAGACGGAAGAATGACGCAGCTTATAGCGCCGCCAGTCGGGCAGGTCGGGGCCCTTGGCGAAATTCGCGGGCAGGGACAGGTTCAGCCGCTCCGCCGACAGGAGCCCGTAATAGGCGTCCTGATTTTCCGCGCCTTTGCGCCATGCGGCCTTGGCTTCGTCGCTGCGGCCCAGAACCTCCAGCGCGCGGCCCTGCCAATACCATGCCCGCGACGACGAGATCGGCCCGTCCACCGCCTTTTCGAGATTGTGGAAATGGCTGTAGGCCGTATCGGCACGGCCCAGTTTCAGCGCGGCATAGCCCGCGACCCATTCGAGATCGGCGTAATCCGCGCCGCCCGGTTCCAGATGGTGCGAGGAGGCAAGATCATAAGCGCGCTGCGTATTGCCCGCGCGCAGATCCCAGCGCGCCTGATAGCCGCGCAGCGTCGCCCAAAGGTCGGGGTCTTCGAGGTCGGTTGCGGATTTCGACCGCTCTAGGATCAGCTCTGCCGCGCCGTCTTCCAGCCCGGCGCGCCAGCGCCACATCGCGCGGTCGCGGGCTAGCCCGGCGGAACGCTCGACCATGTATCGGGGGACGGCGGCGACGAGATCGTCCACGCCGTGCTCGCGCGCCTGCAGGGCGATCCGCGCCTCGGCCACGGCCTTGGTGCCCGGCGTGACCAGACCGATCATCCGGCGCGCATCCGACAGATGCCCGCGATCGAGCATGTTCTGCATCCGCCCGCCATGATCGGCGGAGATGAGCGAGGGGTAGTCGGCCAAGAACTTCGCCTGCTCGTCTTCGTCCATTGGCAGTTGGCGCCACGCGGTTTTGGCGACCTCGGCTGCCAGCGCCTTCTGGCCCAGTGCGAGATGCGCGCCAATCAACGCCAGCGCGCCGGTGCCGGTCTGCGGCGGGCCGAGCTTGAAATAGGCGATCACCTCGCGCGGCGGGATGCCGTCGAGCGTGGCCTCGCCCTTCTCGCGCAGCCACGGCATGCCGGGCCAATCGGCGCGGCGGGTGGCGAAATCGAGATAGTCGGCGAAGTCTCCTTCGCCGTCGCGCAGGCGTTTCCACTCGATGACATCGAAGCCCAAGGGGCCCACGCGGCGCGCGAGATTTTCAGCCTCGTCCCAGTTGCCGGAATTGGCCGCGGCGAAAGCATCGGACAGCGCAGAACTCGCGGCGCGAAGTGCGGCCGGCGAGAGCGCGAAACTCGAAGCCGCAAGCGCGGCGAGGAACTGGCGTCGGATCATCATGGCTGCTCGTGGTCGCGGGTATGCCCCTTTGATACGGGCCTCTCACAGATGGGGATGAATCACAAGTTGGCAACCGTCGCGCAACCGCCTATAACCCGGCCGATTTCCGCCGGGACGACTCACCTTCCCGGACCAACCAAAAAAGGAGCGTGTCATGTTCAAAGGGTCTCTTCCCGCACTGGTCACGCCGTTCAAGGACGGCGAACTGGATTTGGACACGCTCAAGAAACTCGTCGAGTGGCATATCGACCAGGGCAGCCACGGCCTCGTGCCGGTCGGCACCACCGGTGAAAGCCCGACGGTGAGCCATGCCGAGCATATGACCGTCATCACCGAGGTCGTGAAAGCCGCGAAGGGTCGTATCCCGATCATCGCAGGCGCGGGCTCGAACTCGACCGCGGAAGGCGTCCGGCTGATCCAGCACGCGGCTGAAACCGGGGCCGATGCGGCGCTCGTCGTGACGCCTTACTACAACAAGCCGACGCAGCGCGGCATGATCGCGCATTACCGCGCGCTGCACGACGCCTGCGAGCTGCCGATCGTGATCTACAACATCCCCGGCCGCTCGGTGATCGACATGATCCCCGAGACGATGGGCGAGCTGGCCAAGCTGCCGCGCATCGTCGGTGTGAAGGACGCGACCGGCAAGCTGGAGCGTGTCTCGATGCAGCGCGCGACCTGCGGGGCCGATTTCATCCAGCTGTCGGGCGAGGACGCGACCGCGCTCGGCTTCAACGCGCATGGCGGCGTGGGCTGCATCTCGGTGACCGCGAATGTCGCGCCGAAGCTCTGTGCCGAGTTCCAGGAAGCGACGCTTGCGGGCGATTACGCCAAGGCGCTGAGCTATCAGGACAAGCTGATGCCGCTGCATATGGCGATCTTCCTCGAGCCGGGTGTCGCGGGCGCGAAATACGCGATGTCGAAGCTGGGCGTGTGCTCGGCCGAAGTGCGTCTGCCGCTGACCGAGCTTCTGCCCGAGACGAAGGCCGCGATCGACGCCGCGATGGCGCATGCCGGTCTGATCTGAGATCTCAATCCAAGCGAACAAAGAAAAACGCCGGCGCGGTTAAGTTCGCGCCGGCGTTTTTCTTTGACGGGGAAGCTTATTGCAGGGCGCTGCGCAGATCGTCGAGCGCGACTGAGCTGAATTTCTGCGGCTGTTCCGACGTGCTCGGCGCGGCGGGTGCAGCGGGCGCGACGGCTTCGGGGGCCGCGTGTTCGACTGCCGGGGCCGGTTGCGGGGCCGCGGGCTCCGCATTCGCCTCGAGCCGCGGCGTCGCTGTATCGGTCGGCGCTGCCGCATCTGTTTTCGGCTGAAGATAGGCGAGGGTCACGGTGATCCGGCGGTTCGAGGGATCGCGGGGCTCTGCCGGTTTCAGCGGATCGGTGTCCGACAGGCCAGAGACCCGGGTGATACGCTCCGGAGCGACCCCGGCGGTCACGAGGGCCCGGCGCGTCGCATTGGCGCGGTCCGAGGACAGTTCCCAGTTCCCATAGGTGCCGCCCGCTTTCTGATAGGGGACCGAGTCGGTGTGACCCGCGATCAGTACGTCATTGGGCAGATCGGAAAGGGCGCGGCCAAGCTGATCCATCAGCTTTAACGTCGGCCCGTCGATCTTCGCGCTGCCCGAGGCGAACATGGCTTTGCCAGCCTGATCCACGACCTCGATATTCAGCCCGTCCGGCGTGCGCCGGAACAACACGTTCTGCTGCAGCGGGCGAAGGTCCGGGACGTGCTGGATCGCTTGCGTGATCCGGGTCTGAAGCGTCTCGAAGCGGGCGTCGTCGACGGCATGCGGCGTGGCGGCGGCTGCGGTCTTGGCGTCGGTTGTGTCGCTGGCTTTAGTCGTGGCCGTTGCCGCAGCTGCGAGCTTGTCCGTCGTCGCGTCGGGCATGGTGTCCTCAGACTTGCCGGAGGCGTTCGCCATTTCGGTGGACGGTTCGGTCGCGCTTCCGACACCGGGATTGGCGGGGATGGCATCATTGGCACGCGAGGCGTTCAGGACGCCTTTCGGCCCGATCGTCTCGCCAGCGAGCGGACCGGTGCCACCGGGCGCCTGCATCGAGATTTTCGCCGGCGCGAAGTAATCGGCGATCCCGGTCAGTTGGTTCTCGTCCGACACGGACAGGATCCACATCAGCAGGAAGAAGGCCATCATTGCGGTCATGAAGTCCGCGTAGGCGACTTTCCACGCTCCGCCGTGATGCTCGGATTCGTGATCGTCATCGCTCCGCTTCACAATGATCGGCGCTTGGTTCGACCGTGCCATGGATTGCCCTTTCCCACCTCGCTGACCGGAGCCAGCAGCATTCTCGGGGCATGCGTCTACTGCAGCCCCTGACTGTGGGTTGTCGGATTAAAAATGGGCCAAAAGAGGGCGATAATCGTTCATGATCTGGAAACAAAGCCGCCAATGGTGGCTCTGGAACCGTTTTCGAGCGACGGGCGTTGTGTTAGTCAGCTCGCGCTCAGGCGTCGTGAAGCGAAGCTTCGAGGTCGTCGCGGCTGTGCTTGCCTAGGCCGACTTTCTTGGCATAGGCCGCTTTGCGCGCCGAATAGCTGGGCGCGACCAGCGGCATATCGGCGGGCAGATTGAACAGGGTCCGATATTCGTCTTCGCTCAATCCGTGTTCCGAGCCGAGATGGCGTTTGAGCATCTTGAAGCCGCGCCCGCAGCACAGGCAGAAGACCTTATCCTCGGTCACCGCGTCTTCAATAGGAAGTGCGGGTTGCGGGCGTGCATGGCTGGCGTTCGCCGTGGCTGTGTCCGTTGCATGAGAGGCGCTTGCCTCGCCCAGCTCCTCGCCAAACTGCGCGGAGAGCTTCGCCACGAGGTCGACCACTTGATCCGCCGTTACATCCGCGCGGGCGGCATAGGCGGCAGCCACTGTCGCGATAATGTTAGCTGCATCCGTGGGCCGATCCTTCGACATGTGGTCTCTCCAATGCTTAAATTTTGCACTATCCCCGGATTAGTAGAGAAAGTTACGTGCAACATGCGTTTCTGTCAACAAACGCGGGTAACTGTGCTTGGGTTTCCTGCAAAGATACATTTTTTTGGCAGGATTGTTATGGCGAGTGCTTCGGCTGTCCTAGCGGTGATCAATGCAGTTTGTCGCGCGTGCGCCAACGCTGCTTGGCGAGCTGATAGTCCGGGGCACTCGTAGGATAGTCCGGCGGCAAATCCCATTTGGCGCGATATTCCTCGAAGGTCATTCCGAGCAGGTTTTTAAGATGACGCTTCAACATCTTGATCGGGCGGCCCGTCTCCAGGCAGATCAGCCGATCAGGAAAGACACTCTCCGAAATCGGCACTGCCGGGGTGCGGGAAGTCGCTGGCTCGCCGGCGCAAGCCGGGGATTGTCGCGTCATGTCTACTCTCACATGGTTTTGTTCTTAGGGGAAAGATTGAAGAAATTCTTAAAGTTAGGTCAAAGAAATCCAATTTTTCCGCTGAACGTCCGTCGATGCGTCCTATTTCAAGGCACAGGCTGGACTTGTCTGGCAAAAACACGTGAATTATCGCATATCGCAGGGATAATAATTCGAAAACGCAAAGATGTCAGGCTCGGCGGATTTACGCTTCGCCTTCCAGTCTGACGCTCGGTGTTATTCGAAAGTGACAGTGCGACGGGGGGAGGGCGTAAGACCTGAGTCTCGCCCCGAAAGCGCTGAGGGATACGGGGAGTTGCCTTTTGTTTGGCTCAGACGCCATGCGAAGACAGAACGTCATCATCGTAGCGGAAGAAGGCGCTAAGCAAGCACAGTTGGCCGACTTCTTTCGCGCATGCTGCGGCTGGGAGGCTTTGCCCTTCGCGACTGCGATGGAAGCGGAGCAATATATCCTGCTGCATGGACCCCCATGCATTTTGCTGATCAGCCTCACCGACGCAGAGGGTGCCGCGGATCTGATCCGAACTGCGCGCGTCAGTACGAAGGAGAGCCTGATCTTCTTCGTCGACTCCACTCCGGATGGAGAGCTTGCTGCCGAGATGATTCTGGCCGGTGCCGATGATGTGATCAGGCAGCCTTATTCTCAAAGGGAATTGGCCGCGCGTCTCTGGCTTCGGGCGGGCAACAGTCTGCCCATCAGCTTCCCGAGCGAAGAAAAGCGGGTCGCTCGCCTCAAGATCGACGAAGAAAACCGCCTGACCGGCCCTGATGCCGTCGAGGCGGTGCAGCTTACCCCTACGGAGGGGGAGATCATGATCGAGCTGATCCGGAGCGGTGGACGAATCGTCACGCGGGACGCGCTGTCGCGACGAATCGACAACTGCATGTGGGTCTATGGTGATCGCAAATTCGACGTTCACATCACCAAGATTCGCAAGAAGCTGCGTGACGCGTTCGGCGAGAGATATGTCGTGGAAACAGTGCGTTCGGCTGGATACTCGTTCTACGAGATTCCCGTCGGGAAGTCGCGCAGCCTTACAACGTCAGATTGAGTTGTTGAGTCTCTGGGACTGTTTTAGCGGTAGTCGCTGTCAAGCTATTAATTGTTAACATCTCGGCGACTGATCGTGAGCACACAATCTGTGGTCGCACCATCGACAAGCTGTGGATGGTTGAGGGGGTGCCCACAACCGATAGTGTTTGAACCTATGAAAAATAGGCTTTCCAACGCTTCGCCCGTTGCCGGTCTGGGGATAACTTGGCGGTCACCGGTTCGCCACCTTCACGTAGAATTTATCCTTACTCGCCTTACGGTTTAACAATCCTTAACCTTACCGGATCGTGAATCGCTGGTAATCTGCCGTTACTGGAATTTGGGGACTCGGGGATTAGGGATGTCCATGAAAAATAACGATTTGTTAGCGCAGATTTGGGAAGGTTCGGTGACGCAAGCGTCATCGGGCGCAGGGTCTCAGGGAAGTTTGGTGGCGGCTGCGCTTCTGCCTGCGCACAGTGTTTTGCTGCGCTCGACTCGCAAGGATGCAAGCTTGCTCGTGCTGCCCGAAGCCGAAGAGCTTCTGCCGGGAATCTCGCTTGGTGATATTCTTGCGGAAGAGCTTGGAATTGAGGTGCCTTATGGAAGCCTCGTGGTGATCGAGCCGACGCATGTCGCAGAGGTGACGCATGGCTTTGGGGGCCGTGCGATCGACCTCCGGCTGCCGGCGATGGCGTCGCCTGCGCGCGGTGGCTTTTCCCTTCACGAAGATGCGCGGGATCGCGGCGCGAGCGCGACGGGCGGTCACCTGTGAGTGCGAAGGCCGTGGAAAACGGCCGCTGTGCGTTCTGCGCCCGGTTGGCGGACCGGGCCTGTCTGACAACGTCATGAATATGCCGCGCCGTCTCGAGAGGCGGCGCGGCCTACCGCGGCATTAATCCGAGGTTAACCAGAAAAGCCTCCGATTAACTTGCCTTTAATCAAGTAAAGCTTTCTCCAGACATGCCCCCGTGGTCTTCTGTTCTTCAAGAATAGAGCGGATAGAGGCGGAGTAATGTTTGCATTGAGCTTCCGTGCTGCACTTGATGCGCCATTTCTGAATGTTGAAGAAGAACGGCAGGCCATCTCGCGCTGGCAGGAATACGGAGATCGGGACTCGCTCGAAATTCTCCTGCGCTCGCATGTCCGTCAGGCCTATGCGCAGGCGCGTCGCTGGGCGACCAATCCGGTCGAGCTCGAAGACCTCGTGGCGGAAGGGATCATCGGTCTGATGCGTGCCGCCGAACGGTTCGATCTGACGCAGGATGTGCGGTTCTCCACCTATTCGCACTGGTGGGTGATGACCTGCGTCCTAAATGCGCTCGCCCGGATCAAGACGGTGATCGATGTGCCGGCGCGGGTCTATCTCGATGCGCGGATGGGGCGGCTCGACAATCCCGAGGCGAGCCAGCTTTTGACCGGACTGGTGGCGCTGGATGCCAGGTCGTTCGATGACAGTGACGCCGAGATGATGGAGATGATGCGCAGCCCGGACCTCACGCCCGAAGAGCAGACTGTGGCCGCATCCGCCGCACGTGCTGCGCATGAGGTTCTGGAAGATGCATTGGACGATCTGGATGCGCCGGATCGCGAGATGGTCTTGCGGCGTAAATTGCAGACGCCGCCGGAATCGCTCGACGATCTGGCCCGCGATCTCGGGATGAGCCGCGAGCGCGCCCGGCAGGTCGAAAAGCGCGCGCTCATCCGGTTGAAGCGATGCCTTGAAAAGCGCGGGTTCAGCCCTGCGATGCTGAACTGAGAGGGCTGGGATGGCACGTCATCTGATGATCGCAGGGCATGGGCGCGCGGGTGCCGGGCTGCCTTGCAAGATGCCGCGTGCGACAAGCGTGCTCGCGCGGATCTCGCAGTCGGGTTTCTGGGGCGCGCGCGAACAGGGATGCCGGGCTGATGTGAAGAGGACGATGAGATGGACGCGATAGCTGCGACATTGCTGAAGACGACGGCCTCTGGCGCAGGGGCCGGGCGGAAGCCGTCATCGGAGGCGACCGGCTTCGGATCGCTTTTGCAGGGCGTGCAACCGGATGCGGGTAGTGCCGCGAAGGCGAGGGCGTCGGCGGCGGCCGCTTCGCCCAAGGGGGCGACAGCGGCGGTCCTTGCGGGGAATGCCGCGCTTCAGGCCGAGCTGGCTGGGAAGCTGCAGAAGCTTCGGGACGGTGCGCTGGCCGAATTGGCGCAGGGCAAGCCGATCGGGGTCGTGTTGAAAGAGCTGGGCACGTCGCTCGCGACGGTGCTCGCCGAGTTCGACGCCGCGCATGGCACGAAATTGCAGGAAGGTCTGGCCCAGGCGCTCGAAGCTATGCAGCTGCAAGCGGGCGGCGTGGCGACAAAGCCCGCTTCGGATCATGCGCGCGACAAAAGCGATACGATCGACGAGGTCTTCGCGAGCCTTCTGGTCTCGCTCGGTCTGCAAGCGAAGCCGCCTGAGCCCGCATCGCCGCAAAAAGGCGGCGCGCAACCCTCGTCGGTAGCGGGGCTCATGCCCGCGCATTCTGCGGGCGACCTATCCTCTCCGGCGGGGCAGCCGAAGCCTGAGGCACCGCAGACGCAGTCGCAGATCATCACATCCGTTCCGCAGGGGCTGGCCGGGGCGGTGCCCGCGCCACTTGCGCCGGAGGTCCCGCAGAACGACATGGACCCGCGCGTGCGCGCCGTTCTGGAAGCGGCCGCGAAAGGCGCGGGGAAGACCGGCAAGGCCGAGGCGCAGGCAGCACTGCTGCCCGCCGGGCCGAGCAAAGGCGATCCCAAACCGGCGCAGCCATTCGCCGAGGCCGCCCGCGCAGGTGCGCTGCCCGATGCGGCCGTGGCACGGCTCACGCAGCATGACGCAAGTCACGCGGCCCGCAGCGAGGCTGCGGCGCAATCGGGGCAGGCGGCTCAGCCCTCGCCGCGCTTTGCGGCCTTCGTCGCAACGCAGCTTCGGCGCGCCGATCTGCAGGAGGGACGCACCCGTGTGGCGCTGACCCCGCGCGGGCTGGGCGATATCGAGATCGACGTGGAGCGCGACAAGCGCGGTCAGGTCAACGTCGTCGTTCGGGCCGAAAGCCCGGCGGTGCTAAGCGCCTTGCGCGGGGATCGCGAGACGCTCGCGGCGATCCTGGCGGGGCAGGGCTTGCAGATGGATAGCGGCACGCTCGATTTCGAGCAATTCGGCGGTCATGACGAGGGTGGAGAAGAACGCTCCTCCGGCCAGAGCGCGAGCATTGACGAAGACGTCCCCGTGCTGGGCGCCGATTGGCAGCCCACCATCGACGACGGACAACTGGATATCAGGACCTGAGGAGCCACAGATGAGCATCTCCCCGACAAGCACCACGCCGACCGCGGCCACGACCGATGCCGCGACGAACACCGCGCAGTCGAAGCTCTCGGCGGATTACAACAGCTTCTTGCAGCTTCTGACGGCGCAGATCAAAAATCAGGACCCGCTGAAGCCGATGGACTCGACGCAATTCGTCTCGCAGCTGGCGCAGCTCAGTCAGGTCGAGCAATCGGTGCAGACCAATACCAACCTCAAGACGATCGACGCCAAGTTGAGCGCGATCGGCGGGATGTCGGATGTGGCCCTGATGGGCAAGACGGTGTCGCTCGCCTCCGACCGGATCGAGCTGCGCGACGGTCAGGCCAGCACCAGCTACGAGCTTGCCGCACCCGCCGACAAGGTGACCGCGATCATCAAGACGGAGGACGGGACCGAACTGCGCCGAATCACAGGCCTGCCCGGACGTTCGGGCGAGAAGATTGCGCTGAACTGGGATGGGCGCGATTCTGCGGGGTTGCCGGTGCCCGATGACACGTTCCGGGTCGAGATCGACGCGCAGGATACCGATGGCAATGCGGTTTCCTATGACACCTATCCCAGCACGCAGGTCGAGCAGGTACGGTTCTCGTCACAGGGGCAGTCGCTGGTTCTGCGCAATGGCGAGGAAGTGCCCAGCTCGCTCATCGTTGCAGTGTCGGGCTGACGCGAGTGTTCCCCGGCGCGGTGCGCGGCGGGGGCTTTCCTATCCTTGCTCGAATGGCGCCGCGCTGTTCACCTTCGCCGCCTGTAAGCCGGGCACACGGTCCTTGAGGCCGCGCTCGAGCAGCGGGACGAGGTCGTCAGGCGTGACCGTATCGGGTTCGAAGATCCGATTCTCCGCGAGTCTGGTCAGCAGATCGAGCGTCTCGTCGCGCAGTTTCGGCACGAGCGCCGGTCCATCGGGAAGCTCTTTCCCCTTCAGAACCAGCGTCACGTCGACCGTCAGGTAGATGACCGCGCGGGCCCGGAAGATCGGGACCGTGATCGGCCCCAGCGCGACGTCGCGCGGGGCAGGCTCGGGCGGGGCTTCGGGCGCTTTGGGCCCCGGCGCGATCTGGCTGCCGCCAAGATAGCCCAGGCCCGCCGCGACGATCGGCACCACCACGACGAGCAGCACGAGTGTTCTCCAGCGCGGCATCGGTCGCGCTCAGTAGGGCAGGACGACGTCGAGCGCGTCTTCCCCGTAGCGGGGCTGTTGAACCTTGCTGATCTGGCCGCGCCCGCCATAGGAGATGCGTGCCTCGGCGATCTTCTCGTAGGGGATCGTGTTGTCCATCCGGATGTCTTCGGGACGGATGATCCCGGCCACACGCAATTCGCGCAGCTCGTGATTGACCTTCACCTCCTGGCGTCCGGCGATCACGAAATTCCCGTTTTGCAGTTTCTGGATCACGAGAGCCGCGACCTTGAGGCTGATCGTTTCGTTGCGTTTGATCGAGCCGGTGCCGCTTGCGCTCGATTGCGAGCTGAGATCGACGATGTTGCTGCCCGTGGGCAGGTCTTTCTCGCTGACGCCGGGCAGGATCTTCGCGATCTTGCCGCCATAGCCGAGGAAGGTCGGGAAGCCGACGCTCTGGCTGCCGTCGCGGCTGCGCTGGGAGGCGTTCTGAAGTTGCGCCTCGTCGTTGATGTCGATATCGACGGTCAGCAGATCGCCCACCTTGTCGGCGCGCTGATCGCCGAAGAAGCCGGTGGAGCCGGTTTGCCAGAGCGAAGCTGCCTCGGCCCGTTGCGGAATGCGCGTAGGCTCCAGCGGCGGCATCGGCACACTGACCCGGTTCACCTCGGGGATCGTGTCGCCATCGACGACCATGTCGCTCACTTTCGGGTCGCGCTCGAAGGCCGTGCCGGGACCGCAGGCGGCCAGCGCGAGCATCGGCAGGATGTAGAACGGATGTCTCACTTCTGAATCTCCACTTTGCCGTCGGGCTTGGCGATGCCTTCGACAATCTTGTTGCTTACGAGATTGACCACGCGCACCGACTGATCCGCATGGGCGTCGGAGATCGCCTTGCCGGGCGCGGTCAGCGACATCGGGCCTTTCGAATATTCGATCGAGACCGGGTCGCCGCGCGAGATGATGACCGGCTCGGTGATCGACTGGCTCATCACCGGGCGTCCGCGCGCCAGGACCCGGCGCACCTGCATCCCGGCCAGATGGTCGAGCTGCGTCACAGCATAGGCGCCGACTTGGCCATAGGGGAGATCGACCATCTGGAAATCATCGCCCGACAGGATGGCGCCGGGGAGAATCTGCTGCGTCGGCACCGGGACGGGCACGTTCAGAAGTGCAAGGCCCCCGAGGCGGCGCACGTCGCCCGACGCCTCGACCGCATTCGCGAGAAACTGCCCCGTGGAGCGGTCCATCCAGAAATCGCTGATCATCTCCGCGTCGCCGGGGGCGCTGTCTTGCAGCGTGATCTCGAAATGGCCGCTCGGCGGCATCTCGAGGCCCCAGGACTGCTCCGCCTTCTCGGCGATGAGTACCCGCACGGATTCCGCGCTCGCGGGACCGGCGAGAAGCGCGGTGACGAGCGTGGCGAGAACGGCAGTCGCAGAGGCGAATTTCGGGATCATGGCATCACTTGATCTGGTTCGAGGTGGACATCATCTGGTCGGCCGTCTCGATCGCCTTGGAGTTCATCTCATAGGCGCGCTGCGCCGAGATCAGGTCGGTGATCTGCTGGATGATGTTGACGTTTGAGCTCTCAAGGTAACCCTGACGCAGGATGCCGACGCCCGGATCGCCCGGCAGCGCCTCGGTCGGATCGCCCGAGGCGGTCGTCGCCTGCAGAAGGTTGTTGCCCAGCGGTTTCATCCCCGCCTCGTTGACGAAGGTCGACATCGTGATCTGGCCGATCTGCACCGGGGTCGGGTCTTTGCCGACATAAGCCATCACGAGGCCCTGCTGGTTGATCTCGACATTGGTGGTGTTGGCTGGAACGTTGATGCCGGGCGCGACCTCATAGCCGTCCAATGACACGATCTGGCCCTCGGGGCTCAGCTGGAAGGTGCCGGCCCTGGTGTAGGCCTGACTGCCATCGGGCATGTTGAGGGTGAAGTACCCGCCGCCGTCGATCGCGAGATCGAGCTGGTTTTCGGTCTGCACCAGACCGCCTTGCGTGTTGAGCCGCACCACGCCCGCGCTTTGCACGCCGAGGCCGATATCGACGCCCACAGGCCGCGCGGTCCCGTCGGCGGAGGTCAGCGAGCCTTCGCGTTGCAGCGACTGGTAGACCAGATCCTGAAACGCGGCGCGGCTGCTCTTGTAGCCGGTGGTGTTCGCGTTCGCGATGTTGTTCGAGATCACGTCCACATTGGTCTGCTGGGCCAGCATCCCCGTCGCGGCAATTCCAAGTGCTCTCATGGTTCAGCTCCTTTTCGCGCCGGTCAGACTTTGCCAAGCCTGCGCAGTGTTTCCTGACGAAGGGTGTTCTGTTCATCCATCAACTTCACCGCCCGCTCGTAGGAGCGCTGGATGTCCATCATCCGGGTCATCTCGACCACCGGCTGGACATTGCTCTCCTCAACGAAGCCCTGCGCGACCTGCGTCGTGTCAGACGGGGTGAAGGCGGGGGCGGCACCTCCGGGCGCGGCAAAGAGGCCGCCGCCCAGCCGGTTGAAGCTTTGGATGTCGGGCACGGTGAACATGCCCAGCGTGCCGATGGTGCCGCTATTGGGCCCCGAGATCGTGCCGTCGCGGGAGATCGTGATCTCCTCGCCCGGCGGGATCGCGATCGGCGCGCCGCCCCGGTCGAGAACCTTGTTGCCCGTCAGCGTCACGAGATTGCCCTGCGGGTCTACGGCCAGCCGCCCGTCGCGGCCAAACGCCGTCCGGCCCTCGGGCGTCGTATAGGCGAGCCAGCCGTCCCCGTTCAGCGCGACATCAAGCGGGTTGGACGTCTTGGTCAGCGAGCCCTGCCGGTCATCGAGATAGGAGCCCTTGTCGAGCACGTAGCTTACGTCATCCTCGGGGCCCGCATTGCCCTTCGAGTTGTAGCTCTCGGTCAGCGAGCGTTCCGCCTTGAAACCAGCCGTGTTGGCGTTGGCCATGTTGTTGGCCGAAATGTCGAGGCTGCGCCACAGCGTCGAGGCGAGGGATAGAGAGACGTAATTTGAGCTATCCATGAATTTCCGTCCGCGAGAATGGATCTTGTGGCTTTGTGCTTGGATCGCTGCCAATTTCTATTCAATAATGTTTGCTAATCTTGGAATAATCAATACTATTCTTTAAGGCGCGAAGGAATTCTGGTGCGTTTGGGCAAGAGGTGATGGAATTGCGAGGCGGATTCCCCTTCATGGGCGGCGTTTTGGCGCTCTGTCTTCTGTGCGGCGGCGCTGCGGCGGAGACGCTCCCCGCGCCCCCTCCTTTCGATTTCGCGCAATACACGCAGGCGGGGTTCCTCGCGGATCGCGATGCGCTGGCCGCTGGCGTCGCCACAGCCGAGCCGGGGCCGTCGCGCGCCATTGCGCGGCTCGATCTTGCGGAATTCTATCTCGCCCATGTCATGCTGCCCGAGGGGCGCTCCGTGCTGGGCGACGAGATGCCCGACGGTCTGATCCCGGCAGAGCAGGCCCGCTGGCGCGCGATTGCGGCAGGGTTCAGCATCATGGAAGGGACGGGGGTACCGACTGGCGCGCTCCTGCCGAATGCCGACTGGGCCAATTGGCAGGACTATCACCTCTGGGCGGCGCTTAACGCGATCACGCAGGGCGATGCGGTGGAGCTTGAGGGCAATCTCGCGGGCGCGGCGGACCGGCTTCCAGCCTATCCGCCCGTTTTCGTCGAGGCCTGTCTGCCTGCGCTTCTGGAAGGCGCGATCGCGGTCAGGAAGTGGCCGCTGGCTCAGCGGCTGAGCCGCGATTTCGACGGCTACCCCGAGCTCAAATCGCAGCCGGTCTATAGCTTCCTTATTGGGCGGGTGGCGGAGCAATCGCATCATCCCGACAAGGCCTATGCCGCCTATCGCGAAGCGGCGAAGGGGCAGGATCGCTACGCGCAGCGGGCGCGGCTCGCATTGGTCAGTCTGGGGCTCGAGCATGGAGCGCTGACACCCGACCAAGGTTTGTCCATGCTCGCCGAGGCTAACCTTGCGTGGCGCGGCGACAGGTTCGACCTGCAGGCGCTCGAACAGCGCGCGCATTTGGGCGAGACCTCCGGCCACGATGTGGATGCGCTGATTGCCTATGGCGAGATCCTTGCCCGGTTTCCCGAGCGTCCGCAGGCGCGTACGGCGGCGGAGGCCGCCGACAAGCTGCTCAAGGCGTTTTATGCGAAGGGTGCGGCGGGGAAGATTTCGCTCACGGATTTTTCCGAGGGGCATCAGCGGTTGGAGGCCTATTACGAAGTCCGCCCCGATTTTCAGACCTATGCCGAGCAATTCGCGGATCGCCTTTTGGAGCTGGGCGCGACGACTCAGGCCGCCACGGAATATCGCAAGATCCGGGAAGCTCTGAGCGCGCAGCGCAAGGATACCCCCGAGGCGGTGTCGCAAGATCGCATGGCCTATCTGGCGCTGCGCGAGGCGGAGGCGCTTGCGCGCGGGGGGCAATTCGCCCGCGCCGCCAAGGTGTTGGAGGCTTCCGAGCGCCCCGCCGATGTGCAGGAGTTGAACCAGTTCAATGCGCTGCAGGCCCGCGTTCTGGCCGAGGCCGGGAAGACCGATGCGGCATTGCAGGCCAAGGTCACCTCGCACTCGGCCGATCATCTGCGGCTTCAGGCGCGGCTCCACTGGAAGAAGGGCGATTGGACGGCGGCGACCCAGTCCTATCGCGAGTTGTGGAAGAAGGCCCCGGACGATTTCTCCGAGACCGACGCGGTCGAATTGCTGCTGGCCGCCTACCGGTCGGGCGACCTGACCACCGCCCGCAGCGTCGCCGAGGTCTTCCCGCGTCTGGCGGGACGTGAGGATTTGAACAAGCTCGTCGCAAGCCTTCTGGCGGAGCCCGCCAAGCTCAGCCCGCTGATGGACGCGGCTGCGCGGGACCGGCTGCGCAAGGCGGATGACGCGCTCGAGATGGTTGGGTCGGAGGCGAAGCAGGCTGGCGGGTAGATATCTTTGCTATGCATTGCCCCTCACCAACATCGCCAAAGACAAAACGCAGATATTTTTAACTCCAGTTAAACATCAGTCGCATATCTCCTAAATAGGACCCCCTTCTCTTCGGACATGAGAGGATAAAACCATGAGTATTTCGAGCGCGATGCAGACCGGCGTGAGCGGCCTGAACGCAAACTCCGTCGCCGTTGGCGAAATTTCCGAGAATATCGCGAATGCGAATACCACGGGCTACAAGCGCAGCTTCGCCCAGATGGTGACCATGACGCCGAGCGGCGGGCTCGATGCGCCCTCGGGCGTCAATGCTGTCGTTTCCTCCGACGTGACGAACGGGGGCGCGGTGATCCCCACCAGTTCCGCGACCGATTTCGCGGTGAACGGGAACGGGTTCTTCGTCGTATCCGGCAAAGCCAATACGAGCGTCGAGTCCGATTACGTCCTGACGCGCGCCGGGTCGTTCAAGCCCGACGAGAATGGCGATCTTGTAAATTCGGCAGGCTATTTCCTCTCGGGCTACCCCTATACCGACGGCACGCTCGGCTCGATCGACGGCAACAGCTTCAATGGGCTGAAGACGGTGAACGTGACCGATGCGATGCTGAGCGCGAAGGCGACGACCACGGTCAGCGTGCAAGGCAATCTGCCCTCGCAGGAAACCGGAAACGCCACGCCGGGCGCCCCCTTCACCTCGTCCTCGCAATATTTCACGCCGCTCGGTGCGGCGAAGCGGCTCGAATATTCCTGGCAGCCGACCGCTACGCAGAACCAGTGGGACGTCACCGTGTCGGATGGCGATGGCGTTCCCTACGGTCAGGTCACGGTCGATTTCGCCGCCAGCGGGCCGAATGCGGGTGCTCCGGTCAGCTATTCCGGCGTCACCAATCTCGCCACGGCACCCGGTGCCTTCTCGATGGACACGACCACGGGCGTCATGAGCCTGACGATGAATGACGGTGGCACAACCCAGCCGATCGATGTCGGGCTCGGTGCGCTGAACAGCTTCGATGGGATGACCCAGTTCGCCGGTGATTTCACCCCGCAGAAATTCGACACGGACGGCTCGTCCGCCGGCGCGCTGACCCGGATGGAGGTCGATGATACCGGCACGATGTACGGGATCTTCGATAACGGCCAGCGGCAGGCGCTCTACAAGATTCCGCTCGCCCATGTGGCGAACCCGAACGGGATGCAGGAGGTCGATGGCGACGCCTATCGGCTGACCCGCAACAGTGGCGACTTCACGATCCACAAGGCGAACGAGGGCCCGGTGGGCACCATTTCCTCGGGGACGCTTGAAGGGTCGAATGTCGATATCGCGCAGGAATTGAGCGATCTGATCCGCACCCAGCGCGCCTATTCCACCAACGCGAAGATCGTCACCACGATGGATGAGATGCTCGACGAGACCACGCGTCTCAAACGCTGATCGTCACGCTGAGAACGGAGTAAGCCGATGAGCCTCACGGGCGCCCTCCAGGCGAGCACGAGCGGTCTGCGCACGGCGCAGATGCAATCGGAAGCGACCTCGCGCAACATCGCGAATGCGAGCACCGAAGGCTATGTGCGCAAAGAGTTGCCGCAGGTCACGACCGCGGGCGGCCTCGTGCAAACCGGCGAGGCGCGGCGCGAAGTCGACGCCTCGCTCAACCGCATGTATCGGCAGCATTCCTCGGCCATGGCGCGCGAGCAGGCGATCTACGAGGCGGTGGGCGAATATACCGCGACGCTGGGGCAGCCGGGCGACGGTCTGTCGCCCGCGGATCGGTTGACCGATCTGCGCAGCTCGATGATCGCGCTGGTGAACAACCCCGGCAGTAACGCGGCGCAAAACGGCGTGGCGTCCTCCGCGCAGGAGATGGTGACCTCGCTGAACCAAAGCAGCGACATGCTCGCGCGGGTCGGTGGCGAGGTCGATATGGAGATCAAATACGACGTCTCCGATTTCAACGAGACGCTGCACAAGATCACCTCGCTCAACAAGCAAATCTCGGACGCGCCGCCCGGCTCGCTCGGCGCAGCCGATCTGGGAGATCAGATGGATGTGCTGGTGGAAAACGCGTCGAAGCTGATCGACATGCAGGTGCGCCGTTCCACCGATGGGCGGGCCACGCTCTACACGGCTGGCGGGACGCCTCTCGTCGACGGCGATCAGGCCAGCTACATCACCTATGATCAGGTGGCTGGAAAGCTGTTCGCGGGCAAGACGGAGATCACCCCGGACTCCACCGACGCGCGCGGCTTCCAGAATGGCAGTCTCGCCGGTCTGTTCGTGGTGAAGAAAGACGTTCTGCCGCGCTTCCAGCTTCAGCTCGATGAGATGGCACGGGGGCTCGTGCAGGGGTTCGAGGGGGCCGATGCCTCGCTCGCGCCGGGGCAGGCGGGGCTCTTCACCGATGCAGGCGCGGCTTTCGACCCGGCCAAGCTCGAAGGGTTGGCGGGGCGGATTTCGGTCAATGCCGCGGTGGACCCGGCGCAGGGTGGCCAGCTATCGCGCCTGCGCGACGGGATCGGCGCCACCACGCCGGGTGCCGCAGGCGACTCGACCCAGATCGAAGCCTTCGTTTCGATGTTCGACGATCCGCTTTCGGCGGACCCGGGAACGGGGCTGGAGACGTCGCTGTCGCTGCGCGATTACGGCAGCAACATGATCTCGGCGCAGGAATTCGAGGGCACCCGTTCTCAGGAACGGTTCGCCGCCGCGCGCACCGCCGCCGAGACGGTGAACGGCACGCGCCAGGGCATTCAGGGCGTGAACATCGACGATGAGATGCAGAAGCTGATAACGATTCAGCAAAGCTATGCCGCAAATTCGAAGATGATGACTGCCGTCATGAAGATGATGGACACGTTGCTTGAAGCCGTCTGAGGAGACTGAACGATGATCCCCCTAATCCGGAATTCGCTGTCGACCTTGCAGATGAGCGTGATCTCGCGGCGGTCGGTCAGCCGCACCACGGCAGAGCTGCAACGGACGAGCGACGAGGTCGCGACCGGACGCAAATCTGATGTCTATGCGGATATGGGGGCGAAATCGGCCTTCGTGCTCGCGCTGGAAGATCGCGCGACGACCAATTCGCATTTCATTACCTCGAACAAGCTCCTCGGGAGCAAGCTGGATATGATCGCATCCAGCGCGTCTACGGCGCGCGGGGCCGCGCAGGATGTGCTCGGGCTCGCCGTCGGCAACCTCGAGCGCCCCGGCGCCTCGGCAGCGACCCTGCAGCAAAGCGCGCGCGCCGCCCTCGACACCATCATGACGAGCCTGAATGTCTCGCTCGACGGGGAGCATCTGTTCTCCGGGGTAGCTTCGGACAAGCCGGCGCTGCGGGGCTATGACGTGGCGAATGGCGCAACGGGCCTGTCGGCAGGAGATGTCCTGTCGGGGATCGTGGGCAGCGGCCCCGCAGATGCGACCCAGGCCGCGGCGATGCTGTCGCAGATCGACAGCGTGTTCGACGACACCAATGCCGATCCGGCCAAACGCTACAGCTCGACCTTCTTCCAGGGGGACGCGACAGCCGGGACGCCGCGCAAAACGGCGCTGATCGGAGATGGCGAGACGCTCGATTACGGGATGCAGGCGGACGATCCCGAGTTCCGCAACCTCATCAAGGGGCTTGCGCTGTTCGCCTCGACCGACGTGTCGAAGATCACTGATCAGGATGCCTATAAAAGCTGGATAGCCGCCGGCGTCAAAGCGCTGAGCGATGGCGTCGAGGGGTTGCGCAATTCCGAAACTGCGCTGGGTGCGAAGCAGAAGCGGCTCGACATCAAGCTGACGCAGCAGCAATCGATGGATTCGGTGCTCAACAGCCGCCTGTCGGATTACGTCTCGGTCGATCCGTACGAGGCCGCGACCCGGATGACCGCGCTCCAGACGCAACTCAGCGCGAGCTACAGCGTAGCCGCACAGATGTCGAAGCTGTCGATCCTGAATTATCTCTGAGTCGCGCGCTTATCGCGCGGCTACCGTGCCCCGCGCGTCGGTTTTCTCATAAGCTGCGAGCTTCACGTCTCTCGTGCTTTCCAGTTCACTGAACTTGTAGCCACGACCGTAGACCGTCTCGATATATTGGTGGCCGCTATCGGCCGCATCGGCGATCTTCTTGCGCAGCTTGCAGATATAGACGTCGATGACCTTGTCGAAGGGCTGGTCGTCGCTCATCCCGTAGACCGCATCATAGATCGCGCCTTTCGCAATCACCTTGTTCGCGTTCAGCGCCAGGTGCTGGAAGATCGCGTGTTCGCGGTTCGACAGCTTCAGGCGGGCGCCCGAGACCATCGGATCGCGCCCGTCGAAGAAGGCGGTGATCTCGCCGACGCTGATGCTCTCGGCGGCGTGGCCATAGGAGCGGCGGATGATCGAATTGATCCGCGACAGCGCTTCGATCCCCTTGATCGGGCTGACCATGACGTCGTCGGCCCCGGCATCGAGCGCTTCCGAGGCATCGCGTGAGTTCTTGAAGTCGCGCATCACCAGAACCGGATTGCGGCAGCCGCAGCTCCGGATGGCCCGGATATAGTCGGTCACTTCCGGGCAGTCGCCGATCAGAATCGCCCGCGTGTCGACGCCCTTCTGGTTCAGCGTACTGAGATCGGACGCGAAGAAGGATGCGGGGACGAGGACGGGTTGCAGCCCAACGCTCTCCAGCTCGCTGAGCAGGCCGCGAACGCGGCCATCGCGAGGCTCAAAGACGTAAATATTCATGCAGGCCTCCATCCCGGGCAAGTTTCTCGCACAAGCGGCAAGATCACGCTAAGTTGCCACAAAGGATTAGTCAAGAATAGTACTGATTTATATTGGACACTATTTATGTTTTGCTTTAATTTGGCGGAATGTGCTGGTGATGTGAGGAAACTATGCTTGCTTCTTTGCGCCGAAAAGGTAATCGGGCGTCGTTTTCTCGCGCCGGGGTTCGTGGGGCGCTCGTCGCGCTCTCCGTCATTGCAGGGACGCTCTGCGCGATCCCGGCCGCCGCACAGGTTCGCATCAAGGATATCGCCAGTTTCGAGGGCGTGCGTGAGAACCAGCTCGTGGGCTACGGTCTCGTGGTCGGCCTGAACGGCACCGGCGACACCCTCAACGGCAGCCCCTTCACCAAGAAGTCGATCGAGGGGATGCTCGAACGGCTCGGGGTCGGCAATCTCTCCGGCGATGCGATCAAGACGAAGAATACCGCCGCGGTGATGGTGACGGCGAAGCTGCCGCCCTTCGCCCGCCGCGGTTCGACCATCGACGTGACAATCTCCTCGCTCGGCAATGCGGACAGTCTGCGCGGCGGCACGCTGATCGTGACGCCGCTCGTCGGGGCGGATGGTGAGATCTATGCCGTGGGGCAGGGGCCGATCTCGGTCGCGGGCTATAGCGCGAAGGGCAATGCGGCGAGCATCGTGGATGGAGTGCCGACCGTCGCGCGGATGGAGAACGGCGCCATCGTCGAGAAGGAAATCGCATTCGAATTGAACTCGATGAATTCCGTGCGGCTGTCCCTCCGCGAGCCCGATTTCACGACCGCGTCGCGCGTCGCCGGGGTGATTAACGACAAGCTCGGCCACGACACCGCGCAGATGCTCGACCCCTCCACTATCGAAGTGCAGGCGAAGGGCAAATACGGCGTGCCGGAGCTGCTGGCGATGATCGAGAACCTGCCCGTCACGCCCGATTCCGTCGCCAAGGTGGTGGTCGACGAAAAATCCGGGACCATCGTGATCGGTTCGAATGTGCGGATCGATCAGGTCGCGATCAGTCAGGGCGGTCTGACCGTGAAGGTCAAGGAAAGCTACGCGGTCAGCCAGCCGAAGCCGATCTCCATCGGGGAGACGGTCGTGGTGCCCGAAACGGATGTGCAGGTCGAAGAGAGAAACACCCAGTTCAGCGTGCTCCAGGGGGGCGATGTCAGCCTTCAGGACCTCGTGGACGGTCTGAACGCAATCGGCGTGGGCGCCCGGCAGACGATCTCGATCCTGCAGGCGATCAAGGCCGCGGGCGCGCTTCATGCCGATCTGGAGATCATCTGATGAACCCGCTGGATCCGTCGAAGCCGTCGCTCTCGGCTGCGTCGCTCAAAGCGCCTGCCGCTTCCGGTGCGAAGACGCAGGACGCGAAGGAGATCGCCAAGAATTTCGAGGCGACCTTTCTGCAGCAGGCGGTGGGCGAGATGATGAAGACCGTGAAGATGGGTGGGCTGGATGGCGGCCACGCCGAGGAGATGTGGAAATCTTTCCTCGCGCGCGGCATCGCGGATGAGATCGCCGCCTCCGGCCGGACCGGGATCGCGCAGAGCGTCGAGCGGATGATCGGCGCTTACAACTCGAACGGAGAAGAGCATGGCTGATGAGACCCCGTCGCGTTTTCGCAAGCGCATGCAGGCCCGGCGCGAGATTTCCGCCGAGGGACCTGTCCTCACGGAACAAGACGACGCCAACCTCGCCGCCTTTGAGGCGAATATCGATGCGACGCTCGATCTGTTGCGTGACGAAATCGCGGCGGTCGAGGCGGGGTATCTTGATCGCGTCACCGAGCTTTATGATCGCAAGGCGGACCTGCTGAAGCGGATCGAATTGAAGATCCCCGTGATCGAGCCGTTCCTCGAAGCGTCTGAGGATGCTGCGCCCGCGCTGCGCGAAAAGCTCCGCCAACTGAAGACCGCCGTGCAGGACAATAGCGTTCTGCTGTCGCGGATGTCCGAGGCGACCCGGGACATCGTGCGCGAGATCGAGAAGATCCGGAACCGGCACAGTCTCGATGGCCTCTATGGAAAGAGTGGCAAACCGGTCACAGGACAGGACGGGCCGCAGATGCATATCGATAGGGAATTCTAGATTCCGCCAAAACGTTAACCTGCGCTTAATCTTCGGTCCAAAATTCCTCTCCACGGCTCGCGCCGTTTTTCTGTCAGAAGACGAAAACAAATATCTTTCAGAATGAGGAGTGACTAGAAATGTCGTCCATTCTTACCAATACCTCCGCGATGAATGCTCTTTCGACCCTGCGTTCGGTGAACAAGGGGCTCGAAGACACGCAGAACCGCATCTCGACCGGCAAGAAGATCAACTCGGCGAAAGACAATGCCGCATATTTCTCGATCTCGGAATCGATGAACAGCGACAGCGGCATGTACAAGTCGATCAACGAAGGTCTGACCCTGACCAAGAACTCGGTTTCGACCGCGCGTCTTGGTGCAGAGTCGGTGAAGGATCTCGCCCAGCAGTTCGTCGAGCGTGTTTCGTTCGCTCAGGGCGACGCGGTTGATCATGCTGCGGTTCAGAAGGAACTGCGCAGCATCGTCGATCAGATCGGCACCACGATCAGCCAGGCAACCTTCAACGGCGACAGCCTCGTCGACGGTTCGGCCAACGTGACGGTCGTCACCGGGATCAGCCGCGCAAGCGGTTCCTTCGCGACCACGTCGATGACCTTCCAGGCGGTCGATCTTTCTTCGCTTCAGGCGACGCTGAGCGGGATCGATATCTCTGGTGGTTCGGCGGCGGTTCTGACCAGCGCGCTGACGAGCGCCCAAAGCGCCCTGTCGACGGCCATCGACAACGCGACCTCGCTCGGTGTTGCGGAGAAGTCGCTGGAATCCCAGCAGGACTTCCTCGGCAAGCTGACCGACAAGCTCGACACCGGTGTCGGCAACATGGTCGATGCGGACATGGAGAAGGAGGCGGCTCGCCTGCAGTCCTACCAGGTCCAGCAGCAGCTCGCGACGCAGTCGCTCTCGATCGCGAACCAGGGCCCTCAGAACCTTCTGAGCCTGTTCCGCTAAATCGTGGCGATGAACTGAATGGAAAGGCCCCGTGCAGTACGGGGCCTTTTCTTTTGTCGCGCTTGGGTTGTCTTTTCTGGCAAAGTTTAAAAACGCCTTTAACCGGGGCGTGCTAAGTTCGGGCAAAGAGAACAAAAGAATATCGAGAGGAGAGCTTGCATGAGCGTCGCCGCGTATAAGCGAACCATTTCCGAAACCGAGTCTCCGCGGCAGATCGAGCGTCGTATCCTGTCCCGCGTCACCGGAGAGCTTGAAGCCTTTCTGGCCGACTATGACAGCGCGTCGCAGGCCGGGCGCGGGGCGATCCTCGCGCAGGGTCTGCGCACTGCGCTCTGGGAGAACGAGCGCATCTGGACCGCACTGCGCGATGACCTCGCGGAGCCGGCGAACCAGTTCCCCGCCGAACTGAAAGCGGCGCTGATTTCTCTCGCGCTCTGGGTCGAGCGGGAGACGCAGGTCGTAATGGGCGGCGGTGGCACGGTCTCGCCCCTCGTCGAGGTGAATCGCAACATCATCCGCGGGCTCAGCGGCGACGCTGGCGAGCCGGTGGCTGCGGAATAAAGGGGCGCGGGTCATGGCACTACGACTGACGTTGAAACCGAACGAGCGGATCGTGGTCAATGGATGCGTGATCCGAAATGCCAACCGCCGACAGACGCTTCAGATCGAGAACACCGCCGACGTGATCCGGGCGGAGGATTTGTTGGATGAGAACTGCGAGCCGACTCCGGTGAAGCAGGCCTATTTCCTGATCCAGACCGCGCTGATCCGCGCCGATACGCGCGACACGCTGGTGCCGGTCATTCAGGAAAAGCTTGCCGATCTTGCCACGATTTTCAGTGCCCCCGTGGTCGGCGGCGTCTTCGAGGCAGCGAACTGGGTCTCCCAGGGCGATTACTACAAGGCGTTGAGCGCGCTGCGCCCGGTCATGCGACGCGAAGAGGAGCTGTTCGCGCGCCTCTCCGGAGATGCGAGCCCGGCGGTGGCGCTGGAGGGAGAAGAATGCTGACGATTTCGGGCATGAGCAGCCGCCTCGCTCTGAACCTGATCGACCGGACTCAATCCAAGCAGCTCGATCAGCTGGCGAAAGAGCCGCAACATGCCCGCGCGATCAGCCGTTTCCGCGAGAATATCGCCAATATCCACACTGCAGCCGATCTGGTGGACAATTACGACGCCTATAGCTTCGTGATGAAAGCCTTCGATCTGGAAGACCAGATGTTCGGTAAGGCGATGATGCGCGAAATCCTGTCGAGCGATTCCGCCGACAAGACCTCGCTTGTGAACAAGCTCACCGATCCGCGCTTCCGCAAGCTCTACGATGCGCTCGGGTTCACCAATGGCGGGACGGCGAATACGAATACCTCTTCGACCGCGTGGCAGGACAAGATCGTCGATCAATATGTCAGCCAGCAGTTCATCAATGGCGAGAGCGAGCAGAACGCGACCGTCGGGTCCGTGCTCGAATTCCGTCAGAAGCTCGATGGCGTCAAAACGTGGTATTCGGTCCTGAAAGACAAGGATACGGCGCAGTTCATGCGCACGGCCCTGGGCATCCCCAATGACGTGGTGAAGCTCGATGTCGAGCGGCAGAAACAGATTTTCGAGGACAAGTTCGACATCACGAAGCTCAAGGACCCGAAGGAGGTCGACAATCTGATCTCTCATTTCGTCGCCGTATCCGATGCGCAGAGTTTCGCGACGAACGGCGCGGGGAGTGCTGCGGTGACGCTGATGCAAGGTGCGGTTCAGGGCGGCTCGGGCCAGTTCGTGCCCGCGACCTTCGATCTGACCGCGATCGCGACCTTCTCGGCCTCGCGCTACCGGTAAGCCTGCCTTAGATCGCGGCTGACCTCAGTCGATAATCACGTCGTCATCGTCGAGCGGGATGCGGATCTCGTCGTCGCGCGACAGCTCCAGCGCATAGTCCACCAGCGCGGATTGCGCTTCCTGCACTTCGCGCCCGCGCACCGGGCCCATCGCGGTCATTTCCTCGTTCAGCATGTCGCGCGAGCGGGCGGGCAGGGCGCTCAGGAAGTAATCGCGCACCTCCTTCTTGGCCCCGCGCAAGGCGAGCGGAAGCGTTTGCCCTTCGACCCCGCGCATGACTTTGACGAGGCTCTGCTGGTCGAGCTTGCACAGATCGTCGAAGGTGAACATCTTCGCCTTGATCGCGCCGAACGCCTCTGGAATGCGCTTCTCCAGACGCTGGGTGATGTCGTCGAACAGCTTGCTGTCGAGCTTGTTGAAGAGGTCGGCCATGCGCTGCTGCGGGTCCGGCCCGGTGTTGCGCGTCGCCGAGCTCATGAACTCTTTCTGCAGCGTCTCCTCGATATTCTGGAAGACGTAGCGCGGCACGGTGTCGATGCCGATCATCCGCTCCAGCACTTCCATCATGCGCTCCTCGCCCAAGAGCGGCAGCACTTTCGAGGCCACCTCGGGCTTCACCTTGCTCAGGATCGCCGCGACCGTCTGATCGTGCTCTTCCTTGAGGTAATTGGCGATCACCTGTTCGTTGAGCGCAGAGAAGTTCTCCCAGATATTGCGCCCCACCAGCGGGCCCTGGATCTCGTGCATGATGTCGGTCACGCGATCCTCGGGCAGGAACCCCTTGAGCATGCTTTGCGCCATTTCCATCGACCCGACGATGCCGCCGCCATCGCCTGCGGTTTCCATGAACTCGCTCATCACCTCTTCCACGACATCGGCGGGAATCGTGCCCAGAGACGAGATCGCGTGGGTGATCGAGTGGATGTCGTAATCGTCGAGCCTCTGCATCAGCCCGGCGCCATGCTTCTCCCCAAGGCAGAGGAAAAGGATCGCCGCCTTCTCGGGGCCGCGGAGTTTCTTGTAATCCCGGGAGGTTTTCATCGTCGGCGCTCGATCTGTTCTGAAGTCTCGGCAAGAATAGCAGTCTATCCTTGCATTCTCAATCAGGATTGCGCGCTATTCTTTGCGGTTAGGCGTTTTCTAAGGATAGGGGCGGCGCCGAGGCTCAGCCGCCCCCGCCATAGGCGACATAGGATTGCATCATGCTCCCTGCGAGCATGTACCAGCCGTCGATCAGCACGAAGAAGATCACCTTGAAGGGCAGCGAGATCATCACCGGCGGCAACATCATCATGCCTGCGCTCATCAGCACCGAGGCGACGATGAGGTCGATTGCGATGAAGGGCAGGTAGATCAGGAAGCCAATCGTGAAGGCGCGCCGCAGTTCGGAGATCATGAAGGCGGGGACGAGGGTGCGCCAGCTCGCCTCCTCCGCCGTGGCAGGCGCGGGCGTCTCCGGCGCGGGTTCGGCGTTTTGCCCTGCTTCGTTGTCGCGGACGAGATCGGCAAAGAGCTTCAGATCCTTGGGGCGCGTATTGGCGAACATGAAGGCCTTGAACGGCGCGCCGATCCGCACGATCGCCTGTTCCTCGGTCACCGTGTTGTTCAGAAGCGGCCGCAGCCCGCCGGTCCAGGCATCGTCGAAGACCGGCTGCATCACGAAGAAGGTCATGAACAGCGCCATCGCGCTCAGCACCATGTTCGGCGGCGTCTGATTGAGCCCCAGAGCGGAGCGCAGCATCGAGAAGACGATCACGAAGCGGGTGAAGCTGGTCATGACGACGAGGACGCCCGGCGCGATGCTCAGCACGGTCATCAGCGCGATCAGCTGGATGATCCGCCCGCTCAGGCTGGCGGCGGCGTCGCTGCCCGGGGCGGCGTTGTTGAGCCCCTGCGCCAGATCGCCCAGCAAGCCGCCCGCCTCCTGTGCCTCGGCGCTGCCGCTGAACGCGAGCGACGCGGCGAGGGTCAGAACGAAGAGCGGCAGGCCAGCCTTCGCCGTCAAAGATCGCTTCGCGAGGGTGGTCATCGTGTCGGGACGTAGTCTTTGACGATCTCGGTCAGGGTGACGCCGAGGCGGTTCTCGCCCACCTTCACCAGATCGCCGCGCGCGACGAGCCGGTCGTTGATCACCACGTCCACCGGCTCGCCGATCTTCTTCTCCAGCTCGATGACCGAGCCGCGGCTGAGGTTGAGAAGCTGCGAGATCGGGATACGGCTCTGGCCCAACACGATCTGAACCGAGAGCCCGACATTGAGCATCGCGTTGACGTTCTGTCCGTCACCGTCACTCGCGGCCTGCTTGCTGGCGAGGCTGTGCAGCAGATTCTCCGCCGCTGCCGCGCGGGCTTCGTCCTGCGTCGGCTGCGCTTCGGTCTCCGGCGTCTCAGGCGGTTGCGTGGATTCGGGCGTATCGTTGTCGGACATTTACACGGCTTTCCTGATTGGTGTGGCTTGGGGGGAGACGGTCTGGCGCAAAGCGATGAGGATGCTGCGGCAGACCGTCTCGAAGCTGTAATCCATCACGCCGTCATCCCAGTCGGCATGGATGTCGCCATCGGCAAGCGCCGGGTCCGCGACGATGTTCAGGGTGGGGCTGTTCGGCCCGGCGCTGGCCTCGATCACCGGCGTCAGCCCCGCGACATTGGCGGGGGAGAGGCGGATCGTGAGGCTCGGTTTGCGCAGCGCGATTTCCATCGCCCGCCGAATCTGCGTCTCGACCCGCGCGGTCGAGCAGCTCGCGATGAATTCGGGGAAGACCTTCTCGCAAACGCGCAGCGCGAAGCCGCAAAGGTGCCGCTCCAGCGCGGCCTGATGGGCCAGTTGATTGCCAAGAAGCGTCGCGACCTCGGGGGCGAATTTCTCCAGCGCCTCGGTCTGGCGCGCCTCGAGCGAGGCTGTGATCTCGGCGCTGGCCTCATTGCGCCCCTGCACACGGCCCGCCTCGAACCCCTCGGCGCGCGCAGCCGCCGCTGCCGCATCGAGATCGGCCTGGGTGAAGACCTTCAGGCGTTCGGCGGCGCGGCGGGCATCTTCCGCCTGCATCTCTTCATCGAAATCGCGCTGGAAAACCGTCATCTCACGCCTCGTTCAACAGCCAGCCGCGCAGGACCTTGAGGGCCTCTTGCGGTTCGTCTTCGGCGATCTTCTGGATCGCGGAGACCTTGCGCTTCAGGATTGCGCCGCTGATCGCGAAGTTGGTGATCAGCTCCTCGTCCCCGGCGGGGTCGTAGCGCTCTGCACGTTGGACGGGGGCTGCGGGCTCGGCGGCCTCCTGCGTTCGGGGCGCTACGGCGTTGGCGGGCGCGGCGGGCAGGTTGTTGCTCGCGGGGGTCGCTGCTTCCGCCTCGCCCTCGGGGGCTGCGAGCGCCCCGGCGCCGGTCGCCTCGCTCAGCCGCGCGCGCTCGCGGTCGGCCCGGTTCAGCAGCGGGCGCAGGCCGAAGACCAGTACCGCGACCACGATCAGCAGGGCGAAGACCCAGCGCAGGATTGAGACGATATTGTTCGAAAGCCGCTGCATCAGCGTCGGGCCAACGGGGCCGCCGACCTCCATCGAGTAATCGATGAAGCGCAGACTATCGACGGAGACGGTGTCGCCGCGGTTCTGGTTATAGCCGATCGCCGATTTCACCAGCGCAGTAAGGCGGGCGATTTCTTCCGGCGAGCGCTGTTCGTATTTCAGCGAGCCGTCGTCCTGCACGTTGTAGATGCCGTTCACCAGCACCGCGACCGAGACGCGTTGCACCGCACCGGCTTCGGTCGTGGTCTCGCGCCGGGTGTTGCCGATCTCGTATTGCACCGACTCGCCGTTCTTGCTGCGGCTGTCGGTCGTGCTGCTCGCACCTGGACCGCCAAGCGCGCCGGGGATGTTGTTGCCGGTGTTCACACCGGAATCGCCGTTCTGCACGCCCTTCTGCTGCTCGGCATTGTTCTGGGTGGAGCGCACGACCTGCTGATCGGGGTCGAAGCTTTGCTGCACCACGACTTCGCGCTGGTTGGATAGATCGACATTGACCTGCACGCGGGCGTTGCCCGCACCGACGCGCGCCGTCAGGATCTGTTCGATCGAGCGCGCCATCCGGTCCTCGGTCGCGGCCTTGTTCGACTGGAGCGTCGCTTGCCCGGCCGCATCGGAGTTCTCCGCGAGGATCGTCTCGCCGCTGGCCGAGAGCACCGTCACCCGGTTGCCGTCGAGATTGGGAACTGCCGCCGCAATCAGGTTGCGAATCGCCAGTGCCTCCTTGCGGCTGATCCCGCGAGAAGAGGCGGCGCGGACGATGACGCTCGCGCTCGGATCGGGGCTGGTGCGCGAGAAGGCTTCGCGTTCGGGCAGAACCAGATGGACGCGGGCGCTGCGCACCCCGTCGATGGTCTGGATCGAGCGCGCCAGCTCGCCCTCCATCGCGCGCAGCCGGTTCACATGCTGCATGAAGGTGTTCATGCCGAAGCCGCTCGCATTGTCGAACAGCTCCCAGCCGGGTTCGCCATCCACGGGCAGGTTCTTCTCGGCCAGCGCCATGCGGGCGCGGGCGATATCGCCTTCGGGGACCGACACCGCGCTGCCATCTGCGGATAGCTGCGTCTTGAACCCTGCCTGATCGAGCGCGTCGACGATTCCCGCGGCGCTGGAGGGCGAAAGCTGGCTGTAGAGCAGCTTGTAGCTCGGGGCCGTCACGACTGAGAGGCCGAAGACCAGCGCGAGAACGCTGACGACACCGACAGCCCCAAGCATCAGGAGCTTGCGCCGTCCCAAGGATTGAAGGTTCTGCAAGAATTGCTGCACGGCGAACACCAGTTATTCTTAATTGATCCTGTAGAGGCTATTCTATCTTTGTATTGCAAGTAAAGTGCGGATGTATATACTTCATGATATCCAGTTGAGATCGGATTTTATCTTTAAATTCGACGAAGAGAGGCGTGATAGCCGATGTTTGATGCGGCCGTTGATGAAGAAGAGGTTGCCGAGGCGCCCGAAACGCGCTGGCGGACCTTGCGCGACCATAAGCGTCTCGTCATGGCGGCGGGTGCGCTCGCGGTCGTGGCCATGTTCTGCGGTGGTTTCGTAGCCTTCGGCGGCGTCTCGGCGCTCACCGGGGGCGGCGCGGCGGATTCGGCCGGGCATGGCGCTTCGGGCGCAGCTGGCGCGGATGCGCTGCTGGATTTCGACGACATCGTGGTGAACATCACCGAGACGACCGCAGACGGCACGCCCGCCGCGCGCTACCTCAAGATTCACCTCGCGCTGGTCTATCCCGAATCGCCGGATGCCGATGCCAAGATGACCGAGAAGAAGCCCTTCATCCGCGACACCTTCACCGGGTTCCTGCGTCAGATGACGGTGGAGGATCTGCGCGGCAGCATCGGCCTCATCAAGCTCAAGGCGGAACTGCTCAAGCGCGCCCGCGCGGTCGTGGGCGATGACACGCCGAGCGAAATTCTCATCAGCGATCTGGTGGTGCAGTGACGATGGCGGAACAGGCGGACATGGCGACGGCGGCCACAACGACGGCGGAGATCGAAGACGAGATTATCCGCATGTCGATGCTCAATTACGAGCGTCTGCCGATGCTGGACGTGATCTTCGAGCGCTTCGTTCTGTCCTTCTCCAGCTCGCTCAAATCGCTGACCGGTTCGGTGTTGGATGTGACGCTGGGCGAGGTCGAATACCTGCCCTTTGCCGACGCGATGAAAAGCCTGCCCAAGCATGGTTTGATCGCGGTCGCGCAGGCCGATCCTTGGGACGACCAGTTTATCCTTTCGCAGGATCCGGTCTTCCTGTTCTCCGCGCTCGAACTGATGCTGGGCGGACAGCCGTCGGGCCGGGCGAAGGATGCCAAGCACGGTTTCACCACGATCGAGCGCCGGATGGGCGAGCAGGTCGCCGAACGCATCCTTGCCGATATGGCGGTGGGGTTCCGGCAGATTTGCGAGGTCTCGTTCCAGGTCGACCGGATGGAGAGCAATCCGCAATTCGCCAATATCGCCCAGCCCAACAGCCCCACGGTCCGCGTGCCGCTCAAGGTCAGTCTCGAGGGATATAATGGCGAGGTCCACCTGATCCTGCCCTATGCAACGCTCGAGCCGGTGCGCCCGCTGCTCACCAAGATCTTCTTCGGGGATCGGCTCGGCGCGGACAGCTCGTGGCGCACGCAGCTGAAGCAGAAGATCGAAGGGTCTTCGGTGGCGCTTACCGCGCAGCTGCACGAGCTGGTGGTGCCGATGCGCGAGATTCTGGACTGGAAAGTCGGGGACACGCTCGATCTGCGGATCGACGACAGCCATCCGGTCCTGTTGCTCTGTGCCGGGAGCCCGGTTCTCGAAGGCGAAATGGGCAAGAAGCAAAACGGGTCGATGGCACTGAAAGTGACCGCGAACCTCATGGGAAAGGACGAGTGGAGCAATGATGTCGATGCTGATTAACGCGATTATTCTCGTGTCTCTTGTCGGGCTGATGGCCTATGGCGTGGTGATCACGCGGCGGGTGAAAAAGCTCATGCTCGTTCTCGAAGAGATGGAGCCGCTCGTCGCGGCCTTCTCCGCGGCCGTGGACAAGTCGCAACTCTCCGTCGAGGAGATGAAGGACGCCGTGGCCGAGGCTCAGAAAGCGCCCACGCCCGAACCGGCGCCCGCGCAAGAGGCCGCGCCCGCCCTGACCTTCAACTCGCGCCGCGCTGCGCCGAAAGCGCCGATGGGGCTGACCCGTGTGACCGGCAAGGCCGAACTGGTCAAAAGCTTCTTCGAGCAGACCCGAGTGCGCCGGGAGGCGCAGGGCCAGTGGTGAAGGGCCGTCCGCTTCAGGTTCTCGTGGGCGTATTGCTGCTCTCTGGCGGTGCGAAACTCGCGACCAGCCTTCCCTCCGACATGATCCCGTTTCCGGATTCGCTGTTGCAGGCCGCGCTCGCAAGCGGGGCGGAGAAGGACGCCGCCGCGACGCCGGCGAGCGATGCCTCCGCCGATGCGACCGGCGGCTGCGGACCGACGCCGGAAGAGCTGTTGATGTCCGTGCGGCAGGAGCGCGATCTCCTCGCCGAGCAGAAGAAGAAACTCGACGCCCGCAGCGCCGAGATCGAGCTTGCCAAGCAGGGTCTCGACACCCAGTCGCAGCATCTGACCGAGTTGAAGGACAAGGTGACCAAGCTGCTCGACAAGGTCGACAAATCGCATAGCGACGAGGTCGATCGTCTCGTGTCGATCTACAAGAACATGAAGCCCGCGGCGGCGGCCTCGATCATGAACGACCTCGATATCGAGGTGACGGTCATGGTGCTGGCCACGATGAAGGAGCGCGACGTCGCCCCGATCATGGCCGAGATGAACCCGGTCCGCGCGCGGGCGGTCTCCAAGATCATTCTCGAACGCTCGAAGCTGCCGGGCGATCAGAAGCTGGTCAACGTCAAGCTAAACTGATCCGCGCGGCGCAGTTGTTGCTGATTGGGGAAAGGGGGCGCGCAGCCCCCTTTTTTAATCTTCGTCGACCCGCAACACCGAGCCTTTCGGCGGTGCGCGCCGGATGTTGCGGCGCAGGTCCATGACGTAGCCGATGATCTCCGCGACCGCCTGCCAATGCTCGACCGGCACCGTGTCATCCACGTCGATCGTGGCGTGAAGCGTGCGGGCGAGGGGCTTGTTCTCGACGATCGGCACCTCATTCTCGCGCGCGATCTGGCGGATGCGCGCGGCCACGGCATCGGCCCCTTTGGCGACGCAAACAGGGGCGGCGTCGCTGCCCTGCTCGTATTTCAGCGCCACCGCGTAATGCGTCGGGTTCGTCACGATCACGCTCGCGGTCGGCACCGCCTGCACCATGCGCTGACGGGCCCGCTGGCGCGCGATCTCCGTGCGGCGACCCTTGATCTGCGGATCGCCCTCGGAATCCTTCATCTCGTCACGGATTTCCTTGAGCGACATGCGCAGTTTGCGCCGCCATTCGAACCGTTTCCAGATGATATCGCCAATTGTGATCGGCACAAGAAACACCATCGCCGCGCTCAGCAGCCAGCTTGCCCAATGAGCCGCGTAGCTGGGGATATGCTCGGGCAGGAAATTCTCGCCCTGCCAGATCCCGGTGACCGCGCGTTTCGCCACCCAGAGCGCGAGCGCGCCGATGACCAGAACCTTGGTGATGCTTTTCGCGAACTCGACCAGCGCGCCGGGCGAGAACATCTTCTTGAGCCCTGCGAGCGGCGAGAGCTTCGACAGTTTCGGCTTCATGCGCTCGGACGAGATCACGGTCTCGCCCTGGATCAACACGCCGAACAGCGCGGCCAGAAGCATCACGCCGAAGATCGGGGCGGCCCAGCCCGCGATCTCGCCGAAAAGCAGGCTGAGGATGTCGCCGATATCGCGCGCACCTGCCGACCCCTGGCCGATCTTCACCTGGCCCGCCCCGGCGAAGACCTGACCGAGCGACGTCATCGCCCGGCCCGCGACGACCGGAAGGACGAACACCACGATCATCAGCAGCGAGAAGACCGACATCATGTTGCCGGTCTCGCGCGAGGAGGGAACATCGCCTTTCTCGCGCGCCGATTTCAGCCGCTTGTCTGTCGGCTCTTCGGTCTTCGAGGATTTGTCCTGTTCGTCGCCTTCGGCCACGGCGCGCTCCTTAGGGTATGACGAAAGTTCCGAGCCAGTCGGTGAACTGGCCGAGGAAGACATGCAGCATGCTGGGCGAGGCCGCCGCGAGGATCAGCAGGCCCGACGCGATCAGCGCAGGCGCTGCGACGAAGAAGACCGGCAGCGCGGGCATCATCCGGTTCGCAAGCCCCATCCCGAGATTGAAGATCAGCCCCATGACGAAGAATGGGGCCGCGATCGCCGCCCCGATATAGAGGCTGGCCGATGCGGCTTTGACGATCTGCTTCGCCATGTCGCCCAGGAGAAGCGTGCCCGGCGGAAAGACGTCGTAGGAATAGAGCAGCGCGCGGATGATAATGTGATGCGTATTCGTGACGAAGATCAGGGCAACGCCGGAAATCAGCAGGAAGCTCGCGATCATGGTGGAGCCCTCGAACGAGCCGAGGCTGGGCGCGAAAGCGTTGGCTAGGCCCGAGACCTGCCCGGCCTGATGGCCCGCGAATTGCAGCGCGCTGAACAGCACCCGCGCCGTCAGCCCGATCCAGAGGCCCGTCGTCACCTCGAGGCCAAGGTAGATGGCGAAGGTCACGAGATTGTCGGGCTGCATCGGCATCACCGGCGTCGCGGGGTAAAGCGCGAGGCTGAACACCACCGCCATCGCCAGACGGCTGCGGGTCGGCACCTGCATCTCGCCGAAACCCGGCATGAACATCAGCGCGCTGCCCAGCCGGGCAAAGACGATGAGATAGCCGAAAAGCTGCCCGTCGAGAAATGCGCTGAGCCCGCTCACCGCTCAGGCCCCGATCGTCCCGACCGTCTTCATCGCGGCCTTCCGGTGGACCTCGTTATGCGAGATCACCTGCGTCATCGGGCTCACGCGTTCGAGCATCGAGCGGACATATCCACGCACTTCCGGTGCGACCATCAGCGCGGGCCATTCGTCGCGTGCCGCGTGGCGCTGGATTTCCTGACGCGCCTCCAAAACGAATTCCTGCACGCGTTGTGGCGACATCAGGAAGGTCCGATCCTTGCCGTTGATCTTCACCGCTTCGCCGAATTCATGCTCCCACGCCCCCGACATGGTCAGGACCGGCACGAAGCCCGAACCATCCGCCAGCGCGCGGCAGATCTGGTTCGCGAGGCGGGCGCGGACCCGCTCGGTGATGACGGCGGGGTTGGTGCTCGACGGCGCGGCCTCGGCCACGGCCTCGATGATCAGCGGCAGGTTTCGGATCGAGATCCGCTCGGCCAGCAGCGATTGCAGCACCTGTTGCAGCAGAATCTCCGGCGCTGAGTTGGAAATATCGCTCGCGAGTTTCTGGTAGTCGCGGTCCAGCTCGGCCAGAAGCTTCTTCACCGCGCCATAGGTGAGCAGTTCGGACATATGCTCCTTGATGATCTCGGTGAGGTGGGTGGTGATCACGCTCTCCGGATCGACGACCGTATGGCCCTGCTGTTCGGCCTCGGACGCGCGCGCCGGGTCGATCCAGACCGCACTCAGCCCGAAGGTGGGCTCCTTGATCCGTTCGCCGGGCAGCTTCACCTGATCGCCGGACGGGTCGATCACCATCACGAGGTTGGGGCGCAGCTCGCCTTTCGCCGCTTCGACGCCCTGCACGAGGATCGAATACCTGTTCGTCGCCAGCATCGGGTCATCTTTGATGCGCACCGAGGGCAGAACGAAACCGTAATCCTTCATGAAAAGGTTGCGCAGGCTTTTGACCTTTCCGGGCAGGGCGGCATCCATGCTCGAAATCAGCGGCACCAGTCCTGCGCCGAGGCTGAGGCGCAGCTCGTCGAGCTTGAGTTGCTGCTGCGTCGTCTCGGCCGATGTCTCTTCCATCTGGGCCGCGCGGGCCTCCGTTGCCGCCTCGTCGCTGGCGCGCAGCGCGGCCTGCTCCTGCATCACATAGCCTAGGCCCGCAAGCAGCCCGGCCAGCGCGAAAAACACAACGATGGGGAAGCCCGGCAGCAGCCCGATTCCGGCAAGAAGCACCGCCGCCATGTAGAGCGCCTTGGGGAAGTTCGACAGCTGCCCCAGCACCGCCTCGTTCGCCGCGCCCTCGGTGCCGCCTTTCGTGACGATCAGGCCTGCCGCCAGCGAGACCACCAGCGCCGGGATCTGTGTCACCAGCCCGTCGCCGATCGTCAGGACCGTGTAGTTGCCCGCCGCCTGAGAGACGCTCAGCCCGTGCTGGACGACGCCGATCAGAATGCCGCCCACGACATTGATCAGCGTGATGATGATCCCGGCCACCGCATCGCCGCGCACGAATTTCGACGCACCGTCCATCGCGCCGAAGAAGCCGCTCTCGTCCTCCAGCTCCTTGCGGCGGCGCTTGGCCTCAACCTCGTCGATCAGCCCGGCACCGAGATCGGCGTCGATCGCCATCTGCTTGCCCGGCATCGCATCGAGCGAGAACCGCGCGGAGACCTCGGCGATCCGGGTCGAGCCCTTGGTGATGACGACGAAGTTGATCACCACGAGGATCGCGAAGATCACGATCCCGATCACGAAATCCCCGCCGACGATGAAGCGCGAGAACCCCTCGATGACGCCGCCCGCCGCGCCGGGGCCGGTATGGCCCTGGCTGAGAATGAGCCGCGTCGAGGAGATGTTGAGCGACAGCCGCAGCATCGTCACCACGAGCAGCAGCGTCGGGAAGGAGTTGAACTCCAGCGGCTTCGGGATCCACAGCGCCACCATCAGGATCAGCACCGACAGCGACAGCGAAATCGCGAGGCCGAAATCGAGGATGATCGGTGGCAGCGGGACGAACAACATCCCGAGGATCAGCGTCACGCCAATCGCGAAGCCGATATCGCGGTTCTTGATGCCAAGCCCTACGAGGTTCTTGCCGAAACTGGTTTGATTTTGGCTCATCGCTCGCTCAATTCGTTCGCGTGAAATTGGGAAGCACGGGTTGCAGGTCGTTGGTCGAATAGATCGACAGCCGCATGTCCTGATCCGCCGTCAGGTCGGCCGACCAGAAGACGGGAAGTTTCCGGCGCGCAGGGCGCGGCGAGGTGCTCGGCGCGGGCGCATCCACGGGGGCGGCCCCTGCGAGCTGGACGAAATAATCGCCACGTTTCTGCGCCACCGCGAGATTGCGTTTCAGCGCGGTCAGATAGGTCTGGCGCGCCTCCGGGGTGAAGGAGTGATAGGAGCCCGCCGCAATCCACCAATCCCCCGTCCGCCGATGCAGATCGACCAGAAACCGCGCGGCATAATCCACATTCGCCGCCGGATCGAAGGACTGGGCCAGCGAGTCGAACGCGTCCGGGTGCCACTTGCGGTTCACCTGCATGCAGCCCGTATCGATCGACGTAACGCCCGCGGCCTGTCTCTGGTGGACCCACGCCATCGCCGCCTCGCGGCTGTCGAACACGCGCCCTTCGCCAGCGGCGTTCACGCTCCACGGCCAAACGGTCAGGCGGCCCTCGTTGCGAAACCCCGCCTCCTGCAGCCCGATCGCGAGCAGCAGGTTGTCGGGGATGCCGTAGCGGTCCTGCGCCGCGAAAATCTGGCGCAGGCATTGCTGGTCATTGCCGAAGGTAGAGGGGAGGGGCGTCGTTGCCTCCGGCACGCTGGGGCGGCTGGAGGTGTAGAACCCCGCCCAGCCTTCGGCCCGTGCGGGGCCTGTCGCGGCGAGGCTCGCGACCGCAAGCACCGCCAAGGCCTGAAGCCACGCCGCCCGCGCCATCACGCGGGTCCGTTCATGATGAGATCGAAGACGGTATCCGACAGATGCGAGAGCGTTGCGTAGATGAAGGGCAGGGCGAGGACGAGACCGACGAAGATCGCGACGATCTTCGGCACGAAGGTCAGCGTCATCTCCTGAACCTGCGTCAGCGCCTGAAAGATCGCGATGCCGAGCCCGACGAGCAGCGCGAGCGCAAGAATAGGGCCGGCCCCCATAAGGATCGTCCAGATCGTGTCCGACATGATCGCATAGACATCGGCCTCTTCCATGTCGCCCCCGCCTGCCTCAGATCGGCATCCGCATGATTTCCTGATAGGCCTCGACCAGCTTGTCGCGCATCGCCACCGTGACCTTGACGGTGGATTCCATCGCCATGGTCGCCTCGACGACCTGCTGCGTGCTGGCCTGCCCGGTCAGACCTGCCTGCGCGGTCGTATCGGCCGTGCGCATGGTCTGCACCGCCTCTTCGGCGGCGCTTTTGAGCATGTCGCCGAAGCTCTGTCCGGCAGATTTTGCTTCATGTGCGGAGGCCGGGCCGCCGCTCAGGCTGCGCGACGCGCCATAGGCACCCCGGATCGCTGCATTGGAGAGGACTGGATCGCTCATGCGTCACCTATTTGAGGAGGTCGATCATCTCGCGGCGCATCTGGCGGCCGGTCTCGAGCATGTTCAGGTTGGCTTCGTAGCTTCGCGCCGCTTCGCGCATATTGCTCATCTCGATGATCGGATTGACGTTCGGCAGTTTCACGAAGCCCTCGGCATTGGCGGCCGGATGGGCAGGGTCGTATTTCAGCACGAAATCAGAGGTGTCGCGGCCGACATCGGTCACGTCGACCATCGAGGCGCCCGAGGCGTCGTCGACCATCTCGCCGAAGGAGATGGTCTTGCGGCGATACGGGTCCGCGCCCGGCGTCGAGCCGGTCGAATCCGCGTTGGCCACGTTTTCGGAGACGACCTTCAGCCGCTCCCCTTGTGCCCGCAACCCGCTTGCCGCGATCGCACCGATTGATTTCAGAGGGTCCATGCTCATGGTCGTCTCCTCGCGTTATTCCTTGCCGCTGGCGGCGTTGAGAAGTTGGTAGGCCTTGCGATAGAGGTTCGCCGCCAGCCGGTATTGATCGGCATTCTCGCTCGCCATCACGGATTGCTGTTCCAGCGCCACGTCGTTGCCGTCGAGGCTGCTGTCCCACGCGCCGCTGCCGCCCACGGTTTCGACCGTGGTCTCGTGTAGCGGGCCGCCCGCGGAGCGGTTCGCGTCGCTCTTCTCGAGGAAGCTATGGAAGTCGGTCACATCCCGCGCGCGATAATTCGGCGTGTCGGCATTGGCGATGTTTTCGGCCAGCACCTTCTGGCGGGCCGCAAGCCACTGCATCCGATCCGAGGCGAGGTTAAAAAAGGATATCGTATCAAGTTTCACGTTGGATCGCTCCGTTTTCATGGATAGTATATCGGTATGAGAATGGATTGGTAGGGTTTATCCTTGTGAATACGATTTTTTCTTCCTTGAATTATGCGGTTGATGAGGCCGACGAGGCAAGAATTGTCGGTCATGTCCATTCGGTCACGGGCCTGTCGCTGACTGTCGTCGGGCTCGAACGCGCGATGGGAATCGGTCAGCGGTGCATCGTGCACGGTCGGCGCGGCCCAGTGCTGGCCGAGGCGGTCGGGTTGAACGAGGCCGGAACCCGCGTTCTGCCGTTCGGCAGCTGGGATGGTGTGTCGGTGGGGGATCGGGTCGAGCTCGATCAGCACGGCGATCTGATCCATCCCGATGAAAGCTGGATCGGTCAGGTCGTGGATGCGCTGGGCCGCCCGGTGCGCAGCGGCACCGGCTGGACTCCGGGCGAGACGGCGCGTGATCTCAAGGCTGCGCCGCCGCGCGCCTTCGACCGCAAGCGGGTCGGCGCGAAGCTGGAGACGCAGATCAAGGTTTTCGACATCTTCACCCCGATCTGCCGTGGCCAGCGCATGGGGGTCTTCGCGGGGTCGGGCGTCGGGAAATCGACGCTTATGGCGATGCTCGCGCGCAATACCGATACGGATGTGATCGTGATCGGGCTGGTGGGCGAGCGCGGCCGCGAGGTGCAGGACTTCATCCAGAACGACCTCGGCCCCGAGGGGATGGCACGCGCGATCGTCGTGGTGGCGACGGGCGACGAGCCGCCCTTGCTGCGCCGTCAGGCGGCCTGGACTGCGACGGCGGTGGCCGAGCATTTCCGCGATCAGGGCAAGCAGGTGCTGCTGCTGATCGATTCCGTCACCCGCTTCGCGATGGCGCAGCGCGAGATCGGCCTCTCCGGGGGCGAGCCGCCAACCACCCGCGGCTACCCGCCGACGGTCTTCGCCGAACTGCCGCATCTTCTGGAACGGGCCGGCCCCGGCGTCGAAGGGACGGGCGACATCACCGGGCTTTACACGGTTCTGGTGGATGGCGACGACATGAACGAGCCCATCGCCGACACCGTGCGCGGGATCGTGGACGGGCATATCGTGCTGGACCGCCACATCGCCGAGCAGGACCGCTACCCGGCGGTGAACGTGCAGAAAAGCATCTCGCGGATGCTGCCCGACTGCCATAACGATGCCGAGTATCGCATCATGCAGGCGGCCCGGCGTGCGCTGGGGAAATATGCGGATATGGAGGATCTGATCCGGGTGGGCGCCTATCGCCCCGGCGCGGATCCCGACACCGATGCCGCGATCCGGTTCCACCAAAGCGCGACGGTGTTCTTCTCGCAGCGGAAATCGGAGCAGCTTGGGTCGATGCGGGCCTTCGCGGAAACCTACAGGCTGCTACTGGAGGCGGGGTTCGACGTGCCGCTTCCCGAAGAAGTGGATGGCGAGGGCGCGTAAGCCCTCGGTCCTGAGCGCCCCTTAAAGCGCGGCGATCTCGGAGAGCGGACCGCTCCAGTCGCCAAGCTGCGTCTGGCGATGAAGTTGCAGATTGCCATACCAGCGATCCGGGCTTCCGTGACGGCCCCAATACCACATGCAAGCCGCCCCTTTCGGGATCAACACATGGCTGTCGGGATGCCCCAGCGCGCCGCAGACATGGGCGGTGGTGTTGTCGATGCTCACCACCCGGTCGAGCGCCATGATCTGCGCCGCGAACCCGTCGAGATCGGCGAGCTGGTCGATCTCTAGATCGTCGAAAAGCGTCAGATCGGGGCGCGTGCGGGCTGCCTGTGCAAGCTCTGCTTCCCGGTCGCCATATTGCAGGTTCACCAGTAGCGCACCCTCGGGCAGCGCCGCCAGCAGGGTCTCGAGCGCGAGGGAGCGATGCGCACCGGTGATCGGGTCGTTGCTGTGCCAGGCGATGCCCACGACCGGCCCGTCCTGCGCCATCTCGCGGTAGCGGGCGCGGATCACCTCGACCCGCTCGGCATCCGCGCGCAGGTAGCCGCCAAGCGGCTGTTCCGCGAGCGCCTCGACGTTGAGATAGCGCACGAGGTCGCCCACGAAGATCATCTCTTCCGGCGCGACGTTCATCTTGTCGACCTCGGTGGTCTCCGCGAAATCGACGCCAAGGCCGCAGCGCTCGATCAGCGGCTTCATCCTTGCCTCGCCCACGAAAGTCACCTTCGCCCCAGGGGGGAGGGGGGCACGGTCGATGATGGGCAGCAGCGCAAGCTGATCGCCGATCCCCTGCTCGTCGACCAGAAAGAGACGCTCGCGCGCGGCGAGGCGATCGGGTTCGGAGTTCTCGTAGGGAATACGGCGGCGGTTCGCCTCGGGTTGACGTCCCGCGTAGTAAGGCGCGCCGCCAGCGAAATCGCCCTGTCCCATCAGGAAAGTGCCATAGGCGCGCTTCACCCAGAGCCCGCCGCCATCGACAAGATGCAGCGCCTCCCGGAAGGCAATATGCGCCTCATGGAACTCCTCGCGGTCGAGGTGGCAATTGGCGGAAAACCCGAGGGCACGCTGAAACTGGGCCGGGTCCTGGAAGCGATGCGAGAGCGTCTCGAGCGCGCGCGGGATGTCACCCAGTGCCCGCAGCGCGGCCATGCGCAGGGTCACGACGTCGTCTCGATGCGCGTTCGTTTCCTCAAGTTCGGACAGCAAGGCGTCGGCTCCGGCGATGAGGCCCTGATAGTCCTGCCGGAAGAGTTTCGCCTTGAGCAGGCCGATCCGGTGGGAAAGGGGCTGCGGGGCGAGACGCGCGGCTTCCTCGTAGGCCGGTGCGGCCTCGCCGTTGCTTTCGCCGGTGGCAAAGGCATCGGCGGTGATGAGCCACATCTCGGCCGTTTTCATGCGTTGAGCCATCTTGCGCAGATTTCGTCCGGCCGTGGTCGAGCGATCGAGCCGCCCCATCAGATCGGCATAAAGGCGGGCCATCGGAACGTCTTCGCTGCCACGCTCGATCGCCTGCGCGAACAGATCGATGGCCGCGAAGATGTCGGCCTTCAGAACCCGCGCTTTGCCCAGCCCCGCCAAACCCATCGCATCTTTGGGCGCGATCAGCAGCGCGCGGTCGAAGAACTGCGCCGCCGCCTCCGCCTCGCGGCGATCCAGCGCCACGGTGCCCAGCACGAGCCACGGGTGGCGGTTGGCCGGGTGGGTCTGGCTGACCTCATGCGCCAGTCGCGCGGCTTTCGGGCCGTCGGCCGCAGCCAGCGCCTCATAGGCTTCGTGCATCGTCAGTGCCGCGGCGCCATCAGCGATGCCGTAATACTTCGCGGCTTTCGCGGCCCGGGCGCGCCGGTCCTTGCGCGAGAGGGTTGTCTGGGTCATGCGCGTTCCCTCGGAATGGCGAAGTAGTCGATCGAGTGGACGTAGAACACGCTGTCGATCAGCACGTAGTCATGCGCGCGGCACCACTCCTGCGCGAAGGCGAGGAGGTTGTCGCGGCGGGTCTCGACCCAGATCAGCGGGCGGTCGCGCGCGATCAGCGCCTCTGCCCCGGCGAGCACGTCCAGCTCCATCCCCTCGGCGTCGATCTTGAGGAAATCGGCGCGGGCATCGGCCATCAGCGCGTCCAGTGTCACGACCTTCAACTCGCCCGCCTCGTCGGCGACCAGTGTCGTAGCCCCGAGGTTGTTTTCCTGCGTCGTCTCGGCGCGGAAACTACCCTCGGCGCGGCCCACGCCGAAGCCCATCCCGCGCCGGTCGATCAGGTCTTCGATCCCGTTCGCGGCGATATTGCCGTCCAGAAGCGTCAGCGCCGCGGGGTTCGGCTCCACCGGATAGATGCGCGCCGGGTCCAGATGCTGCGCGTACCAGACGACGTGGTTGCCGATATTCGCGCCGACCTCGACGATATGCGGGTGCGCCATGCCGATCAGATCGCGCAGCTTTTCGAGCGAGCTATCCTCGAAGAACCGCCCCTGAAGATGGGTGTTCTGGATGATGTCGAGCGGATTGGTGATCTGCATCTTCGCAGCCACGCCCCGATGTTCGAGCTGCGCCCAAACCGGATCGCGTTCGACCGCGTCGGCCCACATCCCCTCGACCTGCCGGGCCCAATCGGCCCCTGTCGCAGAGCGGGGACCGGTGGAATGCTGGTCGCGGCGATTGACGAAGAAGATCTCGGGGCGTTTCGCGCAGTGTCCCGTCTGCCAGAGCTGCAGGTAGAGCTTGTAATCCTCGCCCGTATCCATCGCTTCATCGAAGCCGAAGCGCGCGACCAATTCGGTGCGGATGAAGGCGCCGATCTGGACCGCGAAGAAGGGCGGGGTGGCGAGAAACTCCGCATAGGAGGATATCTCGGCAGGCTGGCCGTCGCGCAGTTGCGGCTCGCCCGCCGCGTCGAATTCGCAGATCAGACCCCAAAGCGCGTCGAGATCAGGCTCCGCTGCAAGGCGCGCGCCGAAGGCCTCGAAGGCATTCGGGGTCAGCACGTCGTCCGCATCGAGGAAGAAAATCCACGCGACGCCCGCCTCCTGCGCCTGCCGGATCGCGGTGTTGCGGCGCGCAGACCGGCCGTGAAGCCCTTGCGTGTCGTCCATCGCGTAATGATGGATCTGGTCGAACGGGCCCTTGGAGAAGCCGATCGCGGTCTCGACGGAGGGCGCGCAGCTTTCCTCGAATAGTGCACGGTGGCCGGGGCCGATCGGGGTGATGATGGCGCAATCCATGGCTCAGCGCTCCTCGCCGGTTTGGTCGTCCGTAAGTGACTGGAAGACGGACTCGCGGATCGTATCGAGCGAGACCTTCCGCGCCTCGCCGTGGCTGAGCGCGGGCGTCAGGCCGAGTTGCAACGCCAGCGCCGAGAAGAACAGCAGTGCCGCACCACCTAGCATCGTACGCATCTGCGGCTTTGCGCCCGCGCGCTTCACCGGGAGCTTGCCTGTCTCTTCGCGCGGCGGGGCGGCGAGGGGGGCGGCCTGTTGCTTCGCGGCCTCGGGTGCGATGAAGATGAAGTGGTCGAGCGCGGTCAGTCGCGCCGAGAGCGGGGTCCGCCGCAGGGTCGCAAGAAGCGAGGCGGGAAAATGGTCTGCGGGGGCGTGAATCTGACCGGGCAGGGCGGTCGCGCCCTGTCGCGCCAGTTCGGCGACCGGAATGGCGAAGCTGTGCAGATCGTCACGGAAATAGACGTCCCGCACCCCGAAACTTTGCGCATCGGCACCGGCGTCTTCGATGGAAATGCGCACGGTGTCGGCGCTGAGGCTGATTTCGCACGTCGCCATCAGCGCCTCGGCCCAGTGGGTGTCGCTCAGCCGCCGGAAGCCGGGCGGGCCGCCATCCTCGCCGGCGGGGCGCACGGGCTCCGCGCTGGCACGTGGCGGGGGCGCGGCGATCTTGCTCGCGGGCGGCGTGGTCGTGGATTGCTCCGGGTTCAGCTCCGACAGAAGCCGCTCCACCTCGCGCATCGCTGGCGAGACCGAGGCCGATTTCGCATCGGTCAGCGCTTCCGGGTCGAGCCCCTCATCGGCGGCATAGGCGAAATTGATCGCGTAATCGCGCGCGATCTCGGGAAGATCGTCGGTCTCATGCACGAGCGACAGGATCTTCTGCTCGTCGGAAAACAGCATCCGCCGGGTCCGGTAGCCGTCGATCTTCGGAATGACGGCGAACTCATCCGCGCGCCAGTTCATCGACCGCGCAAGCCGGGGCAGGACGCGCTCGGCCTCGCTCGCATGAAAGACCAGCATCGCGCAGCCGCCTTCCGGGTCGAGGCCGACGGCCAGACACATCTGCTGCGGCCATTGCTGGAACAGATGGCGCAGGTCCTGCTCTTCGAGCAGAAAGGCTATGGCTTCCGCGCTGGCGCTCATGAAATGCCCTGAATGCAAGATCCGTGTTGGATTGAACCTATCTATTCATGGATAATCGGTCAAGTTTCCTTGTTAAGCCTACGAAATCTTAAATTTATGCTTAATATTGCTCGCGATATTGGCATTTATACTTGACTTAACGGGAGCGTCACCGGAGATTTAGCCAAGAATTTCAGGAAACGGCGGCTGTCGGTGAAAGACCGCAGGACGCGAAACACACGGACAAAGAATAATGACGATCATCCTTGGCCTGTTGGCCGTCGTGGGCCTCGTGTTCGGCGGCTTCCTTCTCTCCGGCGGCAGTATGGACGTTCTCATTCACGCTCTGCCCTTCGAGGGGATGATGATCGGCGGCGCCGCCTTGGGCTCTTTCCTGATCGCGAACTCGTTCAGCATGATCCGCCGCTCGGGGCGCGGGCTTGTGAAAGTGATGAAGGGCAGCCAGTGGAAGACGGCGGATTACACTGATCTGCTCAACCTGCTGTTCGAACTGTCGCGGCTGTATCGCAACAAGGGGATCATCGCGCTCGACTCGCATATCGAGACCCCGGAAGAGAGCGAGATCTTCGGTCGCTATCCGCGCATCCTGAAGGACCATTTCGCGATCCAGCTGATTACTGACAGCTTCCGGATGCTGGCGATGAACTTCGATGACAAATACCAGACCGAGGACGTCATCAACCGCAAGCTCAAGAAGCATCACCGCGAGGTCATGGCACCGGCCTCGGCGCTGCAGACCGTCTCCGACGCATTGCCCGCCATCGGCATCATCGCGGCCGTTCTGGGCGTGATCAAAACGATGGGTGCGATCGACCAGCCGCCGGAGATTCTGGGCGGCATGATCGGCGGTGCGCTTGTCGGTACCTTCCTCGGCGTGTTCCTTGCCTATTGCTTCGTGCAGCCGATGTCCGGTCGTCTGCGCCAGATCGAGGAAGAGGATTCCGCGTTCTATGCCGTGATCCGCGATATCTTCGTGGCGCTGGTGAGTGACCACCCGCCGAATATCTGTATCGAGATCGGTCGCGGCAGCATTCCCACCGTCTATCAGCCCGATTTCTACGCCGTCGAACAGGCGCAGAAAGAGCTGCCGCAGGCGGCGTAAACAGGCGATGGCGCGCAACCGGATCGCGGCTCTGGAGGTGATAGGGCGGCTGCGCAGGCGCGAGCTCGAAGAGCAGGCTGGCGAGCTGTCGAAGCTGAATGCGCAGGTCGCGCGGCTGGAAGGCGAGCGCGATACGTTGACAGAGCGCGCCCGCGCCGAGCTTCACGTCACCTCGCCCGAGACTGCGCCCTATGCCGCCGGGTTTCGCGAGGCGGTGCGCGAGACGGTCTCGTGGCTCGATCAGGAAATCGGCGCGCTGAACGAGCGCCGCGTGCCGCTCGAAGATCGGATGCGAGAGCTGTTTCGAGAGGCGAAGACCTACGACACGCTTCTCGACCGTGCCCGCGCCGAACGCGCGGCGGAACTGGCAAAGCGCGAGCAGGCACAGGCCGAAGAGCGCACGCTCCAGCGCTGGCTGCGCGACAGGGACGCCGTCTGAATCTGCATTGAGGCTGGCGTCGAGAGCGACCCTGCGGCTAAGCTTTCCCTACGGCACATAAACAGAGGGAGACGCTCCGATGGAGTTCAGCGACGCAATCCGCAAATGTTTCTCGAACTACGTGACCTTCACCGGCCGCGCGGCCCGGCCCGAATTCTGGTGGTTCGTTCTGTTCATCTTTCTCGGCAACATCGTCTTCGGCATCTTGGACCGTATCCTTTTCGGTCCGATGATGATGCGGGACGATGCGTCGCTTCTTGGCGCGATCTTCTCGCTCGTCGTGTTCCTGCCCTCGCTCGCGGTGCTGGTGCGGCGGCTGCACGATATCGACCGGACCGGCTGGTGGGCTCTGATCGCGCTGATCCCGGTGATCGGGACGCTGGTCCTGCTCTTCTTTACCGTCCAGCGCGGCTCCACGGGCGGCAACCGGTTCGGGCCTCCGGCTCTGCCGCCGCATCAGATGCCGTCCTGAGGTGACATGAAAAAGGGCACCCGCGCGGGGTGCCCTTCATTCCGTCTTTGGTAGCGGTCTGCTCAGTCCAGCGCCGCATCGCACCGTTTGCAGGTGCCGGGATGCTTATGCGTGCCGACATCGGGCAGGATCTTCCAGCAGCGTTCGCATTTCTCGCCATCCGCCTTCTCGAAGACCACCGAGATGCCCGAAACTTCGGGCAGGCGGTACGCTTCCTGTGGGGCCGGATCGGCGGTCAGCGCGATATCCGAGGTGATGCAGAGATCCTCGAAGGGCACAGATTTCAGCGCCGCAAGAACGTCCGCATCCTCGACATGCACGACAGGTGCCGCCTCGAGCGAGGCCCCGATCACCTTGGCCGAGCGCTGCACTTCCAGCGCCGCCGTCACCACGCGACGGGCGCGGCGGATGCCGTCCCATTTCGCGGCAAGGCTCGCGTCGGCCCAAGCTTCGGGCGTCTCGGGGATGTCCTGCAGGTGCACCGAGGCGTCGTCGCCCGGGAAGCGCGACAGCCACACGTCTTCCATCGTGAAGACGAGGATCGGCGCGAGCCAGGTCGTCAGGCGATGGAACAGAAGGTCCAGCACCGTGCGCGCCGCGCGGCGACGCAGGCCGTCTTCCGGGTCGCAATAGAGCGCGTCCTTGCGGATGTCGAAATAGAAGGCCGACAGGTCCACCGTGCAGAAGTTGAACAGCTGCTGGAACACGCCCTGGAAGTCGAACGCGTCATAGCCCTTGCGCACCTCGGTATCGAGCTGCGCCAGACGGTGTAGCACCCAGCGCTCCAGCTCCGGCATCTCGGCCGGATCGACGCGCTCGGCGTCGGAGAACCCGTCGAGATTGCCCAGCATGAAGCGCAGCGTGTTGCGCAGGCGGCGATAGCTGTCGGCGACGCCTTTCAGGATCTCCGGGCCGATGCGCTGATCCTCGGTGAAGTCGGTCTGCGCGACCCAGAGGCGCAGGATATCCGCGCCGTATTGCTTGATGACTTCCTCGGGCACGATCGTGTTGCCCAGCGATTTGGACATCTTCATGCCCTTCTCGTCGAGCGTGAACCCGTGCGTCACCACGTTGCGATAGGGCGCGCGGCCTTTCGTGGCGCAGGCCTGAAGCAGCGAGGAGTGGAACCAGCCGCGGTGCTGGTCGGTGCCCTCAAGGTAGACATCGGCGATGCCATCCTCGGTGCCGTCTGCGCGGTCGCGCAGCACGAAAGCATGGGTGGACCCGCTGTCGAACCACACGTCGAGCACGTCGAAGACCTGCTCGTAATCGTCGGGGTTCACCAGACCTTCGAGAACCTTCGCTTTGAAGCCGTCCTCATACCACGCATCCGCGCCCTCGGTCTCGAAGGCGGCGATGACGCGGGCGTTGGCTTCGGCATTGCGCAGCAGGAAGTCCTCGTCGGTGGGCTTGGCGCCCTTCTTGACGAAGCAGGTCAGCGGCACGCCCCAGGCGCGCTGACGGCTCAGCACCCAGTCGGGACGGTTCTCGATCATCGAATGCAGGCGGTTCTTGCCCTTCTCGGGCGTGAAGGTCACCAGCTCCTCGATCGAGGTCAGCGCGCGCTTGCGGATCGTGTCACCATAGGTGCCCATGCCATCGTCGAGCGTGTGGTCGATCGCGGCGAACCATTGCGGCGTGTTGCGATAGATCAGCGGCGCTTTCGAGCGCCAGCTATGCGGGTAGGAGTGCTTGATCTTGCCCTTGGCGAGAAGCGCACCGGCCCAAGCGAGCTGCTTGATGTTCGACACGTTCGCCGGGCCGTCCTTGCCATCCGCCGCGACGATCGCCTCGCCGCCGAATAGCGGAAGATCCTTGCGGTAGCTGCCGTCGGGCTCGACGTTGTAGGTCATCGGCAGGCCGAACTTCAGGCCCATCTGATAGTCGTCATCACCATGCGACGGCGCGGTGTGCACGAAGCCCGTCCCCGCCTCGTCGGTCACGTGATCGCCCGGCAGGACCGGCACGTCGAAATCCCATTCGCCATTCGCGCCATCGACACCTGCATAGGGGTGCGACAGGGTCAGCCCTTCCAGCTCCGCAGCGGACACATCGCGCACGCGGGTGAAGCTCTCGACCTTCGCCTGATCCATCACCGATTGCGCCAGCGCATCGGCCATCAGCAGCAGCTCGCCTTCCTCGGCGGTCGATTTCTCGCCCAGCGTATCGACCCGGTAGAGGCCGTAGGCGATCGTCGGGTGGAAGGAGACGGCGCGGTTTTGCGGGATCGTCCACGGCGTCGTGGTCCAGATCACGACGCTCGCCTCATGCAGCTGATCGGCCAGCAGCGCCTGATCGGCCGCGTCATACTCGACCGCATCCTCGGTCGGCATCGCCGCGTTGCCGCCCCGGCGGACCTTGAAGCGCACCCAGATCGTGTGGCTGGTGTGGTCGTGATATTCGACCTCGGCCTCGGCCAGCGCGGTCTTCTCGACCGGCGACCACATCACGGGCTTGGAGCCCTGATAGAGCGTGCCGTTCATCAGGAACTTCATGAACTCCTCGGCGATCACTGCCTCGGCATGGTAGTTCATCGTCAGGTAAGGATCGGCCCAGTTGCCATAGACGCCCAGACGCTTGAATTCCTCGCGCTGGATGTCGACCCAGTTCTCGGCAAAGGCGCGGCATTCGCGGCGGAAATCCACGACGTCGACCGCGTCCTTGTCGAGACCCTTGGCACGATACTGCTCTTCGATCTTCCACTCGATCGGCAGGCCGTGACAGTCCCAGCCCGGAACGTAGCGCGCATCGCGGCCCATCATCTGCTGCGAGCGGGTGATGAAGTCCTTCAGGATCTTGTTGAGCGCGTGACCGATATGGAGATGGCCGTTCGCATAGGGAGGGCCGTCATGGAGCACGAAGCTCGGGCGGTTGTCCTTCGCGGCCTTCTCGCGCAGGCGGTCGTAGACGCCGATCTTCTCCCAACGTGCCAGCCAGTCGGGCTCGCGCATGGGCAGGCCCGCGCGCATCGGGAAATCGGTTTTCGGCAGGAAGACGGTGCCACGATAATCGGGGGCGGTCGTCTCGGTGGTCTGGTCGGAACTCATGGAATTGTCGTCCTTGGGAAAGGGAAGGGCGTGCGCGCGCACGCCTCGGGGCTTGGCGCAATATCCCGGCTACCCTGACGCGTCAGAGCGCCGGGCAGGTAATTCGCGGATATGCAGCCAGCAAGAACATGCCGCCCTTATAGGCGTGCGACCGCAGGGCGGCAAGCGCAGATCAGGGAGGGCTGCCGCCCGTCACTGTGGGTGCGCAATCGACGAAGAAGAGGGGGGCGCTGCCCCCACGCCCTGTCGGGCGCTCCCCCGGGATATTTGTGCCAAGCCGAAATGCATCTGCAGGCAAGAGCCGGGGATACGCGGCAGAAGGGTTGGCCCCTTTCCCCCTCCGTCGCGATCTCTTAGGGTCAGGGCGAAGCGAGGGAGGCAGCATGTCGGAACAGGCAGAGATCACGGGCGAAATGGTGGAGCAGCTCTTCCGGCGTTCCTCCGACGAGTATCTGTTCGCGCGCTGGGGGCGCCCGGTCGTGCCGGTCGTCTTCGGGGTCGAGGCTGCGACGCTGGCGACCGTGAAGGGCGCGGTCGAGGCGGTCGTGGCACTGGCCGGGCACAAGATGGCCGAGACCGATCCTGAGCTTGGCGCGAACCTGATGATCTTCTTCTTCCGCGACTGGCAGGAATTGCTCGAGGTGCCCAATCTCGATCACCTGATCGACGGGCTGCAGGATCTGGTGATCCGGCTCGACGATCAGGGCGCGAACCAGTATCGCGTCTTCCGCTTCGACAAGGACGGTGCGATCCGGGCCTGTTTCGCCTTCGTGCGGATGGATGCCGGGCTCGACGAGGTGCCTGCCGAGGTGATCGCGCTGAGCCAGGCGGTGCAGATGATCCTGCTGTGGTCCGACAAGGCTTTCGTGAAACGCTCGCCGCTGGCGGTTGCGCGCGGGGTGACCGTGCTGCGCCCCGAGATCGCGGCGATCATTGCGGCGGGCTACGATCCGACGATGCCGGCGGTTGCCAAAGATCCGAGCCACGCGCTGCGCCTTGCCGCCCGCGCAGGTCTGCGTCAGGGCGAGGCCGCAGAGGCGGTGCGGGAATTGTCGCGCGAAGTGGGCGAGGCGGAGCCGGACGATCAGGAGAACGAGAATGGCGCATGAGTTTCCGATCCGGGTCTATTACGAGGACACTGATCTCGCGGGGATCGTCTATTACGCCAATTACCTGAAGTTCATCGAGCGCGGGCGGTCCGAATTCGTCCGCGCGCTGGGCGTGGATCAGGTCGCGCTGAAGGCCGATCACGGCGTGGTCTTCGCGGTGCGCCGGGTCGAGGCCGACTATCTGCGCCCCGCGAAATTCGACGACGAGCTGGTGGTCACGACCGATCTGGTGGCCGAGACGGGCGCGCGTTTCGTGATGGAGCAGACCGTGCAGCGCGACGGCGAGGTGCTGTTCACCGCGCAGGTCACCATCGTCTGTCTCAATGAGGCGGGGGCGGCTCAGCGGCTTCCCGCCGATATTCGCCGGAAACTGGCCCCGAAACTGCATTGAAAAGCGGCGGGGTTTCGCCGGTTACATTGTTGTTATGGCGTTCCCCTTACTGCTGATATAGAATCGCTGGTAATCAGAGGCCCGATAACGTGGCCCCAACCGGCGAGCAGTACCTATGGACCAATCTTCGCTTGCGATGGCGCAGGAGATCGACTTCTCCCTGCTTGCGCTCTTTCTGCGCGCATCGCTGACCGTCAAACTCGTGATGATCATCCTTGTGGTGGCCAGCTTCTGGTCCTGGGCGATCATCATCCGCAAATTCATCGCCTATCGCGCGGCGCGCTCCGAGGCGGAAGCCTTCGATCGGGCCTTCTGGTCGGGTGAGCCGCTCGATGAGCTGTTCGACCAGATCGGCCCCGCGCCGGATGGGGCGAGCCAGAAGATCTTCGCCGCCGGCATGCTGGAATGGCGTCGGTCGCACCGTCAGGACGGCGCGCTGATCACCGGCGCGCAGGCGCGGATCGAACGCTCGATGGATGTCGCGATCCAGAAAGCCACCGAGAACCTCAATTACGGGCTGAATTTCTTGGCGACCGTGGGCTCGATCTCGCCCTTCGTGGGCCTGTTCGGCACGGTCTGGGGGATCAAGGTCGCCTTCGAGGAGATCGCGATCTCGCAGAACACCTCGCTCGCCGTCGTGGCGCCCGGCATCTCGGAAGCGCTTGTCGCGACCGCGCTGGGTCTGCTTGCGGCAATCCCGGCGGTGATCTTCTACAACAAGCTGTCGTCCGATGCCGATCGCATCGCGGGCAACTACGAGGCCTTCGCGGACGAATTCTCGACCATCCTGTCGCGCCAGTTGGATAGCTGATCATGGGCGCGGGTGTTGCAAAACGCGGATCGGGCGGATCGCGGCGCCGCAGGAGCGGGCGCGGGCGCCACGCTGCGATGAGCGAGATCAACGTCACGCCGATGGTCGACGTGATGCTGGTGCTGCTGGTGATCTTCATGGTCGCCGCGCCGATGATGACCGTGGGCGTGCCGCTGGAGCTGCCGAAGACGGCGGCCAAGGCCGTGCCGACAGAGCAGGAAACGCCGCTGACGATCTCGCTTCAGGCGGACGGGAAAGTCTCGCTGATGAACTCGGAAGTACCGCAGGACCAGCTGATCGATCGTCTCAAAGCGATCTCGGCCGAGCGTAACAGCAACAAGGTGTTCCTGCGCGCGGATGGCAAGATTTCCTATTCTCAGGTGGTGCAGGTGATGGGCGCGCTCAACGGCGCGGGGTTCTCGAACATCACGCTCGTCACCGATACCGGGGGGCCGCAATTGACGGCGCCTGCGGGGAACTGAGCCCAGGGGGCAGCATCGCATGAACCGTGCGGACAAGATCGGTTACGGCCTGTCGGGCGCGCTGCATGTGGGCGTGCTCTTCTGGGTCATTGCCGGGGGGCAGTGGTTCTTCCCGAAGCCGAACGCGCCGGTGGTGATCAGCCAGGTCGCGGTGATGTCCGAGGAGGACTTCAACACGATGATGGCCTCGGCGCCGAAGGATGCGCCGCAGCCGACGCCGGATCCGGTTGCGCCCACGGCGCCCGATACACCTTCCGAGACGACACCGCCGCCTGAGACGCCCGCGCCCGATCCGCAGGCCAAGCCGGAACCCGAGCCGCAGGCGATGCAGCAGCCCGATCCGGCCCCTGATGCGCAGCCCGACGTCTCGGCCCTGCAAGAGCCGACGCCGCCCGCAGAGGTCAGCGACACGCCGCCCGAAATCGTGCCGCCGGTCGAGGAGCCCTCGCCGACGGTCACGCCCGATATCTCTCCTGCGCCGAAGCCGAAACAGGCGCCACGCGTGGCCCCGACCCCTGCGCCCGAGCCGCCGCCCGAAGCGAAGGTCGATCCGCAGGCCCAGCCGCAAGAGGCGCCAAAACCCGCCGACACGCCCGATCAACCGGTCGAGAAGCCGAAGGAGGCGACTGCGCCGCCGGAAGCCTCGACGGAGATCGTGACCGAAGCGAACAAGACCGAAGACAAGCCGGAAAGCTCTGCGCCGCTGGCCTCGCCGCGTCCGAGCGCCAAGCCGAAACCGCCTGCGCCGAAAGAGACGCAGACGGCCGCCGCGCCTGCCGAGAAGAAGCCCGCCGAGCCGAAACCGGCAGAGACCAAGCCCGCGCCGAGCGAGCCGAAGAAAGTCGACAGCGCCTCGGTCAACGATGCTCTGGCGGCAGCCTTGGGTGGCGAGGGCACGGGCGGCACCGGCTCTGCGCCGACGGGTCCGCCGATCACCGCGGGCGAGAAAGACGCGCTGATCGTCGATATCAAGCAGTGCTGGAATACTGGCGCGCTCAGCTCGGATGCGCTGCGCACCACGGTGACGCTCTCGGTCGACATGCAGCCCGACGGCCACCCGATCATCTCCTCGATCAAGCTGGTCGGGGCGACGGGCGGCAGCGGCAACGCGGTCGATCAGGCCTTCGAGGCCGGGCGTCGCGCTATCGTTCTGTGCGGCTCGGACGGGTTCCCGCTGCCGCCGGAGAAATACGACCGCTGGAAAACGATCACCATCGACTTCAATCCCGAAAAAATGAGGATGAAATGACGATGGATCGGCGAGTTTCCGCGCGGTGTCATGGGGTTGTGATGCACGATCGTGCCGCAGCGCGTTACAAACCGGGCAAGACCCGGAAAGGGAGTGTGTGACATGATGCGTTTCGTTCTCAGTTTGCTGGCGGCTGTGATGCTGGCACCCATCGCCGCAACCGCGCAGGATTCCGAACCGCTGCATATCGAGATCACCGACGGTGTGATCGAGCCGATGCCGTTCGCGATTGCGGGCTTCATCCCCGAAAGTTCCGAGGCCGCCGATATGGCGAGCCAGATCACGCAGGTGATCTCGAGCGATCTGACGGGCACGGGCCTGTTCCGCGAAATCCCGAAATCCGCCTATATCCAGAACGTGTCGAGCTTCGACACGCCGGTGAAATATTCCGACTGGCAGGCGATCAACGCGCAGGCGCTGGTCGTGGGCTCGGTCGGGATGCAGGGCGGCAAGGTGGTCGTGAAGTTCCGCCTCTTCGACGTGTTCTCGGGTCAGCAGATGGGCGACGGGCAGCAGCTCGCGGCCTCGCCGGCAAGCTGGCGGCGTCTGGCGCACAAGGTCTCGGACGTGATCTATTCGCGCATCACGGGCGAGGGGCCCTATTTCGACAGCCGCGTGGTCTTCGTCTCGGAAAGCGGGCCGAAGGACAATCGCCAGAAGCGGCTCGCCGTGATGGATTACGACGGCGCGAACGTGACCTATCTCACCGATGCCTCGACCATCGTGCTCGCGCCGCGCTTCTCGCGTGACGGGACGAAGGTGCTGTTCACCACCTTCGAGACCGGCTTCCCGCGCATCAAGATGCTCGACGTGGCCACCGCCTCGGCGCGGCTTCTGCCGGAAGTGCCCGGCACGATGACCTTCGCGCCGCGCTTCTCGCCCGATGGCACGAAGATCGTCTATTCGATGGAGCAGAACGGCAATACCGATCTGTGGATGATGAATATCAGCTCGGGCCAGACCCAGCGCCTGACGACCTCGCCTGCGATCGAAACCTCGCCCAGCTTCTCGCCCGACGGTTCGCGGATCGTGTTCGAATCCGACCGTTCGGGCACGCAGCAGCTCTACATCATGCCCGCGGGCGGCGGTGACGCGACGCGGATCAGCTTTGGTGACGGGCGCTATTCGACCCCGGTCTGGTCGCCGCGCGGCGACATGATCGCCTTCACCAAGCAAAATCAGGGCCGCTTCCATATCGGCGTGATGCGCACCGATGGCTCGGAAGAGCGTCTGCTGACCTCGTCCTTCCTCGACGAGGGCCCGACCTGGTCGCCCAATGGCCGCGTGATCATGTTCACCCGGGAGAGCCCCGGCGCCCAAGGGTCGGCCTCGCTCTATTCGGTCGACATCTCCGGGCGCAACCTGAAGAAAGTCTCCACGCCGGGAGCCGCATCGGACCCGGCCTGGTCGCCGCTTCTGCCCTGAGGGCGGATTAACAAGCGTTAGAGAAACTGGTAGGCTCGCCCGCAATGGGCAGATCAACAAAGGCGGAACCAATGAATTTTGCAGTGAAGGCCGTGTTGGCCATCTCGATGCTGGGCCTCGCGGCCTGTTCGAACCCCGACCAATACGGCTCCGGTGCGACCGGCCCAGGCGGCGCGCTCGGCCCGGGCGGTGCAGGCGGCATCAGCCAAGGCGGGATCAACGATCCGAACTCGCCGGCCTATTTCAGCCAGACCATCGGCGACATGGTGCATTTCCAGGTTGACCAGTCGACCCTGACCGACACCGCGCGCGGCATCCTGTCCCAGCAGGCAAGCTGGCTGGTGAGCCACCCGAGCTACACTGCGATCATCGAAGGCCATGCCGACGAGCAGGGCACCCGCGAATACAACCTCGCGCTCGGCGCGCGCCGTGCCTCGGCTGTGCAGGAATACCTGATCAGCCAGGGCGTGGCAGGCAACCGTCTGCGCACGGTTTCCTACGGTAAGGAACGCCCGCTGGCGATCTGCTCCACTGAGGAGTGCTACATGAAGAACCGTCGCGCCGTGACGGTGATCTCGCAATCGGCGGTCGGGAGCTGATCGCGATGCTGAGAGCTTTGCTTCTCGGCGCGGCTGTTCTGGCAGCCGCGCCCGCGCTGGCTCAGGACGCGAACCGCGCCCAGACGCTGGCGGATATCAAGACCGAATTGGGTCAGCTTCAGACCGAGATCGACAGCCTGCGCCAGGAGCTGAAATCCTCTGGCCAGGCGGGTCTGCAGAAAGCGGGCGGCGATTCCGCTCTGCAGCGCATGGACTCGATGGAGCTGTCGCTGTCGCATATGACCGACCGCGTCGAAGAGCTGGAAAACAAGATCAACCGCGTCGTGGCCGATGGCACGAAGCGGATCGGCGATCTGAATTTCCGGGTCTGCGAGATGGAAGAGAACTGCGACATTTCGAAGCTGGGTATGGCCAAGCCGCTGGGAGGCGACGCGCCGACCAATGCGCCCTCGGTCACCGGCCCTGCGCCGGATTCCACGCCCGGCCCCGATCTCGCGATCAACGAGAAATCGGATTTCGAAGCGGGCAAGAAAGCCTATGAGGATGGCGATTACGCCTCGGCGGCTGATCTTCTCACCACTTTCCGGCAGACCTATCCCGGCTCCCCGCTGACCAGCGACGCGATGTATTATCGCGGCATGGCGCTGCAAAAGCAGGGCGACGAGGCGGGTGCTGCACGCGCGTGGCTCGACGGGTTCTCCGCCGATCCGAAAGGGTCGCGGGCGGCCGACAACCTGCTGTCGCTCGGCAAGGCGCTGGGGCAGCTTGGCCAACAGAGCGAGGCCTGCACCACGCTGGGTCAGGTGAGCGCACGCTTCCCGGGTTCGTCGGCGGCGGGCGAGGCGCAGAGTGCGCAGCAATCGCTGGGATGCCAGTGAGCGCGCTCCGGTGACGCTGGACGACATCGCAAGACACGGTTTTGACCCCGATGCGCCCCGGCGCGTCGGGGTTGCCGTTTCCGGGGGCTCGGATTCGATGGCGGCGCTGGTGCTGCTGGCTGCGCATTTCGAGGTCGCCGCGGTGACGGTGGATCACGGGCTGCGCCCCGAGGCCGCCGAGGAAGCTGCGTTTGTCGGGCGGTTCTGCGCGGATCGCGGCATTGCACATAGCGTCCTGCGCTGGGACGGAGCCACCGCCGAAGGCAACCTGATGGATGCCGCGCGCCGGGCGCGGTTGCGGCTGATCGGCGCTTGGGCACGCGAAAACGGGATTGCCGATGTCGCGCTGGGGCATACCGCCAACGATCAGGCCGAGACCTTCCTGATGCGGCTCGCCCGCGAGGCAGGGCTGGAGGGGCTCTCGGGCATGCGTCCGCGGTTCGAGGCCGAAGGCGTGACATGGCATCGTCCGTTTCTTGGCCAGACACGCGAGTCGTTGCGCGACCATCTGCGCGCGGAAGGCATCACGTGGATCGACGACCCCTCCAACGCGAATGACCGCTTCGACCGGGTCAAGGCGCGTCAGGCGCTCGGGGCGCTCGCGCCTTTGGGCGTCGATGCGCAGGCGATCGCCGGCGTGACGGCGAACCTCTCGGCGGCGAATGCCGCGCTGAATCGGTTGCTGTCGGCGGAGGTCGCACGTCACGTCTCCGAGGCGTCGGGCGATATGCTGATCGATGCCACGGGCTTCGCCGCGATGGATTCGGAATTGCAACGCCGCCTGATCGTGGCGGCGCTGCGCTGGGTCTCCGGGGCGGAGTATGCGCCGCGCGCCGCGAAGGTGCTGAGCTTGCTGTCGGAGATCGTGCAGCCCGGCGACCGCACCCTGCATGGTTGCCGCATCACCTCCGGCAAAGACGCGATCCGCATTACCCGCGAGGCGCAGGCCGTGGCCGACCTGCGCGTGGCTGTCGAAGCTGGCGCCGCGCTTTGGGACCGCTGGGAGGTCACCGGGCCCGCAACCGACGTCGCGGAAGTCGCGGCGCTGGGGGAGGCGGGATTGCGCCAATGCCCCGACTGGCGCGACACTGGCCTTCCGCGTGCCTCGCTTGCCGCAAGTCCTGCCATTTGGCGCGGCGAGACGCTTGTCGCGGCCCCGATCGCGGGCTTTGGCGCAGGCTGGCGGGCGCGGATTTCCCGCGACGCATTCGCCACTTGGCTAATTCGACGTTGAACCCCGGCGCGTAATGCCTATTTTCACTGAGGAAGAGGCGGCGACCGCAGGTCAGCCGCCCGATACGATTGGAGGATATTCCTTGGGTAATGCGCGCAATCTGGCCTTTTGGGCGGTGCTGTTCCTGCTGATTTTAGCCCTGTTCAACCTTTTCGGTGATGGGCAATCTTCGATGAACTCGTCCCAAGCGACCTACTCGGAGTTCATGGACGCCGTCGATAAAGGCGAGGTGAAGAACGTTCGCCTCGATGGCGAAGAGGTGCGCTACCAGCTCGCCGATGGAACAAGCTTCACCACCATCAAGCCGATGGAAGATCAGATCGCAGAGAAGCTGATCGACAAGGGCATCGCGGTGAGCGTCGTCAAACAACAGCAGTCGGGCTTCATGTCGTTGCTGGGCGTCTGGCTTCCCTTCCTCGTGCTGATCGGCATCTGGATCTTCTTCATGAACCGGATGCAGGGCGGCGGCAAAGGCGGCGCGATGGGCTTCGGCAAGTCCAAGGCGAAGCTGCTGACCGAGAAACATGGCCGCGTGACGTTCGACGACGTGGCGGGTATCGACGAAGCCAAGGAAGAACTCGAAGAGATCGTGGAATTCCTGCGCAACCCGCAGAAATTCTCGCGCCTCGGCGGCAAGATCCCGAAAGGCGCGCTGCTGGTTGGCCCTCCGGGTACCGGTAAGACGCTTCTGGCCCGCGCCATTGCGGGCGAGGCGGGCGTGCCCTTCTTCACCATCTCGGGCTCCGACTTCGTCGAGATGTTCGTGGGTGTGGGCGCATCCCGTGTCCGCGACATGTTCGAGCAGGCCAAGAAGAACGCGCCCTGCATCGTCTTCATCGACGAGATCGACGCGGTGGGTCGTGCCCGCGGCGTCGGCATCGGCGGCGGCAATGACGAGCGCGAACAGACCCTCAACCAGCTTCTGGTCGAGATGGACGGCTTCGAGGCCAATGAAGGCATCATCATCATCGCGGCGACGAACCGTAAAGACGTGCTCGACCCCGCGCTGCTGCGTCCGGGCCGCTTCGACCGTCAGATCCACGTCCCGAACCCCGACATCAAGGGCCGCGAGAAGATCCTGACGGTTCACTCGCGCAAAGTGCCGGTGGGGCCGGATGTCGACCTGCGCACCATTGCGCGCGGCACGCCGGGCTTCTCGGGCGCCGACCTGATGAACCTCGTCAACGAGGCCGCGCTGATGGCGGCCCGCGTCGGGCGCCGTTTCGTCTCGATGGAAGATTTCGAGAACGCGAAGGACAAGGTGATGCTGGGTGTCGAGCGCCGCTCGATGGTCCTCACCCCCGAGCAGAAGGAAATGACCGCCTATCACGAGGCCGGTCACGCCATCGTCGGCCTCTCGCTGCCGAAATGCGATCCGGTCTACAAGGCCACGATCATTCCGCGCGGTCAGGCGCTGGGTATGGTCGTCTCGCTGCCCGAGATGGACAAGCTCAACTACCACAAGGACGAGGCCAAGCAGAAGATCACCATGACCATGGCGGGCAAGGCAGCCGAGATCCTGAAATGGGGCGAAGAGCATGTCTCGAACGGCCCCGCGGGTGACATTCAGCAGGCGTCGGCGATTGCCCGCGCCATGGTGATGCGCTGGGGCATGTCCGAGAAGGTCGGCAATATCGACTATGCCGAGGCACATGAGGGCTATCAGGGCAACACCGCCGGCTTCTCGGTCTCGACCAAGACGAAAGAGCTGATCGAGGAAGAGGTGCGCGGCCTGATCGAAGACGGCTACCAAGAGGCGCGCCGCATCCTGACCGAGCGGATCGAGGATTGGGAACGCCTGGCGCAAGGCCTTCTGGAATACGAAACCCTCACCGGCGACGAGATCAAGAAGGTCCTCTCCGGAGAGCCGCTGGGCGGTGACGACGACGACAGCTCCTCGGGGAGCCTGCCGTCGGTGACCGCGCTGCCCAAAACGTCCAAGAAGAAGGACCAGGGCGACGGCGGGGCGGAAACTACCCCCGAGCCTTCGGCCTGACCGCGAAGGTTCGCGAGAATGGTCACGCGTGACGCTTCAGTGCCGGGCGCAGCCGATTGGGACCCAGACGCTTATGCGCGGTTCCGCAATCTGAGGCTGCGCCCGGCACTCGACCTTCTGGCCCGAGTGCCGCAACTGCCCGAGCGCGGCAAAATCATCGATCTGGGCTGCGGCAACGGCGCGGTGTCCGAGGCGCTGAACCACCACTACCCCAAACGCAAGATCGTGGGCGTCGACAATTCCGAGGCGATGCTGAAGCGCGCCGCGGCGACCGGCGCCTATCACCACTGCGATCTGGTCGATATTTCCGAATGGGTGCCCAACAAGCCGCCGGCAATGATCTTCTCGAACGCCGCGCTGCATTGGCTGCCCGATCACGCCACGCTGTTTCCGCGTCTGGCCGGAGAGCTGCGCGAGGGCGGCGTTCTGGCGGTGCAGATGCCCGCTCAGCATGGCGCGCCGTCGCATCGCATCCTGCGCGACCTGTCGCAGGAGATGTTCCCCGACCGGTTCAACTTCGCGGGCTGGGTGCCGCCCGTGGCCCCGGCGGTGGATTACGCGAAAATGCTTAGCCCTCTGGGCGAGGTCGATATCTGGCACACCGAATATCTGCAGGAATTGCAGCCGACGCCGGGGGCGCATCCGGTGCGCCGCTTCACGGAAAGCACGGCGATGCGTCCTTTCCTGCGACTCCTAGGCGACACTGAAGCGCAGGTTCTCATCGAACGCTATGAAACCGCGCTCGAGACGGTTTATCCTCTGCGGGACGACGGCAGCGTCTTTTTCCCGTTCCGTCGTCTGTTTGTCGTCTTGTCAAAGAGGGGCTGATGGCCGCGCTGAAACCCACGCAATATCAAGGGGAGGTCGTCTGGCTCGGGCTGGTGACCACCGAGGGACAACTGACCTCGACCCCGGTCGAAGAGATCGACTTCACCTTCGACGGTCCCGTGGGAGAGCTGCATGGCGGGCGCACGCGTCCTTCCTGCTCGCGGGTGACCGATCAGCATCCCAAGGGCACCGAGATCGCCAATGTCCGCCAGCTGACGATCCTCTCGGCGGAGGAACTGGCCGAGACTGCGTTCGCCATGGGCGTTCCGGAGATCGACCCTTCCTGGGTCGGCGCGACGATCGTGCTGCGCGGCCTGCCGGATCTGACTCATATCCCGCCCTCGGCGCGGCTGCAGAACGAGACCGGGCTGACCTTCGTGGTGGATATGGAGAACCGTCCCTGTGTCCTGCCGGGCCGGGTGATCGAGGAGCACTATCCCGAGAAGGGCAAGCGCTACAAACCGGCCGCCCAAGGTCGGCGCGGCGTCACCGCATGGGTGGAGCGTCCCGGCCGTCTGGTCGTGGGCGAGACCCTGCGGCTGCATATCCCCGATCAGCGCGCCTGGGAGCTGATGGACGAGGTCCGCTGAGGCGATTTAATCCCGCAACTGTCGCTTCTTTCCCTTTCGCTGCGCCGTCAAATGGCTACCCTCCCTCAGCAGGAGGACCCGATGACCAGTGATCTAGAGATTGCCCGTGCCGCGACGCTGCGCCCGATGCCGGAAATCGCGGCGAAGCTGGATATTCCCGAAGAGGCGCTGATCCCCTATGGCCGCGACAAGGCGAAGCTGGAGGCGGAGTTCATCGCGGGTCTGGACGCGCGCGAAACCGGCAAGCTGATCCTCGTCACCGCGATCTCGCCGACCCCTGCGGGCGAGGGCAAGACCACCACGACAGTTGGCCTCGGCGACGGGCTCTCCCGGATCGGCAAGCGCGCCGCGATCTGCCTGCGCGAAGCCTCGCTCGGTCCGAATTTCGGGATGAAAGGCGGGGCCGCGGGCGGCGGCTACGCGCAGGTCGTGCCGATGGAGTCGATGAACCTCCATTTCACCGGCGATTTCCACGCGGTCGGGGCGGCGCATAACCTGCTCTCGGCGATGATCGACAACCACATCCACTGGGGCAACGCGCTCGAGATCGACGCGCGCCGGATCACGTGGCGGCGCGTGCTCGACATGAACGACCGGGCGCTGCGCGATATCGTCGTCAGCCTTGGCGGCGTCTCGAACGGCTTCCCGCGCCAGACCGGCTTCGACATCACCGTGGCCTCGGAGGTCATGGCCTGCCTCTGCCTCAGCCGCGATCTGACGGATTTGCAGGAGCGGCTGGGTCGGATCGTCGTAGGCTATCGGCGCGACCGCTCGCCCGTGACCTGCGCCGAAATCGGGGCCGATGGCGCGATGGTGGTGCTGCTGAAAGACGCGCTGCAGCCCAATCTCGTGCAGACGCTGGAGGGCACGCCCGCCTTCGTGCATGGCGGGCCCTTCGCCAATATCGCGCATGGCTGCAACTCGGTGATCGCGACGCAAAGCGCGCTGAAACTGGCCGATTACGTCGTGACCGAAGCGGGCTTCGGGGCCGATCTGGGGGCGGAGAAGTTCTTCGACATCAAATGCCGCAAGGCCGGGCTGAGCCCGAATGCTGCGGTGGTCGTGGCGACGGTGCGGGCGCTGAAGATGAATGGCGGTGTCGCGAAAGCGGATCTCGGCGCGGAGAACGTGGCCGCCGTCGAGGCGGGCTGTGCCAATCTCGCGCGTCACATCGCGAATATGAAGAAATTCGGCGTGCCGGTCGTGGTCGCGATCAACCGCTTCACCGCCGACACCGAGGACGAGATTGCAGCGGTGCGCGCCGCCGCCGAAGCGCAGGGCGTGGAGGCGGTTCTGTGCACCCATTGGGCCGAAGGCGGCGCGGGGACCGAGGCGCTGGCGGAGAAGATCGTCGCGCTGACCGAGCGCCCGTCGCAATTCGCGCCGCTCTATCCCGATGACATGCCGCTGTTTGAGAAAATCGAAACCATCGCCACGCGCATCTACCACGCGAGCGACGTCTATGCCGATCAGAAGATCCTCAACCAGCTGCGAGACTGGGAAGAGGCGGGCTATGGCAACCTGCCGATCTGCGTGGCCAAGACGCAGTATTCCTTCAGCGCGGACCCGACGCTGCGCGGGGCGCCCTCGGGCCACACGCTGCCGATCCGCGAAGTGCGGCTCTCGGCGGGGGCGGGGTTCGTCGTGGTGATCTGCGGTGAAATCATGACCATGCCGGGCCTTCCCCGGCACCCGGCTGCGGAGACGATCGGCCTCGATGCCGAAGGCCGCATCACGGGTTTGTTCTAGGGGCGCGGTCTTGAGCTTGTTGGGCCAAGCTGCGATAGGGGGCGCGAGTGTTCCGGGAGCCTTGTCGATGAAATCTCCGTCAGACCTGCACACGATGGAAGAGCTGCGCGTCGCGATCGATGCGCTCGACCGGGAGCTGGTCGAGATGCTCGGTGCGCGCACCCGGCTGATCGCCCGTGCGGCAGAACTCAAACAGGGAAATGGCTGGCCCGCACGCATCCCCGACCGGGTCGAGGATGTGGTGGCGAAAGTGCGCGCCGCCGCCGGTCCTGCCGGGCTCGATCCCGATCTCGCCGACCGTCTGTGGCGCGAGATGATCGAGCATTTCATCGCGCAGGAAGAACAGGTTCTGGGCAAGGGAGATCCCGATGAGCGCCACGATCATTGACGGCAAGGCGCTTGCGCAGGTCAAGCTGGACGAGACCTATGCCGAGGCGCAGAGGCTTTCGGAGGCAGGCTGGGCGCCGCGCCTCGTCTCGATCTCTGTCGGCGATGTCGCGGCGGCCGAACTTTATGTGCGCAACCAGAAGAAATACGCCGAGAAAGCCGGCGTGGCCTTCGAGGTGCGCAACTACCCCGAGACGATCAGCCTCGAACAACTTCAGGGCGTGCTGGCCGGTCTGAACGCGGATCCGCGCGTCAACGGCATCATCATCCAGCGCCCGCTGCCCGCCCATATCCCGGTCAAGGTTCTGCAGAAGGCGGTTCATCCGCTCAAGGACGTGGAGGGGATGCACCCGTCCTCGATCGGCAACATCGTCTATAACGAGCTGGAACTGGGCCCCTGCACCGCCGTCGCGGCGGTGGAGATCCTGAAATCCCTTCCGCTCCAGACCGAAGGGCTCAATGTCTGTGTGATCGGTCACTCGGAGATCGTGGGCAAGCCGATCGCCTTCCTGATGATGGGGCTCGGCGCCACGGTCACCGTGTGCCACCACATGACGCGGCAGGTCTCGGTGCATTCGCGCGCCGCCGATGCCGTGTTCGTCGCGGTGGGCAAGCCGGGGTTGGTCCATGGCGAGATGCTCAAACCCGGTGCGGCGCTGATCGATATCGGCATCAACCGGGTCGAGGGGCGCACCGTGGGCGACGCCGATTTCGACAGCTGCGCCGAAGTGGCGGGCTGGATTACGCCCGTGCCGGGCGGGGTGGGGCCGGTCACGGTCTCGACGCTGATGAACAACGCGGTCCGCGCGACCCGCATGCAGATGGACCATTACCGCACGACCTTCACAGCGGCGGAGTGACGGAGGAATGAAATGACGGCGACGATCATCGACGGGAAGGCCTTCGCAGCGAGCGTGCGCGAGAAAGTGGCCGAGCATGTCACCCGGCTGCAAGAGGAGCACGGCATCACGCCGGGGCTCGCAGTGGTGCTGGTGGGCGAAGACCCGGCCAGTCAGGTCTATGTGCGCAACAAGGGCAAGCAGACGCTCGAAGCCGGGATGAACTCCTACGAGCACAAGCTGCCCGCGGAGACCTCCGAGGCCGATCTGCTGGCACTGGTCGAGAAGCTGAACGCCGATCCGGCGGTGCATGGCATCCTCGTGCAGCTGCCGTTGCCCGATCACATCGACGAGGAGAAGGTGATCAACTCGATCACCCCCGCGAAGGATGTCGATGGCTTCCATATCCTCAATGTGGGCCTTCTGGGCACCGGGCAGAAGTCGATGGTGCCCTGCACGCCGTTGGGCTGCCTGATGATGCTGCGCGACCAACTGGGCAGCCTCTCGGGGCTGAACGCCGTCGTGGTGGGCCGCTCCAACATCGTCGGCAAGCCGATGGCGCAGCTGCTGCTGCGCGACAGCTGCACCGTCACCATCGCGCATAGCCGCACCAAGGATCTCGCCGATGTCTGCCGTGGCGCCGATATCCTCGTCGCCGCCGTGGGCCGCCCGCGCATGATCCCGGGCGACTGGGTGAAGCCCGGCGCGACCGTGATCGATGTCGGTATCAACCGGATCGACGCGCCCGAGAAGGGCGAGGGCAAGACCCGGCTGGTGGGCGATGTCGATTTCGACAGCGCCAAGGAGGTCGCGGGCGCGATCACCCCGGTGCCGGGCGGCGTCGGCCCGATGACCATCGCGTGCCTTCTGGCCAACACCGTGACCGCCTGCTGCCGCGCGAACAATCTGCCCGAACCTGAGGGTTTGACTGCCTGACAAAGGTAGGTAAGGATTTCCACAGGTTGGGTGGGGTAAGCGGCCTTTGCCGTTGTCGGAACCGTAACGCTTGCGTTACCCAAGCGTCATTGGGGCGTGACGGCAATGGCAGGTTTCTGGAAAATATATTGGCGGGCATTGAAGATCCCGGCTCTGCCGGTGATCTGGGTCGTGGCATCGCTATTCGGCATCGTGGCCGGACCATTCAACACTCTCGAATCCATGTCGCTCGGTGCGCGCGTGATTTTCTGGCCGCTCAGTGTCGCGGTCGGCATCCTGATTGGCGCGGCGATCCGCATTTTTGTGCGGCGGAAGCTGGGTTTGCGCCGGTTCCGTTACGAGGCGCCCACGCTTGCCGGCCTTTCCGCTTTGGTACTAACTGTGCCGCTTTACCTGCTCGTCCTGCTGCTTGCGGCGAAGCCCAACTTCCGGGGGTTCGAGATATTCCACATGGCTGGCTATATCCTCGGCCTCTCGATGGCAGGCTCCACCCTGCGGCACTGGATGGCGCCTCAGCAGGGGCATCCGAGGCGGGCGCAGGAGGCCTCGGTGGCCGCCGCGGAGAAGGAGGCCCACCGGGACGTTGAGGCAGCGGGTAAGGGGGCTCTGTCTTCGCCCACGCCGCGTTTGCTGTATCGGCTTGAGCCTGACCTGCGCGCACCGCTGATCCGCCTCGCGGTGAATGACCACTATGTCGACGTGGTGACCGAAGCCGGGGAGACGAGCCTGCTGATCCGGCTTGCCGATGCGATCGCCGAGACCGAGGGCACGTCGGGCCTGCAGGTCCATCGTTCGCATTGGGTGGCGCGAGATGCGGTGCGCGGCATACGTAAGGAGAAGGGGCGCCTCTTCCTGCAGATGGCCGATGGCGAAGAAGTGCCCGTCTCGCGCACCTATCAGCCGCAGGTCGAGTCGGCACGGTTCCGCGCACCCGATACCGATGGGATGGCCGCGCAGTAACACCCTTAGTGGACGATCACCTCGTCTCTGACGAACATGTTGTCCCAGGCGCGATCCACCAGTTCCGGCGTCATCTGATAGGGGATGCCCTCGAATTCGCAGATTGAAATCATCTGGTCGATCAGGAAGACCGGCTGATAATTCGCGTAGATATTGTCGATGGTGGGGTACTTCACCTTGAGGAGATGCAGCAGCGCCTTCTCGTCGAGCGGCATGTTGCGCTTCTTCGCCATCATCTGGAAAATCTTGAGATAGTCGGACTGGTTCGGCCCGTCGATCTTGATCTTGAAGAAGATACGACGCAGCGCCGCCTTATCGAAGATCTCGTTCGGGTGGAAGTTGGTCGAGAAGATCACGAGCGTGTCGAAGGGCACCTCGAATTTCTCGCCCGATTGCAGCGAGAGGATGTCGCGGTTCTCTTCGAGCGGCACGATCCAACGGTTCACCAGCTTCTGCGGCGGCTCGGCCTGACGGCCAAGGTCGTCCACGATGAATACGCCGCCCGCCGATTTGAACTGCAGCGGCGCGGTATAGGTGCGCGCGGTCGCATTGTATTTCAGGTCGAGCATGTCGAGCGAAAGTTCACCACCGGTGATCACGGTCGGGCGCTCGCAATAGACGTAGCGCTGGTCGAACTGCATCCCGCGCTTGCGCAGCGAGGTGGGATCGTCTTCCTCGACCGGGACGGGGGTGTGTACGATCGGGTCGTAGACGGTGATGATCTGGCCCGCATATTCGATGGCGCGGGGGATGAAGATATTGTCGCCGATCGCGTCGCGGATGCCGTTCGAGATCGAGGATTTCCCGTTGCCGGGCGGGCCGTACATCAGGATCGAGCGCCCCGAGGAGACCGCCGGGCCAAGCTGGCCGATCAGGTCGGGCGGCAGGATCAGGTGGCCCATCGCGCCCAGAAGCTGCTGGCGAGTGAGCTGGATGTTGCGGATCGACTGGCGCTTCACCTGCTCGCGATAGACGGTCAGCGGCACCGGCATTGCGCCGTAATATTCCGACTGCGCCAGCGCATCGAGCGCGCGCGCCTTGCCGGTGTCCGACAGCTGGAAGCCCATCTCGCCGCCGGAATTGGCGTGCAGCGTGCCCATCGCCTCCAACAGGCCCTGCTTGCGGCACATGTCGATCAGGTCCTGCACCATCGTCATCGGCAGGCAGACGAGCTTGGACAGCGCAGAGGCCGTGTCCGTATTGGTGCGGAACATCGTTTTGAGCAGGATGTCCCGCATCATCACGACGTTCAGCCCGGTTTCCTCCAGCGCGCGCGGCGGGGCCGGGGCGATGACATTCGAGGTCATCATGTTCATCTGGCGCGTCCTCTCGGCTGTGCACCCCGCTTTGGTCCTGCGCGGGGGCTAAGATCGGTCCGGGCCAATCTTGCCGGTGATTGTGGCCAAATGTTGGAAAAACCGGGTAATCGCCGCGATACCCGATCGCGGAGCTGAACAATCAGCCGAGGGCCACGAGCAGCAGATATGCCCAGAGCGTGCCGACCAGCGCCAGCCCCATCGGGAAGTCCTTGCGCTTCCAGCTCACCCAATCGGGCGTGGCCTTCACCACGGCCGGGATTGCGCGAAAGATCCGGTGCGCGGCAAAGGCCGCAAGCAGGAAGGCGCAGAGCAGGAACATCGTCAGCTGCACGTCGAACAGCTCATGCGAGAAAAACGGCGCGGCGGCGGCTGCGAATTTCGCGTCGCCCGCACCGAAATGCGCGATCTGGTTCAGGATGTAACCGATCACGAAGACGACCAGCGCATGGCTCCACCGCCAGGCATAGACGTCGATCGGCAAGAGGAACGGCCCCGCGAAAGCGAAGATCACCAGAAGCGCCAGCACCGCCTTGTTGCGGATTTTCATGTATTTGAGATCGGTGAAGACCACCCAGGCGCAAACCGGGGTGATCAGCACCAGAAAGATCAGCGCCGACAGGGGCGGGGCGAGACCGAGCATCCTCTTAGCCTTTCAGCGCGCTCGACGATCCCTGATCGAGCGCCTTCAGCGCCCGGTCGGCCTCCGCGAAATACTGCGGATTGGTGTCGATCGCGTCTTGCAACAGCGTCTTACCGATATTGACGTCGCCGCGCTTCACCGCGGCCAGACCCGCCGTATACAGAAGCTGCGCGCGTTCCGTCTGGGTCATGTCGATCACGGGCAGGTCGTATTTGCCCTGGCTGGCCCGCGCGAGCACGAGGTTGTTCTTCGTGGTGAAGCGGGTCGGATCGTAGGTGAGCGCTTCCTTGAACAGCTTCTCGGCGCCTGCGGCATCGCCGCGGCTGAGCTTGGAGAAGCCCCAGTTGTTGTAGATGCCCGCGGGCTTCGTGGTCAGGCCCGCCGCGGTCTCGTAGAAGCTGTCGGCTTTCTTCCACTTTTTCTCGCTATCGGCGACCATCGCTTCGAGCCGGTAGCGGTCATAGGTCTCATGGGTCGGCGGCACGGTGTCCAGCGTGGCCTTCGCCCCGGACCAGTCGTTGGAGCGGATCTGCGCCTCGGCCATCGACACGCGGTCGTCATTGGTCGCGCCCGGCATCGTGAGGACTTCTTGCCAGACCTTCACGGCCTGCACGGGCTTTTGCGCGCGCACCAGCGATTTCGCGAGCCCACGCTTGGCATCAATGCGGTCGGGATGGTCGTTGGACAGCCGCGTGAAATAAGTCACAGCCTCGTTCGGATCGGCGACCGTCAGCATGATGTCGGTGAGGTTGGTCTCATCAACGGCATTCACGCTTTTCATCGCGCGCGCGACTTCGGCGTCGCTGTTATTGCCCATACAGCCGGAGAGAGTCATCGCGCAGCCAGCCAAGGCTGCCAGAAAGATCGGGTGGCGCATGTTACCTGCGTCCTTTTTGCTCGAGCCTCAGTGCTTCGTCAGCAGCAGGTAGTCACCGACCCCTTTCCTGACGAGCGTGAACTGCTTGTCCTGTGGCGCAGCGTAACCCGGCTCTTCTATTTTTGCGAGCGCCCGCTTGAGGTTTTGCTTGATCGCGTCCGATTGGCCACTGTCCAGCGCGAAGGCGAGTTTGAAGACGCGCGCGGCTTCGGCGTATTTGCCGCGCTCCATCAGAACGACGCCAAGGTTATTCCATGCCGGCACGAAGGTCTGATCGGCGTCGGTCGCACGGCGCAGCATCTGTTCGGCTTGGTTCAGGCGTCCCAGTTTCAGGTCGGCCGAACCGATGCCCGAGAGGATTTCCGCCGTCGCGCCATGCTGGCCCGCCGCGCGGTAATAGGCCTTGAGCGCAAGTTCGTATTCGCCCGCTTCCATCAGCCGATGACCGACGAGAAGCCCGTCGACTGCCTGCGCACCGGGTTTCGTGCCGGGGGCGAAAGCGCCCCGTTTCTCAGCCGAAAGGCCGCCCGGGTTGCAGGCGGCCAGTGTGCTTACTGTCAGCGCGGCCAGTAGCAGGCCGCGGCGCTTTGGGGTCATACCGTCAAATGCCCATATTCCTGAAGTTCTCAAGCATATCATGGATCGACGGGCCAACAAGAATGATCAGAAGCGGCGGCACGGTGAACATCATCGTGCCCAGCGTCATCTTGGTCGGGATCTTGTTGGCGGCTTCCTCGGCGCGCATGATCCGCTTGTCGCGCATGTCGGCGGCATAGAGGCGCAGGGCCTCGGCGATCGAGGTGCCGAATTGCTGCGACTGGATCATCACGGTCACGAAGCTTGCAATATCCGGCACACCCGAGCGTTCGCCGAAATTGCGCAGCACGGTCGACTTGTCGAGACCGGCCTTGATCTCGTGGGCGACCATCGCGAATTCCTCCGACAGCGCCGGGTAGGATTTGTTCAGCTCTTTCGAGACCCGGATGATCCCCTGATCGAGCGACTGGCCGGCCTCGACGCAGACGAGCAGCATGTCGAGCGAGTCGGGGAAACCGTTCTGCATTTCGTCGGTGCGCGCTTTCACGCGCTTGTTCACCCAGTATTTCGGGCCGTAATAGCCGACGCCGCCGGGGCCGAGCACCCAGAGCACCGTGCCCAGCATCCCCATGCTTTGCCCCTCGGGCGCGCCGGAGTTGTAGAGCACGACATAAAGCGAGCCGAGCGCGAGCAGGCCGATGCCCGCCGCGAACTGGACCGCGTGGAAGGTGCGCACGGCATTCGGGCCGCGATAGCCGGCCGATTGCAGCCATTTCCGCGACTCCGACAGTTCCTCGGCGTTTTGCGGCTCGAGGAAGGCCGAATATTTCTGCAGCTTGTCGCTCTGGGTATCGCGCAGTTTCTGGTTCGTTTTGTCCGTGTTCCCACCGGTGTTCTGGCGCGGCGGGCGCGGGGCTTTTCCGCGAATCTTGTCGAACGGATCCTCGCGCTTCTTCAGGAGTGCAGGGATCGCGGCGAGCACCAGAAGCCCGCCGAGCGCCGCCAGAGCGATCATCGGCCCCATCGGCCCGAGCGCATCGGTCAGCATCTGGTTGATGGCAGCGAAATCCATTGGGCTCTCCTCAGACCTTGATGGTTGTCATGACCTTCATGAAGATCACGTTGGCGCCGAGCAGCAGGAACACCACGATGGCGGCCGGGATGAAGGCGGCGGTCGTTTTCACCTCGTCGTAATAATCGGGCGAGACGACCTGAATGATCACCATCACCACGACGGGGAAGGCCGACAGGAAGATGCCCGACCAGCGCGGCTCTGCAGTGATCGCCTTCACGCGGCGGAACAGCCGGAAGCGCGAGCGGATGACTTTCGACAGGCCTTCGAGAACTTCGGCGAGGTTGCCGCCCGAGGTCTGCTGGATCGACACGGCAACCGCGAGGAAGCGCAGATCCTGCATATCCAGACGTTCGGCCATTTCCGAGATTGCCTCGGCCACGTTGCGCCCATAGGCGGCCTCGTCGGCGATGATGCCGAACTCGGTGCCCATCGGATCGGGGATTTCGCGTGCAACCGCCTGGATCGCGGAGGCTAGCGGATGGCCCACGCGCAAACTGCGCACCATCAGTTCCACCGCGTCGGGAAGTTGCTCCTCCATCAGCGCCATGCGCTTCTTGGCCTTCGAGCTGACCCAGAAGAACACACCGCCCACGCCCATGAAGAGCGCGAGGAAGATACGGATGAAGAGCCCCGCCTGCGAGGCTACCGTGAGGGCGATGAAGGCGGCGAAACAGGCGAAGGCCATGATGCCGATCAGGGCCATCGGCGAGAAGGCGATATTGCCCTTCTGCGCCTTGTCGGCCAGCAGCGAATAAAGCGGGATCGAGCGCGCATCGTTATGCTGCGTCGCTTCCTTGCGCAGACGTTCCAGCACCTCTTCGCGCCGCTCACCCTTGTTGAGCATCTCGAGGCGGCGATTGACCCGCTTGTTGAGCGAGATCGATTTGCCGAAGAACAGCAGATAGACGCCTTCGACGAGCAGAAGCACTGCGACGAAGATCAGCAGGTAGATAATGGGGGTCGCCATGGCGGGGTGTCCTTAGTCCTGCACGGGTTCGTAGATCGAAGCCGGCAGGTCGTAGCCCCATTGCCGGAACCGATCGGAATAATGCGAGCGCACGCCGGTCGCGGTGAAGCGCCCGATGATCTTGCCGTCGGGGGCGAGGCCGAGACGCTCGTAGCGGAAGACTTCCTGCATCGAGATCACGTCGCCTTCCATGCCGGTGACTTCCGTCACCGAGACCATGCGGCGCGAGCCGTCCTGCAGGCGCGAGGCCTGCACGATCAGGTTCACAGCCGACGCGATCTGGCTGCGCATCGCCTTCATCGGCATCTCGATGCCCGACATCGAGATCATGTTCTCCAGACGCGCCACGCCGTCACGGGCGGAGTTCGCGTGGATCGTGGTCATCGACCCGTCGTGACCGGTGTTCATGGCCTGCAACATGTCGATGACTTCCTCGCCGCGCGTTTCGCCAACGATGATACGGTCGGGACGCATCCGCAGAGCGTTCCTGAGACAGTCGCGCTGCGTGACCGCGCCCTTGCCTTCGACGTTCGGCGGACGGCTTTCCATCCGGCCCACATGGGTCTGTTGCAGCTGAAGTTCGGCCGTGTCCTCGATCGTCAGAATGCGCTCGGCGTTGTCGATGAAGGACGACAGCGCGTTGAGCGTCGTCGTCTTACCCGAGCCCGTCCCGCCCGAGACGATCACGTTGAGACGCGTCGCGACCGCGGCTTGCAGATAGGCCGCCATTTCCTCGGTGAAGGCGCCGTAATTGACGAGATCGTCGATCCCGAGCTTGTCCTTCTTGAACTTACGAATGGAGACGAGCGAGCCGTCCACCGCGATCGGCGGTACCATCGCATTGAAGCGCGAGCCATCGGCAAGACGGGCGTCCACGTAAGGGTTGGATTCATCGACGCGACGACCCACGGCCGACACGATCTTGTCGATGATGCGCAGCAGGTGGCGTTCATCCTTGAAGGTGATGTCGCTCAGTTCGAGTTTGCCATCGCGTTCAATGAAGATCTGCTGCGGGCCGTTGACCAGAATATCGTTGACGGTCTCGTCCTTGAGCAGCGGCTCGAGCGGGCCGAGGCCCATGACCTCGTCGTAAAGCTCCTGCTGTAGGGCCTGACGGTCCTGCGCGTTCAGCGCGACCGAAAGCTCGGTCATCGCCTCGGCGGTGATGTCGGCGATCTCGGCGCGCAGCTCGCGTTCCGATGCGTGCTCGAGCGCGGCGAGGTTCAGGTTCTCCAGTAGCCGCTTGTGCAGCTCCACCTTGAGTTCCTGAAGGCGCTGCTTGCGCTTCTTTTCCTTGTCGACGGCCACCGGGTCGGCTGCGACCTTCTGAGGCGCCATCTTGCGATGCACCTGCGTCTTCGGCGCAGCGTCGATCGGCGGCGGCTTGGCGGCACCGGGCGCGGGCGGCGGGGGGGCGGCCTTGCCGTTGGTGGGCTTTGCCCCGTCTTTCTTGTAGCGCGAAAACATCTGGACGTGTCCTTTCGGGTCAGGCGGCCGCTTCGACGGCTTCGTTCAGCTCAACCAGCGAGCCGGCAAGCTTCTGGAATTCCTTGCGCAGCGGCACTTTCGGCGCCGAGAGCGCCAGCGGAAGCCCGTGATCGTTGGCTTGCGTGATCTGCTTGCCGCCATCGCTCATCAGCAGTTCGAGCGAGATATCGAGGCTCTCGGCCAGTCGCTTCACGCGGGCCTTGCCGTTCAGATCGGTGAATTTCGGCGCGCGGTTGAGCACGTAGCGCAGCTTCTCGGTCGGCAGCCCTTCGGATTTCAGTGCGCGCTGCATCCGCAGCACGTTCTGGGCCGAGCGCATGTCCAGCTCGATCAGCGCGAAGTAGAGATGCGCCTTGTTCAGCACCGTCTCGGTCCAGCTGACCACGGTCGAGGGCATGTCGATCACGACGAAATCGTAATGCGCGCGCGCCATGTCGATCAGGCGCTCCAGATCCTCGCCGCTCAGCAGATCGAGCGGCAGCATGTCGGTCGGCGCGGTCAGCACATCGAGCTTGTCGTTGAAGCTGAGCATCGCCTGCCGGAAGGTTTCCTTATCCATATGCTCGGTATCGGCGAGCATCTCGTAGATCACCTCGCGACGCGGCAGGTCGAGATAGGTCGCCGCAGCGCCGAATTGCAGGTCGAGATCGAGCAGGCAGACCTTCGGCGAGGTCGACGGCGCTTTCTTCTTCTTTTTGCCGTCGTGGATCGTCGCCATTTCCCAGGCGAGGTTCATCGCGAAGGTGCTCGCGCCGACACCGCCGGACAGGCCGTGGACCGGAAGAACGACACCATCATGGTTGCCGGTCGCCGCAAAGGTCGGGGCGTGCATGGGGGTCGACATCTCGGGCGGGGGCGCGGCTTGGCCCAGACGCTCGATCGCGTCATGGAGCGCACCTTCGGGAAGCGGGTAGGGGACGAAATCATCGGCCCCGAGGCGCAGCAGCTGATGCAGCGCGATCGGGCTGACCTCGTCGGCGATCAGGATGACGCGAATATTACGGTCCTTGGCCTCGGTGATGATGCCGGAGATCTTGGTCAGCTCATCCTCGTCTTCGCCATCCACGGCGATCGCGATGAACTCGAGCTGTTCCGCATCGGGTTGGCTCAGGAAGATTGCCGCTTCGTCAAAGGTAAGGTCGCCCCAGCTTTCACCAAGCTCGGTCTCCATATCCTCGATCAACAGGTCGAAATTCGACACATCGCGTGACACGGTGCACGCCTGAATCGGGGCCGGCTCCGAAGTCATGATAGCTGCTGCAGTCATTGCCTCTGTCCTCTTTTTCGTGACCCGCGGCGGGGTTCGGTTAACTCTGTTGCTACGCCGCAGACCGGACGCGACTCGCTGGACGCGCCTATTCCGTCGAGGATCAATCTCGTTTCCAATCTGGGCGACATTGGGGCCAGACTGTTTCAATTGTGGGATAAAGAGAGACGATAAAGAAAAACGGCGGGCTTTGTTGAAAGCGCCCGCCGTTCGGTACTGTGTCGTCTCGCCGCAGCGAGACAAATAGGTGAATCCAGAGCCTTAGTTGCCTTCGCCCCCGGCGCTCGCCGAGGCGATGTAGTCGCGATAGATCACCGCCGCGTACTTGCCGTCGAGCAGCATCGGTTTGCCCTTGGTCACGAAACCCGAGACCTCGGTGACGGTGCGGCGATTCTGTTCGTTCGGGGCCTGCGTGTAGACCAGCGGATGCGTTTCACCGTAGGACACGAGCGCCTCGAGCCGAGACCGAGAGATGCCCTGCGAGACGAGGAAATTCACCACGGCCCGCGCGCGGCGCAGCCCGAGAGCCTTGTTGTAAGCGTTGGAGCCGACAAGGTCGGTATGTCCGTAGACGCGGAAGCGCACTTCCGGGTTCTGCCGGATCCAGTTCGCCTGCTGCGACAGCGCATTGCGCGCCTGCGCATCAAGCACTGACGAGTTGAAGGCGAAGTGCACTGTGTTCGGCACATCGGCGGCGAACTTGCGCGTCATATTGATGACGTAGCTTTTGTCGCCGCTCATCATTGCTTGGTTCTGTGCGATGGCGGAGCCGAAGCCCAGCGATCCTTCCGTGGTTGAGCCGACTTCGGAGTTGAAGGTCTGGGTGCCTTCGGCGCAGCCGGCCAGTGCCGCGACGGTGCCGACGGTGATCGCGAGAGTGCGCAGTTTCATGTTTCCAGTCATCTCGCTCACTCCATCACATAGCCATAGGAGCCGGAGAAGTCCTGCTTGGCGACTTCTGCAGCAGGGCCTTTTTGCGGCGCTTTGCCGCCCGAGGTTCTGCCGTTGAGGAACAGCTCGGCCTCGGTTGGCGGCTTCAGGCGATCCGTCGGCAGCGCCAGCGCGTCACCCTTGACGGGCGAGACAAGATGCGGCGTGACGATGATCACGAGTTCGGATTGCTTGCGTTCGAATTCGGTCGAGCGGAACAGCGCGCCGAGCACCGGCACATCGCCGAGCCACGGGATCTGGCCCACGGAATCGTTGAAGTCGTCCTGAAGGAGGCCCGCGATCGCGAAGCTTTCGCCGTCGCGCATCTCGACCGTGGTCGAGGTCGAGCGTTTCTTGAAGGCGCTGACGTTGAACGTGCCGCTCGTATAGCCGTTCGCCGTGTCGATCGAGGAGACCGAGGCGGCGATTTCGAGGTTGATCACGTCACCGTCCACCACGCGCGGCGTGAAGGACATCTCGACGCCGAACGGTTTGTACTGGATCGAGACATCGCCGTTGTTGAGCACCGGGATCGGATATTCGCCACCGGCGAGGAAATCCGCCGACTGGCCCGAAAGTGCGGTCAGGTTCGGTTCCGCGAGGGTGCGTACGACGCCTTTGTTTTCCAGCGCCTGGATGAGAACGCCCAGTTGGAACGTGCCACGGGTGAGGCCAAGGCCGATGCCGTTGTCGTAGCTTTGAGTGGTCGCGCCGAGGGTGGTAGTCTGGGTGCCGCCGAAGCCAGCCCCGGTCCCGAAGCCACCACGCGGACCGACGCTCGCATTGATCGAGGAGCTAAGGCTTTTCGCGACCGAGCGCTGCATCTCGGCGAAGCGCACTTTCAGCATGACCTGCTGCGTACCGCCGACCATCATCAGGTTCGACACCCGGTCGGGCGCGTAACGATTGGCGAGTTCCAGCGCGCGGCTGAGCTTCTGCGCCGAGGAGACCGTGCCCGATAGGACGATCCCGTCATTCGCAGTGCGCACCTGAATGTTCTCGCCGGGCAGGATCTGTTTGAGGCGTTCCTTGAACTCCGCGAGGTCCGGGGTCACCTGAACGTCGACATTCGAAACCAGCTTGCCATCGGCACCAAGGATCGTCAGCGTCGTCCGGCCCGGCACCTTGCCCAGCACGTAGATCGAGCGATCCGAAAGGGTCTGGATGTCCGCGATGCCGGGATTGGCGATCGAGAGTTCCGAAAACGGCGTGTCGCTTTCCACGACCACCGCGCGGTTCAACGGAACCGTCAGCGGAGCTTGAGTTGCTCCGGACAGAATCCGCAACGTGTCTGCTTGCGCCGGGCTCATTACCGCGACGCTCAGCGCCATGCCGCATAGGCAGGCCTGCATTAAGGTTTTCAATTTCATCTGTGACCCTGCCTCTCCGATCACGCCACTCGCAAATCTTTTGTCTGCTTAGGGACTGTTTTGGTCCGTTATTGCAAAGGAGAATGCGCCAAGACCTGTTTTTTTGCAAGAATCAATGGATTGAGCGGCGTTCTTGATGTGGATAAACGGTCACATGTGAAGGCGGGGCCCCGTAGGACCCCGCGCAAATGACTGATATTTGTCATTTATTTAGTTGGTGCAGGGGATCGGCGTCTCGATGACTTCCGTGCCCTTGCGGGTCTTGATCGTGCAGACCTGCGCTTTTTCTACCTTCTTGGCCTCTTGCTTCTGGATACCAAGCAGCTCGTCACGGTTGATTTCGATCTGGCCAAGCTGTGCGCTGTTGTCGAGGCCGACGAGCGACAGGGTCAGGCGCCCGGTGTTCTGCGCGAGTGTCAGGGCCGCGACCTGCTCAGGGCTAACTTCGGCGGTGACCGAGCGGGCGATTTGGGTGGCGTTGCTACGGTCGGGATTAGTGCTCTGATCAATCGCGATCAGTTTCAGATTACTGTCGATCAACTTGGTCACCGGCTCGCCGCCGATCTCACCGGACCAATAGACATCGACTAGGTCGCCCGGGCGCAGGAAGCCCGACACAGCTGAGCTCGACGAGACTTGAATGGTAAATGCGCGACGACCGTCAGGCAGGCTCGCCATGATGCCCGCGTTCTCGCCAGGCTGGGTGACACGCGAGGCGAGCAGCATTTCGCCGGGCGCAAGTGAGCGCATCGATGCCCGATCACGGGTTTCACCCTCTAAGAACGCGGCACGTGCTGCTTCCGGCGTGCCTTCCTTTGCCGCGATAACGGTAAAGGCGTTTTTGGGCACCGCATTAGCCTGCATCTTGACGATAACGAGATCCTTTGGGCCGAAATGCTCCCCGTATTTCAGACCTTTCCGCACGACGACGACATCGGCGAGCTTCGGCGCATTCTTCTGCATAGCGACCAATTGGTCGCGCTCGGATTGGAACTGAGCGATTTGACCTTGCGCCATCATAACCGCCACCCCCGCGAGCCCGACGCCCGCGACGAGGAAGAGAACAAAGATCAGTCGCATTGGTGCATCCTTCTGTTTTCTGAACGGCGACAATACCGCGACGACAGTTGTTTAATTGCAGAAGAAAATGGCGAAACGTTGGCGCATGAAAGGTCTGGACGTGGAATCAGCCGCTCTTGTCCTCACTGACTTCCTCCGCAGCAAAGGCCGGTACGACCTGTTGCTCGCCGATGTGTTCCGAGATTTTGCCAGACGCCCTGCCAGTCTCCTGCCAAATCAATACTGTCGCCGTGAAACCGAGAGCAACGAGCGACGATGTCAGCACCACCCAGTCGATCGTGACCGCTCCATCTTCGTTGCGCAGCATGGCTTTCAATTCCCAGAACCGATTGCTCATCTAGTTCCCTCTCCACGCGTAAGACATTTTGGATTCGAAACCTCAATCGGGTCGACGAAGGCGCTTTATCCGACTGCGCCGCTGACAGGGTAGCAAGCAGCCCATTTTTGAGGCTCTCAATAATGCAACGGGCCGCTTAAGAGCGGCCCGTGTGTTTGATTTCGAAATTTCCAATTATTAGTTGGAAATGGCGTTAACGCCGTCATCGCCAGCTGCCAGATCGTCGGCAGTGAAGTTGTTTTCGACTTTGGCCGTATCAAGATAGCTTGCGATCTTGCCCGACAGGCCGCCGGTTTCCTGACGGATCAGCGCCATTGCAGCAGCGCCGAGGCCGACGACAGCAGCGGTCAGCACAACCCAGTCAACGGTCACAGCGCCGTCTTCTTCGTCGTGGAACTTCTTGATTTTGAAAAACTTCATCATGGTGTCTCTCCTAAGGTTTGTCTCTGCCCCGCGGTCTCGGTTGGCGTCCGTGCCGGTTTCCGTCTCGCGGTATGGGGACATATGGCCCCCGGAACGTGGCGCGATTTGGGCGCATCGCAGGCGATTTCGCGAAAATGAAAATCCTGCCTGACGAAGGCGCTAAGTCATTGTTAAATAAAGAAACAAAAAACTGAATTTTTGTGAGATTTGCATTTTGCGTCGGAGTTTCGGCCGCCAAACCACGATTCGTCGGCCTAGAAACGGTGGATTTTCTGGAATTTTTCCGGGTTTTCGCAGATAGTCGAAAGAAAGCGGCCCTCGAGAGCCGCGCGAGGCAGTGAGCAGGTGGCGCAGATGCGCAAGGTTTTCGCAGGGATTCTCTGCAGTGCGATGGTGGCCGTGGTCGCGCCCGTGGGGGCCGAGCCTGCAGCCCCCGTCTTCAAGAGCGTGAAGCCCAAGACGGTCAAGCCGCCTGCGCCCGGCACCAAACGCTTCATTACGATCCAGATCGATCCCGAGGAACAGAAGCGCCAGCTTGCCGCGATGGCCAAGCAGCCTTGGGAGCCGGAAACAGCCCCTGCCAAAGAGGACGGCGCGACGGGCGATGCTCCGGCCTCTACGCCCACGCCGCGCGCGCCTGCGCATTACGCGTGGTATTGGAAAAAGGTCTCGCCGCGCCTTGGAGAACGGGCGGGGCGGTTCGATCAGGCGATCTCCGCGCTGTCGCAGGGGCCGAAAGGCACACGGGTGCGCGAGCCGCGGCTCAACGATCTGGCGAAGATCGCGCGCGCTCATGGCACCGATATTCTGCGCTCCACCATCGGAACCGAGGTCTCGCCTGCGCTGGTCCTCGCGATGATCTCGGTGGAATCGGGCGGGCGCCATGATGCGCTGAGCCATGCGGGGGCCGTGGGGCTGATGCAGCTGATCCCGGCGACCGCTGAGCGGTTCGACGTTGCAGACAGCAAGGACCCTGCGCAGAACATCGCGGGCGGGGTAAGCTATCTCGACTGGCTGATGAAGGAATTCGACCGCGATCCGCTGATGGTCATCGCCGCCTATAACGCGGGCGAGAACGCGGTGAAGCGCAATGACGGTGTGCCGCCCTATGCGGAGACGCGCGATTACGTGCCGAAGGTGCTGGCGGCGTGGAACGTGGCGCGGGGGCTTTGTGCGACGCGTCCGCAGCTTGTGAGCGATGGCTGCGTCTTCCAGGTCACCCAAATGGCAAAGAGCGACCCCTGAGGGCCGCTCTTCACGTCTCTAACCTATGGAAGGCGATCAGTTGACGATCGTCGCTTCGGTCGCTTCGCGGATCTCGTCCTCGGTGACGCCCTCGGCGCATTCGACGATCTTCAGGCCGCCCTCGACCACATCAAGCACACCGAGATTGGTGATGATGCGGTTGACGACGCCGGTGCCGGTCAACGGCAGGGTGCATTCCTTCAGCAGCTTGCTGTCGCCATGCTTGTTGGTGTGGTCCATCACGACGATGACGCGCTTCACGCCCGCCACGAGGTCCATCGCGCCGCCCATGCCCTTCACCAGCTTGCCGGGGATCATCCAGTTCGCCAGATCGCCATTCTCGGCCACTTCCATCGCGCCGAGGATCGCCATCGCGATCTTGCCGCCGCGGATCATGCCGAAGCTCATCGAGCTGTCGAAATAGACCGTGTTGGGCAGTTCGGTGATCGTCTGCTTGCCGGCGTTGATCAGGTCGGGATCCTCTTCGCCCTCATAGGGGAAGGGGCCCATGCCCAGCATGCCGTTCTCCGATTGCAGCGTGACGTGCACGCCTTCGGGGATGAAGTTCGGGACCAGCGTCGGGATGCCGATGCCGAGGTTCACATAGGTGCCGTCTTCGAGCTCCTGCGCCGCGCGGGCGGCCATCTGATTTCTATCCCATGCCATGGGTCAGGCCTCCTTCTTTTCGCGGGTGGTGACTTTTTCGATGCGCTTCTCGTGCTCGCCCTGGATCAGGCGGTGCACGTAGATGCCGGGCAGGTGGATGCAGTCGGGGTCGAGCGAGCCCACGGGCACGATCTCTTCGACTTCCATCACGCAGACCTTGCCGCACATCGCCGCCGGCGGATTGAAGTTGCGCGCCGTCTTGCGGAAGATCGCATTGCCGGTCTCATCCGCTTTCCACGCCTTCACGATGGAGACGTCGGCGAAGATGCCCTCTTCGAGGATGTAGTGCTCGCCGTTGAACACCTTCACCTCTTTACCCTCGGCGATCTGCGTGCCGTAGCCGGTCTTGGTGTAGAAGCCGGGGATGCCGTGGCCGGCGGCGCGCATGCGCTCTGCCAGCGTGCCCTGCGGGTTGAATTCCAGCTCGAGCTCGCCGCTCAGATACTGGCGCATGAATTCCGCGTTTTCGCCCACGTAAGACGACATCATCTTCTTGATCTGCTTGGTGTCGAGCAGCTTGCCGAGGCCGAACCCGTCCACGCCGCAGTTGTTCGACGCGACCGTGATGTCCTTGACCTTGCTCTCGACCAGCGCGTCGATCAGCATTTCGGGGATGCCGCAAAGCCCGAAGCCCCCGGCCGCGATCAGCATTCCGTCGAAAAGAAGCCCGTCGAGGGCCTCTTCCGCGGAACCGTAAATCTTGTTCATGGATATCCTCCGCTCATGTGCGCGTGAAGATGACGCCGGGGCGGGGGGGAGTCAATTGCTGCGATGCGGCGAAGGCGGGTGTCAGGATCAACTTCACGCGTAAATAGACCGGGGGAGGGAGCTCTGCCCCCGTCGCCGTAGGGCGATAAGACTTAAGAGAGAGGGGGCTCCGCCCCCGCTCGCGACGCGAGCTCCCCCGGGATATTTTCACCAAGGGGAAGAGGCGCGCGAGCGCCTCACTCCTCGTCGGTCTTCTTGGTCGCCGTCTTTTTCGCCGCGGGTTTCTTGGCGGCGGGTTTCTTGGCGGCGGTCTTCTTGGCGGCCGGTTTCTTTGCAGCGGGCTTTTTCGCGGCCGTCTTCTTCGGCGCGGCTTTCTTCTTCGTGCCGCCCTTCTTCGCCGCTTTCGCCTCGATCAGCGGAAGCGCGTCTTCGAGCGTGACGGATTCCGGTTCCAGCTCTTTCGGAAGGGTCGCGTTGATCTTGCCCCACTTGACGTAGGGCCCGTAGCGCCCGGGCATGACCGCGATCGGGCCGCCCTCGGGATGCTCGCCCAGCTCCTTGAGCGGTTTCGCAGCCGCGCCACGTCCGCCTTTGGCGGCTTTCTGAGCGATCACTTCCACGGCGCGGTTCATGCCGATGGTAAAGACCTCGTCGACCTCGGGCAGGTTCGCGTAGATCCGGCCCTTCTTGACGTAAGGCCCGTAGCGCCCGATCCCGGCTTCGACCAGCTCGCCATCTTCCGGGTGCGGGCCGATCTCGCGCGGCAGGCTCAAGAGCAGCAGCGCTTTCTCGAGGTCGATCTCTTCGGGCTTCCAGCCCTTGGGCAGCGAAGCACGCGGCGGTTTGGGCACATCCTCGGTCGGCTCGCCCTTCTGGACGTAAGGGCCGAAGCGACCGACACGCAGCGTGATCGCCTGATCTTCGTCATAGCCCAGCACCTTGCCGTCGAGCGCCTGCACCTCGTCATCGCCATCGGGCGCCGACAGAGGCCGGGTGAAGCGGCATTCGGGGTAGTTACCGCAGCCGATGAAGGCCCCGCCGGAGCGCGCGGTCTTCAGGTGCAGCTTGCCACTGCCGCAAAGCGGACAGATGCGCGGGTCGGACCCGTCGGGGCGCGGCGGATAGAGATGGGGGCTGAGAACCTCGTCGATCTTGTCGAGCACTTCCGAGATGCGCAGCTCCGACGTCTCTTCCAGAGCCGCCGAGAAATCGCGCCAGAAGCGTTTGAGCACTTCTTTATAGTCGCGATCGCCCGCCGAGATATCGTCGAGCTGGTCTTCCAGATCGGCGGTGAAATCGTATTCGACATAGCGCTTGAAGTAATTCGACAGGAAGGCCGTCACCAGCCGCCCGGTATCCTCGGGCATCAGGCGGTTCTTGTCCTTGCGCACATAGCCGCGGTCCTGAATCGTCGTGACGATCGAGGCATAAGTGGACGGGCGCCCGATGCCGAGCTCTTCCATCCGCTTGACCAACGTCGCCTCGGTGTAGCGCGGCGGCGGTTGGGTGAAGTGCTGCTCGGGCGTGATGTCGCCCTTCTTGGCCTCTTCGCCCTCGTGAATCTGCGGCAGGCGGTTGCTGTCCTCGCCCTCGTCATCGTCGCGGCCTTGGTCGTAGACTTTCAGGAAGCCGTCGAACACGACGACGGAGCCGGTCGCGCGCAGCTCGACCTGCTCATCGCCGGAGCCGACGAGAACGGTCGTGCGCTCGAACCGGGCCGCTTCCATCTGCGACGCGATCGTGCGCTTCCAGATCAGATCGTACAGCTTCCACTGATCGTCGGAGAGCTTCAGCTTGTCGGGCGATTTCGACATATCCGTCGGGCGGATACATTCGTGCGCTTCCTGCGCGTTCTTCGCCTTGTTCTTGTACATGCGCGGGCTTTTCGGGACGTAGCTGTCGCCGAACTTGACCTTGATCGCATCGCGGGCCTGCATCACGGCCTCGGGGGCCATGTCGATGCCGTCGGTCCGCATATAGGTGATGTGACCGGCTTCATAGAGACGCTGCGCCGCCGACATCGTCGCCCGCGCGCCGAAGCCGAACTTGCGGCTGGCTTCCTGCTGCAGCGTCGAGGTCATGAAGGGCGGGTAGGGGTTGCGATTGGCCGGCTTCGCCTCGACCGAGGTCACGGTGAGATCGCGCGACGTGATCGCCTGCACCGCCATCTCGGCCGCGGTCTCGTTCTCGAGGTCGTATTTCTCGAGCTTCTTGCCGCCCAGAACCGACAGGCGCGCCTCGTATTCCTGACCGCGCGGCGTCGTCAGGATCACCTTCACCGTCCAGTATTCGCGCGGCTTGAAGGCTTCGATTTCCATCTCGCGCTCGACGATGAGGCGCAGGCAGACCGACTGCACGCGGCCCGCCGATTTCGCGCCGGGCAGCTTGCGCCACAGAACCGGCGAGAGGTTGAAGCCCACGAGATAGTCGAGCGCGCGGCGGGCCAGATAGGCCTCGACCAGCGGGGCATCGACATCGCGCGGATGTTTCATCGCCTCAAGGATCGCGGTTTTGGTGATCGCGTTGAAGGTGACGCGGGAGACGTTCTTGCCCTTGAGCTTCTTCTCAAGCGCTTCCTGCAGGTGCCACGAGATCGCTTCGCCTTCGCGATCGGGGTCAGTTGCGAGGATCAGTGTGTCGTCATCTTTCAGCGCGTCGGTGATCGCCTTAATGTGTTTTTTCGAGTCGCTCGCGACTTCCCATTTCATCTCGAAATCGTGCTCGGGATCGACCGAGCCGTCTTTCGGAGGCAGGTCACGGACGTGGCCGAAGGAGGCGAGAACGGTGTAGTCAGACCCTAGATACTTGTTGATCGTCTTGGCCTTGGCAGGGGATTCGACGACAACAACAGCCATAAGGTCCTCACTATTCAGTGCAAAAAGGGTCTGGGCGCGGAACATGTGGGCGTTTGGGGCGAATTGTCAATGCGTCCTGACCCTGAGGTAATCCCTTCCCCCTTAGAGCGGACGGCTGATCAGGCCGCCGCGATGCCGCTCTATCCGGCCTTCGATTTCGAGCGCAGTGAGGGCCTGTGAGAAGGCCGCCGCGGGCACGTCGAGATCGCGGATCACCTGATCCTCGGCGGTGGGGGAGGGGCCGAGACGTTCGAGGATCTTCGCGGAGAGATCGCCGCTTTTCACGGCGCGGGGCGCTGGCGTTGGCGGAGGAGGCGGCGCAGGGCGCGGTTCGGGTGGGGCAGCGCGGGCGTTCAGCGCGGCCAGCACATCCTCGGACCCGCGCACCAAGGTCGCCCCGTCGCGGATCAGCGCATTGCAGCCGCCTGCGCGCCCGTCCATCGGGTGGCCCGGAACGGCCATGACCTCGCGCCCCTGATCGAGGGCGTCGCGTGCGGTGATCAGGCTGCCCGATTTCAGCGCCGCCTCGACCACGACGACGCCTGCGCTCAGCCCCGAGATGATCCGATTGCGCGCGGGGAAGTGGCGCGCCTGCGGCTGGGTGCCGGGCGGGGCCTCGGTCAGCCGCAGTCCGGTCTCAGCCATTTGTTGGGCAAGTGCCGTATTCTCCTGCGGATAGATCACATCGATGCCGCCCGCCTGCACCGCGATCGTGCCCGTGGGTAGGGCGGCCTCATGGGCGGCGGCGTCGATCCCGCGCGCCAGTCCGGAGACTACGCAGATGCCCGCCTCTCCGAGACCTTCGCTCAACCGCTTCGCCATGCGCAGCCCCAGCGAAGAGGCATTGCGCGCGCCGACCAGTGCGATCATCGGGCGGGTGAGCAACTCCTGCTGGCCAAGCGCCCAGAGCACGGGGGGCGCGTCGTCGATCTCGGCGAGCGCTGCGGGATATCCCGGCCCGCCATGGATCAGCAGTTGCGCGCCCGCCGCCTTGCCCGCCTTGATCTCGGCGCGGGCCTGTTTCTCGGGGCAGGGGGTGTAATCGGCGACGCCCGCCGCGCGGGCCACTTCGGGCAGAGCCGCGAGCGCTGCCGCAGCAGAACCATGTTCGCCGATCAATCTGTGGAAGGTTGTAGGCCCGACACGTCGGGAACGAATGAGGCGAAGAACCGGCAGTTCATCTTCTTCCGTGGTGGGTGGGGTGAAGGGGGTGGGGTAAGAAAACAAATCTGTTTCCATCCGGCCCTCCGCCTCAATCGCCCACCCTTTCTGCCGCGTTAGTCTTAATAACTCGTTACCAAAACCCGTGTCGTAACGCGTTTGGGATAAATTTTTCACGTTTGGGTTGCAGATTTTCGACGCTACCGATTTGCAGCATTGGGAAGCCGGGTCGGTCTTCCCGGCCCGTCTGCCCTGCGCCTGCTACGATTCCCTTTATGCGGCTTATGCAGCAGAGCCGCCCACGGTCAGGCCGCCGATCATCAGGGTCGGCTGGCCGACGCCCACCGGCACCCATTGGCCCGCCTTGCCGCAATTGCCGATGCCGGGATCCAGCGCGAGGTCGTTGCCGATGGCGCGGATATGCTGCATCGCGGTCGGCCCGTCGCCGATCAGGGTCGCACCCCGCACCGGCGCGCCGACGACACCGTTCTTCACGCGGTAAGCTTCGGTGCAGTTGAAGACGAACTTGCCGTTGGTGATGTCGACCTGACCGCCGCCGAAGCCGACTGCATAGATGCCGTCCTTCAAATCGGCGAGAATCTCGCCCGGATCGGCATCGCCGCCCAGCATGTAGGTGTTGGTCATCCGCGGCATCGGGGCATGGGCAAAGCTCTCGCGCCGTCCGTTGCCGGTGGCCTCCACGCCCATCAGGCGCGCGTTCTGGCGGTCCTGCATGTAGCCCACCAGCACGCCATCCTCGATCAGCACGTTCTTGCCCGAGGGGGTACCCTCGTCGTCGATCGTGATCGAACCGCGCCGGTCGGGGATCGTGCCGTCATCGAGCACGGTCACGCCTTTCGCCGCCACCTGCTGACCCATCAGCCCGGCGAAGGCCGAGGATTTCTTGCGGTTGAAGTCGCCTTCCAGACCATGGCCCACCGCCTCGTGCAGCAACACGCCCGGCCAGCCCGGCCCAAGCACCACATCCATCACCCCCGCAGGTGCGGGCTCGGCGCGCAGGTTCACCAGCGCGATGCGCAGCGCCTCGCGCGCGACCGGCTGCCAATGCGCGGGCTCGATCAGGCCCGACAGGCCGAACCGCCCGCCGCCGCCATGACCGCCGGATTCGCGGCGTCCGTTCTCTTCCACGATGACCGAGATGTTGATCCGCGCCATCGGGCGGATATCCGAGACCAGCCCACCCTCGGGGCGCAGGATGAACACTTCCTGCAGGCTGGCGGCCATCGAGGCCGAGACCTGCACCACGCGCGGGTCGAGGTCGCGGGCAAACGCGTCGATCTCGCGCAGGATGTCGATCTTCGCGGCGAAGGGCGTGTCCGAGACAGGATCGGTGTCACTATAAAGATGTAGGTTCGTGCCCTTGGGCGGGGGCGCCATCGTGCCGCCGCCATCGCCCACGGCGAGGCGCGCGGTCTCGGTCGCCCGCTTCAGCGCGGCCTCGGAAATCTCGGTCGAATGGGCATAGCCCGCGACATCGCCCTTCACCGCGCGCAGGCCGAATCCTTCGGAGGCGTCGTAAGAGGCGGTCTTCACCCGGCCATCGTCGAAGACCAGCGCCTCGGACCGGCGCTGCTCGAGAAACAGCTCGCCATCCTCGGCCCCTGCTGTCGCTTCACGCAGCAGATGCAGCGCGCGATCCTGGTCGAGCTTGTCCTCGAAAGGGGCGAAACGGTCGGGCTTGGTCATCTGGACTCCTGCTAAGGCGATCAATTTTGACAAAATGTCGCAGCTTTTGCTTGCGCCACCCTCCCAATATGATTTTAAAGTGAGAACACGCAACGGTGAACGGTTTGGGAGATCCGAACGCCGTCGGGCGGCAGGGAGAAACGCCGCCAAAAGGGAGACATGGGACTTATGCGCTTTGCAAGCAAGGGCCGCGGCATCGCGGCCGCTGTCACGTCGGCTGTTATGTTGACGCTCGTCGCCGGGCAGGCCTCGGCTCAGGACATGATCAAGGGGCTGCCGGTGATCGGTAAGCCGCATCTGGGCGGGACGGGGTTCCAGCCCGCGTCCTCGAACCTCGCGGAAGATCAGCAATGGCTCGACCATATGCTGCTGGTGATCATCGCCGCGATCTGCGTTTTCGTGTTCGCGCTGATCATCTACGCGATCCTGCGCTTCAACAGCCGCGCCAATCCGACGCCGCGCAGCTTCACCCATAACACGCCGCTCGAGATCACCTGGACCTTCGTGCCGATCGTGATTCTCGTGGCGATCGGGGCCTTCTCGCTGCCCGCGCTCTGGAATCAGCAGGAAATCCCGGAAGGCGACATCACCGTGAAGGTGACCGGCTACCAGTGGTACTGGGGCTATGAATACCCCGATGAGGGCGTGGCGTTCGATTCGCTGATGCTCGCGAAAGACGAGCTCGCAGATCATGGCTATGCGCCCGACGAATATCTGCTGGCAGCTGACAACGCGATGGTGGTGCCCGCGGGCAAGACGATCGTCGTGCAAGTCACTGGCGCGGACGTGATTCACAGCTGGACCGTGCCCGCCTTCGCCGTGAAGCAGGACGCCGTGCCGGGCCGGATCGCGCAATTGTGGTTTAAGGCCGATCAAGAAGGTGTGTATTTCGGCCAATGTTCGGAGCTTTGCGGCACCAACCACGCTTACATGCCCATCGTGGTCAAAGTTGTCTCACCGGAAGTTTACGCTAACTGGCTTGAGCGTGCGAAGAATGACTTCGCCTCGGTCGAGACGGGTGGCGCGGTTCGGGTCGCACAGAACTGAATTCATTGTGCGATAACACCCGAGGGACGCTTTCATGAGTGACATCAGCTATATCCGCCAACAGGACAACGAGGCGCGGTTCGGCGACTACATCGCGCTTCTGAAGCCGCGCGTGATGTCGCTGGTGGTCTTTACCGCCTTCGTCGGTCTCGTGGTCGCGCCGAATCCGGTGCATCCCTTCGTTGGCTTCGTCGCGATCCTGTTCATCGCGCTGGGCGGCGGGGCCTCGGGCGCGCTGAACATGTGGTATGACGCGGATATCGACCGGATCATGCGCCGCACTCGGAACCGTCCGATCCCGGCGGGCCGCATCTCGGAACGCGAGGCGCTGGGCTTCGGTCTCGCGCTGTCGGGTATCTCCTGCGTGATGCTGGCGCTGGCCACGAATATCTTCTCGGGCCTGTTCCTCGCCTTCACCATCTTCTTCTACGTCGTCGTCTACACGATGTGGCTCAAGCGCGCGACGCCGCAGAACATCGTGATCGGCGGCGCGGCGGGCGCTTTCCCTCCGATGATCGGCTGGGCTGTGTCGACAGGCGGCATCTCGATCGAATCCGTGGCGATGTTCCTGCTGGTCTTCCTCTGGACGCCGCCGCATTTCTGGTCGCTCGCGCTGTTCATGAAGGCCGATTACGACGAAGCGAAAGTGCCGATGCTGACCTCGACCCACGGTCGGGTCGTGACGCGCAAGAACATCCTGTTCTACGCCTTCATCCTCGCCCCCATCGCGGTCGGCACTGGTTTCACCTCGATCGGCGGCCCGGTCTATTTCGCGACGGCGCTGATCATGAATGCGCTCTTCATCAAGGGCGCGATCGAGATCCACGCCCGCACCGAAGCGCAGGCGGAGGCCGACAAATACGCGGTCGAGAAGCGCTTCTTCTATTTCTCGCTCATCTACCTCTTCGCGCATTTCGCGGCTTTGCTGGCCGAAGCGGGGCTGAGCTATATCGGTTTGGGAGTCTGGTAAGCGATGGCAATCACCCGGGACAGTGACCTTCATATCCGTCGGTTCTCGCGCAATGCGGGGCTGGGCGCGGTTCTTCTCGGGTTCGTCGCAATCGTCTTCGGCCTGACCGTGGTCAAGGTCGAGAACGGCTCGAAAATGGAAGCCTACGACCACCAGCCGCGCGCCTCTGTGCTGCCGGCGGAAGGGGCTTCGCAATGACCCAACGCCCCGCAGATCGGTCGAACACGCGCGTGCTGCTCTCGCTGCTCGCGGTGATCGTCGTGATGGGGGCAGGGGCTTGGGCTGCGGTGCCGTTCTACAACTGGTTCTGCAAGACGACCGGCTATGGCGGTACGACCAACACCGCCGAGGTGCTGCCCGACAAAGTGCTCGACCGCGAAATCCTCGTGCGTTTCGACGCCAATGTCGCGCGCGGCATGCCGTGGGAGTTCAAGCCGGTCCAGACCGAGATGAAACTGAAGATCGGGCAGAACGGGCTCGCCTTCTACGAGGCCTACAACCCGACCGATCATCCGATCGCGGGCACGGCGAGCTACAATGTCTCGCCCGACGTGGCTGGCTACTATTTCGACAAGATCCAGTGTTTCTGCTTCACCGAACAGGTGCTGCAACCCGGGGAGAGGGTGCAGATGCCGGTGAGCTTCTTCGTCGATCCCGACATCGTCGAGGATGCCGACGCGAAGCGGATTCACGCGATCACGTTGAGCTATACTTTCTATGAAACCGACCTTCCCGAGCCGGAGGAAACTGCCTCGGTCCGTCAAAGGGAGACGGAGACGGTCAACTAGCCATCGGAGGGAGACGCATGGCCCACGCAAAGAACCACGACTACCACATCCTACCGCCCTCGATCTGGCCATTCCTCGGTGCCGTGGGCGGCTTCATCATGCTCTTCGGGGCGGTGCTCTGGATGCAGAGCATTACCCATTACGTCTTCTTCGGCGGCCTGCTCGTGGTGCTCTACACCATGTATGGCTGGTGGTCGGACGTAGTCCACGAGGGCGAAGTGGGCGATCACACCCCGGTGGTGCGGATCGGCCTGCGCTATGGCTTCATCCTGTTCATCATGTCCGAAGTGATGTTCTTCGCGGCCTGGTTCTGGAGCTTCTTCAAGCACGCCATGTATCCGATGGGCCCGATGAGCCCCATTCAGGATGGCGTCTGGCCGCCCGAAGGCATCGTGACCTTCGATCCGTGGCACCTGCCGCTGATCAACACCGTGATCCTGCTCCTGTCGGGTGTGACGCTCACCTGGGCCCACCACGCGCTGGTGCATGAAAACGACCGCAGCCAGGTCAAGCAGGGCCTGATCCTGACGGTCGTTCTCGGCGCCTGTTTCACGGTGCTGCAGGCTTACGAGTATAGCCACGCGGCCTTCGGTCTGGCGGGCAACATCTACGGCGCCAACTTCTTCATGGCGACGGGCTTCCACGGGGCGCACGTCATCATCGGGACGATCTTCCTGCTGGTCTGCCTGCTGCGGATCATGCGCGGCCAGATGACCCAGGACGAGCATGTCGGCTTCGAGGCCGCCGCTTGGTACTGGCACTTCGTCGATGTGGTCTGGCTCTTCCTGTTCGCCTCGATCTATATCTGGGGCAGCGCGTAAGCGCCCCCGGCCATCACACGCAAATGCGCAGATCGGCGCGGGGGGCGACCCTCGCGCCGCTTTGTTGGAGGCTTGATGAAACGCTACATCTTTCCGCTGCTGCTGGGCATCGTCGGCTGCGCGATCCTGATCTCGCTCGGCATCTGGCAGGTGCAGCGCCTTGGCTGGAAAGAGGCGATGCTGGCCGAGATTTCCGCCAAGATCGAAGGTCAGCCGCAGGCGCTACCGCCTGAAGGCACCGACACCAAGCCGCTGAAATACGAACCCGTCACGGCAAGCGGGCGCACGACGGGGCAGGAGATCCTCGTGCTCTCGGGCCAGAAGGGCGTCGGCGCGGGCTACCGGGTCATCGACGCCTTCGAGACGGATCAGGGCCGCAAGATCCTGCTCGATCGTGGCTTCATCCCCGAGGGCGAAAAGGGCACCGACCGCCCCGTCACGGCGCTCAGCGTCATCGGCAACCTCCATTGGCCCGAAGAGACCGACAGCTACACCCCCGAGCCCGATGCCAAGACCGGCATCTGGTTTGCTCGCGACGTGCCCGCGATGGCCGCCAAGCTCGGCACCGAGCCGATCCTGATCGTCGCTCGCACCGTCCAAGGCGCCGCGCAGGGCATAACGCCGGTCCCCGTCACCATCACCGGCATCCCCAATGACCACCTCGGTTACGCGATCACCTGGTTTTTGCTCGCAATCGTCTGGGCTGGGATGACAATCTTTCTTCTCTGGCGTATCAGGCGGCAACAGGCCTGAGGATTGACGATGCGTTATGTTTCCACTCGGGGCAAAGCCCCGGTTCTGAATTTCGGCGATGCGATGCTGACGGGGCTTGCCCGTGACGGCGGGCTCTACGTGCCCGAGACCGTGCCGCAGTTCTCCGCCGACGAGATCGCCGCGCTCGCAGGGCAGCCCTACGAAGAGGTGGCTTTCCGCGTGATGAAGCCCTTCGTCTCTGAGACTTTCTCGGACGAGGAACTGCGCGGCGCCATCACGCGCGCCTATTCCGGTTTCGGCCATGTCGCCCGCGCGCCGATGGTGCAGCTGGCGCCGAACCACTTCCTGCTGGAACTGTTCCACGGTCCCACGCTCGCGTTCAAGGATTTCGCGATGCAGGTGATCGGGCAGCTGTTCCAGATCGAACTGCAAAAGCGCAACCAGAAGATCACCATCGTCGGCGCCACCTCGGGCGATACCGGCTCGGCGGCGATCGAAGCCTTCCGCGGGCTCGACAATGTCGACGTGTTCATCCTCTTCCCGCATGGCCGGGTGTCCGAAGTGCAGCGCCGCCAGATGACGACGCCCATCGAGAGCAATGTCCACGCGCTCGCGCTGGATGGCGATTTCGACGACTGCCAAGGCAAGCTGAAAGACATGTTCAACGATTTCGACTTCCGCGACGAGGTCGGACTGGCGGGTGTGAACTCGATCAACTTCGCCCGCGTGCTGGCGCAGATCGTGTATTTCTTCTCCTCCGCCGTGGCGCTTGGCGCGCCGCATCGTAAGGTCTCCTTCACCGTGCCCACCGGCAATTTCGGCGATATCTTCGCGGGCTTCCTCGCGAAGGAAATGGGTCTGCCGGTCGAGCGTCTGGTGATCGCGACGAACCAGAACGACATCCTGCACCGCTGCCTCGAGAAGGGCGATTACACCAAGCAGGGCGTCACACCCTCGATCTCGCCGTCGATGGATATCGAGGTGAGCTCGAACTTCGAGCGCGCGCTGTTCTGGGCCTATGGCAAGGACGGGGCCGCGATCGAGAAGCTGATGGACGAGCTGAAAACCGAAGGCTCCTTCACCGTCTCCGAAAACGCGATCGGCGCGCTGCGTGACATCTACGACAGCGGTTCGGTCGGCGAGGCGCGCACGATGGAAGAGATCGGCGATACGCTCAAGGAAACCGGCGAACTGCTCTGTCCGCATTCCGCAGTCGGCGTGAACGTGGGCAAAACGGCGGTCGCGCGTGACCCGGCCACACCGATGATCACACTCGCCACCGCGCATCCCGCGAAGTTCCCCGATGCGGTGGAAGAGGCGACGGGCATCCGCCCCGACCTGCCGCCGCGCATGGCCGATCTGTTCACCCGCGAGGAGCGCGTGACCCGCGTGCCGAATGACCTTGCAGACCTTGAAGCCCTGATCCGGGAGCGCCGCCGCACATGATCGAAATGACCACCCTGAAGAACGGTCTGCGCATCATCACCGAGTCGATGCCGGGCCTTGCCTCTGCCGCGATCGGCGTCTGGATCACGGCCGGTGGCCGCCACGAGCGCCCCGAGCAGAACGGCATCGCGCATTTCCTCGAACATATGGCGTTCAAGGGCACGAAGACGCGCTCGGCGCTGCAGATCGCGGAAGCCATCGAGGACGTCGGCGGTTATATCAACGCCTACACCTCGCGCGAGATGACCGCCTATTACGCCCGCGTGCTGGCCGAGGACGTGCCGCTCGCGCTCGACGTGATTTCGGACATCCTCTTGAACCCGGTCTTCGATCAGCGCGAGATCGAGGTGGAGCGCGGTGTGATCCTGCAGGAGATCGGCCAATCGCTCGACACGCCCGACGATGTGATCTTCGACTGGCTGCAAGAGGCCGCGTATCCCGATCAGCCGATGGGCCGCACGATCCTCGGCCCGGCGGAGAAGGTCCGCAGCTTCGCGCGCGACGATCTCTCGGCTTTCGTGACCGAACATTACGGCCCCGATCAGATGATCCTCTCGGCGGCGGGTGCGGTCGATCACGCGGAGATCGTGAAGCGCGCCGAGGATATCTTCGGCGACCTGCGCCCCGCGCTGAACCCCGCGCCCTATCCGGCGAAATGGATCGGCAATGAGCGGCGCGAGATCAAACAGCTCGAACAGGCGCATTTCGCGCTTGGCATCGAGTCGCCCAGCTATCGCGACGCCGATCTCTACACCGCGCAGGTCTATTCGGTGGCGATGGGCGGCGGCATGTCCTCGCGCCTGTTCCAGAAGATCCGCGAAGAACGGGGTCTGTGCTACACGATCTTCTCGCAGGCAGGCGCCTACGAGGATACCGGCATGTTCACCGTCTATGCGGGCACGTCCGGCGACGAGGTCCGCGGTCTGGCCGAACTGACCATCGACGAGCTGAAACGCGCGGCCGAGGACATGACCGAGGTCGAGATCGCCCGCGCCCGCGCCCAGATCAAGGCGGGGCTGCTGATGGGGCTGGAAAGCGCCTCGGCCCGTGCCGAACGCATGGCGCGCAGCCTCTATATCTGGGGCCGCGTGCCCGGGATCGACGAGGCCTCGGCGCGGATCGACAGCGTCACCCGCGATGCGGTGCGCGATTTCGGCGAACGGCTCGCCGTCGGCGGGCGCACGGCCATGGCGCTTTACGGCCCGGTCAAGGATGCGCCCGAGCTTGGGGAGCTGCGCGAAAGGCTTGCCGCCTGATGTTCGCGCGTCGTCGTCAGCTGCGGATCGATACGGATCGAATGATCCTGCGTCCGCCGCAGCATGGGGATTATCGCCCGTGGGCCAGCCTGCGCGAGGACAGCCGCGACTTCCTGACGCCCTGGGAGCCGAGCTGGTCCTCCGATCACCTCAGTCGCAAGGCGTTCTCGAACCGGGTCTATTGGGCGGCGCGCGCGATCGCGAATGGCACCGCCGTTCCCGTCTTCCTGTTCTCGCGCCGCGATGACATTTTTCTGGGGGCGATCACGCTCGACAATATCCGGCGCGGGCCCGCGCAGGCGGGCACGTTGGGCTATTGGATCGGCCAACGCCACGCGCGTCATGGCTATATGCGCGAGGCGATCGAGGCCGTGGTTCATTACGCTTTCACCAAGCTCGATCTAAGCCGCATCGAGGCAGCTTGTCTGCCCGAGAACGCGGCCTCGCGCGGGGTGCTGGAGAAGTCCGGTTTCAAATATGAGGGTGTTGCGCAGAGCTACCTGCAGATCAACGGGCGCTGGCGTAATCATGTCCTTTATTCCAACCTGCGCTCGGATCGCCGGGGACGGACGGATGTCCGATAGGGACGCTTGCGCTCGCGGGGCATGGTGCGGGGCGAACGGTCGAGGGGGCGCTGCCCCCGCTGGCGCAGCCAGCCCCCCGGGATATTTCAGCCAAGCCGAAGGAGGCAGAGATGCGCACCGCCGCTGATGAAAGTTTCGTCGAGACGCTGCGGGACGCGGTGCCGGGCCTGAGCCTCGGGGCGCCGGGCGCGTCCTATCTGGAAGAGCCGCGCGGGCGGTATCACGGCCTTGGCGGAGTTCTGGTCAAGCCGACGTCGACCGAAGAGGTCGCAGCGGTTCTGAAGCACTGTCACGCGGCGGGCGTCGCCGTGCTGCCCTATGGCGGCGGCACCGGTCTGGTCGGTGGCCAGATCACCGAAGACGGTCCCGTGCCAGTCATCCTGAGCCTCGAAAAAATGAATGCCGTCCGTGCGGTCACCGGCCATGTTCTGGAGATCGAGGCCGGCGCGACGCTGCTCGAGGCCCAGCAGGCGGCGGAAGGCGCGGAGCGGCTGTTCCCGCTGAGCATCGCGAGCCAGGGCTCTGCCCGGATCGGTGGCGTATTGGCGACCAATGCGGGCGGGGTGAACGTGCTGCGCTACGGCAATGCGCGCGAGCTGTGTCTGGGCGTCGAGGCGGTGCTGGCCGATGGCACGGTGATCTCCGGCCTCAAGCATCTGCGCAAGGACAATACCGGCTACGATCTCAAAGATCTGCTGATCGGGTCCGAGGGCACGCTCGGGATCATCACAGCGGCGACCCTGCGCCTGTTCCCGCGCCCGGCGGCGGTCGGCACGGCGATGATGGTGGTCGAAAGCCCCGCCGCCGCGCTAGAACTTCTGGAACTGGCCGAGGCCCGGATGCCGGGCTGCGTCTCGGCCTTCGAGATGATCTCGGGGCAGGGGCTGCGCTTTCTCGACGAGGTCGGGCCGGAGGTGCATCAGCCATTTGAGGCGCGCCCCGACTGGTCGGTGCTGATCGAGATCGGCCTGCCCGAAGGGCTGGCACCGGAGGAGGCGCTGGCAGAGCTGTTCGAAGCGGCCGAGGGACTGGTCAGCGACGGGGTGATTGCAAGTTCCGAGAGCCAGCGCGCCCAGATGTGGACCCTGCGCGAGAGCCTGCCGGAGGCGAACAAGCGGATCGGGTCGATTTCGAGCCATGACATCTCGCTGCCGCTGCCGAAGCTGGCGGATTTCATCGAAGAGGCGCGTGATGCGCTTCTCGACCTCGGCAATATCCGGATCAACTGCTTCGGCCATGTCGGCGACGGCAATCTGCATTTCAACGCGTTCCCCGCCGAGGGGCGCGACCGCAAGGAATACGAGAACCTGCGTCGTGCGATCCCCGAAACGGTCTACGATCTGGTGGACCGCTTTGGCGGCTCGATCTCGGCCGAGCACGGGATCGGGCGGCTGAAAGTGGGTGATCTGGAGCGCTACGGCGATCCCGGCAAGCTGGCCGCGATGCGCGCGATCAAGGCGGCGCTGGACCCGAAAGGCATCCTGAACCCCGGCGCGGTGCTGGCGGAGCGCTGAGGGCCAAGAGAAACGCGCCCCGCCAGGAGAGCAGGCGGAGCGCGGCGTTCCGGTTCACGTGTCATTGCAAGCAGCCGAACCATCAGGCCGGCTCAGGGTAAGTCGATTCGCGTAAGAAAGACGTTAACGCCGGCCGAGCGCGGCGGCCTGCCGCGCGATCCGCGCCACGTCGCGGCTGAGGGGCAGGTCCCCCTCCATCCGGTCGATATCGACCCAGCGCGCATCCAGCGCGTCATCGTCCGCGACCGGCTCTCCGGCCTGCCACTGGCATTCGACAGCGACCAGCACGAAGTGATGCTCCAGCGAGCCCTTTCCATCCTCGGCGAGAACGTCGAGCGCGTTGAAGGCATGGGTGGCCCGCGCCTGTACGCCGGTTTCCTCCAGCAACTCGCGTTCTGCCGCCGCAAGAAGCGTCTCGCCGAACTCGACCTTGCCGCCGGGAAAGCCCCAGAGCCCGGCATCGGGCGGGTTCGCCCGCTGCACCAACAGCGCCTGTCCGTCGCGGATCACGACGGCAAGAATGGCGGGTGTCGGGCGGGGGCTCACGCCCCCTCGAATTCGCACAGAACGCTGACATTCATGCCGCGATCTTCGAGCAGCTTGCGCCCGCCCAGTTCCGGCAGATCGACGATGAAGGACAGGCCCACGATCTCGCCGCCGACGCGCTCGATCAGCTGGATGCCCGCCTGCGCGGTGCCGCCAGTGGCCAGAAGATCGTCGACGACCAGAACCTTCTCGCCGGGCTTGATCGCATCCTCGTGCATCTCCATCACCGCCTCGCCATATTCCAGCTGGTAGGCCTGCGAAATCGTCTGACCGGGCAGCTTGCCCTTCTTGCGGATCGGCACGAAGCCTTTCGACAGCTGATGCGCGATCGCGCCGCCGATGATGAAGCCGCGCGCTTCCAGCCCCACGACCTTGTCGATCTGCTGGCCCGCCCACGGGTGCAGCAACTGATCGATCGCCATACGGAAGCCGCGCGGATCGGCGAAGAGCGTCGTCACATCGCGGAACATGATCCCCTCATGGGGGAAATCGGCGATGGTGCGGATATAGTCTTTGACGTTGGTCATGGGGTCCTCAGAGGTCGAGCACGCGGCCCGCGACGGTCTTCAGTTTGCGCGCCATCTCGGGGTCGCGCTTGTCGGGGGCGGTCATGATCGCGCTGTCGAGGGCGTGGGTGCAGCCGGTGGCGCAATCGCCCGCCGCGCCCTTCAGCAGACCGGGCAGAGCCGCGACCAGATCGCGCGCCTTATCGGCGTTCTTCATCGCGACGGCAACGACCTGCGCCACATCCACGGCATCATGATCGGGGTGCCAGCAGTCGTAATCGGTGATCATCGCGACGCAGGCGTAATGCAGTTCCGCCTCGCGGGCGAGCTTGGCCTCGGGCATGCCGGTCATGCCGATCACGTCGGCGCCCCATTGGCGGTAAAGCTCGCTCTCGGCCTTGGTCGAGAATTGCGGCCCCTCCATCGCGACATAGGTGCCGCCTTCGTGGACGCTCACGCCGGTCTTGCGCGCGGCCTCGGCACAGGCGGCCGACAGCTCCGCGCAGACGGGGTGGGCGACCGAGACATGACCCACCATGCCGGGACCGAAGAAAGTTTTCTCACGCGCGAAGGTACGGTCGATATATTGGTCCACGATCAGGAAATCGCCCGGCGCATAGGCCTCTTTCAGCGAGCCCACGGCGGAGACGGCGATCAGATCGGTCACGCCGAGCTGTTTCATCGCGGCGATATTGGCGCGGTAGGGAACGGTGGTCGGCGTCTCGACATGACCGCGCCCGTGGCGGGGCAGGAAGGCCATTTTCACTCCGTCCAGCGTGCCGGTCAGCACCTGATCGGAGGGCGCACCGAACGGCGTCTCGACGGTGATCCATTCGGCCCCTTCGAGCCCGTTGATCTGATAGACGCCCGAGCCGCCGATCACCCCGATCATTCTGTCCATTCTGCGCATCCTTCGCCTGTCTTTTCCGCGTCGCGGCGAGCCTAAGCGCCACGGCCCCGGGAGGAAAGAGGGATTGCAGCCACTTGCCGCGCGGTCTATCGGCGCAGGGGGATATGGGAGTCCCCACGGGAGGATCTATGGAAAATATCCGCGGCTCGGTTCTGATGGTCGTCGCGATGGCGGCCTTCGCGATGGAAGACATGTTCGTCAAATCCGCCTCGACCCATCTCGCGGTGGGCGTGGTGCTGATGCTGTTCGGCCTCGGCGGGATGGCGGTCTTCGCAGTGCTCATCACCGCGCGCGGTCAGCGGCTACTGCATCCGGCGCTCGCTTCGAAACCGCTCCTGATCAAGCTCGCGCTCGAAGTGGTGGGGCGCCTCGGCTACACGCTGGGGATCGCGCTGACGCCGCTCTCGAACGCCTCCGCGATCCTGCAGGCAACGCCGCTGGTCGTCGTCGCAGGCGCGGCGGTGGTGTTTTCCGAACGCGTCGGCATCCGCCGCTGGGTCGCGGTGGGGATCGGGTTCATCGGCGTGCTGATCGTGCTGCGCCCCGGCCTCGACGGCTTCGTCCCGGCTGCCCTTTGGACCGTGCTGGGGATGCTGGGGTTCGCGGGCCGCGATCTGGCGACGCGCGCCTGCCCGCCGGTCCTGTCGAATTTCCAGCTCAGCTTCTACGGCTTCATGATGCTGATCCCGACCGGCGTGCTGATCCTGCTGATCTTCGGCGGTGTGACGACGCCCGATCTCTTTGCGCTGCGTGACGTGGCCGGTGCGGTGGCCTTCGGCAGCCTCGCCTATTGGTCGCTGACCAAAGCGATGCGGATGGGCGAGGTCTCGGTCATCACGCCCTTCCGCTACACCCGCCTGATCTTCGCGCTGATCCTCGGTGCGGTGGTGTTCGGCGAGCGGCCCGATGCGGCGATGATCGTGGGTGCGGCGCTGATCGTGGCGAGCGGCCTCTACACGCTTGTCGAAGGCCGCCGCAGCCGGGCGCGCGCACGGGTCAGAGCTTAGGCCGCAGCATCTCGAAGGTTTCCGACACGGCCGCGTAATCGCCGCGATTGCCGAGCCGCACGAGACGGTCGGGCGGCGAATAAAGCCCGTCCTTGAGGCACTCGTCCGCGATATGGATGCCCGTTACCTCGCCATGGACAAGGTAATTGCCCTCGCCCAGCAGCTTGATCACCTGCACCACGCGGCATTCGAGCGAGGCGGGCGCTGCCGCCACGCGCGGGCAATCGATCGTCTCGCACTCCGCCTTCTCGATCCCGCATTCGGCGAACTCATCGGTGCCGGCCGGATAATTCGCGCAGGAGGCGTTCATCTGATCTTTCAGCGCATAGGTCACGAGATTGGCGCAGAACACGCCCGCTTCGCGCAGCTGCGAGACACTGTCCTTCGTGCCGTCGCGGTCGGGCTTCACACCGGTCGAGGAGAAGATCACCTGCGGCGGCGTATAGGCGACCGCGTTGAAGAAGGAGTAGGGCGCGAGGTTGTCGCCCATCTCGCTGCGCGTCGAAATCCAGCCGATCGGACGCGGGGCGACGATGGAATTGAACGGGTTGTGGGCGAGAGGGTGGCCATCCGAAGTGCGATAGAACATGCTTTCTCCTGTTTGATCCCGAACTTAGCGCATGCTACCGCGCAGGAAAGGGGCAGCCTGAAAGGGGCGGCGGGCGTATGTATCAGCTCGAACAAGAGACGGCGGAAGACTGGTGGGAAGTCGAGGCGCTCTATGACCTCTGCTTCGCGCCGGGTCGCACGGCGCTGTCCTCCTACCGGCTGCGCGACGGGGTCGATCCGGTGCGCCCGCTTTGCCTCACGCTGCGCCAGGACGGCATCCTCGCCGCGGTGATCCGCTTCTGGCCGGTCAGGGTCGGCGGCAAGCGCGTGTTGCTGCTGGGTCCGATCGCGGTCCACCCGACGCGGCAGGGCGAAGGTCTGGGCGGAATCCTGATGCATGAAAGCCTCTCCCGCGCTGCCGATCTGGGCTGGGAGCGGGTGCTGCTGGTGGGCGACGCGCCCTATTACCAGCGCTTTGGCTTTGCAAAGCTCGACGATGTCGAGATGCCGCCGCCCACCAATCCCGACCGCGTTCTGGGGCTCGAACTGGTGCCCGGCGCCTGGGAGGGCGTGCGCGGTCAGGTCGAGAAAGACGACTGATTGCCGAAGCGCCCCCGCCGCCCCATATCAGGAAAAGGCAAGGAGGCGATGATGGCAGATATTCTTCCCCCCGTAAGCGACCCGGCGATTCTGGGTCAACTCGACTCGCTCGCGAAACGCCACCGCGCGGCGGGCGGCGTGGTGATGCAGGTGATCGGCTATATCGGAGGCTCTGCCGAGGGGCTGCTGGGCAAATTGCCCACCCCGGTCCGCAATGGGCTCGACGGGGCGACCGAACGCGCGTTGTCAGGGGCGATGACCGCTGCTGAGCGTTCGCGCGGGATCGTCTCGGACCGGCCCGACTGGATGAACCGGACGCTGACCACCGCGATGGGGGCTGCGGGCGGCGTCGGGGGTCTGGGCAGTTCGCTCGCCGAATTGCCCTTCACGGTCACCATGCTGCTGCGCGCGATCCAAGGCATCGCCGCCGAGCACGGCTTCGACCCGGCGTCCGAGGAAGTGCGGCTGGAATGTCTGCGCGTTTTCGCCTCTGCCGGGCCGCTGGAGGACGATGACGGGATGGACCTGAGCTTCCTCGCCGCGCGCGCCACGATCACCGGGCCGAGCCTGAAGTCGCTGATCGCCAAGGTCGCGCCGCGCCTGTCGATCGTGCTGGGCCAGAAACTCGCCGCCCAAGCCGCGCCGCTTCTGGGCGCGGTCGCGGGCGCGGCCGTCAACTACGCCTTCACCAGCTATTATCAGGAAATCGCCCGCGTCCATTTCGGTCTCAAGCGCCTAGCCCGCGACACCGGCACCGATGAGGGAGTGCTGCGCGAGGAGTTGGTCGCCCGCATCGCCAAGTGATCGAAACGCCGCGCCTCTGGCTGCAGTCGGATGCCTCCGGCGGGGATATTTAGACCAAGAGGAAGGAAAGCCGTTCTTCCCCTTGGCGAAAATATCCCGGGGGGCTCCGAAGGAGCGGGGGCAGCGCCCCCTCCGCATTTCAGGGGCAGCGGAGCCTCAGCCCTTCGCATCTTCGAGGATCATTTGCGCCGCCTTCTCGGCGATCATCATCGTCGGCGCGTTGGTGTTGCCCGAGGTGATCGTCGGCATCACCGAGGCATCCGCGATGCGCAGCCCTTTCAGCGCCTTCAGCCGCAGCCGCGAGTCCACCACCGCGCCGTCATCCGAGCCCATCCGGCAGGTGCCGACGGGGTGGAAGATCGTGGTGCCGATATCGCCCGCCGCTTTCACGAGATCCGCCTCGGTCTGATAGTCCGGGCCGGGCTTGTATTCCTCGGGTTTGTATTTCGCGAAAGCGGGTTGCGAGGCGACGCGGCGGACCTGCCGGATCGCTTCGGCGGCGACGCGGCGATCGCCCTCGGTCGAGAGGTAATTCGGCGCGATCTCCGGATGGGCGCGGAAATCGGGCGAGGTGATATGCACATGGCCGCGGCTTTCGGGGCGCAGGTTGCACACGCTCGCCGTCATGCCGGGGAAGGGGTGGACCGCATCGCCGAACTTGTCGAGGCTGACCGGCTGGACGTGATATTCCAGATCGGGCGTTTCCTTCTCGGGGAAGCTGCGCGTGAAGATGCCGGCTTGCGAGGGCGACATCGACATCGGACCCGAGCGGAACAGCGCATATTCCATGCCGATCTTCGCCTTGCCCCAAAGGGTCGAGGACATGGTGTTGAGGCTTTTGACGCCCGAGACCTTGTAGATGAGGCGCAGTTGCAGGTGGTCCTGCAGGTTCTCGCCCACGCCATCGACCTCGGCCACCGGGGTGATGCCATGCTCGGACAGCACGTCGCCGCGCCCGATCCCCGACAGCTCAAGAATCTGCACCGAGCCGACCGAACCTGCCGAAAGGACCGTCTCGCCCGCTTTCACGTCATGGCTCTGGCCGTTCTGATTGTAGCGGATACCGATAACGCGGCCCTCCTCGATCAGGAGTTTTTCGACCTGCGCATTGGTCTCGATCCGCAGGTTGGGGCGTTTCATCGCGGGTTTCAGGAAGGCTTTCACCGCGCTCCAGCGCCAGCCGGATTTCTGTGTGACGTGGAAATAGCCGCCGCCCTCGTTGGTGCCGGTGTTGAAATCGTCGGTGCGCGGGAAGCCTGCCTCTTCGGCGGCCTCGAGGAAGGTGTCGAGCATCTCCCAGCGCACGCGGGCTTCTTCCACCCGCAATTCGCCGCCCGCGCCATGCAGGTCGCTCTCGCCGCGATAGAAATCTTCCTGCTTCTTGAACAGCGGCAGCACGTCGTCCCAGCTCCAGCCGGGATTGCCGGATTGCGCCCACATATCGTAATCGCGCGCCTGACCGCGCATGTAGATCATGCCGTTGATCGAGGAGCAGCCGCCAAGGATGCGCCCGCGCGGATAGAGCAGTTCGCGCCCGTTCAGCCCGGCATCGGCTTTCGACTTGTAGCCCCAATCGGTGCGCGGATTGCCGATGCAGTACAGGTAGCCCACCGGGATATGCACCCAGTGGTAATTGTCGCGCCCGCCTGCTTCGAGCAGCAGCACCTTGTGCTTGGGGTTCTCCGACAGGCGGTTCGCCAGAACGCAGCCTGCGCTGCCGCCGCCGACCACGATATAATCGTATTGCTCCATAAGCCCCTCCCGAACTGCGCCTCCGGGCAAGACTTTCGCAAGCTGCCGCTCGGGAAACAAGGCCGTGACCCGTTCATTCGCGCAAAGTCGCTTTGCGAAAACGCAAGGAGGGGCTTGCCTGAGAGGGGGGTGATCCGTTCTATGGCGCAAATCTCGCCGGAGCCTTTCATGGTCCTTTACCGCCTTCTCGTCAGTATCGCGAGCCTGCCTGTTCTGGCGGCGCTGCTCTGGCGCGTGCTGCGCGGGCGCGAAAGCCGGACCGCCCTGGCGGAGCGGTTGGGCGGCGGGGAAGCCGCGCCGCACCGTCTGTGGCTGCATGCCGCGTCGAATGGAGAGCTGACCTCCGCCAAGCCTTTGATCGATGCGCTGCTGGCCGCAGATCCCGCGTCGCAGCTATTGGTGACGGTGAATACGGTGACGGCGCGCGAGCTGGGGCAGGGCTGGGCCGATCCGCGCATCGCGATCCGCATGGCGCCGCTCGATCATCGGGCGGTGCTGCGCCGGTTCCTGTCGCGGCACGATCCCCGCGCGCTGGTCGTGATCGAGAATGAGCTTTGGCCGAACCGCATGGCTCTGATGGCCGATGCGGGGCGGCCGATCTTCGTGATCGGCGCACGGATGTCGGCTCGCTCTGCCGCGCGCTGGGCGAAGATCGGGATGGCGCAGCCGATGGTCGCGCAGATCAGCGCGCTCTCGGCGCAGGATGCGGGATCCGAGGCGCGGTTCGTCGATCTCGGACTGCCGCGTGATCGACTGATGCCCCCCGCCAATCTCAAGACGGCGATCACCGTCGCGCCCGGCACGCCGCTCGACTGGCCGCGCAGCGATACGGTTCTGGCTGCCTCGACCCATGAGGGAGAAGACGCGCCGATCCTTGCCGCCTTCGCAAAGGCGCGCGCGCGCCGCCCCGGCCTGCGCCTGATCCTCGCTCCACGCCATCCGCGCCGTGCGCCCGAGATCGCGGCGCTGATCGCCAGGGCCGGGCTGCGTCATACCACTCGCTCGAAGGACGAGCCTCCGACGGCGGAGGTCTATCTGGCCGATACTCTGGGCGAAATGGGCCGCTGGTATGCGAGCGCAGGCCTGTGTTTCGTCGGCGGCTCGCTCGTCGAAAAGGGCGGCCATACCCCCTATGAGCCCGCGGGCTTCGGCTGCGCCTTGCTGCACGGCCCCGATGTCGCGAATTTCGCCGATGCCTATGCCGCGCTCGATGCGGCAGGCGGGGCGCGGCTTTGCGAAACCGAAGCCGATATTGCGACCGCCTTTGCCACGCTCGACGCCGACGCGCAGGCCGAAATGGCGCGTGCCGCACGGGGGGCTCTCGGTCCGCCTGCCGATGTCGAAAGCCTTGCTAAGGCGCTCCTCGCACGGCTCTGAGCGACGGCGATGCGCTTGCATCGCGGCGCGAAACGCTTATTTCCATATGCATCCGGGAGATGCAGACATGATCCGTTATACGCTGCAATGCGAGAATGAGCACCGCTTCGACAGTTGGTTCCCCTCGGCCTCCGGGTTCGAGGCGCTCAAAGCCGCAGGCCAGCTGGAATGTGCGATCTGCGGTTCGAAAAAGGTCGAGAAATCCCTGATGGCGCCGCCTGTCGCACAGACGCGCAAGACGGGCGAGCCCGCCCCCGAACGCCCTCTCTCGCAGCCGCAATCCGAGGCCGAACAGGCCCTCGCCGCGATGCGCCGCGAGATCGAGAAGAATTCCGATTACGTCGGCATGAACTTCGCCACCGAAGCGCGCGCCATGCACGAAGGCACCGCCAAGAAACGTGCGATCCACGGCGAGGCGAAACCCGAAGAGGCGCGCAAGATGCTGGAGGACGGGCTGCCGGTTCTGCCGCTGCCCTTCCTGTCGACTCGCAAGACGAACTGATCCTTTTCGCTCTTTCCAAATATCCCGGGGTGAATTCGCGCGGGCGAAGAGGGGCAGCGCCCCAGCGCCGATCTGAGACCCTCGAAACGCCAAATCTCTTGCGCGGCCCAACGGCTTGAGCTAGCAGAGGCCCGACTCTGCCCAAGGGGGATTTCCATGCCCATTCTGGTGATGAAATTCGGCGGCACTTCCGTCGCCGATCTCGACCGGATCGCCAACGCCGCCGAAAAGGTGAAGCGCGAAGTCGAACGCGGTTACGATGTCATCGTGATTGTCTCGGCGATGTCGGGCAAGACCAATGAACTCGTCAACTGGGTCGAGACCACTTCGCCGCTCTATGACGCGCGCGAATACGATGCCGTGGTCGCCTCGGGCGAGAATATCACAGCTGGTCTGATGTCGCTGCGTCTGCAGGAGATGGGTGTGTCCGCGCGCAGCTGGCAGGGCTGGCAGGTGCCGATCAACACGACCTCGGCGCATGGCGCGGCGCGCTTCGTGTCGATCCCGCGCGAAAATCTCGACCAGAAATTCTCCGAAGGCTTCAAGGTCGCGGTGATCGCGGGCTTCCAGGGGCTTTCGCCGGAAAACCGGATCACCACGCTCGGCCGGGGCGGCTCCGACACGACCGCCGTGGCTTTCGCCGCCGCATTCGGCGCGGAGCGTTGCGACATCTACACCGATGTCGACGGCATCTACACCACCGACCCGCGCGTCTCCTCCAAGGCGCGCAAGCTCGACCGCATCGCCTTCGAGGAGATGCTGGAACTCGCGAGCCTCGGGGCGAAGGTTCTGCAAACCCGCTCGGTCGAGCTCGCGATGCGCTACAAGGTGCCGCTGCGCGTGCTAAGCTCCTTCGAGGAAACCACGGAGAATTCGGGCACTCTGGTCTGCGACGAGGATAAAATCATGGAATCGAAAGTTGTCTCCGGCGTCGCCTTTTCCCGCGACGAAGCGAAAATGACCCTCGTGACGGTCGAAGACCGCCCCGGCATCGCCAGCGCGATCTTCGGGCCGCTCGCGGATGCGGGGGTGAATGTCGACATGATCGTCCAGAACATCTCCGAGCGTCAGGCCGAACACGAGGTCAAGGTCACCGATATGACCTTCTCCTGCCCGGTCAATCAGGTCGCCCGCGCCCGCAAGGCGATGGAAGACGCCCGCGACGCCGGGCTGATCAAGTTCGACGAGCTGGTCGCCGACGAAGACGTGGCAAAGATTTCCGTCGTGGGCATCGGTATGCGCTCCCACGCGGGGGTCGCGGCGAAGATGTTCAAGGCGCTGGCCGCTGAAAACGTCAACATCAAGGTTATCGCTACGTCGGAAATCAAGATTTCGGTGCTGGTCGACCGCAAATATCTGGAACTGGCGGTTCAGGCCCTGCATGATGCCTTCGAACTCGACAAGGCCTGAGTAACCCGAAGGGCCGCAGCAACAGGGGCAACCTGCGCGGATGGTGGAACTGAGCGAAAGTGATAGTCGCACGCTGTTGCGACGCCTGCGCGATACGCTGGCCACGGAGGGCGACGGGCAGGACCGGCTCAATCACATCACGCAGATCATTGCGGATTCGATGGGCACCGAAGTGTGCTCGATCTACCTGTTCCGCGATCCCGAAACGCTCGAGCTTTGCGCGACCGAAGGCCTGAAGGCAGAGGCTGTACACCACACGCGGATGCGGCTGGGCGAGGGGCTCGTGGGCCGCGTGGCGCGGTCGGGTCGTCCGATCAACTCCGCCGATGCGCCTTCCGAGCCGGGCTTCCGCTACATGCCGGAGACGGGCGAAGAGATCTATTCCAGCTTCGTCGGCGTGCCGATCCAGCGCGTGGGCGAGAAGCTGGGCGTTCTGGTCGTGCAGTCGAAGGACGAGCGCAGCTTCTCGGATGACGAACTTTACGGGCTCGAGGTCGTCGCGATGGTGCTGGCCGAAATGACCGAACTCGGCGCTTTCACCGGTGGCGAGAATTCCGAGATCGGCGCGACGCATCGCTTCCCGGTCATGTTCCGCGGTGCGACGGGCCAAGAGGGCGCCGCCGAGGGCCGCGTCTGGCTGCACGAGCCGCGCGTCGTCGTGACGAACCCGGTCGCCGAAGATCCGGAGGCCGAGGCCGCGCGGCTCGAAGAGGCCATCACCGAACTGCGCGGCAAGATCGACGAGATGCTGGCCAGCCCCACGCTGATCGACAAGGATCAGCGGCAGGTGCTGGAGACCTTCAAGATGCTCGCGGCCTCGAAGGGCTGGAAGCGGCGGATGCTCGAAGACATCGCCGCCGGTCTATCTGCCGAAGCCGCGGTCGAGAAAGAACAGAACGCCGCGCGCGACCGGATGCGCAAGGCGCCCGATCCCTACCTGCGTGAACGGCTCAACGATCTCGACGACCTGTCGAACCGCCTGCTGCGGCAGCTGACGGGGCAGGGCAGCGATACCGGCGCCGAGATGCCGGAGAACCCGGTGCTGGTGGCGCGCAATATCGGCCCGGCGGAACTGCTCGACTATGACCGCAAGCTTAAGGGCGTGGTGCTGGAGGAGGGCTCGGTCGGCTCGCATGCCGCGATTGTCACCCGCGCGCTGTCGATCCCGCTGGTGATCCATGCGGGCCGGATCACCGCGGAGGCGCTGAACGGCGATCCGATCCTCGTCGACGGCGATCAGGGCGTGGTGCATCTGCGGCCCGAGGAAAGCGTGGCCCATGCGTTCCGCGACAAGATCGCGATGCAGGCGGAGGCGCAGAAACGCTATGCCTCGCTGCGCGACCAGCCCGCGATAGACAAATCGGGCCAGACCGTCTCGCTGATGATGAATGCGGGGCTGATGGCGGATCTGCCTTCACTGAAGGGCTCCGGCGCTGATGGGGTGGGCCTGTTCCGCACCGAGCTGCAATTCCTGACCCGCACCAAGGTGCCGCGCCGCAATGAACTCGTGCAGCTCTACAAGCGGGTGATGGACGCCGCCGACGGCAAGCGGGTGAATTTCCGTACGCTCGATATCGGCTCCGACAAGGTCGTGCCCTACATGAAGCCGCAGGACGAGCCGAACCCCGCGATGGGCTGGCGCGCGCTGCGGGTGGGGCTCGACAAGCCGGGGATTCTGCGGATGCAGCTGCAGGCTCTGCTGCGCGCCGCCGACGGTCGCCCGACCTCGATCATGTTCCCCTTCATCGCGCTGCCCGAGGAATTCTACGCCGCGCGCGACACGCTGCTGCGGGTCCGCGACCGCGAGGCGCAGATGGGCCGCCCGGTGCCCGAAGAACTGCGCATCGGCGCGATGCTGGAAACCCCGAGCCTCGGCTTCGCGCCCGACAGCTTCTACCGCGATTGCGATTTCATCTCGATCGGCGGCAACGATCTGAAGCAGTTCTTCTTCGCCGCCGACCGCGAGAACGAACGAGTGCGCCGCCGCTACGATACGCTCGACGGGTCCTTCCTGAACTTCCTCGAACGGATCATCGCGCGCTGTGCGGTCTCGGATACCCATCTCAGCTTCTGCGGTGAGGATGCGGGCCGCCCGATCGAGTCACTGACCTTCGCGGCGCTCGGCATCCGTACGCTCTCGATGCGGCCCGCCTCGATCGGCCCGGTCAAACACCTGATCCGCCGCGCCGATCTGGGCGAGCTGCGGCAGGTGATCCAGCAGGCGCGCAATGCCGGTCAATCCAGCGTGCGCCCCGCCGTGACGAGCTACCTCGCCCATCTCTGAGCGGGGCAGGGGCTGCCGCTCCTATCCACGAAATCACACCCCCGGAATGATTTTGGGCCAAGGCGAAGCTCTGACACTTCGCCTTGGCCCAAATATCCCGCGGGGGTCTGGGGGCGCGAAGCCCCCAGCCTTGTCTTTATGCGTCAGCCTGCGGCCAGACGTTTCGCTTCCGCTTCCTTGAAGGATTTATCCGAGGGCGCGATGAACGTGTAGAACATCGGCACCACGAACAGCGTGAACATCGTCCCGATCAGGATCCCCGAGAAGATCACGAGGCCCATCGCCTTGCGCGCCTCTGCGCCCGCGCCTTGCGCGAGGATCAGCGGCACCACGGCCAGCGCCATCGCAGCGGTGGTCATCAGGATCGGACGCAGACGGGTTTGCGCTGCCTTCACGATGGCCTGCCGACGGGTGAGGCCCGACTGCTCGCGCTGCTGATTGGCGAATTCGACCATCAGAATCCCGTGCTTCGTGATCAGACCGACCAGCGTGATCAGCCCGACCTCGGAATAGATGTTGAGCGTGCCCAACCCGAGGTTCAGGGGCAGCACGGCCCCGAAGATCGTCAGCGGCACCGTCATCATGATGATGAAGGGGTCGCGGAAGCTCTCGAACTGGGCGGCGAGCACGAGGTAGATCACCAGCACGGCCGCCGCGAAGGCGATCAGGATGGTGTTGCCCTGCTGCGTCTCGATCCGCGACTGACCCGAATAGTTCACGTAGAAGCCTTCGGGCATCACCTGCTTGGCGATGTCGACGATGGTCTGCACGCCCTCGCCGGTGGAGCCACCGGGCAGCGGCAGCGCCGTGATCGTGGCCGCGTTCAACTGGTCGAACTGTTCGATCGAAGACGCGTTCACCCCGGTGTCGATCTTCACGAGCGACGACAGCGGGATCATCGCCCCCGAGGACGAGCGCACGAAGTAGCGGCCCAGCTCTTCGGGATTCGCGCGGAACTCCTGCGGCACCTGCGGGATGATGTCGTAGCTGTTGGAGTCGCGGTCGAACTGCGCCACCGACGCCTCGCCCACCAGCAAGCCCAAGGTCGAGCCGATATCGGAGACCGGCACGTTCAGCGCCGCCGCCCGGTCGCGGTCGATCGTGACATTGACCTGCGGGCTGTCGAAGTTGAGCGAGTTCTGCACGACGATGAACTTGCCCGAGGCCTGCGCCTTGTTCTTGATCTCCTCGGCCACCTCGGCGACGCGTTTCGCGGAGTGGATCGACTGGATCACCACCGAGATCGGCAGGCCGCCACCGGTGCCCGGCAGCGACGGCGGGGCGAAGGCGAAGCCTTTCAACCCGGTCGATTTGCCGAGATCGCCCTGAATCTCCTGCTGGATTTCCTTCTGGCTACGATTGCGATCCGCCCAGTCTTTCAGCGCCCAGATATAGATGCCCTGAGAGCTGTCCCCGCCGAAGCCCGCGATCGAGAAATCGGTGCGCACTTCGGGAATATCGGCCGTGTCGCGCCCGACCTGGTCGATATATTTCTGGGTGTACTCGCTGGTCGCGTAGCGCGGCCCGTTCAGGATCGCGAAGAGCGCACCGTTATCCTCGTCCGGGGCAAGCTCGGAATTGGTGTTCATCAGCATGAACCCGGTCACACCCACGAGAGAGGCGACGATGAGCAGCGTGATCCCCCGCAGATCGAGCGAGCCATCGACGCGCCGCCCGTACCAGCCCGAGAGCCGGTCGAAATTGCGGTCGACGAAGGCCTGGAAGCCCTTGGACTCGCCATGTCTCAGCAGGCGACCCGACATCATCGGCGTGATCGTCAGGGCGATCACCCCCGACAGGATCACCGACCCCGCCAGTGCGAAGGCGAATTCCCGGAACAACTGTCCCGTCAGCCCGCCGGTGAAGCCCAGAGGGGCGAGCACCGCGGCCAGCGTGATCGTCATCGCGATGACCGGCCCGGTGATCTCTTTCATGCCCTGCACGGCCGCCGGGATCGGTTTCATTCCCTCTTCAATATGTCGGTGGATATTCTCCACCACCACGATCGCGTCATCGACGACGAGGCCGATCGCCAGCACCATTGCCAGCAGCGTCAGAAGGTTGATCGAGTATCCCAGCGCCAAGAGCACCGCGAGCACCCCGATCAGCGAGAGCGGAATGGTCACGATCGGCATCGCGACGGAGCGCAGCGACCCGAGGAACAGCAGGATAACCACGGTCACGATCGCGACCGCTTCGCCGATGGTCTTGAACACCTCGTGGATCGAGGCCGAGATCGTCTCGGTCGAGTCGTAGACCAGCTGGATTTTCATCCCTTCGGGGAGCGAGGCGTTGATGTCGGGCAGCGCCTCGCGCACCGCCGCCGCCGTATCGAGCGGGTTGGCGGCGGGCGTCGGGTAGACGCCTAGGAACGTGCCCTCCTTGCCCTCGAAAGTGACGATCTCGTTCTCGGAGGCCTTGGCGAGTTCGATCTTCGCGACATCGCGCAGCCGCACCACGTCATCGCCCTTGCCCGAGATCGGCAGTTTGCCGAAGGCTTCGGGCGTTTGCAGCGTGGATTGCAGCGTGATCGACTGGGCGACGTATTCGTTCTTCGTCTTGCCCGGGGCCGAGAGGAAGTTCGACGCCTGAATCGCGCCCACGACTTCCGATGCCGTGACGCCGCGCGCGGCGAGCTTGTCGGGATCGATCCAGACCCGCATCGCGTAATCGGAAGCGCCGATGATCTGGGTCTGGGCCACGCCCGGAATCGTGGACATGCGCGGACGGATCACCCGGCGCAGATATTCGGTCAACTGCTCGGGCGTCATGTTGGGGTTGAGTGCCGCGAGATACATCAGCGCGAAGGTCTGGCCGGTGCCCTTCTGGATCACCGGGTCCTTCGCCGCCGAGGGCAGCTGGCCCTTGACCTGCTGCACTTTCGAGAGCACCTCGGTCATCGCCGCGTCGGAGTTGGACCCGAGCTTCATGTGGACCGAAATGACCGAGGCCGAGGGCCGCGACTGTGTGGTGACGTAATCGACGTTCTCAGTGGTCGCCACGGCGGCGGCGAGCGGCGAGGTGATGAAGCCCTGAATCAGTTCGGGCGAGGCGCCGGGATAGGCGGTGGTGATCGTGACCACCGTTTCCTCGACTTCCGGATATTGGCGGACGGGCAGGTTGAAATAGGCCTGCGCGCCCAGCAGGAGCATGAACGCGCCCAGCACCATCGACAGGACGGGGCGGCGGATGAAGATCTCGGAGATGTTCATGGGCTTGGCCTTACTGCGCCTTCGCGCCGTCTGAGGTCGTGTCCGACGTCGTGTCCGATGCCTCGTCAGAGGCGGCGTCCGAAGCGCTATCCGCGGAAGCGTCCGACGTCGTGTCGGAGCTAGCCGCCGCGTTGCCCGCCATGCCGAAGGCTTTCATGACCTCTTCGGTCGAGGGTGCGTCGGGATCGGGCGAAATCGCGTTGTCGATGCTCACCGTCGCGCCGGAGTTCAGCTTGTTCTGGCCCGCGTTGACGACCATGTCGCCCGCCTTCAGCCCCTTCGTCACTTCGACGAGCGTGCCCGAGCGGCGTCCGAGCGTGATGAAGACCTGCTTGGCCACCAGTTGCGGCTGGTCCGCGCCTTCGGGCGTTTGCTTGCGCACCACGAAGACCGAGTCGCCGTAGAGGTTGGAGCTCACCACCGTTTGCGGCAGCGCGATCACGTTGTCCTCGGAGGGCAGCACGACCGTGACATGGACGAACTGGCCGGGCGTCAGCTTTCCTTCGCCATTGGGCACCTCGGCGCGCAGGGTCACGAGCCGCGAATTCGGGTCGATCTTGGGCTCGATGCCGGTGATCTTGCCTTCCAGATCGACCGAGCCGTCCTCGGTCTTCACCTTGACGGTCTGACCCGCTTCGGCGTGCCGCGCCTGCTGTTCGGACAGGGTGAAATCGACGCGCATGTGGTCGCGATCCTGCAGCGTCGCATAGGTGGTGCCGGTGCCGACATACTGGCCGACCTCCACCTGCGGAATACCGATGATGCCCGCGAAGGGCGCGGTCAGGCGCTTCTTCTCGAGCACGGCCTGCAGCTTCGCGACGCTTGCGCGCGCTTCCTGCGCGCTGGCTTCAGCCTGATCGAGATTGGACGTGGCGGACACGCCCCGGTCGGCAAGCTGGCGCGCGCGCTTGAGATTGGTCTCGGCGAGGTCCTGCGCGGCCTTGGCCGAGGCCAGATCGGCGCGCTCGGAGCTGTCGTCGATCTGCATGAGGACCTGGCCCTTCTCGACCTTGTCATTCGCCTTGAAATGGATCTCCTGCACCGTGCCGCCCATTTCGACGGCCAGTTCGGTGCCGCGCACGGCGGCGGCGGTGCCGATCGCCTCGAGGCCCGGCTGCCAGGTGATCGGCTTCACTTCGCTGACCGAAACCGCCACGGGGGGCTGTGTCATGTTTGCGAAGAACTGCGCGATCATCTTCGAGCGGAAAAGATTGTAGCCGACGACGCCACCCACCACGAGGATGAGCGCGACGAGGGCGATGAGGAGGCGTTTGATCATTTGGCTGTCCCGTCAAAATCCCTGTTTGCACGCAAATACGACCCCGCCGGCCGAGCTGCGCGCGATTTCTGAACCATTTGGTTCACGTCCTTGTCATGTCAATACGCGAGTGACGTTAAAAGGATGGGTCACAGTGCCGTGAAGGCAAGGCGGAAAGTCTGTGCGTCAGAGCAATTACAGGGCTTCACGAATGCTCACCTCGCGAAAATCTGATTTTTCTGTGCTCGACGGTGAAGAAGAGTGCATTATCTCAACCTGTACCTGCGATCCTGACGACCTGACGTCGCTTTGCAGCGATGTCTGGTTTTAGGAGTTTATATGGATCCCCTGTCTTTTATGCGCATCGGCTTCGAGGCCGCGCGGATCGGCTTTGAGGCCCAAGCGGTGATTTCGATGCGCGTCGCGGGAATGATGGGGCTCTGGGATGTCTCCCCGCTCGAATCGCTCCAGATGGTGCAGGAAAAGCCCGTGGCGGTCGTAGCTGCAGCGGAGGCTGCGGCATTCGCGCTTCTACGGGGGCAAACGGCGGATCGGGCGATTTCGGCGTCGATCACGCAGATCGGAAACCACACCAGCGCCAATATGACGCGATTGTCGCGTCGTGGACCCAGCTGGCTCTGACGGCACGAGCCGGGCAGGGCCGCCACGCTGACGCGGCGACCCCGTAGTCATCAGGCGGCGCTGTCTTCCTCGACCTCGTCATCGCCTTCTTCGACGCTTGCAGGCGTCACCATGGCGGTCAGGATCGTCGTCATGTCGACCATGCCGATCGGCTTGTTGGCCGCGTCGACAACCGTCGCCGTGCGCACCTCGGCGTCGGCCATCCGGCGCGCGATCTTTTCGAGCACCGAGCTGGCTTTCACCTTCATCTTCGGCAACTCGCCCTCGGGCAGCGGCAACGCGATGGTCTCGGCACGGATGACCCGGCCACGGTTCACCTCGCGCACGAACTCGGCGATGTACTCGTTCGCCGGGCGCAGCACGATTTCCTGCCCCGTGCCGACCTGATTGAGCGCCCCGTCCCGCAGGATGGCGATCTTGTCGCCAAGGCGCAGCGCCTCGTCGAGGTCGTGGGTGATGAAGACGATGGTCTTCTTCAGCTCGGCCTGCAGGTCCAGAAGCACCTTCTGCATATCCATCCGGATCAGCGGGTCGAGTGCCGAGAACGCTTCGTCCATCAACAGGATGTCCGCGTCGTTGGCCAGTGCGCGGGCAAGGCCCACCCGCTGCTGCATCCCGCCCGAGAGCTGGTTCGGATAGTTGTCCTCGTAGCCCGCAAGACCAACGCGCGCGATCCATTTCTTCGCGATCGGCTCGGACTCCTTGCGGTCGATGCCCTGGATATCGAGGCCGTAGCAGGTGTTTTCCAGCACGGTCCGGTGCGGCAGAAGCGCGAACTTCTGGAACACCATCGCAGTCTCATGGCGACGGAATTCCCGCAGCTCCTCTTCGTTCATCTTCACCACGTCGCGGCCGTTATAGAGGATCTCCCCGGCCGTGGGCATGATCAGCCCGTTGATGTGGCGGATGAGCGTCGACTTGCCCGAGCCCGACAGGCCCATGATCACCGAGATCTTGCCCGGCGGCAGGGTCAGGTTGATGTCCTGCAGGCCCAGAACGTGCTTGTGCTTGTCGTTGAGCTCTTCCTTGCCCATGCCGGCCTGCACCTTCTCCACGTAATCCTTGGGGCGCGCCCCGAAGATCTTGTAGAGATTGCGGATCTCGATGCCCGAGCGGTTGCCGGTATCGGTGTTGGTCGTGGCATCAGTCATGGCCAGCCTCCGAATGTTTCTGCAGCCGCTTGCCGAACGCCTGGCTTGCGCGGTCGAAGATGATCGCGATCGCAACAAGTGCGAAGCCGTTCAGGAAGCCGATGGTGAAGAACTGGTTGTTAATCGCCTGCAGCACGTTTTTACCGAGGCCACCAACGCCGACCATCGAGGCCACGACGACCATCGCCAGCGCCATCATGATGGTCTGGTTGACGCCCGCCATGATCGTCGGCAGCGACAGCGGAAGCTGCACGCCCCAAAGCTTCTGACGGGGGTTAGCGCCGAAGGCGTCCGCAGCTTCGATGACTTCCTTGTCCACGAGGCGGATGCCCAGATTGGTGAGGCGGATCATCGGCGGGATCGCGTAAATCACCACAGCGATCACGCCCGGCACCTTGCCGATGCCGAAGATCACGACGACCGGGATCAGGTAGACGAAGGATGGCATGGTCTGCATGACATCGAGCACCGGCGTCAGGATTTTCTGCATCCGGTCCGAGCGCGCCATCAGGATGCCGATCGGCAGGCCGAGGATGATCGCGATCAGCGTCGCCACCGTGACCATCGCGAGGGTGGTCATCGTGTCTTCCCACAGTCCGAAGATGCCGATGAAGGCAAGGCCCATGGACGAGCCGAGAACGATCTTCGGATTGCGCGAGGCGAACCACACCACGACGAGGATCAGCGCGAAGATGATGAACCACGGCGTGTCCACGAAGGCGTGTTCGAGAGTGTTGAGAAACCATTGAAGCGGCCGGGTGGCCGCGTCGATTTGATCGGAATAAGCGCGGACGATGCCGCGAAACCCGTCGTCGATGCCCATGCGCATGTGGCGCAGGGTGGAGTTGGGAAGGGAAGGGAACTCACAGAGCAGTTCCGGCAAGCCCCAGCATGAAGATGCCATCTTGTTATGTCCTCCGGTCGATTATGTGCGCCGGTTAAAAGAAAACGCGCGCGAGGCTCCCCTCACGCGCGCCAAAATCTCGGATCGCCCGCTCAGAGCGCGTCCTCGACCTTCTTGATCACATCGTCAGAAAGCCAAGCCTTCCAGACGTCCGGATAGTTCTCGAGGAAGTAGTAAGCGGTGTCCTCGTTGGTGCCTTGGTTATCGGCCTGCCATGCGAGGAATTCGCCCACGGTCTTGTTCGACCATTCACGCTTGCCGAGGTAGTCCATCGCCACCGCGTTGTTCTCGGCGAATTCCTTGGTCACGACCGTGTACACGTCCGAGGTCGGGTAGGCGTTGGGCTTGGGATCGACGCAATCGGCCTGCGAGTTGCACTTGTCCCAGGCTTCCTTGTCGCCCTCGACGCCCGCGTCGAGCTTGACCATCGGGTATTTGCCGAGGATCGCGGTCGGGGCCCAGTAGTAACCCAGCCAGCCCTTCTTGGACTCGTAGGCATTGGCGATCGAGCCGTCGAGGCCCGCAGCCGAACCGGTGTCGACCAGCTTGAAGCCCTTCTCCTCGGCCTTGTGGGCCTTGAAGCGGTTCGCGGTCGAGATCTGGCAGTTCCATCCCGACGGGCAGTTGTAGACGCCACCGATGGACGGTTCTTCCGGATCGGGGAACAGATCGGGATGCTTGAGAGCATCGTCGACCGTCTTGATCTCGGGGTGCTCGTCAGCGACGTATTTCGGAATCCACCAGCCTTCTTCGCCGCCATCCTTGAGGATTTCTGCAGCGATCACGAGGCGATCTTCGCTGACGGCTTTGTCGAGCGCGACCTTCACCGCGTTCACCCAAAGCTCGGGTGCGATGTCGGGCTCGCCCTTCTCGTTCATCGAGGTGAAGGTGGGCATCGTGTCGCCGGTCACCAGCGTCACGTCACAGCCGTAGCCGTTTTCGAGAATGATCTTGTCGACCCAAGCAGCGACCCCGGCCGAAGCCCAGTTCATTTCGGCTTCGGTAACGGAACCACATTCGCCGTCTGCGGCGAAAGCAGGCGCCGAGAAGGTCGCCAGCGGCAGCGCCGTCAGTAACGCGGCAAGCGCTTTCTTGTTCATCCAGGTCCTCCTGTTGCGGCAGCTTTGATTGATGCGATCCGCGCGGGCTGCCGCCGCGATATCGGTCGCGATAAGTCCCGGGTTTTTCCCCAGGTTGGAATCTTCGCACAGTCACGCTCACGCGATAACGGTCGCAAGACTTGCCAAATTCCGACACTCTATGTCGTAAATAACCAAGTCCCGAGGCGCAACCTTTTCACGGACCTTTCAACCTCCCTGCGGCGTTACAGCCGCGACGAAGAGGTAACATCATGACGACCGAGCCGAAGGATTCCGTCAAACCGGAGAATGATATGGGGCCTGAAAGCCTCGTGGATCGAGACGCGAGATCCGCGCTCCAGTCCGGGATGAATGGCGAAAAAGGCGATGAAAAATTGACGAATGGCACCCCGCCGGAGCCAAGCGTCGCATTGCGTCGACAGGCGGTTGCGCTGATTGCGAACCCCTCGTCGGGCGGGAACGCGAAAGATGAAGAGGCGATCCGCCGCGCGATGGACGCGCTTGGTGACGGTGCGTCGCTTTACCGGTGGTCCCCGGAAAGCGACATTGTAGCGACCGTCCGCAAGGCGCTCGACGACGGTGCGGAGATGATCGTCGCAGCGGGTGGAGATGGCACTGCGATGGCCGTCGCGGGCGCGCTGGTGGGGCAGGAGGTGCCGATGGCCGTGCTGCCGCTCGGCACGTTCAACTTCTTTGCGCGCGGCCTGCGCCTCTCCGAGGATCCGGAGGAGGCGGCGCGCGCGATCCGCGAGGGCAGCGCCCATCCGATCCGGGTCGGCGAAGTGAACGGGCAGGTGTTTCTGAACAACGCATCGCTCGGTATCTACCCGTCGATCCTCAAGGCGCGCGAAGATATTTACGCCCGCTGGGGCCGTCGCCGGATCGTTGCGCATTGGTCGGTCTTCAAGACCTTCCTGCGCTTTCAGCGCCCGATGCGGCTGAAGATCACGGCGGACGGGGAAACCAGGAACCGTCGCACCGCGCTCGTCTTCATCGCGCGCTCGGCCTATCAGCTCGATTTCTTCGGGCTCGACGGGGCGACGGTCATCAGCGACGACGCCTTCGCCGTGCTGGTCGCGAAGGCACAAAGCCGCCGCGACCTCTTCCGCCTGTCGTCGAGGCTGGTGCGCCGCAAAACCAAGCAGGGCGAGGATTACGAATTGATCCGCGCGAAATCCTTCGAGATCGAAACCGCCCGAGGGCGCGGCCTGCTGGCCTTCGACGGTGAGAAGTGCCGCGAAGAAAGCCCTTTCCGCTTCAAGATGTCCGACGCGCCGCTCTGGATCGTGCTGCCAGCCAAGGACACAGAAAACGAGACCCAAGACGCTAACGCATGACCCGTATCGTTCACCTTTCCGATCTGCATTTCGGGCGCAGCCTGCCCGAGCTCGAGGCGCCACTGCTGACAGCGGTGAACCGCCTCGCGCCGGACCTGACGGTGATCTCCGGAGACTTCACGCAGCGCGCCCGGCGCGGCCAGTTCGCGCAGGCGCGGCTGTTCGTGGAGCAGATCGAAAGCGAGACCCTTTCGGTGCCCGGCAATCATGACACACCGCTCGACAATCTCTTCCTGCGGATGCTCAAACCCTTCGGGCGCTACAAATCCGATATCAATCATAATCTGGAGCCGGTCTTCGAGACCGATCACCTCAAGGCGGTCGGCGTGAACACCGTGAACCGCTTCGCTTGGCAGCGCGGCAAGGTGCCCGAGCGGACGATCTCCCGCCTGTGTCGGGAATTCGGCGAGGCGGGCGAGAGGCTGCGAATCGCGGTGATGCACCATCCGCTCGAACATGGGCCCGAAGTCGACAAGGCGCTCATGGACGGGGCAGGGGATGCGCTGGAGGGCATGTCGGACTGCGGCGCGGATCTCGTGCTCTCGGGGCATCTGCACAGCGGATCGGTGGCGCCTTTCTCGGCGGTGCCGGGCATCCTGTTCGTGCAAGCGGGGACGGGTCTGTCCTCGCGCCTGCGCGGCGAGCCGAATACGTTCAATGTGATTGAAGGGGGGCGCGATGCTCTGTCGATCACGCTCTATGGTGCGCGCGACATGAGCTTCGAGCCAATCGGGGCCGACGAGTTCACGCGGGGCCCCGATGGGGCTTGGGTCAAGGGCTGATCAGTTCGGCTTGCCCGAGATATCGCCCCAGTCCAGAACCGGCGCCGCGTCGATATCATGTGCGTCGAGCATCGAGGCCACGCGCTCGAGCGATGCGATGATCTGCGCCTGCTCCCAATCTTCCAGCGCCTCGAAGCGGCGAACGAAGATCTGTTGCAGCGCGTCGGGGGCCTCGTCGATCGCGCTCGCGCCAAGTTCGGTAATCACGATATCGGTCTGACGGCGATCCCGCTCGGAACGCTGACGGGTCACCATGCCCTTGCGCTCGAGCTTGTCGATCAGCGCCGTCATCGTCGCCTGACTCACGCCCATGCGCTGGGCGATCGCCTTCGGTGTGGACCAACCTTTTTCGGAAATCACCTGCAGCACGCGGAACTGCGCAGGCGTAAGCCCGGCAGCCTTGGCCAGGTCGCGGCCGAACATTTCGGTCGCGCGCAGGATTCTACGCAAAGCGATCAGGCTCGTATCGACACGCTCCATCAGGCGGCGGGCCCCTTTTTTATCAAGACGACCCAGTATCGCAGAGAGTTCCGTGCTCTGCAATTGCTTGGCTTTGCTAAGTTTATCGTGTTCGTTTTTACTCATTTGCTTTGTCATGCTAATGGTATTTAGGGCTTATAAGCAAGAATATAAGGCTATGAGCGGAACTTTTCCGGGTTCCATTAGTTAGGTGGTTGAAATTTTCGACCACATGAACTACTTAGGCTACCGAAGCAAACGAGAGGAAAGAGCCGTGCCGCAAGTCGAGTCTATCAAGAAGGGTTCTAAACTGGTCTTCCGTAAGCCGGAGTCCGAAGACGGCAGCGAAATCTGGAAGCTGATCCGTCGCTGCAAGCCGCTTGATGAAAATTCGATGTATTGCAACCTTCTGCAGTGCGATCACTTCGGGGACACCTGTGTCCTCGTCGAGCGCGAAGGCGAAGTCGTCGGCTGGATTTCGGGCTACATCGCCCCGTCCGAGCCGGACACGTTCTTCGTGTGGCAAGTGGCTGTTTCCCCCGACGCACGCGGTCTTGGCCTTGGTAAGCGCATGCTGCGCCACCTCATCCAGCGCGACGTCGCCGAAGACTGCACCAAGCTGAAGACGACCATCACCGAAAGCAACGAAGCGAGCTGGGCGCTCTTCCGCTCCTTCGCACGTTCGATGGGCGGCGAGCTGACCGATGAGGCGCACTTCCACGAAGAAGACCATTTCGACGGCCACGCCTCGACCGAGCATATGGTCACCATCACCTTCCCCGAGGAGGCGCGTGCCGCCGCCTGATCTCAGGCCGCGCACCCTCCTCATTCCCCCAATTCTATGGAGTCCCCCATGACCGTTCATTCGACGGATAAAACGATCTTTACCCAACGCGAATCTGAGGCCCGCTCCTACTGCCGTGGCTTCGATACCGTTTTCACCAGCGCGCAAGGCTCGGAATTGACCGACGCCGAGGGCAACACCTATATCGACTTCCTCGCCGGTTGCTCGTCGCTGAACTACGGGCATAACGACCCGGACATGAAGCAGGCGCTGATCGAGCACTTGACCGAAAACAAGATGGGTCACGCGCTCGACCTGCACACCGATAGCAAGGCCAAGTTCCTGAGCGCTTTCGAGGAGCACATCCTCGCGCCGCGCGGCATGGACCATAAGCTGATGTTCATCGGCCCGACCGGTGCGAACGCCGTCGAAGCCGCGATGAAGATCGCGCGCAAGGCGACCGGCCGCACCAACATCATTGCCTTCACCAACGGCTTCCATGGCGTGACCATGGGTGCGCTGGCGGCGACCGGTAACGGCTACCACCGCGGTGGCGCCGGCATGGACACGCATGGCGTGACCCGCATGCCGTACGACGCCTATGCCGATGGTGTGGATTCGGTCGCGCTGCTCGACCAGATGCTCTCGGACGCCTCGGGCGGTATCGACGCTCCGGCGGCGATCATGCTGGAGACGGTTCAGGGCGAGGGCGGTCTCAACGCCGCAAGCCCGGAATTCGTGAAAGGCGTCGAGCAAGTCGCCCGCAAGCACGGTGCGCTGTTCATCATCGACGACATTCAGGCTGGCTGCGGCCGCACCGGCACCTTCTTCTCCTTCGAGGAGATGGACGTGATGCCGGACGTCGTGACCCAAGCGAAGTCGATCTCGGGCTTCGGCATGCCGATGGCGCTGGTTCTGGTGCGTCCCGACTATGACGTGTTCGGCCCGGCCGAGCATAACGGCACCTTCCGCGGCAACACCCATGCCTTCGTGACCGCCACCGTGGCGATCGAGAAGTTCTGGGCCGACGACAAGTTCCAGAAGGAACTGGCCGTGAAATCGGACGTCCTGCGTGAAGGTCTGGCCGCCGTGGCCGATCTCGTGCCGGGTGCCTTCCTCAAGGGCCGTGGCCTGATGCAGGGTGTCGATGTCGGCACCGGCGAGCTGGCTTCGGCGATCTGCGGTCGCTGCTTCGAGAAAGGTCTCGTGATCGAGACTTCGGGCAATGACGACCAGGTCGTGAAGGTTCTCGCACCGCTGACCACGCCGATGGAACAATTCCGCAAGGGTCTGGAAATCCTGCGCGAAGCCGCCACCGAGGTGACGGGCGAGCGCACGGACATCGCGGCGGAATAATCCGCCGCTGCCTCGCCCAGCGACCAAGAAATTAAGATACGGAGACACGACAATGATCGTTCGCGACTTCAACGAACTGAAAAACACCGACCGTGCCGTGGCGGATGCCGACTGGACGAGCGTGCGCATGCTGCTCGCCGACGACAAGATGGGCTTCAGCTTCCACATCACCACGCTGAAGGCCGGTTCGGACCACACGTTCCACTACAAGCACCATTTCGAGAGCGTCTACTGCATCTCGGGCAACGGCCACATCACCGAGCTCGACAACGGCACGCGCCACGAAATCAAGCCGGGTGTCATGTATGCGCTGAACCTGCATGACCATCACCGCCTCGTCGCGGGTGACGAAGACCTCGTCATGGCCTGCTGCTTCAACCCGCCGGTGACCGGCAACGAGGTTCACCGTGAGGACGGCTCTTATGCGCCGGCCGAAGAACTGGAAAATTCGTAAGGGGGCCAAATTGACCCACCAGAATCACACAGTCGAAAAGATCGGCGGCACGTCGATGAGCCGCGTGGACGAGTTGCTCGACACGCTGTTCATCGGAGACCGCAAGGGCGCCGATCTTTACAACCGCATTTTCGTCGTCTCGGCGTTTGGTGGCATCACCAATCTGCTGCTCGAACATAAGAAGTCGGGCGAGGCGGGCGTCTATGCGCAATTCGCCAAGGCCGATAGCGAACATGGCTGGCACGAGGCGCTGAGCCGCGTATCGTCGGCGATGGTCGAAGCTCATGAGAGCGTGCTGACGCATCCGGGCGACATCTCGCAGGCCACCGAATTCGTGCGCGAGCGTATCGAAGGCGCGCGCAACTGCCTGATCGACCTGCAGCGCCTGTGCTCCTACGGGCACTTCCGGCTCTCGCAGCACATGCTGCAGATCCGCGAGCTGCTGTCGGGTCTGGGCGAGGCGCATTCCGCCTTCGTTACTACCCTCCTGCTGCAGCGCAACGGCGTGAACGCACGTCTCGTTGACCTCTCCGGTTGGCGCGATGAGACCGATCACGACCTCGAAGGCCGGATCATGGGGGCGATGAAGGATGTCGACCCCGCGACCGAGATGCCGATCGTGACGGGCTATGCGCAATGCGCGGAAGGCCTGATGCGGGAATTCGACCGTGGCTATTCCGAGGTGACCTTCTCCAAGCTCGCAGCCCTCACCGGCGCGCGCGAGGCGATCATCCATAAGGAATTCCACCTGTCCTCCGCCGACCCGAAGCTGGTGGGCGAAGGCAAGGTGCGCAAGCTGGGTCACACGAACTATGACGTGGCCGACCAGATGTCGAACATGGGCATGGAGGCGATCCACCCGAAAGCCGCCAAGACCCTGCGCCAGGCGGACGTTCCGCTGCGCGTCACCAACGCGTTCGACCCGGGCGATCCGGGCACGCTGATCGACGACAAGCCTGCCAAGGACGCGGCGGTCGAGATGGTGACCGGGCTCGATATCATCGCGCTGGAAGTGTTCGAACAGGACATGGTCGGCGTGAAGGGTTACGACGCCAAGATCCTCGAAGTGCTGACGCGTCATGGCGTGCGCATCGTGTCGAAAGCGTCGAACGCGAACACGATCACCCACTATGTCGACGCGCCGATCGAAGTGCTCCAGAAGGTCGAGAAAGACCTCTGCGAGATCTACCCTTCGGCGGAGATCTCGGCGCGGATGCTCTCGATGGCTTCGGTCATCGGGCGTGACCTGAAGGGCCTCTCGGTTCTGACCCGGGGTCTGCAGGCGATCGCCAAGGACGGCATGGAAAGCCTCGGCGCGACCCAAGGTCCGCGCAATGTCGATGTGCAATTCGTGCTCGAACGCGGTGATCTGAAACCCGTTATCAAGGCGCTCCATGAGGAGTTCATCCCGGAAGAAAGCGCCCTCAAACAAGTCGCCTGAAATAAGCGACATTGAACTGATGAAGCCCGTGCGGATCTCCGTGCGGGCTTTTTTCTTTGGCTGCGACAACCCGTCCCAGTTGGGCTTTGAACCACGTTCCGGCGGTTGCCGTATCCTCGGGCAAGTCTAGTTCTTATCACGCAACGTGCAGAAACGCGGACGGCCATGAGCATTTTCGACATACCGACACTCGATCTGGCGCGGGCACAATTCGCCTTCGTCGTCTCGGCGCATATCGTCTTTCCAGCCTTCTCCATCGGGACGGCAAGTTACCTGATGGTGCTGGAAGCCCTGCGGATGATTACGGGCAAGGAAGTCTTCCTGAGGATCTTCGAGTTCTGGAAACATATCTTCGCGGTGGTCTTCGGGATGGGCGTCGTCTCTGGCGTCGTTATGTCCTACGAGTTCGGCCTGAACTTCGCGCATTTCTCCGACAAGGCGGGACCGGTGATCGGGCCGCTGATGGGCTACGAGGTGATGACGGCCTTCTTCCTCGAGGCGGGCTTTCTCGGGATCATGCTCTTCGGACGCAACCGGGTGAACAAGTGGATCTACATGTTCGCCGTGACGATGGTGGCCTTTGGCACGCTGCTCTCGGCTTTCTGGATCCTCTCGGTCAACAGCTGGATGCAGACGCCCGCGGGCTTTGCGATGAACGATGTCGGCCAGTTCATCCCGAAGGACTGGTGGGAGGTGATCTTCAATCCCTCGCTGCCCTATCGCTTTGTGCACATGGTGCTGGCGGCCTACCTGACCACGGCGCTCGTCGTGGCCGGGGTCGGAGCTTGGCACCACATCAAGGGCACGGCGGATGACGCGGTGCGCACGATGTTCCGCATGGCGGTGGCGATGATCCTCGTGACCGCGCCGATCCAGATCCTTGCAGGCGACCAGCACGGGCTCAACACGCTGGAACATCAGCCCGCCAAGATCGCCGCGATGGAAGGGCATTGGGAAACCAGCAAGGGCGCGGGCCTGATCCTGTTTGGCATCCCGAACCCGAGCCAGGAGCGCACCAATTACAAGATCGAGGTGCCCTATGCGTCCTCGCTGATCCTGACCCACTCGCTCGACGGCGAAGTGCCCGGCCTCGGGGATTTCCCGCCGGATGAACGCCCGCCGATGACGATCGTCTTCTTCACCTTCCGCATCATGGTGGGGCTCGGCTTCGCCTTCGCGGCGATCGGGCTTTGGGGCGGCTGGCTGATGTGGCGCAAGCGCCTGCACGAGCCGGGGCTGTTCCACAAAGTGGCGCTGGTCTTCGCGCCGGGCGGGTTCCTCGCGATCATCATGGGCTGGTTCACCACCGAATTCGGCCGCCAGCCCTATACGGTCTATGGCCACTTCACGACCGCGGAATCGGTGTCGAACCTCAGCCACGGCGCGGCCTGGGCGGCTCTGATCGGCTTCGTGCTGGTCTATGCGTTCCTGTTCGGCTCGGGGATCTTCTACCTCGGCCGTCTGATGAAGCGCGGCCCCGAAGGCGCCGAGCGCGTCGAGAATACGCCCCAGCGCGCCGGCGGCGTCGCGGGTGCGATGCTCGCCAATGACGTCACCACCGAGAAAGAGGAGGCCCACGCATGAGCGGCTTCGCCCACTACCTGCCCGACATCTGGGCCGCAATCATCGCCTTCGCGATCCTGACCTATGTCGTGCTCGACGGGTTCGACCTTGGCATCGGCATCCTCTTTCCCTTCCTCGGCTCCGAGGAGAACCGCACCCGCGCGATGAATTCGGTCGCGCCGGTCTGGGACGGTAACGAGACATGGCTGGTGATGGGGGGCGGCGGTCTGCTCGCCGTTTTCCCGCTGGCCTACGGGATCATTCTCAACGCGCTTTATGTTCCGATCATCATCATGCTGCTCTCGCTCGCCTTTCGTGGCGTGGCCTTCGAGTTTCGCGGCAAGACCCGGCGCTGGCAGAAGCTCTGGGACAAGGCGTTCTTCGGCGGCTCGCTGATCGCGACGCTGGCGCAGGGCGCCATCCTTGGTGGGTTGCTGCGCGGCCCCGAAGTGACCGACCGCACCTTCACCGGCGGCCCGCTCGACTGGGTGAGTTGGTTCTCGCTTGGCACGGCGCTGGCGCTGGTCGCGGGTTATGTGATGCTGGGCTCGGCCTGGCTCGTCATCAAGACCTCGCACGGGCTCTATGATCTCGCGCGGCGCGTCGGGCAGGTGTCCTTGATCGTGACACTCGGGTTTATCGCTCTCGCCTCGCTCGCGACGCCGTTCCTGCATCCCGAATATTACCACCGCTGGTTCCAGTGGCCGGGCGTCATCTGGAGCGCCGTGGTGCCGCTTTTGCTGATGGTGGCGGGCTTCGGCTACTGGACCGCGATCCGCTCGGATCGGGGCGTGGTCGCCTACCTGTCCGGTATCGCGATCTTCGTTCTGTGTTTCGCGGGGCTCGGCCTGTCGATCTTCCCCTATATCGTGCCCGCCTCGATCACGATCCGCGAGGCTTCCACCACGGCAATGTCGCAGGGCTTCATTCTGGTCGGTGCGGCGATCTTCCTGCCGATCATTCTCGCCTATACGGCCTACGCATATTGGGTGTTCCGCGGCAAGACGTCGGAGCATGAGCATCACTACTGAGTGAGACTACGGGACGGCCGGAACCGACCGGGCGCAGGCAGGGTTGGAACGATGTGACCAACATCCCGCGCATCATAAGCAGAGCCTTTCCCTCTGCGGTATTCAGCCGGTCGGCTGGCCTGCGCGCGCCCGTTGGGGCGCGCGCAATTTCATGTGCGCGGATCGACCCCGGAGGAGCTACGCGCCATGTCTGACAAGCTTGATAAACTACCCGAAGAAAGCGGCCCCTCCGGTGGTTGGGGCTCGATGCGGGGCATCGCCCGGGTCTTTGGCGACTCGTGGCCCTCGCCGGATGTGCTGCGCGAGCTGGAGCGTCAGAACAAACCGGGCGGTCTCATGTGCTCGTCCTGCGCCTTCCCGAAACCCGCCAATTACCACCCGTTCGAATTTTGCGAAAATGGGGCGAAGGCGACGCTGTGGGAGATGACCAAGTCGCGCCACACGCCCGAGTTCTGGGACGACCACACGGTCTCGGACCTGATGGACTGGTCCGACCACGAGCTGGAGAAGACCGGCCGTCTGACCGCGCCGATGCGCTACGACCGCGCCACCGATCGCTATGTCGAGGTGAGCTGGGACGAGGCCTTTTCCGAGATCGGGTCGATCCTGAAAGGTCTGCCGAAGCAGGAGGTGGTCTTCTACTCCTCGGGCCATGCCGGGTTGGAGGCCAGCTATCTCTGGGCGCTGATGGCGCGCGCCTATGGCAACAACAACCTGCCGCAAAGCTCGAACATGTGTCACGAGACGACCTCGGTCGGCCTGAAGAAGGTGATCGGGTCGTCGGTGGGCACGGTGCTTTGGGAAGACCTGGAGGAGACCGATTGCTACTTCTTCTTCGGACAGAACCCCGGCACCAACTCGCCGCGCTTCCTGCATCCGCTGAAGGCGGCGAAGGATCGCGGTGCGAAGATCGTCACCTTCAACCCGGTGAAAGAGCAGGGGCTCGTCAGCTTCGTCGATCCGCAGAACATCCGTGACATGGCGACGGGGCGTGAGACGATCATCTCCGATCAATATCACCAGCTCAAAGCGGGCTCGGATATTGCGGCGCTGACCGGGCTGTGCAAAGCGGTGATCGAAGAGGATGAGAAGGCGCAGGCACAGGGCCGCTCGGCGATCATCGACTGGGACTTCCTGAAGGAACACGCGGTCAATTATGACGGGTTCCTGACCTTCTGCCGCACGACGCCTTGGGACAAGATCACCGAGGAATGCGGGTTGTCCGAGGCCGAGCTACGGCAGGCGGCCGACGTCTATATCCACGCCGAGAAGGTCATCGGCGTTTATGGCATGGGGCTGACCCAGCACGCCCATGGCGCGACCAATATCGGCATGCTGGTGAACTTCCTCGCGCTGCGCGGCAATATCGGGCGCAAGGGCGCGGGCTGTTGCCCGGTGCGCGGACACTCCAACGTGCAGGGCCAGCGGACCGTCGGCATTGCCGAGAAGGCCAAGCTGATCCCGATGGACAAGCTCCGCGAGCTTTACGGCTTCGAGCCGCCGCAGGAAGACGGCTATCACATCGTCGACGCGGCGCAGGCGATGATGGAGGGCAAGGTCTCGGCCATGTTCTCGCTTGGCGGTAACCTCGTGCGCGCGCTGCCCGATAGCGAGCGGATCGAAGAGGCGTGGCCGAAGCAGAAGCTGACGGTGATGATCTCTACCAAGCTCAACCGCTCGCATCTCTATCCGGGCGAGGTGGCCTATATTCTGCCGTGTCTCAGCCGGTCCGAGAAGGACGAGCAGGAAACCGGCAATCAATATGTCTCGGTCGAGGACAGCTTCTCGAAAATCCACGGCTCGCTCGGCAAAAGCGCGCCTGCCTCGGACAAGCTGAAATCCGAACTGGCCATCACCTGCGGTATTGCGAAAGCCGCCTGCGATCCGAACCCGAAGCTGCAATGGGACGAATGGGTGAAAGACTATTCCGTCGTCCGCGATCTGATCGAGGCGACTTACCCGGACGACTTCCGCGGCTTCAACGCGCGGATGAACGAACCGGGCGGCTTCTGGCGCGGCAACCCGGCGCATGATCGCATCTGGAAGACAGAAAGCGGCAAGCTGGAATTCACCACGCCGTCTAAGCTGAACGCGCTTGGGTTCGAGGACAAGCCGGGCCGTTTCCGCATGATCACCATGCGCTCGAACGACCAGTTCAACACCACGATCTACGGCTATTCGGACCGTTTCCGCGGCATCGAAGGGACGCGCGACGTGCTGTTGATGAACAAGATCGACATGGCCGATCTCGGGCTCGAGCACGGCGATCCGGTCGTGGTCCATGGCGACATGGATGACGGCGTCGCGCGCCGCAAGACCGGGCTAAAGGTCATAACGTTCGAACTGCCGCGCGGCACGGTCGGGGGCTATTACCCGGAATGCAACCTGCTGGTGCCGGTGGGGCTCAATGACGAGCTGTCGAAGACGCCGGGCTCCAAGGGCGTCCCGGTCCGCATCGAGAAGGCCTAAGCGGGAACGGCGGCGGGGCGACGGCTATCGAGCCATGCGATGGCAAGGAAGACGAGCCCCGCCGCCGCCAGCCCTGCGCCGACATAGCCGGTGGCCGTCCAGCCATAGCCGTTCGCAAGCGCGATCCCGGCAAGGAACGGCCCGATCGCATTGGCGAGGTTGAAGGCCGCGTGGTTGAGGGCGGCGGCGAGCGTCTGGGCCTCGCCCGCGACCTCCATCAGTCGCATCTGCATCGGGATCACCATCCCGGCGGTCGACCCCAGCGCGATCATCGCCACCGACATCGCGACCCAGTTGCCGATCGTGAAGGTGTAGAGGACCGACATCACGATCATCCCGCAAAGCAGGATCACGCCTGCGCCGAAGCGCGACCAATCCGACAGCTTGCCCGAGATCCAGTTGCCCAGCGTGCCGCCCACGCCGAAGGCCGAAAGCGCCACGGGGATCGTCCAGGCGGGGCCTGCCTGCGTGTCGATCATCGCCGCCGACAGGTAGGAATAAACCGCGAAGATGCCGCCGAAGCCGATCGAGCCCACCAGCAGCGTCAGCCAGACCGAGCGATTGGCCAGCGCGCCCAGCTCGCGCATCGGGCTGGCATTCGGGTCGCGCGGCGTCGCAGGGGCGACGCGCGCGATCATCAATGCGGAGGCCGCGCAGATCACCGCGACGATGGCAAAGCCCCAGCGCCAGCCGAAGTTCTGCCCGATCGCACCTGCGAGCGGCACGCCCACGATATTCGCGATGGTCAGCCCGGTGATCACCATCGCAATGCCCTGCGCCCGTTTGCCCACGGGCATCAGATCGGCGGCGAACAGCATCGCCATCCCGAAATAGGCGCCATGCGGCAGGCCCGACGCGAAGCGCGCCGCCATGAAGCTATCCATGTTCGGTGCGAACCCGGCCAGCAGGTTCGCCACCGCATAGAACCCCATCAACCCAATCAGGAACTGCTTGCGCGGGATTTTCGCACCGATCACCGCCAGAAGCGGCGCGCCGATCACAACGCCAAGGGCATAGGCCGAGATCGCATGACCCGCCCGCGCCTCGGAGATCCCGAAATCGGACGCGTAATAGGGCAGCAGCCCCATGGACGCGAATTCGATCACGCCGATACCGAAAGTGCCAAGGGCCAGCGACAGGATCACGGCCCGCGCGTGGCGGGGTTCGAGCGTCATGGGTAGTCTCCGAAAATAGGTGTAGCGCCGGGTATCAGCCCCGTGACTTAGGCGATCGCTGCGCTGCGGCAAGGGGAAGAGGGGTTATTTCCCGTAATAGTCGCGGAACCACGCCACGAATTTCGCGATCCCCTCGCGCACATCGGTCTGCGGGCGATAGCCGGTGAGGGATTGCAGAAGCGAGGCATCTGCCCAGGTCGCGGGCACGTCGCCTTTCTGCATCTCCATGTAATTGCGCTTTGCGGGGCGGCCCAGCTCGGCCTCCAGCGCATCGACGAAATCCAGAAGCTTCACCTTGTCGGAATTGCCGATATTGACGATCCGGTAGGGGGCCACGGGCGAGAGGCTGTCGCCCTCGGCAATCTCGTCGCGCGACGCGGGGCGCTCGGGGACTGCGTCGATCAGCAGGCGGATGCCGCGCACGAGGTCTTCGACATAGGTGAAGTCGCGATACATCTCGCCGTGATTATAGATGTCGATGGGGCGGTCGTTGAGGATCGCGTCGGTGAACTTGAACAGCGCCATATCGGGACGGCCCCACGGTCCATAGACCGTGAAGAAGCGGAACATCGTCGTCGGCAGGTTCCACAGATGGGCATAGGAATGGCCCATCGACTCGGTCGCCTTCTTCGTCGCCGCATAGATCGTTAGCTGCGTGTCGGCCTTGTCGGTCTCGGCATAGGGCATGTCCTCGTTCGCCCCGTAGACAGAGGAGGTCGAGGCCATCAGAAGGTGCTGCACCTCGTGGCGGCGCGCGGCTTCCATCACGTTGAAGGTGCCGACGATATTCGCGTCGATATAGGCGCGGGGCTGCTCGAGGCTGTAGCGCACGCCGGCCTGCGCTGCGAGATGGACGATGATCTCGGGTTTGAACTCATCCGCCATCGCGTCGAAGGTTTCGAGATCTTCGAGCATCCCCTCGGTCGCGGAGAAATTCGGGTTCTGCAGCAGCATCGCATGGCGGCGCTGTTTCAGGGCGACATCATAATAGTCGGTCATCCCGTCATAGCCATGCACCCGATAGCCCTCGTCGAGCAGCAACTTCGCCAGATGGTAGCCGATGAAACCTGCGGTGCCGGTAATCAGGATGCGCGTCATGAATGTCCCTCGCAAATGCTGCATCTGCAGTAGCGAGCGGGGGGCGGGAAGGTCAAGCGCCGCGCGGGATAAGAGAAGGCCCCGGTCGTGCGGACAGCTTCGTCTGCTCGGGTTCGCCGACCGGCGCGTTGGCGTCTATATAGACTATCGGCTGGCTCATCGCGGCATCGTGATGGGGCAGCGAGAGAACGGAGGCGCCATACCACGCCTGAGGTGCGTGACCTTCGGGCGACCGGCCCGGTGGGGCAGGGCGCGCGCTAGTCGCGACACCGCCCCGATTGCGCGAAAACGCGGGAGTTGCGTGCGCGGGGCAAACGCACTATACGCCCCCGGTGGCCCGACGGCCGCATCAGAATCAACACGAAAAGCCGTGTCCCTTCCGCACTCGCTTCGGGAAGGTGTTCCGGCAAGGAGAAGCGATATGAAACTCAATGAACTGCGCGACAACGAAGGCGCGGCCCAGAAGAAAAAACGCGTCGCCCGCGGTCCCGGCTCGGGCAAAGGCAAGATGGCTGGCCGTGGTATCAAAGGTCAGAAGTCGCGTTCGGGTGTGGCCCTGAACGGTTACGAAGGCGGCCAGATGCCGCTCTATCGTCGTCTGCCGAAGCGTGGCTTCACCAAGCCGAACGCGAAGAAGTTCAACGTCGTGAACCTCGGCCAGATCGAGAAATTCATCGAGGCCGGCAAGCTCGACGCGAAGTCGGACATCACCGAAGACGCGCTGGTCGCGGCCGGTGTCGTGCGCCGCAAGCTCGATGGCGTGCGTGTTCTCGCCAAGGGCGACATCAAGTCGAAAGTGACCCTGAACGTCACCGGTGCTTCGAAATCGGCTGTTGAGGCTGTCGAGAAGGCTGGCGGCTCGGTCACGGTGGCGCAGGCCGCTGAATAAGCTGTTGTGAGCGGGCTCCGGCCCGATTACATAGGCGAAGGTTTTCTAGGCGCCGCCGACCGGGAACCGGTTGGGCGGCGCTTTACATGAAAGAGACGAGCATATGGCATCTGCTGCAGAGCAAATGGCGGCGAACCTCAGCTGGGACGCCCTGGGCAAAGCCACCGAGCTGCGCCAGCGCATCTTCTTCACCATTGGTTTGCTGATCATCTACCGCCTCGGGACCTATATTCCGGTTCCGGGCATCGACGCGCAGGCACTGCGCGAATTCATGCAAAGCGCGGGCTCTGGCCTCGGCGGCGTGTTGTCGATGTTCACGGGCGGTGCGCTCGGCCGGATGGGCGTCTTCGCGCTCGGCATCATGCCCTACATCTCGGCCTCGATCATCATCCAGCTTCTGACCGCTCTGGTGCCCGCACTCGAGCAGATGAAGAAGGAAGGCGAGCAGGGCCGCAAGAAGATCAACCAGATCACGCGCTATGCGACCGTGGCTCTGGCGACCTTCCAGGCATGGGGTCTGGCCGTGTCGCTCGAAAAGGGCGATCTGGCGCATGATCCGGGCCTGTTCTTCGTCGCTGCCGTGGTCATCACGCTCGTCGGCGGCACCATGTTCCTGATGTGGCTGGGTGAGCAGATCACCGCACGCGGCATCGGCAACGGCATCTCGCTGATCATCTTCGTCGGTATCGTCGCGGAAATCCCGGCGGCTCTGGCCCGCTTCCTCGAGCAGGGCCGTGCCGGTGCGATCTCAACTCCGGTGATCCTCGGGGTGATCCTGATGATCGCGATCGTGATTACCTTCGTCGTCTTCATGGAACGCGCGCTGCGCAAGATCCATATCCAGTATCCGCGCCGTCAGGTGGGGATGAAGGTCTATGACGGCGGCTCCAGCCACCTGCCGATCAAGGTGAACCCGGCGGGCGTCATCCCGGCGATCTTCGCCTCGTCGCTGCTGCTGCTGCCGACCACCATCGCGACCTTCTCGGGTCAGAACACCGGTCCGGTGATGTCGACGATCCTCGCCTATTTCGGCCCGGGGCAGCCGCTCTACCTGCTGTTCTACGTCGCGATGATCGTGTTCTTCGCCTACTTCTACACCGCGAACGTGTCGTTCAAATCGGACGAGGTCGCGGACAATCTGAAGAGCCAGGGCGGCTTCGTGCCCGGCATCCGTCCCGGCAAGAAGACCGAGGAATATCTCGACTACGTCGTCAGCCGCATTCTCGTGATCGGTTCTGCCTATCTCGCCGCGGTCTGCCTTCTGCCCGAGATCCTGCGTTCGCAGCTGTCCATCCCGTTCTACTTCGGCGGCACCTCGGTTCTGATCGTGGTCACCGTGTCGATGGACACCATCAACCAAATTCAGTCGCATCTTCTGGCCCACCAATACGAGGGTCTGATCGAGCGCTCGCAACTTCGCGGCCGTTCGGGCAAGAAGAAGAAGGGGCCGCGCAAGCCGCCCGCGCGCCGCTAAATCCGCCAAGCGTTTTCAGGGGGAGCCGACATGGCAAATATCATTCTTCTCGGCCCGCCCGGCGCGGGCAAGGGCACCCAGGCCCGCCGTCTCGTCGAAGAGCGCGGCATGGTCCAACTTTCCACCGGCGACATGCTGCGTGAAGCGAAGGACTCGGGCACCGAGATGGGCAATCTCGTCGCCGATGTCATGGCCAAGGGCCAGCTCGTGACCGACGAGATCGTCATCGGTCTGATCGAGGAAAAGCTCGCCGCCGGTGGCGAGGGCTTCATCTTCGACGGCTTCCCGCGCACGCTGGGACAGGCCGACGCTCTGGGCAAGCTGCTTGCCAAGATGGGCACCAAGCTCGACGCGGTGATCGAGATGCAGGTGGATGACGAAGCGCTCGTCGCCCGCATCACCGGTCGCTCGACCTGCGGCGGCTGCGGCGAGGTCTATCACGACCAGACCAAGCCCTGGCCCGCAGACGGCAAATGCGAAAAGTGCGGCAGCACCGACGTGAAGCGCCGCGCGGACGACAACGAAGACAGCCTGCGCACCCGGTTGATGGAGTATTACAAGAAGACCTCTCCGCTGATCGGCTACTACTACCACGCGGGCGATCTGTTCACGATCGACGGGCTGGCCGAAATCGAGACCGTGGCGACCTCGATCGCACGAATTCTCGATCAGCAAGAGTAATCGTAAATGAAGCCTTGACCCGGAGGGCGTTTACCTCTAGGTCACGGCGTCTCCGACGGGAATCGTTTCCGAGAAGGGAAGATTCTCGAGGGAGTTAATCGTGGGGTCCGAAGCGCCAGTTTCGGGCCTCGTGTTGTGAAAAAAGGGCCTGGGGTTACGGGCTCGCAACGAAAGGATACACGCTTTGGCACGTATTGCTGGCGTCAACATTCCGACCGGGAAACGCGTCCCGATCGCACTTACCTACATCACCGGGATCGGTCCTCACTCGGCTAAGCAGATCTGCGAAGCAACCGGTGTCGACGTGACCCGTCGCGTCAACGAGCTTTCGGATTCCGAAGTGCTCGCCATCCGCGAACACATCGACGCCAACTACACCGTCGAGGGCGACCTGCGCCGTGAAGTTCAGATGAACGTCAAGCGCCTGATGGATCTCGGCTGCTACCGTGGCCTGCGTCACCGTCGCAACCTGCCCGTGCGCGGTCAGCGCACCCATACGAATGCGCGTACGCGCAAAGGTCCGGCGAAACCCATCGCTGGCAAGAAGAAGTAAGGGGAGGCAGGACAAATGGCTCGTGATAAGGTTCGCGCTAAGCGCAAGGAACGCAAGAACATCGCCGCTGGCGTCGTTCATGTGAACTCCTCGTTCAACAACACCAAAATCCTGATTTCTGATGTGCAGGGCAACGCGATCTCGTGGTCGTCGGCTGGCACGATGGGCTTCAAGGGCTCGCGTAAGTCGACCCCCTACGCCGCTCAGATGGCTGCAGAAGATGCGGCCAAGAAGGCTCAGGATCACGGTCTGCGCACCGTGGACGTCGAAGTTCAGGGCCCCGGTTCGGGTCGTGAATCGGCGCTGCGCGCGCTGGCTGCGGTCGGTCTGACCGTCACCTCGATCCGTGACGTGACCCCGATCGCCCATAACGGCTGCCGCCCGCCGAAGCGTCGCCGCGTCTAATCAAGATTACGACGGTCGGGCCGTGCGGATTTCCCGTGCGGCCCGCCCGCATTTTTCGGTTTTATCCTCGGGCGTCCCCGACTTTGGGCATGGGTCTGGGACAGGTATGGAGGCAAACGCATGATCCACAAGAATTGGGCTGAACTCATCAAGCCGACGCAGCTTGAAATCAAGCCCGGCAACGACCCGCTGCGTCAGGCGACGATCGTCGCTGAACCGCTCGAGCGTGGCTTTGGCCTGACGCTCGGCAACGCACTGCGCCGCGTGCTGCTCTCGTCGCTTCAGGGCGCCGCGATCACCAGCGTCCAGATCGACAACGTGCTGCACGAGTTCTCCTCGGTCGCAGGCGTTCGTGAAGACGTCACCGACATCGTCCTGAACCTCAAGGGCGTGGCTCTGCGTATGGACGTTGAAGGTCCGAAGCGCCTCTCGATCTCGGCCAAGGGGCCGGGCGTCGTGACCGCTGGCGACATCACCGAGACCGCGGGCATCGAGGTCCTGAACAAGGATCACGTGATCTGCCACCTCGACGATGGTGCCGACCTGTTCATGGAATTGACCGTGAACACCGGCAAGGGCTACGTCGCCGCCGACAAGAACCGTCCCGAGGATGCGCCGATCGGCCTGATCCCGGTCGACGCGATCTATTCGCCGGTCAAGAAAGTTGCCTACGAAGTGCAGCCGACCCGTGAAGGTCAGGTTCTGGACTATGACAAGCTGACCATGAAGGTCGAGACCGACGGTTCGCTCTCGGCCGAGGACGCGGTGGCTTTCGCTGCTCGCATCCTGCAGGACCAGCTGTCGATCTTCGTGAACTTCGAAGAGCCGGAATCGGCTGGCAAGCAGGACCAGGACGACGGTCTCGAGTTCAACCCGCTTCTGCTGAAGAAAGTGGACGAGCTGGAACTGTCCGTGCGTTCGGCGAACTGCCTGAAGAACGACAACATCGTCTATATCGGCGACCTGATCCAGAAGACCGAAGCCGAGATGCTCCGCACCCCGAACTTCGGCCGCAAGTCGCTGAACGAGATCAAGGAAGTGCTCTCGGGCATGGGTCTGCATCTCGGGATGGAAGTCGAAGATTGGCCGCCGGAGAACATCGAAGACCTGGCCAAGCGTTTCGAAGACCAGTTCTGATTGACGAATTGAGGGGCGTTGGCTAAACGCCCCTCCAATGCCCGGACTGCCGGGGACGATCTGGGTCACAAGACCCCAAGGTGAGCCGGTGACACGCATCGCCGGCCTGACAAAGCAAAACGCAAGATTGGAGAATGACAATGCGTCACGCACGTGGCTACCGCCGCCTCAACCGCACCCATGAGCACCGCAAGGCGCTCTTCGCCAACATGGCTGGCTCGCTGATCGAGCACGAGCAGATCAAGACGACCCTGCCGAAGGCGAAAGAACTGCGCCCGGTCATCGAGAAGCTGATCACGCTCGCCAAGCGCGGCGATCTGCACGCACGCCGTCAGGCGGCCTCGCAGCTCAAGCAGGACCAGTATGTCGCGAAACTCTTCGACATCCTCGGCCCGCGCTACAAGGACCGTCAGGGCGGCTACGTTCGCATTATGAAAGCCGGTTTCCGTTACGGCGACATGGCTCCGATGGCGATCATCGAATTCGTCGAGCGCGATCTGGACGCAAAAGGTGCGGCAGATAAGGCACGCGTCGAAGCCGAAGAGGCTGCCGAGGATTGATCCTCGCGACCGATTTCCCTGCGAAATCAATGAGAATTGCGAAATCCCGCCTATTAGGCGGGATTTTCTTATTTCCGCCTGCATTTTCCCGCATTTCTCACGCAAAAGGTTATTGCGCAGATGATGCGCATTCGCGAGTGTAAGCGCGTGGGCGGGTAGGGACGTAATGTCACTGTCGGAGCGAACTCCGCACGGCGCGAACACTTTTAAGTTGACCGGGTTAATTCCAAACTGTCTAAAAAGATATGTCGATACAGAGCAGAATCGATTTGAAACTTCGTGACTTGGATCGTTTAGCTCCAAGCGGTTATTTTGTTGGACTGCATATTCGTTTTACGGCGCCTTTGATGACGTTCCAGACTTACGACAAAGCCTGGCTCGATCATTATACCGCAAACGGCTATGTGCTCCGTGACCCTATGACTGCTTGGGGGTTTAGCGAGACCGGCTCAATCCGGTGGAGCGACCCGCGGTTACCCGATCCTTTCCGTCTCTTCGATGAGGCCAAACACTATGGTCTGATCTACGGGGCGACAGTCTCATGCGGCCCGATCCGGTCCCGTACTATCGCAAGCATGGCGCGCGATGATCGGGAATTCGACCTACCCGAGATCGAGACCTTTGAGCTTATCGTGCGCGAATTGCACGACATGACTCAACCGCCTGAGGAACTCACGAGAGCTCAGATCGAAGCCCTGCGCTGTGTTGCTGGGGGTGACCGACACGCGGCGGCGGCCGCGAAACTTGGAATTTCGGAAAGCGCGCTCAAGGCGCGGCTGAATTCTGCGCGCGCAAGACTGATGGCTCGGACGACCGCCGAAGCTATTCAGCGCGCAAAGGATTTCCGCCTGTTATAGTGTTGTTGACCCTCCGCACGGCTGTACTGTGACTAACCTGCAGGAGGAAGACATGCAGACCACTACGCTTTCGTTCACCAATTTTCATAATCACGGTGAGCTTTTCGCAAACATGCTGCGCGCCAGGCGCGAGCTCTTCATTGTCCAGAATAAATGGGATCTCCCAGAAGCGATGGGCATGGAATATGACCAGTATGACACCCCGGCGAGCCGCTGGGTGGTCGTCCATGACGAGCTGGGCAAGGTGCTGGCAGGCAACCGTCTGACGCCCACGACGACGACCTGCGGGATCTATAGCTACATGATCCGCGATGCGCAGCGGGGGCTGCTCGCGACGATCCCGTCCAATCTTCTCTATGACGAAGCTCCGGTCAGCGAGACCGTCTGGGAAAGCTCGCGCCTCTTCGTGTCCCATGACGTTCCGATGGCGATGCGCCGCAAGGTTCATGCGCGTCTCGTGCAGGAAATCGGCAATTCGGCGCGTGAACTCGGCGCAAGTTCCGCCCTTACCCTTCTGAACGCGAATTGGCCGCGTTGGGCGGGTCGGGTTGGCGTGGACATGACTGCGATGGGACCGGTGATGGAGATCGACGGGATCAAGAACCAGGTCGTATCGATGAACTTTTCCCAAAACCTTCATTAAAGGGATGGGAAAGATTAGAGCCCCCGTGCGCCCCACACGCGCGGGGGCTTTTCGTTGGCGGACCGAGACACTAGGTTCACGCCATCATGGCCGACCTATTCGACACGCCCCCCGATCCCAATGCGCCTGCGCCCGAAGCGCCGCGCCCTCTCGCTGATCGCATCCGCCCAAAAACTCTGGGTGAGGTGATTGGTCAGGAACAGGTGCTTGGCCCCGATGGGCCTTTGGGGGCAATGCTGGCGGCAGGCTCGCTCGGATCTCTGATCCTTTGGGGGCCGCCGGGTGTCGGCAAGACCACCATCGCGCGACTGCTGGCCGATGCCTCCGATCGCGCCTTCGTCCAGATTTCCGCGATCTTCACCGGCGTGCCTGAACTGCGCAAAGTCTTCGAGGCCGCCAAGCTGCGGCGCGGGCAGGGCAGGGGCACGCTCCTCTTCGTCGACGAGATCCACCGCTTCAACAAGGCGCAGCAGGACAGCTTCCTGCCGCATATGGAAGACGGCACGATCATGCTGGTGGGCGCCACCACCGAGAACCCGAGCTTCGAGCTGAACGCCGCTGTGCTCAGCCGGGCGCAGGTCATGGTGCTGGAGCGCCTCGACCTCGCCGATCTCGAACGCCTCGCACAGCGCGCCGAGAAGGCGCTCGGTCGTCCACTGCCGCTCAGTGGCAAGGCGCGCGAGGCGCTGCTGGAAATGGCCGACGGCGACGGCCGCGCGCTTCTCAACCTGATAGAGCAGGTGGCGGCGTGGAAAGTCACCGGTACGCTCGACACCGACGCCCTATCGACCCGACTGATGCGCCGCGCGGCGAAATACGACAAATCCGGAGATGAGCATTACAACCTGATCTCGGCGCTCCATAAATCCGTGCGGGGTTCGGATCCGGATGCGGCGCTCTATTGGTTCGCGCGGATGCTGGAGGGCGGCGAGGACCCGCGCTATCTCGCGCGGCGCTTCGTCCGCATGGCGGTCGAGGATATCGGGCTGGCCGACCCGCAGGCCCAGACCCATGCGCTCCATGCGTGGGAAATATACGAGCGGATCGGCTCGCCCGAGGGGGAACTGGCTTTGGCGCAGACGGTGATCTACCTCGCGCTCGCCCCGAAATCCAACGCGGGCTACGTCGCCTACAAGGGCGCGCGGGCGCAGGCGCAGAAGACCGGATCGGAGCCGCCGCCCAAACATATCCTCAACGCCCCGACCAAGCTGATGTCCGAACAGGGCTATGGCGCGGGCTATGCCTATGACCACGACGCAGAGGACGGTTTCTCCGGGCAGAACTATTTCCCTGACACGATGAAGCGCCCGGTCCTCTATCAGCCCGTCGAGCGTGGCTTCGAGCGCGAGTTGAAAAAGCGGGTCGACTGGTTTGCCAAGCTGCGTGAACAGCGCAAATCTTGACATTCAGGCCTGTGAACGCTCTTAGGGCGCCAAAGGAGACAGCGATGCTTTCTACGATCTTGCAGGTCGCGCTAGGCGGCGCGATGGGTGCATCGGGGCGCTACCTCGTTGGCGTCGGAATGATGCGCAGCTTCGGCGCGCAGCCTTTCCCGCTGGGCGTCATCACCGTGAATATCCTCGGCTCGTTCCTGATGGGCGCGCTCGTGGTGTTCCTCGGTGACAAGCAGCTGACCCATTGGAATGCCTTCCTCGCGACCGGCTTTCTTGGCGGCTTCACCACCTTCTCCTCCTTCTCGCTCGAAGCCTATCGCTTGATCGAGAAAGGCGATGTCACATTGGCAGTCAGCTATATCGGACTGTCGGTCGGCGCGGGGCTTCTGGGCCTCGTCGCGGGCGTTCTATTGATGAGGGCCATGCTATGAGCGGCGTCCAGCATATCACCGTCACCGAGGACGAGGGCGAACAGCGCCTCGACCGGTTCCTCAAAAAGCGGTTTCCGCACCTGTCCCAAGGCATGATCGAGAAGTTCTGCCGCAAGGGCGATCTGCGCGTGGATAAAGGCCGGGTGAAGGCCAATTCGCGCGTCGCGCCGGGGCAGGAAATCCGGGTGCCGCCGATCCCGGACTCCGCGCCCGCACCGAGGACCGAGGGCATCTCGGAGGAGGATGCGAAATTCATCCAGAGCTGCGTGCTGTGGAAGGATGAGCATATCATCGCGCTCAACAAACCGCCGGGGCTGCCCTCGCAGGGCGGCTCGGGGCAGGGCAATCGCCATGTCGACGGGCTGAGCGAGGCGCTGACATTCGGCTACAAGGACAAGCCGAAGCTGGTGCATCGCCTGGACAAGGACACCTCCGGCGTTCTGCTGCTCGCGCGCACCGACCGCGTCGCGCGCCGCCTGTCCGAGGCGTTCCGCGGCAAGACCACGCGCAAGATCTATTGGGCGGCCGTCGCAGGCGCGCCCGAGCCCAAGACCGGCACGATCCGCTTCGGTCTCGTGAAAGCGCCGGGTCACGGGCGCGGTGGCGAGGGGGAGAAGATGCTCTGCGTGCATCCCGCCAAGGTCGACAAGACCGAGGGCGCCAAACGCGCGACCACCGATTACTTCACGCTGCACATCCTCGGCCAGCGGGTCAGCTGGGTCGCGCTGGTGCCGATCACCGGGCGCACGCATCAGCTGCGCGCGCATATGGCCGAGATCGGCAGTCCCATCATCGGCGACGGCAAATATGGCGGTTCGAGCCAGGAGAACATGGGCGATGGATGGGGCGCGCAGCTGGGCGGCGAGATTTCCCGCAAGCTGCACCTGCATGCCCGTCAGATCAGCTTCGACCATCCGATCAGCGGCAAGCGTATCACGCTGACCGCGCCGCTGCCCGAGCACATGAAGCGGACCTGGGACCTGCTGGATTGGCACGAAAAAGACGTGCCCGCCGACCCGTTCGAGGATCTCGCATGAAGCTCGCGATCTTCGATGTCGATGGCACGATCTCGGACAGCCAGAACCACATCACCCACGCGATGACGATTGGGTTCGAGGCGGCGGGTCTGCCGGCCCCGTCGGCCTCCGCCGTGTTGCAGATCGTCGGTCTGTCGCTGCCGCTCGCGGTGGCGCGGCTTGCGCCGGAGCACGATGCCGAGACGCAGGCGCGCATCGTCGAGGGCTACAAGCAAAGCTACAAGACCGCCCGCGCGGCCTCGCCCGCGCCGCTCTATCCCGGGGCCGAGGCGCTGCTGCGCAAGCTCGCCGCGCGCGACGACATGCTTCTGGCGGTCGCTACGGGTAAATCCCGCCGCGGACTGCGGGCACTGATCGAGTATCACGGTCTGGAAGGTCTCTTCGTCAGCCAACAGACCGCCGACGATCACCCGTCGAAGCCGCACCCGTCGATGATCGGCGCGGCGTTGAGCGAGGCGGGTGTGGACGCGCGCGACGCGGTAATGATCGGCGATACCAGTTTCGATATCGAGATGGGCCGCGGCGCGGGCGTCGCGACCATCGGCGTGCGCTGGGGCTACCACGCGCCGCACCTGCTCGAAGCGGCGGGCGCGCATCAGATGGTCGATGATTTCGACGGGCTGGAAACGACACTTCTGGATCTGTGGGAGATGAGCGCATGAGCGAATGGGCGGCGAAGCGGTTCTGGAAAGAAACCACCGTCACCGAGCACCCCGAGGGGTTCGGCGTGGCGCTGGACGGGCGTGCGGTGAAGACGCCGGCGAAAGCCGCGCTGACCGTGCCGACCCGTGCCTATGCCGAGGCTATCGCGGCGGAATGGGACGCGCAGGACGGCGCAATCAAGCCCCATACGATGCCCGTCACCCGCTCTGCCAATGCGGCGATCGACAAGGTGGCGCATCAGCATCCCGAGGTCGTCACCCATGTCTCCGAATTCGGCGGCACCGATCTTCTGTGCTACCGCGCCGAGGCTCCGACGGAACTGGTCGAGCTTCAGAGCGCGAAATGGGATCCGCTGCTGGAATGGGCAGCGCAAACCTATGGCGCGGAGCTGAAGGTCACGACGGGAATTCTTCCGGTGGATCAGCCTGCCGACCATCTGGCGCGGCTGGAGGCGGAGGTTGCAAACCTCGACCCCTTCGCGCTGGCGGCTCTGCATGATCTCGTGGGCATCACGGGCTCCCTCGTGCTGGGGCTGGCCGTCACCCGCGGCAGGCTCTCGGCCGAGGAAGCGTGGGAGCTCTCGCGGCTCGACGAGGACTGGCAAATCGCTCAATGGGGCGATGACGAAGAGGCGGCGGAGATCGCCGCACACAAGCGCGAGGCGCTGTGTGACGCGGCTCGAATCTGGACGCTCACCGAAAGGTGACCGCCGCGGATTCTCACGCCGCTTATTGACCTGCCAAAAGCATCATCACTTGCTGACGATTTACGCAGGGGCCCTCACGAATTCCGGAAACTAGCCTTGACCTTCTTTGATCGGATGGACCAAACTTTCGTTACTCCGTGTCATGGAGACACGATCGACCAGGTCCGTGAGGGACCAAGAACCGCTCTGTCAGAGCGGCGACAACAGGAAGAGGTAAAAATGAAGAAATCCGTCTTTTTCGGCGCGCTGACGGCTGCGACGCTGACTGCCGGTCTGGCTGGCGCGGCCACGCTCGATGACGTGAAATCGCGCGGAGAGCTGATCTGCGGCGTTAACACCGGTCTCGTGGGCTTCGCCGCGCCGGATGCCAACGGTAACTGGTCCGGCTTCGACGTCGCGGTCTGCCAGGCCGTCGCCGCCGCTGTGCTGGGCGACCCCTCGAAGGTTAAATACGTCCCCACCTCGGGCCAGACGCGCTTCACCGCGCTCGGTTCGGGCGAAGTGGACCTGCTCGCACGCAACACCACCTGGACCTTCTCGCGCGACACCGACCTGAAGCTCCAGTTCACCGCGACCAACTACTATGACGGTCAGGGCTTCATGGTCCGCAAGGATTCGGGCGTGACCTCGGCCAAGGAACTCGACGGTGCGTCGATCTGTATCCAGACCGGTACCACGACCGAGCTGAACCTCGCCGACTACTTCAAGGCCAACAACATGTCCTATCAGCCCATCACGGTTGATTCGAACGCCGAAGGCGAACAGCAGTTCCTCGCCGGCGCTTGTGACGCCTACACCACCGACGCGTCCGGCCTCGCAGCCACCCGCGCCGCTTTCGCGAACCCTTCCGACTACGTGATCCTGCCGGAAATCATCTCGAAAGAGCCGCTGGCTCCGGCCGTCCGTCAGGGCGACGATCAGTGGACCGACATCGTCCGCTGGACCGTCTTCGCGCTGATCGGCGCTGAAGAATACGGCGTGACTTCGGCCAATATCGACGAGCTGGCCAAAGGCACCGACAACCCGGAAGTCAACCGCCTGCTCGGCACCGAGGGTGACCTCGGCGCGATGATCGGCCTCGACAAGGACTGGGCCGTCAAAGCCATCAAGGCCAACGGCAACTACGGTGAAATCTTCGCCGCGACCATCGGCGAGCAGACCCCGATCGGTCTGGCCCGTGGCCTGAACGCTCAGTGGACCCAAGGCGGTCTGATGTACGCTCCTCCCTTCCGCTAAGAAGGGCCCGGCAGGGGCGCGGTTTAATCCGCGCCCCTGTTCCGTTTTCAAGAGACCGTGCGTAGGGGAGACATCCCCACTAAGGCCCGCAAGAATGGCCAGACAAAAATAACGACGCGGCAACAGGGGAAATAAGAATGACAAGCGCGCCCGACGCGCCGGAGCAGGGCTTCCGGCTCAGCCAGCTTATCTATGACACGCGTTATCGCTCCCTGACGATTCAGGCGATCGTCTTCATCCTCGTGATGGGCGGCGCGGCATGGCTGGTGGACAATGTGATCCAGAACCTCAACGACCTCGGGAAGGATTTCAATTTCTCCTTCCTCGGGCAGAGGGCCGGTTACGATATCGGCAATGCGATCATCCCGTATAACAACGACATGAGCCACGGACGTGCGCTGCTTGTCGGCCTCATCAACACGCTCTGGGTGTCCTTCCTGGGCTGCGTCGCCGCGACGATCATCGGGATCTTCGTGGGCGTGCTGCGCCTGTCGAAGAACTGGCTCGTGGCGCGGCTGATGACCGTCTATGTCGAGGTCTTCCGCAACATTCCGGTGCTGCTGTGGATCCTCGTGGCGATCGCGTTGCTGACCGATGTGGCCCCGTCGCCCAACGCCTACAAGGTGAACCAGCAGACGGGCGAGGCGCAGGCTTCGATGCTGCTCGACTCGGTCGCCTTCACCAACCGCTACACCGCGATCCCGTCGGTGCATTTCGATCGCTCGCTCGGCTCGCTCGACACGGCGCTTGCACCGATCTCGCTCAACTTCCTTGCGCTGGTGATCGTGCTGATCGCCTCGATCTGGGTGAACAAGCGGATGCTGACCCACGCCGCCAAGGTGCAGGAGGCGACCGGGGTACGACCTACAATGTGGTGGAAGAGCGCGCTCGTGCTGATCGCGCCCGTCGTGATCCTCGCCATTGCGCTCGGGATCAATCCTGAGGAGCCGCAGATCAAGGGCTTCAACTTCGTAGGCGGCACGAATGTGTCGAACTCCTTCGTGGCGCTCTGGCTCGGCCTGTCGCTCTATACGGCGGCCTTCATCGCCGAGATCGTCCGCGCCGGTATCCTCGCCATCTCGAAAGGCCAGACCGAGGCCGCCTTCGCGCTGGGTCTGCGGGCCAATCGCACGATGAGCCTCGTGATCCTGCCGCAGGCGCTGCGGGTCATCATCCCGCCGCTGATCTCGCAATATCTGAATCTGACGAAGAACTCCTCGCTCGCGATCGCCGTGGGCTATCTGGAACTGCGCGGAACGTTGGGCGGCATCACCCTGAACCAGACCGGGCGCGAGCTTGAGGCGATCACGCTGATGATGCTGATCTACCTCGCGATCTCGCTGTCGATCTCGGGCGTGATGAACGTCTACAACAATCGCGTGAAGCTGAAGGAGCGGTGAGATGAGCGATACCGAAGCCCATTCCGTCGCCTATGTCCGCGACACGATGCTGCCGCAACAGCCTGCCCCCGCAGGGCAGTCCGGTGCGGTCCAATGGCTGCGCGAGAACCTGTTCTCGGGCTGGTTGAACACGTTGCTGACCCTTCTGGGCGTGGCCTTGATCTACACGCTGGTCATGCATTTCCTGCCTTGGTTCCTGCATGGCGTCTGGGACGCCAACTCGATCAAGGAATGCCGCACGATCATCACCGACCGTTACGGCGAAGGCGCGACCGGCGCCTGCTGGGCGGTGATCCGCGAGCGTTGGCACCAGTTCATCTTCGGCTTCTACCCGCCGGAACTGTACTGGCGTCCGATCCTGACCTTCCTGCTGCTCTTCGTGGCGGTCGGCCCGCTTCTCTTCACCTGGGTTCCGCGCGTGCTGGCCTGGTTCACGCCGGTCTACCCGTTCCTTGCCGTCTGGCTGCTCTGGGGCGGCTCGGGCTGGACGCCGATCATGATCTTCGCAGGCTTCGTGCTGGGCGCGGCGATCCTGTTGCTGCTGTCACCGCGGCTTGGCTCGATCATGGCCTTCTCGATCGGCGCTTTCGTCGCGATCCTCTACTTCCTCTTCGTGGTGGGCCCGCTCATCGGCGGGTTGCAGGCGATCCTGCCCTGGGGTCTGGAATCTGTGGACTCCGCCAAGTTCGGTGGCTTCCTGCTGGCGATCACGCTGGGCGTGGGCGGCATCATGATGTCGCTGCCGCTGGGGATCGTGCTCGCGCTCGGGCGGCAATCGGACATGCCGCTGGTCAAAGGCTTCTCGGTGATCTTCATCGAGTTCATCCGCGGCGTGCCTCTGATCACGCTGCTGTTCGTGGCCTCGCTGCTGCTGAACTACTTCCTGCCGCCGGGCACGAATTTCGACATCATCCTGCGGGTGATGATCCTCGTGACCTTCTTCGCTGCGGCCTATATCGCCGAGGTGATCCGCGGCGGTCTGGCAGCACTTCCGCGGGGCCAATACGAGGCGGCGGATGCGCTGGGTCTCGATTACTGGAAGGCGCAGCGGCTGATCATCCTGCCGCAGGCGCTGAAGATCTCGATCCCGGGCATCGTCTCCACCTTCATCGGCATGTTCAAGGATACGACGCTGGTCGTGTTCGTGGGTCTCTTCGACCCGCTCAAGGGCATCCCGGACTTCATCCGCGCCGACTTCAACTGGAAAGGCATCTACTGGGAGCCCTTCATCTTCGTCGGCGCCATCTTCTTTATCCTGAACTTCGCCATGTCGCGCTACTCGATGTCTCTCGAGCGTCGACTGCAGCGTGATAACCATTAATCGGGGACTAGACACAATGACCGAACCGCAATTCGAACGTCAGGTCGACCGCAGCCATATGCAGGTCTCCGACGAGGTCGCGATCCAGATCGAGAACATGAACAAGTGGTATGGCCAGTTCCACGTTCTGCGCGACATCGATCTGACCGTGCAACGTGGCGAGCGTATCGTGATCGCCGGGCCCTCGGGCTCGGGGAAATCGACGTTGATCCGTTGCATCAACCGTCTGGAGGAACACCAGGCGGGCAAGATCGTCGTCGACGGGATCGAACTGACGAACGACCTGAAGAACATCGACAAGGTCCGCCGCGAAGTCGGCATGGTGTTCCAGCACTTCAACCTGTTCCCGCATCTGACCATTCTCGAGAACCTGACGCTGGCCCCGATCTGGGTGCGCAAGACGCCCAAGAAGGAAGCCGAAGCGACGGCGATGCACTACCTCGAGAAGGTGAAAATCCCCGAGCAGGCCGACAAGTATCCCGGCCAGCTTTCGGGCGGTCAGCAGCAGCGTGTGGCGATCGCGCGCTCGCTGTGCATGAAGCCGCGGATCATGCTGTTCGACGAGCCGACCTCGGCGCTCGATCCGGAGATGATCAAGGAAGTGCTCGACACGATGATCGAGCTGGCCGAAGAGGGGATGACCATGCTCTGCGTGACCCACGAGATGGGCTTCGCGCAGGCGGTGGCGAACCGGGTGATCTTCATGGCCGACGGTCAGATCGTCGAGCAGAACAACCCGCATGACTTCTTCAACAACCCGAAATCCGAGCGGACCCAGCAGTTCCTGAGCCAGATCCTCGGGCACTGAGAAAAGGCTGGGGGACAGGCTGGGGGTTTCACACCCCCAGACCCCCGTGGGATATTTCCGCCAAGGCGTAGAATTAAAAAAGGGGCGGCGCGAATACTCGTGCCGCCCCTTTTCTATATTCGCGTCTGATTTAAAGAAGGTCGGAAACCGCTTCGCGCTCTTCTTCCAGTTCGCCGACGGTGCGGGCCATCATCTCTTTCTGGAAATCGTTGAATTCCAGACCTTCGACGCGCTCGTAATGACCGTCCTTGCAGATCACCGGCAGGCCGACCATCAGCCCCTCGGGGATGTCGTAGAGGCCGGTCGACGGCACGGCCATCGACACCCATTTGCCGTCGGTCCCGTGGATCCAGTCATACATGTGATCGATCGCGGCATTGGCGGCGGAGGCGGCCGAAGAGGCGCCACGCGCTTCGATGATCGCGGCGCCACGGGTGGCGACCTGCGGGATCAGCGTCTCGCGATACCAAGTCTCGTCGCCGATGATTTCGGAGAGCTTGCGGCCCTTCGCTTCGGCTTCGGTCCAGTCGGCGAACATGGTGGGCGAGTGGTTGCCCCAGACCACGAAGCGCTCGATGTCGTCGACATGCAGATCGGCCTTCGACGCGAACTGCGTCAGCGCGCGGTTATGGTCGAGCCGGATCATCGCGGTGATGTTCTCGGTCGGGAAGTTCGGCGCGTTGGCCGCAAGGATCATCGCGTTGGTGTTGGCCGGGTTGCCGACGACCACGCATTTCGCGTCGCGCTTGGCGGCCTTGTCGAGCGCTTCGCCCTGCACGCGGAAGATCTCGGCATTGGCCGACAGCAGATCGCGACGCTCCATGCCTTTGGTGCGCGGGCGCGAGCCCACGAAGAAGGCGGCATCGATATCGGTGAAGGCGGTCACCGGATCATCGGTCACAACGGTGCCGGCGAGCAGCGGGAAAGCACAGTCTTCCAGCTCCATCACCACGCCACGCACCGCGTCGAGCGCCTGCGGCAGGTCCAGAAGCTGCAAGATCACCGGCTGATCGGGACCGTAGACATCCCCCTTGGCGATGCGGAACAGCAGCGCGTAGCAGATCTGACCGGCAGCCCCGGTGACGGCGATGCGTTTCGGCGTTTGAGCGGACATGGAAACCCTCCTGTGATGATTACGCCAGAGAGATAGGGCACAGGCGCGCGGCTGGCCATAGAAAACCGTGCCCTAACGTCACGATCTTGGGAGGGAAAAGCTGCGTTCAGCCGCGCCGGGTCGGCGTGAAGAAATCGAGCACCGATCCCTGTCCCGGCTGCACCTCGTCCCAGCTGTCGATCTGGAAATCGACGATCAGCGTGGCGCAGGTCGGGAAGCGGCGGAAGTCGGGATCATGCAGCGCGCGTGCGGGCAGGCGGTGCGCGAATTCCGCGATGCCCGGGTTATGACCGAGCATCATCACCGTCGGCGCCGTAGCGGTCCGCAGGACCTGCAGCATCATCTCGGGGGCTGCATGGTAGAGGTCTTCGACATAGCTCACCTCCGGCCGCGTCTCGATCACCGCGCGCTCCACTCGGTCCCATGTCTCGCGGGTGCGAGTCGCCGAGGAGCAGAGCACCTCTTCCGGCTCCAGCCCGCGCGAGGCGAGAAAATCGCCCAGTTCAAGCGCGGCCGCGCGTCCGCGCGCATTGAGCGGGCGATCGCGATCCTCCATCGCCGGGTCGTCCCAGCTGGATTTGGCATGGCGGGTCAGGATCAGGCGGCGATAGCCGAGCGGTGTCATGGGTGGAACTGCCTCATATGCCATGCGGATTGCTGAGGCAGCCTGCCATAGCTTTCACCTGCCGGGCAAGCGCGTCTTGCAAGACAGCCGTGATCGCTACAGGCCGCACCTTCGGGGCGGTCGAGATGCGCGTGACAGCTTTCCGTATCGTAACCGTCGGGTTTGAGCGCATCGACCGGGCAGGCGGTGGCGCAGGGCGCAGGGCATCCGATGCAGGGATTGACGGCGGGCGCGGGCAGGGGAAGCAAGCCAGGCAGGGCCAGCGCGCCCCGCACCGAGGCCCAGAGGCCCATATGCGCATGGCACATCAGATGGACCGGCGAGGCGAAGCTCTGTCCGCTTTTCACGGCCCAGCTCACGAAAGGCTGCCAGGGCGGGCCGGTGAAGGGGAAAAGCGCGCGGGCTTCAAATTGCCGTGCGAGGGCGCCGATCACCCGCTCCGACCAGCGGTCCAGCGGATCGGATGCGACCTCGGCGAATTCCGGCTGAGCGGTGACGTGATCCCAGAAACCCGGCTCATCGGGCGAGATCAGTGCGATCGTCTCACCATCCTCATGCAACAGCCCCGACACGAAGAGCCGGTGCGGGACCAGCGCCGCGGCGAGGGTGGAGATCACCGGGGGCGTCTCACTCACTGCGCGGTTTCACGCGCGGCTCGGTCGAGCGGATCATCGAGCCCGCGCCATGTTCGGTGAACAGTTCCAGCAGGCAGGCATTGGCGACGCGCCCGTCGACGATGACCACCGCGCGCACGCCCTCGTCGACCGCTTTCAGCGCGGTCTCGACCTTGGGGATCATGCCGCCCGCGATGGTGCCGTCTTCGATCAGGGCGGTCACGTCCTCGGGGGTGAGCTGGGTCATCACCTCGCCCGCCTTGTTCTTCACGCCCGCCACATCGGTCAGCAGCAGCAGGCGATCGGCGCGCAACGCGCCCGCGATGGCGCCAGCTGCGGTGTCGCCGTTGACGTTGAAGGTCTCGTTATCGGCCATGCCGGTCGCGACCGGGGCGATCACCGGGATCATGCCCGCGTTATAGAGGTCGCGGATCACCTGCACGTTCATCTCGACCGGGCGACCGACAAAGCCCAGTTCGGGATCGTCCGCCTCGCAGACCATCAGGTCGTCATCCTTGCCCGAGATCCCGACCGCGCGGCCGCCTTGGTCGTTGATCGCCTGCACGATGCGCTTGTTGACGAGGCCCGAGAGGATCATCTCGACCACTTCCACGGTGGCCTTGTCGGTCACGCGCTTGCCGCGGACCCATTGGCTCTCGATGCCGAGCTTGCCCAGCATCTCGTTGATCATCGGCCCGCCGCCATGCACCACGACCGGGAAAATGCCGACCTGACGCATCAGCACGATATCGCGGGCGAAATCGGCCATCGCCTCTTCGTCGCCCATCGCGTTGCCGCCGAATTTCACCACGACCACGGCGCCGGAATAGCGTTGCAGGTAGGGCAAGGCTTCCGAGAGGGTGCGGGCGGTGGCGATCCAGTCACGATCCATGGTCTGCTTTCTCATCTGGCTGGTCCTCGGGCAGGGTGGTCCCATCTTGCTAGACCGTTCGCGCCGGGTTTGGAAGGGCGCAATCGGGGCCGTTGCGCTCGGAATAAAACCGACTAGGGTCGGGAGCGCGCTGACGGGGAGTTCGAGTAATGGATGATCGCAAAGTAATGCTGCTGACGGGGGCGAGCCGGGGCATCGGCCACGCCACGGTGAAACGCTTCGCCGCCGAAGGGTGGCGCGTCATCACCTGTTCGCGCCAGCCTTTCCCCGAGCAATGCCCGTGGGGCGGCGGGCGCGAGGATCACATCCAGGTCGATCTCGCCAAGCCCGACGAGGTGATCGACGCGATCGCCGATATTCGCAGCCGGATCGACGGGCGGCTGCATGCGCTGGTGAACAATGCAGGCATCTCGCCGAAAGGGCCCGAGGGCGAGCGGCTCAATACGCTCGACACCGATCTGCGCACCTGGGGGCAGGTGTTCCACGTCAATTTCTTCGCCTCCATCGTGCTCGCACGCGGGCTGGTCGAGGAGCTGTCGGCCGCGCAGGGCGCCGTGGTCAACGTGACCTCCATCGCGGGGCTCAGGGTGCATCCTTTCGCGGGGGCCGCCTATTCCACCTCGAAGGCCGCGCTCAAGGCGCTGACGCGCGAGATGGCGCATGATTTCGGGCCATTGGGCGTGCGCGTGAACGCCATCGCGCCGGGCGAGATCGAAACCTCGATCCTCAGCCCCGGCACCGAGAAGATCGTCGAGAATCTGCCGCTGCGCCGCCTTGGGCAGCCGTCGGAAGTGGCGGATGTGATCTGGTTCCTGTGCTCGGACGCGTCAAGCTACGTCACCGGCACCGAAATCGAGGTGAACGCGGGCCAGCACGTCTGAGGTCGCGTCCGAGACGGCTCAGGTCTTCTTGCCGATCTTCGGCTCCGTGCCCATCGCGAGACGCGCGATATTGGTGCGGTGCCGCCAGAAGATCAGCACCGACAGGCCCGCCGCCAGCATCATCAACTCGCGATAGCCGAGGAAATAGGCCAGAGGCACCGTCGCCGCCGCCGAGACCAGCGCCGCGAGCGAGGAAATCCGCGTCAGCAGCGCCGTGACCAGCCAGACGGCGCAGGTCGCAAGGCCGACGGGCCAAGCCAGCGCGATCATCGTGCCGAGGAAGGTCGCCACGCCTTTGCCGCCCTGAAAGCGCAGCCAGACCGGATAGATATGGCCGATGAAGGCCGCCGCGCCCGCCACTTGTGCGGCGGTTTCGCCCAGCGTGTAGCGTGCGACGAGAACCGCAATCGCGCCTTTGCCGCTGTCGAGGAGCAGGGTCGCAAGGGCCGCGCTCTTGCTGCCGGTGCGCAAAACATTCGTCGCGCCGATATTCCCGGAGCCGATCTTGCGCAGGTCGCCCAGTTTGAAAAGCTTGGTGATAACGAGCCCAAACGGCACAGATCCGAGCAGGTAGCCCAGTGCAGCCACCAGCCCGAGCCATGCTGACCCGTTCTCAATTCCCGGCATATGCCTGCCCTCGCCTCGTTTATGAGTCGTTATTGTTGTTATAAACCTGCACCCCTGCGACGAATGTGGCAAGCGTTTTGCCTTCCATTCGAGCAGTATCGAAGGGGGTATTCTTCGATTTTGAGCGCAGTTTGAAGCGATCGAGCACGAAAGGCGCATCCGGATCGAAGAGCACGAGATCGGCCGGAGCCCCCTCGCAAAGCCGCCCCTGCGGCAGTCCCAGACGCTTCGCGGGGTTCAGCGACATCGCCCGGAACAGCTGCGGCAGGGTCAGCTGACCGGCATGGTAAAGGCGCATCGCGGCGGGCAGGATCGTCTCGAGACCGACCGCGCCGGAGGCCGCTTCCTCGAAGGGCAGGCGCTTGGATTCCTCATCCGCCGGCGTGTGCAGCGAGCAGATCACGTCGATCGTGCCGTCGGCCACCGCCTCGATCACAGCAAGCCGGTCTTCCTCGTCGCGCAGCGGCGGCGTCAGTTTGAAGAAGGTCCGGTAATCGCCCACGTCGAGCGCGTTGAGCGTCAGGTGATGGATCGAGACCCCGGCGGTCACATCGAGCCCGGCCTCTTTCGCACGCGCCAGCGCGGGCAGGGCCTTCGCGGTGGTGATCTGGTCGGCGTGATAGGCGAGGCCGGTCATCTCGACCAGCGCCAGATCGCGGTCGAGCCCCATCCGCTCGGCCATCGGGGACACGCCCGGCAGACCCCGCAGCGAGGCGAATTTGCCCGAAGTCACGGCGGAGCCTTTCGACAGGGCCGGCTCTTGCGGATGGCCGATCACCAGAGCGCCCAGATGGGCCGCATAGGTGAAGGCGCGTTGCAGCACCTTCGTCTGATCCGAGACGCGGGTAACATCGGTGAAGGCCACCGCGCCCGCATCTTTCAGAAAGCCGATCTCGGTCATCTCCTGCCCGTCGCGGCCCTTGGTCAGCGCCGCCATATGCAGGATGCGCACCGGCGCGTCCGCCGCACGGCGGGTGACGAATTCCAGCGTCTCGGGATTGTCGATGGCGGGCTGCGTGTCGGGACGGGCGATGATGGTGGTCACGCCCCCGGCTGCGGCGGCAAGCGCCGCCGTGCGGAAGCTTTCCATGTGGCGCTCGCCCGGCTCACCGATCTTCACGCCCAGATCGACGATCCCCGGCGCGAGGTATTTGCCGCCGCAATCGATCACCTCGGCATCGGCGGGGGCGGACATATCGCCGATCGCCGCGATCAGGCCTCCGTCGATCACCACGTTTCCGGTGGTTTCGGTCAGCGCTTCGGGGTCGATCAGTTTGGCATTTTCGAGGAATAGGGTCATGCGTCGTGCCTCACTTCGCCACCAGTTTGCGCGCGGCCTGCGCGCTCTCGATCTCACGCACCACCGGGCCCGCATCGGCGAGGTGGCGGATCAGATGCTTGTCGCCCGCCGTCGTAACGACCTGCACATCGCCCATCAGCGAGCGCACGCCGGAGATTTGCAGAAGCATCACCTGCTTGCCCTGCGGTCCGATCAGCCGCTTGTCCGTCAGCTGCCAGCGCCGTGCAAAGGCCTCCGAGCGGAAATAGAGCCCGCGCGCCGCCATACCGACCACGACGGCGAAGCTCGCGATCACCACCTGATCGGGCTTGCCGAGCCAGAACAGCACCGTCGAGATCAGCACCGCGCCGATCACCGCCAGCACCGCGTGATCGGTCCAGTAGCGTTTCTTGTCCGCCGTGAAGACGGCCAAAACCTTCTCGCCCTCGTCCAGCGGCAATTCGCTTTCGGGGCCGGGGCGGTAGTTGAGAACTTCGTCACGCTCGATCTTAGACATAGGTGCCCTCCGTGAGCGCGCGCCCGCGCTCGGCCCGCAAGTTGCGCGCCAAGAGGTCCATCACCGCCATGCGCACCGCCACGCCCATCTCGACCTGTTCCTGAATGACCGAGCGGTTGATGTCGTCGGCGATCGTGCCGTCGATCTCGACGCCGCGGTTCATCGGGCCGGGATGCATGACGATCGCATCTTCCTTGGCGAAGGCGAGCTTCTCGGCATCCAGCCCGTAACGGTGGAAATATTCGCGCTCGGAGGGGATGAAGCCGCCATCCATGCGCTCTTTCTGAAGCCGCAGCATCATCACCACATCGGCGTCGCGCAGCCCCTCGCGCATGTCGTGATAGACCTCGCAGCCGAATTCGGACACGCCCGAGGGCATGAGGGTCGGCGGCGCGATCAGGCGCACGCGGTTTTCCATCTTGCCCAGCAGGATCAGGTTGGAGCGTGCGACGCGGCTATGGGCGACATCGCCGCAGATCGCGACGGTGAGGCGTTTGATCCGGCCCTTCTCGCGCCGGATCGTCAGCGCATCCAGAAGCGCCTGCGTGGGATGTTCATGCTTGCCGTCGCCTGCATTGATCACCGCGCATTCGACCTTCTGCGCGAGAAGATCGACCGCGCCGGACGAACCGTGCCGCACCACCAGCAGATCGGGATGCATCGCGTTCAGAGTCAGTGCGGTGTCGATCAGGGTCTCGCCCTTCTTCACCGACGAGGTCTGCATCGACATATTCATCACGTCCGCCCCGAGCCGCTTGCCTGCAAGCTCGAAACTGGATTGGGTCCGCGTCGAATTCTCGAAGAACATGTTGATCGCGGTCATCCCGGCCAACGCGTCGGTCTTTTTCACCGTGCGACGGTTCAGATCCACATATTTTTCGGCGAGGTCGAGAACGGTGAGGATATCCTCGGGGCTCAGATGTTCGATCCCCAGCAGGTGCCTTGGGCGAAAAGCCATTGCGCGATGCTCCGGTTAGACTTCGATGCTTATGGCAAACGGGGGGGCGGGCGTCCAGCCGCTTTACCGTCGCAGCACCCATGAGGTAGGGTCGCGCAATGGAGACTCAGCCGACACCGGAACTCGACTATCACGCCGCTCTGGCCGCCCTCGAATGGCAGCTGGAAATGGGCGTCGATACGGTCATCGGCGATACGCCTGTCGATTGCTACGAGCTGCCCGACAAATCCGCGCAGGCCAAGGCGAAGGCGCCCGAGGCCGCGCCCGTGGCGGACCGGGAGTTGCCGCCGGTCGCGCAGATGGCGAAAATCGAGGGTCCCGATCCGGTCGTCGTCGCAGGCGATGCGGCGGGCAAGGCCGACACGCTCGAAGCGCTGCGCGCCGCCATCGACTCCTACGATATGTGCGATCTGAAGCTCGGCGCGCGCAACACTGTCTTTGCCGATGGCAAGCCTGCCGCGCGGGTGATGATCATCGGCGAGGCACCGGGGCGCGAGGAGGACCAGAAAGGCCTGCCATTCGTGGGCCGCGCCGGTCAGCTTCTCGACAAGATGTTCGGCGCGATCGGCCTCTCGCGGCAATCGCCCGATGCCGAGGCGGCACTCTATATCACCAATGTCCTGCCCTGGCGTCCGCCGGGCAATCGCGATCCCTCGCCTGCCGAGATCGCGCAGATGCTGCCCTTCCTCGCCCGCCATGTCGATCTGGCCGATCCCGACCTGATCGTTCTGATGGGCAACGCTGCCTGCGCCGCGGCGTTGGGCAAGCGCGGCATCTTGCGGTTGCGGGGCACCTGGGCCGAGGCCTTCGGGCGGCCCACGCTGCCGATGACGCACCCGGCCTATCTGCTGCGCAATCCGGCCGCCAAGCGCGAAGCCTGGGCCGATCTTCTGCAAATCCGCGCCCGTCTCGACCAGGCGTAAACCGCGCCAAACGGTCGCGCATTCGTGAAAAAGTGACGGACGTGGCGCCGTGACGCGTAGAGATAACCATTCCCTGCACCTATTTCGGCAAGGTAACATGGAAATCGCGCGACCGTGGGCAATTGCGAGCGCCCGCAGCACTGACGACAGATCGGAGACGCCATGCGCTTTCTCACCCGCTCCCTGATGGGGCTGTTTCTTCTGGCGCTGACCGTCGGCCTGCTGGCGATCGGCGGCTTCTCGATCTTTCAGGCGATGCAGGCCCGCAATGCCGAGAACGGGCGCGCGCCGACCGCGCGCGAACGGGTTTTCGCGGCCAATGTGATCCCGGTCGCCTTCAAGACGATGTCGCCGGTGCTGACCGCCTATGGCGAGGTGCGCTCGACCCGCGAGCTGGAGCTGCGCGCCTCGGCAGCGGGCACGATTGTCGAGCTTGCCTCCGATTTCGAGGATGGCGCGGAGGTCGAGAAAGGCGAGCTTCTGGTCAAGCTGGACCCGGCAGAAGCGCAGGCGGCGCGCGACAGCGCCGCGGCGACCGTGGCTGAGGCAGAGGCCGCGCTTGCGCAGGCGGAACGCGCTTTGGCCATATCGAAGGACGATGTGACAGCGGCGCAGCGGCAGGCGGACCTGCGGCTCAAGGCGCTCGACCGGCAGCGCTCGCTCTCGGAGCGGGGCGTCGGCTCGGCGGCCAATCTGGAGACCTCGGAACTGGCGGCCTCGGCGGCCGATCAGGCGGTGCTGAACCGCCGCTCGGCATTGTCGACCGCGCAGGCGCAGCTCGATACTGCGCGCACCTCGCTGACCCGCGCCAAGATCAGCCTGACCGAAGCCGATCGCAAACTGGCCGATACCGAAATTCGCGCCGAGTTCCCGGGGCGTTTGGCCGAGGTGAATGCGGTCGCGGGCGGGCTGGTGTCGAATAACGAGATGCTGGGCAAGCTGATCGATCCCAACGCGCTGGAAATCGCCTTCCGCGTCTCCACCGCGCAATTTGCGCGCCTGACCGACAATCGCGGCGCGCTGCGCGATCTGCCCGTGGGCGTGGAACTGGTCGCGGGGGAGGAGACGCTGACCGCCAAGGCCGAGCTGTCGCGCGTCTCGGCGGCGGTCGATGACGGGGTGACGGGGCGCCTGCTGTTCGCGCGCGTCACCGACGGTCTGGGCAATCTGCGTCCGGGCGATTTCGTGACCGTCCGCCTGAAAGAGCCCGCGCTCGAGAATGTTGCGGAGATCCCTGCCGCGGCGGTCGATGCGGAGAGCACGGTTCTCGTGCTCGGCCCGGAGGATCGTCTGGAAAGCGCCGATGTCACCGTGCTGCGCCGTCAGGGCGACGCGGTTATCATCCGCGCCAAATTCGCGCCCCGCACCGAGATCGTGGCCGAGCGCACGCCGCTTCTGGGCCGCGGGATCAAGCTGCGCCCGATGCGCCCCGGCCAGCCGCAGGCGGCCACCGAGCCCGAGACGATCAATCTCGATCCCGAGCGCCGCGCCAAGCTGGTCAGCTTCGTCGAAACGAACACCGCGATGCCCGACAACGCCAAGAAACGCTTCCTTGCCGAGCTGAAACAGGACGAGGTGCCCGTCGCGACCGTCGAGAAGCTCGAATCCCGGATCGGAGGCTGAGATGGCGTCTGGCCTCGATCCCAGAGAACTGCCGCCCGGCCGCGGGCTGATCGGTCTCTTCACCCGCCACGCGACGCTGGCGAATATCGTGCTGGTCGTGATGATCTGCGCGGGGCTCGTCGCCCTGCCGCGGATGCGCGCGCAGTTCTTCCCGGACTCGGTCGAGGAATCGATCACCGTCTCGGTGCAATGGGACGGCGCAGGCGCGGAGGAGGTCGACCGAGCGATCGTTCAGGTGCTTGAGCCCTCGCTGATTTCGGTTGAGGGTGTGGAAGCCTCGGACAGCCGCGCCTCGGAAGGCTCGGCGCGCATCAGTCTCGATTTCGAACCCGACTGGGACATGTCCCGCGCGGTCAATGATGTCGAGAACGCGCTGGCCTCGGCAGGCGATCTGCCCGAAGGCGCGGAGGATCCGGAAGTGGCGCGCGGCGTCTGGCGCGACACGGTGACCGATCTGGTGATCACCGGGCCGCTCTCGCCCGAGCAGCTGGGCCGGTTGGGCGACGAGGCCGTCGTGCGGCTCTACCAGCAGGGCGTCACGCGCACCTCGCTTGCCGGGATCGCCGCGCCGGAGACGGTCGTCGAAGTGCCGACCGTCTCGATGATGGCGCATGACGTGACGCTAACCCAGATCATCGACGTGATCTCCGCCGAGGCGAATACCGATCCGGCGGGCGAAGTGGCGGGCGGGGCCACGCGGGTGCGCACGGGCGAAGAGCGCCGCTCTGCGCCCGAGATCGAGAACCTCGTGATCCGCACCGAACCGGACGGCTCGCAGCTCACCGTGGGCGATGTCGCCAATATCCGCGTTGAAGGCGGCGACCGGAACCGGGCCTATTTCGTGGGCGACAACGCGGCGGTGGTGATCAATGTCGCGCGCTCGGCGGCGGGCGATGCGATCGCGATCCAGCACAAGGTCGAAGGCGTGATCGACCAGATGCAGCCGACCCTGCCTGCGGGCACCACGATGGATCTGGTGCGCACGCGGTCCGACGCAATCACACAGCGCCTCGATCTGCTGGTGGGCAACGGGGTGCTGGGGCTGAGCCTCGTGCTGGTGCTACTGTTTTTGTTCCTCAACGCGCGCACGGCCTTCTGGGTGGCGATGGGGATCCCGACATCGATGGCTGCGGCGCTGGCGGTGATGTATTTCACCGGCATGACGCTGAACATGATCTCGATCTTCGCGCTCATTCTGACGCTGGGGATCGTGGTCGATGATGCGATCGTGGTGGGCGAGCACGCCGATTTCCGCGCGCGCCATCTGGGCGAGCATCCCACGCTCGCCGCCGAGAACGGCGCGCGGCGCATGGCCGCCCCGGTCTTCGCCTCGACCCTGACGACCGTGATCGCCTTCGCAGGGCTGACCGTGATCGGCGGGCGCATGGGCAATATGATCGTCGACATTCCCTATACGGTGATCGCGGTGCTCGCCGCCTCGCTGATCGAGTGTTTCGTGATCCTGCCCAACCACATGAGCCACGCGCTGCGCCACACCTCCGAAGGCAAGTGGTACGACTGGCCCTCGCGGCAGGTGAACCGCGGGCTCGACTGGTTCCGCCGCGTGGTGATGAAGCCGCTCACCCGGCTGATCGTCATCGGGCGCTACCCGGTGATCGCGGCGGCGATCGCGCTGCTGCTGTGGCAGGTCAGCTTCGTGATGTCGGGCAAGGTGCAGTGGCGCTTCTTCAACCCGCCCGAGCAATCGACGGTGAACGGCGCCTTCTCTATGGTCGAGGGCGCGACCCGGGCCGATACCGAAGAGATGATGCGCACGATGCAGGCGACCGTGACCATGGTCGCCAAGGAATTCGAGGACGAATACGGCGTGAACCCCGTCGAATACGCGATCGGGCAGATTGGCGGCGCATCGGGCCGGGGGCTGGCCTCTGCCGATACCAAGGATGCCGATCTTCTCGGCTCGCTTTCGATCGAGGTGATCGATCCCGATTACCGGCCCTATTCCAGCTTCGATTTCGTCTCGCGGCTGCAGGCCGAAACGCCGCGCCTGCCGCTGGTCGAAGAGATCAGCTTCCGCCGCTTCCGCTCCGGCGGGGCCGGGGACGGGATCGCGGTGCAATTCTCGGGCAACGAGACGCGCATTCTGAAAGACGCCGCCGAAGACCTGAAGACGCAGCTTGCGCAATTCCCCGAAGTCTCGGCGGTGGAGGACAATCTTGCCTATGACAAGCAGGAGCTGATCCTCGATCTCACCCCGCAGGGCGAGGCGCTGGGCTTCGACATCGCGACGCTGGGCCGCGAATTGCGCGCACGTCTGAACGGCACCGAGGCTGCGAGCTTCCCCGACGGGGTGCGCTCGGCCACGATCCGTGTGGAACTGCCCGAGGAGGAGCTGGCCGCCGATTTCATCGACCGGATGCAGCTGCGCGCACCCGGCGGCGAATGGGTGCCGCTGGCCGATATCGTCTCGGTGCGCAGCCAGACCGGCTTCTCGACGATCCGGCGCGAGGATGGCGTGCGGCAGGTCTCGGTCACGGGCGATGTCTCCGAAGACGATCCCGCGCGAGCCAACGAAATTCTGGCGCGCATCTCCGACGAAATCCTGCCGCGGATCTCCGAAGAACGCGGCGTGGCCTATACGCTCACCGGGCAGGCCGAGCAGGAACGCGACTTCATGAACGACGCGATGATCGGCCTGATCATGTGTCTGATCGGAATCTACATCGTGCTCGCGTGGATCTTCGCGAGCTGGACAAGGCCGATCGTGGTGATGTCGGTGATCCCCTTCGGCGCGGTCGGCGCGATCTGGGGCCACTATGTCTGGAACCTGCCGATGTCGATGTTTGCCGTAGTCGGCGGGATCGGGATGATCGGGATCATCATCAACGACGCGATCGTGCTGATCTCCACGGTCGATGAATATGCCGAGAAGCGCGGGATCGTGCCCGCCATCGTCGATGCAGTCTCGGATCGCCTGCGCCCTGTGCTGCTGACGACGCTGACGACGGTTCTGGGTCTCGCGCCGCTCCTCTACGAGCAATCCAGTTCGGCCCTGTTCCTGAAATCCACCGTCATCACGCTGGTCTACGGTCTGGGCTTCGGGATGGTCATCGTGCTGCTGGTCGTGCCCGCGGTGCTCGCGGTGCAGCTCGATTTCGGGCGTCAGGTGCAGGCGGTGCGTCACGGCGTGCGGGTCGTGCGGCTGCGTGGCGTGCTGGCCGGCGTCGCGGCGCTGATGATCGTGGGCTTCGCGCTCACGCTGGGCCGTGCGATGTGGGAGGGTCAGGCGCTGATGCCCGCCTTCGGAGGCTTTGCGCTGATCGCGGGGATGGTGGCGATGGGGGCGGGGCTGATCGCGCCGCGGCTGTTGCGCGGCCATATCCGCCACCGACCGCCGCCGGAAGTCTGACACGCCTGATCTCTGAGAGAGCTGATTACTCGGTGCAGCCCATGATCTCGACCGCGCCGCGATCCGAGAGCACGGTGATGCGCAGATCGCTGGGGTCGAGGTCGAAGGGCTTCGCGTCCGGCGGCACGAAGTCGGCGCTGGTCACGAGGGTATCGCCTTCGCGGTGACTGTCGGCCTCGGACACCCAGACCGGGCGCGAGGCGAGTTCCAGAAGCGCGTTTTCCGTGCCGATCGCGGGCGGCAAATCGACCCGCGCCGTCAGTCGGACTCCATCCTTCATCGGCTCCGTCTCGCAGCGCGTCTGCGGGTCGATCTTGCGCGGCTCGCGGGCGAGCGCCGCCTGAATTTTCGCATCGGGCGTGCCGTCTCCGGTGACCTCGGTCTGCAGATGCAGGCTGACCGGCACGCAGATATTGTCGCAGATCCCGATCATCACATCGGCTTTCAACTGCACCGGCTTGCCCGGATCCTTCGGCGTCACCGAGATCGGCAGCACGACGCCGTCGTGATAGCCGACGGTGCGCATGCCGGAGGACAGGAAGACTTCCGGCGCGGGCCAGTGGACCACGGCCGAGGCGAGGTTGCTTGATCCAGTGAACTGAATCTGCGGCGGGATGCCCGCATCGCCCGGCGAGCGCCAATAGGTTTTCCAGCCGGGCGCGAGCGCAATCTCCAGCGCCGCCATGCGGGTGCCGTTGGCGCCTTTTCCGCCTGCGCGCAGCTGCGCCTGCTCCAACCCCGGGGGCGTCGGCAGTGCGGGCATCGACGCGTCTTGCGGCGTGACCTGCTCTTGCGCTGCGATCTGCGCGACAGCTTCCTGGGCCGCCACGCCGAGCGGGCAGCAGCCAAGCAGGATCCCCATGACTGGTAACAAACGTGTCATATGTTTTACCTAGTCGCTTCCCTGCACGTTCAGAAGTCACAAACGCGACAGAAGCGTGCAACATTTTGTCCCGGCGCGCGGCAATGCGAAACAATTCCTGCGTCTGGCTTGAATAGACGCGCCCCTCGCGCCACCTTGAATAGAGATGGGATGCAACTGCGAAGGGGAGCGAGATGGACCTGACAGGCAAGTTTCTGATCGCGATGCCCGGTATGGGCGATCCGCGATTCGAGCATTCGGTGATCGCCGTCTGCGCCCATTCTGATGAGGGTGCGATGGGCCTGATCATCAACAAACCCTTGCCGACGCCCGCCTTCTCGGACCTTCTCGAAAGCCTCGATATCGAACGGCCCGGTGCGGATATCCGCTTCGATCAGCCGATCCTCTTTGGCGGTCCGGTCGAAACCGGGCGCGGCTTCGTGCTGCATTCGCCGGACTGGACGACCGGCGAGGGTCAGATGGAAGTCACCGACCGGCTGCGGATGACTGGCACGCGCGACATTCTCGAAGATATCGCGATGGGGCGTGGCCCGAACCAGGCGCTGATGGCGCTGGGCTATGCGGGCTGGGGGCCGGGTCAGCTGGAGGAGGAAATCCTCGACAATGGCTGGCTCACTGCCGACAGCGACGCCGACCTCGCGCTCGATGCCGAGCATGAGACGAAATGGGTGCGCGCGCTCGAAGGCATGGGGATCGACCCGCGAACGCTTTCGGCTGCGGCGGGGCATGCGTAAGGGGTGAACGGGGAGGGGGCGTTGCCCCCGCGCTTTCGCGCCCCCCGGGATATTTAAACCAACACGAAGAGGCGATCAGTCGCGCGGAGCTGCCGCGCGGCGCAGGCGGTCGTTGATCGCGCGGCCGAGGCCGGTTTCCGGGATCGGGGCGAAGGCGAGCGTGGTGAGGCCGCGCGTCCGGGCGAGCGCGTCGCCCTTGCGCAGCATCGCGAAGAGGTTCGCCGCCGCCTCGGTTAGATCGCCCGAGGGCGAGAGGTTCAGATCGGCGGTCGGGCAATCGCCGCCGAAGCCGATCCAGACCGCATCCGGGTGCGGGGCGGTCACATCCAGCAGCACGGCGGCGCCCGGCGCATAATGCGATTTGAGCTGCCCCGGCGCGTTGGGCTTGGCCGCGTCGCCGCCGGTGGGCAGTGGCTGGCCGATCAGCGTCTCGATCTCTTCGGCAGCGACTCCGCCGGGGCGCAGCAATGCGGGCGGGTCGAGCGCAAGAATGGTGGATTCCACCCCGACCTCGCAGGGGCCGCCATCGATCACCGCCGCGATCTTACCGCTAAGCCCGTCCATCACATGCTGCGCCGTGGTCGGGCTGATCTTGCCTGATGGGTTGGCCGAGGGCGCGGCCAGCGGCCCACCGAATTCCATCAGCAGCGCGCGGGCGACCGGATGCGCGGGCAGGCGGATCGCGACCGTGTCATGTCCGGCCGTCACAAGATCGGAGAGCCCGGCCTCGGGGCGCAGCGGCAGGACCAGCGTCAGCGGTCCCGGCCAGTAGCGCGCGGCGATCTGGCGGGCGGCGTCGGAGACCACGGCGATCTCTTCCGCAGCCTCGATCGACGGCAGATGCACGATCAGCGGATTGAACTTCGGACGCCCCTTCGCCGCGAAGATCGCCGCCACCGCGCGGTCGTTGCGCGCATCGCCTGCAAGCCCGTAGACCGTCTCGGTCGGCATCGCGACCAGTTCGCCCGCGCGCAGCAAGGCGGCTGCCTGCGCATAGCCCTCGGCATCGGCGGAAAGGAGTTTCGTGTCTTGGCTCATGCAGTCGTGACGCAGCGTTGGAGTTGAAGGGGGCTGCCCTTGCGGTAGGGTATCGGCAACCCGACAGGACATAGACGCGCGCGCGGCAATTGCCAAGCTGCCCGGAGGAGACCCATGACTTACCGTTCCCCCGTCACCGATATTCGCTTCATTCTCGACCACGTCGTGCCGCTCGCACCGGTCGCGGCTACCGAGATGTTTGCCGAGGCGACCCCCGATATGGTCGAAGCGATCCTCACCGAAGGCGGCAAGCTCTGCGACGAGGTGATCGCGCCGACCAATCGCGACGGCGATCTGACGCCCGCGAAACTGGAGAACGGGGTGGTGCGCTCGCCCGCCGGCTTCAAGGAGGCCTTCGCGGCGCTGGCCGAGGGCGGCTGGATCGGCATCGCGGCGGACCCGGAGCATGGCGGGATGGGCCTGCCGCAGGCGCTGAACGTCGGCTTCAACGACATGCTCTCGGGCGCGAACCTGTCGCTGCAACTCAACCCGCTGCTGACGCAGGGCCAGATCGAGGCGCTGGAGCATCACGCCTCCGACGAGATCAAGGCGCTCTATCTGCCCAAGCTGATCTCGGGCGAATGGTCGGGCACGATGAACCTGACCGAGCCGGGGGCGGGCTCCGATGTGGGCGCGCTGAAGACCAAGGCGGTGCCCAATGATGATGGCACCTATGCGATCTCGGGGCAGAAGATTTTCATCACCTGGGGCGACAATGACTGCGTCGAGAACACCTGCCATCTGGTGTTGGCGCGTCTTCCCGATGCGGCCCCCGGCACGAAGGGCATCAGCCTCTTCATGGTGCCGAAGCTGATCCCGGATGCCGACGGCAAGCCGGGCGTCGCCAACTCGCTCAAAGTGGTCTCGCTGGAGCACAAGCTGGGCATCCACGGCTCGCCCACCTGCGTGATGAGCTATGAGGGCGCGACTGGCTGGCTCGTCGGCGAAGAGAACAAGGGCATGGCCGCGATGTTCACGATGATGAACAACGCGCGTCTGAACGTGGGTGCGCAAGGTATCGGCGTGGCCGAGGCCGCCTATCAGCAGGCGCTGGCCTATGCGAAGGACCGGGTGCAGTTTGCGCCGATCGTGGAGCATGCCGATGTGCGCCGGATGCTGGCGGGCATGAAGGCCGAGATTTTCGCGGCACGTTCGATCGCGCTGGCCTGTGGCGTCGCGATCGACATGGGGCGTGCGACGGGTGATGCGAATTGGCAGGCCCGCGCGGCGCTGCTGACGCCGATCGCGAAGGCTTACGGCACCGATATGGGCATCCGCGTGGCGTCGACCGGCGTGCAGGTGCATGGCGGCATGGGCTTCATCGAAGAGACCGGTGCAGCGCAATATCTCCGCGATGTGCGGATCACCACGATCTACGAGGGCACCAACGGCATTCAGGCGATGGACCTTGTGGGCCGCAAGATGATGGACGAGGGCAAGGCCGCTTTCCGTCTGCTGCAGGAGATCGAGGACGAGGCGCAGGGCGCGCGGGGCGATTTCCCGGTGCTGGCCGAAGACGTCTGGCAGGCGGCCGAGGAACTGCGCGAGCACACCGAATGGATGGTCAGCCAAGGCATGCAGGACCGCTTCGCGGGGGCCGTGCCCTATCTCGACGCCTTCGCACGGGTTCTGGGCGGCTATTACCACCTGCGCGCCGCGATGGCCGAGGGGCGTGATTCCGCGCGTGGCCACCTGGCTGCCGTCTATATTCGTCGCCTGATGCCCGCCTATTCGGCCTCGCTGGCCGAGGCGAAGGAAGGGGCGGAAGGGCTTTACGCGCTCAGCGTCGAAGACCTCGAGGCATGAGGGGCGAGGACGCCCGCGTGTCGATGAATGGCATCCGCTATCCTTGGGGGGAACCGCCCGAGCCGGGCGGGGCAATCGAGGTTGCGCCTGGGGTGATGTGGGTGCGCCTGCCGCTGCCGATGGCACTCGACCACGTCAATTGCTTCGCGCTCGATGAGGGCGATGGCTGGGCGCTGGTCGATCCCGGGATCGACACGCGCAAATGCCGGACGGCGCTGCAGGCGGCGATGGATGGGCCGCTGGGTGGCAAGCCGGTCACCAAGGTTCTTGTGACGCATTACCACCCCGATCACATCGGGCTGGCGGGCTGGCTGCAGGAGCAGGGGGCCGAGCTGATCACGACCCGCACCTCGTGGCTGTTCGCGCGGATGCTGCAACTCGACCCGCAGGACCGGCCCGTGTCCGAGACGCTTGATTACTACCGGCGCGCCGGGATGGACCCGGCGCTTCTGGACAAGCGCGCCAACGAGCGGCCCTTCAACTTCGCCGATTGCGTCCATGCGCTGCCGCTTGGCTTCACCCGGATCGTGGAGGGCGACGAAATCACCCTCGGCGGGCGGCGTTGGGCGGTGAAGATGGGTGACGGGCACGCGCCCGAACACGCGACGCTGTGGAGCTTGGACGACGATCTGGTTCTGGGCGGCGATCAGCTTCTGCCGTCGATCTCGGCCAATCTGGGCGTCTATGCGACCGAACCCGAGGCCGATCCGCTGGCCGACTGGCTGACCTCCTGCGCGCGCTTTACCGAGATCGCGGAGGATCGTCACCTCGTGCTGCCCGGCCACAAGCTGCCCTTCACCGGGTTGCCGCTGCGGCTGCGCCAGATGATCGAGAACCACGAGGGCGCGCTGAAACGTCTGCGCAAGCATCTCGACACCCCGCGCACCGCCTGCGAGTGCTTCCCGCCGCTGTTCAAACGCCAGATCGACGAGAGCACCCACGGGCTCGCGATGGTCGAAGCGATGGCGCATCTCAACCATCTTTGGCACAAAGGGGAGGTGAGCCGCACCTTGCGAGAGGACGGCGCCTGGCTCTGGAGCCTGACATGACCGAGATACGCACCACCGCCGAAGCCCATGAGGAAGCCGCCCTTCCGAATGCGAAAGTGGTGCATACCTCGGAGAACGCGCCGAAGACCGCCGAGGTCAAACCGCTTCCGCCCGAGTTGGCGCGCGGACGGCCCGAGGATAAGAGCCCGGCGCAATGGGCCTATGAGCGGGTTCTGCTCTATATCCAGAACTTCGAAGAGCAGTTGCAGGAAGACGAGGAGGTCGTGCTTGGCCTCACCGGCGGCGAGGCGGGCGTCCTGCAGATCGAGGGGATCGGCTTTTTCGACCCCGACATCCTCACTTTCGACGGCACCGACGAATACGGCGCGCGCACGCAGCTCATCCAGCATTTAACATCTTCCCCTCCCTGAAGGGCGGGGATTTCCACTTCGGCCCTATGCGGCATCGAACCGCTCCGGGCCGAGATGAGTTGACGCTTCATGGGCGGCTGATGCCTGAGCCTCCACGTCCAGCAACGGAGCGTTCCCCCGCTGATCCTCGTCCCGGGCGAGAGCCCGGGCCAGGATATTCTTCGCCGCGTTGATATCGGCATTGGTTTGCGCGCCGCAGGCGGTGCATGCGAAGAGAGCTTGGCTCTCGCGGCTCCTCGCATCCACATGGCCGCATACGGCGCAGGTCTGGCTGGTGTAAGCGGCCGGGACCTTGATCAGGATCCCTCCCGTTTCCTCGAGCTTGTAGCCGAGCATGCGCTCCAGCGCATGCCAGCCGACGTTCAGAATCTCCCGGTTCAGCCCGGCTTTTTGCGCCACGTTACGCCCCGGCGCCTCCGCCGTGCCGCGCGCAGAGCGGGTCATGGCGCCGATCTTGAGATCCTCGATCGCCACCAGCCCATGATCCCGCGCCAATCGGCGCGACAGCACATGGGCCAGGTGGGCCCGGACCCGGGCGTCCCGCGCCCGCAGGGTGGCCAGGCGGCGGCGCGCCCGCGCATAACGGGCCGATCCCCGCTTGCGGCGCGACAGCGTCTTCTGGGCGCGGCGGATCGCGGCCCGGCGCCGCTTCACCGTCTTCGGAAGATGGACCATCTCCCCGGTCGAAAGCGCGTAGGGCACGGCCACGCCGCGATCGATGCCCACGGCGGCGGCCGGAACCAGCCGCTCTTCAATCTCGCAGCGGGTTGCGATCGAGATCTCCCAGCCGCCGTCGGGGCGGCGCCGGAGCGTCGCGTTGCGGATCTCGACCGTGCCATCGGCCCGGGCGCGCAGCGGACGGGTGTCGCGATAGCGGATCCAGCCGATCTTCGGGATGCGGACCTCTGACCATTTTGCGTTCAATTTTCGCAGCGCGATCTCGCGGCCAACATGGCGGAAACTGTCCGCCGCGCCCCGCTTGCGCGGGCGCGGATATCCGGCCCGCCCCTCGAAAAAATTCGCATAGGCTCGATCGAGATCGATCAGGGCCTGGTTCTGCGCAGTCTGGCTGATGGCACGGATCCAGTCGAAGTCGCTACGAAGCTCTGAAAGCTCGCGCGAAAGACCTTTAGCACCGAAATTCCTTGGATCGCCGCCGGCAAAAGGCCGGCCGCCCCATGTTCGCCGCTGCTCTAGCGCCAGATTGTAGACTAGGCGCGTGACGCCAGCCGTCTGCGCGAGCAGGACTTCCTGCTCCGGCGTCGGCTTGAGCCGGTAGACATGGCCACGGATCGTCTGCATAGTCAAATTATAACATTTGGTCTTAGGGTTCTCAATATGGAATATAGATCGGGAAGACAAGTTGTTAGCGACCTCCATGTCCACTTGGTCTTTGTAACCAAGTCCCGGCGTGGTCTTCTTGACGCTGATGCTCATCAGCGTCTTAAAGGTGCCTTCGAGAAAGTCGCCGCAGGCTTCGGCGCCACTGTGGTTGAATGCGATGGCGAGGACGATCACATGCATCTGTTGCTGGAGTATCCAGCAACAGTGCCGGTTGCGAAGCTTGTCAACTCATTGAAAGGGGTCGGGTCGCGGCTATTGCTGCGCGACCGTGAAGATTTGCGGCGCCGCAGCCCGAAGGGCCTTTGGTCGCCGAGTTACTTTGCCGCCAGCTGCGGCGGGCCGCCCCTCGATGTCATCCGCGACTATGTGCGGAAACAGAGAGCGCCGACGGCATAAAACTGCCTTATCCCTCCCCGCCCTAAAGGACGGGGTTCCCGGGCATTGGGCGAACCAGCTCAACGTGATGCTGATCGCGCAGCCGAAACCGGTCGCGGACGAAGCGGCGCGCCGTATCGGCTTCCGGCTCGCCCGCGCGCTGGAAGAAGAAAATGCATCTGACAGCGCGAACCCTCAAGACGAGGCGTGACAGCTTGTCGCGGCTCGGCTAGTTTTCCCTCTGGGAGACAGCGCAAAAGGGAGAACGCGCAATGGCCGAGTATAAACCGGGCAATATGGACATTCGTGACCAGGAGAGAACATTCAGCGGTTTTGTTCGCTTCGTCACGATTTCGGTGATTGTGATCATCTGCTTTCTGGTGTTTCTCGCTCTCGTAGGCGGCTGACGCGACCGGCGGCGGCTGAAAAAGACATGCTTGGGAACGGGAGATCGGGCAGATGATGCGCGTGCTTCTTGTCTGCCTGATGCTGCCGCTTCTTCTGGCTGGCTGCGGGGCGGATAACATCTATGCCTCGGATGCCGAGGTCGCCAAATATCGCTATGTTTCCGACGAACCGCCTTCGGTCACGCTTTATACCGTGATCTCGACCAATACCGGCTCGGGCGGGCATTCGGCGCTGCTGATCAACGGGCGTGAGCGGATCATCTTCGATCCGGCAGGCACCTGGAATCATCCCTGGGCGCCCGAGCGCCACGATGTGCATTTCGGCATTACCGAGAAGATGCGGAAATTCTACATCGACTACCATGCCCGCGAGAGCTGGTATGTGCGCGCCCAGAAGCTTCCGATCACGATGGCGCAGGCCGATCAGTTGATGGCCCGCGTGGAGCGCAACGGCTCGGTCAACAAGATGATGTGCGCGGATTCGGTGTCGAGCGCGCTGCGCGACATGCCGTGGCTGCACGACAAGGTGCCCTTCACCTTCTCGCCGCTGAAACTGTCGAAGGCGTTCGGGCAGTTGCCGGGCGTGACCGAGAAGGATCACTACGACAACGATCCCGATGACAATTCGGGCGTGCTGATGATCCAGCAGCAGCCCTACAATCACGGCGACACCCAGTTCAGAAACTGAACGTGCCTTCAGACATCGCCTCGCCTGCGTGACAATGCGCGGGCGAGTGCGGGACCTGCGATCAGCACCAGCAGGAAGCGGCCGATCTGCATCGCCATGACGAAGGGCACATCTACCTGTGTGCCCGCCGCGATGATCGCCACCGAATCCGCGCCGCCCGGGCTGGTGGCGAGATAGGCGGTCACAGGCTCGATCCCGGCGAAATAGACCAATCCCATCGCGAAGGCCGCGCAGAGGGCGATCAATGCGATGATCGAGCCGAGGATGCGCGGCAGCAGCCGTGCGGCATGGCGCAGCACGGCGCGTGTGAAGCGCATCCCGATCCCCCAGCCGACCACCGCATAGCTGATCGCGAGCACGGTCTGGGGTAGCGTGATCGTCAGCAAGCCGGAGGCGCTTGCGATCAGTCCGAAGGCCATCGGCAGCAGCAGGCCGCCACCCGGAATGCGCAGCCGCACGCCCAGAAAGGCAGCCCCGATCCCGAGCGCGAGCGTCTCGACCGCGGCGAGGACGTCCATCGGGCCTTGCTCGGCGAGTGCCGCGCCGACTTCCCTAGCCTGCGCCACGCCGAAAATCTGCACGACAGCGGTGGCGGCGATCGCACAGCAGGCGACGCGGGTATATTGCATGACGGCGACGAGCCGCATGTCAGCGCCGTAATCGTCCGACATCAGCGTCATCGCGGTCGCGGCTCCGGGGGAGGAGCCCCAGATCGCCGTCGTGCCCGGCAAGCCGCCCGCCCGCGCCATCACCCAGCCGAGCGCGCTCGCCCCCAGCACGGTGGAGAGCGTTCCGGCAAGGAAGATCGGCCAGTCGCGGGCGATCTCGGGCAGGATCGAGGCGGGAAGCTTCGAGGCGATCATCACGCCCACGACACCCTGCGCCGCGATGAAGCCCAAAGGCGGCAGCCGCACCGCCCCGCCGCTCGCGGCAAGCGCGATCGCGACCGCCATCGGCCCCAGAAGAAGCGCCGCCGCGAGATGCGCGAGACTCAGAGCGAAGGCCAGAAGCGCAGAGCCCGCGAGGAGGACCGCCCAGCGCAATGCAGGGGGCCAGTGGTCGGGGGCGTATCGGAAGGGAGGCAAAGAGCGCATGGGGACTTTGAAGACGAAAATCAGGTATTTCCGAGCAGATAGGGCGATGCGCGTCAAGCGCCCAGCGAAATAGGGGCGGAAATTGCCCGGCATATCGGCTTTGCGCGGCGCTCGTGGCAGAACCCCGCCAGAGCCCGCGCAGAGATCTGCCAGCTTTCTTGTCGCAGCGGTGTGAGTTGAATTGATCCCTGCGCGAAACCGGGCACCCTAGAGCCAGTCCCGCTTTCAATGCGGGCAATGTCATATGGGAGGAAAGGATGTTCCAGAACATCAAGCTCGGCGCGCTGATCGCCGGGGCCGTGGCGCTGAGCGCGCCCGTCGCGAAGGCCGAGAACTTCATCAACATTCTCACCGGGGGCACCTCGGGCGTCTACTATCCGCTCGGCGTGGCGCTGTCGGAAGTCTATGGCGAGACGATGCCTGACGCGCGCGTGCAGGTGCAGTCGACCAAGGCCTCGGTCGAGAACCTCAACCTGCTCCAGCAGGGCCGGGGCGAGCTGGCCTTTGCGCTGGGGGATTCGGTGAAGGACGCCTGGGAGGGTAACCCCGAGGCAGGCTTCAAGGCGCCGCTGGGCAAGCTGCGCGCCATCGCGGCGATCTACCCGAACTTCATTCAGGTCGCGGCCCTCAAGGATGCGGGTGCCACCACGATCACCGATCTCAAGGGCAAGAGTCTCTCTGTCGGCGCCGCGAAATCGGGCACCGAACTGAACGCGCGCAAGATCTTCGACGCGGCGGGCATGAGCTATGACGATCTGGGCAAGGTCGAGTATCTGCCGTTCTCGGAATCGGTCGAACTGATGAAGAACCGCCAGCTCGACGCGACCTTCCAGTCCTCGGGCCTCGGCAACGCGGCGCTGAAGGACCTCTCGACCACGCAGGACGTGACCTTCGTCGCGATCCCGGCCGATATCGCCGAGAAACTGGGCGCGCCCTACAAGGCGGGCGTGATCCCGGCGGGCACCTATCCGGGCCAGGACGCGGATGTGCCGACCGTGGCGATCACGAATATCCTCGTGACCCGTGAAGGCGTGTCCGACGAGGAAGCCTACCAGATGACCAAGCAGCTCTTCGAACATCTCGACACGCTCAAGGCGGCGCATTCGGCGGCCAATGGGATCTCGGCCGAGGCGGCGGTGCAGGGTCTTCCGATCCCGCTGCATCCGGGCGCCGAGCGTTACTACAAGGAAATCGGTATCCTGAAGTAACGCCGCGCAGACACATGGGCAGGGCGGCGCGCTCGGGCGGGTCGCCCTCGCCTTTCGAGGGAGGAGAGAGTGATGGATATGGATAAGGAAGCGGCGGTCGATGCCGTGGTGCATGACCCGCTGGCAGACGGGTTCCCGCATAGCCGCGAGGGGCGCGTGCTGTTCTGGCTCGCGGTGGCCTTCTCGGTCTGGCAGATCGCCTTCGCCGCGCATGTGATCAACCCCTCGAGCCAGATCGCGCGGGCGGTCCATGTGGGCTTCCTGCTGGCGCTTGGCTTCCCGCTCCTCTCGCTTGCCAAGGGCTATGGCCCGCTCGGGCGTTCCGTCGCCTACCTGCTCGCCGCCGGTGGCGTGGCCGTCGCCGCCTATCAATGGATCGAATACACGCCGCTCCTGTTGCGCGCAGGCGATCCGAACACGCTCGATCTCGTGGTCGGCGTGGTGCTTCTGATCACCGTCTTCACCGCTGCCTGGATGCTGATGGGGCCAGCGCTGCCGATCATCGCGGGCACGTTCTTCGCCTATGCGATGTTCGGGCAATATCTGCCCTCGCCGCTCAACCATCGCGGCTACGCGTTCGAGCAGGTGATCGAGCAGATGAGCTTCGGCACCGAAGGGATTTACGGCATCCCGACCTATGTCTCAGCGACCTATATCTTCCTCTTCATCCTCTTCGGCTCGTTCCTTGAGAAAGCCGGGATGATCAAACTCTTCACCGACGTCTCGCTTGGCATGGTCGGCCACAAGATGGGCGGTGCCGCGAAAGTCTCGGTGCTGTCCTCGGGTCTGATGGGCACGATCTCGGGGTCCGGCGTGGCGAATGTCGTCACCACCGGGCAATTCACCATCCCTCTGATGAAGCGCTTCGGCTATCGCCCGGCCTTCGCGGGCGGCGTCGAGGCGACCTCGTCGATGGGCGGGCAGATCATGCCGCCGGTGATGGGGGCGGTCGCCTTCATCATGGCCGAGACGCTGGGCGTCGATTATGTCGAGGTGGTGAAAGCCGCGCTGATCCCGGCGATCCTCTATTTCGCGGGCGCCTTCTGGATGGTGCATCTCGAGGCTGGCAAGCGCGATCTGCGCGGTCTTGCCAAATCCGAACTGCCTAGCCCGCGCAAGGCGCTGAAAGAGGGCTGGTATCTGCTGTTGCCGCTCGCGGTGCTCGTCTACCTGCTGTTCTCGGGCTACACGCCGCTGTTCGCGGGCACGGTGGGTCTGTCGTTGACGGGTCTGCTGATCCTCGGCGGCTCGGTCGCGCTGGGCCTGCCGAACCAGGTGCTGCGGATGATCTTCTGGGTCGTGATCGCGCTGGTCGCAGCCGCCTTCTTCGAGATCGGCATCTGGGCGGTGCTGGGCGCGGTGGCGGTGCTGGTCGCGATCAACGCCTTCAACAAGGGCGGGCGCGAGACGCTGGCGATCTGCCGCGACAGCCTTGCCGATGGCGCGCGCACCGCACTGCCCGTGGGGATTGCCTGCGCGCTGGTCGGCGTGATCATCGGGGTGATGACGCTGACGGGGGCTGCCACGACATTCGGCCAGTTCATCGTGGGCGTCGGCAAGTCGAGCCTGTTCCTGTCGCTGATCCTGACGATGATCACCTGTATCGTGCTCGGCATGGGGATCCCGACAATCCCGAACTACATCATCACCTCCTCGATCGCGGGCCCGGCGCTTCTGGACCTCGGCGTGCCGCTGATCGTGAGCCACATGTTCGTCTTCTATTTCGGCATTCTCGCGGATCTCACACCACCCGTCGCGCTTGCCTGTTTTGCCGCTGCGCCAATCGCGAAGGAAAGCGGGCTGCGTATCAGCTTCGAGGCGATCAAGGTCGCCGCCGCAGGCTTCGTCGTGCCCTTCATGGCGGTCTATACGCCCGCGCTGATGCTGCAGGATGGCGGCCCGCTCGCCGCCGAGATCGGCTACTGGCCCGCGGTCGCCTATGTCATCATCAAGGCGCTGCTGGCGCTCGCGCTTTGGGGTGTCGCGGTGATCGGTTGGCTGGGCCGTCCGCTGGCGCTTTGGGAGCGGGCACTCGCCATGGTCGCGGGCTTTACCCTGATCGCGGCGCTGCCGCTGACCGATGAGATCGGCTTCGCGCTGGTCGCGGGCTTTGGCGCGACCCTCTGGTTGCGCCGCACGCGGGCGGCGGCATGAGCGCGACCTGCCTCATGGTCGGGGCTGCGATGATCGCGCTGGCGCCCTCGGGCCAGTTTTCGCTGGAATGGACCCATTCGGTCGAGAAAGAGGGCTGGCGCGAACATTGGCAGGTGACCGACCACGACACGCTGCGCCTCGTCGGCGCGGCAGTGAAAGGATCGGGCGCGGGGATGGAGCCGGGCCCGGGCGGTCATTTCGAGGATGGCTGGTGGGTCTGGAGCACGACCGGCCCCGAAGTGCCCGATCTGGAACTGGCAGCCTCGGGGGCGACGGTCTCGGGCTGGACTTTGTGCTCGGTCGATTGTCAGGTGATCGGAGCCGTGCGCGAGGCACCGATCCGGATCGCGCCTTGCCCCGCCGAGCCGGGCGACGGCTAAGAGCGATCGAGAGGGAGGGCGCATGGCCAAGCCTGCCGCGCGCATGACATTCTGGCGGGTGATCGCGGTCTGCGCGATCTCCGTCGCGGCGGCGGTGGGCGCATGGCGCATCGCGCTGTCGGGCATCGACGCGCGGCTCGATCGCAGCCTGATCCTGACCCTGCGCGCGCTGGAAACCGAGATCGACCGCTTCCGCTACCTGCCCGCCGTGGTCGGGCAGGATGCCCGCATCCGCGCGGTGATCGGCACGCCCGATGCGCCCGGCGCGGATCTCGCGGCGAACCGCTACCTTGCCGAGGTTCTGGAGCTTTCGGGGGCTGATCAGCTTTACTTGATGGACGGGCAGGGGGTGACGCTGGCGGCCTCGAACTGGGACAGCCCGGCCTCTTTCGTAGGCCACGACTACAGCTTCCGCCCCTATTTCCGCGATGCGATCGCCACCGGGCAGGGTGCCTTCTACGCGATCGGCGTGACCACCGGGGTTCCGGGCTATTTCCTCTCCGCGCGGATCGGAGGTCGCGGTGGTCCGCCCGGTGTGGTGGTGGTGAAGGTCGATCTCGACCCGCTGCAACAGGCCTGGGCGCAGGCGGGGCAGGCGGTGGCGGTGGCCGATCCCGATGGGGTGGTGTTCCTCTCGGGCAATCCCGACTGGCTCTATCACCCGCTCCATCCGCTCGCCCCCGAGGCGCGCGCGCGGCTCGCCGATCTGAAGACCTATCCCGGGCGCGATCCCGCGAAACAGGGGCCGCTGATGCAAGGCAGCGCCGCGTGGATGTTCGATGCGAGCGGCGCGCGGCTGCGCAGCCAGACCGCAGCGTTTGGCGAGGGCTGGACGGTGGTGGCCGCAGCCCCGGTGCAGCCCGCGATGCTCTCGGCGCTGATCGCGGGGGTGACGGCGGCGCTGGCCTCGGTGCTGGGTCTGGCGCTGGCGAAAACACAGGCGCAGCGGCGGCAGCTCGTGGCGCTGCGCCTGCGCCAATCCGAGATGCTGGAACGCAAGGTGGCCGAGCGCACCCGCGCCCTTGGCCGCGAGATCGAGGCCCGCCGCCAGACCGAGGCGGAACTGCGCGCCGCGCAGGAGGGGCTGATCCATTCCGAGAAGATGGCCGCGCTTGGCCGGATGTCGGCCGCGATCGTGCATGAGGTGAGTCAACCGCTCGCCGCGATGGAGGCGACTCTTGCCGCCGCCGAGATGGGCGCCGCGCGCAGCACCGAGAAGACGGTCGCCCGCATCGAGACCGCGCGCAACCTGATCCGCCGGATGCAGCGCACGATCAAGCACCTGAAAAGCTTCTCGCGCAAAGACACCGCTGATCTGGAGCGGATCGAGATCGGCGCCGTCGCAGCAAGCGCGCTGGAACTGGTTGCACCGCGGGCTAGAGCGCTCGGGATTAAGCCGCGCGTGGTTGTCCCCGATGGTCCGCTTTTCGCCAATGCGGGACGGGCGCGGCTGGAACAGGTGTTGGTGAACTTGCTCTTGAATGCGCTCGATGCGGTCGAGGGCCAGCCCGCGCCCGAAGTCGAGCTGCGTCTGGAAGGCGCGGAAAATGAACTGAATCTGAGCGTCCGCGACAACGGTCCCGGCATCGCGCCCGAAGACGTGCCGCGCGTGACAGAACCGTTTTTCTCTACGAAAGACGACGGGGCGGGGCTGGGTCTCGGGCTTGCGATTTCGCAGGCGATCCTGTCCGAGATCGGCGGGCGGCTCGATACCCGCTCGACGCCGGGGGAGGGCACGCAGATGATCGTGACGCTCACACGGGTGCGCGAAAAGGAGCCGGTATGACCGCACTGATCCATGTCGTGGAAGATGATGACGACCACCGCGCGGCGCTCGCCGATCTGATCGAGGCGGGCGGCTATGACTGCGAAGGGTTCGCCAATGCGCAGGCGGCGCTCGATGCGCCCGCTTTGCCCGATCTGGTAGTCAGCGATCTGCGGATGCCGGGGATCGACGGGTTCGGCCTGCTCGAGGCGCTCAAGGCGCGCAGCCCCGATTTGCCGGTCCTGATGATCACCGGGCATGGCGATGTCTCGCACGCGGTGAAGGCGATGCAATTGGGGGCGGAGGATTTTCTCGAGAAGCCCTACGACGCGCAACATCTGCTGGCGGTGGTCGACCGGGCGCTTCGGGCCCGCGCGACCCGGGCCGAGTTGGGGCGGCTGCAAGACGAGATCGCGCGGCGCGACGGGGCGGAGATCCTCGGCCAGTCGGCGGCTATCGCGGCGCTGCGCGCGCGAATCGCGGCGCTCGGCCCGCTGGAGATCGACCTCGTGGTGACTGGCGAGACTGGGACCGGGAAGGAGTTGGTCGCCCGTGCGCTTCATGCGGCCAGCCCGCGCGCGCAGGGTCCGTTCGTAGCGCTCAATTGCGCGGCGCTGCCCGAGACGCTGTTCGAGATCGAGATCTTCGGCCATGTCGCGGGCGCTTTCCCCGGCGCTCAGGATAAGCCCGGCAAGCTGGAGGCGGCCTCGGGCGGCACGCTGGTGCTCGACGAGGTCGAGGCGATGCCGGCGGCGGTGCAGCCGAAATTGCTGCGCGCCTTGCAGGAACGCCAGGTGGAGCGGCTGGGCGAAAACCGCGTGCGCCCGCTCGATCTGCGGATCATCGCTCTGACGAAATCGGACCTGCGCGCGCGCACGCTCGATAACAGCTTCCGCGCCGATCTGTTCTATCGCCTCGCCGGAGCCGAGATCACGCTCGATCCGCTGCGCTCTCTGGGCGAGGATATCGTCCTGCTTTTTCGCCATTTCGCGGAGCTTGCCGCACGCCGCTATGGCCGCGAGGTCCCGGACCTGCCCTATAGCTTGCGCGAACAGGTCAAGCGCCGCCCCTGGCCCGGCAATGTCCGCGAACTGAAAGCGGCGGCGGAACGCTTCGCGCTGGGCCTTGATCTTCCCGATGCGCCGACCGAGGCACCCTCGGCCCCGCAAAGCCTCGCCGACAAAGTCGCGGCCTATGAGGCGCGCGAAATCAGCGCCACGCTCGAACGCTGCCGGGGCAATACCGAACGGGCCGCCCAGGCGCTCGGCATCGCGCGGCGCACGCTCAACGACAAGATCAGCCGCTACGGGATTCGCGCCGATTAGTCGGTGATTTTAATCGGGGAGGGGGAAGTGGTGCTGCTGGAGAGACTTGAACTCTCGACCTCTCCCTTACCAAGGGAGTGCTCTACCGCTGAGCTACAGCAGCGCCGGTTTCGGTCCGTCGCTTCGACCGTGGCGGGGATTTAGACGCAATCGCGCGGGGGTGCAAGGGCAAATCTTGCTCTCTCTCGACAGGATTTCACAGGCGGGTTAAACGAGGCGCCATGACAGGCGGAAAGAAAGATGGATCGGGCACGTCCCGCGATGCGGAATTGAGCCGCGAAGAGCGTCGGGCGCAGGCGCTGCGCGCGAATCTGCAGCGGCGCAAGGCGCAGGCGCGCGCCCGCAAATCCGAATCCAAGCCGCCGAATAACAACGAATCCGAGGGCAGTTGATATGGACAGCATCGTCGTGCGCGGCAACGGGCCACTTTCCGGCCAAATCCCGATCGCGGGGGCGAAAAACGCCTGTCTCGCGCTGATGCCGGCCACGCTCTTGAGCGATGAGCCGCTGACCCTGACCAATGCGCCGCGCCTGTCGGACATCCGCACGATGACCGAATTGCTGGCGAGCCTCGGCGCGGAAGTGACTGCGCTGCAGGATGGCAAGGTTCTGGCGACCTCGTGTCATGGCGAGATCAACCCGGTCGCGGATTATGAAATCGTGCGCAAGATGCGCGCCTCGAATCTGGTGCTCGGGCCGCTGCTGGCACGTCTGGGCCATGCGGTCGTGTCGCTGCCGGGCGGCTGTGCGATCGGCGCGCGCCCGATGGATATCCATGTCGATGCGCTTGCCGCGCTCGGGGCGGAGATCGAGCTGAAGGACGGCTATCTGCATGCCGAAGCGAAGGGCGGGCTGAAAGGCGCCACCCACGAGATGCGCTTCGCTTCCGTTGGTGCGACCGAGAACTTCCTGATGGCCGCCTCGCTCGCCAAGGGCACCTCGGTGCTGAAGAATGCCGCCCGCGAGCCGGAAATCGTCGATCTGGCGAAATGCCTGCGCGCGATGGGCGCGCAGATCGAGGGCGACGGCACCTCCGAGATCGTGATCGAGGGCAAGGACCGTCTGCACGGCGCGACCCACCCGGTCGTGGCGGACCGGATCGAGCTGGGCACCTATATGCTCGCGCCCGCGATCTGCGGCGGCGAGGTGGAGTGCCTGGGCGGTCGAATCGATCTGCTGGAGAGCTTCTGCGAGAAGCTCGATGCGGCGGGAATCTCGGTCGAGCAGACCCATACCGGCCTCAAGGTGGCGCGCAAGAATGGCCGCATCCGCGCGGTCGACGTGACGACCGAGCCGTTCCCCGGCTTCCCGACCGACCTGCAGGCGCAGATGATGGCGCTTCTTTGCACCGCCGAGGGCACCAGCGTGCTGGAAGAGAAGATTTTCGAGAATCGCTTCATGCATGCGCCCGAACTGGTGCGGATGGGGGCGAATATCGACGTCCATGGCGGTCATGCGACGGTCCATGGCGTCGAGAAGCTCAAAGGGGCGCCGGTGATGGCGACCGACCTGCGCGCCTCCGTGTCGCTGATCCTTGCAGGGCTGGCCGCGGAAGGTGAGACCGTCGTCAGCCGTGTCTATCACCTCGATCGCGGCTATGAGCGCGTCGAGGAGAAACTGGCGGGCGTCGGTGCGCATATCGAGCGCGTGAAAGCGAGTTGATCGGCTGGCAATTCCCGCCGTCTTCCCCATATCGAATGCAGAGGTGACCCAATGACCCGTGATGCGAAATTCGAAGAGGGTGGCGAAGGCGCGATCGCGCTGCGCGCCGAGACCAAGGACGACCTGCCCGTCATTGCGGCGCTGGTGCAGGACGCCGTGCTCCCGATCACCGAGATCGCCTGGGAGGCGAAATCCCGTCGTCTCGCGCTGCTGATCAACCGGTTCCGCTGGGAAGACAAGGCGCAGGCCGAGGCCGAGAAGCGCCCCTATGAGCGTGTGCGGTCGCTGCTGGTGATTTCGGATGTCACCCATGTCGCGAGCATGGGGATCGATCGTTCGGATCGCGACGTGGTGCTCTCGATCCTCGATATCACCTTCGAGGAGGCCGAAGACGGCGCGGGTCGCGTTACGGTCACGCTGGCGGGTGATGGCGCGTTGGCGGCGGATGTCGAATGTCTCGATGTTGATCTGCGCGACGTCGAGCGTCCCTATCGGGCGCCCTCGGGGCATGCGCCGCATCATCCCGAGTAAGCCGCGTTTTGCGACCGGGGATGCCTCCGGCGGGGATATTTACGCCAAGTCGAAGTGGAATTGCCCTTGCGGGCAGGGTCGTGCTTGCGGGGCAGGGCGGGAGTCTCTAATCCGAAGAACGGAATAGGAGACTGTCGATGCCGCACTTTCTGGACACGCGCGAAGAGGGCTTTGAGGCCCGGTTTGTCGAACTTCTGGGGATGAAGCGCGAGGACAGCCCCGATGTGGATGTTGTCGTGGCCGATATCATCGCGGATATCCGCAAGCGGGGCGATGCAGCGCTGATCGAGCTGACCGCGAAATTCGACCGTCTGGAGCTGACACCGGAGACGCTGGCTTTCTCTCCCGAGGAGATCGAGGCCGAGGTCGCGAAAGTGCCCGCCGAAGAGCGCGCGGCGCTGGAACTGGCGGCCGGGCGCATCCGTGCCTATCACGAGCGCCAGATGCCGCATGACGCGCGTTGGATCGACGCGAGCGGGGCGGAGCTTGGCTGGCGCTGGGGGCCGGTCTCGGCGGCGGGGCTTTACGTGCCCGGCGGGCTGGCGAGCTATCCCTCTTCGGTGCTGATGAACGCGATCCCGGCAAAGGTCGCGGGCGTGGAGCGTCTGGTCGTGGCTTGCCCGACGCCGGGCGGGGCGGTGAACCCGCTGGTGCTGCTGGCCGCGCAACTGGCGGGCGTCGATACGGTCTACCGGATGGGCGGCGCGCAGGCGATTGCCGCGCTGGCCTATGGAACCGAGACGATCACGGCGGTCGACAAGATCACCGGGCCGGGCAACGCCTTCGTGGCGGCGGCCAAGCGGCGCGTGTTTGGGCGCGTGGGCATCGACATGATCGCGGGGCCGTCGGAAATCCTCGTGATCGCGGATGGCACGGGCGACCCGGACTGGATCGCGCTCGATCTGATGAGCCAGGCCGAGCATGACGAGAGCGCGCAGGCGATCCTGATCACCACCGACGAGGCTTTCGGCAAGGCGGTCGTGGCGGCGGTCGAGAAACGGCTCGAGACGCTGGAGCGCCGTGCGATTGCGGGCGCGAGCTGGCGCGACTTCGGGGCGGTGATCGTCGCGCGCGACCTGATGGAAGCGGCGGAACTGTCGAACCGGGTCGCGCCCGAGCATCTGGAGCTGTGCGTCGCCGATCCCGATTGGCTCTCCGAGGCGATAACCCATGCCGGCGCGATCTTCCTTGGCGCCTACACGCCCGAAGCGATCGGCGACTATATCGGCGGGCCGAACCACGTTCTGCCCACGGCGCGCTCGGCGCGGTTCTCCTCGGGCCTGTCGGTGATGGATTTCATCAAGCGCACGACGCTGGCGAAGATGACGCCCGGCGCGCTGAAGGCGATCGGCCCGTCGGCGGAGGTGCTGGCGAAGTCGGAAAGCCTCGAGGCGCATGGGCTGTCCGTGCGTGCGCGGCTCGATGCGCTCAATGACGAAGGGGAGGGGTGATGGCCCGGATTTCGCATATCCAGCTGGACACGGGCGGGCTGCCCGCGCCCTCGCCTGAAATCGAGCAGGAGCGCAAGGTCGCGATCTACGATCTGCTCGAGGATAACAGCTTCAACATCCCGGGCCGCGACGGGCAACCTGCACCCGAAGGGCCGTTCGCACTGACGCTTGGCGTGCGCGACCGGCGGCTGGTTTTCGACACCGAAACCGAGTGCGGCGCGAAAGTGGCGGAGTTTCATCTGTCCTTCGGCCCGTTCCGGCAGGCGGTGAAGGATTACTTTCAGATCTGCGAGAGCTATTTCGAGGCGGTCAAGAAACTGCCGCCGAGCCAGATCGAGGCGATCGACATGGCCCGGCGCGGCATCCACAACGAAGGCGCGCGCATTCTGCAGGAGCGTCTCGAAGGCAAGGCCGAGATCGACATCGACACGGCGCGGCGCCTCTTCACCCTCGTTGCCGTTCTCGCCCCGAGGTAAACGGATGGGCGAGATCCCCAACTCCGTTCTTTTTGCGTGCGATCATAACTCCACGCGCTCCCCGATGGCCGAGGGGATGATGAAGAAATTCTACGGCACCGAATGCTATGTGCAGTCGGTGGGCGTGAAAGCCGATCTGGAGATCGACGGCTTCACCATAGCGGTGATGGCCGAGATCGGCGTCAATCTGGAGCGTCACCGCGCGCGGTCTTTCACCGAGCTGCAGGAATGGGGTGATGATCTGTCGGCTTTTGACCTAGTGATCGCGCTCTCGCCCGCCTCGCAGCGTCAGGCGCTGGAGCTGACCCGGTTCTTCCATCTCGACGTGGAATACTGGCCGATCCTCGATCCGACCGGGATCGGCGAGACGCGCGAAGCCAAGCTCGCCGCCTATCGCGACACCCGCGACCAGATCCGCCGCCATCTCATCGACCGTTTCGGAGAGCCGACCGCCTGATCAGTCGCCCGACTGTGCAGGCTGCGTGCCAAGTCGGTCCAGATTCGCCTCGATCCAATGCGCAAGCTCGAAATAGCGGATCGCGATCGCCTCTCCCGCCTCGGTCAGGCAATAATCCACGCGCGGCGGCACCTCGCCATGATCGCGCCGCGAGATCAGCCCATCCGCTTCGAGCACCTGCAAGGTCTGGGCCAGCATCCGCTCGGAAATGCCGCCGATCCTGCGACGCAGCTCGGAAAAGCGCAGCCGCCCGTCGCGCAGCGCGACCAGAACCAGCCCGCCCCAGCGCGAGCTGACATGCGACAGGATCATGCGCGAGGGACAATCGGCGTTGAACACATCGGCGACGGGCAGCGCGGGGTCGGTCTGTTGCATAATGCGGAGGCTCCTGTGCGGGGCTGCTGAACACTTACCAGAATGTAGGTACTTCCTTTTGCGCAGTAAAGGGCGCAGCTTCCCGTCAGCGAAAGACAAAAGGAGGTCGCCATGACCATCGCCGTTACCGGAGCCACCGGCCATCTTGGCCAACTCACCCTTGCCGCACTGGCCGCGCGCGGCGCGACCGACGTGATCGGGCTGGCACGCAGCCCTGAGAAGCTGCCGGGCGCCGCGCGGCGTTTCGACTATTCCGACCCGAACAGCTTCGACGCGCTGGCAGGTGTCGACACGCTGATCCTGATCTCGTCGAGCGAGGTCGGCCAGCGCGCGCCGCAGCATCGCAACGTGATCGAGGCCGCCAACGCGCATGGGGTTGGCCATATTCTTTACACGTCTCTGCTGCATGCCGACCGTTCGAAGATGCAATTGGCCGAAGAGCACGTGGCGACCGAGTCGACGCTGGCCGCATCGGGACTGAGCCATACGCTGCTGCGCAATGGCTGGTATGGCGAGAATTACGACAGCGCGATCGGCTATGCTGCGCAGTCGGGCACGATCGCCGGGGCGTCGGGCGCAGGCCGGATCGCGGCAGCGGCGCGCGCGGATTATGCCGAGGCGCTGGCCGCCGTCGCGCTCGATCCCGGCTTGCAGGGCAAGACCTATGAGCTGGCGGGCGATGCGGGTTTCACCCTCGACGAACTGGCCGCCGAGATCGCCGCACAGGCCGGTCGCGAGGTCGAGGTCTCGCACCTCGCCGAGGCCGAGTATCGCGCGTTGCTCGAGACGATGGGCCTGCCCGCCCCCTTCGCCGCGATCATCGCGGATTCGGATGCGCAGGCCGCCAATGGCGCGCTGTTCGATGACAGCGACGACCTGTCGCGGCTGATCGGCCACCCGACCACGCCGCTGGCCGGGATCGTGCGCGCCGCATTGGGGTAACCCGCGACGGTGCCTATGACCGCGTTTGACGCGGCGTGTGGCGCGTGGCACTCAAGGCCAGACTGCTTTACGGAGAATGGCCATCCCGCGCGCCCGCACTCTCGACACGATCAGCCGCTATTACGATGCCTTCAATGCAGGCGATACGGCAGGGATGGAGGCCCAGCTGGGCGAGCCTTTCGCGCATCATGTGAACGAGGGAAAGATCCGCCACGGGATCGAGGCGTTCCGCGAATTCAACAAGCATATGAGCCGCTGCTATCGCGAGCAGCTGACCGATATGGTCATCATGGCCAATGAATCAGGCACGCGGGCGGCGGCGGAGTTCATCGTGAATGGCGTCTATCTGGAGACGGATGACGGGCTGCCCGAGGCGCATGGGCAAAGCTATGTTCTGCCGGCGGGGGCTTTAAAATCTTCCATTTGACTTATGCTTTTTGCATCATATATTGTCTAAATGATGAAGAGGCTTGTAAGTATTGGCGAGGCCGCAAAGGCCCTGGGCGTGACACCCCTCACCCTGCGCAGATGGGATGAGAGCGGCAAGCTCAAACCCGACCTCGTAACCGAGGGTGGGCGGCGCCGCTATGACCTCGCCAAACTGCAGCCGGAGCTCCATAGGCAGCAGGATAACGCTGCCCGGCGCACGGTTGCCTACGCACGCGTTTCCTCCCATGACCAGAAACCTGACCTGGAGCGCCAGGCGCAGCTTCTCGAGGCCTATTGCGCCGGGCAGGGCTGGACCTACGAGGTGCTCACCGATCTCGGCTCTGGCATGAACTATCGCAAGAAGGGCCTCAAGCGCCTACTCGAAGACATTGTCGAGGATCGCGTCGGCCGACTGGTCATCACCCACAAGGATCGTTTGCTGCGCTTCGGCGCTGAGCTCGTCTTCGCGATCTGCGAGGCGAAGAACGTCGAGATTGTGATCCTGAACCAGGGCGAAGACACCAGCTTCGAAGAGGATCTTGCCCGGGATGTGCTCGAGATCATCACGGTGTTCAGCGCACGGCTCTACGGGGCGCGCTCCCGCAAGAATTCGAAATTGATCGCCGACATTAAGGCCGCGGCTGAAGGAGGCGATGATGGCGCTTGATGGAGCAGCGATCTCTACCCGGATCATGACAGTTCACCGCATCGCCCTCGATGTAGACAAGGCGCAGGACGCACTGTTTGCGCAATGCGCCGGCATCGCCCGGTTCAGCTGGAACTGGGCTCTCGACCGATGGAAATCCCAATATACCGCGCATTGCGAAAACAATTCCCTGCCCAAGCCTTCCGAGGCTGCGCTGCGACGCGAACTCAATGCCATCAAGCGGGCTGAATACCCCTGGATGCTGCAGGCGCCCAAGGCGGTTCCACAGCAGGCGATCAAGAATCTTGGTGCCGCGTTCAAGGGTTTCTTCGAGGGGCGCTCCCGCTATCCCAACTTCAAAGCAAAAGATCTCTGTCGTGAAAGCTTTCGGCCGGACAATGGCCCCGGGACATTCCGTGTCGAAGGGCGACGCCTGAAACTGCCGCGCATTGGCTGGGTGTCTATGCGGGAGGCCCTGCGCTTTGGTTCCGACATGAATCCAACCTTGAAATCCGTCACCATCTCGCGGGAGGCGGGCCGGTGGTTCGCGGCGATTGCGGTTGAGATCGATCACAGCTTTACACCTCGCCCCGAAGGGGCGGTCATCGGCGTCGATCTCGGCGTTACGGATCTGGCCACCTTGAGCGACGGCCGCAAGTTCTCCGGTTCAAAATCCCTGGGTCGCAACCTGAAGCGGCTCGCACGACTGCAGAGATCTCATGCGCGAAAACAAAAGGGCGGGAAAAATCGGGCACGGTCTCGTGCCCGGATTGCAAAGCTCCATGCACGTATCCGCAATATCCGTCAGGACGGGTTGCACAAGCTCACGACCCGGTTGGCGCGTGAAGCCGGCACCGTGGTCATCGAAGACCTCAATGTTCGGGGCATGATGGCGAACCGGCATCTTGCCCGCGCCATTTCCGATATGGGGTTTTTCGAGTTCCGTCGGCAGCTGAGCTACAAGCTCGCGCGCCTTGGTGGCACTCTTGTTGCCGCCGACAGGTTCTTTGCGTCCAGCAAGATCTGTTCGGCATGTCACACCAAAGCGGAGGTTCTTCCGCTCTCGGTCCGCTCATGGACCTGCGCCAATTGCGGCGCGCAGCACGATCGCGACATCAATGCGGCGATCAACCTCAAGAATCTGGCCGGTAGCGAGGACCTCAAGGTCCGTCCGGTGTCAGCTTGTGGAGTGGAAGGCTCTGGCGGCGGGACTGATCTTGCCGTGAAACCGGCCACGATGAAGCAGGAAAATGGACCTGATCAGGAAAGATCGGCTCCATGAAAGCGGCGTTCTTCACGCTCGACGAGGGCAAGATCACGCGCGTCGTCACCTATTACAACCTCGCCGACTGGATCGCGCAGGTCTCATGATGGAGGTGCGGCGGTTGACCGGAGAGGCGCTGGATGGAGCGCTCGAAGACGTGGCGCGGCTGCGGATCGCCGTGTTTCGGGACTGGCCATATATCTATGACGGATCGCTGGAGTATGAGCGGCGCTATATCCAGAGCTATCGGGAAAGCGATGCGGCGGTGGTCGTCAGTGCGTTCGACGGGGCGCGACTGGTGGGCGCTGCGACTGGCACGCCGCTGGAAGATCACGCCGGTGATTTCGCGGCCCCCTTTGCAGGCACCGGGCTGAAACTGGAAGACGTGTTCTACTGTGCCGAGTCGGTCCTTCTGCCCGACTATCGCGGGCAGGGCCTCGGGCACGCCTTCTTCGACCACCGCGAGTCCCATGCGCGCGAGCTGGGGCGCAGCCAGTCAGTCTTCTGCTCGGTGATCCGGCCCGAAAATCATCCCTTGAAGCCCGCCGATTACCGCCCGCTCGACGGGTTCTGGCGCAAGCGAGGCTATGCACCGATGGAGGGCGTGGTCGCGCGGTTCAAATGGATCGATCTCGGTGAGGACGAGCAGACCGAGAAGGCGCTGCAATTCTGGGGACGCAAGCTGTGAGCCGCGAGGTGATGATCGCGGCGGCGGCCTATCCGCTCGACTGGTTCGACGTCTGGGAGGGCTATGCGGCGAAGGTCACGGCTTGGGTGGCTGAGGCCGTAGGGCAGGGCGCGCAGCTTCTGGTCTTTCCCGAATATGGCGCAATGGAGCTGGCGAGCCTCGGCGGGGCAGAGGTCGCGGGCGATCTGGAAGCCGCGCTGGTCCATGTGGCCGGGCTGCGGGGGGACATGGAAGTGCTGTTCGAAGGTCTCGCGGCGGAGCATGGCGTGCATATTCTCGCCCCCTCCGGACCCGTCATCGACGGCACCAAACGCGTGAACCGGGCGAGCCTGTTCGGTCCCTGCGGGCTGATCGGGCATCAGGACAAGGCGATCATGACGCGGTTCGAGCGAGAGATTTGGCATGTCGATGCAGGCGAGGGGCTGGTGCTCTTCGACACAGCACTCGGCAAGATCGGCGTCACGATCTGCTATGACAGCGAATTCCCCCTGCTGGCCCGCGCGCTGGCCGAGGCCGGGGCGGAGATCATCCTCGTGCCCTCCTGCACCGACACGTTCGCGGGCTATAATCGGGTGCGGATCGGCGCGATGGCGCGCGCGCTGGAAAACCAATGCGTGACCGTGCAGGCGCCCACCGTGGGCGACGCGCTCTGGTGTCCGGCTGTGGACGAGAACCGCGGCACGGCTGCGATCTTCGCGCCACCCGACGGGTTCTGGCCGGAAAGCGGGATCGTGGCCGAAGGGGCGCCCGACTCACCCGGCTGGACCTTCGCGACGGTGGACTTGGATCGCGTCGCGCAAAGCCGGACTGCAGGAACTGTTTTGCCCTACAAACATTGGTCCGAGCAGTCTGATGCGGCCCAAATTATCCGGATCGCCTCGGAAAACCCCGCCCAGCCTTGACATTGCCCTTGAATTTCGCGGCTTACGGGCGCATTTAAACGCTCGCCCGCAGATGGCGCGGGTAACCATTTACGGAGTGACCATGGCCAAGGAAGAAATGCTCGAATTTCCCGGTGTCGTGAAGGAACTCCTGCCTAACGCGACGTTTCGGGTCGAGCTTGAAAACGGCCATGAGATCATCGCGCATATGGCAGGCAAGATGCGTAAGAACCGCATCCGTGTTCTGGCAGGCGACAAGGTTCAGGTGGAAATGAACACCTACGACCTCACGAAGGGTCGTATCAACTACCGCTTCAAGTGAAGCTGATCCTCGGCTCGGCGAGCCCGCGACGGCGAGAGCTTCTGGCCCAGCTCGGGCTGGAGCCTTTTGACGTGCGCCCAGCCGATATAGACGAGACGCCTTTCAAGAGCGAGGCCGCGCGCGACTATGTCGCCCGCATGGCCCGCGAGAAAGCGATGGCGCTCGATGTGGCCGATGACGAGGTGCTGCTGAGCGCCGATACCACGGTGACCTGCGGGCGCCGTATCTTGGGCAAACCCGAAGACGAGAAAGAAGCGGCGGAGTTTCTCTGGCTGCTCTCCGGGCGTCGGCACCATGTGTTCACCGCAGTGGCGGTGCGCACGGCGCAGGGCCTGCGCGAACGGCTTGTCGATACGGTGGTGAAGTTCAAGCCGCTCAGCGACGAGGACGTGAACGGCTATCTCGCCTCGGGCGAATGGCACGGCAAGGCGGGCGGCTACGCGATCCAGGGACGCGGCGGCGCTTTCGTCCCGTGGATCCAAGGGTCCTTCACCGCAGTCGTCGGGTTGCCATTGGCTGAAACCGCAACGCTGCTCGCAAGCGCGGGCATTCGAGGGGAAATGTAATGCAGGGGCGCGTGGTTCTGCTGGACGAGATAGCCGGTCGCGAAGCGGCGGCGCTGATGGTCGACGGCCAACTTGAAGACCTGATCATCGATACCTCCGACGAGATCAGCTTCGCCCCCGGCGCGATCCTTCGCGGCACGATCGGTCGCCAGATGAAAGGGCAGGGCGGCGTCTTCGTCGATCTGCCAGAAGGCGCGCGCGGCTTTCTGAAAGAGGTGAAGGGGCTCGCCCCCGGCCAGACCGTGATCTGCATGGTCTCTGGCGGCACCGAGCCCGGCAAGGCGTTGCCGGTCACGCTGCGCGTGCTGTTCAAGTCGCGCTACGCCATCGTCACGCCCGGCGCGCCCGGCATCAACGTCTCGCGCCGGATCCATGAAGACGATCTGCGCGCCGATCTGCAGGCGGCGGCTGAGGCGGTGATGGAAGGCTCGGATATGGGCGTGATCCTGCGCTCCGCCGCGGCCCATGTGCCGCTCGAAGAAGTGGCCGAGGATGTCGCCGCGATGCGCGAGCTGGCCGAGGCCGTGACTAACGATACTAAAGGCGGGCCGGAGCTGCTCGTCGACGCCCCCGATCCGCATGAAGAAGCCTGGCGCGACTGGGCCGAACCCGTGCCAGATGAGGTTATCGAAGGCGGGTTCGACGATCATGGCGTCACCGACGCGATCGAAGCGCTTCTGCACCCGCGTGTCGACCTGCCGGGCGGCGCGCATCTGATGATCGAGCCGACCCGCGCCCTGATTGCGGTCGACGTCAATACCGGCAACGACACGACGCCTGCTGCGGCGCTGAAGGCGAATATCGCCGCGGCCCGCGAATTGCCTCGTCAGCTGCGCCTGCGCGGCCTCGGAGGGCAGGTCGTGATCGACTTCGCTCCGATGCCCAAGCGCGACCGTCAGGCGCTTGAGCAGCAGCTGCGCCGCGCCGTCAAAGGCGAGCCCGAGACCTCGCTGGCAGGCTGGACGCCGTTGGGCAATTTCGAGATGCAACGCAAGCGCGACCGCGTCCCGCTCGTGCGCCTGCTGCGGGGCCAAAACAGGGAGGCGAAATGAGCTGTCCGATCTGCGGCAAGGATGCCGACCCGAAATATCGCCCCTTCTGTTCCAAGCGTTGCGCCGACGTCGATCTGGCGCGCTGGTTGAACGGATCCTACGTCATTCCCGGCGATATCGCCGGGGAAGAAGAGCGTGCGCCGACCGGTCCCGCAGGCGATGATACGCCCCCCGGCAAGCCGCACTGAGACGTTTCGCAAGTTCGCGTAATTTTCTGCGAAATCCCTCTGGACACCCCCCGCGCCCTCGTCTAGTAACCGCTCCACCAAGACCGAAAGGTCGCAGTGCCCGGATAGCTCAGTTGGTAGAGCAGCGGATTGAAAATCCGCGTGTCGGTGGTTCGAATCCGCCTCCGGGCACCACTAAAATCCTCGAAAAGACAATATGTTTTGGCCCGGCTTCGCTCTATTTTTAGCGTGGCTTCAAACGGTTCTACGTCGACGAACGCCCGTCCTCCGCCCCCGAAGGAATAACCTAGCGCGGAAACTGCGGCTTGGGCGTGCGCGCGACCTCGTCAGCAGTCGCGGTGTGATTCAGCACGTAATGCGTCGCGACGACGTCGCCGATCAGCCCGACAGCAGCTTCCGAAGCCGGATCGAAACCGCGCTCCACTGCCTGACCCAGCAGCGCCGCGTCATAGCCGGTGGCGATGAGTAGCCACGGCAGTGGTGTGTCGGCGCCGCGCAGTGCTTGCTCGCGAGTCATCGGCGGCGGTGCAGTCGCGCGGAGCAGCTGAACGCTGGCGACACCCGGGCGATAGGCGATCTCCTGCAGCACCTCCTGCGCGATCCAGGACGCCGCAGCGTCTTCGTGTCCGGGGCCGGGTTGAAAGCGGAAGGCTGTGGCGAAACCGCCCAAGCCATAGCCCTCGCTCGCCGGAATCGTGCAGAAACCGCGCATCATGCCGCGAAACCGCGGCATGACCGCACCGGTCCAGGATGTGGGGTCGTTCAGGCGGTCGAGGTAGCCCTGCGACGTCGCCACGTCGGTCCCGCTGACTTCATAGGTGACCATGTAGCGTGGCCCGCTCTCGGTCGCGATCCAGCGCGTCGCCCGTAGAAAGCCGGGAACCGAGAGGCGCTCATGCAGGTGCTCATGGCTGTGCCAGTGATCGTGGTCGGCGGTGTCACCGTCGATGTCATAGAACAGCACCATCGCCGCATCGCTGCAAAGCGCCATGGTCCGCCTCCCCCGCCTATGTGGTTTCGCGTGACGCTATCGGCGGGGGCCGGGGAAGGCAAGTTGTGGCGCTGTTCCTGTGTCGCAGCTCACCTCTGGTAGATCCCCGATCGTTCAACCCGCTTGGCTGGCTTCAGCGCCGGTTCATCGCATCGCGAAGCGCTGCGCCGAACGCGCCATTGCTGCTGTCCTTCGCCGGCGCCTTGCCTTGGCCCTTGCCGGGCCCTTTGCCACGGGGACCTTGCGGGCCGGGTTTGCCCCGGTCCTGTCCTGCCGGGCCTTTGCCCTTCGGGCGCTCGCCGCCTTCGGATTGCTTGCGCATCGACAGGCCGATCCGTTTGCGCGGGATGTCGACCTCGGTCACACGCACGCGCACCACATCGCCCGCCTTCACCACCTCATGGGGATCCTTCACGAAGCGATCTGCCAGCTGGCTGACATGCACCAGACCGTCCTGATGCACGCCGATATCCACGAAAGCGCCGAAGGCGGCCACGTTGGTCACGGTGCCCTCCAGGCTCATCCCCGACTTGAGGTCTTTGATGTCCTCGACGCCGTCGGTGAATTGCGCTGTCTTGAAGGTCGGGCGCGGGTCGCGGCCGGGTTTTTCCAGCTCTGCGAAGATATCGCGGATCGTGGGCAGGCCGAAATCGCCGGTGACGAACTGCTCCGCGCGCAGGTCTTTGAGCGCCGCGGGCTGGCCCATGATCTCGCGGATGTCGCGACCGCAACTTTGCACTATTTTGCGTGCGACGGCGTAGGCCTCGGGGTGGACAGAGGAGGCATCGAGCGGCTCTTCGCCGTCACGAATGCGCAGGAAGCCCGCGCATTGCTCGAAGGCCTTGGGGCCGAGCCCCGCCACTTTCATCAGCGCGCGGCGCGAGGGGAAAGCGCCGTGCGCGTCGCGATGCGCGACGATGGCCTGTGCCAGCGCGGGGCCAAGCCCGGCGACCTGCGCCAGAAGCGGCGCGGAGGCCATGTTGAGATCCACGCCCACCGCGTTCACCGCATCCTCGACGACAGCGTCGAGCGCCTGCGACAGGCGGCGCTGGTCCACGTCGTGCTGATATTGGCCGACGCCGATGCTTTGCGGTTCGATCTTCACCAGCTCCGCCAGCGGGTCCTGCAGGCGCCGCGCGATCGAGACCGCCCCGCGCAAGCTCACATCCAGATCGGGGAACTCGCGCGCGGCCAGTTCCGAGGCCGAATAGACCGACGCACCGGCCTCCGAGACCACCACTTTCGTCGGTGTGCGCACGCCCGGCGGCAGCAGCTTCAGCGTGTCGGCGACCATCCGTTCGGTCTCGCGGCTGGCGGTGCCGTTGCCAATCGCGATCAGCTCGACCCCGTGACGCTTGACCATGTCGATGATCTTCGCCTCCGCGCCGCGCAGATCCATCTTCGGCTGGAACGGGTAAAGCGTTGCAGTCTCCAGAACTTTGCCGGTCGCATCGACCACCGCCGCCTTCACGCCCGTCCGGATGCCCGGATCGAGGCCCAGCGTGGCGCGCGGACCGGCGGGGGCTGCCAGCAGCAGATCATGCAGGTTGCGCGCGAAGACCTTGATCGCTTCGTCATGCGCGCGCTGGCGCAGCTCGCCCAGCAGATCGACATAGAGCGAGACCGAGAATTTCACCCGCCAGGCCCACCGCGCTACATCGCGCAGCCACAGATCGCCGGGACGCCCGGCCTGCGTGTCGAAGGTCGCCGCGATTTTGCCGATCGCGCGGTCTTCCCCGGTCTCGGGATCGGGCGCGATTTCCATCGTCACGATCTCTTCCTTCGCGGCGCGCAGAATGGCGAGCGCCCGGTGGCCGGGAATGTCGGCCCATTTCTCGCGATGGTCGAAATAGTCGGAGAACTTCGCGCCCGCCTCTTCCTTGCCTGGCACGACCCGCGCGGCGATGAAGGCCTCGGCGCGCATGAAGTCGCGCAGGGTGCCGAGCAGCTCGGCGTTTTCCGACAGTTCCTCGGTCAGGATGTCGCGCGCACCGTTCAGAGCGTCCTTCGCCGTGGGCACGGCCTCGGTGACGTAACCCTCGGCCAGCGCCTCGGGCGCGGCGCTCCGGTCCTCCTGAATGGCGCGCAGGAGCGGCTCCAGCCCGTTCTCGCGCGCGATCATCGCCTTGGTGCGGCGCTTGGGTTTGAAGGGCAGGTAGATGTCTTCGAGCGTGGCCTTGCTTTCGGCCCGCGCGATCGAGCGTGCCAGATCGTCGGTCAGCTTACCTTGCTCGCGGATCGAGTTGAGGATCGTCTCGCGCCGCGCCTCCATCTCGCGCAGATAGCCCAGCCGATCCGAGAGCTGTCGCAGCTGCGTATCGTCGAGCCCGCCCGTGACCTCTTTGCGGTAGCGCGCCACGAAGGGCACGGTCGCCCCACCATCGAGAAGCCCGATCGCCGCGGTAACTTGTGCGGGCTTCGCCGCGATATCCGTGGCGATGGTCTGCGCGATGCGGGCTTGGACGGGGGCGGAATCGGTTTGGGCCAAGGCTGTCTCCTGATGCGGTCGGGTTGCCAGCAATAGCCGCCTGCTTGGCCGGGGAAAAGGGGCAAGGCTGCAGGTAGGCGGATTGCTCCGGCCTCCGCCCTCCGAAGCCGTTCGAAGCTCTTGAGGCTTCGAGCCGGGAGGCGGGCTTTCGCCGTAGCCGCGCCACGGTCCGGGCAACCGTCAGAGGGACCCGGCGGGCAGGGGGTGGTAGCAGGCGACCCGTTGATCGTCGCCGATCTCTTCCAGCGAAGGAGCCGCGTCCCGGCATTTATCGGTCGCGTAGGGGCATCGCATGGCAAAGGCGCAGCCCTTGGGCGGGTCGAGCGGGTTCGGCAGTTCTGCCTGGCCCTGCTCCGGGTCCGAGAGCGCACGCCCCACGACCGGCGCGCTTTCCGCCAGCAGCTTCGTGTAAGGGTGGCGCGGATGGGCGAAGATTTCTTCGGCGCGGCCTTCCTCGACCACCGAGCCGAAATAGAGCACCGCGATCCGGTCAGAGACCGCCTCGACCACCGCCAGATCGTGACTGATGAAGAGGTAAGTCAGGCCGAATTCGCGTTTTAGGTCTGCCAGCAGGTTCAGCACCTGCGCCTGCACCGACACATCGAGCGCCGAGACGGGTTCATCGAGGATCAGGATGCGCGCCTGCGCCGCCAGTGCCCGCGCGATGCCGATGCGCTGCGCCTGACCGCCGGAGAACTCATGCGGGTAGCGGTCGAGGAAATCGGCGCGGAGGTTCACACTGTCAAAGATCTCGAGGATACGCTTCTCGCGCGCCTTGCGGTCCATCCCGTGCAGCAGCTTCAATGGCGCATCCATGATCTGGCGGATCGTTTTGCGCGGGTTGAGGCTGCTGATCGGGTCCTGAAACACATATTGGATGCGCTTGCCGAACTCGGCCGGGTCGGCGTTATCGAGCGCCGAACCCTCGATTTCGATCGTGCCGGTCGTCGCGGGCAGGAGGCCCACCAGCATCCGCGCCAGCGTGGACTTGCCGCAGCCGGACTCGCCCACGATCCCCAGCGTTTCGCCCGTCTGGACCGAGAGGGTCATCGGATGCACGGCTTTGACCCCGCCGGTCGCGCCGCCGAACAGCTTCTTGCCGACGGGGAAGGTTTTCGACAGGTCGGTGATTTGCAAGGCGATGCTCATGCGGTTTCCTCCGCGAGAGTGGTTTCGGGATAGAGGCAGCGCACGGCGCGCGATCCGGTCCCTTCGAGCAGTATCTCGCCTTCTTTGCACGACGGTTGCGCCTTCAGGCAGCGATCGGCGAAGGCGCAGCCTGCGGGCAAATTGTCGACTGACGGCGGCAAGCCCGGGATCGCCTCCAGCTTTCGTTTGCCCGCACCCAGTTCGGGCACGCAGGCAATGAGCCGCGCGGTGTAGGGATGGGCGGGTGCGCGCAAGATCTCCATCGTCGGGCCTTCCTCGACGATCCGGCCCGCATACATCACCGCCACGCGGTCGCAAAGCTGGGCCACCACGCCGAAATCATGGGTGATGAAGATGATGGCGAGCCCGCGTTCGCGCCGCAGATCGTCGAGCAGCGAGAGGATCTGCGCCTGCACCGTCACGTCGAGCGCGGTGGTGGGCTCGTCCGCGATGATCACGTCGGGATCGTTGGCCAACGCCATCGCGATGCCGACGCGCTGACGCATGCCCCCCGACATCTCGTGTGGGTAGCTGTCCACGCGCTCCTCGGCATTGGGGATGCGCACGGATTTCAGCAACTCGATGGCCTTTGCACGACCTTCGGATTTCGAGATCGCGCGATGGCTGGAGATCGCCTCCACCAGTTGATCGCCGACCTTGTAGAGCGGGTGTAGCGTCGCCAGCGGGTCCTGGAAGATATAGGCGACGCGACGACCGCGTAAGGAGCGCAGATCGCCATAGCGCGCGCCGATCATGTCGCGGCCCTCAAGCCGCGCGGCCCCGCCGGTGATGACGCCGGGCGGCGAGGCGACAAGACCCATGACCGACAGCGCCGTGACCGATTTACCCGAGCCGGACTCGCCGATCACGCCGAGACATTCGCCGGGTTTGACCGAGAGCGAAACACCTGACACCGCCTTGTAGATGCGGTCCTTGACGTGGAATTCGGTGCGCAGGTTCTCGAGGCTGAGAATGCCGTCAGTGGCGACTTTCGGCGCGGGGGTGTGTTTGCGGTCCACGCGGGTCGCCGCCATCGGACGGCTCAGCGCGCCCGATTTCAGCCGCGGGTCGAGCGCGTCGCGCACGCCGTCGCCCAGCAGGTTGATGCTCATCACGATGATCAGGATCATGATGCCGGGGATGACCGAGGTATGCGGGTTGGTGATCAGCGCCGAGCGCGCCTCGCCCAGCATGCTCCCGAGATCGGCCTGCGGCGGCTGCGAGCCGAGCCCGAGGAAGCTCAGGCCCGCCGTCTCGAGGATCATCCAGCCGATCGTGGTGGACATCGCGATCACGATCACCGGGACGACGTTGGGCAGGATTTCCGAGGTGATGATGCGCGCATTGGACATGCCCGCAAGCTTCGCCGCATCCACGAATTCCTTATTGGCGAGCCCCACGGTAATGCCGCGGATGTTGCGCGCGAAGAAGGGGATGTTGACGACCGACACCGCGATCAGCGCATTCACGAGACCGGGGCCGAGAGCGGCGACGATCGCCAGCGCCAGCAGGATATAAGGGAAGGCCATCAGCATATCGACGGCGCGCATGATGATATTGTCGGTCCGCCCGCCATAGAAGCCCGCGATGATGCCGACTGCAGCGCCCGCGACGGCGGCGAAGAGAGCGGCGGCAAAGCCAACGGCGAGCGACAGTCGCGTGCCCCACAGAAGCCGCGAGAGCAGATCGCGCCCCAGCGCATCGGTGCCCAGCAACGCGCCATCGGAAAATGGCGGCAGGAAGCGGTTCGCGGTATTCGTCGCATCCGGATCGACGAGCGGCAGCAGCGGCGTGATCAGCGCCAGAGCCACAACCAGCCCCATCACGATCAGCCCACCCAGCGCCAGCCGGTTGCGCGCGAGAAGTTTGAAGAACGCGCTCATGTCTTGATCCTCGGGTCGAGAAGGCTCTGGGCGACATCGACGATGATGTTGAAAATGACGTAGCAGGCCGCGACGAAGACGACGCCGCCTTGGACGAGCAGGATGTCACGCTGCAAGATCGCATCGACCAGCATCCGCCCGATGCCGGGCCACTGGAACACGATCTCGATATAGACTGCGCCCGACAGCACGAAGCCCGCCTGAATGCCGAGCACCGGGATGATCGAGACCATCGCCGCGCGCAGCGCATGGCCCCATATCACGCGGCCCTCTTTCACGCCCTTGGCCCGTGCGGTGCGGATGAAATCCTGCCGCAGCACCTCCAGCATGGCCGAGCGCGACAGCCGCGCCACCACGCCGGTCGCCACTACCGCCAAAGCCAGCGCGGGCATCGTGAGGTGATGGAGCAGGTCGGGCAGGTCGCCGCCGCCATAGATCGCATACATCCCCGAGACCGGCAGCCATTGCAAGTCCACCGCGAAGATCAGGATCATCATCATCCCGAGGAAGAAGGACGGGATCGAAATGCCCAGCAGCACCACGAAGGTGATCGCCTTGTCGGCGAAGCCATATTGGCGCGCGGCCGAGACCACGCCTGCGAGAATGCCGAACACCGTGCAGAGAACGAAGGAGGTGCCCGCAAGGATCAGCGTGTTGTTGAACCGCTCCAGAACCTCGTCGATCACCGGGCGGTTGAGCGAGAAGCTCTGGCCGAAATCGCCGTGGAGCATGTTTCCCAGCCAGATGAAATAGCGCGCCACCAAGGGCTGATCGAGGCCGAGATCGCGGTTCAGCTTCGCCACGTTTTCGGGTGTGGCATAGCTGCCCAGGATCGCGGTGGCCGGGTCGCCCGGGATCATCGCCATGATCAGAAAGACGATCACCGTGATCCCGAGGATCACCGGCACCGCCAGCAAGAGCCGTTTGAGGATATAGCTGCCCATTGGTCTCCCTTTGGGTGACGCGCAAATGATGAAAAAAAGGGTGCGCGGACCTGTCACGGCCCGCGCACCCGGAAGGATCAGGCCTTCGTCACGTCCTTGAGGAGCAGGAAGAACGAGGGCTGCAGCGTGAAGTCCGACACTTTGTCGTTCGTCACCGCGTTCTGCTTCCAGTTCGCCACGAAGACCCAGGGCGCGTCGTCATGCACGATCTGCTGCATCTTCTTGTAAAGCTCGGCGCGCTTGGACTGATCGGTCGCGGTGCGCGCCTCTTCGAGCAGCTTGTCGACCTCGGGGTTCGAGTAATAGCCCGAGTTGAAGCCGCCCTTGTCGGGCCAGGCATCGGTGCGCAGCGCGAGATAGGGCAGGGTGTCGGGATCATTCGTCATCCACGCCATCTCGGCCATGTCGACATGCTGGCCGTTCGCATCCAGACCCGGGTTCACCTTGCCGAGGAAGGTGTTCCACTCGAAGGTCTCGATCTTGGCGTTCAGCCCCACCGCTTTCAGGTCGGCCTGAATGGCCGTGCCCATCGCCACCGGGTCGAGCATCCCCGAGCCGCCATCGGTGACGTAGAAGGTCACTTCCGTGCCCTCGGCCACGCCGGCCTCTTTCAGCAGCGCCTTGGCTTTCTCCGGGTCGTAGGGATAGGGGTCGAGGCTGTCGTCATGCGCCCAGGCGAAGGCGGCAGGCGTCGGGCCGTTGGCCACGGTTGCCGTGCCTTCGAGCACATCGTTGACGATCGCTTTCTTGTTGATCGCGTAGTTCGCGGCCTGACGGGCGCGCTTGTCCTTGAACGGCCCCTTGGCGCAATCGAGGATCAGGAACCAAAGATGCGGACCGGCCTGTTCGACAAGGTGATACTTGTCGTTCTGGAACTCCTTGAGCGCCACGGGCGGCACCTCGACCATCAGGTCGATCCCGCCTGCCAGCATCTCGGCCACGCGGGTATTGGCGTCGGTGATCGGGCGGAAGATCACCGCCTTGAGCGAGGTGGGCGTGTCCCAGTAATCCGGGTTGCCTTCGACTACGACGGCCTCGTTCGGGCGCCATTCTTTGAAGGTGAAGGGGCCGGTGCCGACCGGGTTGCGGCCGAAATCCTTGTCGAATTTCTTCACCGCCGTCGGCGAGACGATCAGCCCCGTCGGATAGGCGAGGTTCGACAGGAAGGGCGCATAGGGTTCTTTTAGCGTGAAGACCACGGTTTGCGGGTCTTTCGCGTCGATCGTGTCCACGCTCGAGAAGAAGAAGGCGAGCGGGAAGGGGCCGGTGTGGTAATAGGGGTGGTTCTCATCGAGCATGCGCTCGAAGTTGAATTTCACCGCCTCGGCGTCAAAATCGGACCCGTCATGGAATTTCACGCCCTGACGCAGGTGGAACGTGTAGGTCTTGCCGTCGTCGGAAATGTCCCAGCTCTCGGCGAGGGCCGGTTCGACTTCGAGCGTGCCGGATTTGTAGCGCACCAGCCCGTCATAAAGATTCATCAGAATGCGGAAGTCGTTCACGGCGGTGACCGCCGCCGGATCGAGCGCCTTGGGCTCCGCGATCTGGCCGACGACCAGAACGCCGGGCGGGGTCGCTGCCATCGAAGGCAGACCGGTTCCCATCAGGACGCCCGTCGCCACGCCCGAGATCAGAAGACCGCGCCGCGTAAGGGTGAGTTTTGCCATAGTACCTCTCCTGTTCAGCATGGCTGATTTTTATTGGTGATGATTGCATGAGGGCAAATTATCATGATAAATGCAAGAGCGCAGATTAACGGAGTTCCGCCGTGACGGTATCAATTCTGGCATATGACGAAAAAACAGGCGCCTATGGCGGGGCGGCCATGACCGGCAGCCTCTGCGTCGGCGGCTGGGTGCTGCGCGGCGGCGCCGAATCGGGATTGTCGGCAAGCCAGGGCACCGCGCCCTCCACGCTCTGGGGCGAGGATGTGCTGGCGAAGATGAAGGCGGGTATGTCCGCGGCGCAGGCCGTGGCCGAGGTGACGGGCCCCGATACCGGGCGCGCCCATCGCCAGCTGGCCGCGATCGACCTGCGCGGGCGCACGGGCCATTTCACTGGCGAAATGTCGGTGCCGGTCTGCGGTGCGCTGGAAGGGCCGGGTGTCGTGGTGTCGGGCAATATGCTTGCCGATTGGTCGGTGATCGCGGCGGTGCGCGATACTTACCTGTCCACGCTCGGCGCGATGCCAGACCGGCTGATGGCCGCGCTGGTGGCAGGCGCGCAGGCGGGGGGCGACTCGCGCGGGCTCCTCTCGGCGGCGCTGCTGGTGGCCTCGCGCGCGACGACGCCGCTCACCTTGCGCATCGACCGCTCGGCCAAGCCGCTCGAGGATCTGGCCGACCTGCTCGCCGCCGCCCGGGCCGAGCCCTATTACGGCTGGACCCGCGTCGTGCCGACGCTCGACGATCCCTATCGTGCCCCCGATCTGGTGAAGCCGGAAGTGATCCCGCTGCCCGAGACGGGGACGGAGTGAGATCTAAACTTGGCGCGGGCGACCAGCCCGGGCCGCGCACGTCCGGCCTTCGCGATGCTCAGGCGTTCGCCGGGATGTCCTTCCACTGGAAGGCCACCTTCTCCCGGCCCACCCCTCCCCACGGGAGGGCGCATTGGCGGCGTCTGCGCATGCATCACCGATTTTCGGATTTGCGAAATAAATCGCTAAGCGACACGCGTCGCAAAGCGCCCACCCGAGGCTCGGGCGCGGCCCTAGGCGCGGAAGCCCGTGTCACTCGGCGATGAAGCGCTTCATCACCTCGGCCTCCTGCGCCTCCATGAAGCGCTGGGCCGTGGCCATGTGATCGGCCATGATCGTGCGGGCATCCTCGGCACGGCCCTCGCGTAGCGCGGCGATCAGGGCGATCTGGTGGTTGCGCCCGCTCTCCCACAGCTCGCGGTTATGGGGTGCGTAGAGTTTGCGGTAGACCGTCAGGTCCGACAGGATTTGCGCCATGAAGCGGATCAGGAAGGCCAGCAGCGCATTGTCGGAATGACGCGCCAGCACCGCGTGGAATTTCAGGGAATCCACATGCTGCTCGCGCTCTTCCTCGGGCGTGGCGGCGGGGGCGGCATATTGCGAGACCAGCGCCTCCAGCTCGGCGAGATCCGCCTCAGAGAGCTTTCCGGCAAGGCTCGCAGCCACTTCGGGCTCCAGCGCGCGGCGGATCTGGTAGATGTCGGCGACCGTCAGGTCCTTGAAATAGAAGTAGTTTCCCAATAGCGCCCGGGCGCGCTCCTCGCTGACCTCGCCCACGAAGGAGCCGCCGCCCGGCCCTGTGCGCGTGGTCACCAGCCCCTGCGCCTCCAGCAGCCGCATCGCCTCGCGGATCGTGCCCTTCGCCATGCCGAACCGTTCGATCATCTCGGCCTCGCCGGGCAGGCGGTCGCCCTTCTTCAGGCGCTGCGCGACGACCCAGTCCTTGATCTGATCGGCCACGCGGGCGGGGCGGGAGCGCTTGGGTTCGTTGGCGGGTTTGCGGGGCATCGGATCTCTTGAGGGGAAACTCACTGGCGTTTCTCCTAGACCAATTCGCATCAAAAGAGTAGATAGCTATTTATCATGATAAATAGAGGTGATGCCATGCAGGACTGGGGTGCGGTTGCGCAAGAGCGGCTGGAGACGATCGCGAAAGCCTCCGAGCCCGGTCCCGGCGTGACCCGGCTGCCGTTCGGTCCCGAGCACGAGGCGGCGCTGGAGATTATCACGGGTTGGATGGATCAGGCGGGCTGCATGGTCGCGCGTGACGCAGCAGGCACGCTGATCGGGCGGCGCGCGGGGCCTGCGGGCGCGCCCACGCTGCTGATCGGCTCGCATCAGGACAGCGTGCGTCATGGCGGGGCTTTCGACGGGATCATGGGGGTGGCGCTGGGATGTCTTGCGCTCGAGGCGCTTGGGGATCGCGCGCTGGAGTTTTCCGTGGAGGTGCTGGCCTTCGCCGACGAGGAGGGCGTACGGTTTCCGACCGCATTGATCGGGCCGCGCGCGCTGGCGGGCACGCTCGACCCGGCCGTTTTCGAGATGGTGGACAAGGCGGGCGTGAGCCTTGGCGCGGCGCTCGAGGCCTTTGGTGGCGATCCGGAGGGCGCGGCAGCGTTGGCGCGCGATCCGGCCACGGTCGCAGGCTATCTTGAGCTGCATATCGAGCAAGGCCCGGTGCTTGAGGCCGCGGACAAGCCGCTGGGCGTCGTTACCGCGATTTCCGGGATCGAGCGGCACCATGTCACGATCACCGGCGAAGCAGGACATGCGGGCACCGTGCCGATGGAGATGCGCCATGACGCGCTGCTGGCGGCTTCGGATCTGGTGCGCGGCGTGCATGACATGGCGCGCGATTACGGTATTCGGGCGACGGTCGGGCAGCTCGATGTCTCGCCCAACGTCGTCAACGCGATCCCCGCGCGGGTCGATCTGACCATCGAGATCCGCGCCGCCGAAGATCCCGCGCGCGCTGCGATGGGCGCGGCGCTTAGCCCGCTTTGTGCGCAGATCGCCGAGGTCACTGCGACGCAGATCGAGATTGAGAAGACCTATGCTCAACCCGCCCAAGCCTGTGACGCAGGGCTGCGAGAGGGGCTCGCCGCAGCCGTTCGCACCGCGACCGGAGCGCCCGCGCCCGAGTTGCCCTCGGGAGCCACACATGACGCCTCTGCGATGGCCGATCTCTGCCCGATCGCGATGCTGTTTTTGCGCTGCAAAGGCGGGATCAGCCACAACCCGGCCGAATATGCGGGCGCTGTGGACATGGGGCAGGCGGTCGACGCACTGGCTGCTTTCCTGGCTGGTTTTTCTTCCAACGCCTGAGGCGCGCAAGGCCTTCCCGGCACGTATTACGCCGCAGGGCATTGCATCAAAACTGGCTATCTGCTTCCGAAATATTCGGACGTTAGGCGGGACCGCGGGGCATCCACACCGACCCGCTTCCCAATGTTTTGGCTCGAGTGTGCAGACTTCGCGGCACTCGAGTAACCACACGATCGCCGCAGTGCCAGCATTCGACCGAGGAAAAGATTCGGATCGTGCTAGAAGGTCTGCGCGGCGAAGACAGCATCGCCGAGCTCTGCCGTCGCGAGGGGATCGCGACGAGCTTGTATTACCGCTGGTCGAAGGAGTTTCTCGAAGCGGGCAAGAAGCGGCTGGCGGGCGACACGGCCCGGCAAGCGACAAGCCCTGAGGTGAAGGAACTGCGACACGAGGCGGCTGCGCTAAAGGAGGCCGTCGCGGATCTCACGCTCGAGAACCGCCTGCTCAAAAAAGCATGCTCGGGGATGGGGCGTTCGAGGAATGAGATACCCGACCTCCGAGAAGCTTGAAATCATCCGGCAGGTGGAGCAATCGCACCTCTCGGCGAAGCAAACCCTGGACCTGCTTGGCATCCCGAGGGCAACCTTCTACCGCTGGTATGACCGCTACCAGTCTCTGGGCGAGGCCGGGCTCAAGGACCGGCCCTCACGCCCGTCCCGGGTGTGGAACCGGATCCCTGACAAGGTGCGCAGGCAGGTCGTCGACCTGGCGCTCGAGGAGCCTGAGCTGTCGCCGCGCGAGCTCGCGGTCCGGATCACAGATACCAAGCGCTACTTCGTGTCCGAGGCCAGTGTCTACAGGCTGCTAAAGGCCCATAACCTGATCGCCAGTCCGGCCTTCATCGTCATCAAGGCAGCCGACGAGTTCCACGAGAAGACGGTGCGACCGAACCAGCTCTGGCAGACCGACTTCACCTACTTCAAGGTGGTCGGTTGGGGCTGGTTTTACCTGTCGACGATCCTCGACGATTACAGCCGCTACGTCATCGCCTGGCGGCTTTGCACCACGATGAAGACCATGGATGTGGCCGCCACGCTGGAACACGCTCTGGTCGCTTCGGATTGTGACCGGGCCACAGTCGCCCACCGACCTCGGCTGCTCAGCGACAATGGCGCATCCTACATATCCGGGGAGCTGGCCGACTGGCTTGCGGATCAAGGCATGAACCACGTCCGCGGTGCTCCCCGACACCCGCAGACCCAGGGCAAGATCGAGCGCTGGAAGCCGCCATCGGTGACTTCATCGATCACTACAACCATCACCGCTACACGAGAGCCTCGGCAACCTCACCCCCGCTGACGTCTACCTGGGCAGGGGTGAAACCATCCAAAAAACGACGAAAGGAGATCAAAGCCAAGACCATTGAGAAGCGCCGCTTGGCTCGCATCGTCAGAACGCGGCATAGACTGAAAACTTAACGAGCCAGACCCTCCGTTCGAGATTAGCCGCTCGTGTCCCAAATCATCTGACGACGGACACTTTTGTCGTGTCAGGCGCATGCGTCAGTTGTCGTTCTCAGTATCCGACAACCACTGCGCCAGAGCTCTTCGTATCATCTCGGGCCGTGAGGGCAGGTCTTCGGCCAGCCTCCTACGATCATCGAGAGCCTTGATCATGTCGCGGGGAAGCCGAAGCGTTACAGCTTCAGTGTCGACAGGGGGGCGCCCGACTTTCTTTTTTTCCATTTCAGAGAATCTTTTTGTTGACGTCATAAATTTATGATGCCACATATATCGAGCGTCAGCAAGAGCTGCAACTCCCGCCGACGCCCTAACCACAGCCTTCTCGGATAAGGAGAAAACCATGGCTACTTTTCCCACTATCACGCGGCATCTTCAGAATGAAGACGGGAGTGACACTCCCGGCACGTCGATCCTGACGCTTTTCCCGCAGTTCCTCGATGCGCTTGAGGACTTCGTCGACTACGAGACTTGGCTCGACGAGGCCTACAGCTGGAACCCCGCTTTTCACGATAACCTCAGGCTGTCGGAAGCGGCCCAGGAGCAGATGCTTCACTGCCAAGAAATCATTCTCGCACTTCGGCCCAACTCTCCCGTCGAGAAACCGATCAAGCTCGCCGTCTTTGGTATCAAACTTGCAATGCTGAACGAAGACGACGATCGCCGCGTGCGCTTTCGCGACATCTTTCGGCGTCGGCGCGAAAATCTGCGGGTCAAAGGCGGGAGCGTGACCGACATTCAGGCCAATCGCCTTCTGACGCGGGCGCTCCCCCTCTTCGAACGGTTCCTCGAACTCGACATGTTCGATCCGGTCGAAGCCCTCGCTCCGCCGACTTCGGGCTGACGCTCCTTTCTTCGCTCCGTTCGTTTTCAGCGGCCCCTCGGCGAACACCCCAAAACTCTTTCAGTCAAATTCGTGCGCGGCTCGACTGCGCGCGCTCTTCCTGACCATTCATGGAGGGTCCACGATGACCCAGCAAAATCCCATCATCCTGCACATCCGTGGCGAAGATCAGCCGGTGCACCCGGGCAAGATCCACCAGAACTGGATCGATGCCGCCGAAGCAAAGGGCTACCGCGTCGTCGCTCGCATCAAGGACAAGGATCACCTCGCGCTCGAATGCAAGAACTGCGGCGGCTTGCAGATCAAGCGCCACTCCGTCGTGCTTAATTTTCAGCCCGACTGCCCGACCTGTATTGAGGCCCGCTGGAGGGTGACCGCAGAGCTGGCCGGCTTGGAGATGCTCGGCCGCGATCCCGACGCGCGGAGCTACGGCATTTACCGTGCAGCTTGCGGGCATGAAATCCGCCGCCAATTCCCGTTCATCCAGAAGATGGCGCGCGGCGAAACCGATGCGCGCTGCGAGACGTGCCACGCGGCACTCGAACAGGCGGAGGCCCGTGAAGAAGGCTGGGAACTCCTCGGCTCCGATCCGCAGGGCGACGTCAACTATCGGCTCTATCGCCACGCGGACGGCTGCGGCGCGGAAGGTCGGATCGCGCGTGTCAATATGCAGACTGGGCGTTTCACCTGCCCCGGATGTGGCGATTGCTGGTCGACGGAACCTAGCTACCTCTACGCGATGAAGTTCGAACTTACGACCGGGGTTTCGGCGATCAAGCTCGGGTTCTCGCGCAATCCGACGTCGCGGCTGCGACATCAGCTTCACCGACATCCGGACCTGAAACGGGACCTGCTCCTGCAGGTTTCGATGCGCACCGGTCGGCATGCCCAGCGTGTCGAGAAACGCCTGCACAAGTGGCTCGCGAACGCATTTCCCGGCGAAATCCTCGAGCCCGAGGAATTCTCCGGCGAGCTGCGCGTCAAGTCCGAACTCTATCGCGCTGGCCTTGAAGAGACGATCCTCCGCCAGCTTCGCCGAGTGCAAAGGAAGGAAGAGCGTGAGGCCAAGCGAAGCCGCATCAAGGCACGCGCGCGCTCGGAACGGCTGCGGCCTCTTGGCGACTGACCTTACCCTTTCCCTTCAAGAGAACAAAAGCGGCCCTGAACGGGGCCGCCCTTCCCCTCGATGCCGGAGGCACAAATGCTGCAAACACTTCCGTCACTGCCATGGGCAGCCCTCGCGCTTCACGCGCTTAGTCGGCGAGCGGAACTCGATCCGACGCCTGTCGACGAGTTCGACATGACTGCGGTTGACGACACCCCCAAGCCTCCGCGGGCAATCGCCGCCCCGCTCGCAACCGTCGAGGAAAAACAGCCCTCATCGCTCTGGGACGCATGTCAGGTCAGCAGCCTTGCGCCGCTCGAACTCTCCCTTCTGCTCCGCCTCGCGGCCACGTTTGAGACGACCGACTGCATCGATGCGCTCTTCGCGAAGGGGGCGGTGACCTTTCTGACCGGCGCCTCCGGCATCGAGATGGAAGCGGCAGCGAAAGTGTTCAGACAATTCTTCCTGCCGCGGGATTTCGTGCCCGAGGTCAAAGCCTCGATGAAAACCGAAAAGGCGATCGCGTTCTCCGTCCACGTTCTGCGCGGGCACCCCCGGAGTGGGGTTGTCGGCGAATTCGACGACTTGCTTAGGGATGGAGAACCGCTCCTGATCGTCGTGCCGAGTGAACTTTCGCTTCCCGACGGGATGCAGCGAGCGCTTCCGTCGTTTCGCTTGGCGCCCCTCTCCCGCGACGTTGTGCTCGCACAGCTCCAGCTCACCTATGCCCCTTCTTCGCTCGCGGAACTTCGACAGCGGCTTCCGGAAGATGCCGAGATCGCCAAGCTCACCGCTACGGCGCTTGCGCTGGCGTTCCGCGCGTCGAACGCCGAGGATGCAGCGCGTCGGCTCGCGACAGCTGTGCCGCAGACTATCACCCCGACGAAAACGCCACCGACACTCGACGACATCTCCGGCGAGGGCGAGGCGCTGCTTGCGGCTCGGCGTATGGTATCTGACCTGCGGCTCTGGAAAGCTGGTGAGGTTGCGTGGGCCGACGTCACCCGGTCGATGCTTCTCTTCGGTCCGCCGGGCACCGGCAAGACCTATATCGCGCGCGCGATGGGCCAATCCGCCGAGGCCAAGTTCGTCTTCGCTTCCTTCGCGGCGTGGCAGGCCGCGGGACATCTCGGTCAGATGCTCGAAGCGATGCGCACGAGCTTTCAGGAGGCCCGCACCACGACGCCCTCGATCCTCTTCATCGACGAAATCGATGCGGTCGGATCGCGCGCCGACAACGATCAGCATTCGCGAAACTATCGACGCCAAGTGATCAACGGCGTCCTCGAAGAGATCGATAAGACGGCACAGACTGAGGGTGTCCTTCTGATCGGCGCGACGAACGACCGGGACGCAATCGATCCGGCCGTTCTTCGACCAGGGCGTTTCGATCTTCATGTGCCGGTGACGCACCCGGACCGGAAACTGCTTCTTGGCATTTTGCGCTCTCATTTCGATGCGCCGAACGATCAGCTTTCACCGATCGCCCGGGACGCTGTCGGGATGAGCGCCGCGGATCTCGACGCAGCTATCCGGTCCGCCAAGAGCGTCGCTCGGGCGGAAGGCAGGAGACTCGAGGTTGCCGATTTGAAGCGCGGGATTGGCGCGACCCAGCACGTTGACCCGCAGGCCCTCTGGCGGGCGGCGCTACATGAAATCGGGCATGCGATCGTCTTTACGCGCCTCGGCCTCGGCATGATCCGACGCGTCTGTCTCACGCAAAAGGGCGGAGGCGAGATATTTCCTCTGACTACGGCGACGCTCCAAACTCCTGCCGATTTCGAGGATGAGCTGACCTTTCTTCTAGCCGGTCGAGCGGCGGAAAAACTTGAGCTCGGGGCGGCCGGCGCCGGGGCTGGTGGGGACGAAAGATCAGACCTCGCGCTAGCGACACGCCGCTGCATCGACATCGAAACGCGCTTCGGCCTCGGCTATCACGAGCTGGTCTGGCAAGATGCTCCTGACGCGACACTTCTGCAAAACCCGCATGTCTACGAGCGCGTCTCGGACCGCCTCGCGACCCTGCAGATCCGGGCGATGCGTATTCTTCAAGAGCACCGACGGCTGCTCCAGGACGCCGCCCGGCGGCTCGCCGAGGAGCGTGAGATCGGCGGCGAAACCCTCGCGCAGCTGCTCGGGCCGCCGCGGGCCAGACCCTTTGTCAGCCTTCGCACCTTCCCGACGAAGAAACGTCCGATCGCCCAGAAGGAGGTTGATCGATAACCGGTTCAGGTGCCGTGCGCTTCGAGATCGGGGACGTTTTTTCTGGCGTCCTAGGTTCTTCAGAGGGCCCGAATGAAGAATGCCATTCCGGATTTGAAAAAGTATTTCCAAAATCCGGATTTTTCGGGAGGAAAGGCTATCGTCAAGGCCGCCTGCACACCACCGGACGGTATGCCGGAAGCCAGCCGTCAGACGAGCTTGCCGCTTCGCGATAGTTTTCCACAGCTTCGTGCATCCGGGGGCACGCTGAACCGTAGCAAACGCAAAGAAAGCGTCTCCGAACACCTAACCCAACCACTATACTGAAAGCACGCCCAAACTCGGGCGGTAGCGAAACTAAGAAACCCAAACCAACGCGCAATCGCGCGAACAAAGGAGACTTGCCATGAACATGCCCCCGAAACGCTATTACACGATCGCGGAGGTCGCGAAGATCTGCGGCGTCACCCGTCCGTCAGTTGACCGCTGGAATTGCGACCGACCCGACTTCCCGCACAAGGTCTTGCTTGGCGGGAACACTGCCCGCTTCCGGGTCAGCGATATCGACGGCTGGCTCGCCAATTGCGAAGCGCATCTTGATGGCTAAGAGGCGTGAAAAAGAGATCAAGGTTCGTCTTACCTCCGACGAGCTTGCGATCATCGACAGGCGGCGCAAGGCGGCCGGATCGGCCACGCGCGGGAAGTTTCTGCGCGAGCGCTGCCTCGGCACACCCCGCGACACCCAATTCGAAGCAACCGAAATCGCCGGGCACCTCGGCCGTCTCGGCCTCGCGGTCAACGGACTTGCGCCTCATGAGACGGACGCGACGCTCGAGCTCGCCAAAGAAGTGCGGGAGCTAACGACGGCGATCCGCAGATGGTCGGAGGGTTGAAAGATGCGTGCGTATACGGAGAAGCATTCGAACGCGCGCTTCGTCGAAGACTACATCTTCCGCGAGGGGGCGGAGTTCATCGGCGGCACGCTAATCTTCACGACGAAGCGTGCCGCTCGGCTCCAACTCGAAGAGCTGGCGGCCGGGCAAGAAATTCTCCACACAACCCTTTCGCTTCCCGAAGGCCTGCATATGGCACGGCAGGAATGGTTGCAGGTTGTGTTCATCCAGCTCGAGTTGATGGGCTTGCCGCCGCTTGAGATTCCTTCCTTGATCGGTCGGCATGCTGATGCAAATTGCGATCACGTTCATTTCGCGCACATTCCTACGACTTTCGTCGGAACACTGATCAAACCCAGACTGTCTCGCCGGGACACCGACCGTAATCACGTTCAGCTCGCGAAGCGTCTCGGCCTTCCCGCGCCGATCTATTTCGACCCGAAGACGCCGACGCTCCGCCCACCGACGCCGCGGCGAAAACTCAATTCACCCGCGCGGATGGCACTGTATCGCGCGATGACGGAAATTTTCGAAAACGATCCGCCGACCTCAATCGAAGGCCTCAAAGCTCGGCTGCGATCCAGGAGCGAACCGATCACATTGATGGACGCCCGCAACAGTCACGGCATTTACAGCTATCGCTATCGCACGGCCCATGGCGAAGTCTGGGGCGGAGAGCTCGGAGAGGCCTGGCAGCCGCGCCATCTCCATACACGCTTTGACCTCGCGATGGCCCTGCCCGCATCCAGCCTCGCGCTCTCAATTAGACATTCCAAGGACAAAATGAAGGAAGCGATCCATGCCGCACACACCGAATGCGCCAAATGCAATCTCGCCATCGCCCGAAGTCGAATACATCATCAAGGCAATCGACGAGAAAACAGACGCGCTGATGCCGCTGATCGAATTGCTCCAACTGTTGGAGAAAGACAAGACCGAGCTCGGGAAACTGATGATGTCGGCGCTCTACGCCCTGCGGGACGAACTCACGATGCTCGGGCGCATTCGACAGGACACGAAGGACTTTCTGGATTCGATCATCGCGGATCAGCAGGCCCGAGACGAACGCTTGAGCGCCCTCGAGATACTCGCGCGAGAGAACGCGGAAGGCCAGAAACGCATCTTGCGACTCCTGAGCATCCCGGTGCGCTGAGCTTCGGGTCGTGGCTCGCGCGGACGCTCAATATTCTCCGTCAGAATTTCCAAGATTGGCGTTGGAAGCGATTGCCTAAACGGCTTGCGATCGTCGTCGCTTTCAGCGCGGGGGATCAGGCGATCATCTCCCCGCGGGAGGTCCAAGTGCTGAGGGAAGGTCCGGATGCGGCGCTTCTTTTTCAGATCCTCGAACGGCGCCAATTTGAACCTGTCGTCGCCACCGATCCTCAGCCAGATACCCAGCCGCTGCCCCCCGCAGATGAATGCGGGCCTGATTTCTAATAGCCGCAATGTCCCGGAATTCCGACAATACGCCCCGAACGTCGAGTTGGTGCGATAAAGAAGGAAAAGAAATCAATTGCTTGAATTGATATTTCTTCCGTAGATAAGGCTTCTTGCTATTCGCAGCGATACACAAAGCTCTTTCCCGGAGGTGTGCGTTAACATCTTCTCCGCCCTGACGGACGAGGATTGCCCATCAGGCCAAAGCGGCATTGAGCCCCTTCGACCTGAATCGAGTTGACGCTTCACAGGCGGCTAATGTCGAAGCCTCCACGTCCAGCAACGGGGTGTTCCCCCGCCGATCCTCATCCCGGGCGAGGGCCCGGGCCAGGATATTCTTTGCCGCGTTGATATCGGCATTGGTGGTGACGCCACATGCGGTGCATGCAAAGAGGGCTTGGCTTTCGCGGCTCCTTGCATCCACATGGCCGCAGGCGGCGCAGGTCTGACTGGTGTAAGCGGCCGGAACCTTGCTCAGGACGCCTCCCGTCTCCTCGAGCTTGTAGCTGAGCATGCGCTCGAACGCATACCAGCCAACATTCAAAATCGACCGGTTCAGACCGGCTTTCTGAGCGACATTCGATCCAGGCTCTTCGATCGTGCCGCGCGCCGAGCGCGTCATGTTCGCGATCTTGAGGTTTTCGATCGCGATCAAGCCGAAGTCTTTGACCAGCCGCCAGCTCAACACATGAGCCACATGAGCCCGGGCGCGCGCATCGCGCGCCTTTAGCGCTGAGAGCCTAGCCCGGGCCTTTGCATAGCGCGCAGATCCTCGCTTGCGCCGCGACAGCACCTTTTGGGCGCGCCGCTGGGCAGCTTGTCGCGATCTCATCGCCTTTGGTAGGTGGACCATTTCACCGGTCGAGAGCGCGAAGGGCACAGCGACACCGCGGTCGACGCCCACGGCGCCGGCCGGGATCGGCCGCTCCTCGATCTCGTAACGCACCGCGATCGAGATCTGCCAGCCGCCACCGGAGCGGCGCGAGATGGTGGCGTTTCGGATATCGGCAGCCCCGTCCTTCTTCGCGGGCAGCGGGCGGGTGTCGCGATAGCGCACCCATCCGATTTTGGGGATGCGCACCTCTGACCATTTCGCATTCAGGCGTCGGACCGTGATTTCGCGCCCGGCCTGACGAAAGCTGTCGTCACGCCACTTCTGGCGCGCACGCGGATAGCCCGCGCGTCCCTCGAAGAAATTGGCGTAGGCACGATCGAGATCGATCAGGGCCTGAATTTGTGCGGTCTGGCTGACTGCCTTGATCCAGGGCTCTGACGCGCGCAGTGCCGAGAGCTCGCCGGACATGCTCATCGCGCCCAAATTGCGGTGCGCCCCACCGGCGTAGGGGCGCCTGCCCCATGTGCGGCGCTGCTCGCGTGCGAGATTATAGATGAGGCGCACGACACCAGCCGTCTGCGCGAGCAGGGCTTCCTGCTCCGAAGATGGCTTTAAGGTGTAGACATGGCCGCGAATTGTTTGCATTTTCGTAAAATACAATTTGGTCTATGGTGAGTCAATATGGAATATCGTAATGGAAGACATGTATTTACGTCAATGCGAGTAAATTTGGTCTTTGTCACAAAATGTCGCCGCGGCGTGCTGGACGTTGATGCGCATGAGCGCCTGAGGGCGGCCTTCGACAAAGTCGCCAGTGACTTTAACGCGCGCCTGCTCGAATGCGATGGTGAGGACGACCACGTCCATCTCCTGATCGAATATCCGCCGGTGGTGGCGGTGTCGAAGCTTGTTAACTCGCTAAAAGGGGTTGGGTCGCGGCTTTTGCTGCGCGACCGCGAAGATCTCCGGCGCTTCAGTCGAAAGGGGTTCTGGTCGCCGAGTTATTTTGCCGCCAGCTGCGGGGGCGCGCCGATAAAGACGATCAAGAGCTATGTGCGCAATCAGCGCACGCCGACGAAATAAAGCGGCCTTTATCTCTCCCTGACCTGAACGAAGGGGGGCTGATGTTGTGATGAATATCACCAAGCGCGGCGAAATTTGGCATCTGCGTCGGCGGGTTCCCAAGGCCGATGCCTCTGTCGATCCGCGCCGCGAGGTGGTGATCAGCCTTAGAACTGGGTCTGAGACGGTGGCGCGAGAGAAGGCCCCGGTGCTCTGGGCCGAGCAGGTCGAGGTCTGGGAGGCGATGCTCGATGGCCATACGGAAGACGCGGAGGCGCGGTTCGCTGCGGCCAAGCGGTTTGCCAAGGCGCGCGGCTACCGGTTTCTCGATGCGCGCAAGGTAGCGCGTCTGCCCGTGCAAGAGCTCCTCGCGCGTATCGATCTGGTTGCGAGTGACGAGATGCGCGATCCGCTTGGTGCGGATTCGCTCTTGGGTGGGGCGGAACTGCCCCTAATCACCGTTTCGCGGGCGCTCGAGCTGTTCTGGGGGCTCGCGCGGGACAAAACCTTGGGCAAGAGTGTGGACCAGGTCCGACGGTGGCGTTACCCGCATATCAAGGCCGTGCAGAATTTTATCGCGGGTGTCGGGGACAAGCCGCTTGATGATCTGTCGCGGGATGATTTTCTGGATTTTCGCGACTGGTGGTCAGAGCGGATCGCATCCGAGGGGCTCACCGCGAATTCCGCGAACAAGGATCTGACGCATCTCAGTGCGGTCTTGAGGCGCGTGAACCGCGACAAGCGGCTCGGGCTCGAGCTGCCGCTCGAGGATCTCGGCTTCCGACAGGGGAAAGCGGCGCGGAGGCCGTCCTTCTCGGACGCTTGGGTGCAGGATCGCTTGCTGGCCCCCGGTGCGCTCGATGGGCTGGAGCCGCAGGCCCGGGCGACCTTGCGGGTGATGGTGAATACCGGGCTGCGTCCGAGCGAAATCGCGGCGCTACGGCCCGAGGAGATCCGGCTCGAGGATCCGATCCCGCATTTGCTTTTGCAGCCGATCGGTCGAGTTCTGAAGACGCAGAACGCGGAGCGCGTCATGCCGCTGCACGGGGTGTCGCTCGAGGCGATGCGGGGGTTTCCGAACGGGTTTTCGCGCTATCGCGAGAGTTCGGCCACGCTGAGCGCCACCGTGAATACCTATCTGCGGGATGCAGGCCTTCTGCAGAGCGAGCGGCATTCTCTCTACAGCCTGCGGCACGCGTTTGAGGATCGAATGCTCGCCGCTGGGATCGACGAGCGGATCCGGCGCGACGTGATGGGGCATGCTCTGGGGCGCGAGCGCTACGGGGAAGGTGGGCGACTTGCGGTGATCGCAGGGCTCCTTGAGCCGATTGCATTCTGAGCACTCTGCGGGGCCAGTTCCGCTATCGCGTTCTACGCGCCCCCAGAAAAAGAGGATGTCAGAATATCTTTGCTACGATGGCATTCCGATAGAAAGATTTCCCAACAAAAAGAGCCGCGACCAAAATAGTCGCGGCTCTTCGTTTCGTAAGCGGTGTCTGAGCGGCACGTTGTCTGCGTCGGCGCGGACTGCGAGGTGATACCCATCTCAAGATGGGAGTGCGTTTCGCAATGGATGCTCAGACTGCGTTTCTCAGATCGCTGGGAGTTGAGATCTTCGAGAGCGGGCACCGCCGGTGGCCGGAGAAGGTGAAGGCACAGGCTGTCGCGGAGACACTTGAGCCGGGCGCGACGGTGAACGCCGTGGCGGCGCGTTACGGGATGAAGCCGAACCAGTTGTCGGCGTGGCGATGCCTGGCCAAAGAGGGCAAGCTGGTCCTGCCCGCCGCCGAGATGTCGGATGAGCCGACTGCCTTCGCGCCGGTTGTCCTGTGCGAGCCGAAGCCCCCGCAGGCGCCGCATCCCTCGAGGCAGTCGGACGACAGCCTCCGCCTCGTCTTCGGTGACGTGACGATCGCGCTTGCCGCCGACACCCCGGCAGTGCGGATTGCCGAGATCGTCCATGCGCTCGGGTCGTCCTCGTGATGATGCCGTCCCACACCGTCCGTATCCTCGTGGCGACCCAGCCGGTCGACTTCAGGAAAGGCCACGACGGTCTCGCCGCGCAGGTCGCATCGGTCCTGAAGGAGGATCCGTTCACTGGCACCGTGTTTTTGTTCCGGGCGAAGCGTGCAGACAGGCTGAAGATCCTCTTCTGGGACGGCACCGGGCTGGTGATGGCCTACAAGCGGCTTGAGGAGAGTTCCTTCATCTGGCCGGCGGTTCGGAACGGCGTGATGACTTTGAACCGGGCGCAGTTCGAGGCCCTGTTCGCCGGGCTCGACTGGCGCAAGGTGACGGCCCTGGAGATCCGCCGCCCGGCTGCGGCAGAGTGAATCAGGCACGAGAAAGGGCGGGCCTTCGAGGCGGCTTCGGGGTAGCCTCCGCCCATGCCATCCACCGCGATCATTGACCTGTCCGCAATCCCCGAGGCGCAGCGCGAAGCTGTCGCCGCGCTGCTGCGCGAGCATGAGGAGCTCAAAGATGAGAGGGTCAGCCTCAAGGAGATCATCAAGCGCCTCGAGCATCTGGTCGCCGAACTCAACCAGGCAGTCCACGGCAAACGGTCCGAGAAGCTCAGCGAAGATGACCGGCAGCTGGCCTTCGAGGATCTCGAGATTGCGGTCGCCGAAGCCGAGGAGAAGCAGGAGACGCAAGCGCCGTCCGAGAGCCGACCCCGGCGTGCAGACCGGCGCAATCGAGGCAACCTGCCCAAGGACCTGCCGCGCATCGAGCGCGTGATCGAGCCGGAGAGCCTGCAATGTCCTTGTGGCTGCGGGGAGATGCACAAGATCGGCGAGGACCGGACCGAGCGCCTGGACATCGTGCCCGCCCAGCTGCGCGTGCTCGTCACGGTTCGCCCCAAATACGCCTGCCGCACCTGCACCGATGGCGTGACCCAGGCGAGCGCCCCGGCGCATCTCATCGACGGCGGCCTGCCGACCGAGGGCGCCATCGCGCATGTCCTGATCAGCAAATATGCGGACCACTTGCCCTTGTATCGGCAGAGCCGGATCCTTGCCCGATCGGGCATCGAGATCCACCGCAGCACGCTGGCCGACTGGGTCGGCACCGCCGCATTCCATCTCGGTCCCGTCGTCGACCGGCTGGCCGAACATCTGAAGACGTCGACCAAGCTCTTCATGGATGAAACCACTGCCCCTGTGCTGGATCCGGGGCGCGGCAGGACCAAGACGGGATATCTCTGGGCGCTCGCCCGCGACGACCGGTCATGGGGCGGAGATGATCCACCGGGCGTGGTCTTCTTCTACGCGCCCGGCCGCGCCGGGGAGAACGCGGAGAAGATTTTGCACGGCTTCGACGGCATCCTGCAGCTCGATGGCTACCAGGGTTACAACCGTTTGACGCGTCCCGCCCGCAAGGGTGGCAACCCGATCCGCGTGGCGCATTGCTGGGCCCACGCCCGGCGCAAGCTGAAGGAGGTCTTCGACCGCGACGGCTCCGAGATCGCCGCCGAGGGGCTGCGCCGCATCGCCGAGTTCTACAAGATCGAGGCCGACATTCGCGGCACGGCGCCGGGACAGCGGCTCTCGGCCCGGCAGGCGCGCACAGCGCCCCTCGTGGTCGAGTTCGGTGAACGGCTACAACAGCAACGTCTGCGTATCTCCGCCAAGTCGCGCCTGGGAGAGAAGCTCGCTTACATCCACCGTTACTGGGACGGGCTCCAGACCTTCCTGCACGATGGGCGGGTGGAGATCGACTCCAACAGCGTGGAGAACCTGATCCGGCCCATCGCTCTGAACAGGAAGAACGCATTGTTCGCCGGACATGACGAAGGCGGGCGCGCTTGGGGACGCATCGCATCGCTCATCGAGACCGCAAAGATCAACGGCGTCGAGCCCTTCAACTATCTCAAGGCCACCCTCGAGGCCATCGCCGCCGGCCATCCGCAGGGCCGCATCGATGAACTTCTCCCGTGGAACTTCAAGCCATCAAGCTGAACCTGAGGTGGGATGCAGCCGCCGCTTACTTCGTTTCCGTTAAGGGCTTCGAGATTTGGCGCTGTTTTTCTTTAGAGAGAAGCCGCGCTATTACCCTTTCGCGCCTTGCCCGCGCGCATAGACATCCTCGTGGCGGATGATGTCGACCTATCTCCGAAAGATGCACGATGCCGCGGGAGGGTAACACTAAGCGGACACGGACTATTCTCTAGCGCAGAGGGATGAGATGACCTGTTGCACAGTGTGCGAAACTGAAAATTGACGCTGGAACAGATGGAAACACCGAACCGGCAACTTCGGGTCTGCATCAATTCTTTTGATCAACGCTAAGCAACGTTGCTCAAGTTCGTCCAAGCTGTTGTTCTCGCAGACGCCGCCAACGTTTTCGCGTTTGATCAAAGGGGCGAGGTCGTTGCCAGGGTTCACGTTTGCGAGCACCGGCAGACCGTTTTGCATGTAGGTCAGGAACTTTCCCGGGATATTGTGCGATTTGTGGCGGGGGTCGAGCGCGACGATGCCCACGTCACATTGAGCGTAAAGATCCGGAATTTCGTCGGGGTCGATCTCGTCGCGAAACAAGACGTTGTCGAGACGGCGCGCGCGCGCCGTCTCTCTGAGCCGTTTTGCATCTCTACCGCGCCCGACAAACAGAAAACCTATGTCCTCGCGAACCTGCATCCGGTCCGCGAGGTCAAGCAGAATGTCCATGCCCTGTGCAATTCCCATGTTGCCTGCGTAGACCATGATTTTTCGCCCGGCGAGCGGTGTCTCCTCAATCCTGATCGGGCATCGGGCGCTGGCTGGCGCGTCGAGCCAGTTCTGCAAAACCTCAAGCGAGCGGCCCTTCCGCGCTTCGCGCCACTGCTCAAAATAGCCTAAGTTACCAGGGGTCTGCACGCCGATAATATCGGCGACATCGTATTGTTGGCGGGCAATCCATTTAAGAAATCGATACACTGGTCCCGGCCGCAATACGCCGAGATCGACGGCCCACTCAGGGAAAATATCGCGGATAATCAGGTATCCCTTGCAGCCGCTCTGTCGCTTCAGCGCGCGAACTAGGGGACCATGGAAAATCGATGGAGAATACCACACGATCCCATCCCAGCACTGTCCCGCCAACGGGCTTCGACGCAGGTTGCGCCACATCGCGCGGGGCATCAGCCATTCGCCGATGGTCCGCCGAATGTAGCTGATGTCCTTGGTTCGCGGCGATCTCAGGCGCAGGACCTGCGCACCGTCGAAGTTCTCCAGCGTCCAAGGTCGGTCGAGATCAGCGTCGGGCAGAAGCACCGTCAACTCATGACCCTGCCGTGCAAATTCGCGTGCTAAGTCGCGCAACTGGACCGCCCCGGAGGTGCGCAGCGGCGGAAACGTATCGGCAATCAAGGCGACTTTCATCGGGTCCCGCTCATGATTTCCGCCACACTACCCGGTTCACGTAATCGGTGTAGCTGTGGATGATGCGCAGAACCTTCACGCTGACATTGGGCATCGTGTAGTCGGCAACGGTCCGAAGCCCTCGCTCTTCACCCCGCGGCTGACTCGCGAGGATAGCGAGGGATTGGCGGACCCGCTCGACTTCGAGGCCGACCATCATTACGGCGGCCTCCTCCATCCCCTCCGGGCGCTCATGAACCTCGCGCAGGTTAATCGCAGGGAAATTGAGAATCGAACTTTCCTCCGTGATCGTGCCACTATCAGAGAGAACGGCCTTAGCGTTCATCTGTAGATTGATGTAATCGTGGAATCCTAGTGGTTTGAGCAACTTCACCAGCGGGTGAAACACGACTCCAGCGGCATCCACTCGTTTTTGCGTGCGCGGGTGGGTCGAGACGATTACCGGCTTGGTGTGGTCTTCGGCCACCGAGTTCAGCACATCGACAAGTTTGTCGAAATTGCGTTCGCTTTCGATATTTTCCTCGCGGTGAGCGCTGACCACAAAATAGCCCTGACGTTCGAGCCCAAGCCTAGTTAGCGCCGTCGATGCCTCGATCTGCGGCAGGTAGTGGTTCAGCACCTCGAACATAGGGCTGCCGGTTTTGATCACTTGGTCCGGCGGCAGGCCCTCGCGCAACAGGTAGTCTCGCGCGATACTACTGTATGTAAGGTTTATATCTGCTGTGTGATCGACGATACGGCGGTTGGTTTCTTCCGGCACGCGCATGTCGAAGCACCGATTGCCGGCCTCCATGTGGAAGATAGGGATGTGGCGTCGTTTGGCGGGGATCACCGATAGACAGCTGTTGGTATCGCCAAGAACTAGCAGAGCTTCCGGACGCAAATCGGCGAGCACGTCATCGACGGATGAAATCAGGTTTCCAATCGTATTCGCAGCGCTACGGCTTCCCTCTGCGCTGCCCAGAAAATAGTCGGGCTTGCGCACCCCTAGGTCATCGAAAAAAACTTGGTTCAGCTCGTAGTCGTAGTTCTGCCCAGTGTGGACTAGAACATGCTCGCAGTGCCGGTCCAGCATCGCCAAAACGCGTGATAGCCGAATGATTTCTGGGCGGGTGCCCACGATGGACATGACTTTGAGTTTCTTCATCTTCACACCTTGCTTGCGATCGTGTCGGGATGTTGTCGATCGAAGACTTCGTTAGCCCAGAGCATGACTACCAGTTCACCTTCGCCGATATTGGTGATGTCGTGCGACCAGCCTGGAATGGTCTCAACTACTCGCGGTTTGTCGTTCGAGGTTCTGATTTCGAGTTTCTCGCCACTCAATATGTGCCTGAATCGAAACAGGGCTTCTCCTTTGATAACTAAGAATTTTTCGGACTTTGTATGATGGTAATGGCCCCCGCGGGTTACTCCGGGATTTGCCGTGAAATAGCTGAACTGGCCACAATCGGGCGTCTTCAGCATCTCGACAAAAACACCGCGCTCGTCGCCGTGTTGCGGGATGTCATATGCGAAACGGTCCTCAGGCAGGTAGCTAAGGTAGGTCGCATAGAGCGCTCGGACCAGACCAGTTCCTACGCGTTCGGTGCGTAGCTTCGCTCGGCTCGTCTCGAATGCTTGAAGCAGTGCGGCGAGCTCGCCCACAGTAGTCACATAAGTGGGGTCGACATCGGCAAAGTAGAAGCCTGGTTCCGGCGATTTGAGTGCTGAAAGGAAAGCATTTAGCACGTCGTCGATGTAGGCCAAACGAAGCGATGCGTCTGGGTCGTCAATGCGGATTGGCAGACCCCGTGCGATATTGTGGCAGAAGGTTGCCACGACCGAGTTATAGTTCGGGCGCCCCCATTTTCCGAAGACGCCTGGAAGACGGAATACAATCGCAGGATTTTTGGTTTCCTGTGCGAGGGCGCGCACTGCTTGTTCTGCAGCCAGTTTGCTGCGGCCGTAGGGGGTATCGCACTCGGCCTGGATCGAAGAGGCGAGCAGGAGCGCTACGTGGCGTCCGCTCGTATCGAATTCCCGCTGAATAGCGTCGCAAAGCTTTACCGTCAGACCGGCGTTGATCTCGTCGAAGGCCCGTTCGTCCTTGGGTCGGTTTTCACCGGCCAAGTGAATAACTACATCGGCTTCAGCTAATAGATTTTCGAGGCGGGCGGAATCGTCGCCGCGATCGAAGCGCGCGACGACTACGTCGGCCTCTTCACCCAGACGCACCATCAGGTTACGACCGACGAAGCCCTGTGAACCGGTAACCAGGATCCGGGTAAACGGAAACGACATCGCGTTACTCCTCGGCCTCCAAATGTTCGCCCCGAACTGTCGCCTGCATGAAACGGAGTTTCATTAGAAGGTCTTTCATCCCCTTCACGTCGAGGCGCATTGTGTTGTGCGAGTTATAGTCCTCCGCTTGCGAAATTCTGACCTCGCCCGTCTCGACAAATTTATCGTAGTTGAGATCGCGCAAATCGGGCGGCACGCGGTAATATCCGACTAGGTCCTGAGCTGCCGCCATTTCTTCGCGGCTCAGCAGCACCTCGAAAAGCTTTTCACCATGCCTAGTGCCGATGGTGTTGATGGGGTGTTTGGGCACCCCGAGCAGGTCCGTGAGGGCCATTGCCAAAGTTTCGATCGTCGCGGCAGGCGCTTTTTGAACGAAGATCTCGCCTGGTTCGCCGTGTTTAAAGGCGTAGAGCACCAAGTCAACGGCGTCATCGAGTGTCATCATGAACCGGGTCATCGACGGGTCGGTGATCGTGATCGGTCTGCCGGCGCGAATTTGATTGGTGAACAGCGGGATCACTGACCCTCGTGAGGCCATCACGTTGCCGTATCGAGTGGCGCAGATCACCGTGTCATTGCTCAATCGAGACTTGGCGACGATGACCTTCTCCATCATTGCTTTACTGATGCCCATCGCATTGATTGGGTAGACCGCTTTGTCTGTGCTCAGGCAGACTACACGTCTAACGCCGCAATTGATTGCGGCTTCGAGCGTGTTCTCGGTGCCGATTACGTTGGTCTTGACTGCCTCCATCGGGTGGAACTCGCACGAAGGCACCTGCTTAAGCGCCGCAGCGTGATACACGTAATCGACACCGCGCATGGCATTCAGCACCGATTGGTAGTCGCGCACATCGCCAATATAGAATTTTAGCTTCGGGTTCGCATACTTCTTACGCATGTCGTCCTGCTTCTTCTCGTCCCGGCTTAGGATCCGGATCTCGCGCAGATCGGAGTCAATGAACCGACGCAAGACGGCATTGCCGAAAGAGCCCGTGCCACCGGTAATAAGAAGGGTCCTGTCATTGAACATGTTTAAATATCCTGCTGTGTTTCGTCGAGGTCGGAGCTCAGAAGTGCCAAATATCGTTGAGCTCGGTCTTCTGGCGTGGAAAAGGAAAATGCATGCTCTCTTGCTGCACGCATAGCGGTGGCGTTGGGTGCGCCATCTTTGAATGCTGCCGCAATTGCGTGGGCGGCATCGGTCGGAGATCCCGGGTCAAAATATGTTGCATGCTTCCCACAAACATCTCGATTGAAGGGGCGATCGGACGCAAACAATGGGCGTTCCATTGCCATGGTCTCTAGAGGAGTCGCCGAAAAGCATTCTAGTAACGAGGGAAAGACTACCGCATCTAGAGCGCGATAAAAGGCCGGACACTGGGCGGGTGCTAGCGGCCCGATATTAACACATGCCTCCTGAAACGCGGGACTAGACGCCTGCCACTCCTCTTCCGTAAATGTCACGTAAAACAGCGCCTCAATATCGTGGCACTCGCGTAATTTCGATACGATCTCAGGGAATATCTTAGTATTCTTGTGTGCATAGTTGCGCCCGACAAAGCCTAAACGAAGCTTTCCATCAGATGGCGGCACCGCGACATCCATCCATTGAGTTTCGTCTCGGTAGATTGCAGACAGACAGTTGTGAACGACATGAATGCGTGCGGGATCGACACCGAGTTCGCGAACCAACCCGTCCTTAACGTGTTCAAGTTCAACAACGAGACAATCTGCACGCTTGAAGAATTGGCTCTGAATCCAAAATTTCAACCGATTTCTTAAACGCTTCAAGAATGGCATAGTGCGATAAACTTCATTGCGCGGGTAGATGATCCACGGCTGCGCAAAACCCACGATACTCTTGAACGGCGGGTTCCAGCGATAGAGAGGACCAAATACGGTAAATATACAGTCAAATTGGGCAAAGAAGTTAAGAGCTTCTACATTCCAAGGATCAATTCCATTCACATTAAGACTTACGACATCATCGCTAACATTCGAAAGCATCGCGGCGCCGCCAACGGCACTTTCTACTTCGGATGAAAGAGCGAACGAGAGATTTGTCCGCCGAGCTTCCGATTTGGCGATTTCTGAAAGAAAGGAACTTGCAACTTGTACGCCTCCACCGACGTGGAGGTTGGATGCGTTGATAAGAAAGCGCTTTGTCATACTTTTTCCTTTCGGTTCAAAAGGCGCACCGATGCACTGACAAACCATGAGACCATAATTCCGGCTGACATATATGCAAACGAGGACAGCAAGTCGCCGCGGAGAATAAAGAACAGGGCGCCAAACAAGAAATACAATACAGAAGTGTGATAGTTAATTTGCATGCCCGACTGAACCTGCCGTTCCAGTGTACGATCCGCCCCAACCATGGCATAGCCAATGAACGCCGCGAACAAGATGATGCCGAAAAAACCGAAATTCACATAGCCTTCGCCAAGAAAAGGCATCGAGATATTATTGAATATGTAGCCCGCATTTTCTGAAAGTTGGTATCCACTACCCACCGGCTTGTCCGGCCAAAACGTCCTTGGGACAAAAAAGAGCAGAGCGCCGAGGAGCTGGTAGCCACCAGTAACAAAATGCGCATCAAAAGCGCTTGCAAAGTTTTCAAATGCATCAAAGTGGGCCGCAAAGAAAAAATCTTGGGATGGTAGGAGGCCTATACGACTAAAGCCGTCGAAATGGCGAAATTGATTCAAAAACGGGAAAACAAACAACAGGGACAATAGAAAAACCAGTGCGAAATTGAAACCCTTTCGCGCACTAGGGACCATGATCAACAGCACAGGAATGTAAGTATATGCAACCATATAGCGAGCTACACCGGTTGGAAAGACCGACATAATCATAAGGAAGAACAACGCTACTTTCAGCAGCCGCATGTTCCTCAGCTCTGTGATGGCAAAATAAAAGCAAAAAACAGGCAAAAATCGTGTAAACATGCCGAAGATCAGAGATAGAGAGCTTGAGGTTATTACTGCGTCGCGAGCTTGGTCGACGAGCCCTCGAAACAGAAGTAGGCTAAGTTCAAACGCGTTGCTAAAAAGCACTCCGAGAAAGCCGAGTGCAGAAAAAATTATTAAAACGAACGCGGTCAAACTCGGCCTACGGACCTGATACGGTCTTGCCCTAAAGAAAATGTGCCTTCTTGCGGACAGGTGGTAGGCAGAGAAAGTCACAAAATTGGCTAAGAAAATCGCCATGTTGATATCTAGATAAGTCCTAGGGTTGATCATTGTCGCGCGCCAAATGTGCACATGTGCGGAGTATTGGAGCCACGGTATGAGGCCTAAAAAAGAAAATGAAAAAAGCCAATATATCAAAAATAAACTTGCAGAGCGCGCTGATGACAACCCGAGAAAAACTGAGCTTTGCACAGATATAACAAAAAAGCTTAGGCCAACTAAGTCAAACCTCAGATTGAACGCGGACAAAAAACCAACGATGATAAGCATTGGCCAAACCAATTTGACCAATACTTTAAAGGTCAGCTTCCGATCTCTACCAACTGACCGCATTTGCATCCTGAAAAGAGGCTCTTTGTGAGGTGATATATCGTCTTGTACTCGACATGTGGTCGAAGACTCGGACCGCTTCATAGTAGCGGAGCAACTCAACAATCGCCAGTTCGGCGGGAATTCCCGCATCGATAGCCTCGATACCTCTTGGAAGGATGTCAGTTTTGATATGAGGGTGGGCCTTGATGAACAGGTCGCCGGGAAGTCGGCTGAAATTGTCTAAGAAATCTTCATCAACGCTCCAGCTCGTCAGATACAGGTGACAGACTTCCTTCCTGTCGTGACTCGGCGTGGCAACACCAGCGAACCCAAAAACCAATCTCAGGTTTTCATGTTCTTCGGACATAAAGTCACTTAAGCTCCCGGATATCTTAATGGCTTTCGTTGCGAGATCAGGGAATTTCTCAACGTATTCGTCCGATGTTAGCAGGAACACCTTGTCGACGAAGCGACTAGCTCCAAAACGGGTTGCAATGCCGAGAGCAGAGAACACGCGCGCCTTCAGGCCGCGATAGAGATCATCGCGATACGTGCCCAATCCCTCTTCAAAAACATAAATTCTATTCCCACGGCTCAGTTGCTTCAGCCGTGCAAGCGTGAACGCTTTCTGGAACCCAACGTCACTGTCGATAAACACATGCGCTAAACGCTTTTCGCCAAGATAGGAATAGGCTTCGGCTTGTGTCTCGAAAAAGGGCGCCTCAACCTGGTTCGGGTAGACCGCATTCAGTCTCCCAGCGATATCTTTGGCACCGCGGAATGAATTTGTGACAAGGAAGACAGGTATCACGTCCAGATGAAGCTGGCGCAAAACGAGTAGTGAAATCATCAATTGCAGCGGCTTAGAGATAAGAAATGCTGTTGTCCCATTGAGATGCACGACCCTCACTCGCTTTCGATCATGTCGTAGGTAGCCGCCGTATTCGCCAACACATCACGCCGCACCCGCTTCCCCACAACCTCTTCCAGCATCTTCGGCGCCAGCCCATATCCCGGCCGCACGCTACGCACGGCATCGGGAGAAATGACCTCACCTGCTTTGAGGTCTTTCACGAAATATAGTGAGCGGCGGAACTGAACGTTGCCCTTCTCACTAGCTTTGCGTCCGTAGTCCACTGAGCCTAGCGCCGACCAAGCGGTGCGGGCGTCTTTGCAGAGGGCAGCCATTTCCTTCGGCTCCAATGAGAAGCTGTCGTCTGGCCCTCCACCGTTACGGTCGAGCGTGAAGTGCTTTTCGATCAGTGACGCACCCAACACGACAGAAGCGATAGCGGTAGTGTTGTCGAGCGTGTGATCAGAAAGTCCAGTGACGAGGCCGAAGCGATCGACCATATCGGGAATGGTGCGCAGGTTGTAGTCTTCGGCCGGTGCCGGATAGCCACTCACGCAATGCAGGATGGCCAGCTCTTTGCAGCCACCTTCGCGCGCCGCTTCGATTGCCTCGGCGATCTCTTCATCGTCGGCCATGCCGGTGGAGATGATCATCGGTTTGCCGGTCGCCGCTACGTAGTGGATCAACGGCAGGTCGACCGCTTCGAACGACGCTATCTTGTAGGCTGGTGCGCCGAGGTCTTCGAGTAGGTCGACTGCAGTTGAATCGAATGGTGAACTGAAAATGGTTATGTCAAGCTTGCGAGCATGGTCGAACAACGGCTTGTGCCACTCCCAGGGCATGTGGGCCTCTTCATAGAGCTCGAAAAGCGTGCGCCCGTCCCAGAGCCCGCCTTTGATGCGGAACTCTTCGGCATCGCTGTCGAGAGTGATCGTGTCGGGCTTGTAGGTCTGCAGCTTGACCGCATCCGCCCCTGCGGCTTTCGCCGCCTCGACGATGGCAAGGGCGGTTTCGAGCCGCCCGTTGTGGTTGGCCGAAAGTTCCGCGATTACGTAGGGTGGGTGATCCGGTCCGATTTTCCGTCCTGCAATTTGCATGGCGTTGGTCATTCTTTTGATCCTCGATGTCGAGTAAAAGTGCGAGACAAAAGCGCTTTCTTGGCCTCCGGCCATTCTGACCGAAGCAGTCCAAAATGAATTACCGGATGGTAGGCTCCGTCGGCTCGATGTTGGTCGCGTAGAAGGCCCTCCTGATGAAAGCCCAATCGCTGATGCAGTCGGATTGAGCCTTCATTGAATGTTAATGCTTGGCCGCAGACCTTGTGCAACTGCAGTTCGAAAAAGGCATGGTCTAGTGCTGCGAGCCCCAATGCTTGCCCTTTTCCTTTCGGAGCACCCGGCCGGGCGTAAAAGCCCCAATCGGATACTCCTCCAATCTCAACGCGGTCGAATTGGATGAACCCAAATGGACTGCCGTCGGCTTCAGCGATCAGCAGGCGGCGGCTGGCAGCCGAATTGGCCTTTTCGAACCAAGCGCGATGCTCTTCCGGGCCGATTTCGCGGCTGGTGAACATCATGCTGCGGACAGACGGATGATTGCGCCAAGCCAGAACCTGAGGCAAATCGCGCTCAACCAAGCGCCGGATATGGACACGTTTAGGCATCCATTGACACCAGCTGTCGAAGGACACGAGTCGCACCTTTTCCATCTGTCACATTCGCTGCAGCCCGACTCATTTCAGCGAGGGCGCTGGTCATGTTCGCGCGATACAATCCGTCTCGCAGGGCTATCCCGACGCTATCTGTTTCATAGCAAGCTAACCCGGCCCCGACCTCATGTAGCATTTCCGCCACCGCCTCTTGGTTCTTCGCGAGAACCAGCGTGACACTCGGGAGACCTAACGCGCATCGCTCCCAAGTGGTCGTGCCGCCCGCGCCGATGGCTAGGTCGCTCTCGGTCATCACTCGGGCCATGTCACTCACCCCAACTCTAACTTCGCTCGTGTGGCGCATCCGCTCGGCGCGCGAGCGTATTTTGGCGATCCACGGAGCCTGCGGCCCCATAACTACGGTGATACGCACGTCGCTCGGCAAAGCTGAGGTGTCGAGTGCATTGAGCACCCGCTCTGTGGTGTTGTCCTTGTCGATTCCACCCATGGTGACAAGCAACCGTCGCAATTTTGGCTGCGCCCGGCGTGCGAGGCTTTCCGCGCGCAGTTCAGCGAATTCAGGCCGTAGCAACGCGTATCGCGGCCCGAGCAGCAAAGTCGTGCTGAGCGGGACCAGACCCGCATAGTCCTCTGGCTGCCGGCCAAGGCTCTGATCCAGAAGTAGGTCGCATTCATGTGGTCGGTCGGCAAGATCGTCGATCACCATCAGGCGCCTAACGGAGGGGCGAAGCGCCTTTTCCCAGCGCGCGTCCAGCGCGTAGTGATCGACCACTAGCCAGTCAATATGTCCGCCGCACGCGAACGCCTCCAGCGCCCTCTGACTAGCCGTAGCATCCGCTTCCCAACTGGTCCCCAGCCAATACGCATGGGGTGGCTCTGTGGCGGCTTGTTTGAATTGATTGGCGGGCCCCACCTCGCTAGCGCGCGGCAGCGTGAATACTTCATAACCCTGTTTAGCGATGAAATCGAGCAAATGGCCGTCATGTTGACGACAGATAAAGACGCAATCCGCGCCCCTGTCGCGCAGGGCGGCTGCTAACGTGAGGCAGCGCATGACATGACCAGTCCCGATCTCAATCGCGGCATCGGTGCGGAAGGCGACGCGCAGAGGAGAATTTGGAGATATCACTGAAAGCCTCGCGCTCTGAGCAAAAGCTCTGCACGGTCCCAGTCTTCCGGAGTGTCAATGTCCTGCACTCGGTGTCGGGGCAAAACAACGGGCGCCGCATGTGTCCCAAACAGCGGTTTGCCCGAGAGCCAGGCCTCTGCTCGTCCCCAGTAAAACTGGCCGGCATCGTGCCAAGCTTCTTCGAGATCCTGTGAGCGGGTATTGAACTGACGCGCGTCGAACATTTCTACCCGGTTATCCTGTCGGACCCGAAGCGCTCGTTGGATCGGTGCTGCGTAGCGCGTCACAGAAAAAGCGAAGTCCGCCCCGCTTTCTTGCAAGATGACGAGGCCACGTCGCAGATCATCGACTTCAATAAATGGCGCCGTCGCGTAGATGCAACAAACCTCTGCGGCCGGTTCGCCTTGGGTGTTCTGCCAGTCAACGGCGTGAGCGATCACCGGAACGGTCCCGGTGTAGTCGCCAGACAGGTTTGCCGGGCGAAAAAACGGGACTTCCGCCCCGAGGGCTCGGGCGGTCTCGGCAATTTCTCTATCATCGGTGCTGACGATTATCCGATCGAATAGCCCGCTCGTGCGGGCGGCCGCAATCGACCAAGCGATCATCGGCCGCCCGCCGAACGGCCTTATATTCTTGCGCGGAATCCGTTTGCTTCCGCCACGCGCCGGGATGACCGCTAGCTTCATTGGCTCATTGCCTCATTGAGAGCTTCGACGACAAAGTCTTGCTCTTCGTCGGTCAGCGAGGGGTGCATCGGGATGCTGATCGCTTCTCGATAGTATTGTTCCGCTTGCGGGAAATCACCCCATCCAAAGCCCATCTTTTGGTAATAAGGCTGGGTGTGGATCGGGATGTAATGCAGATTCGCCATGATGTCCTTCGCCCGAAGCGCCTCGAACACCTTCCGGTGACTGGCCGGTGCGATCTCGTCGAGCCGGAGGCGGATGACATAGAGATGATACGCCGAGTAGCCATCGGGGTGCTGCCAAGGCAAAGTCAGTGGCAGATCCGCTAGGAGCGTGTCATAGCGCGCTGCGATCTCGTGGCGGCGGGCGACGTATTGCGAAAGGCGATTCATCTGGCTAACGCCCAGTGCCGCCTGCAAGTCAGTCAAACGGTAATTGTAACCGAGCGTAACTTGCTGGTAGTACCACGGACCATCCATTTCCTGCGTCATCAAACTAGGGTCGCGGGTGATGCCGTGACTGCGATACAACCCCAGCCGAGTGGCAAGCGTATCGTCATTGGTGACCGCCATGCCACCTTCACCAGTCGTTATTATCTTGACAGGGTGGAAGCTGAATACAGTGATATCGCTATAGCGGCCATTGCCGATCGGCTTGCCTTTGTAGCGACCACCTATCGCATGCGATGCGTCTTCGATTATCTTGAAGCCGTACTGCTGACTAAGTGCGTGGATGGCCTCCATGTCACATGGCTGCCCGGACAAATGAACCGGCACGACAACTTTGGGCAAACGGCCGTCTTTCTCTGCTTGGCGCAGCTTTTCCTCAAGCGACTGTGGGCAAAGGTTATAAGTCTTTGGGTCGATGTCGACGAAATCAACTTGAGCGCCGCAATAGATGCCGCAATTGGCGGAGGCAACAAAGGTGTTTGGCGTTGTCCAAAGCCAATCGCCCGGGCCAAGCTCCAGTGCAAGGCAGGCAATATGCAGTGCAGAAGTTGCGCTGTTGACCGCTATCGCGTGAGTTGCTTGGGTGGCATTTTTAACGGCGTTCTCAAATGCCGGTATACTAGGCCCTTGAGTGAGATTCACTGATTTCAACACGTCAACAACCGCATCAATATCACTTTGAGTGATGTCTTGTTGTCCATAGCGGATTACATTTTTCATCATTTCGGAGCCTTATCAACTGGCGTTATGTGATGTGTTCTCGTCGAGAAAAAGGCCAGGAGTTTCCAGGCAAGGATCAGAGAGAATGATAGGTTTAGCGCGATCGGCACGGCCAATGTGCCGACCTTTTGCCCTATCATCCAGGTGCAAGCGACAAAAAGAAATAGCCCAACAATGTGACTGAGAATGATGGGCTTGTCGCGCCTTCGCGCATACAGCGCATAATGTGGAATCATTCCCAGCGCATTGAGCGCTGTCGCAGACAGTATCCAAGGGTATAGGCTAATCTCGGCTTGATAGATTGATTTTCCAATCCAATTTAGGAGATATGGTAAAGCTAGCCAGCTTAACAGGCTGAATGCGATCACTATTGAAAGCGTTTGAAGTAGTGCGTTTCTAAGAAGGCCCCACTCTTTTTCATAATCGCCTTGATGGTTGCTGTGTATGAGCGCTGGATATGTAAAAGAGAAAACGCCAGCGTCCAAAAATACCATCAATGAACTAGCCACGCCCATAAAGAGAACGTAAGCCGCGACCATTTCTACTCCACCGAGCGTCTCAACCCAATACCTATCAAAGGTTTGTATTCCGCGTAGTGAAAGTGTCGCTGTCAGAAACGCGAGGCTGACGGTCAAGCCTTTGCGCACCCAAGGCCAATCAACAGAATCTCTCCATCCTCCCATCTCGAGTCTCCAAACCCGCCAGCTCCCGAATGCCGCCGCGAGGAAACCGCCCGTTGCCCACAACGCCAGCACATCCCCCAGTTGTCGACTTTCAGGGTCAAATGTCATCAAGGCACTGATCGCTATGGCCCAGCTGCCCTGGCGAAAAAATAAGACTAAACTTGCGGAAAGCTGTTCTGAGAGCGCTATGAGAAGTCGCATAATCTCTTGGTTGTAGTGCTCTAGGATAAGAATTGGAAGGAACCACCAGACCAAGGTAATGGGCCAATCGACGCGACTGATGATCGCTAAGGCGATTGGTATGACCACTATGTAGAGGCCTCCAGATAGTATCCCTTGCGTTTTCAGGAATTGGCCCCGCTGTTCCATCGGTGCCCGAAGAACCTCTCTCGTCATATATGTATAGAAATCTAGCCCAACGAAATAGAGAGCATACCCAATCGTTGCAGTGAATAGCCCGTAGTAGCCGACAGTTGCAGGGTCAAGAAACTTGGCGAGTATGAATACGAATAAGAAGCGCGTGCCGAGAGTGGCTGTGCGCAGGGTAACGTTTGCAAGGCGAGTGTATTTAATATCCAAGGTTTCTTAATTTATAATATTGTCAATCGCATTAATTAAACATAGTCGATTGGTGGCTGTTGCCGCTTTTCAAAGCCTCTTGAGGCTTGTTCGTCGACTTATTTGATCTTCCGCTCAAGGCTTTCTGCGAATATGTTTTTAAATGTGTTATCTGTCGCCAGAAAGGCAAAGGGTTATCGCGGTTTGAAGTTGTTATACTCTGCTTCAGTCTCCTCGCGAAGCGCCTCAATTTCCGCCTTCAGCGCCTCAAACTCCGCCATCTTCCGTGCCAAGAACCGCTGCGTAATCGCCGCCTTCTCCGCGACGCCCTTAGGCGTCAGCAGGTAGGCATAGCGCCTCTTATCTTCAGCGGCCTTAAAGTTCCCGAGCTTCACGAAGCCCTTTTCGACGAGGGCTTTGAGCAAGTAGTTCGCACTTCCCGTGCTCACGCCAACCGCATCGGCTAACTCGCGCTGCGACATCTCCGGGTTTTCTTCAAGAAGGCGCAAGATACGAAAACGGATATCTTCCTGGACCTTGCTGCGCTGGCCTGCCATCAGAAGCTCGCATTCTGGCAGGCTACCGCATCAGCGCTGACTCGGGTCAGCCTGAGGGGAGGGGTGTTCAGAGCTATGGGTCGAAAATCCGACATCGTTCAAAGTTGAGCGTTTAGCAGGATGCTGTCGCTGCTGAAAGGGTGTTTATGCAAATCCAGTCACTCGACAAGGGAGGTCACGGGTGTGTGATTGTAAGCTGCTTGGAGGCAGCGGAGATCGGCCGGTGATGGATAGCGCGGTGCCTTATGTCTCGCAGGGCGGGGGGGCGCACCGTTCGTTTGGAGTGGAACTCATTGCGGCTGATGATTGTCGTAGGCAGATCGCCAAGCTGTCCCCATCAGCAAAGTTTCCGGTCGCTTGTTCGCGCCGCGTTCTGTCGTCTTTGCATTTTGCTCGAGATGCGGGAATGACGTCTCAATGTCCCGCCTGACGGCCTCCAATTCTTAGCACTTGGTAATGATGCGGTATTCTCAATCGGATCGCTGCGTTCGCAAAAAGAAACCAATCAGACGAAGTCATCCGAATAGCACTTCGTCACACCCTATCCCCGCGCATAAACATCGTCGTAACGAATGATGTCGTCCTCGCCGAGATAGCTGCCGGTCTGCACTTCAATCAGCGTCAGCGGCACCTTGCCAGGGTTCTCCATACGGTGAACCGCACCGAGCGGAATGTAGACTGACTGGTTCTCGGTCACGAGCTTCACCTCGTCATCAATGGTCACCTTAGCGGTGCCCTCGACAACGACCCAGTGCTCAGCGCGGTGGTGGTGGCTCTGCAAGCTAAGTGCGGCGCCTGGGTGGACATGGATCCGCTTCACTTGGAAGCGTTGACCGACGACAAGGCTCTCATACCACCCCCAGGGGCGGAAGTCGCAAGGAAGGGTTTCGGCTTGAGCCGCACCCTTAGCCTTCAGCTCGGCCACAGCTTTCTTCACGTCCTGCGCGCGATCCTTGTGGGCGACAAGAACCGCATCGGGCATGGCGACCGCGATGACATCCTCAAGTCCGATTCCGACGAGTTCCTGCGCGTTATCCGTTGAATGCAGAAGCGTGTCGCGGCAGTCAATCGCGGTCGCAGGGCCGGTTGCGACGATGCCGTGCTCGTTCGGGTTCTGCTCGCGCCAGACTGCCTGCCAGTCGCCGAGGTCAGACCACGCGCCGCCGTAGGGCACGACGGTCAGATTGTTCGCGCGCTCCATCACCGCGTAGTCGATCGAGATGTCTTCGAGCTGCGCCCAAGGCTCGGGCGCGAGCCGGGTGAACGCCAGGTCACGCTCCGCAGCTTCGACGGCAGCTTTGGCCTGCGCCAAGGTTTCGGGCGCATGCTTTGCGAAGGCTTCAAGGATCGCCGAGGTCGAGAAGAGGAAGATGCCCGCATTCCAGAGATGCATGCCGCCATCGAGCAGCGCCTCGGCCTTGGCCAGGTCAGGCTTCTCGACGAAGGATTTCAGCGGCTGCGGGGTCGCGGAAAATTCCGCGTCCGGGGCTTCGCTCAGTTCCAGCCAGCCATAGCCGGTCTCCGGCCGATCGGGGCGGATGCCGAAGGTGACCAGCTGTCCGGTCTCGGCTGCCGGAGCGGCGGCCTCGACCGCGGCACGGAAGCGCGTAGAATCCGGAATGACGTGATCGGAGGGCGCTACCAGCATCAGCGCGCCCGGTTCGCGCGCCTCCAGCACGAGAGCGCTCGCGCAGATCGCCGCGGCGGTGTTACGCGCTGACGGCTCGATGAGAATATCCGCGGGGGCGATCTCAAGCGCGGCCAGTTGCTCGATCACGACGAAGCGGAAATCCGCGCCGGTAATCACGGAAGGGGCTGCGAAGCCGTCGCCTGTGAGCCGCTTGGCTGAGGCCTGGAACAGGCTCTCCTCGCCCATCAGGTTGACGAATTGTTTGGGGTAGCTCTTGCGCGAGAGCGGCCAGAGGCGCGTGCCCGAGCCGCCGCAGAGGAGGACGGGGTGGAACGTCTTGCTCATAAATCCCTCTCAGGTTCTAGCGGTGTCGGCACTTTCGAGGAATCAGTGATAGGTTTCAGTGATCCCGTCGTCCAGATCAGTGCGTGCCAGCCCAGCGACTTCGGGCCACTGGCGAGTCCCTGCGTTTTGCCCGCAGGTCGTGTCTGCGTCCCATTTAGCCCGATACGATGGCGAAAGGTCCAGCGGTGGAGGGGGCTATAAGGCCCTTTGTAGAGTATATGGGCTGGTAAATGTCGGTCAGGAGGCGACTCTCTGACTAAGGGGCGACTTCACTCAGACGACAGTGATCTTCATGAAAATGGCGACCCGGGAAAAATCTGTTCGACCCGTCTATAGGCGCTCCCCGCGGAGGATGAAACCAGTCGTGCTTCCGTCGCCTCGCAGGCAAGCTATCTCCCGCTCGCCGCATAAGACCAGATCCCAACCCATTCCTTGAGCGCGAGATCCAGCGTGTCGAGATGGTCCGCGAGATCCCAGCCGATGCCATCGAGAAACCCATCCGCGCGAAAATCGACAGGGTAGGGGGGGGGGCAGCCCGTCCCACCCGGCCCGCTTGAAGCTCGCCATCGCACGTCTCATGTGGAAGGCGCTGGTTATGAGCACCCAGGTCTTGCTCGGCTTGGGCTGCGCGAGGTCGTGGCTGAAGCGCGCGTTCTCACAGGTGTTGCGCGATCGGGTCTCAAGAAGAAGCCGGGTCTGTGGGCTAGCCCTTGACGGCAAATGTTGAAAGCCTCGCTGTCGAACCTGCGGGGCTTTTCATTCAAGTGACCTGATGTCTCGAAAAACCTTCGAGCACGTCAGATCGGCTTCATGCCTTGGGAGAGCCATTTGGCGAATGCTGCTTCGTCGACCTGACCCGATGCCAAATCCTCCATCATCCGAACGCCTTCGATCGGGGACGGTCTATAGGAGAAGTTGTTGAGCCGCAGAAACGTGAGTGCCGTCACGAAAGCGGTGCGTTTGTTGCCGTCCACGAAAGCATGCGCCTTTGAGATGCCGAAGGCATAGGCCGCCGCAATCTCTTCGAGGTCCGCTTCGGCATATGCGGCGAGATTCATCGCGCGGGCGCAGCCCATCTCCAAGAGTGCTCTGTCACGCAGCCCGGACGCGCCGCCATGGCGAGCAATCTGTCGATCATGGATGGCAAGGACGGCGGCAAGCGGAACCCAGTTCGGCTCCGTCACGCGAGCGCCTGAAGAAGATCACGGTTTTCATCCATAACGATCTCTGCCGCCGCCAGTGCAGCCGCCACAGCGGGATCATGCGGGGTGATCTTCAGGCTGCCATCATCGCCACGCACGACGAAAAGCGTGTCGCCTTCTTTGGCGTCGAGGATCGTCAGCATTTCGGTCGTCAGCGTCATGACCGCGGAATTGCCAACTTTTCGGACCTTCGTTTCGATCATTACATGTCTCCTTGTGTATATTGAAGTATATACGTGCCGCGGCACGAGAGGCAAGCTCTTCAATACTCACCCGGAGGGTCTGGGTTGGCGGGATACCCGTTTCGCGAAAGGCGGCGGCCATGACTTCGGCGCCGGGTAAGCTTTCTCGTGCCAGATCGCGCAGGTCGCCGCTGCCGCCAGAGAGCAGGATCCTGGCATCCGGAAAGCGATGCGCCAGGGCGAGCCCCGCGGTGACGCGCTCGGCGGCGTTGAGTTGGACTTGATGGTGGCGGGCCGTGCCTGCGCCATCCTCCGCGCCGCCCAGTATGATGATCCCGTCGACATGGGTGAACTGCGGATTGGTCGGATAGGCTTGCTCCAAGGGGGCGATCAGGAGATCGCCGAGGGGAAAGATCCCCAGAGCGAGGAGGCTCGCCAGCGCTACGGAAAGCATCCTGCGCGCCGCGCGCAGGCGCCCGCTCACGAGCGCGATCAGCGCGGCTGCGAGCAAAAGCGCTTCCCAGGTTTCTGCGCGTAGCAGGAGGGCTGCGAGCTTGGAGATAAGGAAGACGAGCGTATCCATGGGGCTCTTGTCGGTGCTTCTGCGCTGATCCGCAATCGCTATTGTTGGCTGGATCAAATGCGCGACATGACGCATTGATGAAATATTTCGCCGGCCTCGGCGGATTGGCCGTTTTGACTTGGATGCAGGCCCTAAAAAGGGTAGGTGTCCCTACGTTAAACGGTGGAATTTTCCGATCACAAGTTGCTCGCACGACGCGTCGTGACGCAGAAATCGAAGGATTTGATCAGGTGCATATTTATTTGGATGCTGCCTTTGCCTCCTCCTTCTTTCTCGCAGGCCTCATCGTCGTCTCTCAGAAATTTCACGGCACGCTGACACATGACGGCAGCGATGGCGTGCAGAAGATCCATGACGCTCCAACGCCGCGGATTGGAGGAATCGCGGTGTTGTTGGGGGCCTGTCTCGCGGCGATCATGCTACCCGCTGAGGCGCGTAGACTTTGGTGGATGATTTGTCTCTGCGCGCTGCCCGCGTTTCTTTCCGGCGCGATCGAGGACATCACCAAGAAAGTCTCGGCGAAATGGCGTCTGGTGGCGACGGTTCTTGCCGGGCTGATCTTCTGTTTGGTGTCTGGCTATCATATCGAGCGGGCGGATATCCCGGGGCTCGATTTCCTGCTTGGCTATCCGGCCTTTGGCATAGCGTTGAGCGTTCTGGCCATTGGCGGCATCGCCAATTCGCTAAACATCATCGACGGCGTCAACGGCCTTGCCTCGGGCAGCGCGATCATTGTTCTCAGCTGTTTTGCGATCCTTGCGGCGCGATCGGATGATGTGGCGCTTCTTGCGATTTGCCTGCTTATGATCGGCGCGATCGCGGGTTTCTTCGTGCTGAACTTCCCCGCTGGAAAGCTCTTTTTCGGTGATGCTGGCGCCTATACGACGGGGTTCGTTCTCGCGGTGATCGGGATCATCCTGCCGGTGCGCAATCCGGAATATTCGCCGATGATCGCGGTTCTGGCCTTATCCTATCCCTGGATCGAGACGCTGGTGTCGATCCGTCGGCGCGCGAAACGCGACGGGACAAACCCCGGAGAAGCGGATCGTCTTCATTTGCACAGTCTTGTCTATCGTAGCCGTGCCAAGCGCATCGCGGAGACGATCGGCATGCCTCGGATGCGCAATCCGCTTACAAGTATTCTTCTCTGGCCGCTCTCGTTGATCGCCTGCACGATCACGGTCATCGCGCCCGGCGATTCAGTGGTGCTTGGCTGCGGGGTCGGAGTGGTCTTTCTGATCTACCTGCTGATCTATCGCCGAGTCGCGCTCTTGAGTCGCCTGCGTCGTGCGCTCATTGGACAGTTCACTCATCGCGCCTGACTGGGGGCAGCCTATGCGTCGCAAGAGTTGAGTGATCCTCATATCAATGCAGCTTTAGGTAGCAATGCTTTGCTTGGGCGGGCGTAAAATTAGAATTTCTTTTGAACTATAGAGATGGCCCGCGCTAAAAATACGGAGAGTTTGAGTATTTCGATCTCCTCCAAGATGTCGAAAATTGATTATGTCCAAAGCTGTCGGCGTTCAGGCCATCTATGACGCGAAGCTTGATGCCCAAGATTTAAGGTGTGTTGTTGAGAAAGATTGCAAAAAATAAGGGCTTGGCACTTCGATTTTTCCAATGTGAAGCCTGTTGGCATCGGATCCGTTTTGGCGCGAACCGATGTGGCGCTTGCGGTCGGAGCGCGCCGCTCTTGAACCGGGCTGGCTTTTGGGGTTTTCTGCTTATGGTCGTGCTGTTTGTAGCGGTCGTGTTGATGATGCGGTGAGCGGCTTGTGTTCCCTGAATTGGATGCGCGGCGCGTTATCGGAGGAAGGGGACGCGGTCTCTTTTTCTCAGGCCCAACAGGAAAGCGGTAAGCGCCGCGACGATTTCAAGCGAGATGCGCATTCGTGGCTCCGCATCCTGGCCAGCACTTCGTTCGGTAGAAAAAACGCGTGCGCGTAGCGCGGCAGGGTCGCTGCCTCGGGGCCTGTCTAGAACTTCAGTCGCTTGGCCTATGGTTCGGATGTTCAGGGCCTCTCGCAGCAATCGAGCGTTTCGCTTCGAGTTTAGCCCGTCATGGCGACGACATGGCAAGGCTTGGCGCGCAGCTCGCGCGATCGATATCGATCCGCGCGGGCATGTTTTGGGGTTGAAGTACTGGCCGAATTCGTGGTGAGTCTGTTCATATTTGAACGGATGTCGGTATGGTTTCCCTTGCCTCGAACGGGCCCTGGTTTCTGGCGCAGCTCAAGCCCAACAGCGCGGCGATCGCGCAGGCCCATCTCGAGCGTCAAGGCATAGAAAGCTTCCTGCCCACCGAAATGCACACGCGCCGTCGTGCAGGGCGTTTCGACACGCGGCGCTGCCCTCTTTTCCCCGGTTATCTCTTCGTCGCCTTTGATCCCGAGAAAGGGCTTTGGCGCAAGATAAATGCGACCCGGGGCATTGCGCGCCTCGTGAGCTTCGGCAGTGTGCCGAGGCCTGTGCCTTCCGAGCTGATTGCTCAAATCGCCGAGCGTTGCGATGCAGCGCACTGCCTGCGGGCGCAACAGGGCTTCGTGGAGGGAGATGAGGTGCGCGTGGCCTCCGGCCCGCTCGTCGATTTCATTGCGACAATCGACAGTATCGATCCGGACCGGCGTGTCTGGTTGCTGATGGATATTATGGGGGCCGCGACGCGCGTTGCGGTGCCCGCATCGGAGCTGCGCGCGAAGGATGGGTGATCATTGAGGGCGCCAGCGGGCAAATCCACTGCTCTCATTTGGTCGCAGCAGGCGGAACGGGCGCCATGCTACGCTAAGTCGATGAAAGTGAGAGATAAAGTCCGACCGCCTCTGTAGGAAATCTTTATAGGCTTTGTCAGAGAGGTGTTGTAAGTTTTTCCTGTCATTCGATCTGGGAGGTTTTGATGAGTAAATTGATTACGGCGTCGCTGGCGACTGCTGCGATCCTCGCTTCCAGTCTGCCGAGCCTCGCCCAGGCTGTGCAGGCACCACCGAACTTGAGCCAAGAGGGGCTCATCGCTTGGGCGAAACAGGTCGATATCTGCAACGGTAAACGAGTGCTGGGTGCCAAATACACCGCTGAGGGTGATGCGCAGGTGACTTGTGCGCAGAGCGCCGCTGGTAATCTCGGTGGAAATACGTCTTTTGTGATGTTGTTGGTCGGCGCGGGGCTTGCCGCAGCGGCCATGGGTAGTGGCGGCGGTAATGGGACAAGTTCCACGAACGGCACGAATTCCACCAACGGCACAAACTAAGTTCGAGCGGCCAGCTGCGGCTCGTGAGCCGTGCGAAATACATGCGCGTCTTGGTTGAGGCGATTTCGTTGCAGCGGCAAGAAATTCGTCGCATCGGCAAGAAAATAGACAAACAGAAAGCCGAACCATGCGGCTCAAGAGCGATGAACAGTTGGCATGGGCGCATGGCTCCGCTATCCATTCGACATCGGCTCCTGATGTTTCTGGAGCTTTGAAGATAGCAGGTGTGCAATTGTGGCACACGACCCAGGAGGGCATTCATGGGCGCCTTGGCAAGAGTTTTCAGGGGATGTCTTGTCCTTTTGCTTGTGGCCTCCTGCGACACGTCGACGACGAACTTCCCGGTCAATACCCGCAATGTCAGTTCCGTCGAGGATCCGGCGGCGGGCGATGTCGCGATCGTGCGGCTCAGCCTCGCCAACGTCGCCACCTTCGGCGCACCGTCCGATCTCAGCGGTGGCCGCACGACGCTGCCCTCGAGCGATTACTGGAACTATCGGATCGGCCCGGGCGACCTGCTTGATATCGTCGTTTATGAGCATCCCGAGCTGACCTCGCCCGCGGGGTCGACCCGGACACCCGCCGAGGGTGGTCTGCGCGTCAATTCCGACGGCACCTTTTACTACCCTTACGTCGGCAATGTGCGCGCTGCAGGCCGGACGCCCGAACAGGTGCGCGCCGATCTCTCGCGCCAGCTGAAGGAGTTCATTCCGTCGCCGCAGGTGTCTGTGCGCGTTGTTGGCTACAATTCGCAGACCGTCTCCGTCACCGGCGAGGTGGGCAAGCCTGCGCGGATCCCGCTGACGTCAAAATCGCTGACGCTGCTCGATGCGATCAACGAGGCGGGCGGCCTGAATGAGACGGCCGATGCGCGCCAGGTGCTCGTCCGCCGCGGTGGACGGAGCTACGCGGTCGACCTGCAGGCCTTCCTCAATCAGGGCATCGCCTCGAACAACCCCGTGCTGCGCAATGGCGATGTCGTCTCGGTGCAGCGCGCGACGAAGCTCGAAGCCTATCTGCTGGGTCAGCTGGTGAAACCCGGCCCGATCGACCTGACCAAGGATGACGTGAGCCTCACTGAAGCGGTGACCACGGTTGGCGGGTTGAGGACCGAACAGGCCGATGCGCGTGGCGTCTTCGTGTTCCGCGACACGCCGAGCGGGGTCGTCGTGTTCCAGCTCGATACGTCTAGCGCGGCGGCTTTCGTCGTCGGCACGAAATTCTTCCTTCATCCGCAAGACGTCGTCTATGTCACGACCGCGCCGGTGGCGAAATGGAACCGCGTTGTCTCGAATATCCTGCCGACGCTGAGCACGGCCAAAGCCGCCTCGGGACTGGCGAACTAATATGGCGAAAGTCGGATCCATTCTCGTCGTCTGCGTCGGCAATATCTGCCGCTCCCCGGTGGGCGAACGGCTGCTCGCCGCGGCGCTACCTGACAGCATGGTAGGGTCAGCGGGGATTGGCGCGGGCGAGGCGTGGGACTCGCGTCTCACGCCGACACGTTGAGCGGTGTAGCAGGCGGTTCTCGCATGGGTTTGTATAAGCATTTGAGAGTTTGAGCCGGACAGATGACGCCGATTTCCAAAATAACTCAGAAACACGTCGCGCCGCCTGAAGTCGAGGATGACGAGATCGACCTGATGGCGCTCGCCGGCGCGCTTCTGGCGGGCTGGAAATGGATCGCGCTGGCCTTTGTCATCGCCGTTATCCTTGGTGCCTTCATTGCGCTGCGCAAACCGGTGATCTATCAGGCCACCGGGCTCTTGCAGCTCGAGCAATCGCAAAATGGACTGTCCGCCCTCCCGGAATCGATGCAGACACTTCTCGGCAGCGATGGGGGCGGCAAATCGCAGGCCGAGACCCAGATCGCGATCATGTCCTCGCGCCTCGTTCTGGGCGACGCGGCCAACAAACTCAATCTGCAGAACTTCGTCGTTCCGCGCCGCTTGCCGGTGATCGGCCTGCTGCCCGCAAATCTGCACTTGCCCGATCCGGGCTTGTTCGACCAATACCAGTGGAGAAACGAGACGGTCCAGCTCGGGCGCCTGAAAGTGCCCGCCCAATGGCAGGGTGTTCCAATGACACTGACGGTGACCGGCGCGGACAGCTATCGCCTCGCGATGCCCGACGGCACCGAGGTGACCGGAACGGTCGGTCACGAAATCTCTGCGCGCGACGGTGATTTTGCGATCGCCTTGTCCCAGATGAATGCGCCGGTGGGACGCGAGTTCTATATCGGACGCCGCTCGCTCAGCGCGACGATTCAGGGGATGCGCGGCAAGTTCTCGGTCTCTGAGAGCCCGCGCGGCTCGAACATCCTTCAGACCTCGTATCAGGACACCGATCGCCAGCGTGCCGAAGCGATCCTCGACGCGATTGCGACCTCTTTCGTGGAGCAGAATATCGAGCGCAACTCGGCATCTGCCGAAAACAGCCTCGACTTCATCCAGAAGCAATTGCCCGAGGCGCGCCAGAACGTGTCCGAGGCGGAACAGGCGCTCAACGAATATAGGCAAAAGCAGCAATCGGTTGACGTGAATTATGAGACCCAGGCCCTGCTTGAACGTGTCACGAAGATCGAGGGGGAGCTCTCCGCGCTCGATCTGAAAGAGGCGGAACTGAAGAACCAATACACGGTCAATCACCCGGCCTATCAGGCGCTGCTGCAGAACCGTAAAGAGCTGCAGGCGCAGCTGGATCAGGCGAAGAAGGCGACCCAAGGTCTGCCGGAGACGCAGAAGGACATCTTTAACCTGCAGCGCAATCTCGAAGTGGCGCAGCAGGTCTATACGCAGCTTCTCAACCGCTCGCAGGAATTGCAGGTGGTGCGCGCCTCGACAGTGGGCTCGGTGCGCGTGATCGACAAAGCCTATGCGAGCACGATCCCAGTCGCGCCGCGCAAGTCGCGGATCGTGGCGCTCGCGGCGCTCCTCGGTCTGATCATCGGCGCGGCCTTCGTGCTGATCCGGCGCGCGCTGCGCCACGGGATCAAGGGCGCCGAAGAGATCGAGGCGCTTGGCCTTCCGGTCTTCGCGACCGTGCCCTTCGCCAAGGAGGCGGCCGATCTGCGACAACGCAAGGGGGACCTGCCGATCTTCGCGCTCGAACATCCCGAGGCGGTCACGACCGAGGCGCTGCGCTCGCTGCGCACCTCTTTGCATTTCGGCTTGCTCGACGCCCGGACCAACTCGATTCAGCTCACCTCGGCTGCGCCGAATGTCGGCAAGAGTTTTACCGCGATAAACCTGGCAGTCGTGGCGGCGCAGGCGGGCCAGAAAGTCTGCGTAATTGATGCCGACATGCGCAAAGGTTACCTGCGTCGGTTCCTGCATTTGCCCAAGGACACACCCGGCCTGTCGGATTACCTTGGCCATGAAAGATCGCTGGAGGAGGTGATCGCGTCCGGACCGATCAAGGGATTGTCGGTCATCACTTCCGGCCGCTACCCGCCGAACCCGTCTGAACTGCTGATGCGGGCCGAGTTCGGGGCGATGCTACGCCAGCTCGATAGCGAATTCGACCTGATCATCGTCGACGCGCCGCCCGCGCTGGCTGTGACGGACCCGGTGGTGATCGGGCGCTCCGTGGGCGCGAGCATCATCGTTGCGCGCCATCTCGAAACGATGCAGGGCGCGGTGCGTGCCGTTCAGGCAAGTTTTGAGGCGGCGGGCACGTCGATCACGGGCGCTGTCCTCAACGGCTTCAAGGCCGAGACGACTGCGCGTTATGGCGGTCACTACCAATATTATTACAACTACCGCTACAGCTACAAATCCGACGATTGAGCGCGTTTTTGAGGGGGCACCGGCGGATTTTGCGAGCGTGGACCAGAATTTCTGTTTTGCGAGATAGTGGGCCGCGGCATCAGCGCGTTGACGATATCCAGCTGCCTCGGGACGTGCCCGCTGATCAGCTTGGTGCCACTTGCTGATAAAGGGTGAAAAGAATTTGGGACCGCTCGAGTGACGAGCGGTCCCTTTCAACATTTGCTCCAAGTCGAAGTTGCTATTCCGATTCAGAGCAAAAGAAAGAAGATGTTTACAGCAAAGATTTGAACCGCGTGTCCCTTACCAGCTTCTGAATCGCATCAGACAGCGCGCGATTGAAAGCGGTGGCGGTGTTGTTGCACGCCGAGACTGCGGAGAAGCTGGTGCTGAAGCCGGTTGTCGATTGGATCGCATAGCCAGAGCTTTTTCTCGAATAGGCTTGCAAGCCGATGGTCCAGCTGCCGTTGAACGAATCTGGTTTGAGCTCGGTCACGGTGATGTTGATCGGCGTCGCGTTAACCCGGAACATCCCGCCGGCAAGCAATTCGCCTTGAATGGCTTGTTTGATGGTGTTCGCGAGATCGTCGCCGCCACCCAGGTCGAGCGGCCCTGCCAAGCGGCACGTCGGGCGCGCTTCAATGCCCTCCGCCAAACGAACGTCGCCCACGGAGGCACGCGCACCGGTCGAGGCGAGCTGTTGAATGGCGATCGTGTTTTGCGGGGTCGTTTGGTATTGCTGTGCCGTGTATGTGTCGCATGCTGCCAAAGAAATTGCGGCACATGCCATAAGTGCAAAAGCTTTAATTTTCATTCAGTCCTCATTAATCCCAAAGTGCGGATGTCTTGAGACTTATCTGATCACACGGTTAAAGTAAGAGGCAGAATTTCTCATGCAGTTTCCTGTGGCTTTCGGGTGTCGGTATTTCTTGTGCAGGAGAGAACGCTTTCTATCGGGTGCGGGGAGGGTTTTCCCGCTTTGAAAAACGCCTCACTACTTTCTATACGTGCCAGATATTTTTCTAAGACAGCCTTTGGGATCCTGTATCTCCAGCCGGTATCCTCTCAGTAATCCATCCCCTGCCTGTTATCCCAAAGGCGGAGAATTTCGATCTGAGTGGGCATGACGCGATATATCAGTACGAACGGTGTCCGAGGAATCGCGAACTCTCGCATGAGGCGTCCAGTTTCGCCTAGGATAACCTGTCTATGCCCTTCGGGTGATAACCTTGATTTCGGCTCTGCCGAGGGCCGAGACGCGGTTTATGATTGCGATGCGAAACTGGATTTCGGCGGTCTGGCAGACGGGGCCTTGAGATATGATCTGCTCACCGAGGATTTTCAGGCGATTGTGTCCGGGCAAGAGCGCGCAGGGTAGGGGTGGCCTTGGGCAAATTGGTCAGAGGTGGTGCGAGTGACGTGCGGCCCGTGGCAGGGTCTATTCGACATGAAGGAGAAGCGTGGTCCCGCGAGTCGCGGGACCGTTTGGGCGATGTGACGAAGGGAAGGTTCCTGGGGCAGGTCGCGTGCGGCGAATGCCCGGAACGAGCCCTCGGATCGGCTAGGTGCTTGCGCGCCCTTCGACCTCGGCCAGCTCGGCGAAGATGGCATTGCGCAGCTCGGGCCGGTAGATTTCCGATTTCACCTTGAGGTGCTTGCGATAAACCGCATGCGGCACCACGCCATCCGGGAAACGCTCGATCAGGCGTTTGTGGACCTTCTTTTCCGCTCGCAGCGCAGCGCGCCCGGTGGGGAAATGGATTTCGGCGAGGATCCGATATGGCAGCACCTTCCGCACGAAGAGCTGATACTCGAAGCGCGAGTAGGTGTTCCCGGAGAAGCCGAGTTTGAGGACGGTTCTTTTGCCAAGATCGATTTCCGCGAAATAGATGGAACTCGGTTCATTCGACCAGCCCTTGCCGCAACTCGGACACTGAAAACGCTGGGTCTTCATATTGCCGATCGAGACACGGCACGACTCGCCGCAGCCTTCCGCATGTCGGTAGAGACGATAGTCTTTGTCTCCATTGGGGTCGGGGCCAACCAGCTCCCAACCGTAAGCCTGCGCCTCGCGTTTGTAGCGCTCCAAAGTGCAGCGCTCGCAGATGATTTCACCACCTTCGGTCGCGATCTTCTTCGTTCGGCCGAATTGCAGTCGCTTCGTGTGGCCGCAGGACACGATGAAATGCCCATAATGACGGTCCTTTTCATCGCGCTTCACAAAGGTGAGGCGATTCACTTTCGCATCGGCGATCCAGCGCGCTTCCTTGCAGTTTGGGCATTGCGGCTGGAAGCCTGTCAGAACGCTGTGACGGCAGACGAACGTTCCCCGACACTTCTTGCATGCGAGGGCGAGGTTGTCCTTGTTCTTCACGCGCGCGAGCACGTGATAGCCCTTTTTGGCAGCTGCGGCGTGCCATTGCGGATGGATGGGACCGGGCCAGATCGGGTGGGTTTCGCCGCGGATTGTCATGTTGGTTTTGGGAGCTTGGGCCATGAGAGAGCCCTCCGTGAAATTGTGCTGTGTGAACGGGCGCGGCAAACCGCACCCGAGCGGGTCACAATTGACCTTCAGGTAGGCGTGCTCTGACACGGGCCCCAAGGAGGGCCGGTGTCACTTCCGCGCGGTATGTAGGAAGATCAGGCTTCGGCCTGCTCGAGCTCATCGAACGAAAAGACGTCGATCAGCTGATCGAAGAGGATCACGGTGCGCTTGAGCAACTCGTTGATCCGCCGATCCGCGTCGCAGGTCTCGGTGATCAGAAGCTCATGGCCGCGGTTTCGGATCAGCTTGCGAAATTGCACACGTTGCGCGCCGTCTTCGTCGAGAAGCGCCATCCGAATGGCGTAGACGATGAGTTTGATCGGCTTCTCGGCGGGAAGGCTGGGTGTCTCTGCGAGGATCTCGTTTTGCAGCTCCAGCATTCTCTCCTGAGCTTCATCAGACGCCCTCTGCCAGCTGGCAAAGGCCGGGTCCCAGCTCTGCACGGCCGAAAGGTAGCTCTCGTAATCGAGAAAATCGGCGAAGGCTTCGAGAAATTGTGGGAACAGCGTCAGGATCGATGCTGCGGGATCGTCATTCGCGCCTTCATTCCGAATGTGGCGCATGATATTCGCGATGATAGCCATGGTTGTCTCCTATCCGAGATGGCTGTGGTCAGGGCGGGGCAGGAGCGGCAACTCTTGCCTTCGCCCGCGTATCATGTAAGCGTGTAATCACAAAGTCAATCCTGTTTGTGAGGTCCTTACATGTCAGAGAAGAAAAAGATGGGTCGACCGCCCGCAGGCACAGAGCCGGTGATGGTGCGTATGACCCACGAGATGGTGGAAGCGATTGATGCGTACCGGCGCACCGCGGAGGACCTGCCGACACGACCGGAAGTTATACGTCGAGCAGTCGAGGCTTATCTGGAAGATCATGGCCAGAAGTAAGTTCACTCCAATTCGAGCGTTGAGGCGGGTGTCGGGATGCGCGACACCTACGCGCTTGTTGTGAGGCGCAGGTGCCGAGATTCCCTCGGCGCTTAGCTTTGATCGATTGCTTCGAACATTTGCTTAAGAGCCATCTGGAAAAGGGCAGATCTCAAGCTGTAACCTGGTTCAATCAGCGGACTCGATGAAAAGCATTCGAAAGTCCGCAACGTGAGTTCGGATTTGTCGGCAGAAAGCGATGCATCCAGCTTTGCCATCGGTTTTTCGCAATAGTCGAAGTGGGCGCGCACTGAATGATCGCTCAGGATAGCGACCTTCGACACCTCCTAAAGCTCCAAGGAGTCGGGGTCGCCTTTGAGGACGCACTCCTCGGGGCGGCCGGAAACCTCGGAAAGAACTTTTCGAAGCGAAGTGATGTCGCCCTCGTTCGAATGCCAAAAACGATCAGCGACGAGATAGGCGGCAACAGTTTCAGCCGCGCCGAATTTCGAGACCTCTTCGATGTCACTTTCGTCGAAGCCGAATTCATGCCCTTCCTGAAGTTGCCAAGTAATGTAGCTGGCGGGAAGATGTGCCAGTGCAGTGCCCATGGCGCCGAGGATTTGCTCGTGAGGTTCTTGGATTCCCCTCAAGATCAGGCGCCACTGGATTTCTGACAGAATGGGAAATCCCGCGCGCACCATCGCAGTGAAATTCCCGAGGAGATCAAAAAGACGGTCGCGATCAACTTTGGCGTGCTCGCTCGAAGTATCATTCGAGAGGTTCAGTGCCGACGCAATTTCGGACGGGATGTCGATGTCGGTTTTTTGGGTGGCGAGGGCGGAAGCGGTCATGAAGCACCTTTCTGACTACGAGTCTATCAAATCTATTGCAAAATATGTAGAAGATTTGATTGCAGGTGTCAAGCTGCCTTGCTCGTCTTGCGGAAGGCTCGACCTGAAGCTAGTTGTTTAAAGGCATCCGCGATCTGGAGGGTTCAGCTTTCTTCTTTTTCTTTTCGCCTTGGGAAACCGCTGGATACGATGATCCGATGTTTCGCGCGTTCTGCGAGGCATGTGCTGACGCACGACGGCAGCATCCGAACATCACCGTGGCAACCTGCTATACTTTCCTATCGATCGTTGCGGGTATGACCGGGGACGGGATCACCAACGAAGAAATCGTCGATCTGACCGGACTGGAATACAATCAGGTTGCGCCTCAAGTCGAAGCGCTTTCATCTGGGAGGTGGAAGAAAGAGGGGTTGGGGTTTCTCGAACGAAGAGATGTCGAGAATTGTCGCTCGCGCAAAATCTTCGTCACTAAGGCGGGCGAAGAATTCGCTCGGATATTCGCGCGCCCCGCAGGTGCCGATGCGCCGCATGGTGATATGGTCAAGCACCTACTGAGTAGTCAATTGCCGGCGCTCAGAGCTGTGCGATCACGCTTTCCCACGCTCAGGTTGGGGACCCTGACTGTCTTTTTGTTCCTAGGTGCCCGTCAACGCGAGTTCGGCTTCAATGGGACGCCAGCACATGCGCTGGCGGACGAACTGGGAATTCCGAACTTCCCTCGACACATCGCGGTGCTGGGAGAGGGGCCAAAAGGCGGAAAAGGACTGGGCCTCATTGAGTTGAGGGTCAGCCGCGAAGATAGGCGCGTTAAGTTACCGGAAGTTACGGAGAAAGGGCACCGTTTCTTGACGGAGATTGCATCTGCCGTTGTGGGCAGGGAGATCGAGCTTCCGAGAAAAGTTGAGCCGCAGAAGCTAGAAGATCTGGATAGCCCTGATGATATATCTGGGTTGGATGACGAAGACTTCATCTGGTTGCCGCCCGATGAAGACTGAATGACGCCGGTAAGAGAAATTGTGTCCTTGAGCGCGAGATCCAGCATGTCGAGATGCCCTGCGAGATCCCAGCCAGTATCTTCGAGAAACCCGTCGTCGCGATAATCGACAGGGTAGGGGATGAGCCCGTCCCATCCGGCCCGCTCAAAGCTCGCCATCGCGCGTCTCATATGGAAGGCGCTGGTGACGAGGACCCAGGTCTCGTCCGGCTCGGGCTGCGCGAGGTTGTAGCTGAAGCGCGCATTCTCGGAGGTGTTGCGTGAGCGGCTCTCGAGAAGAAGCCGCGCCTGCGGGATGCCCGTTTCGCGAAAAGCGGCTGCCATGACCTCGGCGCCGGGCATGGTTTCTCGCGTCGAGTTGCGCAGGGCGCCGCTGCCTGCAGTCGCTGACAGCTGGACGCGGGGCCAGGGGAGCTGTAATTTCCTACACAAAGTAATATAATGTATAGGATGCCTGATGGAGTATCTCCCGGTCCCGATCCAGACTGCCTATCATGAGCTGATGCAGAGGTTCCGGGCCCGGCCACCCCTCTCCGTCCTTGGGTCCATCATGCGGATCGAGAAGTCCGGTCGGGGCTATTGGGTGTCGAGGCGCCGCATAGGGGACCGGGTCGTGGAGAAAACGATCGGCCCTGAAACGCCGGAGGTCCTGGCGACCGTCGCGGCCGCGCGCGCCGAGCGGGAGGTCTACGACGGTTGGCGAAAGAAGAACGCGACCCTGGTCTCGATGCTGAGGGCCGCCGGGCTCCTCTCGCTCGACGTTAACACCGGGAAGGTCCTCTCTTCCTTGTCTCGAGTCGGATTCTTCGAGATCGGCGGGATCCTCGGGGGGACGAACGCGTTCCGCCTCTACCCCGCCCTTCTTGGGGTCGCCGCCCCCGCGCGGGAGATGGTCTTTACCGGTGACGTAGGCATGCTCGCGCCCTCGCATATCCGCCTCGTCGGTCCGAGAGAGCCGCTTACGAGCCGCCTTCGGAGCGCCGGACTCGAGTTCGAGACGCGGTTTCCGATGGGCCCGGCCGACACCTCAAAGCACGTCGTTCAGGACAACATCGAGATCGAGATCATCGGGCCGGTCGCTCGCGGCGGCGAGACGAGCTACTTCCATGAGGGCAGTCAGGAGCCGGTCGCAGCGCTGAGATTGCTGGAGTTCTCCCTGCGAGATCCGGTGAGGGTCGTGGCCCTCTACCGGGAAGGGGTGGAGGTTACGGTCCCTGCCCCGGAGCGGTTCGCCCTGCACAAGCTGATCGTGGCCCAGCTCAGGACGGGGTGCTTCAAGAGCAAGCGGAACAAGGACCTCCGACAGGCCTCTTGGCTCCTGAAGGTCCTGGCGGAGGCCCGGCCAAAAGAGACGATGAACGCCTTGCGCGACATCCGCAGCCGGGGCCCGACTTGGCGAAAACATCTCTCGGCGTCCCTGAGGGAGGCGCCGGACGCCGCGAAGGCCCTGAGGTGGATCGAGGCCGAGACGGACGACCCCGACCCGGGGTGGTATGACCTCTGAACAGGATGAGCCTCCCCCACCAATCCCGTAGGTTGGAAGAGGCTTGTGGTGGGGCCTTTTGGTCACGCAGCTCGGACGCGCCGCCGTGGCGGGAAATCTGTCGATCATGGATGACAAAGACGGCGGCAAACGGCAGAGTTGCCGACCTTTCGGATCTTCGTTTCGATCACGACATGGGTCCTTGGGTATACCTGAAAACACACGCGCCGCGCCACGAGAGGCAAGCTGTTCGATACTCACCCGGAGGGAAGGGTTGGCGCGATGCCTGTTTCGCGAAAAGCGGCGGCCGTGACTTCAGCGGCGGGCATACTCTCTCTTTCCAGATCGCGCAGGGCACCGCTGGTGCCGGAGAGCAGGATTCTGGCTTCTGGGCAACGATGCGGCAGAGCGTTTCCATGGGGTCCTTTTCGGCGCTTCCGCCCAGGCCCGCATCCAGCCGTTCGAAAAACCTACCGACAGTCTGTCATATAGCTAGCTTTTCTCGACAGGACCTTGGCGCCGTTTTTCGCATCGGTCTCCTGCCCGTTTTTTCAGGTCACCCTCTTATCCTCGAGTGCAAGCCGGGAAGAGAAGAGATGATCCATGAGCTATCAGTTTGTCCATATCGAATGTTACTCGGCCGCCCCGCGCAAGGTGAAGGGGGCGCCGGAACAGGTGAACACGGCCGCACAGGTCTTTGGCGAGGCGATGCGGGTGCCACGCTATTCGCGCCATGTTGCGGAGCCGAAAGCGCCAATCAAGCTTGACGGCACGACGACGCTCAAAAAGCTCGAGGCGCTCTGGGCCAAGAAGGTGGAGACGATCCGTGAGACTGTGCAGAGCGCAACGGGCAAGAGCTATGAGCGTCGGCTGCGCCGGGATGCGGCGACGCTCTACTCAGAAATTCACTCGCACCCTCTTTCGGTGGAGACCCTGACCCATGATGGGGGACGGCATGCCCCTGAGGTCAAGACCTGGGTGCAGCGAGTGCTTGCGCATTTTAAAAGCCGGATGCCGCAGGGCGTGGAGTGGGCGGCCGTGCTGCATCTCGATGAGGCCCATGTCCACCTCCACATCCTCGCGGTCAATGTCGAAGATCCGAAGCTCGATGCGAACAAGTTACACGCGGGCAAGCGCGCGGCTGCAGCGGTGCGCGCCTCCTGCGAGACCCCTTCGGCCATTTGCTCGCTCCCGCGTCCCCTCCCCAAGCCGCTTCCGCCGAGACCGCGCAAGCGGGCTCTTGGCACGCGACCGGAGACCATCGCGCGCAACAAGGTGCATAATGCAGCGCGTCTCGCGGCGTGGCGCTCGGCCTCACGCAAGGTGCGCGCTGAAAATGCTGCGGCGCTCGCTGAGTGGAAAGAAGAGAACCGCACCCACCTGAAAGCGGCTCGAAAACTGCGCGGTGAGGTTCCCGAAATGGCCGCCTACCGTGCGGCCATGCAGCAGTTCCAGGACGACTATTACACGGCGGTCGGAGCGCCTTGCGGGTTGCTGCGCGACGGGCCGCGAAAAGCGCGTCTATCGACGAAACAGCATGCGGCGCGCAAGGCGAATGCGGAGCAGATGCGGGGCGCGTTCGCGGAACTCGACCGAAGAGCTCTGGAATTTGTGGAAAAGCAAGCCGCCGTTGGCGAGGTCATAACCGCGCTCACCGAAGGCCGTGCTCAAATTTTGAATGGCGCCATCGTGATGGAAGATATGCCGCACTGCCTCAAGGCGCTTGGCGAGAGCGACGAAGACCGTATGATCCAGGGAGTTCTGAATCTTCTGGTGCAAGCCGTGGAGACCGGCGTTGGTGCGCTGCAGCCGGTGCGCGATGAGGAGTTTGACGGACCGGGGATGGGGTAGACCTGGCGGAACTCAACCGGGAGGCCAGGCTGCCGCGTAGGCCTCCTCTATCAGGGTGACTTCCTCTTCCGTCAGCGCCGAGAACTCCTTGCGCAAGGCACGTCTGGATAGCGTGCCGTTGCCTTGTTCCAGAAAACCTCGCAGTAAATCCACCATTGGGGCGGGCATGTCCAGCAACGCGTCGACACTGGATTTGAACCGATCATAGCGCTCAATGTAGTCAATTTCCCTGGGTAGGTCCTGCTCGACCGTTTCCCTAACACAATCGGCGACGAACTCGGCATGCATGGTGCTGTCGAAGAAGCGGTAAAGCGCCGCTGTGTCAGACAGGACTTCCACATTCCCCCGGGCTGTGGGCTTCCACTCGATGAACTCCATCATAGGCTCCGAGACGGACTTTAGAACATCGCTGTATTCCTCGATACGCCGGTGGACCACGACGCTGATAGGGAAGACCAGGCCCGTCGGATTGAACCCGCCACGGGCCAAAACATGGTGCAGCAGATACCGATGGAGACGGCCGTTCCCATCCTCGAAGGGGTGGATGTAGACAAAACCGAACGACACCGCGGCCGCGACCACCATCGGATCGACACCGCCCTCGAGAGCCCGCGTTTCATAGAGCGCGAGTCCCTCCAGGAGGTCAGCCAGATCTTCATGCCGGGCGCTGATATGCACTGGCTCCGGGGCCCTTGCGTCGCGGGTGTGGCTACCAATGAAGCCACCCTCCTTGCGAACCCCCAGCTTTACGAAGCGCGCATCTCGCAAGACAATTTGTTGCAGGCGCTCAAGCTCGCCCTGCGATAGCGGATGGCTTCCTGCCTCGCCGATCGCACGTGCCCAGCGGGCTGCTCGCTGGGGGCCTGGTTTCTCCTGCTCGATCGCAAAGGAAGCCTTGGAATCGTCAAGCAACAGGAAAGCCGCGGCGCGCGACACGATATGTTGCGGCGCCTTTCCTGTGATCCCCCTTGCCAGAGCTGGAAGTTGAAGCGCGATCAGCTGCTCGAGCCTCGGGGATCTCTGCACGAGAGGACAAAAGGTCGGGGTGCCGGGCAGGTTATCGATAATCTTGTGACGGGCCGATCGACTCCCTGGATCGATCGCGAAATAGATGTCTGGATCGAGCGCGGGTTGATACTTCACCTTCCCAAGGTCAGGCAGATCCAGCATCTCGCCTGTCAGCCATTCCCAAAAGAACCAAAGCCGACGCGCGACGAGGCCGGTTGCTCCCTTCAAGGCTCGGGAAATCTCGGAAGGGTCTGCAACCCTTGTGACCTCATGCATGATCCGAAGTTCGATGCCTTCGTTCTTGATGGCAAAGGTCAGGTGATCGAAGACGGCCTCACCCGGCCATTGCTCCGATCGAAATATCTCCCATTCCGGCTCGGACCGGCGTTCGTGGTGATCGGAGACAAGAGCCAAGCGGCGCGGCATGGGCGTGCGTAGACCGAGCTCACTGATCAGCCAGCCATATCCTGCAATCCGGCCCGGGCCGGGGAGCTTGCGTCCGTAGAAATTCATCACCGCGCCACGAAAATAATCACTTTGATTGGTTTTGTTTAGATTTTTTTTCACCTAAGCTGCAAGATCATCCGCGTAGATAACCTTCACCTCGTGTCGATTTTCTTCACTTTAAGCGATTTTCTTTCGAATTTCGTCACTGCTGCCGCCGCCAAGCGCTCGCAGGCGGCTCAGGTTCGGTCTCCCGGGCGAAATCTTGGGACGTTCTCTCCAAGCACGCGCTTGATCGTGTCCGTGATCGGCGGTGGCGCGGTAAGATCGCGATGGGTGCAACGTTGGCACGAGCAGTGGAACGATAGATTTCCGACCGAAATCTTATGACCGATTACTTCGTGAGAGGTCTGCACTTGCCGGTCGGAGAGGTGTATCCGGCGCTAGGTGTCTGAATAGCCCCGCGTTTCTTAGACGCCTTCGTGTCTCAGTTTCTGCTGCCGCTCGAAGTCGGCGGGTGACAGCATTCCATTCCGGGCGTGCTTGCGCTTCGGGTTGTAGAACATCTCGATGTAGTCGAACACGTCCTGCCTTGCCTCCTCGCGAGTTCGGTAGGTCCGTCGCCTGATCCGCTCGCGCTTGAGCAGGTTGAAGAAGCTCTCGGCAACCGCATTGTCGTGGCAGTTCCCGCGGCGGCTCATCGAGTGCTCCAGATTGTGGGCCCGCAGGAACGCCGCCCAGTCCATGCTGGTGAACTGAGATCCTTGGTCCGAGTGAATCAGAACCTTTTCTCTTGGCTTTCTCCGCCATGTCGCCATCAACAGCGCTTGTAGCACGACATCGCTCGTCTGACGGCTCTGCAGCGACCAGCCGGGCTCTGTTGCACAAATCGTTTGATGGCCGAGGTTCCCCTTTCCCCGGACGGACTTATCCCACAGCTTCCGTGACGGGTATGCCGAGCGCGGTGTAACCGTTCATGATGGCGATGCGGACCTGAAGTTCCGCGATCTGGCGATCGAAGTCCCGCGCCATGAGGCGCTGACCCAGAAGTTTCACGCAGTGCATCTTGGTTTCGACGCGGCTCCGGCGGTGGTATCCGCTCCATCGTCGCCACAGGGCGCGGCCCAGATACTTAGATGCCCGCAGAGTTTCGTTGCGTGCGATAGCGCCAGCGGTGGCGGTCTTCCAAGGCTTCGCATTCCGGCGAGGCGGGATGACGGCATGAGCGCCACGCTCGGCGATGACGTCATGGCATTTGCGGGTGTCGTAGGCACCGTCTGCCGTGACGCTGCCGATCTCTTCATCCTCGGGGATTTGGTCGAGCAGGTCGGGCAGAACCGGAGCATCTCCGATGTTGCTTCCCGTGATCTCGACGGCACGAACCTCCAATGTTTGCTCGTCGACCCCTAGATGGAGCTTACGCCAGACACGCCGCTTTGGGCCGCGATGTTTGCGCGCGTGCCATTCGCCTTCACCCTCAACCTTGATCCCTGTGCTGTCGACAAGAAGGTGTAACGGCCCCTTGGAGCCGCGATACGGAATGTTCACGGCAAGCGTCTTCTGGCGACGAGACAGCGTGCTGAAGTCGGGCACCGCCCATTCAAGGCCGACCAAGCGCAACAAGCTCTCGACGAACCCGGTCGTCTGTCGCAGAGCCATACCGAACAACACCTTCATCGAAAGGCAGGTCTGAATCGCGGCGTCGCTATAGCTCTGCTGGCGACCGCGCCTGCCGGTCGGCGCGGCCTCCCAGCTCATCTCGGGGTCGAACCAGATCGTCAGTGAGGTCGCGACGCGACGCGCTTGAGCGCTTCATTGTAGGATGGCCAGTTCCTGGTCTTGTAGGTCGGGGGCGTCGGTCTGCTCATGCTGGCCAGCTACCACGCTGGATTCACAACATGAATCCCTTCACGGGATTTGTGCAACAGAGCCCCGTAGGTCGGCCTTGTGGGGCACTCTAAGCCCCGGCGGTCGACCGCCCAGCGGTCCAAAAAACGTCGGCAGAGCAACATCCGACCGAGCTCCGGTCGCTAACGGATGAACGAGCCGTGGCAGGTCACCGCAAGCCTTGCTTGAGACCAGCCCAGCCGTATCGATGTGCTCGGCCCCAGTCCAGTTTGCTGCAACGCGGCCAGCCGAGGCTGCAACTCGCTGCGCTTGCAAGCCCCGGTGAATGTAGGAGGTCCGCTTTGCGGACAAAGCGCCATTTTGCTGCGGCTGCGCAAATGGCTGCTTTAGGCCTGGCGCACCAATAGAACATTGCAGCAGGACACGTCGGTTAATCCGTATAGCTTCGGCAGGCATCGACCCCTACGGCTGTCGAGGCAAGTAGTTGATCTGCGTCGCGGATGAGATCAGCGATCCGCCTGTCCGCAAGGCGATACCGGACGAACCGACCTTCGTTCCTGCGACTGACCAGACCGCAATCCAAAAGGCAGCGCAGATGGTTCGAGACATTGGGCTGACCAAGCCCTGTTTGGGTAACGATTTCCTGCACGCTGCGTTCGTCCGACAGTAGCGCATCGAGGATCGCAAGACGGCTGGGGTCGCCGAGACCCCGGAAGAGCTTTGCCCGCGGCTCAAGGGTGTCAGCTGCCGAAAGATCGTCTTGAATGTTTTGCAATGTCATATCATTATCCACTGATACGTTAGCGGCGACTTCTTTCGCACGCTACCTTCAAGAGGATCGCATATGAGCCGAGCAGATAACACCACGTTGCCTACAACGTCTTTGCCGATCCGGATGCGGGTGCATGGCATGGACTGCGCCAAGGATGCCGCCGAGATCGAACGGGCCGCTCGGTCTGCGGGCGTGGCTGAAGGCGATGTGAAGGTGTCTGCCGCAACCCATGTCATGACATTGCGGATCGCCGAAGACGACTTGCCGAAAGTGCGTCCAGCACTGGACGCAACCGGCTATGGCTTTGAGCTGATCAAGAGCGGGGATACATCGTCCGATCCGGCTTACAAAGACCCGAGCTATCGCCGCGCGCTCTGGATCGTGGTCCTGCTCAATCTCGGCTACGGGGTGATCGAGATGTTCGGCGGATTCCTGTCCGGATCGCAAGCTTTGAAAGCAGATGCCCTGGATTTTTTGGGCGACGGCGCAATCACCTTTCTGGGCCTGCTCGCTATCGGTTGGAGTCTGACATGGCGGGCGCGGTCGGCGATGATCCAGGGCGTGTTCTTGGGATTTCTGGGGCTTGGCGTTGTCGGCAGCACAATCTGGCGTGTCCTGAATCAGACGACACCAGAGGCCGGGTTAATGGGAGCCTTCGCCGTGGGCGCGCTGATCGTAAACATTCTTGCGGTGCTGCCGCTGCTAAAACACCGCAAGGGCGACGCCAACATGCGGGCCGTATGGCTGTTCTCCCGGAACGACGCCATCGGCAACCTCGCCGTGGTGATCGCTGCCGGACTGGTCGCCTGGCTCGGCAGTGCCTGGCCTGACCTCATCGTTGCTTTCGCCATCGCAGGGCTGTTCCTGCATTCGTCATGGATGATCATCCGGGATGCGCGGAGTGATCTGTCAGAAACCGAGTGATCTGGCGGAAAAGCTGACGTGCGAACCGGAAACCGACATTCGCCACTGCGCAGCGAGTCCGGAACTTTGGGCTCTCAGCGGACCTTCGCAGTGACGGGGTCATGGCCACCGAAGACCCCACGATGGTGTGCGTCTCATCTGGCGTCCGACGGCTCCGCAGAGCAGGCCGCGCATCTGGTCCACAACCGGGATCGGCCTCCATACTGTCGTGGTCTCGGCGGTTGAGAGGCCCGATGAAGACTTCCGCTTCCGCACTTTGCTCTCCGGGGTCCTGTGGTTCCACCGCCAGATGATCTCGTCCAGGTATCGCTGTAGGTGCTTCCGTCCGAGACGGTGATACACGCCGATCAGAGCGCGCTGGACAACCGCGTTCACCGCCTCGACGGTGTTGATGTGCGCCCCGGTCTTCGTATTCGCATACTGGCGCTTGTTGTGTTGGATTGTATGGTGGCTGGCAAAAGATGCCCCGATCTTTCCGTAACTCGGGTTCTTGTCGGTGATGAGCGCCGAGGTCGGGTCGATCCAGCGCTCGATGATGGGCTTCATCGTGCGCCCTTGAGCATTCGGGATGAGCACGGCTCGCGCCTGACCGTTCCGCGCCGCAGCAACGAGCGCGATCGGTTTGCCGGTTCCTCTCCCCCGCTTGTTCTTGACGCCATGGCGGAACTTTGGCTTGCCGCCGACGAAGGCTTCATCGACCTCGACCACACCCGACAGTCGACCGGCAATGCCCTGCCGATCATCCATCATCTCGCGGATCGCATGGCCAAGCTTCCACGCGGTCTTCTGGTTCACCCCCAAGATGCGCGACATCACGACCGACGAGATGCCCTTGGAAGACGTCAGCACGAGGAACATCGCGGCGATCCAGGTCCGGAGATCCAGCTTCGTCGCGTGGAGCGGCGTTCTGGTGGTGACGGTGAACTGGCTGCGGCATTCCCTCTCGATGCACTGATACAGGCCGGGGCGCACGGATGCACCGCGCAGCGGGCGCGAACTCAAGCTGCCGCAATGTGGACAGAACCGACCATCGCCCCAGATGGCGTTCTCGAGGAAGAGCCGCGCGTGACGTTCGGTCGGCATCTTCTTCCAGACATCGCGGACGGACTTCAGTTCGGAGATCATGGGGTAGCCTCGCTTCGGGGGAAACCCAGAAGATTGGCCGATCTCTCCTAACCGGAAGCGACGACGTTATGGCGTAGCCGGGGCCTACGCGAGGCAAGCAGGCTGAGCACTTCCGGAAGCCATGCTTTTTCTCGTGGATAATAGGGTAAATAAAACTGTCGATGACCTCCCGGGGCGCTGGTGACCAGTGCCTCGAGATTGTGCGTGGTATCTGATGCGCTCGTTACAGCAGAAGGAGTGCGGCGCGGAACTACGATAGAGGCGTGACCAGGCGGGGACACCGCTTCTCTCTGCGCTATCTCGTCAAATGGGTGCCATCCGACAGAAGGATTTCATCCATCGGCACATCCCAAGGCATCGGGTAGATGGTTGGCAAGAGGCAGCCCGAAAAACCTATGCCGACGATCCGCGGTTTTTTCTCGAAACGGGGGAGCGTCCGGTCGTAATAGCCGCCCCCGTTTCCAAGGCGGTGAAGCGTCGTGTCGACCCCGACAAGGGGGACAATCACGATGTCGGGCGTGCGAGGTTCGCCTGCGGCCGGCACGGGAATGTTCCAGACGCCGCGCACCATCCGGCATTCCGGGGACCACCTATGGAATTCGAGCGGCGCATCTCGCGCGACGACGACGGGCAACAGAACCTCGGCCTCGACGTCGTGTGCCTTGCGCATCCAGGGCCGCAGATCCGGTTCGCCCCGGATTGGCCAGTAGGTGGCCACTGTCGTGGCGGCGTCGAGGGGGAGGATTCTCTCGAGACCGTCAATCAAGCGCGCGGTCGCGCGCTCTCGGTCTTCCGTTGACAAGGCCCGCGCGGCCACAAGCCGCGCGCGCTCCGCCCGTCGGAACCGCGCCACATCGCGTGCTGCCTCGGGATCGACCAGGTGCCCGTCGACCAGAAGATGAGCAAAGCAGGCGGGGGCTCCTCCGGTCGCATCGTCATCCATGTTTATGCCATCCGATCACGTTTCTGAGGCGGGAAGATCGTATCGTATCCCCAAGTGAAAACGAAGGCGTAGACGAGGTAAAAGCCTGCAAAGGACAGTTCCATCACGAGAATGGTCAGCAGGGAAGCGTCGAGCCACCATGCGAAAACCGGCAGAAGCAGGGTAAGCAGCGTCACCTCGAAAAGCACCGCGTGAAAGATCCGAATTGGCATAGTCTTACGGACATCGCCACGACGCCAGAGCAGGAGATGATCGAAGGCCAGGTTGAAAAGATAGTTCCAGGCAGTGGCCGCTGTTGCGCCAAGCACGACGAGCACGCCCATTTCCTCCATCGGATGATCGAAAGCCCAAGCGAAAAGCGGCGTTACGATGAGGAGACCAATGAGTTCGAAGCTCACGGCTTGGCGGATACGGTCTGGGGTGCTGCGCATGGAAGGTCTTCAAGTGTCGGGCTGGAGGTCAAGCGTGCCGACCTTCTGGTCGGGCGAGGTCATCCTCGGGGTCTCCCTATGGTGGGACCCGTGCGTCGGTTTTTCAAGCTTGGGGGCACTGCGCTGTCCAGGGACCACGGGGGCCGTGCCTCGCGGCCTTCGCACGCTGAGGAAACGGACGAGCCGGGATGGGGTGTCCAATGCCGATTGCCCAAATGAAGAGAGCCACCAGGAGGCACCGCTATCCCGAAAGACATTGCTGATTTTCTCAGACCAAGATCGCCACTCGGTTAGAAGCCCCTGGCAGTCGGTCGGGATCCCATGCAGCGAGTTTCGCCCCTGAACGTCCATGACCATTGCAGATATTCGGAAGATCATAGTGTCGGTTGGAACTTGTGCCGAGATGAGGTGTTCTGTCGTCGCAAGGCCGTCGGCGGGCGTCAACGAAACTGTCGATGCGCTACCACATCATCGCTCGCTCGGTCTTCGCAGTGTGTCCATTCTTGACGCCTCGGTGATCTGGGGTGCTCATATCGGTGGTAAGCATGGGCGGCGATTGAATGTGACGAACCCGTTCTGGCTTCCTCCCTAGGTATATTGCCTGCCAGAACGGTCTCGCGGCCCCTGCCATGTCTCTCGTGGGGGCCGCAGAGGCCGCCCAACTCCACTGACAAGTCATTTTACGAGAGATAAGAAGGGTTCCAGACCACCCCGATTCCCGTAGCCTTTCATAGGTTTGCTGATGACCTGCAGACACTCGCTATGAACGAGGGACCCAAGGGGGACAGGTCATCGTGCCCGTCCGTGGCCGCACCTTCGCCCCCGGAGGCACCGCTCTGCTGGGTCTGAGCCCGCAGTACGTCACCCCCAGCACGCCCGATCAGGGCGTCCTGCACGGTCAGGTGTCTCTGGTCGAACGGCTGGGCAGTGAAACGGTCGTCGATCTGGCAATGGAGGATGGCACGAGCCTGATCGCCGCCTTCAGCGAGGACAAGCAATTCGAGCGCGGCGAACGGATCGATCTGGCGTTCGACCCCGCCCGGACGCATCTGTTCCACCCCGACGAATAATGGGCGTCACGCGCGGGCTCTCGACCGATATCGCCATTTCGGCACATTTCGAGGTGTTCGCAGCGTCTCTTCATGGCCTCCCGATTGGCAGCAGAAAACCGATTTCATCTTCGATGGCCTTGATCATGACTGGCTTCATACGCCTTGGCGCATGGGCCGTTATCGGAAAAGAGTCGTCGAGTTTCGGTCGGTTCCTCATGCCGTTATTCATCATGCCGTTGGGGAGCGACGCCCCCACGCCTTTTGCGATCGCGAGCAAAGTGCCAGGCTGCTGCACGACGATCAGAGCGGGCGTAGGCATGCGGATTGCCCCTGTCTCTCTGATCTTGTGAAGAGCTCGGCAGAGAGACTCGCAGGACATACTCAGCAGAGAGGCGATGTCGCGCCGCTTAAGTGATATCGGCAACTCTGTATTCGTCGTGCTGGATTTCGCTGGCAGCTGCGCAAACAATAAGGCCGCAACACGTTGTGTCGTTCCCTTGCCGCGCTGGGATGACGCCCAGAGGCGTTCCTTCTCGAGCTGGCGGACGGTCGCGGCGAGATAGCCTTTCTGCAACGCTGCGTGCTCGGACAGCAGCGCTTCAAAACTCGAACGCGTCATCCAGCAAAGGGCAACATCTGTCGCAGCTTCCCAAGCCAACCTGTTCTCGGAGGTTCCGAGATCACCAATGATATCGCCGGGGGAAAGCAGGCTCAGGATGTGCATTTCACCGTCTTCAGTCTGGTTGACGACTTTGACGATTCCAGAACATAGAATACCAATCGAGGCAGCGGGTTCGCCCTGGGCAAAGATGGTCGTGCCCGAAGGGAAGCGGGCGACGTGTGTTCGCGTCGCCAAGGCTTTCGCCGCGCATGCGTCAATCTCCCCGAAGAATCCAATTCCATCTTCCACGAACTGTCGACAGGTCGATGATGATGCGCAGGTGAGTTGACTATCAAGCCGCATGTAGACCTCGCCTTACTGAAGTTTCCTTGCGGGTCGGTTTCGCGGACCTCCGCTCAAATTTTCCATCTTATATTAGCGCAATCATAAGGAACGGTCCTGACATGGATCAGCGTGCCGAATGCAATCAAGTCAGCAAAGGGCCTTCCTGATCCATGTAGGAGGGATCGAACTCTGCCTCGCTGATCAGCCGGTCGTAATCGTGGAAGGAAACGCGGCCCGAGCGAAAGGTGACCAGCCCAACCTCGCGCAGCTGGCGCAGCGCTCTGTTGACGTGTATCGCGCTGAGCCCCAGGGCATCGGCCAGATGATACTGCGTGAGCGGACAATCGAAGCCGCGCTTGTCTGCGAAGCCGACAAAGGAGAGCCGTGCGCCAAGCTCGAGAAGAAAATGTGCGACGCGTTTATCCGCGCTGCGACGGCCAATCCCCACAAGATGCTCGACGACCATCGCCTCGTCGCGAGAGGCCGCCCAAAGTATGGCGGTCGCAAGCCGCGGTGTGGTCTTAAAAACATCGAGCAACTCATCCAGCCGCACTTCTGCCGCCTCGATCTCGACCACTGGCTCGAAGCTGTGATCGGAGGTGCGCAAAAGTATGCTGCGCAGGCCCAGGAAGTCACCGGGGACCTGAAAGTCGACGATCTGTCGCCCGCCATCGGGCTGGATCTTGTAGGAGGAGACCCATCCTTTCGAGAGAATATAGGTGGCGTGTTCGGATTGGCCCTGATGAACCAGATCGCGTCCCGCCGCGAACGAGCGGCGGTGGCGAAATAAGAGCTTCAGAGCCGTGCGTTCCTGATCCGTTAGGGTGACGAATGCCGAAAGCTTGCGCGCGAGTGGTGTGTCTTCCATCCGTGGCTTGCTTTCCATTGGTCCCGGTCAGCACAGACCTGGTATCGCAAGCTCAAGCTGCTTTCGATCAGTCCAGCCGAAAGGAATTTCTGTCATATTGCATGTTGGCACCATTACCAGCCGGTGGCGACCCAAAATCCACAAGGAAAGGCCGAAACCAATGTCCTCGAAATCGGAATATGCAGGGATCGCTGCGCTGTCGATCTGCGAGGCGTTGCTCTTGGCGATGAACGATCGTGGTTTGCTGTCTGAGGCCGAGGTCGTCGGCGTGCTCGAAGATGCGGCCACAAGTCATGAACACGCGGCTGCTGCATCTCTCGCAGGGGAGGCGCATCTGGCCACGGCAGAGCTGATCCGCGCAATCGTCGCAGGTGGAAATTCCGTGCGCAGGCTTTGACCGGGATTTAGGGTTCTTTCGAGAGCCGGAGTTGGCGCAACAACGCGAATAGGTCCGCCCTTTAGATCTTCCTGAAATCGGTTCCTTTCAGTTGGTGAAGCTTCGAAGCGCGAGCCGCATCTGCTTCTCGATCTCTATCAAAACGAAGAAAACGACGCCGATCAGGATGATCAATACGCCTTCTGGGAACGGCACCGCTTGTGTTCCGAACACCTTCTGCAAAGGGGGGACGTAGGTGATCGCGAGCTGAGCGGCTACGACGGTCAGCACGCAGACCCAGATGATCGGCGTTCCCCGCGCAGCCGCCCAGGTGAGTGAGGTGCCGTGGATGTTGCGGATGAAGAAGAGATGGAAAATCTCGAGCACGACCAACGTGTTCATCGCCATCGTCTGCCCGAGGACCGGTGAATAGCCCCGGTCGGTGGCGTAGAAATATATTCCGAAGACCGCCATCAGGAATAGCGACGAGACGAGCACGATGTGCCAGATCAGCTGACCCGTCAGCAGCGGCGCGGCGCGCGGGCGAGGGGGGCGACGCATGGTGCCGGGCTCGGACGGCTCGAACGCGAGCGCGACGCCCAGCGTCACGGCGGTGATCAGGTTTACCCAGAGGATCTGCACCGCCGAAATCGGCAGTGTCATGCCGGCAAAGAGCGCTGCGACGATCGTCATTGCCTCGCCAGCATTGGTGGGTAGCGTCCAGCTGATGACCTTTTTGATATTGTCATAGACCGTCCGGCCCTCGCGCACTGCGGCGGCGATAGATGCGAAATTGTCGTCGGCGAGCACGATTTCGGCGGCCTCCTTGGCCGCCTCGCTGCCCTTTCGACCCATGGCGATCCCGGCATCGGCGCGCTTGAGCGCCGGTGCGTCATTGACCCCGTCTCCGGTCATGGCGACGGTCAGTCCGCGCGATTGCAGGGCGGTGACGAGCCGCAATTTGTGGGCCGGTGAGGTGCGCGCGAAGATGTCCGTCTTCACGGCCGCGTCAGCCAGGTCGGCGTCGTCCATCGCGTCGATATCCGCTCCGGTGAGCACGCGCTCTGCGTTCTTCAGCCCGATTCTTCCGGCGATGGCGCGCGCCGTGGCGGCATGGTCGCCGGTGATCATCTTCACTTGGATACCCGCGGCATGACAGTCGGCGACGGCGTCGATGGCTTCGGCCCGCGGGGGATCGATCAGGCCGATCAGCCCAACGAGGGTCAGCTGCCCCTCGAGGTCAGCCGACACCAACTCGGCGTGGCCCTCAGACACCGCGCGTGTGGCGACCGCGATCACCCGCTGGCCTTCGGCAGCGAGCTCCTCGATCGCTGCGTGCCAGTGATCGACGTCCAGCGGTTCCGTGCTGCCGTCGGCGCTGCGCTGGTCGGCGCAGAGTGCGAGCACCGCCTCGGGGGCGCCCTTGACGTGGATGCAGGCGTGGCCTTTGCGGTCGCGGTGCAGCGTGGCCATGTAGCGATGCGCGGCATCGAAGGGGATTGCATCGGCACGGGACCATTCGCGGAAGGGCTCGGGCCCGTCTCGGGTGACTTTGCCGGCGAGCGCCATGAGCGCGCCCTCCATCGGGTCGCCCTCGACACGCCAGCCTTCGGCATGGCTGTGCAGCAGCGCATCGTTGCAAAGCGCCGCGGCGCGGGCGAATTCCATCAGCACCGCGTGGTCGTCCGGGTCGATATCGGCATCGCGCCAGCGCACCGCGCCTTCGGGAGCGTAACCGTTGCCCATCACGGAATAAACGTGCTCGGTCGCGGCGAGTGAGGCCACCGTCATTTCGTTGCGCGTCAGCGTTCCGGTCTTGTCCGAGCAGATCACCGAGACTGCGCCCAGCGTCTCGATCGCCGGCAGGCGGCGAACGATGGCGTTGCGTCGGGCCATTGCCTGCACCCCGACAGCGAGGGTGATCGTCAACACTGCTGGCAATCCCTCGGGAATCGCGGCTACCGAGAGGCCGACGATGGCCATGAACAGGTCCGAAAACGGCAGGTGGCCGACGAAGTAGCCGTAGGTCAGGAGTGTCGCCGCCACCATAAGGATGAAGACCGTCAGCCAGCGGGCGAAGCGGTCCATTTGCGCGACGAGCGGCGTCGTCAGCGTCTCGACCCGGCTCAGCATGCCGCTAATCCGGCCAATCTGGGTCTGTGCGCCCGTCGCTACGACGACGCCGCGTCCCGCCCCGGCGGCCACCAGCGTGCCCGAGAAGAGCATCGAATTCCGGTCGCCCAGCGGCGCATCCTCCGCGACCGATGCGGTGCCCTTGTCGACCGGCACGGATTCGCCGGTCAGGATCGCCTCCTCGGCCTTCAGCCCCCGGGCCGAGATCAACCGAAGATCGGCTGTCACCCGATCACCCGCCTCGATCAGCACGATGTCGCCGGGCACCAGATCGGCCGCCTCGAGGGTCTGCCGGCGCCTGTCGCGCAACACCGCCGTCCGTGGCGCGAGCATTCCCCGGATCGCAGCCATCGCCTGCTCGGCACGGCCTTCTTGCACATATCCGATCACCGCATTGACGATTACAACCGCCAAGATCACGCTCGTATCTACCCAATGCTGCAGGGCTCCCGTCACTGCGGCGGATGCGAGCAACACATAGATCAGCACATTATGGAAATGCGCCAGAAAACGGAGCAATTGGCTGCGTGGCGGAGGTTCGGGAAGCCGGTTGGGACCGTGCCTCGCCAGACGATCCGCCGCTTCCTCGCTGCTCAGGCCTTCCTCGCTGGCCGAAACGGCCTGAAGGGCCTCACTCGGGGGCAGTGCATGGAGCCTCGAGATGATATGCTGCTCTTCCGCCAGAAGCCGGGTGTCGACTGGGTGAAGATTCGCCGCGCTTGTCGGGGGCGGATAGGGTGGGGACGGCATGTGGCTCCTTCTCGCGTCGGGGAGCGGCGTCAGGTGCAATCTGATCTGCAGGAAACTCGGCAGTCATCATGTGGGAGATTACTTTATCGGGCAACTCCGTTGAGACGAGGGGGCTTCACTACATTGCCCGTGCCTCAGGCGAGGATTGGGCCCGTACATCGCCGCTTCCATCCGATGCTTGGCGAACTCGATGCGCGCCGGATCGAAATAGTGTTCGCAGCGCGACATTCACGCCTCCGAGCGCCACTGGAGACGGATGATCGAAGACACGAGAGTTTATTCGAGTGACAGATCACGCGCTTCAGCCCCTTCCACCTCGTTGCGTTGTATCAATGTTTCCGCATCCCGTATCTGGTAGAAAGGAAGTCGCAGGCCAGTAAGGGGTTGCCTTAACACAAAATATCTCGCCAAGGAGGTTTCGATGCGAGAATTGCATCCAAATTCGGCGCGCGACTTGTTGGGTGCGATGGGCCGCCCCAGAGGTTCTTCTTTGTATTTTCGTCACGTGATGGCCTGTCTCGATCATTCGCCGCAGTCGCGTCGGGTTCTGGCGGAGGCTGCGGCCATTGCCGAAGTCATGGGAGCCGAGTTGACGGTGCTTCGGGTGATGGAGGCCGGAACGCAGGCTATGCGACGTCCGGTCGATCCCGTTGACTGGGACCTCGGTCGCCGAGAGGAAGAGGCCGAACTTGGTCGGCTTGTCGGCGAAATCGGCACCCTGCCGGAAATCCACACGGAAGTCATGAGCGGAGCCACTGCGGACTGCATCTGTCGGAAGGCGCATGAGGCCGGGGTGGACCTGATGGTGCTGGGCGTCGGTGGACGCGACCGCTGGACCGAATGGGGTCTCGGCAGCACGGTGCGTCAGGTCGCCGAGCACGCCGCAGGCTCTGTCTTGATCGTCCCCGAGACCCCCGCGAATGACGTGACGCGACAGAAGTCCGGGGAGCGTGTTCTGGTGCCGCTCGACAGCTCGACCTGGGCGGAGGCGGTGTTGCCGATTGCCCTGCGTGTCGCCCGGAGCCGGAGCGCCGAATTGGTCCTGTTGCACGCGGTGCCGGACATAAGCCTTACCGGAAACAGTCCGCCCGACGCCCATGACGAGGCCTTGCGCGCCGATCTGCGCCACCGCAACGAACGCGTGGCCCAAGCCTATCTCGACAGAATCCGGGCACTGTTGCCCGCCGACGCGTTGCGCACGCGCGTGCGCCTGCTCAGTGGTGAAGACCCGCGTCGGGCGCTCGCCCGAGCCGTGAACGAGGAAGCCGCCAGCCTGGTGGTGCTCAGCGCGCGCGGGCAGGGGGCGCATCCTGACCTGCCGATCGGCAGCACGGCGGAATACCTGATCTCGGCGGCCACTGTTCCCGTGCTTCTGGTGCGCCGCCCCGAAGCCGGATCGAGGCCTTCGGCGCAGGCCGCGCCATGGCGATCACGTATGGTTAGGGCGCCGGTGTGACCGAGGCGCCAGATCGGACAGCTGGCGCCGGGCCGGAGGAACTGCTCGATCACGCAGCCGAGAGCTTGAGCCACCACCTCGAGATCTGCGCGGGCGCTCCGCGTTCAGCACCGGTTTGGGCCGAACTCGATGCGATCCCGAAATGGCTTGTCAGGGCCCAACGCTGTTCGATCCATCCGCCTCCGGCAGCGACCAAGGCCGCCGAATGGTTGCTCGACAACGAGTATCACGTTCGCCGCGCCATTCGTCAGGTTCAGGCAGACATGCCGCCCGATTTCTATCGCCGCCTGCCCAGCCTCGCTACGCCCGAGTGCCGCGGCCTGCCGCGGATCTTTCTCGCCGCGCATGGCTTTCTTGAAGCTGCGCATATGCAGGTAAACTTCGTGGGCGTAGAGAGGTTCCTGACCGCCTTTCAGCGCGGCGCGGCCCTGACGATTGCCGAACTCTGGGCTTTTCCAGCGATGCTGAGGCTCGCCTGCCTTGAGACCATCGTCGTCGCTTTCTCTGAATTGATCGAAGAGATCGACCCTCCATTCAGGGCGACGCCCGGAGCCGCTTACGGCGAGGCTCACGACCCGACCGAGGCAGTCTCGCGTGCCATCATGGCGCTTTCGGCCATCTCGCGCGTGCCTTGGGAGGAGGTCTTCGAAGCGACGAACAGGGTTGAGGCGATCCTACGGAAGGATCCGGCAGGTATCTACGACGCGATGGATTTCGACACCCGCGACAGCTTTCGCAAGGCGGTGGAGGAGCTTTCCGAGGGCTCCGACTGGTCCGAAACGCGGGTTGCCGATCAGGCCATCTTGCTGGCTACCGCCCATGCCGGGGCGCCCCGTTCCAACCATGTCGGCTGGTGGCTTGTCGGCGACGGGCGCCACCAATTGGAGCGTCAGGTGGGCTTTCGCGCACATGCCGCGGCGGCGTGGCGACGCTGGGTCCTGGCTCATGCGGGCGCCTCCTATGCCGTCGCGTTGATAGCGGTGGGAGCGGTGGCGATGACCGTGCCGCTGGTATTGCTTGCTGTGAACAACGCGTCGGTCACTGCGTCGATCGTGACCGCGCTCCTGTCGCTCATGCCGGCCTCGATCATCGCCGTCACTGTTGTCAATTGGCTTGTAACTCAGACGATCCCGCCCCGGACGCTACCCAAGCTCGACTTCCGTGACGGCCTGCCGAAAGGTTGCGAGACGGCAGTCGTCCTGCCGGTGATCATCGCCGCGCATGACGAGGTTTCGAGGCTCATCTCCCAACTCGAGCGGCACTGGCTTACCAACCCCGACCCGCGCCTGCACTACGTGATCCTGAGCGACCTGGCAGACGCCGCCAGCGAAACCCTGTCATCAGATGCGGGCGTAGAAGACGCTCTCACCGAGGGCATCCGGAAGCTGAACGGCCGATACAGCCCCGGTCACCCCTTCGCTCTGATGCACCGGCGGCGGCGCTGGAACCCGGCAGAAGGCGTGTGGATGGGCTGGGAGCGCAAGCGCGGCAAGCTCGAAGAATTCAATGCATTCCTTCACGGCGATGCAGTGTCGGCCTTTCCCCTGACCGAGGGCAATACCGACGCCCTTGGTATCGTGCGCTTCGTGGTCACGCTGGATGCAGACACCATCGCCCCGCCGGGCACGATCCATCGGTTGATCGGCACGCTTGCCCATCCGCTCAACCGGGTGGAATTCGATCCGACAGGCGAGCGCGTGATCTCGGGCTATACCTTCATCCAGCCGCGGATCGAGATTTCGCCAGAGGCGGGGTCGGCCTCGCTTTTCGCCCGGCTCTATACTGGCGACACGGCGATCGACATCTATAGTCGGGCGGTGTCGGACGTCTACCAGGACCTTTTTGGCGAGGGCGTTTTCACGGGAAAGGGGGCCTATGACGCCGCAGCATTCAGCCAGAGCCTGCGCGGGCGGGTGCCGGAGAACGCGATACTCAGCCATGACCTGTTCGAAGGCCTGCACGGGCGGGCCGCGCTCGCGTCAGACATCGTTTTCTATGAGAATTTCCCGTGCAACTACCCAGAATTTACTCGCCGCTGGCACCGCTGGATACGCGGCGACTGGCAATTGTTGCCCTGGCTCCAGCGCACTGTGCCCGGGCGCGGCGAAAAGCAATTCAAGAGTCCGCTTTCGCCTCTCGACCGCTGGAAAATCATCGACAACCTGCGCCGCAGCCTGATCCCGCCGGTTTTGGTGCTACTCGCTCTGATCGGCTGGCTTCTCGTGCCGTCGGATGCGTTTGTGTGGTCTGTGCTCACCGTAGTCGCTCCGGGAGTCTACCTGATAACAGACGCCATTGCGGGCTTTATCCACGGGCGCAGACGCGGCGTAGTGCGCGAGCGGACGCGCCAGTTCCTCGATCACGCCCGGCGCTGGACCCTTGCCGTCGTTTTCATGGCTCATGAAGCATTCGTCTCGCTCGACGCAATTTGTCGTGCGCTGTGGAGAATGATGGTCTCGCGCAGGCGGATGCTCGAATGGACATCCTCTGCCCATGTCGCCACCGCGGACAGCGCGGATCGCAGGCGTGCCTGGGAGGAGATGGCTGGCGCACCGATATTGGCCGTGGCTATGGCGGCCACGCTGACGGCTTTTGCCCCGGAAGCGTTGCCCGGTGCAGCGCCGCTTCTGCTCCTATGGCTGATCTCTCCCGAGATCGCGCAGCTGATCGCCCGCCCTCTGCATCACCCTGAAGAAGCTCTGAGCTGTGACGACCAGCGTTTCCTGCGCCACCTCGCGCGTCGCACCTGGTTGTATTTCGAGACCTATGCAGGGCCTGAGGACAACTGGCTACCGCCCGACAATTATCAAACCGAGCCGCATGAAGAGATAGCTCACCGCTCTTCACCCACCAATGTCGGCATGTTGCTACTTTCAGCGCTCTCTGCGTTCGACCTTGGTCATTCCGGGTTGCCCGCCCTCGTCGCGCGAGCGGCTAATGTGCTGGCCACGCTTGAGCGGCTCAAGCGCTACCACGGTCATATCCTGAACTGGTTCGATACCCGCACCCTCGAACCGTTGGAGCCGCGCTATGTCTCCACCGTCGATAGCGGCAACCTTGCGGTCGCCTTGGTGACGCTCGCGGAGGGGTGCCGGGAGGCGGCCCAAGGTCCGCCGGTGTCATCTGTTTCGTGGGACGGTCTTGCGGACAGTTTCGGACTGCTGCACGATGCCCTCGCGGCGATGCCGTCGCAACCGTCCGCCCCGCTGCTCGCTCGTCTCGACGACCTGATCGCCGAAGCGGCGCGGGTTCGCAACCGGCCGGAGGACTGGGCCGCGAGCGCCGACGCAATGCGGGACACGGGGCTGCCCGCGCTCTCAGCGGAGCTTCCGGCCGCGATCGAAGCCGCTCCGGCGACAGATTCCCGAGAGATCCATCTCTGGCTCGAACGCAGCATCCACCATGTGATCAGCTTCATTCGAGATCTAGAGACGCTTTGCCCGTGGACGCCCCTTGTCGCCGCGCCGCCACCTGGGCAGGAGGCACTCGCCGCTCAGCTTGCCGACGTCCTGCCGCCCGATCTTCGCCTCGAGGACACTGAGACCGCAATTGAGACCGCACGGGGTCTGATTGGAGACGGGGAGGCCGATCCTTGGCACGACACCCTTCGCGCTGCGTTCACGCAAGGGCTGGCTGCGCGAAGCGCCCTTCGCGACAGCCTCACGGTCAGCGCCGAGCATGCCCATCGCTTAGCTCTGGCGATGGAATTCGGTCTGCTCTACGACCGCGAGACCCGAACGTTCTTCATTGGCTACAATCTGAGCCAGGACCAGATGGACCAGCACCGCTATGACCTGCTGGCTTCTGAGGCGCGGCTGGCAAGCTACTTTGCGATCGCCAAGGGAGATGTCCCCGTCGAGCACTGGTTCCACCTTGGACGACCACTGGCGCATCCGGGCCGCGACCTGACCGTGCTGTCCTGGAACGGCTCAATGTTCGAATATCTCATGCCCGCGCTGCTATTGCGCAGCGGTCCGGGGCGGCTCCTGGGGCAAAGCGAGGCGGCGGCGGTCGCGGTGCAGAAGCGCTACGGCGAAAGGTTGGGTCTGCCCTGGGGGGTGTCGGAAGCCGCCTTCGCCACGCGCGACGCTTCGCATCGCTACCAGTATCGCGCCTTCGGCGTCCCCGGGCTGGGTCTCAAGCGCGGGCTCGATGAAGACTACGTGGTTTCGCCCTATGCCAGCGCGCTGGCGCTTGCCGTGGCGCCGGCAACCGCGGTTGCCAACCTGCGCCGGCTGGATGCCATGGGAATGCAAGGGCGATACGGCTTCTACGACGCGGCTGACTTCACCACTGAGCGCAGCCCCGGCGCGCGTTTCACCCCGGTGCAGACCTTCATGGCCCATCATCAGGGAATGCTGCTGTCGGCCATCGACAATGCACTCACAGGCGACAGCCTCGTGCGGCGCTTTAACCGCGATCCGCGGGTTGCGGCGATGGAAATGCTGCTGCAGGAGAGGGTGCCATGGGAATACGTCCCCGAGCCGCTCCCCAAGGCCGGCCCGCCGCCCCTGCCTGAGCTCGAGCGCCGGGCCGTGCCCCCTCTGGATGGCTGGCCAGCGCCCGATATCGGGGCGCCGCAGCTCCATGTCATCGGCAACGGTCGCCTGTCGTCCTGGATCAGCGATGGTGGAGACAGCGCACTTTGGTGGCAGGGGCAATCTTTAACGCTCTGGCCGGGCGACCTCGGCCACGCAGCCCGGGCTGGACTGTTCCTGCGTGATGCCGAGAACGGCACGATTTGGGATTTCCGCCGAAGATCCAACCAAGCGGTGGATATCACCTTTTATCCTGACCGAGCAAGCTTCCACCTGCATAAGAACGAGATCGCCGCGACGCAGGAAATCGTTACCGTCCAAGCAGACGATGTCGAGCTTCGCCGAGTCACCTTGGTCAATGAGAGTCAGGCCACGCGCGAGATCGAGGTGTCGAGTTATGCCGAGGTCGCCCTGGCCTCATTCGCCTCCCACGAGCGGCACCCTGCTTTCAGCAAGCTATTCGTGCAGAGCGAGCCGCTGGTCGGGCTCGATGCATTGCTCTTTACCCGGCGCCCGCGCCGCCCCTCCGACCGACCGCCAGTCATGCTCCAACGCCTGCTAGGCGGGTCTAACGCGGTGCAGTTCGGCGGCTTCGACAGCGACCGCCGTGCGATCCTTGGTCGCTATGGTAGTAGCGAACCACTGGACTGGCTGCAGCGCCCACCGGAGGCGACCGCGGGTTGGACGCTCGACCCAGCGTCGGCGCTGCGGGCTAAGGTTCGGCTCGCACCGGGCGCACGGGTGCAACTGGCATTCATGACCGTCGCCGCTGGTTCGCGTGAAACCGCGATCGAAATTGCCAGCCGCTATTCCGGCGGCGAGACGCTCGATTGGGCATTTGAGGACGCCAAGCGCAGCATTGCGATCGAGGCGGATCAACTCGGGGCGTCCGGTGCAGAGCTGCGCGCAGCTCAAGCCGTTGCCGCAGAACTCGTCCGACCGCCGGTCAAGCGTGCCGAGTCTCTGACCGGTTTCCTGCCCGGTCAGCACGACCTCTGGGGGCTGGGGCTGTCAGGCGATCTGCCGATCGTGCTCGTGCGGGTGGCTGATGCCGACCACGCGGCGCTTTTACCCGCGGCGGTGCGTGCGCATCGATGGTGGCATCGGCATGGGTTGAGGACAGATTTGGTGATCCTGAGCACAGGGGCATCCAGCTATGAGGAGCCGATCAATGCACGATTACGCGACGCGCTGCGCGATGCGGGTCTGGCAGAGGGGCTAGGTGGTGACGGAGGCGTGCATCTGCATAGCGCCGACCGCATTGCCGAGACCCAGCGCCGCGCACTCGAGGAATTGGCGCGGGTGGTGCTCGACGGAGCGGCCGAGACGCTGACAGAGGCGCTACAATCGATGGAGGAACTGCGCGACAAGTCGCCTCGTTTCACGCCTGATGGCCAACCAGAGAGAGAGATCCAACCACCGCGAGCCCCAGCGCAGGGGCTGCGCTTCGAAAATGGTTACGGAGGATTCTCAAAGGATGGCGACGCCTATGTCATTCACCTTGATGCCAGCCGCGTTCCGCCGACCCCCTGGTGCAACGTGCTCGCGAATGACCACTTTGGCACCATCGTCTCGGAGGCAGGCCTCGGGTTTACCTGGAGCCTCAATGCCGGAGAGCACCGACTGACGCCATGGTCGAACGATCCGGTAACTGATGCTCAGGGCGAGGCCCTTTATCTGCGAGACGAGGAAACAGCGAAAGTCTGGACACCGACGCCATTGCCCGCGGGGGACGAAGCTCCTTGCGAAGCAGTTCACCGCACCGGTAGCACCGAATGGACACGGACAAGCCAAGGGCTCGAACAGAAACTCACCGTTTTCGTGCCTCCCGAAGCGTCGGTGAAACTCGCCTACCTTCGGCTGCGCAACACCACCGACCGTCCGCGCCGCATCACCGCAACCTATATCGCCGAATGGCAACTCGGCGGGTTGCCCAGTGCCTCGCGGCCACATGTGACCTGTGCATATCACGCGGCCAGCCGGGCGCTGTTCGCCCGAAACGGCTGGCAACCGGAATTCGCGGCGCGTGTCGCGTTTCTCACCGCCAGCCATCCAGCGCATAGCCTGACCTGCGATCGGGCTGGGTTCTACGGCGCGGATAACGATGCCAAACATCCCGAAGGGCTGCAACGTTGGTCGCTCGGAGGTAAATGCGATGCAATTCGCGATGCCTGCGCGGCATATCAGGTCCATCTCGATCTCGCTCCAGGGGCCAGCGAGGAGGTAGTTTTCGTGCTCGGGGATGGCGCGAATATCGAGGATGCGGAGGCGCTCGCGATCGAATGGGCCGATGTCGGGCGTGCAGCCCAGGCCTTGGAGGCCACTCTCGCGGCGTGGCACCAGCGGTTAGGGGCGGTGACGGTCGAGACGCCCGATCCCGCCTTTGACCTGATGGTGAACCGTTGGCTACCTTATCAGGCGCTCTCCTCCCGTATTATGGCACGCGCCGGGTTCAACCAGGCTGGCGGTGGCATCGGCTTTCGCGATCAATTGCAGGACATGATGGCCTTCCTCTTCTCGGAACCCGCTCGCGTTCGCGCCCATATTCTCGACTGCGCCGGACATCAGTTCGAGGAGGGCGATGTGCTGCACTGGTGGCATCCGCCGGAAGGCCGCGGCGTGCGGACGCGCTGCTCGGATGACATGCTGTGGCTGGTCTACGCCACCCATCGCTACGTGCGCTCCACCGGAGATATCAGCATTCTCGACGAAGAGGTTCCGTTTCTTGTGGCGCCAACGCTCGCTGAGGACGAAGACGATAGATACGCGGCCTTCCCGTGCAGCGCACAGGCCTCGCCTCTGTTCGAACATTGCCGTCGGGCACTGACCCGTGGTGTCACCTCGGGGCAGCACGGCCTGCCACTGATCGGGGCTGGGGATTGGAACGACGGGATGGATCGTGTCGGCAATCACGGAAGGGGAGAAAGCGTTTGGCTGGCTTGGTTTGCCTCCCATTGCGCGGAAGGTTTCGCCGACTTGGCCCGGTGGGGCGGGGGCGACGACCAGATTGAGCATTGGCAACGCCGCGCACGAGAATTGAAAAGGGCGGTCGACGATGCGGCCTGGGATGGCGCATGGTATATGCGCGCCTTTGACGATGACGGTCGACCCTGGGGTTCGCAGGACTGCGACGAGTGCCGCATCGACAGCATTGCCCAATCTTGGTCGGTTCTGGCCGACGGGCTCGAGAGAGATCGTAGCCTGCAGGCGATGAAAGCAGCGTCGGAATGGTTGGTCGATCGAGAGTTGCGCCTCGTGCGTCTCCTCACGCCACCCTTCGACCGCACGCCCCGCGATCCGGGCTACATCCGGGCCTATCCACCCGGCGTGCGCGAGAACGGCGGCCAATATACCCACGCCGCTACCTGGCTCGGCATGGCACAGGCAAAGATCGGGAACGGAGAGGAAGCTTTCCGTATATTCGACCTGATCAATCCGATTCGTCGCAGCGCCTCTCGGGAAGATGCCGAGCGCTACCGCGCAGAGCCTTATGTGATGCCTGCCGATGTCGGGGGCGCGGCACCATTCGAGGGGCGCGCGGGCTGGACCTGGTATACCGGTGCCGCCGCCTGGTCCTGGCGGCTGGGCGTCGAGGCGATCCTCGGGCTGGAACTTGTTGGGGGCGCTTTGCGAATCGCTCCTTGCTTGCCAAAGGGTTGGGGCGGTTACCGCGCTCGCATCCGCGGGGCAGCCGGCACGATAGCGCTCAAGGTCGAAGATCCGGTGGGCCTAGGCGGCGGTCCTGTCGAGGTCATCGTGGACGGCCACCCACATCCCAGCGCGACGGTCGAGTTTCCGACTGATGGAACCACTGTCGAGGTTTCGGCGCGGCTGCGCGGACGGCTCGCGGAGGGGGGTATCCCGGCGCGTGAGCCGTAAAGTTGAGCTGCGCGTTCAGCAAAATAGGATGACGCTTGAAGTCCAAGATGAGCTGAGAAAGTTAGCACAACTCTGGCCTGCACATGTCGCAGGTCTCGGCGCCTCTCCGCCAGTCCGTGATCCTCACTGAACTGAGGCGCTGACATCACGGCGGCGCGGAGCCGAAGCGAAGATAATCGAAAGGTCCCCTTGAATTCGCAAACAAAGAAAACCAGTGACGTGAACGAAATTTCCTCACCCAGCCGCTGGTTCAGTCCTTAGTCTCGTTATCGAGGATTGAGGGTGCGAAACAACTTCACAAGATATGTCGAGCGTTTTTCAAGACATGGGATTAACGATGGAGGCCAATTCGGAACGCGGTGTGATTTCGGATGAAGAATGGGCGTTCCTCGAGCGCTCGGTCTCTCAGGAGTTCGGCAAATGATCCAGCGTCTATCGCCAGTTTCGACGCTGGACGCTCGCGGGGATGTGGCGGAAGAGCCTCGTCATCGTGGATTCGCAAGGTGTCGATGTCCATGCTTTCCAACGCCAAGGCGACGAGGCGAAATGCGCCGACCCTGACAAAGTTGTCGCGACAAGGGAGCTACGGCGTAAGATCTTCGCCGCCCGAGATTTGGCATCGCGATCAGGAGCGATCAGCGCTTCTCGAAAAGACGCGAGCCCTTAGATGATAAAATGGGTCCAGTCAGGTCCGGCGGAAGTGCGAGAACCATATACCAAGGCCCCGTGTGACCAGACAGTTTGGGGGCAACTGCTTGTTTCTGCATCACCGCGAGAGATGCATGGCATGCCGCGCAAACCGCGCCATCGTCTCAATCGAGGGCTGAATTCACACGATCGAGCGCTGCCCCCATGATATCTGCCGCGGTGCTCCAGTCTGGAAGCCGGGCGCCAGCTGCACGGGACGCGGCCGCCATTTCGACGCGCAATTCGGAATCGCGCAAGAGGCCTCTCAAGGCGTTTGCGAAAGCCACAGGCGCATCGACTGGCACCAATAGTCCTGCTTTCTTAGGCACAGTATCGGGGACCGCGCCGGTGCGGCAGGACACGATCGGCAAACCATGCAACATCGCGTCGCCAAGGCGAAAAGGGTCGCGGTATGATAGGATGCGTCAAGCTCCTCCCGTTCCACCCGTCCCATCAGGAGAACCTTACCGCCCAGCCCAAGCCTTTCGATCTGTTTGGCGAGTGCGCGCGCGACCTCAGGAGCATGCGCGCTTCCCACGATCTGCGCCTGCCGGTCGAGATCGGTGATCCGCGCCAGCGCGTCGATCAGAACGTCATGCCCCTTTCGCGCGGCCAGCAATCCGACCGAGAGGATCAGGGGGGGGGCGGATTTAGCGATGTCGCAATGGGCGGGCCGGTCGAAGCCGGGCAGGGCGATCGAGATCCGCTCGGGCGCGACGCCGAACTCAGCCTGCAGGATCGCGCTGGTATGAGGGCTGGGCACGACGACATGCGCGGCGCGCTTGAGGTTCTCGGCCTCACGGGCCAACAGATGTCGCGCGCGCGGCGCGGGCAAGCCGGTCTCGAGCCCCAGCGGGTGATGCAGCATCGGGCCCAGAGGTGCCGCCATCGCATCGAGCACCTCCGTCTCGATCGAGCCGAAGACCAGCCCGTCGAGGATCGCCGGCCGGTCGGCGGGAATGGCGGTCAACTGGGCGCGCGCGGTTGCCGTCTTCTACGCCGACGCGCCGGGGAAGCTGGGGGGCAGTTCGATATGGGCGACGTCGCGGCCTGCCGCGCGCAGCGCCTCGAGCAGTATGCGCTCGTAGATGCCCCCCTCGGTCAGTTGCGTGATGTCGCCCGGGATGGCGAAGACGGCTCATGTCATGTGAACTCCCTCGACAATATCAGCGGACCAGTTGCTCGGCTCCGTAGCGGCGCAGAACAGCGCGTTCGATCCGTTCAATGGCGGCATAGGCCGCGACTGCGACGAGAGCCAGCAGAGCGACAGAACTCCACAGCATTCCGTAATCCGAGGTGGAGGCGGTCAGTGCCATCAGTCCACCGATCCCGCGTCCCGTGGCTAGCCATTCTGCAGTAGTCGCCGCCAGAATTGCCGCTGGCACCGCCATCCGTGCGGCGGCGAAGAATGCGGGCAGCATCGCGGGAAACTGCACCAGCGTCAGCCGTTCCCACCGGGTCGCGGCATAGCTCTCAAAGAGGTCGATCAGCGCGGTGGGTGTGCGTTTGAGGCCCTGATAGCAGGCGATGAAGGTCGGAAAGAAGATCATCACGGCGGTGATGGTGATCGTGCCCGCAGCCTCGCGCCCCATCGCGACCACGACGAGCGGGGCGGTGATGACGATGGGGATCGCACGCAGGGCCACCGCGAGCGGCATGATCGCTCGCGCCAGCGCAGGAAGCATCAGGAGCGCGATGGCGAGGCCCAGTCCGAGCGCGAGGCCCAGGGCATAGCCGGGCAGGGCAAGGCTCAGCGTCTGTCCGAGGGCTGCGAAGAGGGTCGTGCGGTGATCGGCGGCGCCGCTGGCGGTGACGAGGAAGGCCCAGATGTCGTCGGGCCGCTTGGCGAAGAACCGGTTCAGCCCGGCGAGATCCATCGACAGCCACCATAGCGCGATCACCACGAGCGCGACGAGGATCGGGTGCAGCCGCGTGGCCCAGCTGCGGTCGGTGCGGGCATCGGGCAGGCTCGCGAGGATCAGCGGCGGCGGCGCGTCATCGAGCCTGCGCCAGAGCCAGCCGATCCCGGCATGGGCCAGCATTGAGACGGCCGCGGCGATGGTGGCAAGCGACCAGGTGCCCGCCACATCGAGGCTGCGCATCGCGCGGATTGTCAGCACGCCCATGCCACGCTCTGCCCCGGTGAACTCGCCGACCAGCGCGCCCAGGAACGCGGCGGGGGCGGCGATCTGAAGGCCCGTGAACAGATAGGGCAGGGCGGCCATCGCGCGCACCTCGACAAGCGCGGTCCAGCCGCCGCGCCCATAGCTGCGCACGAGGTCGAACCAGTTCGGCGGGGCCGCCCGCAGCCCCACCAGCAGCGGCAGGAACGTCGTGTAATAGACCGCGAGCGCGGCCAACGTCACCTGTGGCCCCAGTCCCGGCCCCCAGAGAACACGCAGGATGGGTCCGGTCGCGACCAGCGGTAGGCAAAAGACTGTCAGCGCGAGCGAGGAAATCAGCCGCGCCGCCCCGGGGATCAGGATTGCCACTGCCGCCAGCGCGATCGCGGTGAGGTTGCCTATCACGTAACCGCCCGCCGCCGCGAGCGCGGTCCAGCCGGTCGCGCGCAGGATCAGTCCGGCGTGATCGGAAAGGTATGAGGCGATCTCCAGCGGTCCGGCAATCAGATAGGTGCCCGCGAGCGCGCGGGCCAGAGCCTCCCACGCGATCAGCGCCACCAGCGCGGTCGCGATGCTACGCAGCCAGTCGGTCCGGGGCCTGCGCCATCGGGCGGGGGAGAGGATCATGCGGGCGCGCTCATAAGGCTATCCGGGCCGGGGGAGGCGCGGGCGCGTGGCGGGCGAGCGCAGCGCCGACCTCCTCGATCAGCGCATCCAGCGCCGGACCCTTCTCGCGCGGATGCGGTAGCGGCACGGTGATATCGGCCACCACCCGCGCCGGGCGGGGCGAGAGCACGACGACCCGATCGGCGATGCGCACCGCCTCCGAGATCGAATGCGTGATCATCACCGCCGTCACCCCGCGCGCCTGCCACAGCGCCGGCAATTCTTGATTGAGCCGTGCGCGCGTCAGCTCGTCCACCGCGCCGAAGGGCTCGTCGAGGAGCAGCAGCTGCGGATCGGTCGCGAGGCAACGTGCGATCGCCGCGCGCTGGCGCATCCCGCCCGAGAGATCCGCAGGGCGGCGATCCTCGAAGCCTGCAAGCCCCACGGTCGCGATCAGATCATCGACCTTCGCAGGGTCCGGCGCCATCCGCGCGAGCTTGCGTGCAAGCGCGATATTGCCGCGCACCGATCGCCATGGCAGCAGGGCCGCATCCTGAAACGCGACCGACAGCCCGGCGCGGCGGCGCATTTCCAGCGGCGTCTCGACGCCGATGCGCACACGGCCCGCGCTTGGCGGGTCAAGCCCCGCGATCAGCCGCAGCAGGGTCGATTTCCCGCAGCCCGACGGGCCGACGAAGGCGGTCGTCCGGCCGCCTTCGAGATGCAGGTCGATTAGGGCCAGCGCGTCGATCCGTGCCGCACCCGTTCCGAAGCTTCGCGAAAGCCCCGAGCAGGTGATGCCCGGCGCTGTGTCGGGCGCGCGCTCAGCTGGCATGGATCTCTTCGAGGATCGAGCGATCCCACAGATCCGCCATCACCGGCTTGTCCAGCAGCGCGAGCGTCTTGACGTTTTCCGCGATGCTCTCATCGGTGAACCAGCCGAAACCGTGTTCATCGGTGACGTCCGAGAACATCAGCGGCACCTGACGTTTCGCTTGCAGTTTCTGCGTCTCCAGATCGAGCCCCGCATCGGGGAACATCTTGACCGTCAGTTCGGCCGCGGCATCGGTGTCCTTGTGATAATCGGCCCAGCCCCGGATCTCGCCGCGCAGCAATTCGACCAGTTCCTTGCGGCGATTGGCGAGGCTGTCCTCGGTTGCGATATAGGTCTGCGATTGCACCGCATAGCCGAAATCGGCCATCAGCATCGTCACCGGATCGAGCCCCTTCATCGTCATCGCGACGGGCAGATCGGTGGCCCAGCACAGCAGGCAATCGACCTGACCAGCCACCAGAGGCGCCGCGTCATATTGCGTCGGCACCACTTCGATCGCGTCGAAATTCACGTCGTTGAGCGTGCAGAGCGCCTTGAGCACAGGCGTATTGGCCAGCGCCATGCCGATCTTCTTGCCCTCTAGATCCTTCGGTTCTCTCACCGGGTTCGCCGGCAGCGAGGCGATGGCGAAGGGGTTCTTCTGCATCGCGACGGCGATGATCTTGAAGGGCGCGCCCTGAGCGACCGCAGCGGCGGTATAATCGGCCGCCGAGATGCCGACGAGCGCGGTGCCCGAGACGACCGGCGGCTCGACCGGCGCGTTCGGCCCGCCCGGCGTGAGGCTCACGTCGAGGCCCTGATCGGACCAGTAGCCCTTCGACTTCGCGATATAGCTGCCGCCGAACTGCACCGAATGCAGCCAGGACAGCTGCAGGTTAACGGTGCCTGCGGCGAGCACCGGGTGCAGCCCTAAACTCGTGGCGAGAACGCCGCCGGCGCCGGTCGCCAGAAATCCGCGGCGGGTAAGAGCGTTTCGTTTCATGAAAAATTCCTCGCTATCCTTGCTGTTCAACTTAGCGCGTCCTGCGCGGGCTTCATTTTGCTTTTGACGTAGTTGCGGCGGCCGCGTCGCGACGCAGCAGCACCCAGCCGAGACCGGGCAGCGCCGAGGCGATCAGGGTCGCGCCGAAGGCGGTCGCGGCTGCAAGCCCCGCCTCGGGCGTTGCGCCCGCCAGCGGGAACAGCGCCGCAGCTGCCCCCTCGCGCCAGCCCCATCCGGCGATGCTGAGCGGGATCACCATCGCGCTCAGGATAAGCGGCACGAGCGTCACGATCGCGCTCGGCGAAAGCTGCGTGCCGATCGCACGCGCGGCGAAGGCGAAGGCCAGAAGATTGCAGGTCACGATCGACAGCCCGAGCGCGATCTGGCGTGCCCGCACCTCGCGCCCCAGAAGCGCACGACGCAGCGGCGCGAGAAGCCGCGCCAAACGGTCCCAGCTGCGCGCGAGAAGCCACAGCGTCAGCGCGGCACCCAAAAGCTCGAGCGCCCACACCAATCGTCCCGTCAGCAGCAGTGCAACCAGAACCACCGCGGCCAGTGCGATCTGCCCCGCCAGCCGTTCGATCACGACGGCCTGGCTGGAACGCAAGAGATTGGCCGAGCGGCGCGCCCGCATCGCCCGGCCCGCATCCCCAAGCACCCCGCCGGGCAGGGTCTGGTTCACCAGCTGCGCGAGGTAATACTCCCCGATCGCCTCGCCCGTCTCAATCCGCTGCCCAAGCGCGCGCGCGGTGACCTGCCAGCGCAGCGCCGAGAGCACCGTCTGCAGATTGACCGCGATCCCCGCAAGGGCGAGCCAGCGCCAATCCGCCATGCGAAGATGCGACAATACGATGGTCGGATCGACGAAATAGAGCGTGACCGCCAGAACGGTCGCGACCGTGATCAACTTGAGAGCCAGACGCGTCATCCGCTTGCCTCCGACGGTTCTGCGCTGAGCGTCTTGATGAAGCGATCGCGGAAATCGCGCATCGGCCAGACCGGGGTCTGCGCATCGGGCACGAGCCCTTCGGTCCAGTTCCAACCGTCAAACAGGGCGACCAGATCGGGCGGGCCGATCAGGTGAACCGGCACGTCCCGGCTCTCGCTCTGGGCTACGAAAGAGGCGGGTTGGTGGTCGCCGAGAACGATCATCAGCGGGGGGTGGCGTGTTTGCCGTTCGGCAAAGGCCAGAATGGATTGCAGCGAATAGTCGATGGCTTTGCGATACTGGTCGCGCACCCGGTCGCGATCACGCCAGACGATTTTGGGCGGATCGCCGGAATTGGCCATCTCATTGAAAATCGTGCCGTTGCCGACCGTGTTCCAAGGCACGAGATGCGGCACCGGGACCCAGGGTGCATGCGAGGACAGCAGCACGATCTGTGCAAGCAGCGGATCGTCGGGCCGACTGCGCGGCACGAGCCGGTCAAAGGCGGCAAGGGTGAACTGATCGGGCATCGTCACGAAGTTGAACGGATCGCCGCGATAGCCGAGATCGGCTGCGGCGAGGATGGTCTGGAACCCCTGTTTTGGCCCCTCGGGCCAGTCCATCGTAATGCCTGGCATTACCGCAATCGTCCGCAGTCCCGAGGCCGCGGCAAGATCGAACAGGGTCTTGCGGGGGCTCGCGAGCAAGGCCCGATAACGCGTCTGATCGGAAATCGTCAGCCCTGATTCCAGCGTGGAATGCGCAAGCCAGCTCTGCCCGCCCGCCGTGGGCGAGGTCAGCCAACCCGACCGCATCGCCAAGCCGGCCTGTCTCAGGCGCGGCTCGGCGGCCTTGAGCGTGCCCAGATGCGTCGGTGCATAGAGCGGGTTGTCGAAGCTCGCGCGCCCGTAGCTCTCGATGAAGACGATCAGTACATCACGGCCCTGAAGCCGCGTGAAGAGATCGGTTGCGCCCGCGTAAGGGGCGGTTTGGGCTGCCGCATAAAACAGCCGCAGGCTCCGCGTGGTCTCGACATAGCGGGTGAGGTGATACCCCGCGATCCGGGTCGTATCGGCGCGCCAGGGCCAACGCTTGAGTGCCGTTCCGGAAACCTGAAGTGCTACGGCAGCAATGCAAAGCGCCGCGCCAAGGCTTGCGCCCGCACGCCATCCGACCCCGCGCACGAGCCCCGTCCATTGTCCGCTTGCCCACCAGAGCGCGGTGATCAGGGCACCAAGTCCGACAATCAAGCCGATCCCGGCCAGCAGGGTCAGCGGCAGGCCGATCGTGCGTGCGGCAAGCCTCGGTCCAGCATCGAAAACGAAACTGTCGACCGCGAGATTGAACGGTCGGGAAAAGGCGATGAAGCTGCCGATATCGGCGATTTTCAGAAGCACCATCACCACCAGCGCGACCGCAAGCAGGGCTCGGATGGCGTTGGTCGCGCGCCATCCCCTGGACAGAACGGCGAGGCTCAGCAAGATCGCTGGCAGCTCGAGTGGGACGCGCAGAAATGTCTTGAGCACGAGGCCATCCGGGTAGTCCGGCAGCACCAGAGCGATCTGAAATACCCAAGCCGCGAGCAGCAGCCCCGCGATTTTATACCCTGCGCTCATCAATCGCGGGCCCGGGAGAGCCAGAGGATATCGGTCGCGAAAGACCAGGCGAGCGCGAGCGTGGCGGCGGCGGCGATGATCTGCGCGGGCAGGCCATCAACGCCGGGGATTGTCAGCACGATGAGTGCTGCGATCTGGACCACGCAGATCGTCTTGCGCCGGAAGCTCTCGGGCAGCGGGGCATTCAGCCAGGGAAGGGCCTGCGCCAGCGCAATGTAGATATAGCGCATCGAACCTAGCAGCAGGACCCAGGCCCCGACCGTGCCCGAGGCAAAGACAAGGACCGACAGCACGAAGCCAAGCGCCGCATCGGTTTCCATGTCGAAGCGTGCGCCAATGCGCGACACCAGCGCAGTGCGGCGCGCCAGCCAGCCATCGAGCCCGTCCATCGCGAAGGCCAGTGTCGCGATCGCCGTGATCGACCAGGCAAGGATTTCCGTGGTCGGATCGCGCGCGAGAAGCGGGGCGAGCAAGGTTACGATCAGGGCGGCGCGCGAAAGCGTAACCACGTTGCACAGGCCCAGCCGGCCATGTGGGTAGGAGCGCCAGAAGGCGAGTGAAATTGCGATCGTTCCGAAGGCGACGGCGCTGAAGCTCAGGAAGGCAAGGGCGAATCCCCAGGGCGCGATGATCGACGCCGCCACCAGTCCCAGCGGCAGCCCCAGCGATGCCATACGCAACGCCGCCCCCGACGGACGGTCCGCGCGTGCCGCAGCCAGAAGGCGCTGAAACTGTTGTGGCGCGAGAGGCGACTGGATCATGAAGACAACCCCGGCGTGACAATAGTTAAAGAAACGCAATGGCGCATGATATGGTTCATTATGGCAAGCGAATAGCCGAATAATTCGGAGAATCTGGGGGGCAAGCATGCGCAAGACTCGACATGAGGAGAATGCGGCATATTCGGCCCCGGCCCGCTGGCTGCACTGGAGCGTGGCGGTGCTTGTCCTCGGGTTGATCGCTGCGGGGCAGGTGATGATCGCCGAAGGGCTGGCGCCTTCGGTCCGGGATCTGCTTTACCTCTTTCACAAAAACGCGGGCGTAATCATCGGTGCGCTGATGCTGATCCGGCTTGGGTATCGGATCGCTCATCCTCCGCCGCCGCTGCCCGCGACCACGCCGCACTGGCAGGCACGCGTCGCCCATGTGACACATGCGCTTCTCTATCTTCTGGTCTTCGTGATGGTGGTTTCGGGCTACACGCGCGTGCGCGCGGGCGGTTATCCGATCGAAGGGCTCGACGCTCTGGGCCTGCCGCGCCTCGTGGCAAAGGAGAAAGGGCTCGAAACGGCCGCGAAGGCGATTCATGCCTATGCGCGGCTTGGCCTGATTGCCCTGATCGCGCTGCATATCGGCGCAGCCTTCTATCATACGCTCTGGCTGCGCGACGGGCTTCTACGCCGGATGTGGCCGCGCCGTTCAGGCCAGTAGCACCCGCGCCGCCAGCGGCCGGTGATCCGAGGCCACGCGAATACCCGGCCCGTCGAGAACCCGCGCTTCGCGCACGGCAGCGGGCTGGTCGCTCAGGATCCGATCGAGCGGCAATAGGGGGCGGGTGGCGGGGAAGGTTCTGCGCACCGGGCCCGACAGGCGCAGCCCGACGAGCTTTTTCGAGAATGCCAGACCACCCCAGGGCCGCCACTCGTTCAGATCTCCCAGCACGATCGTCGGCATCTCCGGGCGCCGAAACAGGAACTGCCCGATCGTGCGCATTTGCGCGGCGCGCAGCATCTGCCCCAGCGAAAGATGGGTGGTCAGGATTCTCAGCGCCTTGCCATTCTTTCGTGTGTCCACCACCACCGCGCCGCGATGGCAATGGCCGGGCAGGTCGAGGACATGGGTGGCGGTGATCTCGAAATCGGGATGGAGAAATAGGATGGCGCCCAGAAACCCATCGCTCTGCGGCCCCCAGCGCAGCGCCGCGTTGCTATGGATGGATCGAAGCCCGGTCTCGGCTTCGATCCTTTTGAGATCGAGAAGTCCTGCGTGTGGAGGTGTTTCCTCATCAGCCTCCTGCAAGGCGAGAACCTCCGGGCCGTGCGCGCAGACTTCCGATGCAAGCACGTCGACGATGCGTTCCGGATCGACGCGGTTGTCCTGCCCGCGTCCCCGATGGACATTCCATGTGACACACTCGAGGCCATGAGGTCGGAGTGTTTGCATGCGCATCCCTACTTGTCCTGAATTTTCCTTTCGAACTATCGCCAGGCGCTCCGCCCTGCGCAAGCCAGGCCATTGCAGAGAAGTTGCATGAAGCTCATTTGCGCTCCACGGGGTGTCACGTGATTTGCACCGGTGTTCCCGACACAGCTATCTGCCGGTTGTTCTCGCGATGACCTGCCACGGGTCTTTCGCCATTGACTGGCCCGTGCGAATGTCCCGGACATCGGATCGGGATGCGCTTAAGGAGTTCGGGGGCTGGACCGGAAATTGCACCTGATCTCAGTTTCATCGGCGCCTGACCGTCGTAAAGTAGGTCCCTCGTCCCCATATAGATCAGACCGACGACAAGCATCCCGGTCCGACATGGACCAAGAGTTGACGTCGGGCGATAAAAGGATCGATGACATGTCCTTCAAGGACCTGACTACTCGGGCCGCAGCGGCGCTGAAGCCAACGCCCGAGAAGACTGCCAAGCCTTCTGCCGAGAAGAGCGAGCCTAAGGCCGCCAGTGAGGCAGCGCCCGCGAAATCCAAGACTTCTTAAGACCTGCGCAGACCCGCGCCCCGGCCCTGGCAAGGGCGCGGGTCATTCGCTCATGATGTGAGAGGATTAGGCCAGTGGAAGAACTTACACGCAAGACCGTCGCGGTTTTTTCCCGCCCGTTCAACATTCCGGGGTTTGCCGAGACACTCCCGGCGGGAGAGTATGAGATAGAGACGGAGCTGGTCTCGCCTCCGGATCGGAAGGACCCCGAAACCTGGAAAGCTTCCGTCATGGTGAAGCTTCATCCCAGAGCCACACATCCCGGATTGGTAAGGACGCTGACCGTTTCCCTGGCCGATCTCGATCACGCGCGTGCCAGAGACAAGCTTACGGGCCGTGCCCTGTCGGACTTTTTCGTGGAAGAGATGCTTTCGGATCCGATGGTGCGCCTCGTGATGGAAGCCGATGGCGTCTCGGAGGCGCATCTGCGCCATCTCTACTCGGTATTCCGATCGCCTGATCCTGATCTATCCAGACTGGAGCCCCTGCCGGCTCCCGAAAGACGGCGCTACGAAGCCTCCATTCTGGCCGCCGAAAACGAAGGGATGCCGACGAGTCCGGAAACACGACCGAGAAATTAGCGGCTTAGCGAGGCGTCTCGTTGCCCCATTGCTAGCCGACATGGCTGTGGGCGTGGCTGCCACTCTTATCTGACCGTATTGGAGCGTCATTTGGCCTGCCTCGACATTCTTCACACAACGACCTACCGATACCGGGGAGACGTATCTCTCGGGCCGCACAGGTTCATGCTGCGCCCGCGCGAGACGCGAGAATTGCGGCTGCTCTCGCACGCGCTCTCCATTACGCCGGCGGCGCACATAACATGGGCGCATGATGTGGCCGGCAACGCGATCGCCACCGCCGTGTTCGACTGTCAGACTGATCATCTGGCAATCGAAAGCCGCGCGTCCGTGGAACTGACCGCGTCGGCCTGGCCGGTCTTTGCTATCGCTTCCTCGGCAGCCCAGTATCCTTTTCTCTACGCCGCGGACGACTGGACGGACTTGGGGGCGCTGACCACCCCGCAATACCAAGACCCCAAAGGCCGCCTTTCCCGCTGGGTCGAGGGCTTCGTCATGGCGCGCCCGACCGACACATTGTCTCTGTTGAAGGACATCAGCACCGGTGTGTTCACGCAGATTTCCTACCAGAGCCGGGACGACGAGGGCACCCAGTCGCCGACCGAAACCCTCGACCGAGGCTGGGGATCGTGCCGCGACTTCGCGGTCCTGCTTACCGAGGCCGTCCGCCATCTCGGCTTCGGAGCCCGCATCGTCTCGGGATATCTCTTCAATCCCGAAATGAACCTTGTGGGGTCGGCTGGCTCAGGGGCGACCCACGCATGGGTCGAGATATTCGTCCCCGGTGCCGGATGGATCGCATTCGATCCGACAAATCGCAGCGTCGGGTCGCAGAACCTGATACCGGTCGCGGTCGGTCGAGGCATCCATCAGGTCTCACCGATTTCGGGCAGCTTTTCAGGATTTGGCAACGCGCTCTACGATCTCTCTGTTGAGGTCTCCGTTCAAAGCGGGCGGGCCGCCGTGTCCGTGGCGGAGGAGGTAGGTTTCGACGACCTGTGAAGGCGTTAATCAGATGATGCGCGTTTTGTGGGTTCAATCGCTCGTGCGGCTGCGCAAAGCGTGTTGGAGCCGACTTTCACATTGGTTGATCAAATTACAGGTTTTTTCTGAAGCCAAGTCTGCGCGAAGTGTAACGAGTGTCCACTGATGGAATGTGCAGGCTTTCTGACACGCGGTGCTACCCTTGAGGGCCTATCCATTCGCAGGGAGAGGCGATCATGACGCCAGAAACCAAGCATTCTTTTCTGATGTCAGTGTTGCGGATCCCCACATCAGTAGGGACGTTTTACACCACGTCAGCTTGGACAGCGGCCTAGAATAGTCCATCGCCCCCAGAAACGATTGTATCGAGGCTGTTCATCCACGCATGACCAGATTGGAACACTCAGGCCGGAGTGTTCCTGTGGCTCAATTCCAGGCGGTCAGTCGCGATGGAAGTCGATATTTCCGAATTCCTTCCGGCTGCGCTTTTTGACAGCTTGAATGCAATCTTCCGGCACATCGCACGTGAAGCCGCCTGATCCGCTAATAGTGACGAAGCCATCCCGTGCGCGTCCTTCAAATCGGAAGATCGTTTTTTCTGCGCCAGTCACGAATACGCCTTGGCCGAGCTGAATTGGGTCTTCCATTATTAATCTCCCTGTAGTGTCCGCACTTCGAGGCAGCTAATGAAACGAGCCGCCATACTACTGCAAGACAGGTGACCTGTTCCCCTGAAATGTCCTCGTTTTGAGGTTAGTCTTTTCTCCAAAGGGGGAGAGGCGCATTGTGTTCATGGCCGTTTCATCGCTGCCAGGACACTCGTCTGAAGTTCCGGTGGCAGGCTGTCTAGCGCGCGGGCAATCGTAACGAGATCCTGTCGCGCAGCATGCAGCTGGTCAAGGAGCGAGACCACGATAGCCAGCGCCGTTTCGTCGAGGTCAAGATCATGGGAAAGATCGCACAATAACTCCAATCGCGCGATGTCGACGCGGCGGAAAACATAGCCGGTGTCACTCTTTTCCGGTCGGACGAGCTCGCCTTCGATATAGCTCAAAAGCTGACTTCGTGTGAGCCGGGTGACGTTGGAGATCACGTCCTCTTCGGAAAACCTGTCCGTCATGCGCTGGCCCTTTTCATCAAGTCGACACGCGGATCGAAGCTATGTGTTTTGCGCCACTCGGTGAGGAAATCACGCAGGCCCTCGTCAATGCTTGGTGGTGTCACGATCTCCAGCTCAACCCGCTGATCACCCTTGGTTTTGCGCTTCGCGTTGGCGATGCCACGTCCACGCAAACGTAAGACCTGGCCCGAACTTGCGCCCGCTGGGATGGTGAGTCCAACTGGGCCGTCAATGGTCGGTGTGGTGACCTTGCCGCCGAGAACGGCCTCTTCGATGGTGATGGGGAGCGTTACCAGGATATCATCGCCGTCTCGGTCGAACACCGGATGAGACCCCACCAGAACGGTGATCAACGCATCCCCCGTAGGAGCACCGCCATAGCCAGGCGCCCCCTTGCCGCGTAACCGAAGTGTCTGGCCGTCTTCAGTGCCTCGTGGGATCTTGACGCTGAGGCTTTGTCCATCGGGCAGCGTGATGTGGGTTTCCGCTCCGCGCGCAGCATCCAGAAACGGCACGTTGAGTGAATAGCGCGCGTCGGCGCCGCGTGCGGAAAACCCACGGTCGCCGAAGTCGCCAGGGCCAGACTGCCCGCGATTGCGCAATATGTCGGCGAAGATATCTGCCGGATCGACATCCGGCCCAAACCCGCGCTGTTGCTGATAAGTATTGTCGGATGAGCCCGAGAAATCGCGGTAATACTGGCGCCGCGGACGTTCTGCGCCGGCGCCGTCGATTTCTCCGGCGTCATAGCGCGCACGGGTTTCGGGATCTTTCAGGATATCGTAGGCGGCCGATATCGCCTTGAACCGCGCTTCGGCTCCTGCGTCATCCGGGTGCAAATCAGGATGGCTTGTCCGCACAAGTTTGCGATACGCCTTCTTGATTTCGTCAGCTGTCGCGGCCTTGGTCAGGCCAAGGGTTTCGTATGGATCATTGGGCATCCAGGTATCCTGTTCGGCGAGCGATGCATCGTAAGACAGAGCACGTGCGGAAATGGGTCCACTTGTAGTTGGATGCCACGAGAAGGGAGCTTAAGTCCGTGATCCACGTCAATGTGGAAATGCCATGAGTGACTGGACCCGACCGAAGTGGGGCCAAGCGGCTGCGAACCCACGGCGAACTTGGCCAGCGAGGAGGCCATCACCCATGAGGGTTTCGTGGCCCAAAACAAGGATCAAGACGTCTCAATAGGCCTTCAGGAAAACGGCTTGCACTGAACGCCGACTGATCGGCTCCGCCTCTCGGGGAGCGGCCATCAGGCAAGTTCACTCGGGGAGCAGGGGAATTAACGATCCCGGCGCAGCTGTCTATTTCGCCGTGGCCTGTTTTGCGCCGGCTTTGACAGGGGTCGGATTTGTCGGCGCGCGACGAAAACCGACGCCTTTCCGGAAGCCTTTTTTGGCGGGCTGGCTCAGGAAATCCTTGAGGTCGAGTTGTTTCTTTTGAGGGGAATAGCCCATGATCGTTCTCCGCGTAGACAGGTGAATTTTGAACTCGCCCGCACATCCTGGTCCGCGATGCCGGATGGGTGGTTCTACAGATGTCTCGAACCTGGACTGCGCATAGATATTCGAGCAGAGAAGACTGTCGCCACATGGGCGCGTTCGCGGACCGGAAGACACCGGTCCGCGAACGGTTTTATCAGGCGAGTTCGAGATCCTTGGCGGATTCCCGGCCATCGCGGCCGGTTTCGATCTCGAAGGTCACTTTCTGACCGTCGTCGATCTGGGAAAGGCCCGCCCGTTCGAGCGCGCTGATGTGCAGAAACACGTCCTTGCGACCGGTCTCGGGTTGGATAAAGCCGAAGCCTTTGCCGGGGTTGAACCATTTCACGGTGCCATTGGCCATCGTGTTGTCTCCTTGTTTGAAAATCTGCCCGCATAAGGCGGCAGGTCGGCCGGTCAGATCGAAAAGCAAACTGAGGCCGATGAAGGAGACAGGGTGCGGTCGGAATAACGAAGCTCCCTATATATGGGGCGGGCGGGCGGCGATACAAGATGCAACCGAGAAATGAGGTGAAAAATGCGTCTCTCAACCCAGATGCGCATTCGGGGCTGAGGGCGGGCGGCCTTTCTCGATATCGAGAAAGGTCTTGCCCTGCGCGCTCTATTCGGTGGCCGGAAGCCCGAGTGGGATCGCCAAGAAGTAGTTGCCGGTGCCGCTTCGTCCGACATGGCCCGCCTTCTGCACTATCGGTAGGTTCAGCTTGCGGTGCAGCGAATGGGCCGTCGAAAAGTTTCGATCGCAGCGCCTGCAGCCTATCCGCTTCGCGCGGTGAGTCCCGCTGCGGACGGGGGCCGCGGGGGCTAACCGGTCAGGCCGCAAGGGCACGAGTCGCAGGTTCAAATGGCACGAAACCTGCGGTGCCGGCGGCGCCAAGGAAGGCGCTGCGCGCATCGCCCACGGAACCGAGGCAGTCCATGGCGGCCTCGACACGCCCGATCGCATGGTCTTGCGCGGTGTCGGCGACGGGCCACTTCTTGCGAAGCCAGTGATGCACCTGCTCGATGGTGCTGAAGTTTTTGACGTCGCCCTCAGGCGACACGACAAGAGAGATGGGCTTGCCCCAGTAAATTTCGATCAAGGTTCGTATCTTTCCAAGAATTCGTGAGGGGACCAGTTTGACTGGTCGCGCGATCACGGAGGCACGGTGCGGGCGAGGCCTGCGCCATGCGGTGAATTGGGTCGACGCGCGGTATTGCGCGCGCGATGTCTTTGCGTTCGGATAGTGCCCCGTCAGCGTCAACGCGCGCGGCTCACTATCGGGCACTTTCGATGTGCGAAGCTCGCGGCGAACGCGCAAGGGGTGGAATATGTGCAATCGGCCAGAACCCGCACGGCACGTTTTCTGAGCGACTCGTCTGCTCGAACGGCGTCACGGCGCTATGGGCCGGGTGAGGCTCCTTTTCCTTATGCCGCCTTCGAAAATGCGCGGCCCGACAAAACTCAAGATCGTCGCTGAGCCGGAAGGAACAGGGTCCGAGAATTAAGATATGCGAGTTCACAGATAAGCGATCTGCGCCACTATTGCGAGGAAATTGCAGCGCGCGCCCGCGTTTTCGCACAACAGATTGATTGTGCCCGATATTAATCGGCTTTCGTCAGGGGAGGCCGGACAACGCGATGGAGCGCCGCGCATTTCCTTTGCTAAATGAGCCAAATTGACGTAGAACAAACAGGCTACGTTATTCCCTTCTGCAACCTGTCTCCCTACTTGGCTTCAGTCTGCCTTATTGAATTGACTGAGCCGGGCTGTCGCATTCCGCGGACCGCAATATTTGAGGAGACATCACGATGGCCAATGGCACCGTGAAGTGGTTCAACCAGACCAAAGGCTTCGGCTTTATCGAAGCGAAGACCGGTGGACGGGACATTTTCGTCCACATTTCGGCCCTCGAGCGCGCGGGCCTCTCGCAGCTCGATGACGGACAGGCCGTCACCTACGAGATCGAAACCGGACGCGACGGGCGTGAGTCCGCCTGCGATCTGGCGCTCGGCTGAACGCAAAGGTTCCATATCCGGCCCGGTGGGCCGGATTTCGCAACCAAGGAGGGCATATGCCCCGCAATTACAATGTGGACGGCTTTTTCCGTGATCTGCCTCGGAAAGCCGCGACGGCTCAGGACAAGACGGATGCCGCAGTGCGCCTCATCCGTGACGATGATTCCGCGAAAAGAGCGGAGCTGACCGCGAGTTTGCGCGCGGCGCGTTTGGAACGGAATTCGGACGATAGTGTTGCGGCACCGTCCCCGCGCGAGAAAAAGCCGCGACGCTGACCGGATATTTCGGTCATCCACAGGAATTTCCCGAGTATCTCTCGGGGATTAAAGGGAGGGCCGAAATATGGCTGTCGAAAAAATGCCTGCGGGCAAGACGTCCCAGACGAGGGACCACGCGCATTCCAAGGGCCATGCCGCTCTTGCTTGGCATCACTTCTTCCGGAGTTTGTCCGAAGAGAAGATACCGGACGAGCGCAGCGCCCTGCCGGGCGGTATTCAGGAATAGTCTTTCTTGAATTTCCGGCAAGAAGGCTGAGCGGCGGGAAAAAGCGCCCGCCGCGCAATTCTTTCTCGACGAGGCATTTCCCGGCCTTTTGGGCGCGAAGCCGAGAACCGGAAAGAATGATCCGATCAGCGGGGCCGCTATCGCGAATGTGACGGCCTGCAGGCAGTTCGATAGGTGCGAGCGGCAAGTGCGGAAAGCGCGCAGCTTGTATCTGAGCTGCGCCGGGTTAGGTGAAAAACGCAGAACGCATATAAGTGGATAGTTGGAGCGGTTGCCGCTCTCTTCAGGCGGCATCGCCGTGTGCCAAGCCCGTGCTGCTTTAGGCGACGAAAGGGAGGCGACGGTAGCCGCCCCATCTATTCAAGGAGAGCCGATCCCCGATGCTGTTCAAGTGTTACTATTCCAGCCCTTTTCGCGCCCCGGAAAGCAAGGTAGCCTACAGGATCTGGGGCTCGGCCTTTACATCGCGGCGGAAATCGCGCGCGCCCACGGTGGAGAGTTGACCGTCGAGTCCACCGCTTCAGCCGGCACGACCTCCACGTTGAGGATGCCGTCTCAGGCGCAATAGAGGAAATTCAGAGTTTTCCGTCAGGTGTAGGCCGCTGCGAGTTCGCCAGGGCTGACCGGTTTTGGGATAAAAGCACTGCGCTTGGGCAGGTCTAGGGTGTCCGGCGCTGAATGCCCCGACATGATGATGATCTGGCATGCGGGAATCCTGCGCCGCACCTCATGCGCGAGCCCCACTCCGTTCATTTTGCCTGGCATGTCGATATCGGTAATTAGCAGGTCAATATCCTGCCACGCGTCTAGGAGGCTGAGTGCAGCATCAGCGGAGTTCGCCTCAAGCACATAATAGCCCAGTTCTTCGAGCCCGAGAACGAGATCCATCCTTATAATGGCCTCGTCTTCGACCACGAGAACTTTGGTCGCATCGTTGCGCATCATATTACCTTGGTGCCTGAGGAGAAGGTGCGCTTTGCCAGGACACAGGGGCAATACGCGATTGCGATAGAGCAACTGGCGGTCAGAAGACCTAGACCAACGCTATCGCACATCTGCGGTTCCCTGGCGGATTTAATATTTATCTATTTTGGGCGCGTGTTCAGCGGGCCATGCGATCAGCGCGCCTGCGAGCAAAAGCGCTTCCCAGGTTTCTGCGCGCAGCAGGAGGGCTGCGAGGTTGGAGATGAGGATGGCGAGCGTATCCATGGAGCCCTTTTCGGCGCTGTTGCGCCGCCCCGCAATCCAACCGTTCGAGAAAGCTACCTACAGTCTGTCATATAGGTAGCTTTTCCGGGCCGGCGTTGCTGGCTCTCTCCAGCATCGCCCGCCAACCCGTTCACCCGCGCTCGGCTTCGCTCTCCTTGAGGCTGGCGAGGATCACTTCGTAGGCGCTGTCGATATCCTCGCGCAGGGCTGCGATGGCCGCAGCGCTGTCGCCGTCCCGGATCGCTTCGAACAGCCTGCGGTGCTGCTTGTTGGAGACACGGTAGTGGCCATGGCGCTGCAGCAGGTGGAACTGCGGATTTATCCGCAGCCAGATATTGCCGATGATCTCTAGCAGAAGGGGAGAGCCTGCCTGCCGGTAGATGGTGAAGTGGAAGTCGTAATTCGCGTGGATGAATTCGCGCACCTGACCTGCGGCTTCCGCAGCTTCCATCGCGTAGAGGACTTTCTCCAGCCGTGCGATGAACTCGGGGTCGCGGCGCTCGACCGCCCAGGCCACCGCGGTGGTCTCGACCTCTGAGCGGACTTTGCGCAGGTCGGCGAGTTCGTCTGCCCCAAGCCGCGGCACCCCAATGGATCGTCCCGACACGATGGTCAGCGCGCCGAGGGCCATAAGCCGGGAAATTGCTTCGCGCACCGGCATCGGACTGACGTCGAGCGCCTTGGCGATGCTGGCGACAGTGATTGACTCGCCGGGAGCGATCTCGCCCTGCAGAATCAGATCGCAAAGCCGCTGATGCACCAGCGTCTGCAGGGTTTCGCGCTTCAGCGGCGTGACGCTTTCGAACATGGTCAGACCTTTCATTTCACGGCTTAAACTACGCCGGCTCGAAAAAGAATAAAACACGTTTTGACTTTTGATCAAAGATATCGGATCGTGAATCCCGTGAGGCGACCGGGGAGAGTCGCCGGACATGGGAGGAAGAAATGATCAAACGCTATATCGCGGGCGCCGCCTGCGCCCTTGGTCTCGTGGCTGGAGCCGCCCAGGCGCAGAGCGACGGGCCTTACAAAGTCTATCTTTCGATGAGCTATATCGGGAACGATTGGCAGGCCGAGGCTTCGAACATGGTCAAGGCGCTCGCCGCGTCAAAGGACTATGCCGACAAGGTGGATCTCGAGGTCCAGGTCGCCGGGCCGAACGCCCAGCGCCAGATTCAGCAGATCAACGCGATGGTGCAGGCCGGTGCGGACGCGATCGTCGTCTACCCGATCTCGCCCACTGCGCTAAACAGCGTCGTCAAGAGCGCCTGCTCGCGTGGTGTGACGGTCATCGCCTATGATGCAGAGATCACGGAGCCCTGTGCCTATAACGTGACGATCGACCAAGAGGAGGCCGGCCGAAAGACGGCGGAATGGCTGGTCGACAAGATGGGCGGCAAGGGCGATGTCGTGATGGTGACAGGTGTGCCCGGCACGTCCGTGGATACCGCCCGGACCAAGGCGGCCAAGGAAGTCTTCGCCCAGCATGACGGCATCAATATCGTCGGCGAGGCCGTGGGTATGTGGAGCCAGGCGGTGGCCCGGACTGAACTCAACAAGCTGATGGCCACCCGCGACTGGTCCGATATCAACGGGCTCTGGATGCAGGTTGGCTGCTACACGGCGGATTCCATGCAGCTCGAAGCGGGACGCGATCCTTCCGAGCTGCTGCCCTGTGCAGGTGAGGGATCGAATGGCGGGCGCATCCAGATGCTTCCGGCAGATACAGCGGTCGAAGGGGCGAGCAAGCCCTATGCGCCGATGGGCGCACCCCGGATCTCCTACGCCTCGCCGCCCTATTCCGGCGCGCTGGCCCTGAAGCTCGCGGTCGACAAGCTCGAAGGGCAGGATATCCCGAAGCATACCACCTTGCCGCTGCCCCTCGTCACCAACGAAACCGTGCAGCTTTGCGAGACGGGCAGCTGGGATGAGCAGAAGGCGGGGTGCAACGTGTTCCAGCCCTCGATGGTGTCGAACCCCGGCTGGTTCGCCTCGATCTTCTCGGAAGATCTGCCGCAGCTTGGTCTGAACGCCGCGCTTGTCGGCCAGCCCGAGAACTGAGGTCACACGCCCGGCGGCGGGGGCTTTCCGCCGCCGGGCGCAGACCGCACCATACATACGCATTCCGGAGAATTGCATGTCACGCATCGCCGATTCAGCGCCTGCGGTGGAAGTTCACGACTTGTCGAAGGCCTACGGTCCCACTGTCGCCAATGACAAGGTCAGCTTCTCCGTCGCTCGCGGCCGCGTCCACGCCCTGCTCGGCGAAAACGGCGCCGGCAAGTCGACCACCATGAAACTGCTCTCGGGGCTCGTGCGGCCAGATTCTGGCACGATCCGAATAGGCGGCCGCGACGTCAATTTGCGCAATGCGCGCGATGCCCATGCAGCGGGGGTTCAGACCGCCTTTCAGGAGCTGACGCTGGTGCCAGACCTGAGCGTGCTCGACAACATGCTGCTGGGCCGGTCGCGCCGGACGATCATCGGCACGCTGGACCGCAGCCGTGCGCGGCGCGAGGTGACCGCACATTTCGAAGCGCTGGGCCTCGACGTCGATCTCGATGCGTTGGCCGAGGAACTGACTTTGGCTGTGCGCCAGAAGATCGAGATCGCCCGCGCTCTCTACCGCCAGCCAGAAATCCTGTTGCTCGACGAGCCGACATCGGCGCTCTCTGGCAGCGATGTCGACTGGCTCGGCCGGATCATCGCGGACGCGGCCGCGCAGGGGATTACGGTGCTGTTCATCTCGCACCGCTTGCCCGAAGTGCGCGCCTTCTGCGACACGCTCACCATCTTGCGCAACGGACGGTCCGTGACTTCGGCGAAGGTCGCGGATGTCAGCGATGCCGAAGTGGTCGAGATGATCGTGGGCCGCTCGGTCGAGAATGCCTTCCCGCCGCGCCGCGCCCCGAAAGCGATCGCGGGGCAGGTCCCGGTTCTCGCCACTCGCGCGCTGTCGGCGGGGCCGAAGCTGCGCAAGGCCGAAATTTCTCTACATAAGGGAGAAATCCTCGGGATCGCCGGGCTGCAAGGCATGGGGCAGGAGGCGCTGTTCTCCGCCCTTTTCGGACAGGAGCGGTTGCGCGCGGGCCATATCGAGCTGGACGGGACGCCCCTCCATCTGCGAGCCCCGGCCGATGCGCTGCATCCGTCGGTCGCGATCGGGCTCGTGCCCGAGGAACGCAAGACGCAAGGTTTGTTCCTGGAACTCAGCGGGCGGCAGAATGCCAGCCTGCCGGTGCTCTCGCGGTTTCACCGGGGGCCGGTTCTCGATGACGGGGCGGAGGCGCGTGCCGCTGCGGGGGCTTTCGCCGCCGTCGAGGTGGACGAACGCGCGCATTACCTGCCCGCGGGCGCGTTCTCGGGCGGCAATCAGCAGAAGATCGTGCTGGCCAAGTGGCTCGTGGCGCAAAGTCGGATTCTGCTCCTCTTCGATCCGACGCGCGGCATCGATGTCGGGACGAAAGAGCAAATCTATGCGCTGCTGCGCGCCTATACGGATGCAGGCGGTTCGGTCCTGCTCCATTCCACCGAAATCCCTGAACTCGTGCATCTGTGCGACCGGGTCGGCGTCCTCTACGAGGGTCGGCTGTCGTGTTGGCTCGAGGGTGAAGAATTGAGTGAGAACGCGATCATGCAGGCCACGCTCGGCGGGGACGCACCGCTGAAGGGAGACACGACACATCCGAAACAGGAGGTCCGGGCATGAGTGACCAAAGCCTATCATCCGGGGCCGCGCCGCGGCGCAAGTCCTCCAACTGGCTACGCAGCCTGCGTCACGGACAGGCCGTGATCGTCGCGGCGCTGGTGCTGGCGGGCCTCATGGCGTTGAACGCGGGGCTGAGCCCCTATCCGCTGAGCTATTTCGACATCTCATTTCTCGCAAGCGGCGGGGCGACCTCCGCGATCGCGGCTGCAGGGCAAACACTGGTTATCCTGTCGGGCGGCTTCGACCTGTCGGCAGGCGCGGTGGTCTCGCTGGTCAACGCGGTGCTTGCGACCTCGATGGACCCGGCGAACATGCAGGCCTCCGTGCCGCTCTGGACCGCGATCGGGATCGGTATCGGCATGGCCGTGGGCGCGGTGAACGGCTTTTTCGTGGCCGTGGTGCGCCTGCAGCCCATCGTGGTCACCTTGGCGGTGATGTTCATCGTGCAAGGGCTGACGCTCCTTGTGATGGCGATGCCGGGCGGCTTCGTCGCGCCTTCGCTCGCATCTGTCTATCTTGGTGACACGATCCCTGGTCTTCTCCCCGCACCGATCACGCTGATGCTCGTGCTGGTGGCGCTGTGGCTCTGGCTCAAGCGCACGGGCTACGGGATCACGCTTTATGCAGTGGGCAGCGATGCGGAGGCTGCCCGCGCGACGGGGCTTCACGCGCGCACCGTTACCTTCGCGACCTACGTGCTCGCAGGTGGGCTTTACGGGCTTGCCGGGGTTTTCGTGAGCGCCCAGACCGGCAGCGGCGACCCGCTGGTGGGGAACTCGCTTCTGCTGCCGACCTTCGCGGCTGTGGTGATCGGCGGCACCCGTCTTGGCGGTGGCAAAGGCGGTGTGCTGGGCACGATCCTCGGGGCCTATATCCTGATGATCGTCGTGAACCTTCTGCTGTCGCTCAACGTCTCGGCTTACTATTCGACCATTGCGGAAAGCGCAGTGCTCCTGATCGCGGTGCTCGCGGGCTCGCTGCGCCGTGACAGCACGCTCTCGCAACGCCTGCGCGAAGTCACCGATGCGATCGGCGCCCGACGGCGCGGATGGCTTGTTGGCCAGCGCTCGGGTGAGGATCACAGGTTGGCTTTCACGCGACCGGCAGAGACCGCCCCCGCGCAAACTTTCCTGCAACGTCACGGTCATACGCTGCGCCACGTTCTGCCCGCCTGGATCTGCCTCGTGGTGGTCCTGATCGCGACGCAGCTGGTGCTGGGCAATGTCTTCAGCGGCTGGCGCTACTGGGACTCGCTCCTTGTGCTCTCGAGCTTCCTCGCGATTCTCGCTCTGGGGCAGGGCGCGGTGATCCTGACCGGGGGGCTGGACCTGTCGTTGCCCTGGAGCATCGCGCTGTCGGGCGTGATGCTGACCGGGCTCGTTGGCGGCCAAGACATGGGGTTGCTCACGGCGCTGCCGGTCGTCTTCGCGGTGGCTGCGCTGATCGGGCTCGCGAACGGGCTGGGCGTCGTGGCGCTGGGCCTGTCGCCGATCGTCGTGACGCTCGCGATGAACGGCATTCTTCAGGGTGCGGCGCTGATCTGGTCCGGCGGCACGCCCGCCGGGTTCGCACCGCCCTCGCTGCGTTGGCTGATGACCGGCAAGCTGATGGGCGTGACCCCGGTGATCATCTTCATGGCCGCCTTCGTCGCTCTCGCGATCGTCCTCTTGGGACGCACCGGGTTCGGGCGCCGGGTCTACGCGGTCGGCAACAGCGAACTGGCGGCGCGCCTCTCGGGGGTGCGCACAGGACGGGTCATCATCTCTGTCTACATCCTCTCGGCGCTCTGCGCGGCGCTGGTCGGCGTTCTGCTGGCGGGCTTTTCCGGACAGGCGAGCCTCGGGATGGGGGATGACTACCTTCTGCCCTCGATCGCGGTCGTCGTCGTGGGTGGGGCGCTGATCACCGGTGGCCGCGGGCATTACGCGGGCATGCTGGGGGGCGCACTGCTGCTGACCGCGATGCAGACCCTGCTTGCCGGCACCGCGCTGCCCTTCGCATTCCGCTCAGTGTTCTTCGGGCTCGTCATCCTGATGGCCGTGATCGCATTGCGCAAATAACCAAGGAGATTTCGATGAGTGATACATCCAGGATGAAATTGCCCGGCCTCGAGGGCAAACGCGTTGCGGTCACGGCGGGCGCTTCCGGCATCGGTCTGTGCATCGCGCGGGAACTGGCTCGGCAAGGCGCGCGGCTGGCTATCTGCGACATCGATGAGGCCGCGCTTGAACGGGCCGCGCAGGAGCTGGGCGCCGAAGTGGCCCTGCGCGCCGACGTCTCGGATGAAGCTGCGGTGGCATCTTTCTTCGAAGCGATCGGCAACACCCTCGGCGGGCTCGATGCGCTGGTCAACAATGCCGGCATTGCGGGGCCCACCGGCTCGGTCGACGAAATCTCGCCCGAGGATTGGCGGCGCTGCCTCGATATCGGCCTGACAGGTCAGTTCCTATGCACGCGGAAAGCGGTGCCGATGCTGCGCGCGGCAGGGGGCGGAGCGATCGTCAATATCTCCTCCTCGGCGGGCAAGTTCGGCTATGCGTTCCGCACGCCCTACGCCTCGGCGAAATGGGGGGTGATCGGGTTCACCCAGAGCCTGGCGAAAGAGCTGGGCCCGGAGAATATCCGTGCCAATGCGATCCTGCCCGGCATTATCGAAGGGCCGCGGATCGAAGGCGTGATCGCAGCTCGCGCGAATCAGACCGGGATCAGCCATGAAGAGATGACCGAGCGGTATCTGTCGAACGTCTCGCTGCGCCGGATGACCCCGCCCGAGGACGTGGCGGACATGGCCGCCTTCCTGATCGCTGAGACCGGGCGCAACCTGTCGGGGCAGAGCTTCCCCGTCGATGGCAATGTGGAGACCTTGTGATGAAAGAGCCTGTCGCCTGCGTCGGTTCGGGGCTTATCGGGCGTGCCTGGGCCATCGTGTTCGCCCGTGCCGGTCATCCGGTGCGGCTGTGGGACGAGGTTCCCGCCGCGCCAAAGGCCGCGCGCGACTTCGCCGCCGAGATGCTGCCGGAACTGGAGCGTCTGGGCCTCATCCCCGGAACCGCCGAGGAAGCCCTCGCGCGCATCGAGCCGGTCGCCACGCTCGAAGAGGCGCTCGAGGGCGCGCGGCACGTGCAGGAGAGCACTTTCGAGGAAATCGGAGTGAAGCGCGAAATTTTCGCACGTCTCGACGCGATTGCCGGGCCTGATACCGTGCTCGCCTCCTCGTCGTCGGCTCTGCTGCCTTCGGCCATTTCCGAGGGGCTCGCGGGACGTCACCGGGTCATGGTCAATCATCCGATCAATCCTGCCTATCTCGTGCCCGCCGCAGAGTTGGTGCCTGCGCCCTGGACCGATCCCGCGCTTCTTGAGCGCACAGCGGATCTTCTGCGCGACGCCGGCATGCGCCCGATCGTCATGCAGAAGGAAATCGACGGCTTCGTGATGAACCGCCTTCAGGGCGCCCTTCTGCATGAGGCGTTCCGGCTTGTGGCCGATGGATATGCCAGCACTGAAGACGTCGATATCGGGTTGCGCGAAGGGCTGGCGCTTCGCTGGTCCTTCATCGGCCCGTTCGAGACCATCGACCTCAACGCGCCCGAGGGCGTGCGGCAATATGTGACGCGCTATGGCGGCATTTACGACGGCATGGCGGGGCAACCCGCGGCGGACTGGCGCGGCCCCGTGCTGGACCGGATCGAGGCGGAGCGCCGTGCGGCGCTTCCCGCAGACGAGCTTGCTCAGCGGCAGGCGTGGCGAGACCGGCGCCTCATGGCGCTCGCCGCTCACAAGCGCCGCGCAACAGACGAAATCGGAGATTGATAGAATGCCAGACAAGGTCATCCTCACCTGCGCCGTGACCGGCGCCATTCATACGCCGACGATGTCGGACCACCTGCCCATCACGCCCGACGAGATCGCCGAAGCCGCGATCGGGGCGGCCGAGGCGGGGGCCGCAATCTTGCACCTGCATGCCCGTGACCCGAAAACTGGAAAGCCCGACCAGTCGGCCGAGGCCTTCGCGCCGTTCCTGGGCCGGATCAAGCAGGCGACGAATGCGGTGGTGAATATCACCACCGGCGGTTCGCCCTACATGACGGTGGACGAACGCACGAAGCCCGCGGCGCAATGGGCGCCCGAGGTCGCCTCGCTCAACATGGGGTCGATGAATTTCGGCTTCTTCCCGCTTCTCGCGAAATACAAGGAGTTCAAGCACGCATGGGAGCGCGAGCATCTCGAGGGCTCGCGTGACCTCGTCTTCCGCAATTCGTTCAAGGACATCGAATACGTGCTGGAGACCTGCTACGACAACGGCACCCGGTTCGAGTTCGAATGCTACGATATCTCGCATCTCTACAACCTCGCGCATTTCGCGGACCGTGGCCTCGTGAAGCCGCCGTTCTTCGTTCAGTCCGTTTTTGGCCTGCTGGGGGGGATCGGCACCCATCCCGAGGATGTCATGCACATGAAGCGCACGGCAGACCGTCTCTTCGGAAAGGATTTCCGCTGGTCGGTTCTGGGGGCCGGCAAGGACCAGTTCCGCATCGCGACACAGGCACTGAGCATGGGGGGCAATATCCGCGTCGGTCTCGAGGACAGCATCTGGATCTCGCGCGGCAAGCTTGCAGAGAGCAACGCCCAACAGGTCGCCAAGGCGCGCGCCCTCGTCGAGGGGCTGGGCCTCGAGCTCGCGACGCCGGACGAGGCACGCGAGATGCTTGCGCTCAAGGGCGGCGACGCCGTGAACTTCTGAACCGGATACCAAGGGAGGAGACCAACATGCAGATCGATATTCTGCTCGACGTGAAGACGACACTGGGTGAGGGCCCGGTCTGGGACGTCGAAAGCCAGCGGCTCTATTTCATCGACTCGATGGATGGACGGGTGTTTCGCTGCACTGCGGACGGCACGGAACTGCGCGCCTGGGACGTGCCGGGCAAGATCGGCTCGATGGCGGTGCGCAAGGACGGCAAGGGGGCCATCGTCTCGCTCGACAAGGGGTTCTGGTTGCTCGATTTCGACAGCGGCGATTGCGAGTTGCTGCACGACCCGGAGGCCAACCTCGCAACGACCCGTATCAATGACGGCAAATGCGACCGGCGCGGTCGGTTTTTCGCCGGTTCGATGGATATGCAGGAAGAGGGGCCGCTGGGCGCACTCTACCGCGTCGATCCCGACCTGAGCGTTACCAAGCTCGAGGAGGGGATCATCTGCTCGAACGGGCCGTGCTTCTCGCCGGACGACAAGACCTTCTACTTCACGGATACCTGGACCGGTGAGATGTGGGCTTATGACTATGATATCGAGACCGGCGGCATTTCGAACCGTCGCACCTTCGCGAAGGCCGACACCTCGAACGGCGGCGCCGCGGACGGGGCGACGGTCGATGCGGAGGGCTATTACTGGATGGCGCTGGTCTATGACGGGCGGATCTGCCGCTTCGCACCGGACGGCACGCTCGACATGGAAATCCCGATGCCAGTGAAGAAGGTCACGAGCGTCCAGTTCGGCGGCCCCGATCTCGATGTGCTCTACGTCACGTCGATGGCGAAGCCTCCGCTGCCGCGTTTCCCCGACGACGGTGTTCAGCGTGGCAGCCTGTTCGCGATCCGCGGTCTCGGCGTGAAAGGCGTGCCGGAGCCGCGCTTCGGCGGCTGAGTGCTCAAAGCCGCCCCCCTCCAAGGCCCTGCGCGCACTCGGCGCGCAGGCGCATCCAGAACGATTGCGTGAGACCGGAGAGCGGCCAGCGCTCGGACTGATCGTGGCGGTTCGTTTCCCAAAGGGAGCAGTGCAAAATTCGCCTCTCTGGGAAAGTTATCCCTAGTAGGTCTGCCACTCCAAACTCTCTCCGATACGAAGCATGGAATTTTCCTGAAATTTTCAGACCGGAATTTTCAGGTCGGCGAGGGACACTGGGTCCCATGAAAGATCTTGCAAACCCTCCCGCCAATCTCGCCCGATCCAATCCTCGGACCGCGTCGACCCATATACAAACCTGCACCCTCTCAAAGGCGAAGAGTCAGCGCATGCATGACTATCGGTTGGGGCGCATCCCCGCCTATGTCGACCAGACGAAGCTGCGCGACAACCGCGTGCTGATCCGGTTGCGTCCGCTTACACAGGTGCGCGCCGAGAATGCGCGGCTTCGCGAAAAGGCCGGTCGGCAGCGCAAAATGAAATCGAACGCGGCCGTGGTCATGATAGGAGTGATCACTCTCGGCGTGCTTGCCGCACGAGATTTCAAGAAGCTTTCGCCGAAGCGGCAGAACAAGGCATTTAAGAGACTTGTCCGGAGCCTCGCCAAGAAGTTCGCCACAAAGGTGGAGTCACTGGTCGTTCATCTCGATGAAACGACGATCCACGCGCATTTCATGCTGCGCGCCTACGACCATTCCGGCCACGCGCTCAGCGACGAGATCAAGCGTGATGCCACCACCTCGATTCAGGATATTACGCACGGCGTGCTCGCGCGCTTCTGCCCCAAAATAGAGCGCGGACATCGCAAGCTCGATCGCCTTGCCGCAGGAGCGAATTATGTCGAGACACTACATCGGAGTGTCCGGGCTCTCCACCAAGATCTCCCGCGGGAGATCGAAGAGCGGGAAGCAGAACTCACTGCAATGGAGGTCGCGAAGGCAGAGCTCCAGGCCGAGATCGAGGAGGGGCGCAAAGATCTCGATCGTCTGAGCGAGGAGCAACGCACCGAGCGCCTCGCCCTAGCGTCACAGAAAACGCAAATGGAGGCCCGCGCGCGGGATCTCGATGCGCGGGATGCGGATGTTCGGGCGCGAGAGGACAAGCAGCAAGAGCGCGAGGATGGGCTCGACCGGCGGAAGGTGAGTATCGACAAAAACGAAGCAGATCTCGGCCAAGCGCAAGACAGGCACGCGCTCATGGCAGACCAACTTGTCAAGCGAGAGGAGGAGGTCAAGGCGGCGCGCGCTGAGGCCAAGAAAACTCAGTCGACCTACAGGGGCGCGCTTACGGCGATGGAGGGTGCCCTTGCGGAAATTTCAGATGGAACCCTGCGGCGCGACCCGGCCACGGGTAAGCTCATGATGAAGGACGTATCTCTTCTACGGGCGCTCCCGGAGGAGTTGCGCGTGGGGCTCTTGCGACCCATGCGCGGGCTGGTGGATATCAGGTCGCTTGTAGATCAACGATCCAGGGAGCTTGATCGCAGAGGCCGGGCGTTCGAGGAAAAGCAGGCCGCCGTTGGCGAGGTCATAACCGCGCTCACCGAAGGCCGTGCTGAAATTTCGAATGGCGCTGTCGTGATGGAGGATTTGCCGCACTGCCTCAAGGCGCTTGGCGAGAGCGACGAAGACCGGATGATCCAGGGTATTCTGGATCTTCTGGTGCAAGCCGTGGAGACCGGCGTTGGTGCGCTGCAGCCGGTGCGCGATGAGGAGTTTGACGGACCGGGAATGGGGTGACCCTGGGCGCTTGCTGCAAGATACCCTCAGCCCGCCAAGGGGAACCATGCAAACCCGCATGGCCTTTCCCGGGAGAGGCTCTCAAATGGAGCTTTTGACTGTTGGCGCGGCGCACTATCCTCCTCGCAGTGACTAAGCGAGCCCGAAATGCAGACGAACGGCAAAACTCAAGATCCGACGCAGATCGCCGCTGTTGCGCTGAAAGCTTTTGCACGCGTCGCCGCGTCCTGGGGTCTCAGCGAGAAAGAGGCCGCCGGCCTCGCGGATATGTCCGAAAGCGAGTGGACGCGTGCCAAGAAGCCTGATTTCGCGGGCGACCTGACCAGAGATCAGCTCCTGCGCCTGAGCGCGGTGGTGGGCATCTACGAGGCGCTCGAGCTCTATTTTTCCGAGCCGCTCGCGAGAAGCTGGTTCGCGCGGCCGAATGCAGGTCACTTGTTTGATGGCCGCTGTCCGGTCGAGGCAGCCATCGAGGGTGGCCTGCCGCAGATCCTCGCGATCCGGACCTATCTCGACGATCTGCTGGAAGGCGCATGAGCACCGCCCTTGGCGACGCTATATTCATTCCGAGCGTTTACTGAGCAAGTGCCAAGGGAAACGGGCAGGAGCTCTGCAAGTGCCTGGCGACCTCGTGAACCTTCTGAGGAGAGAGCCCCATCTCGCTCACGAAGGAGTTCTGAAGCTCCAGTGGGACTTCGGAAAAGAATGCGAAGACGGGGCCGATGGCGCGTTTTGCGGCATCGATATCCGAGATGCTCTGGGCGAGTTGATGAGCGGACAAGTTCGCACCATAGGGTGCGTTAACCGTTCCAAGAACAAGGGACGCGATCTGCGACATTGTCCCACTTATTTTCATCATCCTCAGGCAACGCGCCCGAGATCTCATGAGATAATATATGTTCCTGTGGCTGCCTGCATCGATATCGCAACGATCCGTTCGACATCCCGGCGAGAAGCGATGGCATCGTCATGACCAAGGCGCGGCGCGCATGCGTGGGGTCTGCGTGCTGCCGTCCTCCGGGCGGGTGGCCAACTTCCTTCATGTGCTGAATTCCAGCACATCTCGATCCGCCAGACCGATCTCCGCCAGCTTATCACCGGCGCGCTCGCCGCTTCCCCTCTCGCGATCGGCGTCCCGCGCCGGGGCGATTTGCTTGCCTGGATCGGTTACGGACCGTTGCTGCCTGAAAGGAGAATTCTGGAATCTGGAAATCGATGTGCCAAGGCACGTCGGATCATCCTTCCAAATGCGAGCCTTCAAACAGAGGGTGCTCGTTTTACTGTATTTGTTCAAACCTGCTTTCTAAAAATTTCAGTAGCTTAAGAGGTGGTAGGGGGGCTCGTTCAACGATATGGCATGTCGCGAACCGAGCACCCCCGCGCTGTTAAACGAGCACCTACGGGCCCGGCGCTTAATGTGCTCGTTTATATGCGGTTCGGGTGTGGCATGTCGTTGAACGAGCACCAGGGAGGGCGAGTCGCCCGCGTGCTCTCTCGCGGGTTTCTTCAATCACCGTTCTTGTCAGTTCCGGCAACCTTCTCGAAGCAAAAATCCGATCGAACGGCGGATGAAACTGTCCAGCGGCCCCGCGAGCCGTCGCACTGATGGCTCAAGGACAGCCGTGCGCTGATAATCAAACTGGAAAACCCAGTAGGGTTTGACCAAACGGGCGCTCGCTACCTTCCGCGATCGATTGATCTTTTCGGCTATGCCGTCATTGCAGGTTCAATTGTGTGATCATCCGTTCCAGACGTTCCATCGCGCGCACGCCGTCCTCGATATCGGGCACATTGCGGCTCTCGCCCTGCAGCACTGCCGCCGCATCGGAGAGGAGCGCCGCGTAGCCTTTGTGATCCTCATTCGCGGCCGCCGTGAAGTTCGGTCGCCAGCTCAAGGTATCGCAGGTTGGATCGAGCATTGCCCTTGGATCGTCGGCCTTGAAGGGCGGATCGCGATAGAGCGCCACATCGATGATATTGTCGACATGCAGGCGCGCGTGATCGCCCATGATGCGGATCTCTTCCATCGGGGTCCCGCGCGATTGCACGGTGCCCATGACGATATTGCCAATCACGCCGGTCTGCGTCGTGAAATTGAGGTGTAGCAAAAGTTTGCCTGGTGCGGGAGAGACGTGGCGCACTTGCATGTCGCCGAAATCGTCCCCCGCGAACCATGGGATCAGGTCCATGTAATGCACGCAGTGATGCAGGAAGAAGCCGGTGTAGTCGGGCTCGCCCTGAAAATAGGTCGGGGCGGTCATGTAGGCTCCGGTGATCCCGAGAACGGGGCCGAACTCCCCATGATCGAGGACGTTCTTTGCGATCTTGTTGCCGGTCGAGTAGCGCTTCATGAAGCCGACGATGACCGGTTTTTTCGCGGCCTGCGCGGCACGTGCGATCTCCCGGGCGCCTTCGGCGGTGGCGGCGGGAGGTTTCTCCATGAAAACCGGCAACCCGCGTTTGAGCGCGGCCAGCGTCGCCATCCGGTGAAGCTCCGGCCCCACGGCCATGCCAATCGCGTCAAGTCCAGGCGTGGAGATCATGTCCTCGAAGTCGGAGAACAGCGCGGTGACACCGTATTCCTCGCCGGTGCGGGTCAGCGCCGCTGCATCGCGATCACAGAGCGCCGCGATGCGAATGTCGTTGCGCCCGAGTTGAGGTAGCAGCATTTGGCGCGCATGGCGCCCACAGCCGATCCAGCCGATCTTCATCATTGGTCTACCTCCGCGAGCGTCAGCGAATTGCGGATCACGCCCAGACCGGCGCGCAACTTGTCGGACTCATCTTCGCGCGGCGCGCGCCATTGCGCGATGGGGAGAGCGATGCGGTCATCGGCCCGCCGGAACGGCTCGAGAGATATCGGCCCATCGTAGCTCACTTGGTGCAGGGCACGCATGATCGCGGTCCAGTCGAGATGCCCGGTGCCGGGGTGCCCGCGGTGGTTCTCATTGGCCTGGAAATGCGCGATGCGGGGCCCCGCCAGTCGGATCGCATCGGCGATCGAGCGGTCCTCCATGTTCATATGGAAAGTGTCGAGCATCAGCTGGCAACCCGGATCATTGACCGCGTCGACCAGTTCGACCGCCTGACGGGTGGTGTTGAGGATATCCGTTTCGAACCGGTTCAGGGCCTCGACTGCGAGAACCACGCCCGCCGAACGTGCCAACGGCGCCACCTGCGAAAAGCCCTCGATAGTGCGATCGGCGCGGGCCGCGATCTGGTCATCGCTGCGCGGGCAGGGTGGACGCCCCCCGAAGACCATCGGTTCCCCGTAGAGCGGGCCGCCGACGATGCCGACGCCCAACTCGGCCGCGACCTCCACGCAGAACTTCAGATAATCGAGGCCACCTTTCACATTCTCCGGGTCATCGGATGCGATGGAGCGTTGCGGATTGACCCGCGCCGCCAGCACCAGCGAGATACCTGCATCGGAAGCTGCGGCTTTGACATCGGCCAGCGGCAGATCGTCCTCTGGTTCGGGCACCAGTAGCTCGACGAAGTCGAAGCCAAGCTCCGCAGCATGGGCGAAATAGTGCAGGTCCTTGCCGGTGAATGGCCGGGTGAACTGCATTGAGATGATACCAATCGGGTTTTTCAAGATAGGTCCTTTCTAGCCTTTCACAGCGCCTTGCGTGAGGCCGGAGATCAGGCGTTTCTGAACGATGAGGAAGAGCACGGTCGCGGGCAATGCGCCGACGATCCCACCCGCCGTCAGCAGGCCCCATTGCACTTCGTATTCGCCGATGAGTGTCTGCACGGCGACGGTGATCGTGCGCACGTCGCGTCCACCGAGGGTGAGGGCGTAGAGATACTCGTTCCAGGCGGTGATGAAGATGTAGATACCGGTGGCGATAATGCCGGGTAGGCACAGAGGTAGCACGACGCGGCGCAGCGCTTGCAGGCGGGTGCAGCCATCGGTCATTGCCGCCTCGTCGAGCGAGCGTGGGATGCCGTTCATGTAGCTGACCATCATCCAGATCGAGAAGGGGATCGCGACGGTCGAATTGGCGATGATCAGCGCGAGGTGGGTGTCGAGCAGGTGCAGCCGGCGCATGAAGACGAAGAGCGGCAGGATCAGCAGCACCAGCGGGAACATGTTGATGAGCAGGAATTGCAGCATCAGGATCCGCTTGCCCCGGAAGTTGAAGCGCGAGAACGCGTAGGCCGCCGTGATCGAGAGCGAGAGGCCCACGACGACGGTGCCCGCCGCCACGATGAAGCTGTCGAGAAGGTTCTTCCCAAAGCCCACCGTCTCGAAGAGGCGCGTGTAGTTCTCGATCGTCGCGTTCCAGATCGAGGGGCCTTGCGTGAACAGTGTCGATTGCGGGCTGAGCGAAGTGATCAGCATCCACAGGTAGGGGCCGAGCGTGAAGGTGAGAACCGCCAGCATCGGTAGTTCGACGACCAGAAAGCGGTTGAGGCGGGAGCGTTTGCGCAGGCTCATGAGGACACCGCCTTTCCGGTCCGGCGCAGATAGAAGACCACGACGACCATCAGCATGGCTGTGAACAGGACCGCGACCGCCGAGCCGTAGCCGAAATCGAGGTTCGTGCGGGCCTTGATGAACGCGTAGAGCGGGAGCGTGTAGGTCGAGTAGCCGGGGCCGCCGCCGGTCATCACGAAGATCACGTCGAAGCTGTTGGCCACCCAGATCAGCCTGAGCAGGACCGCGGTCGCCATCACTCCAGAAATGCCGGGCAGGGTGATGTGCCAGAATTGACGCCAGGTCGAGGCGCCGTCGATCGATGCCGCCTCGTAATAGCTGCGCGGGATCGATTGCAGCCCGGCAAGGATCATCACCGCGAAGAAAGGAAAGCCTTGCCATGTCAGCGTGACAATGATCGCGCCGAGGGCGGTCTTCGGGTCGGCAAGCCACGGGATCGCCTTCTGGATAAGACCGACCCGAAGCAGGAACTCGTTGGCGATGCCGTAATTACTGTCGTAGATCCAGACCCACATCAGTGCGATCACGACAGAGGGCAGCGCCCAGGGGATGATCACCAATGCGCGGGCCAACGGGCGCCACGGAAACTCCTGGTTTAGAAGGAGGGCCGTGATCAGTCCCAGCAGCAATTGCGCGGGGATAGTCGCTGCCATCCAGATTGCGGTGTGGCGCAGCGATATCCAGAAAACCTCATCGTTCAGCGCGGCCTTGAAATTCTTCAGCCCGACGAAGTCGAAGGCATTCGGTCGGAACAGCACGTAATCGTGCAGGCTCATCCATGCGGTTTGCAGCATCGGCAGGAAGACGATGGCCAAGGTTACCAGCACGGCTGGCGACAGCATCGCGTAGGGCAGCACGCGACGGCCCAGCCCACGCCGCTGCGGGGAGGTGGAAAGCTCTGGTCTTGTCATGTTCGAAGCCAATCAGGGCAGGTTTGGAAAAGGGCGCGCACGAAGGATGCGCGCGCGCCCCGGCTGCGTCGGCGGGATCAGTCGCCGTTATAGAGTTTGGCGATTTCCTCGTTCATCTGCTTGGGCGTGATCTCCCCGGTCAGAACCCTTTGCATCGCGGTGGGCCAGACGGTGTTCACGAAGTCCGAGGTTTGAGAAACGTTCGGATAGAGATGCGCGAAGGGTAGCGAGCCCACCGTGGCCTGAACGAAGCGTTTGGGCTGGAGCGTCCAGCTGTCCGCATCCGATTTCACGACTGGCAGCTGGCCGGTCGCCTCGTTGAACTTGGCGTTGTTTCCGGGGCTCGAGAGGAACGAGATCCACTTCCAGGCAGCCTCCTTGTCCTCTGCGCCTGAGAAGATTGCGGTGCTCTCGTCACCGAATGCCGTCCAGCGTCCACCGCCACATTCGGGCACCGGCACTGCCGAGACTTTGTCGCCAAGAGCCTCGACCATGCCATTGGCCGAGCCGATATGGTGGATCGTCATCGCGGTCTTGCCCGCCTTGAACGCACCGATGATCTCCGAGAAGCCGTCATTGGGAGCCGACGGCGGGAAGACGTGATCCTTGCGGAACAGGTCCTGCACGAATTGCGTGCCCGCGATGCCTGCATCCGAGGTCAGACCTTTGGTCAGGCTTACGCCCTCACGGCCGAGGGTGAAGCTCGCCCATTGGTCCTGGCCACCCTTGGCGCCGCGAAAGCCGAAGCCATAGACGTCGGGTGTTCCGTCGCCATTGGTGTCGCGAGTGAGCTTCTTGGCGTCTTCCTCGAACTCCGCGCAGGTTTTCGGAGGGGTCAGGCCCAGCTCCTTGAACATGTCGGTGCGGTAGTAGAGGTAGAGGATCACGTATTGGATCGGCAGGTAATAATGCTCACCATCTGCCGCTTGCGTAAGTTTGAAGAGGTTCTCGTCGATCTGCGACTTGCCGGCCCACTTCGAGAGCTGATCGTCGATCGGTTCTAGCGCGCCCATCTCGATCAGGCGCGGTTGGGCAAACATCTTGACCATCGCCGCGTCGGGTGCATTGCCCCCGATAATTGCGGTGTAAAGCTGGTCATAGTAGCTGTTCCAAGGCACGTTTAGAGCATCAATCTTGATGCCGGGATTTTCCTTTTCGAATTTCGCGACCAAGTCGCTCATCGGGTTGTCGGCATTGTCGAAGTGATACCAGAAATGCACGGTGCTGTCGGCATGCGCGATCCCGGCCGCCATGGCCAGAATCGAGGCAAGTCCGAAGGTTTTGATCCGTTTCATCTTTCTCCTCCCTTGGGTTGACCGTTCTCCTCAGACGGTCTGTTGAAATACCTCGCCCACACGAGCGAAGGCCGCGCGGGCCTCGGGCAGGATGCTGCCCATCTGCATGAAGCCGTGAACGACGCCTTCGATGCGGTCATAAGGATCGTTGCGCCCCAACGCGTGAAGGCGCGCCGCGAGCTGGTCGCTGTCCGAGCATAACGGGTCGATCTCGGCGGCGTTCAGGTAGAGCGGTGGCAGGGCACGCAGAGCTGCATCATCCGCAGCCAACGGTGAGACCGTCGCCTCTTTTCGGTCTCCGGCGGGGCAATACCAATCCCAATAGCGTTGCATCTTGTCGCGTGTCAGGCCCGGCCCCGCGGCATAGGTGCGGTAGGAAGCTGTCTCGAAATCCGCGCCGTAGACGCCGTAGAAAAGAAGTCCCATTTGCGGCAGATCGGTCTCCGCCGAGATCCTGCGCAGCATCAGCGCCAGCGCGAGGTTCGCCCCGGCGCTGTCGCCCGCGATACTCCAATGCCGGGTCCTGTCGCGCGCCTCCCAAGCCGCCTCGACGTCATCGAGCCCGGCCGGAAAGGGATTTTCCGGTGCCAGACGATAATCGAAGGTCAGCACCGGGCAGCCACAGGCAAGCGCGAGCCGGCGCGCTGCGCCTTCGTGGGTTAGCGCAGAGCAAAACGCCCAGCCGCCCCCATGCACATGCAAGATCGCGTGACGCCCGTCGTCGTTCGGCGGCGTCGCAAGCCGCGCGGGCAGGTCACCTATCAGCACCGTGCGCGTCTCCATCGGAGGCAGGTCGGCGTTCCAGCGGGCGTTGGTCATTTCGGCGAGCGCGCGCCCGAGACGCGGCGCCATCAGAGTGGGATCGCCCAGACCGGCATCCTCTTGTGCGAGGCGTTCAAGCACCGGTTCCATCGAGGCGCTGAGGCGTGTCATGACTGCTCTCCGGCATCGCTCGCGCGCAGATCGGGGCCGAAATCCACAATCGTGGTGATGTGGTGATCAAGTAGCTGCCGCAGATGTTCTACGTCGCCTTGGGCAAGAGCCGCGATGATCGGAACATGCCGTTCGGCAGTCTCTTCCAGCGCACGATTGGGTTGCGAATTCAGAATCTTGTAGCGGTGGTTGTGGATCAGGCACCGGCTGAGGATGGGGGTGACGAGCGGCAGATCGGCCGCGGCAAAGAGCCGTGCGTGAAATCCGCGGTCATGGGTCGAAAGCCGGTATTCATCGCCGTCGCGCGCGGCGTTGCGCATCGCGTCCAGCCTTGCGCGCAACTCGCCAAGCAAGGCGGCGTCGGTGCGAGCCATCACCCGGTCGAGATGGTTGCATTCTATTCCGCGGCGGATCTCCAGAAGGGCGCGCGCGTCATCAGCAGCACAGGGGGCCACATGCGTCCCCCGGTTGGGCAGCCGGTTGACCAGCCCTTCTTCGTTTAGCCGCATCAACGCTTCGCGAATCGTGCCTTGGCTGCAGCCGAACCGTTGCGCGAGATCTAGTTCCGTCAACGCGCTTGAGGGCAGCAAGGTGCCTAATACGATTTCCTGCTGCAGAGCCTCGAAAACCTGGTGGCTGCGTCGGCCCGAGGGGCGGACTGCGCCGCCGGTCGACGTGAACGTATCAAAACTTTCCGCGGCCATTCGTCTTTCCCAATTTCGTGGCTTGCCTCAGATTATCAATATCGATAACATGCAAATTATCGATAATGCAAGCGCATTTCGAACGGGAGGAGACAACGCGCCATGGCAGAGATTTCGTTACGCAAGATCGTCAAGGATTACGGGGCCGTGCGGGCGATGCACGGTGTGGATCTGGACGTCGCCGACGGAGAGTTCGTCGCATTTGTCGGGCCTTCGGGCTGCGGCAAGTCCACCTTGCTGAGAATGATCGCGGGGCTCGAAGAAATCTCCGATGGCGAGTTGTCGATCGGCGGTCGCGTCGTCAATGAGCTCGAGCCGCGCGATCGCGATGTGGCGATGGTGTTTCAAGATTACGCGCTCTATCCGCATATGACGATCCGCGCCAATATCGGTTTCGGCCTCAAGATGCGTGGTTTCAAAGCGGCTGAGATCAACGAGCGCGTCGAGCGCGCGGCGGGCATCTTGCAAATTGCTGATTTTCTCGATCGCAAACCCGGTCAACTTTCCGGTGGCCAGAGGCAGCGCGTCGCGATGGGACGCGCTATCGTTCGTGAGCCCTCGGTCTTTCTGTTCGACGAGCCTTTGTCGAACCTCGATGCCAAGCTGCGGGTCGAGATGCGCACCCAGATCAAACGACTTCACGCGATGCTGCGCACGACGATGATCTACGTCACCCATGATCAGACCGAGGCGATGACGCTTGCAGATCGCGTCGTGGTGCTGCGGGGAGGTCATATCGTGCAGCAGGGTGCTCCGATGGAGCTATATTCCAACCCTGAGACACGCTTCGTGGGGGAGTTCATCGGCTCGCCGCAAATGAACATCATGTCGGGAATCCTGGACCGGTCCGGAGATGTTCCGCAGCTGCGTCTGGGCGATCAGGCGATGCCGCTGGGCGCGGTCGCGGCAGCAGACGGGGCGCGCATCGATGTGGGCGTTCGCCCTGAGCATCTGACCCTGGCCGGGCAGGGGGCTGAGATGATCCGGGCCGTGCCCGAAGTGTTCGAGCCGCTCGGATCGGACCTGATGGCGATCTGCAGCTTCAGTGCGCATGAACTGACAGCGCGACTCGATCCGAATTCCCGCCTGACGGCTGGCACGCCGATCCCTCTTAGCTACGCTATGGAGAATTTGCATTACTTCGATGCTGAAACCGGGAAGAGGCTGGCGACTGTTTGAAACTCCGATTTTCGTGTTGGTTGGCTGTCGTGAGAAGTTCGTAACGCATTGAGTTTTAAGGAATTCCCTTGCTCCGATCTATCGGGATGAGAGAGGCGGGTCCGATAGATGGTTTTGACAAGATTGCTCTCTCGCTGTGCGGATCTTCAGGAAGGATGACAGCAAGCGCTTAATTGCCCCTCTGGAGAAAGGGGTGCCCAAGCTTAAGCTTCTTCGAGGCTGCGGCGCCGGCTGATAGCAGCCTCTGTCTTAAATTCGATGGACGACCAAAGGCGGAAGTTCACGGATGCTATAATATCTTGACCTCACTCTTGCCGAGGCGCGACCTCGAAAAGATCAGTGTGATCGTCCTGAATGCGGTCGATCTGGTCGAGGATGCGCGACAGGTGATCGCGCATCGCCTGAGTCGCCCGATCAAGGTCGCGGCTTTCGAGCGCGCTCAGGATCTTCACGTGATCGTCGAACGCATCGCGCGAGGCGAAAGACAGCGACAGCATCCGCACGCGGTCCATGTGCCCCTTGTTCTCGGCGATCAGTTCCCATGTGAAGCCGAGCCCGGCACGGGTGCAGATCTCGCGATGAAACTGATCGTCCAGTTCGTGGAATTTGGTCTTCTCACCCTTTTCCATTGCGGCACGCTGTTGCTCGATCAGATCGCGCAACGCCGCAAGATCCTCATCGGTCAATGCGGCGACCGCGACGCGCACAGTTTCAACCTCGAGCGCGTTGCGAATGAAGCGCGCCTGCAGCACCGCTTCGCGTGAAATCAGCGAGACCGTCGTCGCACGCTGAGGTCGAATCACAAGAAATCCGAGCTTCGACAAACGGTAGAAGGCATCGCGCACCGGCTGGCGCGAAACCCCCATCTGCTTGGCGACCTCCACTTCTGAGAGCTTGGTGCCCGGTGGCAGGGATAGCCCCAGAACCTGTTGGCGCAAATGTTCGAAAACGACATCGGAAACCGACATGCGTGCGTTCTGATCAAGCTGGGTCAAAGGCAGGGGCGCGGGCATCGGAACTCCTCGTTGACGGTCCGGGTATTCTAGCATATTAGTTTATCAGTTCGGTGGTAGTCCACCTAAGAAAATAGCTACAGGGGGAGCGATAGACCATGGCGCTGTTGAATAAAGATCGCCTGCTGCCAGCGGATCCGGGGGTTCGTGCCCTTGCGCGCGATCTCTATGACACGATCAAGGACGCGCCGATCATCTCACCCCACGGCCATACCGATCCGCGCTGGTATGCGCAGGACGAAGCCTTTCCCGATCCCGCCCAGCTTTTCGTGACGCCCGATCACTATGTGTTCCGGATGCTTCACAGCCAAGGCGTGCCGCTGGAAGCGCTTGGCGTGCCGCGCGTCGATGGCGGCGAGACGGAAACCGATGGCCGCAAGATCTGGCGGCTGTTCGCGGAGCATTACCACCTGTTCCGCGCCACGCCCTCGCGGATCTGGCTGGACCATGCGTTCGAGACGATCTTCGGCTTCACCGAGCGGCTCAGCGCCGACACCGCGGACATGTATTACGATCGCATTTCGGAGGCGCTTCAGCGCCCGGAGATGCGCCCGCGCGCTTTGTTCGATCAGTTCAATATCGAGGTGATCGCGACTACCGAAAGCCCGCTCGACGATCTGAAATGGCACCGGATGATCCGCGAAAGCGGGTGGGGCGGGCGCGTGATCACCGCCTATCGCCCCGATCCGGTGGTCGATCCCGATTTCGAAGGCTTCGCGCAGAATGTCGAGACGTTCTGTCAGCTTGGCGGGCAGTCGGGCACATCCTTCGCGGCCTATCTGGACGCCCATCGCGACCGGCGCGCCTATTTCGCCTCTTTCGGGGCGACCTCGACCGACCACGGTCATCCGAGTGCCGCGACGCTCAATCTGGATCGCGCCGCGGTAGAGGCGCTCTATGACAAGGTGCTCGCGGGGAAAGCGGACGCGGCGGAGCGCGAGGCATTCCGCGCCCAGATGCTGACCGAGATGGCGAAGCTGTCCTGCGAGGACGGTCTGGTGATGCAGATCCATCCCGGCTCGTCGCGCAACCATTCCGACCCTATCCTAGCCCGCTTCGGGCGCGACAAGGGCTGCGATATCCCGACGCGCACCGATTATGTCGCAGCCCTCAAACCGCTTCTCGATGCGGTGGGGCAGGACCCCGAGCTGCGCGTCATTCTGTTCACGCTCGACGAGACGACTTATGCGCGCGAACTGGCGCCGCTGGCGGGTGTCTATCCCTGTCTGCGCCTTGGTCCCGCGTGGTGGTTCCATGACAGTTTCGAGGGCATGTGGCGCTACCGCGAGATGACCACCGAAACCGCGGGTTTCTACAACACGGTCGGCTTCAACGACGACACCCGTGCCTATTTGTCGATCCCCGCGCGCCATGACGTCGCGCGCCGGGTCGATGCCGGATTCCTTGCCAACTTGGTCGCCACCGGGCGGCTGACGGAGGAGGAAGCTTCTGAGGTCATTCATGACCTCACACACAGGCTTGCACGCCAAGCCTACAAGCTCTGATTGAGCACTTTCTGGGAGGAGAGAAGTAATGAAGAAGACACTGACACCTATCGCTGCGCTGCTGATTTCGGCCGCCAGCGTCACGACCGCGTCGGCCTGCGACATGACCCTGCGCTCGTCGGACACCCACCCCGACGGCTACCCGACCGTCGAGGCGGTGAAATCGATGGCCAAGGAGGTCGAGGCGAAGACCGATGGCCGGATCTGCATCGAGGTCTACCCGTCCGCGCAGCTGGGCGAGGAGAAGGATACGATCGAGCAGACCCAGCTGGGCGTGATCGACATGGTGCGCGCCTCGTTCGGCACGTTCAACGACATCGTTCCGGAAACGCAGCTGTTCTCGCTGCCCTACCTGTTCCGTTCGGTCGAACATCAGCACCACGTTCTCGACGGCCCGATCGGCGCCGAAGTCGGCAAGGCGTTCGAGGCACATGATCTGGTGCAGCTGGCCAATTACGACGCCGGTTCGCGCAGCTTCTACAACTCCGAGCATCCGATCAAATCGATCGACGATCTTCAGGGCATGAAGTTCCGCGTCATGCAAAACGACGTGTTCGTCGACATGATGAAGGCGATCGGGGCCAATGCCACGCCGATGCCCTATGGCGAGGTCTACTCCTCGATCCAGACCGGCGTCATCGACGGTGCGGAGAACAACTGGCCCTCCTATGACAGCTCGGGCCATTACGAGGTCGCGCCCTATTACACGCAGGACCAGCACCTCATGGTTCCGGAACTGGTGGCGATGTCGCTCACGACCTGGAACAAGCTGAGCCCCGAAGACCAGAAGGTCATCAAGGCTGCTGCGAAGAACTCGGAAACGCTCGAGCGCAAGCTCTGGGCCGAGCAGGAAAAGAAATCCGAGGACAAGGTCGAAGCGGCTGGCGTCAAAGTCGTGAAGGACATCGACAAGCAGCCCTTCATCGACGCGATGAAGCCGGTCTACGACAAATACGTGACCACGCCCGAAGCGAAGGATCTGGTGGCACGCATTCAAGCGACCGAGTGATCTGACCCATCGACCCCCGCCCATAGGGGCGGGGGCACATTCTTTCCGTGGAGTTCCCTCCGATGCGCAACGTTGTGGAGAAACTAGCCGTCTGGACCGGCTGGTTGGGCCGCGCTGCCCTATGGCTATCAGGGATCGGGCTGGTGCTGATGACGGCTTTCGTCTTCGCCCAGGTCTTTTACCGCTACGTCCTCGGCTCAAGCCTGTTCTGGGCCGAACCGGCCAGTGTGATCCTGATGGGTTGGTTCATCTTTCTCGGCGCGGCTGTCGGCATCCGGGAGGGCTACCACCTCAGCTTCGACGTGCTGCTTTTCGTGCTGCCCGAAAAGGTGCGCCTGACCTTCTTCTCGATCTCGGACCTCGTTGTCGCGGCTTTCGGTTTCGGGATGCTCAAATACGGCTGGGAGCTGGCTGACAAGATGGCCGCCACGACGATTTCGGGGCTCGGCGTTTCCGGGGCCTTCCGCTTCGTGCCGGTCGCGGCGGGCGGAGCGCTGCTGATGATCTTCTGCGCCGAGCGCATCCTGCGCCGGCTCGCGGGTCTGTCTACGTCGCGGTTCGGCGACGATCACGACGCGGCGGAGCTCGAGGGCGAAGCTGTAACTGGCGAAGGGAACTGAGCTCATGGAACTCTGGATCTTGTTCGGGACCTTTACCGTCCTTCTGCTGATCGGAACGCCGGTCGCATTCTGTCTCGGCGTGGCCTCCTTTGCGACAGTCACCTATCTCGGGCTTCCCCCGGTGGTGGTGTTCCAGCGTCTGAATTCCGGCGTCTCGGTCTTTGCGCTGATGGCGATCCCGTTCTTCATCTATGCCGGTGACCTGATGGTGCGCGGCGATATCGCGCGGCGGTTGGTCGCGCTGGCGGGCGCCTTGGTGGGGCATATGCGCGGCGGGCTGGGGCAGGTGAACATCCTCGCCTCGGTGATGTTCGGCGGCGTGTCGGGCTCGGCTGCGGCGGATGCCTCGGCAGTGGGCGGCCTGATGGTGCCGCAGATGCGCGAACGAGGTTACGGCGCGGATTACGGCGTGAACATCACCGTCACGGCGGCGATCATCGCGCTGATGCTGCCGCCCAGCCATAACATGATCATCTATTCGATCTCGGCAGGCGGGAAGATCTCGATCGCCGACCTGTTCACCGCCGGGATCATTCCGGGTCTGGTGCTTGCGCTGTCGCTGATGACCGCCGCCTATTTCGTCGCCAAACGCCGCGGCTACCCGACCGAACCGTTTCCCGGTCGCAGGGCCCTCGGCCGGTTGTTCTGGAATGCGATGCCCGGTCTGATCATGATCCTGATCATCTTCGGCGGCGTGCGCTCGGGCATTTTCACGGCTTCGGAAAGCTCCAATATCGCGGTGGTCTACGCGCTTCTGGTGACCGTCTTCCTGTATCGCACGATGAAGCTGTCGGATTTCATCGAAGCGACCAAGGGCGCGGTGCGCACGACGGCGATGGTGCTGATGGTGATCGGCTGCGCGGCCTCCTTCGGCTGGCTGCTGGCCTATCTGCAAGTGCCGGCCAAGCTGATCAATCTGCTCGAGAATTTCTCGCATAATCCGATCGTCATCCTGCTGCTGATCAACCTGTTGCTGCTGGTGCTGGGCACGTTCATGGACATGTCGCCGCTGATCGTGATCACCACGCCGATCTTCCTGCCCGTGGCTCAGGCCTTCGGCGTCGATCCGGTGCAGTTCGGGGTGATCCTCGTGCTCAACCTCGGGATCGGTCTCTGCACGCCGCCGGTCGGTGCGGTGCTGTTCGTCGGCTGCGCAGTGGGCCGGGTGCCGATCACGACGGTGATGAAATCGATCTGGCCGTTCTATTTCGCGACCTTCGCCACGCTGATGCTGGTGACCTACATCCCGGCGCTTTCGCTCTGGCTGCCGTCGGTCTTCCACTGAAAGGAGTTTTCGCATGAGCTATCCGATCGCCTATCCCGATGAGGGCATCGCCCGTCAGGTGCTGACCGAAAACGAGCAGATGATGCTGGTCTCGGTTCGCTTCGAGGCCGGGGCAGAGGGCGCGCTCCACTCCCATCCTCACGTGCAGGCCACCTACTGCACCTCCGGCGAATTTCGCTTTGTCCTCGATGGTGCGGAGCACGTGCTGCGCGCCGGGGACAGCCTGATGATACCGTCCGGCGCCGAACACGGCTGTGTCTGCGTCGAAGCGGGGGAGCTGCTCGACTGCTTTAGCCCGCGCCGCGACGACTTTTTGTGAAAGGACATTCAATGCTCAGCGTAGAAACCCGCCACGCCATCCATCCCGATCACGCCCGCACCATGGGCACGCAAGAGCTGCGTGAGCATTTCCTGGGCACGGGGCTGTTCGCGCCCGGCGAGATCCGCTTGATCTACACGCATTACGACCGGTTCACCCTCGGAGGCGCGGTGCCGAATGGCGCATCGCTGACGCTCGACGTGGTGGACGAGACGCGGACCGCCACCTTCCTCGAGCGGCGCGAAATGGGCGTCGTGAATATCGGCGGCACGGGACGCGTCTCAGCCGCTGGCGAGACCTGGGAGATGGGGCGCGGTGATGTCCTGTATCTGGGCATGGGCGCAGGACCGGTGACCTTCGAGGGCGAGGGCCGGTTCTATCTGGTTTCCGCCCCCGCGCATCGCGCCTGTCCGCATCGCCTGATCAAGCTTGCCGAGGCGAACCGCGTCGAGCTGGGCGAAGCTGCGACCTCCAACAAACGCGTCATCAACCAGTTCATCCATCCGACCGTGATGGAAAGCTGCCAGCTGGTGCTGGGCTATACCCAACTGGTCGAGGGGTCGGTCTGGAACACGATGCCCGCGCATGTCCATGACCGCCGGATGGAGGCCTACCTCTACTGGGGCATGACGCCCGAGGCGCGCGTGCTGCACCTGATGGGCGAGCCGACCGAGACCCGCCACATGATGATCGCCAACGAGGAGGCTGTGATCTCGCCGCCGTGGTCGATCCACTCCGGGGCCGGGATCGGGGAATATACCTTCATCTGGGCGATGGCGGGCGACAATGTCGATTACACCGACATGGACTTCGTGCAGCCGGCGGACCTGAAATGAGCCCGTTTTCGCTAAAGAACCGCCGCGCCCTCGTCACCGGCGCGAACACCGGCATCGGTCAGGCGATCGCAGTGTCGCTCGCCGCGCAAGGGGCACATGTGACCTGCGCGGGGCGGCGCGAATGCACCGAGACGCTGGAGATGATCGCGGATGCGGGCGGGCAGGGCGAGGCGCTGCTCCTCGACTTCGCGGACCCGATGGCCGCGCAGGATGTCTTCACGGATGCGGGCTATTCGATCCTCGTGAACAACGCGGGCATCATCCGGCGCGAAGACAGTCTGGAGTTCACCGAGGCCGATTGGGACGCGGTGATGGACTTGAACCTCAAGGCGCTGTTCTTCACCACGCAAGCCTTCGCCCGCGCCGCGCTCGAGCAGGGCAATACGCCTTCGGCAGTGGTGAACATCGCCTCGCTGCTATCCTTTCAGGGCGGCATCCGCGTGCCGTCCTACACCGCATCCAAGCATGGTGTGGCGGGGCTGACCAAGATCCTCGCCAACGAATGGGCGGCCAAAGGGATCAACGTAAACGCCATCGCACCCGGCTATATCGCGACCAACAACACCGAGGCTCTGCGCGCCGATCCAGAGCGCAGCGAAGCGATCCTTGCGCGAATTCCGGCCGGGCGCTGGGGCGATCCTTCCGATATCGGCGGCACCGCCGCCTTCCTGTGTTCCCCCGCCGCGCGCTACATCCATGGCGCGGTGCTGAATGTCGATGGAGGCTGGCTTGCCCGCTGAACGTCTCACCCGCGAAAGCGCGAAGCTCAAAACCGGTATCGTCCATCTCGGCCTCGGCGCGTTCTTCCGCGCCCATGGGGCGATCTACACGGCTGAGGCTGCTGTGAAAAGCGGCGGCGACTGGGGGATCACCGGCGTGTCGCTGCAATCGTCGCGGATGCGCGATGCGCTGGCGCCGCAGGATTTCGCCTATAGCGGGCTGGAGTTCGGCCCCGAGGGCGAAACGCCCGAGCGCATCGAGATCGTCAGCGATATTCTGGTGGCCCGCGAAAACCCGCAAGCGGTGCTCGACGTGATGGCCGATCCGGATGTGCGCATCGTCTCGCTCACGATCACCGAGAAGGGCTATTGCCATTCGCCCGCGACCGGCGCGCTTGACCCCGATCATCCCGATATCGTGCATGACATGGCCAACGACCTGCCCGTCTCCGCGCCCGGCTACCTGGTGCGTGCGCTGCAGCTGCGCCACGCGCGCGGCCTGCGTCCCTTCACCGCGATGAGCTGTGACAACCTGCCCGAAAACGGCCGGCTGCTGCGCGGCGTGGTGCTGGATCTGGCGCGTCGCATCGACCCGGAGCTGGCGGACTGGATCGCGGCTGAGGGGCGGTTCCCCTCGACCATGGTGGACCGCATCGTCCCCGCGACGAAGCCCGAGGACATCGCGCGGCTCGAAGAGCTCGCCGGCTGGCACGACGCCTTGCCGGTGATGCACGAGCCGTTCCGCCAATGGGTGATCGAGGATGATTTCGTCGATGGCGAGCGGCCCGATTGGGGCGCGGTCGGTGTCGAGATGGTCAGCGATGTCACCCCGTTCGAGCATATGAAACTGCGGATGCTGAACGGCACCCACAGCTCTCTGGCCTATCTTGGCTATCTGGCGGGGTTCGAGACGATTTCCGACACGATGGACGACGAGGTGATGGCCGACTTCGTGCGCTATCTGTGGCGCGACGAGATCATCCCTTCGCTGACCCCGCCGCCGGGCGTCTCGCTCGAGCGTTATGCCGACGCGCTCGCAGAGCGCTACGCCAATCCCGCGATCCGTCACCGGACATGGCAAATCGCGATGGATGGCAGCCAGAAACTGCCGCAGCGCATTCTGGCCACCGTCACGGATACGTTGAAGGCCGGGCGGAGCTGCCCGGGCCTGATGCTCGCGATCGCGGCCTGGATGCGCTACGTCGGCGGCGTCGACGAGAGCGGGCAGCCGATCGAGGTGAAAGACCCGCTGGCCGCTGAGTTGCGTGCGCTCTCCGACAGTGCCGCGGATGCCGAGGGCAAGGTTGCGGCGCTTCTGTCGTTGCGTTCTGTGTTTCCGCCCGAGCTCGCACAATCCCTGCAGGCCCCGGTCACGGAGGCCTATCGCGCGCTCGTCGAAAAAGGCGCGCGCGCCGCGGTGCGGGAGGTTCTCCAATGATCGAGAGCTGGCGTTGGTATGGCCCCGAGCTGGACACGATTTCCCTGCCGCAGATCGTGCAGACGGGCGCATCCGGCATCGTAACCGCCTTGCACGAGGTCGCCTATGGCGAGGTCTGGTCGCGCGAGGCGATCACGGAGCGGCGCGCCCGGATCGAGGCGGCGGGGCTGCATTGGCACGTGGTCGAAAGCCTGCCGATCCATGAGCGGATCAAGCGCGGTGAGAGTGATCTGAGCGCGCTCTTCGCCAATTACCGTCAATCGATGGCCAATCTCGCCGCCGAGGGCATCACCACGATCTGCTACAATTTCATGCCTGTTCTGGACTGGACCCGCACCGATCTGACCGCGCCACTTGCGACAGGCGGTAGCTGCCTGCGCTTCGAGGCCTATCGCATGGCGGCGTTCGAGATTCACATGCTGAAGCGCGAAGGGGCCGAGGACGATTACACGCCCGACGTTTGCGCCCGCGCCAAGACCTGGTTCGAGGGCTCGACGCAGTCGGAGCGCGATGCACTGTTGCACGCGATCATGTCGGGGCTGCCGGGTGCCTATGACCGCTACGACATCGCCGGGCTGCGGGACCAGCTCGCGCTTTATGACGGTATCGATCGCGACGAGATCCGGCGCAATTTCAAACGCTTCCTCGATGAGGTGATCCCCACGGCGGAGGAACTGGGGCTGCGGTTCTGCGTCCATCCCGACGATCCGCCGCGCGACATTCTGGGTCTGCCCCGTGTCGTCTCCAACGCCGAGGATATCGATTGGATCCTGCGGGCGCATGATAGTCCCGCGAACGGGCTGACGCTTTGCACCGGCTCGCTCGGGGCGAACCCGGCCAACGATCTGCCCGCGATCGCCGAGCGCTTTGCGCCGCGTATCCATTTCGCGCATCTGCGTAACGTGCGCAAAGATCCCGATGGCAGTTTCGAGGAGGCCGCGCATCTGGGCGGCGACACCGACATGGTCGCGGTGGCTGCCGCACTGCTCGCCGAGGAAACACGCCGGGCGTCCGAGGGGCGTGCGGACCCACAGATCCCGTTCCGGCCCGATCACGGTCATGTCCTGCTCGACGACGCCACGCGCGGCTCTTTCCCTGGCTATCCGCTGATCGGGCGGATGCGCGGGCTGGCCGAGATGCGCGGCGTGATCGCCGGATTGAGGGGGCGTCGCGATGGCTGAAGCGATTACACTGCATCCGTGCGACACGGTCGCCGTTCTGCCCGCGCGGGCGGATGCCGGCAGCACGCCGCTCGGCACCGGCGAGCCGCTCGCACATCCGGTTTCCGCCGGGCACAAGCTGGCGCGCGTCGCGATGGCCGAGGGTGATCCGGTGATCAAGTTTGGCCAGATTATCGGCCGGGCCAGCGCCCCGATCGCGGTGGGCGAACATGTCCATAGCCATAATGTCAGCTATTCCGAACATGACGAGACCCATCAGATCGGCGCCGATCTCGCTCGCGCCGAGGCAGCGATCCCCGATCTCGCGCCGCGCAGTTTCATGGGATACGCGCGGGACGATGGTCGGGTTGGCACGCGCAATTATATCGCGCTCTGCGCCACGGTGAACTGCTCGGCCACGGTGATCAAATGCGCAGCCTCCGAGATCACGGCCGAGGGTGCGCTCGACCCCTATGACAATGTCGACGGTGTCGTCGCCTTCGCCCATGGCACCGGCTGCGGTATGGCGGCGAGCGGGCGCGGGGCGGACAGCCTCGAGCGTGTCCTCTGGGGGCATGCGACCCACCCGAATGTCGGTGCGGCGATCTTCGTGGGCTTGGGCTGCGAAGTGATGCAGATCGCGCGCATGGAGGCGCATTTCGGGTCAGCCGGGACCGAACGGTTCCATGCGCTGACCATTCAGGAGACCGGCGGCACCCGCGCCACGATCGAGGCGATCAAGGCGAAGCTGCGCGAGATCCTGCCGCAGGTAAACAAGGCCAGCCGCAGCGCCTGCCCGGTTTCCGCGCTGCGGATCGGATTGCAATGCGGCGGCTCGGACGGGTTCTCCGCGATCACCGCAAACCCGGCGCTGGGTGTGGCCTCGGACCTGATCGTGGGGCAGGGCGGGGGCGTGATCCTCTCCGAGACCCCCGAGATCCATGGCGCCGAAGATCTGCTGCTGCGCCGCACTATGCCCGAGGTGGCCGAAAAGCTCCTTGGTTGTCTCGACTGGTGGGAGGGCTATGCCGCACAGGGCGGCGGATCGATGGACAACAACCCCAGCCCCGGCAACAAGCAGGGCGGGATCACCACGATCCTCGAGAAATCCCTCGGCGCGGTCGCGAAGGCCGGGGCGACGCCGCTGCGGGCCTTCTATGACTATGCCGAGCAGGTCCGCACGCCGGGGCTGAGCTTCATGGATAGCCCGGGTTACGATCCTGTTTCGGCGACGGGCCAGATCGCGGCAGGTGCGCAGATCGTGGTGTTCACCACCGGGCGCGGCTCTGCCTTCGGCTCGAAACCCGCGCCGACGATCAAGCTGGCGACTTCGGATCGGCTCATGGAGGCGATGCCCGACGATATGGATATCGGCTGCGGCGACATCCTCAGCCAAGGCGTGTCGATCGCTGACAAGGGCGCGGAAATCTTCGAGGCGATCCTGCGTGTCGCATCGGGAGAGAAAACCAAATCTGAAGACCTCGGGCTGGGCGATAACGAATTCCAGCCGTGGCAAATCGGAGCGGTGATGTGACGAAGAAACCCGTGATCGCATGCGTCGGGGAAGCGATGGTCGAGCTGTCTTTCGATCGCCCCGAGCAGCAGATCGGCTTTGCCGGCGATACGCTCAACACCGCGGTCTATCTTGCGCGCGCGACTGGGGCGGCAGCGCAGGTCGAATTCGTGACCGTGCTGGGGCGTGATGCGGTCTCCGATCGCATGGGCGCTTTCATTGCTGCCCAAGGCGTGGGCTGCGCGCACATTCGTCGCCACCCCGAGCGTCTGCCCGGTATCTACGCGATCGCACTCGACGCAAAGGGAGAGCGCAGCTTTTCCTATTGGCGCGATCAATCCGCGGCGCGCTGCCTGTTCGAGGATGGATTCGCGCAGCTTGAAGGGGTCGATCTGATCTATCTCAGCGCGATCACGCTGGCGATCCTGCCCCATTCGGTGCGCCTGTCGCTCTTGGCACATCTGGAGGCACATCCCGCCCGGGTGGCTTTCGATTCCAACTACCGCCCGCGGCTCTGGGAAGATATCGAGACCGCCCGCGCCGTGACCGAGGCGGCGTGGCGCATCAGTGACATTGCGCTGCCTTCGCTGGATGACGAGATGGCGCTCTTCGGTGATCGCGATGCGCAAGCGGTGCGCGCACGGCTTAACGGCTGGGGCGCGCGCAAAGGCGCGTTGAAGATGGGCGCGGGAGGGGCGATATCGCTCGATCCCACCGCCAAGCCGCTCGACCTGCCTGCCGCGCAAAAGGTGGTCGATACCACCGCAGCCGGCGACAGTTTCAACGGTGCATGGCTCGCCGCGCATTTTCGGGGCGCTTCAGACGAGGGCTGCCTTGTTCAGGCTCATGCCTGCGCGCTCGAGGTGATCGCGCAGCCGGGGGCGATCATAGCTGCGTAGCTACCAAAGAGGGGGCTCGTCTTGCAACTTGCGATGCCGCGATCCCCCGAGTGGCCAAGATTGCCGGTTCCAGCGGCACGCAGCGCGACCCGAGAGGGGATCGGGCTTCAATCTCCATTCTTCACCCCAGTCGTCGGCTCAGCTCTTCGGTCTTATGGATTGATTATTGTTAGTTGCTCAGAGTGATACGGCCTCGGTCAAGATTTTTGATCTTAAGTCCTCAGGATCGCCGCCTCATGATGCTGCCAGCCCGAAATCGCGCGGCGAGATCGCGATATCGGCAATCGTGTAGTTGTCGAGCGTCGCCAAGAAAGCCGCCCGGGCTTCCGCCAAGGGAGAAATCAAACGGCAGGATGCTGTGATCGTGCAATCTCCGTCGCTGCGCATACATTCGACGAGATCGAAATCCGTCTCCATGTGGCGCACAATTGTTCCCACGCCGATCTCTTGGGCGGCACGTGCAAGCCCCAGGCCGCCGGACCGGCCGCGTTGGGCAGTCAGAAATTCGCCTCGGGTCAGCGCGTTGACGACCTTCATGACCGTGCTTCGAGGCGCGTGATAGGCCGCGACGAGATGATCGATCGTGAAGCGGCGGTCTTTCATCGACGCCGCATAGATCATGACGCGCAAGGCAAGGTCCGTAGTGTCGTTCAAGCGCATTCGCAGATCTCTCCTGATCGGGCTCCCAAGCGACGCGTCTCGTATCACGAGGCCGGACAGAATGTCGCACAAGAAAAACATACCTGTGATTGGCATCTTAATTCCCGAGAGAATAGATGCGGTTCATTGGTATGTTTTATAACCCAGGAGACAATGATGGCCAAGCCGCTCTCGGAAAACACACTCGCGATCATCGAAGCCACTGCACCCTTCGTCGCCGAGCACGTCGATCAGATCGTGCCGGTCATGTATCGCAGGCTGCTCGCCGCTCCCGAAATCCGGGCGCTGTTCAACATGTCGCATCAACATGGCAACTCGCCGCAGCACAAAGCGCTCGCGGGGGCGCTGGTGGCCTATGCGACCCATATCCGGAATCCCGGGGTCTTGGCCGATGCGCTGGAACGGATCGCACAGAAACATGTCGGTTTGCAGATCCTCCCCGAGCATTACCCCCATGTCGGCGAAGCGCTGCTGGGCGCTGTCGCCGAGGTGTTGGGCGAGGCCGCGACCCCCGAGATCCTGAATGCCTGGGGCGAGGCCTACTGGTTCCTTGCCAATACGCTCATCGAGCGAGAAGAAGAGATCTACGCCGGTGCGGAAGAACAGGACGGCGGCTGGCGCGGGTGGCGGCGCTTCAAGGTTGGCGCGAAGGACAGCGAAACCTCCGAGATCGCGTCCTTCACGCTCTATCCCGTGGATGGGTTGCCTGTTCTCAAGCATCGCCCCGGTCAGTATCTGAGCTTCCGCTTTGCACCTGCGGAAGGCGAGGAGTATCGGCGCAACTACTCGATCTCCTCGGCGCCGGATGGTCAGTCCTACCGCATCACCGTCAAGCGCGAGCCCGGCGGGCGGATCTCCAACTGGCTGCATGATGCGGTCGAGGTCGGCGCCGAGTTCGACGTGGCCGCGCCCGCTGGCGAGTTCTTCCTCGATCCCGCAGACAAGCGAGAGGTGGTTCTGCTGTCAGGCGGCGTTGGCCTCACCCCGATGATCTCGATGCTGGAGAGCTATGGCGGCGGCGATCTGCGGATGGTCTATGTCCACGCGACGCGGAACGGCCAGTCCCATGCGCTTGCCGCGACCTCCCGTGCGAAGGCGCATGAGAGCCACGTCTTCTACGAGGTGCCGGAAGAGAATGATGTCGCGAATGGTGTCCATACCGGCCGCGTCGATCCGAACTGGCTCGTGCAGATCAGCGATCCGGCCAGGGCGGACTATTTCATCTGCGGCCCGACGGGCTTCATGCAGGAGATGGTTTCCGGTCTGAAGGCAGCAAACGTTCCGGACGCTCGCATTCACTATGAGTTCTTCGGCCCCGCATCCGCGCAGATCGGTTGATACCTCGTCCCAGCGCTCTATCCGTCGAGCGCCGGGCCGCCGCTCTATGTGACCAGAGCTGCTTTGAAGAGATGCCGGTGACTTGAAAAGGGGAGGGGACGATACACGACGGGCCGCACCTAGAACCGCACCCTCTTGCTGTTGAACGAGCTCCTGCGAGCCCGGAGCTTCACCCGCATGTCGATATACGTTCTGAGCATGATGTGTCGTCGATCGAACGTCCTAGCTGCCTAAGCTTCATGGCAATCTCTTCCGGCTTGTGCCGCTTATTCGATGTCTCCCGTCCTCCGTTTTCTGAATAGAACGGTGGGTTCGTGCGACCGGGAGGCTCAAAGCGACGTAATCGCTCTTTGCTTTGGCATGCCTCCGAAAAGATTAGACAATTTGAGCTTCAGAAGCTGACATAGAAGAAGGCCGGGGAAGGCTCAGATGAACGCGAAGCAGCCGGGCGATCGCCCGGCTGCTCCCGCCACCAACCTGACAGCTTGAGGGGCTAACTGCGTCAGGTCACTCGACGATGTGCTTGAAAGGGTGTGGGTGGTTCACGCCGTCGATAGCGGTAGGGTGGAAAAGCCTGGATGGCCTTGAGGGTCTCAAGGCGGGCTGAGAAAACGGGATCACATCTCGGGCAAAGCAGAGATATAAGGTAAGAAAAAGACCAAAAAATATGCATTTTAGGCTCCAAGATAACTATTTGGAGAAAGTGTCGTTCCTTAAATTGAAATGACGACCACTCAACCTTTGAGCGAGAAGGTGGCGAGAGGACGGTGGGAAAGTGACGGATTTGTGTCTGACGTTTTTCTTTCTTGTGCCGACCATGATTTCGGTCCGATTGCGGCGTTTATAATTGCGTTCGCCGAATTCTACGAGGATCTGCACGTCTTTGCAGCGAGAGATGTATGCCCTCAGAGCCCCGCAATCAGATAGGGCGGACTATGAGAGATAGTGGCGCCCCCCATGGCAACTCACGCCTTCAAAGTCCGGTCGAGGTTGCCTCATACGCACCCCGGCTCCCCGCGTCACTCGCCCGTTTGGTCGCCTCTCCGAAGATCGCCGATCCGCCGCTCGATCGCGTCGAGCCGCAGGAGAACTTCATCCCGGTAGGCACCGGTGCGCGTGGTCTCCTCTTCTGAATGAGCGTCCTGCATAGAATCCACGATCAGGCCCACCAGGAGGTTCACCACTGCGAAGGTCGTGACCATTATGAAGGGCAAGAAGAAGGTCCAGGCCAGAGGGTGGGTTTCCATCACTGGGCGCACGAAGCCCATCTCGCTCCAACGCTTCCAGCGGTTGTAGAGTGTTTTGGGTGGACCGTATTCCTGCGGTGCATCGCGCCAGTGCAACCCATTGCGGTTTATGAAGATTATCCCGCTCAGAATATGACGATCATCAACCCGTGGGCGGCCATGGCTCTTCGGAAGTGAGGAAGATCAGAAAACAGTCCATTGGACTGTTTTTCTGACGAACGGCTCGAGCAGTGCCATCTTCTCGTCGCTCAGCCAGAGAAGACTGCTCACCACACGCGCCTATATCTAGTCAAGCGGACGATCGAGAGCGGTCTTCCCTGCTTTTGAGCTGAATTGGTCGTCTCGGCAAAGAAGCTTTCCTCCAGGGGTATGGCTTGCGTCCTTTTGCCGACCCACTCGGTTCGATTTTTGGTAAATCCGGCCCCCCCATCTTTCCCACAGCGGGTATCCTTCGGCGTGGGTGTTTTTCCCTCCGGCAGATCGCGCGGGCACGAGGAACGTATCGCGAGAAAGGTCATGCCCCGACGCGGTCGTATTCCTTCCTCTGACACGTGCTTCATAGGGCCGCGCTCGCTTAGAATGAAACTGCTCCGCAAGGGGTCAGGGTTCGCGCAGGCCCTCAGGCACGGCGTAACCCCAGTCGGGATACATTTCGCAGATGACTTCCTTCATCAGGCAGATGGGCGGCGAGGTGTCTCCTTGCCGGTAATTCATGAAGATTGGCGAAGTGGGGTGTTCCTCGATGGGACGATAGCAGATGCCTTCCATCCGGAGCCTGTCCAGAGAAGCAGGAACGACCGCGATACCCTCCTCGGCCGCGACGAGGCCGAGGGCGATGTGCAGTTCGCGGGCTTCATGGGCGATCATCGGCGTCAGTCCGTGGTCGTGGAAAACCGTCAGAACCTGATCGGCGTAGCTCGGGCGCGGCTTGCTCGGGTAAAGGATCTGCGGCTCTTCGGCGACCCGCGACAGGGGCAGCGGCGCGTCGGTTCCGGCCAGGGGATGCGTGATCGGAAGAGCGACGATCATTTGTTCTTCACGCAGCAGAACGCGCCGGATGTCAGTGTCCTCGAACCGCTGGGTGCCAAAACCCGCGTCGATCCTTCCTTCCTTCAAGGCGTTAATCTGTTCAAGGCTGCTCATCTCGACGAGATGCACTTCGATATCGCTGGCTTTCTTGCGAAAACCTCGGATGAGTGCTGGAAATCGACCATACATCGTCGAGGCGACGAAGCCGAAGACCACGCTGCGCTTGGCGCTCTTGATCGTTCGCGTCATCATCACCTTCGTCGCTTCGGCATGGCCGAGTATCTGTTCGGCCTGCTTCAGGAACAGACGCCCAGCCGGGCTCAGGCGCAACGGACGCACCGAGCGGTCGATCAGCTCCGCGCCCATCTCCGCCTCGAGCATCTGAATCTGCCGGCTCAGAGGAGGCTGTGCCATGTTGAGTGTGTTCGCCGCACGCGAGAAGCTCCTCTCCCGCGCCACCGCCACGAAATAGCGGAGCTGCCGCATTTCCATACTATACCCTCCCGGCATAAAGGCAGACTTACTTGGTCTTGGCCAAACGCCTCTCACTTTGTCAGTTTAGCCGAAGCTTGATTGAGCCGGGTAGAGGAGGACGCTACCCGTCGGGAGGTATCGCTCGATACCTATTAGGTCTGAAGGGCCGCGAGATGGCTCCGAAACCCGATTTTCGGGAACGGCTTTTTGCACCCGGACGGTCGGTCTCCCAGCCGCTCGGCTCGACGATCCAGCCAAGACCCTGCCGTTGCAGGAACGCGCCAGATTGGAGGAGGACCTATGGCAAACGACCTGAAATCCCGTATCGAGAACGCGGTGATCGAGAACCCAGAGACCGGTATTCACCGCTGTCGTCGCGACATCTTCACCGATGAAGAGATGTTCGAACTCGAGATGAAGCATATCTTCGAGGGCAACTGGGTGTATCTTGCCCACGAGAGCCAGATCCCGCAGAACAACGACTACTTTACCACCTGGATCGGGCGTGTGCCGATCATCATCACCCGCGACAAGGAAGGTGAGTTGCACGCCGTGGTCAACGCCTGCGCGCATCGCGGCGCCACGCTCTGCCGTCGCAAGCATGGCAACAAGTCGAGTTTCACCTGCCAGTTTCATGGCTGGACCTTCAACAACGCGGGCAAGCTGCTGAAGGTGAAAGACGGCAAGACCGGTGCCTACCCGGAAGCCTTCAACCGGGATGGGTCGTATAACCTCAAGAAGGTTGCGAAATTCGCCAGCTACAAGGGCTTCCTCTTCGGGTCTCTAAACCCCGACGTGGCGGGCTTGGAAGAGCATCTTGGCGAAACCCGTGTCATCATCGATCAGATCGTCGATCAGGCACCTGAGGGGCTCGAGGTTCTGCGCGGAAATTCCAGCTACACTTTCGACGGGAACTGGAAGCTGCAGATGGAGAACGGCGCAGACGGCTATCACGTCAGCTCGGTTCACTGGAACTATTCCGCCACGATGGGGCACCGCAAGGAAGAGGGCACCAAGGCCGTCGATGCCAATGGTTGGTCGAAATCCACGGGTGGTGTCTACGGCTTCGAGCAGGGGCATATCCTTTTGTGGACCCGGACACTGAACCCGGAGGTGCGCCCGATCTGGAATCACAAGGACGCGCTGGCCGAACGGCTGGGCGAGGAGAAGACGAGCTTCATCGTCAACCAGACGCGAAATCTCGGCCTCTATCCCAATGTCTACCTTATGGATCAGTTCTCGACCCAGATCCGGGTGGTGCGTCCGATCTCCGTCGATAAGACCGAGATCACGATCTACTGCTTCGCCCCCGTGGGCGAGCCGCCGGAAGAGCGCGCGCTGCGTCTGCGGCAATACGAGGACTTCTTCAACGTCTCAGGCATGGGCACGCCCGACGATCTGGAAGAGTTCCGCGCGTGCCAAGAGGCCTACGCCGCCGCGGATGGCGTCTGGAACGACTTGAGCCGCGGGGCCACCCGCTGGGAGAACGGCCCGGATGAAAACGCCAAGGCGATGGGCATGAACCCGATCCTCAGCGCAGAGCGTGCCGAAGATGAAGGGCTTTTCGTTCGTCAGCACGAATTCTGGGCCGAGACCCTTCTGAAGGCGCTTGAGGCAGAAAAGGCAGAGAGCCGCGTGGAGGAACTGGCATGAACGCGCCTTTGACAAATGATCTGACCGCACTCACGCAGTTTCTCTATCGCGAAGCGCGCTTGCTCGATGATCGGGAATGGGATCGCTGGCTCGAATGTTATGCGCCCGAGGCGAGCTTCTGGATGCCGTCCTGGGACGATGACGATCAGCTGATCGAGGACCCGCAAAGCCAAGTCTCCCTGATCTATTACCCCGATCGGGCCGGGCTCGAAGACCGGGTTTTTCGGATCAAGACCGAACGCTCCGGCGCGACAATGCCCGAGCCCCGCACCAATCATATGATCAGCAATGTCGAAATCCTCGAGCGGCGCGAAACGGAGATCGATCTGCGGTTCAACTGGCACACGCTGAGCCACCGCTACAAGACGACGACGAGCTTTTTCGGAACGTCTTTCTATACGGTGGATCTGTCGGGCGACACGCCGCTGATTGCCGCCAAGAAAGTGATCCTGAAGGACGATTACATCCATCAGGTCATCGACGTCTATCATGTGTGATCGGAGGCAATCATGAGCTATCGCGTAGCGCTCAATTTCGAAGATGGCGTGACCCGTGTCATCGAGGTCAAGCCGATGGAAACGGTGATGGACGCAGCCTATCGGCAGAAGGTGAATCTGCCGGTCGACTGTTCGGACGGGGTTTGCGGCACCTGCAAGTGCCGTTGCGAGCAGGGGGGGTTCGATCTCGGGGATGATTTCCTCGAGGAAGCCTTGTCGGAAGACGAGGCGCAGGAGGGGTATGTCCTCTCCTGCCAGATGGTGCCCTCGGGGGATTGCATCGTCTCGGTCCCGGTGCCCTCGTCGAGCTGCAAGCTGACCCCTGCGGAGTTCGCGGCCGAGGTGAGCACGCTCGATCGTGTATCGGCGACGACGATCCGGCTGGGGCTGACGCTGCCTGACCCAGGGACACTCGACTTCCTGCCGGGGCAATACGTGAATATCGCACTCCCGGATGGGCAAACCCGTTCCTATTCCTTCAGTTCGGCACCCGGTGCGTCCGAAGCGACGTTCCTCATTCGCAATGTGCCCGGTGGGGCGATGAGCACGCATCTGACAGAGACGGTGACGCTCGGAGAGAAGATGTCGTTCACAGGCCCTTTTGGGAGCTTCTTCCTGCGGCAGGTTCAGCGCCCGGTGCTGATGCTGGCCGGTGGGACCGGCCTCGCGCCGCTACTCTCGATGCTCGAAGTCATGGCCGAGACCGGGGACGCCTCGCAACCGATTCACCTCGTCTACGGTGTGACGACGGATGACGATCTGGTGGAGGTTGCGCGGCTCGAGGCGCTGTCTCAGCGTTTGCCGAACCTGACATTCGCCTGCTGTGTGGCCGATGAGGGCAGTGTCCATCCGCTGAAAGGTTATGTCACCCATCACCTAAGCGATGCGGATCTGCGTGGCGGCGATTTGGACGTCTATCTTTGCGGGCCACCTGCGATGGTGGAGGCAGTGCGAAAATTCCTCGCGGAAAAGGGTATCGTGCCGGCGAGCTTCCATTACGAGAAGTTCACGCCCGCGGATATCAGCACGTCGGAGGCCGCATGAGCGCCCCGGATCATTTCCCGGGACGCTTTGCGGGGCAGGTCATGGTCGTGACCGGGGCGGCGCAAGGCATTGGTCTTGGCGTCGCCGCCCGAGCCTGTGCGGAAGGGGCCGATGTGCTTCTTGCGGACCGGGCGGAGTTCGTCTCCCAAGTCGCGGCTGAAATCAACGCTGCGAGTCCGGGCCGGGCAAAAGCGGTGGTGGCCGATCTTGAAACCTATGCGGGCGCCGAGGCGGTTATGCGGGGTGCGATCGATGCGTTCGGCGGGATCGACATCCTCGTGACGGGTGTCGGGGGCGCAATCCGGATGCGGCCTTACGCAGAGTTCGAGCCTGCGCAGATCAAGGCCGAGATTCAGCGGTCCTTGATGCCAACGCTTTGGTCTTGCCATGCGGTCCTGCCACATCTGCGCGCGCGGGGTAGGGGCGTTATCGTGAATGTCTCCAGCAACGCCACGCGCGGCATCCATCGCGTGCCTTATTCGGCGGCCAAGGGAGGGGTGAATGCGCTGACGGCCAGCCTCGCGATGGAAGTCGCAGGCGAAAATATCCGGGTCGTGGCCTCCGCTCCGGGTGGAACAGAAGCGCCGCCTCGCCGTATCCCGCGTAATGCCAAAGGCGACACCGAGGCTGAGCAAGGCTGGATGGCGGAGGCGGTCGAACAGGTCAAGAATTCGACCATGATGGGACGCTACGGTTCACTCGATGAGCAGGTCGCGCCTATTCTTTTCCTTGCGTCACGAGAGGCGTCCTACATCACCGGCAGCACTCTGGTGGTTGCAGGTGGCGATACCGGGTGATTCATCGTTTCTCTCGAGGCTGCGGGCTGCTGCTCGCGGCCTTCCTGCGGCTATACGACGACAAAGCGGTCCGGCCACATTGTTCTTTGAGTAACCAACCAGCCGATCACCTTGCCGGCGGCTAGACTTCGCCAAATCCGGGGTGCTCGTTTTACTGTATTTCATAAATCCCGATTTCAAAATATATCAATGGCTTACGGCGGGGTGGGGTGTTCGATAAACGGTATGCCACGGCGTGAACCGCGCACCTCTATGCGGTTTATCGAGCACCTGCACGCGCTGTGCTTTGCCTGCTCGATAATATGCATTTCGGGTGTCATGTGTCGTTTATCGAGCACCGAAGCCGAGTGGCAGCCGCTATTGCGACGGTTCGCAACTTCGGGCAACTGAGGTGTCAGATGCCCGTCCATCCCTGACCTTGCCGCGCGAACTTTTACTCGTCGGTGTCGTCATCTTCGTCTTCGAAGTAGGCATCGTCGGAGATCGGTTGGCTCTTGAGCCATTGCACTTCTTCCTCGGTGAGGCCACCAAAATCAGCCGCGAGACGCTTGTAGTCGCGAGCGCGTTCAATCAAGACAGGAATGATCGCCGCCGCGCCAAAAGCGAGGAACCCGAGCATTCCGACGATCTCATGTGCGCCCATGGCGACCTCCATTGAAGGCGTCAATCTCACAGAGAAAGTCCGGAAAAGTCAAATTTTCCGGACTTTGGCTCTGGCGAGAGAGCGTCCGGAAATAGCCTCTCGGCAGCATGGCCTCCCTGTCTGCTGAGGGGCAGTATAGCCGTTGCGGTGAATTAATTCGCCTCAAACACCAGTTCCGGTATCACCACCTCCCAAGCATCGCGCTTCAGTATATGGTGAAAGGCCTCGTCACCGTTTTCCTTCCGCCAGCGTAGAATTGCGGCGATTTCGCCTCGGGCAAAACGGGTATTCGGCGGCGGAACAAAACTCTTCGACATTCGACCGAGGCTGCGGCCCTGAGCATCCTTTAGATACCAGCGATCATTCTCCAGCGTCAGGGAGATCGCGTTTCCAACATTCGCTTCAAGGATTGCACGCAGGGCGGGGTGACTTGCGCGTTGTCGGCCCGCGAAGGATAGATCGACCATCCGCATCTCTGCCGACTGATAGTAGCGCCGCGGGCCCGGGAAAGCTGTCAAATCCGGGTTTGCCGTCCGGGTCACGATAGAGGTCGACTGGGCGGGCAGATATTCGTGATTGTCGTTGCTCATGACGATCAGGTTGCGGCGGGCTCGCGTCATGGCGACGTAGAACAGGCGGCGCGGCGCATCCTGATCTTCGTTGCGCGACGGGCGTTCCCAACCACCATCGAGAATGACAACATCGTCGAATTCTAGCCCCTTGGCCCGATGCGCTGTCAGGAGCTTGAGACCGCGTTGTTCGCCCCAGGCCTCGCGTGACCATTCGGCGAACCACTCGATCACATCCGGTGCCGGTAGGTTTCGGCCATCCACTTCTCGCGCGAGCAGGCCAAGACCCTCGCCGATGCGATCAGTCCAGCGCGAGGACGGGATCGCATTGAGAATATCGGTGAGATCGCCCAGCGAGACGACGCGCCCATGGTCCGCGCGTAGCGCCTCTATGAAGCTCTGCATCTCGCGCATGCGCCACAGTCCGGGCAGCTTTTCGTTCGCGAACTCGACCGGAATGCCGAGCGCTTCCGCGAAGTCGCGCACTGGTGCGAGTTTGCGCCAGTCACGCGAGATGATTGCGGCCCGCGACCATGTCCAGTCCGGAATCAATTGCGACAGGCGCACCATCTCCTCGAGCGCCGCCATCGCCTGTGCGTCATTTCCTGCCGGGCAACTCAGGATCTGCACGCGCCCCTGTGCCACGGGATCCAGACTCTCCATAACACCGCCCGCTGGGGCTTTGATCCGGTCTTTGTCGACCGTGATGTCGTGACCCAGTTTCATCCTCTCGGAGGCCGCCTCGATCACGGCATTCGCGGCCGTGATGATATGATGGCTCGAGCGATAGTTCTCGGTCAGGAAGAATGGCTTCGCGCTGTAGTCCTGCTCGAACTGTCGGATATGGCGGATGGACGCACCCGCGAAGGAATAGATGTTCTGGTCGTCATCGCCGACGGCAAAAAGGCTGATCCGCAGATCCGGATCCTCTAAGCTCCGTCCGGCCACGGCTGATATCAGCGCATATTCTTCCGGGCCGACATCCTGATACTCATCGACGAGTATCCAGCGGTAGCCTTGAATGAGCGTGTCGCGCAGCGCCTCTGCTTCGACCTTGTCCAGCCCGTCACCGCGAAGCAAGCGCACCGCATCCATCAGGAGCGTGTCGAAGTCTTGGCCCTCCGCACTGGCGCGGCCGGCAAAGCTTGCGCCGACGAGCCGCATTGCGAGCGCATGAATGGTGGAGACGGTCACGAAACGCGCATCGTCGCCTATGAGGCGACGAAGCCGTTCACGGATTTCCGCAGCGGCGTGCCGATTATAGGCGAGAACAAGAATTCCACTTGGATCCTCGCGCTTGATTTTCACTAGATACGCGATGCGATGAACGAGCACGCGGGTCTTGCCCGAGCCTGGCCCGGCAAGAACGAGCACATTCGTCTGTTCACGTTCGTCCTGAACGATTTTTTCCTGCGTGCTGTTGCCCAGGTCTTCAACGATCTGCTTCCAGACCTCTCCCGTGGCTTGCCGCCGAAATTCGGTCCCGCGCCCCGGCATCCAGCGGCGCATGAACGCGTCGCGATCGAGCACGAAGTAATCGGCCGCCAACCGTTCTGCATCATTGATGCTATTGAGACCTTTCTCGCCATAGGCAGCCATCACATGCGTCTGGATGGTCTGTTCGGTGTAATGATCCTCCAGAGGGGCGAAGTGCTGCGTCGTGAATTGACCGCCCTTCGGATTGAGATGCAGGGTTATGGCGGGACGGAAGACGGATAGCCCTTTGCCCAAAGCTACGACCTGCTGCTCGTGCAACCAGAGCAAGGCGCGATCCATCAGCTTGTTCGGATCGTTGACGGAGCTGCGTAGCATCGCATCGCCGGTGATGGCGCCAAGCAGCGCGCCCAAGGTGGTCTCGACGGCGATATCTTTTCCGCGTAGCCCTTTCTGGACCCGGCCGACGAGATGCTCGAGAAGCCGTTCCGCACCAAGCCTTCGAAGTTCTGCAGTCTTTTCGATCACGGACCACGAGCGTTGCAGCCGCACGAACAGACTCGAACGCGAGGCTTTGCGCAAATGCAGGTTGCCCCGCCCGCCTTCCATGTCGCGCCCGTCCTGCGCCATCCCGCGCAGGAGGCTTTCGACGACATCCGGACGGACCGTGCCGTAGCCCTTCTCCCGCAGTGCCTGGCTCGTCGCGGCAAGATTGAATGCGGATGGTTCGCCATTATCGGCATCGGGTGCGTCCTCGCGCATCTGCGCGATCAGGTCGCGCTCCAACCTCGCTGCAGACTCGAAGCGTGCGCGTGATGCGTTCTCTACACCAATGTGAACGTGGATCGTGATGTTGGTATCGTTATTGGCGATCCCGAGCGCTTCGAGATCGGTCATCGCCTTTCGCAATGCCGGCCCGGTGAGGCCGCTTGCGCCGCTCAGTTGATCGGTCGAGATGCCCTCATCCGCTGGCGCGTTGATGATATGCTGGACGATACTCAGAAGCTCTTGCTTCCGCTTTCCCGTGATCTCCGCAGCATCGAGGATCTTGCGGACCTGATCGACGCTTCGTACGAGAAGCGAAGCAGGGAAGACCTGAACGCGGTTTTCTTCCCGCCGGAGAAGTGTCGCCTCTTCGAGCCAGGCCACGGCCGTCTTTACGCGGGTGTCTTCGGTGGTGCTGTCTCGCTGGAAATCCCGGTCCTTTTCCTCGTGGACGATTTCGCCTGGGGTGGCGATGACTTCACCCTTTTTGCCCGATCGAACATCGAGCCTTCGGACTGCCTTCAGGATCGCTCCGATCTCGTGACGGGCGAGGCGAGAGCGAGCGCTCAGATTGAACTGCCGGTCGACATCTTCCGAATTGAATAGGAGGATACATTTCGCAGGATCCCGATCTCGTCCCGCACGCCCGGCTTCTTGCAGGTAATTCTCCAGAGAACCCGGCACATCCCCATGCACGACGAGCCGGATGTCGGGTTTGTCGATGCCCATTCCGAAGGCGTTGGTGGCGGCGATCACACGCAACTCACCCACTCGGAACGCTTCCTGGATTTCGCGCTTCTCATCGGCGGTAAGCCCCGCATGATAGCGCTCCGCCGCAAGTCCCTGCTGTCGAAGAAATTCCGCCACACGTTCAGTGGAGTTTCGAGTGGCACAATAAACAACAGCCCCTGAAACCCCGCTTGCCGGTAAATCTTCTTCGAGCGCAGTAAGGATATCGGCCAGCTTCGTCTGCCTCTGAGTTGGCAACACGCTGAAGCTCAGGTTCGTCCGTGATGCGCCACCGTCCAGCAGCGTGAGCTCGCACCCGAGACGCGTGCTGAAATGTTCACGGATGTCCCGAACGACATCGGGTTTCGCCGTGGCGGTCAGACAGAGAACGGGGGCTACGTCTTCGCCCGAGCTTTCCTTGATGAAACGGCTCACATAGCGATAGTCCGGCCTGAAATCATGCCCCCATTTCGAGACGCAATGTGCCTCGTCGAGAACCCAGAGGCCGACTTCGCGCTGGGCGAGCACCGAGCGGACCGAGGTGCTGCGCAATTGCTCAGGCGAGATCAGCAAGATCGCAGCCTCGCCAAGGCGCACCTTGTCCAAGGCGTCTTGCCGTTCCGGAAGCGAAAGCAGGCCGTTTATGGTGACCGCAGTGGAAATTCCGGCTCGTGCAAGGCCCTGGACCTGATCCGCCATGAGCGCGACCAGAGGGGAAATGACAACGGTCAGCGCCCCGGTCTTGTCGAAGCGCGAAAGGGCAGGGATCTGATAGCAGATGGATTTTCCCGTGCCGGTCGGAAGGATCCCGAGAAGGCTTTCGCGTCGCATCGCAGTCTCGACGATGCGTTCCTGAAGGGGGCGCCCGAATTCATCGACAGGCTCCGGACGAAAGCTTTCGAAGCCGAACCAGCGGCTCAGCGCTTGCTTGGGGTCGTTGTGAGCCGCGCAATATTGGCAGGCAGTGTCGTCGCATCTCGTGTCGCGCAAGGTGCGAACGATCCGCGCGGCGTCGCGGAACTGCGCGCGGACCCAAGGGGGCATCACGGAGTCACCGCCCGCAACCGAGATCCAGGACAGTGCATAAGCCAGGGGCCAGCTGAGCGAGCTATCGTCGAGACCCTTCAGAACTTGTGTCCGCTGCGCAGCGCAGGATGACGCCTCAAGCAGGCGTTCGATCGCGTTGCGGGCCTCTGCCAAACCGGGCGTCGGCGCGCCTCGGATTGCCGTGAAAAGCCGATCGAACCCTTCGCTGCGGGGGATCCGGCTACAGAGATAGTGGTAAGCGACCAAGGCATTGGGGGATTGCCGCCCGATCTCCGCGAAGGCGCCGATTTGATTGCCCAAGACTTCAAAGACGAGCCTCGCATCGCACTCGGGGTCATTCACATGCCCGCTCTGCAAGCGTCCGTCCTGATAATGCTTCACCAGGTGGTGGTAGGGATTACGTGGGAAAGCGAGCGGGTTAAGCCAAAGCGTGTCTATTGGAGCTTGGGTGAGACGCGCGAAGCGAGGCGATGCCGCCATCAAATGGGGCAGGTCGTGGCGCAGGATATTATGTCCGATCACGTGGTCGAAGTCGGCGCAGAATTCCTCGAGCCTGGGAAACCCTGCCTCAACGCGGGGCCCGAGGACGAGTGCCTCGCTGCCGATGACGGCGCTGGCCGCTGCAAGGGAAAATATGCGAGCCGTCGATGGGTCGACCTCGAGGTCGATTGCCACACATCGTTCCAGAAATACTGAACCTGTCTTGTCGTTGCCCCAATGCATGCCCGGATGGGATCCGTCTTTTACACGTTAATGTGACGACCCTATCCTCTTTAGGAAGAAAGGAAAGATGTTCGCGCTTTTTTCGTGGTGACTCACAACTGAGGTTTCATTCATCTGCGCGGGAGCCCGGTTGGCGGTGAGCCACCGCCGCTAGTGTATGGGCAGAGAGGCGACCTCAATCAACCCGATCAGAGGGTGCAACGAGTAGGTTATATTGTGCCAGATTCTGTTCAACCGATCGGAAAGCAGTTCAGCACGAAGCCGATCGAACGACGGAGGAAGCTTGTCAAGCGGCCCGGAGAGCCGCCGCACTGATGGCTAAAAGACAGCTGTGCGCCGACAATCAAACTGAAAAGACTCAGCAGGTTTTTCGAGTGCCAGTTCCATCTGATTTATCGTGCGCTCGATCGTTGCCGGGCAAGCTGATCTAGGAAGTATTGGCGATATGCGGAAGGTTCATCGAATGGTTCCAGATAATTTTCTGTTAAGGCGCTAACGATGCATAGTGCCCAAATGCTTCTTTTATCTTTGGTGTTGTCCGGAATTGCGCCCCTATTGATTGTCCATAGACGGTAGGTGTATTCAAACGGGCTTATTTTGTGAGGTTCTGGTAGCGGAGGCATGAATTTGGAAAGAACATGTTGGGCAAAGGAAATCGGAAGTTTGTAGGGTGAGTTTTTCGGGTCTTTCCATGCAAAATAAGGTAAAGGGTCTCGGTGTTGCTGATTTGAGAGCTTGATTGGTAGGTTGTTGTAGGCGCATATTGTGCTTAATGCGCGTATGCACAGCTTTTCTAGTAAGATGCAAAGTTGATAATATTGTCCTTCATCTCGAATTGAAACGTTATCCTCATTGAAAAAAATCACCTCCGTTCCAAAGCGTTGTTCGCTAATGCTTTGCCGCACTCTTTGATTTAGGTTTTTTGCTCTGCCACAGTAAATTGATCCCCTTCCAAATGGTTCTCTTGTATATATAGCATAAACTCCGGGTTTTGAGGGAATAAGATGCTTATATTTTGCATCAACTGCGTAGACCCTTCCCGTGGAATTGAAATGGATGCCTCCCGGAAAAAGTAAGGGGTAGTCGCTCTCTGGTAGAAAGCCGCTGAACGGTTCTGATTCGGAGAAAGTGCCCCAATCGAATACGTGTGTTCCTGTCATTTTGGATATCCTTTCGAAACATTCTTCAGCTGCGTGCGCCCAACCTGAAATTCCGCAGCATGGTGGGTATGGCCGAAAAGCCATTTCTCGGGCTGGTATTCCTCGATGAGCGCAGTCAGGTCTGAAGCGTAGCACCAAGGCAGCGGCGCGCCCGGAGGGAGTGCAGCCGGGTGCGGGGCATGATGCGTGACGACGACGGTTTCGCCATCGAAGGGCGTCGCCAATTGCCCTCGCAGCCAATCGAGATGTTCATGGTGCTTCGCGATGGTGTCGGCTGGCCGCGCCTTGCGGTAGCCGCTTCCTGCGACGCGAATATAGCGATAGTCATTCATCACCCAGTCGTTGCGGGACGACTTTTCCGCAACGCTTCCCGGTCCGAGCGCGAAGTCAGTCCAGAGCGTGGCGCAGAGAAATCGCGTGCGCTCATGGATAAGCACACGTTTCTGCGCGAGATGAGCGCCGGCTTCACGCGCGAGATCCGCGAGGCGGTCGTCGCCATCGAGCCGGAAATCGTAATAGTCATGATTGCCCGGAATGATATGAATGCGATCGAGATCGACGTGCTGGCCGATCAACTGAAGCGCGGGGCGCCAACGGATCTTGGGCTTATTGGCGAGGTCGCCAGCTATGATGAGAAGCTCAGCGTTCTCGAGCTCAAGGTCGTCGAATGGGTTGCGGTTTTTCTGCATCCAGAGATCGAGATGCAAGTCTCCTAGAATAAGCACGTCGGGCATGATCAGGAGCTCCGATCAGCGCGCAGGAACTGAACGCTAGGAGAAAGCCGTCCATCTCTCTTCAATGTCTCGAAGAAGCCCTCATCGCGTGCGCCCAAGCGATAGAAGCGGTTGCAGCTCCGCGCCCAACCCTCATTCGATTGAAGGTTCATGAGAGGAGATGTCCGAACCCGCGCACCCTCACGCAGATGCGGGTGGCCGGAGACTCGCCCGACAAGCAGGGGCACGGCGTCTTCGACGATCGCGCACCACGAATCGAGCAGAGGCGCGGCTGATAGCTCCCCGATTGACGGCCTTTGGTGACTTAGATCCCTGATCCAGGAGAGCACCAGTGTGGCGTCGAATGCTCCATCGCCGATCGACCCTCCCTGTCCGCCGAGGGCGCGATCAGCGAGATAGGTCTGCAGGAGTGGAACAAGCGCCGGATGTTCTCTAATGCGCTGCTGGGGGCTGCCGAAATCCATCATTGCGGGCGAACCTGGTGGCACTAAGTCATTAATTATTGCAAGGTAAGGCTGTATTGGCGGTTGGGAATTTTTTGTCATCTGTAGGTCTCTCTTGCACATGCGCACACGCACGCGCCTCGAAGTGGTCGGGCAAAGAATTAATATCGCGTCAGGCATTGCGTTTTCGGCAGTGGAGCGCCTCCGGACAATGCTATGGCCAGATTGGTTTCCGTGGCAAAAGGCGCAGGCCGAAGTGTTGTCGATGCTGATGCTGGGCTACTTTTCGGAGCCAAGCGTGGCCGCTATGCGTTTCGAGTGGTGGATTCGACCCACTCGAGCGTAAAGTTTAGATTTCATACATGGGGCGATCCTTGCTTGTGAAGTAGAATGGCGTCGTCGCTATTTATATAGCGATGTTCCTTTTGCGTATAGCGGCGCAAAAAGAAAATTGAGCGCGTTTTTCGCGGAGCCCTTCAAAGACGATAATTCCTTTATTCTGCTCGCTGGGGAGCATTGCGGTCGGCAAAAACACAGAATTTTTCGCACCGATTATAAAAATAAAAATTTTTCGAAATTTTATTGGTGAGGGCGTGTTCGCCACCGATCACGCGAATCATTTGGCGCGTGCAGGGGCTAACCGGGCTGGATAGCATTATGAGGGGGCGTTGGGACCGTGTTGGGGGCGACTTAGTGAGGGATAAATTGGGCGATAGGTGAAGGCAGCGGGCGCACCGAACCTTTTTCGCACGTGGTAGCGAAGCTTCCTCCCAGCCGTGCGAAGGGAGCTGGTCGGACGGTTCGCGGCGAGAGCAGATCGAGCTTTGGGCGGACCATATGAATTGATGCGGTGCAGCAACGGGCATGGCGAGCACCTCGAAATGGCGCTTGCGCTGCGAGAGGCCAAAGTGAAGCTTCGACGTTGCTCGCACAAGTGGGCCTTTGTGTTGCTGGGCCTGGTGGTAGTAGCCTTGCGCCCGGATACGAGGAACGCCTTCTTACAAGAGGTCCCGAATTTCACATGCAATCTAGGAGTTGCCGGCAGCCTTTAGCTGCACGGCCAGGCGATGCTTGTTCGGTCTGCTTGGTATTTTCGAGCATTTTTAGCTTCGTGTTTTTAAGCTAGAGAGCTTTTTTGATTTTTTCCTTTCGTTTTTCACATGACGGCTGAGCTGCCCGATGCATTCAGGATTCTTGCCTCAAAGACGGGTAAGCCAGTAAAACCTACCAAGGCTCAGGCGTATCGTCTTGATCCTCTGAAGGGGAGGTCGCGTCACTTGGCTGTCCACGCAGGATCGCCCTTGCGCGGGCCAGAGGATCTTCGATCCGGCGCGCCTCGACGGCCGCGATCTCGTGTTCCAGTCTCTCGAAGATCGGGGCATAAATTGATTTTTCCAGCATCAGTTCGGCGACCTGCAGCCGGGCTTTCACGAGCCGCTCGAGAAGCTCTTCATCGGATTTGGTGAACCCAGTTGCGCGATGAGATTTTCGCCTATTTGGCGCAAAAGGACGCTGGGCCATGGCATGCATCTCCTGAGACCGCGCGAGCGAGGCTCGGCGGGGACGGGTAAGGTGATCCGGGGCGCGGATCTGCTGATGCGTTCAGTCTAAGTGCCGAGGCTGAAAAAACGGGTTCTCGATTTTTTAGGAAGTAGAGAAAATTTCGCTGGAGCTCATTGCCGCTCGTTTTCGGGAGCGCCTAGGGTGCAGCGCTAGCGGTTGCGCTTTGTCGCTATTTCTTTCTATCTGTGTGCTTTGGATAGAAAGATTTTCGCACATGTCATTTTCCGAGCTCCTGAGGGCCGAACGCGTGGGGCGCGGGCTCACGCAGGCTGACCTTGCCTCCCGCGCCAAAATCAGCATCCCGACGGTGCGCGCTCTCGAGAGCGGGGCGGGCACGATCCTTTCGCTCGAGGCCATCTTGCCGATACTTGGCTTGCGCTGGCGTGTTACCAAGGCGGGTGAGCATATGGGACGCGCGCTCGCGGAGCGGCGGCGTGCGCGCGGTTTTTCGCAGCAGGCTCTCGCCCGCAAGATCGGCTGCAGTCGCGTGACGGTCATTGCCTTGGAAAGGGAGTTTTCCGGACGGGTTGCGACGCTTGCCGCGGCCTTGCGGCTACTCCGCCTCCGCAGCCCACTGGAACGGAGCGATCTCGCGAAAGGACGCGGGTTGGTGCCGCCTAAGAATGACGCGGAACAGGACCGGGTCATGACGCCGCCTGATCTGGCCAAGGCAATCATTGATCATTTTTCGCATGCGATGGAGGGTCGCGTTCTCGATCCGTCGCGCGGAGAAGGGGCATTCTACAATCACTATCCGGATCACGTGGAGCGGCATTGGTGCGAGATCAGTGAGGGGCGCGACTTTCTGGCATGGGGCGATCGGGTGGATTGGGTCGTCACTAATCCGCCCTGGTCCGAGCTTCGGACATTCACGCGACACGCGATGCGAGTCTCAGAAAATATCGTCTGGCTCGCGCCGTTGACCAATCTGACGACGAAGGCGCGGTTGCGGGATCTCGAAGAGGCCGGATTCGGAATTGCGGAATTGCTCTTTGTCGACACACCGAAGAACTGGCCACAGAGCGGCTTTCAGATCGTCGCGGCCCATTTGAAGAAAGGGTATACCGGGCATTGGAAGGTCGCGCAGCTTCGGGGGGGAGGGGGCGCAAAAGCATCTTAGTGTGCCCTGCACTTTGTCTTGTGCCGATCCTCGTCCGAGCGCTTTCAGATCTCGTCCAACTCGTCCGACTCGTCCAGAGATCCCGTATCTTGAGCCGTGCCCCCATGGGGCTCGCGCCATGGACGAATGTCATAGACGTCGCGTCCCTCCTGAAGCTCGATCGATATGCCGCGCTCCAGGAGCCAGGCTGTCGCAAATTTCATGAGCCGCGATCTGCTTTCGTGGTCACCCTCAACGCCATAGAGATGGAGTTGGGCCAATCCGGGGTCGCCATAATGGGCGAGGGCCGAGACGAAGAGATTGAGGTCTGGATTGTCCGCTCGCAGCAGTGTCTCTAGCTCGCCGAGGATCCTTGGGCGTTGAGTTCTTGCTCCCGCCAGTTTCTGATCGATAGACATAGCAGCCTCAAAGGCTGAGGAACTTGACGGATTTCGGCTCGCCGCTCTTCACGAAGCCGACCCGGTCGGCTCGGACTTTCTTGAATACTAAATTCTGATGTTGCAGCTCGCTGGGACTGACCTCGCCTCGCGCCAGGCGCTCTTCATCCTTCGCGCGGCTTCGCGCCTTCTCTTCTTGTCGTTTCCTGAAAAGATCTTCCATGCGGTGCCCTCCCTAAAGCTTTATTATAGCCTGAAAGCCCGTGCTTTGTCTCGTTTGATTGGAGGCGCTGGCTGCGCGTATTTGAGATGCGCACGGGCGCGCTCCTCGTGAGCGGCTATCGCGGTTGTCGCAGACGTGCCGACACGGGGAGGTGATCTGCCCTCAGCGCTGCGGCGACAACTGCGACAAGCATCAGCCTCCCTACGCTTCTTCTCAGAGGCGGTTCTGGTGAAGGAATGATTTCGGGCCAGTTTGACTTATTTAGCCCTATCCGGTCTAATTTCGACGGAAGGAGCGCGGTATGGACTGGAATGTGACAGCCGGTATGATCCTGATGGGCGTGTTCGCTGCGGCGGCGTTCTGGATTGTGATGCGTGAGCGCCGGTATATCAAAGACGTGACAAGCCTGAGTGCGGAAGACATTCGTTGGTTAAATTCGCGGCCTCTGTCCGGCGACGCCTATTTTGGCGAAAAGGCAGATGAAGATGGCGACGAGTGGGATGATCCTTCGAGTGGCGCGACCTGAAAGCGATGCTGATCACGTCGGACGCTTAGCATCTTGATCTCGCAAGATGCATCTTCTCGCAAATATCCAAGCCGCCGCGCAGTTGTAGGGCCATTACTGGATGGCGCTGGTCTATGACGGGCGTATCTGTCGCTTCGCACTGGACGGCACGCTCGACATGGAAACCCCGATGCCAGTGAAGAAGGTCACGAGCGTCCAGTTCGGCGGCCCCGATCTCGACGTGCTCTACGTCACGTCGATGGCGAAGCCGCCGCTGCCGCGTTTCCCCGACGATGGTGTTCAGCGCGGCAGCCTGTTCGCGATCCGCGGTCTCGGTGTGAAAGGCGTGCCGGAGCCGCGCTTCGGCGGCTGAGTAGTCGAAGCCGCCCCCCTCCAAAGCCCTGCGCGCACTCGGCGCGCAGGCGCATCCAGAACGATTGCGTGAGACCGGAGACCGGCCAAACGTGTCGTCGCGCAAATCAGTGTGCAGGCTAACCGTTCGCTGTTCTCTCTTGCCTCAGAGCGCTGTCCAAACACCTCCTGCCTGCGAAGATCGCAACGCCGCCGAGATGAAGCGCATCCCGGCTAGGCCATCCGCCACACCCGGCAGCAATCCAAGCGGCCTGGGCTCGCCGCGCTCATGGGCCAGGATCGCGTCAGCTGTCGCGCTATAGAGGTTGCCGAAGGCCTCGAGGAACCCCTCCGGGTGGCCGGCCGGAACACGGCCCATCTCGGCAACCTCGGGCGTGAGGCCCGGTCCGCCCCGAGACAGGAGATATGGGGGCTCTCCGAAGGGGGACACGCGCAAACTGTCAGGCGCGGTTTGCAGCCATTCGAGCCCCGCCGTCTCGCCATAGATACGCAGCTTCAGACCATTCTCGTTGCCCGGGGAGACCTGGCTGGCCCAGAGCATACCCTTCGCCCCGCTCGCATAACGGATCAACATCTGCACGTCGTCATCGACCGCGCGCCCTGCCACGAAACTGGTGAGTTCGGCGCAGATCTCGCGCGGCTCGAGCCCCGAGACAAAGCTCGCGAGGTTCATTGCGTGGGTGCCGATATCGCCAAGCGAACCCGCTGCACCGGCCCGCGCGGGATCGGTCCGCCAGACGGCCTGTTTCACGCCATCCGTTCCCACCGGCTCGGTGAGCCAGTCCTGCGGATACTCTACCTGAACGACCCGGATGCGCCCGAGCTGGCCGGCTTCCACCATCGCGCGGGCCTGCCGCACCATCGCGTAGCCGGTGTAGTTGTGGGTGAGCACGAAGAGCGCGTTTGAGGCGCGCACCTCTTCGGCCAACGCCTCCGCCTCTTCGAGCGTGCGCGTCATCGGCTTGTCACAGATCACGTGAATGCCCGCGCGCAGGAAGGCGGTCGCGACAGGCGCATGCATATGATTGGGGGTCACGATCGACACCACCTCGATCCCGTCGGGCCGCGCCGCTTCTTCTCGCGCCATCACCTCGAAATCCGCGTAGCTGCGCGTGGGGTCCAACCCCAGTGCCGCCGCAGAGCGATGCGCGCGCGCAGGCTCGGAAGCAAGCGCCCCCGCGACCAGCTCGAACCGGTCGTCGAGCCGCGCCGCAATGCGGTGAACGCCACCGATGAAGGCGCCTTCGCCGCCGCCGACCATGCCGAGGCGCAGTTTGCGATGTCCGTCCGTCTCGTTCATGTCTCGCCCTCCAGCCCGAGAATACGGCGATTGGCACCTTCGTCGGTGCCCGCGCCTGCGAAATCGTCGAACGCGTGATCGGTCACGCGGATGATGTGGCGGGCGATGAACTCCGCCCCCTCGCGCGCGCCGTCTTCTGGATGCTTGAGCGCGCATTCCCATTCAAGCACGGCCCAGCCGTCGAAGTCATGCGCCGCCATCTGCGAGAAGATCCGCCGGAAATCCACCTGCCCGTCGCCAAGCGACCGGAACCGCCCCGCGCGGTCCACCCAGGACTGGTAGCCACCATAGACGCCCTGGCGCCCCGACGGCACGAATTCCGCGTCCTTGACGTGGAAGGCCCGGATACGGTCGCGGTAGATCTCGAGATGCTCGAGATAATCGAGCTGCTGCAGAACGAAATGCGAGGGATCGTAGAGCAGGTTGGCGCGGGTGTGATTGTCCACCCGGTCGAGGAACATCTCGTAGCTGACCCCGTCATGCAGATCCTCACCGGGATGCAGCTCGAAACAGGCATCGACGCCGTTTTCTTCGCATGCATCGAGCAGGGGGCGCCAGCGCGCGGCCAACTCGTCGAAGGCGCTCTCGATCAGCCCTGGCGGACGTTGCGGGAACGGATAGAGGAACGGCCATGCCAGCGCCCCCGAGAAGGTGGGCATCGCCGAGAGCCCCATCCGGCGAGACGCGCGCGCGGCAAGCCGGACCTGCTCGCATGCCCATGCCTGCCGGGCCGCGGGCTTGCCGTGCAGCTCGGGTGGGGCGAAGCCGTCGAGCAGCTCGTCATAGACCGAGTGTGCAGCTACGAGCTGGCCCTGCAGATGCGTCGAAAGCTCCGTCACCTCCATTCCGTGGGCGGCGACTGTTCCGATGATCTCATCGCAGTAATCCTGCGAGCTGGCGGCGCGCTCGAGATCGATCAGGCGGCGGTCCCATGTCGGGATCTGCACGCCCTTGTAGCCGAGCCCGGCCGCCCAGCCGCAGATCGCGTCGAGACTGTTGAAGGGCGCATCATCGCCCACGAATTGCGCGAGAAAGAGGGCAGGCCCCTTGATCGTCTTCATCTGGGAATACTCCTGTCGGGTCCTTGCAGGCCAAGCGCGAGGGGACGTCCCCCGCGCTTGGCCGGGTTCAGTCTGGTTTGCGCAAGAGCGCCCGCGCGCCCGCTGGGTCGAGCGCCGGGGCGCGAGTGCAGGTCGTGGTCATCTCCACGAAGCCACCTTCCTCGCCCGAGCGCAGGATCGCCGTCATGATCTCGATCCCGTGCAGCGCGCGGTCGATGGAACACCGCGCCTCGCGGCCCTCGATCACAGAGAGCGCCATATCGGCAAGGCCCGCCGCGCGGTAGTTGGCGACCATGCCATGCGGGTGCTCCTGGTTGGGCTTGCCGAACGGGTGGGCCCAGGGCTCCACGGGCGCGATCTTCCCGTCGCGCCCCGCGATCTCCACCGGGCCGCCGAAGAAGTTCGGATCCGGCAGAAAGAGCGAGCCCTCGGTCCCGTAGATCTCCATCGGGCCGTGACGGTGCGCCCAGACATCCCAGCTCGTGGACAGGGTGACGGTGGCCCCTTGCGCAAATTCGAGCAACGCATGGATGTTGGTGGGCGTCTCGACATCGATCGTCTCACCATTGCGCGGCTCAGACGTAATCCTGCGCGTGGGCGTCGCAGTGGAGGTCAGTGCCGCCACCCGTTTCACCGGGCCGATCAGGTTGATAAGGTTCGCAAGGTAATAGGGCCCGAGATCGAGCATCGGACCGCCGCCCGGCTTGAAGAAGAAATCCGGGTTCGGGTGCCAATGCTCCATGCCGTGGCTCATCACATGGGCCGTGCCCGCCGTGATCGTGCCGAGGCGACCCTCGTCGATCAGCGCGCGTGCCTGCTGATTCGCGCCGCCAAGGAAGGTGTCGGGCGAACTGCCCACCGAGAGCCCCTTGGCCTGCGCAAGCTCGCGCAGCGCCTTTCCATCTTCGGCCGAGAGAACGAAGGGCTTTTCGCTGTAGACATGCTTGCCTGCCTCAAGCGTCGCTTTCGCGACCTCGAAATGCGCCGCAGGGACGGTGAGGTTGATGATGACATCAATCGCAGGGTTCGCGAGGAGGGCCTCCACGCTTTGCGCCTCGACGCCGTATTCCTCCGCGCGTGCCCTGGCAGCTGCCGGGTTCAGGTCAGCGCAGGCGATGAGTTTGATGCCGCGAAAGAGCGGCGCGAAGCCGAGATAGGTGGTCGAGATATTGCCGCAGCCGATGATGCCGATGCCGAGTTCAGTGCTCATGCTACCCTCCCTTCAGAGCTTGCGCGCGTTGTCGATCGAGCCGCGAGCGAAGCGCGCATCGTCGGACGGGTTGTCATGCTCCATCACGAAATGGGCGGCCTTGCTGTCGCGGCGCAGGGCCTCGAGCAGCCGGGCCCAGTCCATGACGCCGGTGCCCACGTCGGCCCAGCCGTCCTCCTCGGCTTTCTCGCCTTCGGGGGCGATATCCTTCACATGGGCGGCGGTGATCCGGTTGCCATGCCGCGCGATCCAGTCGAGCGGGTCGGCCCCTCCGCGCGTGATCCAGGCGATATCGGCCTCCCAGTCGAGGTCGCCCGCAGCGAGGATATGCTCCATCGGCAGCGTGCCGTCGGCGAGCGGCTTGAACTCGAAGTCGTGGTTGTGCCAGCCGAACCCGAACCCGGCGGCGCGGATCGGGGCGCCAGCGCGGGCGAGCCGAATGCCGAACGCCTCCCAGCCTTTCGCATCGGTGGGCCGGTCCTCGGGCATCAGGAAGGGCACGTAGAGCGCCTCCATTCCCAGTGCGCGGGCGATGGCGACGGCGCGGTCCGGGTCGGTCTCCACGACATCGAGGCTGAAATGCCCCGTCGGCATCTTCAGCCCCGCCGCGTCGAGCTGTGCGCGGAACGCCGCGAGCCCATCCGCATCAAGCCCCTCATAGAGCCCGCCGAACCCCTCGACGCTTGCATAGCCTGCCTGTGCCAGCATCCCGAGCGTCTGGTCGAGTGGACCCGCATTGCGCGAACTGTAAAGCTGGTAACTGAAATCGGTCATGTTTCTCTCCTCCTAGGAAAAATCAGGTGCGCACCTAGAGGCGCTTTTCGCTTTGCGTGTCGAAGATCGACGCGCGCGTAATGTCGAAGGCGATGGGGACACGGTCACCGGGGCGGTAGCGTTTGCCGGAGGCGCAGCGCACCGAGAGCTTGGCCTCGCCATAGGTCAGCCAGACGAGGCTGTCCGCGCCCATCGGCTCTTCCAGTTCCACGACGGCCTCGACCTCTGCCGGTTGGCCTGCCGCATCCCGGTCGAACAGCACGTGTTCCGGGCGCACGCCAAGGATCACGTCGCGATTAACCGGCAGGGGGCCGTTGCCGTCATAGCCCGCGAGACCCGTGGCAAAGCCTTGCCCTTCGAAGATCGGGCCGTCTTGTCCGGCGACCAGACGCCCATCGAAAAAGTTCATGGCTGGTGACCCGATGAAGCCCGCAACGAACATGTTGCATGGTCGGTTGTAGATCGTGAGAGGCTCGTCGAGCTGCTGGATCTCGCCGCCATGCATCACCGCGATCCGGTCAGCCAGCGTGAGCGCCTCGATCTGATCGTGGGTGACGTAGATCATCGTCGAGCGTAGCCGCTGGTGGAGCCGCTTGATCTCCACACGAAGGTCGACGCGCAGCTTGGCGTCGAGGTTGGAAAGCGGCTCGTCGAACAGGAAGACATCCGCGTCGCGCACCAGCGCCCGACCGATCGCGACCCGCTGGCGCTGCCCGCCCGACAGGTTCGAGGGGCGACGCTTCAAAAGAGGCTCGATCTGCAGGATCTCGGCTGCGCGCGAGACGCGCTCCGCGATGTCCTTCTTGGAATGCCGCGCGACGCGCAGCCCGAAGCTTAGATTCCTCTCCACCGACATCTGCGGATAGAGCGCGTAGGATTGGAACACCATGCCGATCCCGCGATCCTTGGGTTCGTCCCATGTGACGTTCTTGCCCGAGATCCAGACCTCGCCGTCGGAGATATCGATCAGGCCAGCGATCGCATTGAGAAGGGTAGACTTGCCGCAGCCCGAGGGTCCCAGCAGCACAAGAAATTCTCCCGGTGTGATGTCCAGTTGAAGATTGTCGATGACGTCCAGCGCGCCATAGCTGATGCGCAGATCGCGGACACTAACAGAAGGTTCCATTGCATTTATCCTTTCACGGCGCCGGCGGCGATGCCGCGGACGAACCAGCGGCCCGAGACGAAGTAGACGATCAGCGGCACGAGTGCGGTCAGGATCGTCGCGGCCATGTTGACGTTGTAGGCTTTGGTCCCGGTGGTGGTGTTGACTACGTTGTTGAGCTCGACAGTCATCGGCAGGTGATCGCGCCCCGCGAAGATCAGGCCGAACAAGAAGTCGTTCCAGATCCCCGTGACCTGCAGGATCGCGGCGACGACGAGGATCGGCCCGGACATCGGGATCATCAGCTGGAAGAAAATCGTCCAGAAACCGCCCCCGTCGATCCGCGCAGCCTTGAACAGGTCGATAGGCACGGCGACATAATAATTGCGAAAGAGCAGAGTCATCACCGGCAGACCGAAGATCACGTGCACGACGATGATGCCGGGCAGGGTGTTGTAGAGCGACACTTTCGAGAGCATCCGCACCAGCGGATAAAGATAGACCTGGTAGGGAATGAACGCGCCGAGCAGCAGCACCGCAAAGATCAGGTTGCCCCCACGCGGTCGCCAGAACGACAGCGCGTAGCCGTTGATCGCGCCGAGCAGGATCGAGAGCGTCGCAGCCGGGATCATGATCTCGAAGGAGTTCAGCACCCCCACGCGGATGCCCTCGCAGTTCACGCCCGTGCAGGCATGGGCCCAGGCCGTGGACCATGGCTTGAGGGTGAAGTCGGTGGGCAGGCCGAAGATATTGCCCTGCTGGATCTCGGGCATCGTTTTGAACGATGTCACGATCATCACGTAGAAGGGGAGTAGGAAAAACGCGGCTGCGAGCACGAGAAAGGCATAGATGCCGATCCGGCTGGCGGTGAGCCGGCGGGGCTTGCGTCCGCGCGGTTGGGTCTCAGCGGTCATGACGCCCTCCGGTCCTGGCGGAAATACTGGTTGTAGAGCCACGGCCCCAGCACCACGAGCACGGCCACGAACATCACCGAAGCGGCCGCGGTCGCGAGCGCGATGTTCTGTCGGTTGAAGAGGTAATCGATGACGAACTTGGCGGGCACCTCCGTCGAGATGCCGGGGCCGCCGCCTGTCATCGCGACCACGATGTCGTAGACCTTGACCACCGCGATCGCGAGCAGCACCACCGCGGTGACGAACATGCTCGAGAGCATCGGGATCACAATCGAGAGGTAGACGCGCCACGGCGGGATGCCGTCGACACGGGCGGCCTTCCAGATGTCTTCGTCCACGCCGCGCAGTCCGGCCAGCAGGATCGCCATCACGAGACCCGCCGATTGCCACATGCCGGCAAATCCCACGAGATAGATCGCCCGGTCACCGCGTGACAGCCAGTCGAAGGTGAAGCCGTGCCAGCCCCAGTTCTGCACCGCCTGCTGGATGCCCAGCGTCGGGTTCAGGATCCAGGCCCAGACGAGGCCGGTGACGATGAAGGACATCGCGTAGGGGTAGAGGAAGATCGTGCGGAAAATCCCTTCCCCCTTGATCCGCTGATCGAGGAACACCGCCATCAGAAAGCCCAGCACGAGGCAGCCGATGACGAAGATCAGGCCGAAGATCGCGAGGTTCTCGACCGAGATCGTCCAGCGGGAGGATTGGAACAGCCGGTCATATTGCTTGAACCCGACGAAGTCGTATTTGGGAAGGATGCCGGAACTGGTGAAGGAAATGCGGATCGTCCAGAGGATCGTGCCGATATAGGCGAAGATGACGATGATCCATGTCGGGACGAGCGCGACTTGTGCGCTCAGGCGGCGCAGTCGAAGCGGCTTCATGTCGTGATGTCCTGTCTCGTGACGGTCTCGGGGGCGAGGGCGCGCCAGGGGGAGGCTGGCGCGCGGGGGCCGCGACCCTCAGGGAAGGATCGCGGCCCGTCCGCTTAGCCACCGATGATCTGGGCGAAGCGATTCACGAAGCTCTCGGGCGTCTGGCTCTTGTCTGTGAAGAATGAGGCCGCGAGATCGGTGATGGAGCCGCTCATGTCGGGCGAGATCAGGATGTCCGAACTGGGCACGTAGTCGCCCTTCTTGAGCAGAGCGAGCCCTTGTTGCGCGCATTGGTCCATATCCTGGCTCGGCACGTCCTTGAGCACAGGCACCGCGCCCTTCTTCTCATTGAAGGCCAGCTGCACCTTGGGTTCGAGCAGCACCTTGGCAAGCAGATCCTGTGCCTTGACCTCTGCCTTGTCGTTCAGCTTGGGGAAGACGAAGACATCGCCGCCGACCCAGTAGGTGTTGTGCCCCAGCGCCGGAATGCAGCCCACGTCCTTGCCGGGCACCTTGTTCTGGAGCTCCATCTCGCCCTTGGCCCAGTCGCCCATGAAGTTGAAGCCGGCCTTGTCGTTGATCACCAGCGCGGTCGCCTGGTTCCACTGCCGACCCTGCATCCCGCTATCCACGTAGTCACGCAGTTTGCCGAACGTCTGAGCGACCTTGAGGAACTCCGGGGATTTCACCGCCGAGACGTCGCGATCCTTGAGCACCTTCATGTAAAGGTCCTTGCCTCCCTCGCCGATCATGACGTTGAAGAACGTCAGGGCTTGCGTCCAGGCGCTGCCCGCCTGCGCGAGCGGGATCACGCCCTGCTTCTTGAGCGCGTCGAGATCGGTGAACAGGTCGTCCCAGGTCTTGGGTGGCTCGACGCCCGCTTTCTTCAGCAGTTCGGGCGAATACCAGAGCCAGATGTTAGAGTGGATATCGACCGGCACGGCATACATGTGCCCATCTTGGCTCACCGCGTTCAGCAGCACCGGGTTGATCTTGTCCTTCCAGCCATATTCCTTCGCCAGCGGATCTAGGTTGCGTAACAGCCCGTTCGAGACCAGCTCGTCGAACTGCTTGCCGGTGTTGAACTGCATGGCGGCAGGCGGATTGCCCCCGATGATGCGGTTGATCCCGTCGGCGCGCGCGGAATCGCCGCCGCCCCCGGCAACCGCGGCATCGACCCATTTGCCGCCCTGCGCGTCGAACGCCTTCTCGAATTCCTTGACCGCGGCATGTTCGCCGCCCGAGGTCCACCAGTGGATCACCTCTGCCTTTTCGGCCGCCTGCGCCTGTGCTGCGGCGAGACCGAGTGCCAGAGATGCGGCGATGCCGAGGGCGTGCCGTCCTTTATGAGCTTGCATGAATTCCTCCCAGAATTGATCGCGACTCCTCAATCGCGCGTCTCGACGTCATCGGGGATCTATCCCGTATGCAATCGATTACATTTTACGCTAATCGCGCATGTAATCGATTGCAATCATGAAATTTCCGAGTAAATACAGGAGGTGTAGCGCTCTGCCACTGGTGAACGCGGACCGGCAGGGCCTATAGAGAATGAAGCGAAAGGGACGAATGTGAGCGGTGAGTCGGGTGAGGGCGGAATGGCGGGGGCAGGGGCGAGTGGCCCGCGCCACACGATGGCCGACGTGGCGCGCCGCGCCGGCGTCTCGACCGCTACGGTGTCGCGAGCGCTCACCCGTCCCGACCAAGTCAGCCCCAAGACTCGCGAACTGGTGCATGAGATCGCCGAGGAGCTCGGTTTCCGCCCCAACCTGATCGGGCGTCAATTGCGCGCCCAGGCGGCCAATTCGCTGCTGATCCTCGTTCAGGACCTTGAAAACCCGTTCTACGCCGAGCTGATCAAGGGCGCGGAGTATGTCGCGCGGGAGCGTCAGTTTTCTGTGGTGGTGGGCGGAACGGATGGGCTCGAAGACGTCGAACGTCTCTACGCCGAACAGTATCTGGGGCGGCGCGTGGACGGCCTGATCCTGCTGACCGGCCATCTGCCCGCGGGCCTCTCGCGCAAGATGGCCGAGCAGGGCCCGGTCGTGCTGGTGTCAGAGGATAATCCCGAACTCGCGCTCTGCGCGGTGCTGGTGGACAATGTCGGTTGGGCCGCGCAGGCGGTGGCCCATCTTCATGCGCTGGGACATCGCCGGATCGCGCATCTGTGCGGCCCGATGGCGCGGATCATCAGCCGCGAACGACGCGAGGGGTATCGGCGCGCCCTCTCGCAGGCAGGACTGCCAGCGGATCCCGCCCTCGAAGCGCCGGGGGATTTCAGCTTCGAGACCGGACGGCGCGCAACCCGCGCCCTGCTTGCCTTGCCGGATCCGCCAACCGCAATCTTCTGCGCCAATGACGAATCCGCCCTGGGTGCGATCCGTGCTGCACAGCAAGCCGGTCTGGACGTGCCGCGCGACCTCTCCGTCATCGGCTTCGATGACACGATGCTGGCCGAGATCTCCGACCCGCCGCTCACTACAATTCGCCAGCCGCGGCAGCAAATGGGAGCAGTCGCGGCCGAGATGGTGATCGACATGCTCGAAAACGGGCCGGGGCAGTGCGCCCGTCGGATCCTCGACTGCGAACTTGTCGAGCGCAGCACTGTTGCCGCCCCGGCCGCGAAAAGCTGAGGCGCGATCCGAGTGTCCTCAAAGCACAGCGATGTCGCTGTCGAATATCTTCAGGCCCAGGCACCAGCTCGCTTGAATGGCCCCGTGTATCGTAGACGTCTTCTTCGCTAATTTTGAGGCAAGGAGGCCGTGCGTTAATCGGTTGGCGCGGGGTCCGCGGATCTAAGCCATTGAAGTCAAATGTTTTATTGACTCTGCGATCGGTGGCTTTGCTGTGGGCGCAACAAATGTATTAAATTCAAACGCTTGCAAAAATTCGGGCCCTTGAGCCCCAAGATCGAAGAAGTGGACCTATCGAAGAAGAACCCGAATGGCTGGCTCGTCCGGCAGACACCCTATACTCCCGGCAGGATGGAATTCCTGGCGGAATCTGCCGGGGCGGCTGCAAAACCTCTTGTCTGCGCGCCCGACGATCCGGTGCTCACGATGCTCCGGGTGACCTGGCTCGATGCGCAACCGATTACCTATGCGCGGCAAGCCTTCTCGCCGTCTCATCGGATGCGCCTGGAGCCGTGAAGGGGGGCGGATCAAACGTTAACTTGTCTTCAATCGCGACTGGGTGAACCGCCAGTGGCTGGTCAGATTCACGAGATGAATCCCTCACAGGATTTGTTCAGCAGAGCCCCACCAATCGGCCCCCCGCTTCGAACGGGCAAGTTTCCGGTGATCAGATCGGGTCTATTCCGCGCTTGCCGATGTTGTGGCGCGGCCTGAGCTCGCAGTGCGGCTATCCAAGTGACCGCGAGCTCGAGGGGTGGCCTCGGTCCGATGTAGCAAGACTTCTCCGCTGTGCCTTCTCGAGGGAGGGCGCAGCGGTTTTCGTTTTCGGGGAGCGTCGCTTGTGGCGTTCAGGCGTCTTGGCTCACGCGCTGCCAAGGCTGGTCGGCGAGGCGCACCACCTCGCTGGTCTCGATCGAGCGCTGCACCGCTTGGCCGATAGCGACGGCAGCCCAGCCATCTTCCAGCGTGACCTCAGGCGCGCTGCGCTCCCCGCGCACGAGGGCGATGAAGCCTACATGCTGGTGATAGGTGGACCCGTTGTGATCGCCCGCGGCGAGCAGTTCCTCGGGCACCGGCATCTCGCGCTCCACCGGGCCTTTCGGATCGCGCGGCGAGATCACCAGTTTCGGCACCGGCGGCGCGCCCAGATGCGCGGGCCAGAACCGGGTCGGGCCGGGCACCAGCGCCTCGATCTTGCCATTGGGTCCGACGGCGGTGACCTCCTCCTGATAGCGCGCGCCCTCGGCATACATGCACAGCTCCAGCATCGCCCGCGCGCCGCTCTCGAATTCGACGATGGCGAAGCCCGCATCGAGGATATCGGGCGCGTCGGCCTCGGTGACGTGGTTCACCGGGGGCGGGGCGGAGGCCATGACGCGCACCGGCTCGGATTTCAGGGCAAGCCGCATCAGGTCGAAGAAATGGCAGCATTTCTCGACGAAGGTGCCGCCCGTGTAGCGGTTGAAGCGATTCCAGTTGCCGACCTTGAACAGGAAGGGGAAACGGTGTTCGCGCACGGTGAGCATGGTGATCCCGCCCGTCGCAGCCTCGGCCTCGTCGAGGAAGGCCGCGATCGGCGGCATGTAGCGATATTCCATCGCCACCCAGACCGGGGCGGGGTAGTTGTCGCGGAAGGCTTGCAGCCGGTCCGCATGGGTCGGGTCGGTAAAAAGCGGCTTTTCCACGAGAACCGGCAGCGGGCGGGTCGCGGCGATCTCTTCGAGCTGTTCGAGATGGCGGAAATTCGGGCTGGTGATGACGAGGCAGTCGAGCGTCTCAACCGCCAGCAACTCGGCCACCGATCCCACCATCCGCGCCCCCGGCGCGAACGTCTGCGCCGCCTGCGCCATCTCCGCGTCGGGCTCGAAGATCGCAGCGACCTCCGCCCCGTCCAGCAGTGCGATATTGCGCAGGTGTTCCTGTCCCATCATGCCGCAGCCGATCATGCCGTAGCGAACGGGTCCCGTCTTGGTGACGCTCATCCGAGCCTCCTCATCTCATGCGTTGAACGTAATGTGCGCGGCTGGTGTCGAACCATGTGCGCGAAAATTCGACCGGGGCAGGGCCGTCGGCCCAGCTGAAGCGCTCGATATAGCCAGCGGTCTCACCGGGGCGGCAGTCGAGCTCCGACGGCCCCCAGTCCGGCATCGGCGCGAAGCTGACCCGATCCTCGGCGCTCGCGATCCAGAAGCCGAGCGCGCGTTGGTAGTAGGCGTAAAGCGAGTCCTCGAGATCCTCGGCTTTCACCTCGCCTTTCGCGGCGTCGAGCCAGATTTCCTCCGCTGCGACCGGCGTCTCGTCGAGAAAGCGCAGGCGGCGCACCCGGCTCGCGCGCTTGGACGTGCCAAACTCCGGCAGGTCGGCGGGCTTGTCCATCACATCGACCGAGAGGATGCGGGCATTCGGAAATCCGCCTCCCGACAGGAGCTCGATCCGCAGCATGGAGTAGAAATGGTCGCGAAGGTTGCGGGTGCGGATGTAATTGCCCGAGCCCTGAACCCGCTCCAGTAGACCTTTCTCCTCCAGATCCTCCAGCGCGCGCCGCAAAGTGCCCACCGCGATCTTCAGCTGCGCGGCCATCGTCCGTTCGGGGGGAAGGCGCTCCCCGTCGGTCAGTCGGCCCGCCGCGATATCTCGAATCAGCACTTCGGAAACCTGCTTGTAGATCGGCAGCCCGGTGCGCTCTGACCCTTGATTTGCCTGTGTCACTTGGTCGCCCCAAAAATTGATACAGTATTGATCTATATCAAGGCGACTGCTAAGTGAAGGGAAATCGAACGGGAATCGCGAGGGAGGAACGCATGACTGTTGTGCCGGTGAGATCGGGTGATCTCGATGCCGCGGAGGTGTCCTGGTTTTCTGCTCTGTGTTCGGATGATTACCGCTATCTCGGCCAGCCCGAGGGCGATCTCCGCTCCAGCTGGGCGCATTGTTCCGATATCGTGCGAGAGGCCGAGCGGCAGGGCTTCCGTAACATCCTGTGCCCGTCGAGCTATCAGGTGGGCCAAGACACGCTGAGCTTTGTGGCCGGCGCCAGCCAGATCACCAACCGGATGAATTTCCTCGCCGCCGTGCGCTGCGGGGAAATGCAACCGATCATGCTGGCGCGCACCATCGCGACGCTCGACCACATGCTCGAAGGCCGTCTGACGGTGAACATCATCTCGTCGGATTTCCCGGGCGAGAAGGAAGAGAGCGAATTCCGCTACCAGCGCTCGCGTGAAGTGGTCGAGATCCTCAAGCAGGCCTGGACCCAAGACGAGATCAATTACGAAGGTCAGGTCTACAATTTCAAAGGCCTCACGACCGACCCGGCGAAGCCCTATCAGCAGGGCGGCCCGCTTCTCTATTTCGGCGGCTATTCCCCGGCGGCGGTCGAGCTGTGCGCAGAGCATTGCGACGTCTACCTGATGTGGCCCGAGACGAAGGAAGAGCTGGAAGGCCGGATGAAGGTGGTCAACGAGGCCGCCGAGCGGCACGGGCGCGTTCTCGACTACGGGCTGCGAGTCCATGTGATCGTGCGCGACACCGAGGCCGAGGCGAAGGAATACGCGCAGGAACTTGTCTCGAAGCTCGATGACGAGGAAGGCCGGAAAATCCGCGAGCGGGCGCATGATGCGGGCTCGCTCGGCGTGTCGAAGCAGGCGCGCAACCGCGAGATCGCGGATGAGAGCGGCTATGTCGAGCCGAACCTCTGGACCGGGGTGGGGCGCGCGCGTTCGGGCTGCGGCGCGGCGCTGGTGGGCTCGGCCGATCAGGTGCTCACGAAGCTCGAGGAATATCGCAAGATGGGCATTCGCGCCTTCATCCTGTCGGGCTATCCGCATATCGACGAGGCTCGCCAGTTCGGCCGTCTTGTGATGCCGCATCTCGACACGGTCTCGCTGCCCGAAATCTATGGTCGCGTCCCGATGGGGCCGCCGGCAACACCGCTCGCAGAAGGGGAACGCCGCTAATGGAAAAGATCGACCTTACCTCGGATGTCGCGCTCAGCCGGATCGTCTATGGCATGTGGCGACTCGCCGACGATGCCGATACCTCGCCCGCCCATGTGCGCGCCAAGATCGACGCCTGTCTGGCGCAGGGGATCACCACGTTCGACCATGCCGATATCTATGGCGGCTACACGGCGGAGGGGGTCTTCGGCGCGGCGATGCGCGAGGATCCGTCGCTGCGCGATCAGATGGAGATCGTCACGAAATGCGACATCATCGTCGCGGCGGGCCGTCATTCGCATCGCAAGGTGAAGCATTACGACACCTCGCGCGCGCATATCGAAGCCTCGGTCGAGGCCTCGCTGCGGGAGCTGGCCACCGACCGGATCGACCTGCTGCTGATCCACCGCCCCGATCCGCTGATTGATCACCACGAGACTGGGGCTGTGCTGGATGATCTGGTCGCCTCGGGCAAGGTGCGCGCGGTCGGCGTATCGAACTTCCGCCCGTGGGACTGGGAGTTGCTGCAATCGGGGATGAAGACGCCGCTGGTGACCAACCAGATCGAGATTAGCCTCGGTTGCCTGCAGCCCTTCACCAATGGCGATCTGGCCTTTCACCAGCGGCAGTCCCAGCCCGTGATGGCGTGGTCGCCACTGGGCGGCGGCGCGCTGATGACGGGAGAGGGTCGCGTGCAAAGCGTTCTTGATGAGATCGCGCAGGCGCAAGGCGTGGATCGTGCAGCTGTCGCGACCGCTTTCCTGCTGGCGCATCCGGCGCGGATCATCCCGGTGATGGGGACGAACAATCTCGAGCGGATCGCGAAGCTTTCCGATGCGATGAAGGTGCAGATCGACAGGGAGACGTGGTTCCGCCTCTACGAGGCCGGGCTCGGTCAGGAGGTCCCATGATGAACGCAACCCGCCAGTTCACCCCGCGCACTTTCGTGCCGGGCCCAGAGAATACCCGCTTGCTGCGCGACGCCTTCGGGCGGTTTGCCACGGGCATCACCATCGTGACCGCCGCCAGCGAGAACGGCCCTGTCGCGATCACGGCGAACAGTTTCTCTTCGGTCTCGCTCGATCCGCCGCTGGTGATCTGGGCCCCGGATCGCAACTCGCGCCGCTTCGTGCATTTCGAGAACGCGGAGCATTACGCGATCCACGTGCTCGCCGCCGATCAGGACGATCTGTGCTTTGCCACGACAAAGAATGCCCATGCGCTGCTCGATCACGCCTATCACCTCAACGATCATGGCGTGCCGCTGATCGACGGCTGTCTCGCGCGCTTCGAATGTCATCGCGTCGCCTGCCACGAGGGCGGCGATCACCTGCTGGTGCTGGGTCAAGTCGAGCGCGCGGTGATGCGCGACGATGGTGACGCGCTGGCCTTCTACCGTGGGCAGGTGCGGCGGATCGAGATGAACTGAGGCGCTGACATATCCGGCCCGGACCGCGCAGGAGGAGCGTGGCGCCGGGCCTCCAAGGGATCGCGAGGGAGGAAACGCGCGCATGACCCTGCTGACAATTCTGGCGAGACCGCTCGTCCGGCTGAACGACATCCTGCTCGCCATCGGACGGTGGGCGGGTGTCTTTGCCGTGGCGGCGATGGTCATCGCGATCCTGATCCAGATTTGGTTCCGCTATGTGCTCAATAGCGCGCTACCCTGGCCCGATGAGGCGGCGCGGTTCTGCATGTTGTGGATGGCGGGGCTGATGGCGCCCTCGGCGTTTCGCTCTGGCGGCTTCGTGGCGATCGACATGCTGGCGGTGATGCTGCCCAAGCTGGTGGGGCGCACGCTGACACTGGTGCTGCTGGTGTTCTCGCTGCTGGTCTCGGTCGCGGCTTTGAAACTCGGCTGGGCCGGGATCACCGGCTTTGGCGGGAAATTCGCAACCGCCTCGCTCTGGGTGCCGGAAAATCTGGCCTTCGACGCTTGGATTCGCGTGCCGCGGAGCTGGATGATGGCCTCGCTCGTGGTGGGCTTCGCGCTTCTCGTGCTGGTCAATATCGAGCTGATCCTGCGCAATCTGCTCGCCTTCCGCACCGGAGACGATCCGCTGCCGCCGGTCTGGTCCGTCGCCGGAGGGGCCGAGTGATGCTGGTCTGGTTCCTGCCCCTTTTCCTCGTCCTGATCCTGATCGGCTTCCCGATCTTCTTCGCGCTTCTGGCAGCGCCCGGCGCGATGCTGCTCCTGAACGGGCAAGAGCGCGATTTCGCGCTGCTTTACCGCAACCTTTACAACGGGATGGACAGCTTCCCGCTGCTCGCGATCCCGTTCTTCATGCTGGCGGGCGAGATGATGAATTCGGGCGGCATCACGCGCCGTCTGGTGGAGTTCTCGGAAGCGATGATGGGCCATCTGCGCGGCGGGCTCGCGCATGTGAATGTCCTGTCCTCGATGCTGTTCGCGGGGCTTTCGGGCTCGGCGGTGGCCGACACTTCGGCACTGGGTTCGATGCTGATCCCGGCGATGGAACAGCAGGGCTACACCCGCAAATTCGCCGCCGCCATCACCGCGGCCAGCTCGGTGATTGGCCCGATCATCCCGCCTTCGGGCATCATGATCATCTACGCCTATGTCATGGGCCAGTCGGTCGCGGCGCTGTTCCTCGCGGGGATCGTGCCAGGGGCGCTCGTCGGTATCGGGCTGATGCTGATGGTCAAGTTCATGGCCAACAAACACGGGTTTCCCCCCGCCTCGAAGAAACACACCTGGCCCGAGCGCGGGCAGGCATCCTTGCGCGCGTTTTTCCCGCTGATGACGCCGGTGATCATTCTAGGCGGTATCTTGGGCGGTGTCTTCACGCCGACCGAGGCGGCGGCAATCGCCGTGGCCTATGCGCTGATCGTCGGTCTCTTCATCCTGCGCACGCTGCGCTGGGGCGACCTGCCGCATATCCTGATGCGGGCGGGGCTGACCTCTTCGGTGGTGCTTTTGCTGGTGGGCGCGGCGATGGCGTTCAAGACCGTCGTCAGCCTTGCGCACGCCCCCGAGGCGCTGGCGGAATTCATCCTCGGCCTGTCGCAGAACCCGCTGATCCTGCTGTTCTTGATCAATATCCTGCTGTTCATCGTGGGCATGTTCCTCGACGCGGGCCCGGCGATCATCGTGCTGGGACCGATCCTCGCGCCGATCTTCACCGGGCTCGGCGTCGATCCGATCCATTTCGCGATCATCATGAGCGTGAACCTGACCGTGGGCCTCGCGACGCCGCCGATGGGGCTGGTGCTGTTCGTCGCCGCCGCCGTCTCGAAAGAGCGGGTCGAGACCATCGCCCGCGCGATCCTGCCGTTCCTCGCGGTCGAAGTGGCCGTGATCTTCCTGATTACCTATTTTCCCGCGATTTCGATGACCATCCCCCGCCTGACGGGGTTCGCCAACTAAGACAAGACTGAAGCATATAGGGAGGAAACGATGCTCAGAACTTTTGTGAAATCGCTTGCGCTGGGGGCCGTGCTGGCCTCGGGGCTCGGCATGGCCGCGCAGGCTCAGGACGATACGATCACGCTGCGCGCGGTCGCCAACTCCAACACCAATGACGAGGATTACGACGGTCTCGTCGTGTTCAAGAACTATGTCGAGAATGCCTCGAACGGGAAGATCAAGGTCGACCTCTTCATCGGCACGCAGCTCTGCTCGAACGGGGCGGAGTGCCTGCAGGGCATCGCGGATGGCTCGCTCGATATCTACATCTCGACCTCGGGCGGCGCCGCGGGGATCTTTCCTTACGTGCAGGTCCTCGACCTGCCGTATCTGATGCCGAACGACCGGGTGGCCGAGGAAGTGCTGACCCATACCGACTTCACCTCGGAGCTGCGCAAGATGGCGCTGGCGGATAGCGACGACATGATCCGCCTGATGACGATCGGGAATACCGGCGGCTGGCGCAACTTCGCCAACACCAAGAAGACGGTGAAGACGCCCGCAGATCTGAAGGGGATGAAGATCCGCACCATCGTCGCCGACCTGCCGCAAGAGTTGGTGAAGGCGATGGGTGCTTCGCCGACCCCGATCCCGTGGCCGGAGCTGTTCACCGCGATGCAGACCGGCGTTGTGGACGGCACCAAGAACGGCATCACCGACATCATGAACATGAAATTCCCCGAGGCCGGGCTGAAGCATCTGACGCTCGACGGGCATGCCTACATGGCGGCGCTGTGGTGGATGAACAACAAAAAGTTCAAGGAGATGTCGCCCGACATGCAGCGTGTGATCGTGGACGGGTTCGCGGCGCTCCAGCAGGCGACGTTCGCCTCGCCGAAGCGCAAGTCGATCGCGGCTTACGAGGAGTTCAAGAAGGACGGCGGCGAGATATACGTGCCGACGCCCGAGGAAAAGCAGCAGTTCCAGGACGCGGCGAAGCCGGTCTATGGCTGGTTCAAGGACAACGTCCAGAACGGTGGCGAAGTATTCGATGATCTGCAATCAGCCGTCGATCAGGCATCGAACACCGTCGATGCAGAGCGTGCGACCGAGCTGAACTGAGCCTTTGCTCCCGATGAAGAGCGAACCCGCGCCTCGTGGCGCGGGTTTGTCATTTTCTAGGCTTAGGATTCATAACCAGTAGATGACGAGAGCCGCCAGGGCGATGGCGGAAAGGAAGACCTTCGGAGATCGGTCATAGCGAGTCGCCACACGCCTCCGGTCTTTGAGACTGCTGAACATTATCTCAATCCGGTTACGGCGCTTGTAGCGGCGTTTGTCATATTTGATGGGCGTCTTGCGTTGCTTCCGGCCCGGGATGCAGGCGCGTATCCCTTTGTCCTGAAACGCGTCTCGGAACCAGTCGGCATAAGCCGCGGTCCCCGAGGAACCAGTCGACCTTGGGTAGGCTGCTCAGCAGCGCCCGCGCACCGATGTAGTCGCCGACCTGCCCAGCGGTGACGAACAGGCTGAGCGGTCGCCCTTGGCTGTCGCAGATGGCATCCAGTTTGGTATTCCGTTTTCGGGCGAAACTGTCCCCCGGACAGTTTCTTTTTCCCTCAAACTCCTTGGTTCGCCCGATCAGGCGACCGCGCCCCCTTTTTCGCGGCCAGGCTGGTCGCGGTGCGGTGTGCCTTCAGGTAGGTTGCGTCGATCATCACGGTCTTTTTTCTTTCCGTTTTCGGAGCCGTGAATCACGCGACGCAACACAAATCAATGAATTCTGACCCTAGGCCTCGGTCGTGTTCGACCGGCAGCGCGCAACGAATGTCGGCTTCGGGCCATATCGCTTCGACCGACCGAACAGACAAAAGCCGGGAGGCGCAAGACGCGCGCACCCGGCCAGGCTGGTCTCTTAGCCCTTCACGATCATCCGGTAACGTAGCTGGTCGAAGATCACGGCGCAGATGAGCAACAGACCGATGAGCACCATCTGCATGTAGGAGCTGACCTGCGCGAGGTTCATCCCGTTTTGCATCAGGATGATGAAGAACGCGCCGAGCACGACATTCTCCACCCGGCCGATCCCGCCGCGCAGCGAGACCCCGGCGATGACGCAGGCCGCGATGCTCTCCATTGCGATCGTGCCGCCAAGGTTCGCATCGCCGCTCTCGACGCGCGCGGTCAGCAGCAGGCCGGTCAGGGCCGCGATCACGGCGCAAAGCCCATAGACGAGGATCAGCGTGCCGCGGGTGTTGATCGCCGACAAATGGGCCGCCTTGATGTTGCCGCCGACGGCATAGATCCGGGCGCCGACGCGGGTGCGGGCCATCAGCACCCACATCACGATGATGGCGATCACGGCGATCACCACGGGCACGGGAACTCCGAACACCCGACCGAAGCCGAACGTGTCACCGAAGGCGAAGGGCAGGCCCGAAACCGGCACGCCCCCGGTCAGGAACAACGCAAGCCCGGTGCCCACGGAGGACACGCCCAGCGTCATGATGAAAGGCGAGACGTCGAACAGCGCGACGCCGATCCCGTTCACCGCGCCCACGATCAGCGCGACCGCGAAGCCTGCGAAAGCCCCGATCAGGATCACGAGCCAGATCGCATCTGGGAAAATCTGCGCGGCCCATGTCATCGCCAGTGCCGAGACGACGGAGCTGAGCGCGATCACCGTGCCGACCGACAGGTCGAAGCCTCCCGAGATCAGCACCAGCATCTGGCCCAGCGACACGAGCACTAGATAGACCGATTGCCGTGCCACGTTGATCAGGTTCTGCGGCGACAGGAAGTTCGGCGCGGCGAGGGTGAAGATCACGACGGCCGCGATGAGGAAGAACGGCAGCACGCCGAGCTTGATGAAGATACGCAGCGGCAGCGCCGCCAGCGAAGGCTTGGAATTGGCCTGCATCATGCGGGGCTTCCTTCTGTGTCTTGGAGTGTCTGTTGGGAGGCGCCGGGCTGGTCGAAGAAATAGCGCAGGACGATGTCCTCGCGCAGATCCTCGCGCGGCAGCTCGGCGGTGATCTTGCCATTGGCGAGCACGATGGCGCGGTGGGCGAGGTTCATCACCTCGGGCAGATCCGACGAGATCACCACGACGGCTTTCCCGGCCTCGGCCAGTTCCGCGATCAGCCGGTAGAGCGCCGCGCGGGTGCCCATGTCGACGCCCACGGTCGGCTCGTCGAAGATGTAGAGATCGGCCTCATGCCCGAAGGCCTTGCCGAACAGCACCTTCTGCTGATTGCCGCCCGAGAGCTTGCCGACGACGCGACTGCGGTAGCTCTCATGCAGTTCGACATGGCCGAAGATTTCCGCCGCGCGGGTGCTCAGCTGACGCGAGCGCAGCAGCGGACCGCCCTCGGCCATCAAATCCATCACCAAATTGCCGCGCGGCGTCTCGGCGAGGATCAGGCCCTCGTGCTTGCGGTCGGGCGAGAGATACCACGCGCCCGCCTTCACCAGCTTGCGGGTCTGTGCGCTGGTGACGTCCCGGCCCTTGAAGCGGACCTGCCCGGCATGGGTCGCGTTGAGCCCCATCACCGAGCGGAACAGCCGCGACTTGCCCGAGCCCACGAGGCCCGCGACGCCCAGCACCTCGCCCCGGCGCACCTCGAAGGAGGCGTGATCTATTCCGGGGGCGCTGAGGTTTTGCACGTCGAGGACGACTTCGCCGGGCGTATGGGCGATCGTCGGGTAGATGTCGCGGATTTCGCGCCCGGCCATCATGTCCACGAGCGATTGTTCGGTCATATCGGCCATCGGCGCGGTGCCGATATGCGCGCCGTCGCGCAGCACCGTCACGCGCTCGGCGATGCGCTCGAATTCATGGACGCGGTGCGAGATATAGATGATCCCCACACCTTCGGATTTGAGCCGCCCGATCACCTCGAAGAGCTGATCGACCTCGCGATCGGTCAGCGAGGCGGTGGGCTCGTCGAGGATCAGGACCGACAGATCGCCCTGCATCGCCTTCGCGATCTCGACCATCTGCTGCTGCGCCCGCGACAGGCGCGCCACGGTCAGGTCCGGGTCGATGTCGAAGTTCAGATCGGTCAGGGTTTCCTTCGCCCGCTGGCGCATCGCGCGCGGCGACAGGAAGGGGCCGACGCCCGGCTCGTGGCCCAGAAACATGTTCTGCGCCACGCTCATCGTCGGGATCAGCGAGAATTCTTGAAAAACGGTATGGATGCCTTTGGCCTGCGCATCGGCCACCGAGGCGAACTGGACCGGCTCGCCGCGCATCTCGATCGTGCCGGAGGTCGGGGTATTGGCGCCCGCCAGCAGCGAGATCATCGTCGACTTCCCCGCGCCGTTCTCACCGAACAGCACATGCAGCTCACCCGCATAGAGGTCGAAATCGACGGCATCGAGGGCGAGGACGCCCGGATAGGCCTTGCTCAGCCCATGCGCCTGTAGAAGCGGTTTGCTCGTCATTTGCTGTCTCCCAGGGCAGGAATTGGCGGCGCCGGCGGAAGGGGGAGGGCCGGCGCCGCGGGTCGTCAGTTCACCGAGAAGACCGGCTGGAAGCCGTCCGGGGGCAGCACCGCGGAACGCGGCGTGTCTTCGATATTGTCCTTGGTGATGACGAAGATCTTCGGACCGACATGTTTGACATAGTCCTTGCCTTCGAGGATACGCACCGCCTGATCGACCGCGATCCGGCCCTGGATGACCATCGAGTCCGCCGGGGCCGCCTCGATGAAGCCGCGCTGGATGCCGCTATAGACGCCGGGCGTCAGGTAGAAGGCGAGGTTGCCGACCTTGTCGGTCAGGCCACGCTCGCGCAGCAGGCCCTGTGCCACTTCCGCGGTCACCGCGGTGCCCGCGATGTAGTTCACTTCCGGGTTCGCCTGCAGCACGTCTTCGACGAGCTTGAGCTGGGCTTCCTTGCCGGTATCGCCGTAGCGCGGCTCGAGCACTTTCACGGCCGAGCCTTTCACGGCTTCCATGAAGCCCTTGTTTGCGGCTTCGACCCAACCGGCGCCTGCCGGACCCGGGAACCAGCCGACGGTCACTTCGTCGCTGCCCTCGGGGTGCTTCTGCGCGAGGTAGGAGCCGATTTCTTTGCCCATCGTCTCGAAGGAGACGAGCGACTTGGCCGCGAGGTCGGGCGAGGACATGCCGTTGACGAGGTCGATGACGGGGATGTCCTTGTCGGCCAGTTCCTTCACGACCGAGTTCAGGCCGTCATAGGAGATCGCCCCGATGATGACCGCCTGCGCGCCACCGGCGGCACAGTCCTCGATCTGGCTGATTTGCTTGGCGAGGTTGGTGTAGCCACCGGCCTCGACCACGTTCAGGCTGACGCCTTCGCGCTTGGCCTCTTCGGTCACGCCGTAATCGACGCCGAGCCAATAGGCGTCTTTCATGTGCGGGAAGGAGACGCAGATCTTGTAATCCTTGTCGGCCTTGGCAAGCGCCTCATATTCGATGGGCTGGGCGGTGCCATCGGCGGAGAAGGCCGGGACGACCTCTTCGGCGGGGTAGGGGAACCACGCATCCTCGGCCATGGCCGGGAGCGCGGCACACGTAGCGCCCAGAAGCGCGACGGATGTCAGGACATGTTTCATTGTTCAGAGACCTCTCTGTTGCTTGGTTTGATCGCGGGTTGTCCCCGCTTGTGGAATAGCGTCGGCGCGGGGCGCCCGGGGTTTACCCGAGCGCGGCGCGGATCTTGTCGAGCCGTTCGCGGCGTGCGGTGCGCGCGGCCAGTGCCTGTTCCATGGTCACTTCGACGAAGCGCACCTTGGTATTGGGTTGCAGCTGCCCGATCAGGTCCATATCGGCCGAGATCACCGCGCCGAGGGTGAAGTAGCCCCCGCCCGAGACCGCGTCGCGATGGAGCACGATGGGCTCCTGTCCGCCCGGCACTTGGATCGAGCCGTAGGAATAGCAGCCATCGACGATGTTGGACGGGTCGGAGCCCGCGCCGAAAGGCTGTTCACGCTCGACGAATTCCATCGGCGCGCCACCGCGGAAGCGATAGCCCATCCGGTCCGCCTCGGGGGCGACGGTCCATTCGTCGGCGAAGAACTGCGCCTGCGACGCCGGGGTCAGTCGGTGCCAGTAGAGGCCCGGGAGAACCCGCAGGCTGACCGGCGTCTCGACCGGGGCGAGTAGAGCCTTGTCGAGCGTGCGCTCGGTCATGTCCTTGGACTTGCCGACCGGGATGACGTCGTCGGCTGCGATGGCGCGGCCCTCGACCCCGCCAAGCGCGCCGATCGGATAGGTCGAGCGCGAGCCGAGCGCGCTCGGCGTGTCGATCCCGCCGCCGAAGGCGATGTAGATGCGCGCGCCGGATTTCAGGAAGCCGAAGCTCAGCGTCTGACCGGCCTTCACGACGAAGGAGGACCAGCTTTCGCGCGGCTCGCCATCGACCATGATCGGCATCTCGCCACCGGTGACGGCCACGAGCGTGTCATCCTCGAACGTCAGTTCCGGGCCCATGAAGACGGCTTCCAGACCGGCCTCGGCCTCGTCATTGCCGACCAGCATGTTGGCGACCCGCATCGCGAAGCGATCCATCGCACCGCCTTCGGGAATGCCGAGATGGAAATAGCCCGGACGACCAAGATCCTGGATCGTCGTCGACAGGCCGGGTTTGACAACCTTAAACGCCATTGAGGGCCTCCATCAGTTTCGCATTGGTGCCCGCCATATCGGCGTTGAACGCTTCGAGATCGAAGGTCACTTCGGCAATGCGGGGGGTATAGGTGCCGTCTTTCACGGCGGCCTCGATCCGGTCGAACTCGGCGCGGTCGATCGGTTTCCACTTCACGATGTCGCCGGGTTTGAAGAAGACCATGAAGTCTTGCAGATAGGAGACGGTCTGGGTCGGGTCGAAGATCGTCATCGGGGTGATGCCGAACATCTGGTAGCCGCCCGCGCCGCGCACCGAGTAGATGCAGCCGAAGCAGCCGCCGATACCGACCGTGTGCTTGGGCGTGTCGGTCCGGGGGCGCAGGTATTTCGGCACCTCGATCTGCTTTTCGCGCTCGACGAGCTGGTAAAGGAACGGCAAGCCCGCCACGAAACCCACCATCGAGACGAACCACGGCTGCGAGTGATAGGCTTCGATGAAGGCCTCCACGCTGTCATAGCCGTTGATCCGCGCGGCATATTCGAGATCGGTCGCCTCCGGATCCTGATGGCGTTCGCGGAACCGCATCAGGGTCTCGTGGGTCCAGGGGTCTTGGAAATAGACCGGGACCTCGACGATCCTCGTGTCGAGGCGCTTCTCGCCGGCCTCGGCCTTGTGCTCGAGCTCCTTGATCCGTGCCATCATCTCGTCGGGCGAGATCACGTCGGGGTTGAAGCGCACTTCAAAGCTGGCATTGGCGGGGCAGATCTCGGTCACGCCGGGAATGTTCGCCTCGGCCACGGCGTTGCGCAGCGACAGTGCTACGAAGAAGGCTTCGAGCGACATCTCCTCGTCGACCTCGACATAGACGTGCTCGTCGCCGCCAAAGGAATACCTTGTCTTCATGGGGATCTCCTATGCTGCGTCGGTTGCGGTGAGGTTGCCGGCATCGAGCCACGGCTCGAGCCATTGCGTATGGAAGTCGCCGGCGCGCACGCCCGGATCGGCGGCGAGCGCCAGATGCAGGGGCGTGGTGGTCTTCAGACCGCCGATTTCCATGTCTTTCAGCGTCTCGGCCATCAGGTCGATCGCGGCCTCGCGGGTCGGCGCATGAACGATCATCTTGCCCAGAAGCGAGTCGTAGAAGGGCGGGATCTGATAGCCCTCATAGAGGAAGTGATCGAAGCGCAGACCTTCGCCTTCGGGGATCGACAGCGAGGCCACCTTGCCGGGGAAGGGCAGGAACTGCATCAGCGGATCCTCGGCATTGAGGCGCACCTCGATCGCATGGCCCGTGCAGGTGATCTGATCTTGCGTGACGGGCAGCGTCTCGCCGCCCGCGATCAGCAGCATCATGGCGACCAGATCGAGCCCGGTGATCATCTCGGTCACGGGATGTTCGACCTGAATACGGGTGTTCATCTCGATGAAGTAGAACTCATCGGCGGCCGCATCGTAGAGATATTCGATCGTGCCCGCGCCGCGATAGTTCACGGCCTCGGCCAGAGCGACCGCCGCGTTGCACATCGCCTCGCGGGTGGCGTCCGGCAGGCCGAAAGCCGGGGCTTCTTCCCAGACCTTCTGGCGGCGGCGCTGCAGCGAGCATTCGCGCTCGTAGCAATGGACCGCGGCCCCCGTGCCGTCACCGAGGATCTGCACCTCGATATGGCGCGGATTGACGATCACCTTTTCCAGATAGAGGCCACCGTCGCCGAAAGCCGCTTCGGCCTCGGCGCGGGCTTGCGGGGCGAGACGGGCCAGCTCGGCCGCGTCCTGCGCGATCCGGATGCCGCGCCCACCGCCACCGGCGGCGGCCTTGATCATCACCGGGTAGCCGATCTCGTCCGCCACGCTCAGCGCCTCGTCTGCCGTGATGCGCCCGTCAGAGCCGGGCACCGTCGGCACGCCAGCCTCTTTCGCGGCGATCCGGGCGGCGACTTTGTCGCCCATCCGCTCGATCGTCTCGGGTTTGGGGCCGACGAAGATCATCCCGGCGTCTTCCACGGCGCGGGCGAAATCGGCGTTCTCGGCGAGAAACCCGTAGCCCGGATGGACCGCATCGGCGCCCGCGTCTTTCGCGGCCGCCACGACGGCAGAGATGTTCAGGTAGGATTTCGCAGCCGGGGCAGGCCCGACACAGACCGCCTCATCGGCGAGCTTGACCGCCAGCATCTCGGCATCGGCCTCGGAATAGGCCTGCACCGTCTTGATGCCAAGCGATTGCGCGGCGCGGATGATCCGCACGGCGATCTCGCCCCGGTTTGCAATGAAGAGAGTTTCGATCGCCATCGGATCAGCCCATCTTCGCGAGCACATCGCCCGCCGAAACCGGCGTCGCATCCGCCGCGACATAGTCCGAGAAGGTGCCCGCAGCCTCGGCTTTCACCTCGATGAAGGTCTTCATCACCTCGATCAGCCCAATCGTGTCGCCGACCGCGACCGCGTCGCCCGCGGATTTGAACGGGGCCGAATTGGGGTCGGGCTTGTGGTAGAAAGTTCCGGGAAGCGGGGAAACGATATCCGTCATGGCTCTCTCCTGTCAGGTCTTTTCATTTTCAGCGAGAACCATCGCCGCGGGGGCAATGGTGACGCCGTTTTCTTGCAGTGCAGTCTTGATCGCGTGGCCGATTTCCAGCGCACCGGGCGTGTCCGAGTGGAAGCAGATCGACTCGAACTCTACCGTAATCGTCTTCCCGGTGACCGTCTCGACGGTGTTCTCGAGGCAGGCGCGCACGCATTTTGCGGCGAGCTTCTTGGGGTCGGGCGCGGAGACGTGGCGGGCGAAGACGATCGAGCCGCTGTCGTCATAGTCACGGTCGGCATAGAACTCGCGCACGACCGGCTGACCGAGGCGCTTGGCGACCTCGTAGGTCTTCGAGATATCCATGCAGAACAGGATCAGCCCCGGCGCGTAGCGTTGCAGCGTCTCGACCAGGTGGCGCGAGAGGTCCTCGTTGCGCGCGGCCTCCATGTAGAGCGCGCCGTGCGGTTTGACGTGCTGCAGCGGCACCCCGTAACGGCGGCCGAATTCGCGCATCGCCCCCACCTGGTAGATGATGTCGTTCACCAGCTCCTCGGAGCTCGCGTTGATGTGGCGGCGCCCGAAACCGACGAGATCGCGATAGCCGGGATGCGCGCCGAGACCGACGGAATGCTGATGGCAGAGCTTCGCGACCCGGTTCATCTGCATCGGGTCGCCGGCGTGAAAACCGTTCGCGACATTGGCCGAGGAGATCAGCGGCATCAGCTGATCATCCGGCGCGCCAGCCATGGCCCAATGGCCGAAGCCTTCTCCGAGGTCACAGTTCAGGTCGATGAGTTTCGGCATGTCTCTTCCCAGATCTCTGTTGCAAGATCAGCTTTCGACAATGTGAACGACATGTAAAATTCTAATATCAGTGAGGGCATTATCGTGATAATCGATAATGTGATTAGACACTGTCCGGTACAAATCGCTGAAAAATATGGATATGACTTCGATCTGTGCAGATTGCGAACCTCTGATATCTGAATCCCGTGGTCGACATTATCGGAAAATCCGAAAGGAGGCGGCATGAACTTCCGTCAGCTCAAGTATTTCGTGGCAACCGCCGAGACCGGTCAGGTCAGCCGGGCGGCCAACGAACTCTCGATTTCCCAGTCCTCGGTGACGACCGCAATCCGCGAGCTTGAGGCCGAGATGGATACCGAGCTTTTCACCCGGACCTCGCACGGGATGGAACTGACCCAGTCGGGGCGCGAGTTGCTGGGCCTGTCCTACGATATCCTCACCAAGCTCGACGAGGCAGTGAATATCCGCGAGCGCAGCAGCGGCGTGACCGGGCGGGTTCTCGTCGCGACCACCTACACGGTGATCGGATATTTCCTGCCCTATCATCTGGGGCGGCTGGCGCGGCTGCACCCCAATCTCGATATCCAGCTCCACGAGCTGAACCGCGAGGCGGTGGAGGAAGGGCTGCTGTCGAACCGGTTCGACATCGCGATCGTGTTGACCTCGAACGTGATGAACCCGGAACTGGAAAGCGAGACGCTGATGCGTTCGCCCCGCAGACTCTGGCTGCCGCAGGGCCATCGGCTGGCGAACCTGCGCAGCGTCGATTTCAAGGAGATCGCCCACGAAGACTATATCATGCTCACTGTCGACGAGGCGGCGAACACGACGATGAAATACTGGAACTTCGGCTCGACCCAGCCGCGCGTGAAGCTGCGCACCTCATCGATCGAGGCCGTGCGCTCGATCGTGGCGAACGGGCAGGGGGTGACCGTGCTTTCCGATATGGTCTATCGGCCCTGGTCTCTCGAGGGAAAACGCATCGTAACGGTCGAAACCGATCCGCCCGTTCCGACGATGGATGTTGGTCTGGCGTGGCGCCGCGGGGCCGAGCTGTCTCCGGGCGCCGTCGCGCTCTACGACTACTTCCGGCTGACTTTCGACAGCTCGCTGACGTTGAACAGCTGAGCCAAGGCGAACGAAATTTCCCATCGTCAACGATGCCGGCTGCAAGTCTGGGGCGTCAGTTTGCAGTCAGGCCGCGCCTCCAAACCGCCACTTGGAGCGCATGAGAAGCCTTAGACGCCGGCTCGCATATTTTGAGACAAATCAATGACGCCGCCCGCCCTGTCGGCTGACTGTCGGAAAAAGTCCTGCAGAAACCGTCCTAGAAAACCTCGCCACGGAGTTCCGATCCAATGCCGACTAAGAAAAAAGACGTCGAGGAGAATACGCCCCCGACGACGGGAATGCTGGCGAAGTCTCGCGAGACACTTCGGGCAGCCTGCGAGCGGCTCAACATTCATCCCGACGTTTTCGAAGAGCTCAAAGGGCCCCGTGAAACTCTGGCCGCCACGCTCTTGATCCGGATGGATGACGGGAGCCGACGCGCGTTCCAGTCGTGGCGGTGCCGTTATAACGACCGGCGGGGTCCGACCAAGGGCGGCGTTCGTTTTCATCCGAACGTCTCGCTCGACGAGATCGAGACGCTTTCCTTCTGGATGACGTTCAAATGCGCCGTGGCCAACCTACCGTTCGGCGGCGGGAAGGGCGGGGTCTGCGTGGACACGAAGACGCTCTCGGTGAACGAATTGGAACGATTGAGCCGGGCCTATGTCGAAGCCTTCGCGCCGTTCATCGGCCCCGATCGCGATATTCTGGCGCCGGACATGTATACGAACGGGATCGTCATCGCGTGGATGGCGGACCAATACAGCTGGATTTCAGGGCAGGCCTCCCCGAGCGCGATCACCGGAAAACCTCTCGCTTTCGGGGGCACGAACGGGCGCGTCGATGCGACGGCGCGCGGCGGATACTATGCTCTGCGCTATCTGGAAACCGCGCTCGCCCTCGACCCGAACACCGCCACGGTGGCGATCCAGGGGTTCGGGAATGTCGGCTTCCACTGCGCCAAGCTTCTGCATGCCGACGGGTATAAAATCGTCGCCATTTCGGATTCCGGCGGCGGCATCTACGATCCAAGCGGTTTGGACCCGCTCGCCGTCATGCAACACAAGCATGAAACCGGCGGCGTGAAAGGCGCGAAAGGGCAAGGCAAAACGAAAGAGATTTCAAACGCCGAGCTGTTGGAGCTTGATTGCGACGTGCTGGTGCCTGCCGCGCTGGAGCGGCAGATCACGCTCGAAAATTGTGGCAAGATCAACGCCCGCATCATTCTGGAAATGGCGAACGGGCCGGTCTCGCCCGAGGCCGACAAGAAGCTGACGGAAGCCGGGCATATCATCGTGCCCGATATCCTCGCGAATTCCGGCGGCGTGACAGTGTCCCATCTGGAATGGGTCCAGAACAGATCGGGTTTTTATTGGGACAGCTCGCGTGTCCGGGATCATCTGAAGACGACGATGGAGACCGAGACGCAATCAATCTGGACCTTGCACAACGAAATGGAGCTTTCGATGCGCGATGCCGCCTATATCCACGGCCTGCGGCGGATCGCTGAATCCGTGGAAGCCCGGGGCACGCCCGCTTATTTTGAGGGATCATAGCGGCCGATCCCGACCTCAATTGGCACATGGAAAAGCACGATCTCGGGGTCAGCGACAATCCTCGTTGGCCCGTATCCTCGCAAGGATAAGCTTTCAAAGAAGCGGTGCTCGAAAATATGCATTCACAGCGTGAAGCTTTATTTGTCGGCCTCCAAAGGTTCCGCGGACGAATAGAGCAATCTCCCGCTCTGGTGCGCTGCGCGCGCGTTTGGGGTTTTGCGTGCGCAGCGCGAAGAAGTTCTGGCTTCTTCAGTCTGGTGCTTCCACCAGGATCTTCACCTGGGATTTTTCCGCGACAAGGGCCTCGAAGCCTTGCTCCACGATCTGATCGATCTTGATCCGCTTGGTAACCAGCTTGTCGGCGCTGAAATAGCCCTGCACCATCAGCTCCATCACCGCCGGATAGACATTGCGGTATGCGATGGTGCCTTGCAGTTGGCGCTCTTTCAGAACGGCCGTATTGGGTTGGAAGGCGGCGTCTCCCTCCCAGATCGAGACGATCAGCGTCTGACCTTCATGGCGGGTGCTGTCGATGCATTGCGGCAGAACGCGCGGCACGCCGGTCACTTCGAAAGCAACGTGAACACCGCCGGTGGCCGCACGAATTTTCTCGACGGGGCCTTCCGCCATCGGGTCTATGGCGCTGGTGGCGCCGAGTTCGAGCGCTTTCTCGCGGCGTTCAACTGAGGGTTCTACGACATGGATCTGGGCCGCGCCCGCGACGCGCAGCGCCTCGACGACCAAAAGCCCGATCGGCCCCGCGCCGAAGACAGCAGCCGTGTCCCCGGCCTTGATCTTCGACATGCGCACCGCATGCAGCGCGACAGCGGCGGGCTCGACTAACGCACCCTGTTCCATCGACAGCGCGTCGGGCATCTTGTGAACCATCCGGGCAGGCACGACCGAGGTTGCAGCAAATCCGCCATGTCCCCCGGAGAGCCCGACAAAACCGAGGCTGTCACAGAGATTGTATTTGCCCTCAAGGCAGGCGGGGCAGGTGCCGCAGGCGAAGATCGGCTCGATCGCGACACGGTCGCCGATGCTCAGTCCCGTGACGCCTTCTCCCAACTCCGCCACGGTCCCACAATATTCGTGGCCCATGGTGATCGGCGCCTTGTCGTGGCTGAGCGGATGATCCTGCTCGACCGGGACGAAGATCGGTCCCGCCAGATATTCGTGCAGATCGGAACCGCAGATCCCGGTCCATGCGACCTTGATCGCGACCTCGCCGGGGCCGGGGGTAGGGGTATCTATTTCCTCGACGCGAATGTCTTTCACGCCATGCCAACGTGCAGCTTTCATGGAATGTCTCCGTTCAATGGGGGAAGTTCTCCCGGCCCGTGTGGGGCCGGGAGAGGGATGGGATCAGGAGAGGTGGTGGACTTCCTGGAGCCCGTAGACCGGGGTCTCCAGCCCCTCCAATCGCGCTTTCAGTTGCAGCGCGAGATAGAGCGAGTAATGCCGCGATTGGTGCAGGTTGCCGCCCATGAACCACAGATGCTCCTGTTGGGTCGGCTTCCACATATTGCGCTGCTCGCCTTCCCACGGGCCGGGGTCTTTTGTGGTGTCCGAGCCAAGCCCCCAGACCTTGCCAACCCTGTCGGCGACCTCTTGGCTGATCAGATCGGCGGCCCAACCGTTCATCGAGCCGTAGCCTGTTGCGAAGACCACGAGATCGGCGGGCAAGCGCGTGCCATCGGCGAGCACCACAGCGTCTTCCTCGAAATGGTCGACCTGCCCCTTGGCCAGCTTCACCTCGCCATCGATGATCAGCTGGCTGGCGCCCACGTCGATGTAATAGCCCGAGCCGCGGCGCAGGTATTTCATGAACAGCCCGGAGCCATCGTCACCCCAGTCCAGATCGAAGCTCGCCTTTTCCAGCCCTGCGTAGAACTCCGCATCGCGCTCGCGCATCTGGTCATAAAGCGGGATCTGGAACTCGTGCATGATCTTGTAGGGCAGGGAGGCGAAGATCATGTCTGCCTTCTCGGTTGTGACTCCGTTGTCGAGCGCCTCTTCCGAGTAGAGCGCGCCGAGCCCGATCTCCATCAGCGAGTCCGAGCGCACGATATGGGTGGAGGATCGCTGCACCATGGTGACATCCGCATCGCCTTCCCAGAGTGCCGCGCAAATGTCGTGCGCGGAGTTGTTCGAGCCGATCACGACCACTTTCTTGCCAGTCCACGGATCGGGGCCCTCATGCTGCGACGAGTGCTGGATCGTGCCCTTGAAGTCTTCCATGCCCGGGAAACGCGGCATATTCGGCTTGCCAGACATTCCGGTCGCGAGCACAAGCTGCGTCGGCTCAAGTGTCACCGTCTCGCCGTCGCGATTGACCTCGACCGTCCATTTTCCGGTGGCGTCGTCGTAGCTGGCGCCGGTCACTTCGGACCGCGTCCAGTAATTGATCTCCATCACCTTGGTATACATCTCGAGCCAATCGCCGACTTTGTCCTTGGGCGTGAAGACCGGCCAATTGTCGGGGAACTTGATGTAGGGCAGATGGTCATACCAGATCGGGTCATGCAGGCAGAGCGACTTGTAACGGCTCCGCCACTGGTCGCCGGGCCGGTCATGCTTATCCAGAACGATCGCAGGCACGCCAAGCTGGCGCAGCCGCGCTCCCAGCGCGATGCCCCCTTGGCCGCCGCCGACGATCAGCACATAGGGCTGCGTGCCATAGCCCAGATCCGCCTCTTCCGCCTCGCGGTGCTCCTTCCACGAGGTCCGGTTCTTGCGCGCGCCATGTTCAGCGCCCATCGGACGGCGCGTGCCGCGGTTTTCCTCGAAACCCTTGAGCTCCTGAAGCGCGGTCAGCAGCGTCCAGATGCGGCCATCTCGGATCCGCATCAGGCCCCAGCCGCGGCCCGACTTCGTCTCGAAAGTGACCCAGGCGGTGATCACGCCGCCCTCCTCGGCAGGGATCTCGCCCGACTGGATCTCGAACTTGCCGGGGCGGGTGTGCTCGAGCTGGTTTCTCAGCATGTCGGCGACGCCGTCCGGCCCTTCCACGGTTTTCAGGTTCCAGCTGACCGCAACGAGGTCGCGCCAGTAGCTGTCGGTCGCAAACAGCGCGGCCGCGCGGTCGATATCGCCGCTCTCCAGCGCGGCGTTCAGGCTGTCCAGCATGTCCTGGGTCTGTGTGTTAATGGTGGTATCAAGCATCGCGTCTCCTCCTCTGCGCGTGTCTCTAGGAGGAGTATCGGCGCGTGATCGCTGAGCGATCCATGGTCGCGACGCGTGCAAAGGGAGGAAAAGCGACTGCTGCGGCGCGGCATGTTGCGTGCGCAACAAGGGCGCAACATATCACTCGGGCGGACGCAACCCGGCCTTGCGAATCCGGCGCAGGATAGTCGAGCGGTTGACCCCGAGCCGCCGGGCGGCGCGCGCCATGTTCCACTCGCAGGCGTCCAGAATCTCCTCGAGCATGTCCCAAGGGTCGCTCGGTGCGGGCAGGGCCTTCTCGATATTCGGGGTGATTTCGACGGGGGTGGGCAGATCGAGCAGATCGATCACCGATCCGACGCAGAGCGCCGCCGCGACGTCGAGAACCTGTTCGAGCTCGCGAATATTGCCGGGCCAGCGACGTCCCAGCAATTCAGCCCGTGCCGACGGTGACAGCCGGACCGCATCGCCCGCGTGGCGGCGCAGATGACGCGACATCAGCCAATCGAGATCACGCCGCATCCGCAGGGGCGGGACGCTGAGCACGCACCCCGCGAGCCGATGGAACAGCGGGCGCGGCAGCGCGATCTGGCTGGGCTCAAAGCAACTCGTCGCCAGCGTGCGCAATTCGGGGCGCCGGTCGAGAAGTCCGCCGAGCGCGATCGCCGTCTCCGGAGCGATCTCTTCGATTCGGCGCAGCAGGAGCGTCGTCGGCCCGATCGCCTCGGCGCAGTTTTGCATCAGCGTCTGCGGGTCGAGCCCCGCGCATTCGAGGCTGATGAACCCTTGCGCCTTGCTGCTCATGTGGATCGCACGGGCGAGTTTCGTCTTTCCGGTGCCGGTCTCGCCACAGATCAGCAGGGGCACATTGCCCGGGGCCAGCCGCTCAGCCTGTCCGATCAAACGGTTCATCTCCGGATCGCCCCCGGTCAGCCCCGCGAGCGGCCCGCCACGACGCAGTCCCTGATGAGGGTGACGTGGCGCTTTGGGTGCGATCGCATGGCCAAACAACGCCCCGCCATCGCGCATCTCGATCACCCGCTCCTCGGTTGGGCGGTCACGCATCAGGTCGGGCAGGTCGTCGACGCTGATGCTGAGCACCTCATCGATCCCGCGCCCGAGGATCGGGGCGCCTTCGGGAAACAACCGCCGCGCGGCGCGGGTATAGCCCAGCACGCGACCGGAGCCGTCGAGCCGCACAGCAGCCTCGGGATCGACATCGAGAAATTCCGGGCTGGAGGACAGGCGCAACACCCAGTCGCGGGGGCTCTCGGCCATCAGGTTGGCCATCTCGACCCGTCGTGCCGCTGACGTCACGAGATTCATCGCGAGGTTCTGGCTACTCTTGGGCGTGGGCGAGCGCAAAAGCGAAATGTCGAGCACCGCTGCCAGTTGTCCGAGACTGTCGAAGATCGGCGCGGCGGTGCAGGACAAAACAGTATGGGCGTTTCCGAAATGATCGTCCTGATGCACGGTCACAGGCTCTTGCGTCACGATGCAAGCCCCGACACCACAGGTTCCGGCCAGGTCCTCGGACCAGTTCGATCCTAGATAGAGCCCCGCGCTGCGCAGGTCTTCGGTGAAGAGATCGTCGCCGAAGAAATCGACACAGACCCCTTTGGCGTCGGTGAGCAGCAAGACGTAATTTTGTCCTGCCACCTGCCGGAAAAGCGACTGCAACCCGGAACGCGCCGCCGCGATCATCCATTCCGCCTGCTTGCGGTGATCGCGCAGCTCTGCCTCGGTCACGATATAGGCCGGGTCGGAGCGCGTCGGATCCATGCCGTAAAGCTCGACACAACGCCGCCACGAGGCCGAAACGAAACTGTCTCGCCCGGTCTGGCTGCCGTCCAGCACCCGTCCGATCTCCTCGACATGCCCTGCATCTCTCATGGCGCGTCGCCTCCCAGAAGGGACGATAGCACAGACTGCGCTTCAGACCGGAATAGAAATTGTCGTAGAGAATGGTGTGCCGATGCGGAGCTTTTTACTTCTAACTCCAACAAGGTCGCGCCAGGCTGCAATCGTTTTGCGATTGCCTTTGAAAATTTGAATGCACGAGAAGTGAGAGCTGCGGTGCCATATCCCGACCGACCACGCGGGCCGTCCGGCTTGGTGGCCCTCTCGTTGATTTTGACTCGGCCGATGTCGGTGGTGGCGGCTCCTGTGAGAACGTCGGCGAACACACCCGCGATATGATCCGGCGCGACAAGGAGGGGGCGGAGCAGGAGGCAACTCGATCACGTTGTCCGCGGTGCAGCTGTTCCGACTTGAAAGGCCTTCAGACGGGCGCGTAGCTTGAACGCGAAGACCCAACCTCCCGGAGGCCCCATGCGCTGGCTCTTTCGCGCTCTCGCTCTCGTCGTTCTGATCGCCCTGAGCCTCGGGGGGGCGCTCCTGCTGATCCCGTCGAAGAAGATCGCCCAGATCGCGGAGGCACGGTTCGAGGCCGCAACCGGGCGCAAGATGACGCTGAGCGGGTCGGTCCATGCAACGATCTGGCCGCAGCTTGGCGTGCGCACGGGGCCGGTCGAGATCGCGAATGCGGATTGGTCCAAGGACGGGCCGATGCTCTCGGCCAAGGGGCTCCAGATCGGTGTCGACCCGGGCGCGCTGATTGGCGGCGAGATCCGTGTCTCGAAGGTCGACGTGCTCTCGCCGAACATCCTGCTTGAGCGGCGCAAGGACGGGACCGGGAACTGGGGGTTTACGCCACCGGCCGCGGCCACCAGCACTCAGACCGCGCGCCCGAGCCCGGGCGAGGGCGGCGGGATAACGGCTTTCAGCCTCGACAAGGGTTTGATCAGCGACGGATCGGTGCGGTGGATCGATCATGCAAGCGGCCAGCGCCTTGCACTCACCCACCTCGATGCGAGCCTCGCGCTTCCGTCCTTCGACGGTCCGGCGAGCCTGGGCCTGACGGGGCAGGTCAATGGTAAGGCGCTGAAGGTAAATGGCACGCTCGGAAGTTTCGCGTCCTTCCTTGCGGGCGATCCGGCCCCCACCGATCTTGCGCTGACCCTCGACGCGTCGTCGATCGGCTTCAAAGGCACGTTCGGGACGGCTCCCTTGGCGGCGAAAGGGGCGCTCACCGCAAGCGTCAAGGATCCAACCGCGCTGGCGGCGATCTTCGGACAGACCGCGCTAGATCTGCCGAAGGGGCTGGGGCGTGACACGATTACCGCGAAGGGCGATGTGACACTGGGCGCGGATGGCGCCGTGCAGCTGCGCGGCGCCAAGCTCACGCTCGACGGCAATGCGCTGAGCGTGGCGGGCGACCTGTCCTTCGCGAAAGGCAAGCCGCGGATCGATGCCCAGATCGATGCGGGCGCGCTTGATCTCTCGGCGCTGACCGGGGCGTCGGGCAAGGCTGGCGCAGGCGGGTCCTCCTCCGGCTCAGGCTCTCGCGCCAGTGGCTGGTCGACCACGCCCATCGACGCCTCGGGCCTCCGGGCGCTGGATGGCAAGATCGCGCTCAATGCGAGTTCCATCGATTTCGGCACTGCCAAGCTGGGCCCGACCAAAGCGCAGATCACGATCGACAACGGCCGGGCGGTTGCGGATCTGCGTCAGGTCTCGGCCTATGGCGGCAGCGTCACCGGGCAAGTGGTGGCCAATGCGCGCAACGGGTTCTCGGCCTCCGCCGATCTGGTGGCAAAGGGCGTCTCGATGCAGCCGCTTCTGAGCGATCTGGCCGATTACAGGCGTCTCGATGCGAAGGCGGATCTGGCGGTGAAGCTTCTGGCCTCGGGCAACAGCGAGGCCGCGCTTGCGCGCTCGCTTTCGGGCTCGGGCGATGTCGCCTTCGGCAAGGGGGCGCTGGAGGGGCTCGATCTGGTGGGGATGCTGCGCACGCTCGATCTGAACTACGTGGGAGAGGGGGCGAAGACGATTTTCGATCAGATCACCGCGAGTTTCACCATCGCCAACGGGGTGCTGTCGAATGACGACCTCGCACTGAAAGCGCCGCTTCTGAGTGCTGCGGGCAAGGGTCGGGTGGATGTCGGGGCGCAGAGCCTCGATTACACGGTGACGCCGACCGCGCTCAGCAAGGCCGATGGCACGGGTGGGGTGAAGGTGCCGCTCTCGATCACGGGTCCCTGGGCGAAGCCGAAATTCGGCCTCGATATGAAGGCGCTCTCGGGCGACAAGGTCGATGCCGCGAAGCAAGACCTGAAGGCGAAAGCGGAGGCCGAGATTGCCAAGAAGCTCGGGATCGCGCCGCAGGAGGGCCAGAGCACCGAGGATGCCGCGAAGCAGAAGCTCAAGGAGGAGGCCGCGAAAGGTCTGCTGAAGCTCTTCAAGTAGGCGGGCTTCTATGTTCGTGGCAGTGCTTCGTTCATGACAAGGGGCCTCGAGAGGTTCACCCCGCATGTCTGCTGGATGAGATCGTCTCATCCAGACCGTCGATCGCTCGCAGTTTCGGCAGGGGGGGCTGGAGCGATTTGCTTTGAGAAATGCGCAAAGTGCCTCCACGCCCCCCTTATCGTCCGCTATCCGAGCCGCATCCCCGACAGGTTTGACCTCTCCGGATTTGGCGCGCTTGACGCATTCCCCTAGCCCGGACTACCGTCTCACCATGAACACGCAAGCCACCACGTTGGAGATTACCTGCTCGATATCGTGAGCTGCGCCCGTAACCGGGTGCCTATCGGTGTCGAGATTTCAATCAGGTCATTTTCAAGCGATGGTGGTCGCCATGACGCAGAAGCGCGTTCAAGTTCTCTATAAGAAACCCCTCTCAGCAAGCCTGGCCCGGTCAACGGCCACGAGCAAAACAAATACCGCTTTCGTAAAGCGGTGGGGTCGCATGTTCCCGAGCGACGAGCCTCGAGATGATTGCGGTGACATTTTCGACGATCCGTCGAAAGAGTGGCGTGAACGAAATAAGCGTAAAAATCAGCGGATTTATCGCGCTGTCGAGCGACTTGTCGATCAGAAATTCAGGAGCACTTTCGAGGTCGACAAGAATATCAGCGACACGTCCGTCAAACGGATGCATCACCTTTATACGCATGGCGCTAGACTTGCGGGGCCGGAAGCCGCGGAGTCCGTTTATGATCTCGCGGCGGTCTTGCATGCGCAGGCGCCTTGGCTTGCAGAGGTGTCGACCTCGATCATGAACCAGGGGCTCGCGCATATTGCGGCTGGAGGCGTCGGGTTGCGCTTCGACCCGATGATCCTTGTCGGCCCGCCCGGCTGCGGGAAGACGCATTTCGCACGTCTTGTTGCTGAATTTGCACGCGCGCCGCGCGCGATCATCGATGTCGGAGCCGGAGGGGCCGGGTTCCGGATCTCCGGCATTGAGTATGGCTGGGCCACGGCGAGTTCTGGAGTCCCGGTCGAGTTGATCGCGGAAACCGCGGTTGCGAACCCGGTGATCGTTGTCGACGAGGTCTGCAAGGCGGGCGGCGCCATGCATTCTGCAGACAGGTCGGCAACGTCTCTGACAACATCGTTGCTACAAGTGCTCGAGCGGTCGAGCGCAGAGCACTTCGTCTGCCCGTTCTTGCGCACGCGCTTCGACCTGAGCCATGTGAACTGGATCCTGACCGCTAATTACGAGCACCAGATTCCCGCGCCGCTTCTCGACCGGTGTCAGGTGTTTCGTGTCGATGTGAGCAAGCCTGAGCACCTCGTGGCGTTCTTCAACCGTGCGGCCGGAGACGATGCTGAGCCGGGAGAGCTGGAACGCGTGGGCGTATTCATTGAGGAGATGTGCGATGCCGGGCGTCCTCCGAGCCTGCGGCAGATCGGGCGCCTTGCGAAAACTCTGCGCGCAACCGGACGCGACATGTTGATGTGATTGCCGCCAATTTCATCGGAAAGCGAGGAGCGGAAAGAATGACGAAAGCTCTGATCGTGGCAGATCTTCACTTGGATATGTGGTCCGAAGCGGGTCGAGATGCCCTTGAGCGTCTCGATTTTAGCGACGTTGGGCTGATGATTGTCGCCGGGGATCTCACGAACAAGCCGAAGGTCAGATGGAAGCAGGCGTTCGAGAGGATCGGGCAGCACATCGATCTCGAGCGCGTGTATGTCGTGCCTGGCAACCACGACTATTATCATCACGCGTTGGACGGTGATGACCGGCTCGAGCAGATCGCGCGCGACGCTGGGGTAAACTTCGCGCAGAAGCGAGAGATCATCTTCGGGAGCAAGCGATATCTTTGCTGCACGCTCTGGACGGACTTCCAGGAGGGGCCTGGAACTCTCGAGAGCCGGGATCATGATGCCCGGGCGAAGATGAACGATTACCGCTACATTCGCGTGGCCTCAGCGGGCTACCGGAAAGCTCGGCCGGCTGATACGATCGCGAAACACCGCGAGCATCTCTCTTGGCTGCGCTCAAAGCTGGCGGAGGGTTTTGATGGGGAAACCGCGGTTGTCACCCATCACGCGCCGACCTTTGATGTTCTCCCAGGAGGACAGAAGCTCAGCTGGTGTTATGCGAGTGACCTGACGGATCTCATTCACGAATATCAGCCGGCCGAGTGGTATTTCGGGCATACGCATCACCGAACTGAGCTCCTTGTCGGGAAGACGCGGGTCGTGAATGTTTCGATCGGATATCCGATGCAGAACATGGGTGGCGCTTCCGAAGGTAAGAAGCGTCGGGTCCGAATGTGTCCGAAGGAGCGTCGAGTGTGAGTTCAGCTTTTTCGTGGGAAAGAATGGGGCTGGCGGTTTGATGCCTTTGCCGGTGAAACCTCGCTTCCAGTGATAACGCTGATGATTGTGTCGGCGAGATCTATGCGTCTAGACCGGCGAGCCGACCGTCACGGCGCCTAGCTGTGCTGAAAGGCGCGGGCCCCTCCCTTTTGCTCGGGCCTACGCAATCGCCACCCAGAGAACATGAAGGGCCATGTAGATCACGATCAAAGACCCGATCGTGTAGAAGGTCGCCCGGACTTCGTGGGTTTGGCGCGTGGCATAAGCCAAGAAATGCGCAAGCCGTGTGGCAACGAACCCATACATCAGAGCCTGCGCGAGCCAAAGTGCGGGGTCGACCATGACGAACAGGAAACCCGCGACCCAGAAGGCTGGAATGTTCTCCAGGTCGTTTCGATGCATGCGCCGAGACCGATCAACATAGTCGTTGATCTCAAGCTGGGCCGGGTCGGGCGCCTTATTGAGAAGGCCACTTTGAACGTCCTCCGGGCTCGCAAGCCCGGAGTTGGTTTTTTGCATCCGGTAGACCGTCATCCAGCCCTGGCCCATCACTTTGAGCACCATCAGAGCGGCTGCAATCACGTAAGTCGCAAAGACCGGATTTTCCAAGCTCAATAGGGCCATCGCATTCTCCATGGGCCGTTCATTCGGGGCGCGTCACGCCGACGGAACGGCGCCTCTTCAAGCTGTCAGATCGTCGAGCTTGGCATCTGGTGCATTGTTTTTCACCGATGTGATGCCATTCTCGCGGGCGGCTTCGCTGCTATAGGCTTCGCTGGTCCCGATAACCTGCCCGTTGGTGGCCTTGAGGTTGAACATCGGTTTGCCCGACGTTGTGGCCTTGCGCTCATAGCGCTCGTCCCGCGGCGCGTTCTTGCGCACGGATGCGATGCCCTGTTCGGCGCTTGCCTTTTGCTTATAACCCTCGCTGGCAAGGATGGTCTCACCGTTCCCGGCTTTCAGTCGAAAGCGGTATTCGCCCGCCTTGTCCTTATAGAGTTCGAATTTTCCAGCCACCTGTCTGTATCCTTTTGAAAACTGCTTACGGGATCAATGTGAAGCGAGCAGTCCTTCGTTGGCAATGCCTTTCGGATACCCCCAATCGCCCACACGGCCAGATTGCAGGGGCATTCGTTCGACGTTGAGCGCAATCAATGTGGCGATGCGCCATCGCTGTGATGCTGAAGCGTGAGCACCGAGGGAGTATGACATGGTCAAGAAAATTCTCATCGCAACCGACGGTTCGGACGCGTCAAATCGCGCGGTGGAGCTCGGAGCGGATATCGCCGCGCGCTTCAGCGTGCCGGTCGTGCTGCTCCATGTTCTGTTGCGCGATCACCTCTCGGAGGGGCTGCGGCACATGGCCGAAGTGAAATACGAACCCGCGGAGGGTGGTCGGACCCTCTTCGAAGCGGTTTCGGCGCTGCCCCATGCCCGCTTCCCCCTCGCGGAGCTCGTACCGAGGGACGCCCAGACCGAGGACGAGTTGCTGCGCGCCGTGGCAAAGCGCATCCTCGATGTCGCGGAACGCACGCTGCATGATCATGGCGTGGAGCGCGTGGAATGTCTGACCGCGGATGGCGATGCAGCCCGCCGGATCGTTGAAGCTGCCGAGGACTCCGGCGCAGACATGATCGTGATGGGCGCGCGGGGGCTATCGGACCTCAAGGCGCTGATTGTCGGAAGCGTTTCTCAAAAGGTCCAGCACCTGTCTCCCGTGACCGTCGTGAGCGTCCGTTGACCTCGAGACATGACTGAGCGGAGGCGGTGGCCCCGATGGGCGTCCGAGCAGAGCTATGATCGCTGGCGCAATCGTCAACTTCTGACTATGCGCTCTGGACCATGCCCATGGGCCGACATCAAAATCAGCCCATGGTTATCGTTCTGCGAGGTCGCAAAAGTTCAGTGGACCTTCTGATTTTGTGCCGTTCTGAACTTCGAAATCAGAAGGAGATATGCATCGAGGCTCTTACCTGTTGGCTATGTGCGGAGGCGAGGTCCGAGGTGAACTGATAGCCCAGCTCGAAGTCCATGTTCTGATCGACCGTTCCGCGCAGCGACAGCCCGAGGGTCAGGGCATCCTGCGATTGCGTGTCCCCGGCGAAGGAGTAATCCATCGTTCCGAGATCGGCGTAACCGAGCGTTTGCGTGAAGCCACCGTTGAAAGCATGCCGGTATTCCAGCTGCGCGCCGGGTGTCAGGGTGCCCCAGTCGCGACGCATGTCATATTCGGCCGTGATCCCGACGACGCTCGAAGCTGTCGTGTTTTCGAGCTTTCCGTAGTCTAGCGCCCAAACCGACGAGCCGGTTTCCGAGTAGCTGTCCAGCGACAGTTTCACCACGTCGAGGCGGCCATAGCTCGATGTGCTCCATTGTCCCAATTGCCCGAGCTGCGATAGGCCGAGTGAGCCGAAGAGCATATGGCCGCCGCGCTCGCCCGAAAGCATCACGCCGCCGTCGGTCGAGTAACGGTTTTCACGGAAGTCCAGCTTCCCATAACCGCCTGTCGCATCGAGGAAGAGATCGGGCTTCATCTGCCATGTGGCGTAGAGCGAAACGGTTTTCGCCCGCGAGCGCGACTTGCTGCCGTCCGGCCCGAAGGTCGTCCGGTTATACCCGAAGCCAAGCGCAGCCCCGGCGGCCATATCGCTGCCGAAGACCCGATCGACTCCGAGCGTGATCCCTTGCGTCGAGAGCTTGTTGGTGTAGCCCCCATCGACCTGATCCCTGCCGAAATCGAGCGTGCCTGTCGCCCAGATACGGTAGGGCAGATCAGAGCCGTTCTGAGCGGGCTGCAAAGCGCGGGAAACGAGATCGATGACTTGCTCCGGCTCCGAAGAACTCTCCGACTTGGTGGGTGTCGGATCGAGCAGGTAGTTCGTGCTCGGCGTGGTCGCCCCTTGGGCTGCCGAAGCCTCCGGCGCACCGCCTGTCCCCGCAAAGGCTTGGGATGTCGTTCCCCAACCGGTGCGGTTCCCGCCCGAGCGCAGCATGCCGTGAAGCGAGTCGAGACGCCGATGGGTGTTGTCGAGCTGGGTCTGTGCGAAACGATGCGACGTCGAGACCTGCGAGACGATCATGCTCCGCACGGTCGGATCGAGCTCAGGGGCAGGGCGACCGTTGACGGCCAGGGACTGTGCCGCCGAGCTTGCGGGCGCATTGGCGGCATCCCCGGAGTAATCCGCGGTGATCGAATGCGAACCCGTCGAGAGCGTGCGCGTGGTATAGCTCGCCGTCGATCCGGACAGGGCGACCGTCGCAATCGCGGAGCCACCCTCGCGGAAGATGATGTTGCCGGTCGGCGAGGCGCCGCTCGTCACACTCGCCGTCATCGTGACCGGAACGCCTTGCAGCGCGCTGCTCGACGAAAGGGTCAGCGATACGCTGGTCGCGGCTTTCGAGACGGTAAAGCCCGCGTAGCTTTGTTGATCGGTATTCCCCGCGCCATCTTTCACCTGCACCGTGAAATCATAGGATCCGGCCGTTGTCGGCGTTCCGCTCAGGACACCGCCACTGCTCAGGCTGATATTGGACGGAAGGGTGCCCGAGGCGATCGAGAACGTGTAAGGCGCGTTGCCGCTCGTGGCGGTGATCGTCTGATTGTAGGGCGTGCCGACCATTGCGCCGGGCAGGCTCGTGGTGGAGATCACCGGCGCGGCGGCCGTCACGTTGAACGCGTAGTTTTGCGTTCCGGTATAGGGCCCCGTACCGGTCGAGCTGTCAGTGGCCGTGATGGAAAAGTTGAAGCTTCCATAGCCCGTCGGAGTTCCCGAGAGCACACCGCCTGACGACAGGGTCATGCCGGCGGGCAAGGTGCCGGAAACGGAATAGGTGTAGGGGGCGGTGCCGCCACTCGCGGTGATCGTCTGGCTGTATGCCGTATTCTGCGCCGCATCGGGCAAGGTCGTCGGCGCCACGGAGATCGTCGGTTGGTTTACGGTCAGCGTGTAGGTTTTCGTGGCGCTCGCCGGTGATCCTGTGCCGGTGCTGCTATCGGTCGTCTTCACTGTGAAGGAAAAAGTGCCGCCCGCAGTCGGTGTACCCTTCAGGGTCCCGGAAGTCGTGAGGTTCACCCCCGCAGGCAGGGATCCCGATTGAACTGTAAACGTGTAGGGTGCGATGCCGCCACCGGCCTTGATCACCTGACTATAGGGGCTCCCCACAGTCGCATTGGTAAGAGAGGCTGGCGAGGTAATGCTTATTGTCGCTGAGGCGATCGTCAGCGTGAAGGACTCCGTCACCTTGAAGGGCCCGTTCCCGGTGCTGGAATCGGTGCCTGCGACAGTTAACTGGAAAGTGCCGCTGACCGTGGGCGTACCGGAAATCGTGATGGATGTGCTGTTGAAGGCTGTGACGCTAAGACCAGCGGGGATGCCGAGGATCGAATAGCCGATATAGGGGGCCGTGCCACCGGAGAAGGTGAAGGTCTGGCTGTAGCTCTGTCCGACGGTTGCGCTGAACGACCCGCTGGCGGCGATGCTCAGGGTGGGATTGCTCACGGTGATCGAGGCGGTCGCCGCGTTCGAAGTTCCGGTGGAATTGGTGCCGGTATAGGAAAAGCTGTCCGCCCCGGCATAGCCGGCGGTGGGCGTGTAGGTGATCGAGGTCCCGCTGACGCTGGTCGTCCCGTGAGAGGGTTGCGAGGTCACCGCAACCGATGTCGGGGTGCCGCCGCCTGAAAAATCGAGCGGAATGCTGTTTGCGCTGCTGCCATAGGTAACCGTCTTCGAGACCGCGCCGGCCACCGGGGCTGCAGGCCCCGAGCCGGTGTAGGACACGGTGATGATGCCGCCGCTATAGGTCGCCGATTCGAGCCCATCGACCGTGACGATCGGAATGATTTCCAAATTCGACGTGTCGCTCGACGTCGTCACATAGCGCGCCGTGCAGGTAACGGTCGCGTTCGTCTGGTTCGTGCCTGGCGGGCAAATGGTCTGAACCGAGCCGGCGGGGAACGCCTGAAAGGTGATCGACGCGGAATTGTAGGCCCGCGAGTCGGTGTTGAAGGTGACGCTCAGATCAATGGTCTGGCCTGCGCCGGAGAAGGTCGTGGGAGATGCGGTCGGCGTGCCCACGAAGGTGACGGCGGCGGCGGCCTGCCCGAAGAAGATCAACGCCGTTGCGATCCCGAGGGCACGCAGCGCTGTGCGCATTTTTTGGTCCAAGCGGCTGGCTGGATTGTTGCTCTGAGTGGATTTGGCGATTGCCGTAGCGGCAGGTTCACGACATGCGACAAGACGCGCGAACAGGCGCGCAAGCTTGTTGAAAGCTTCCATTTGAAATTGTCCCCGTTTGGCCCCCACAGGCCTGAATTTATTGATTTTCGGCGCGTTGACGTAACGTGCGTCTCATCCCTGTTTTCAATCAGGTGGATAAGTTCGTGGCTGTCAAATCACTAACGTGATTATCACCGATACGTGAGTCGGGCATTTCTCGCCAAGGCGGTATCTTCCCGGTCGGATCGCAGGGTTTGGCTGCGGTTAGCCCGGACGGCCCGATACCCTTTTTCTCGGTGACACAACGCGCTTCAGTCGCTGGCCTGTTCATGCTCGCGGAAGATCGTGAAAACGCCGCTCGCGATGATGATCGCCGCGCCCACGATCGTCATCGCATCGGGGCTCTCACGCCAGATGAGCCAGCCGAAGAGCGTCGCCCAGAGCAAACCGGTGTAGTCCAGAGGCGCCACGACGACCGCTGGCGCGAAACGGAAGGCCTGCGTGATCATCGTCATCCCGGCGGTGCCGAATATCGCGAGCCCCGCGAAAAGCCAGAGATCCTCGGACCGCACCGGCACCCAGACGAATGGCACGATCAGCGCACTCAGCAGCGCGCCTGCGCCCGTCAGGTAGACAAGCAAAGTCCACACGCTCTCGCGGCTGTCCACCCAACGGGCGCTGAGCATCAGCAGGGCATAGACAAGTGCCGTCGCGACTGGCAGCAGTGACACCAGCTGAAACGTCGCGCCGCCCGGGCGGATGATCACGAGAACCCCGAGAAACCCGACCAGCACGGCGAGCCAGCGCCGCCAACCGACCTCTTCCCCGAGGAAAGCGGCTGAAATCACGGTGATGAAGAAGGGGGCGACGAAGATGAGCGCGGTCGCCTCTGCCAGACCGAGATGGATGAAGCTGGTGAAGAACATCATTGCGGCCCCAACCCAGAGCGCACCGCGCAGCAAATGCGCAAGCGGCCGGTGCGACCGCAAGGCTTTGGGGCCACCGAAGAGCAGCGCGATCACGATGGTGGCCGGCAGGGCGATCACGTTGCGCAGGAATAGGATCTGCAGGGGGGAATAGCCGGCGGTCAGTGCTTTCGCGAAGGCGTCATTGGCGCTCAGACAGGCCACGCCCACGCACATCAGGAAGATGCCTTGCGTGTAAGGTCTCGGCGCGTTGGAAATCGCAGAGCTCATCGTTACCTCCCTGATTGGACCAGCCCTACGAGGAGGGTTCAAACGAGCCAGACCTACACTGTCGGAGGGAGCGCGGAAAGCGCGACATGGTTCTTTGGAGTTCACCTGCGGGACTAGTCGCCCCTTTCTCAGAGCTTCAGCTTGTATCCGACATGGGTCGGTTCAAATCCCAAACGGTCGTAGAAACGATGCGCGTCCGGACGGGCCTTGTCCGTGGTGAGCTGGATCAACGAACACCCGCGCGCCCGGCATTCGCCGATCGCCCAGGCAAACATCGCTTCCCCAAGCTTGCCGCCCCGGTGATCGCGCGAGATCCGCACCGCCTCGACCTGTCCGCGCCAGGCGCCCTGTCTGGCGAGGCCGGGCAGGAAGCTGAGCTGCAATGTTCCGACGACCGCTCCCTTGCGCTCGGCAACGACCAGCAGCTGGTTAGGGTCGCTTTCGATTGCGGAAAAGGCCGCGTGGTAGGCCTCTGGCAGCGGGTCGCGCAGATCCTCGCGCGTGGCCCCCAGCGGATCGTCGGCCAGCATTTCGACGATCTCGAACAGATCGGTCTCGCGGGCCGGGCGGATGGTCAGCGGTGTATCGATCATGGTCTTGTCCTCCTTCAAGCGCGGCAGATCCGAGTGCGACCGTCCCCACCCGAACCCCGTCACACCTGTCCGGCCACCGTGACGGTCGCGCCGAGGTACCCGATCGAGGCGGCCAGTGCGGCCACCCAGCGCAGATGGTTCCAGCGGGTCCAGTCGCGCGTGTAGCTGGCCCAATAGGCACATGCGTCGGGGCTTCGGTGCTCCATGCGGTCAAGACGCTGATTCATCGGCACGTTCTTGCGGGCGGTGACCGCCACGACGCCGAGGATGTAGAACCCGGCGGCCGCGGCGAGCCAGAGCGCCACGTCAGGTCCCGCACGGTATATCCCGACGACCGCGAGCAGGATCGAGACGAAGGCCAGCCCGAGCAGGAGCGTGGCGAATAGCGACCGATAGACCTCACGGTTTATCATCTGCATCGCTTCGATCCCGGCTGCGGGCTCGGCGCGTCCAAGCGCGCGCATCACGAAATCGGAGAAGGAGAGAAACACACCTGCGACGAGGCCCGTGGCAAGCGTTGCGGCGACGAGGCTGATTTCGAAGAGTTGTTGTATCATCTGGGTGTCTCCTTTTGGAACGTTCAGCTGGGAGTGCCGGCGGCGCTTTGAAGGTGGCAGCGAGCGATGAAAATCAGCCTTTTGGATGCCCTGCACGGCAGACTTTCCCGGTCATATCGATCACGCCCGGAAGGGCCCCACCGCCGCGGCAGGTTCAGCGCGCGGGCTGCGCCGTGGAGAGTCCGGGCGCCCGCTGCCAAAGGCGGCGGCGGAACGCGGCGAGGCAGAGCGCGGCGAGGATCAGTTCCACGACGAGGGCACCGATCACGTTGCCCGAGGGCATCCCGTCGGCGATCAGTCCGACCAGCCGTCCGACCGGAAAGGCGATGAAGACCGTCAGGGCCGCAGCCATGGATACGGGCAGGGCTGCCTGCCCCCAGATGCCGAGGAGCATCAGAAGACCGAACCCCGCGAGCCCGGCGCCGGGGGCGCGCAGTTCGCTCAGCAGATTGGCGTCGTCGCCCAACGTGATGCCGTAGCTGGCGTAGAAGGCGTGCGGCACGAACAGGATGGAAGCCCCGATGGTGAGCGCGGTGAAGCCGGAGAGACCGAGCGCGATCTTCTCGAACAGGGTGGGTCTCATGTCATGGTCCTTTCGTGGGACGGTATCAGGCGGCGCTTGTCCAGGCGCCGGTTCGGGCGGCGGCCCGGGCGAAATGCGCAAAGTCGCGGGGCGCACGGCCGAGCGCGCGCATCACGCCGTCCGCGGTGTGGGCGTTGCGCCCGTCCAGCGTTTCGCGCGCGATGGCCGTGAAGACGTCGGCGACGAAGTCGCCGCCAGCCTGCGCGACGGCCTCGTGGAACGCCTCGAAGCTGATCGGGATGTGCCGGATCTCGCGCCCGGTGGCCCGCGAGAGCTCGGTCGCTATGTCGGCAAATGTCATCAGCCGCGGTCCCGTCACCTCGTAGAGTTCGCCCTTATGGCCGTCTTCGGTCAGCGCGGCGACGACGACCTCGGCAATGTCGTCGATGTCGATGATGGGCTCGGCGACATTGCCGCCGGGCATCGGAAGGATACCGGCAAGGACCGGATCGCGAAGGTAGCCCTCGGAGAAGTTCTGCGCGAACCAGGCGGCCCGGACGATCGTGAAGTCGATGCCGGACTTGCGCACCACCTCTTCGCCCAGCCGGGCGTGGTGTTCGCCGCGACCGGAGAGCAGCACGACGTGTTCGACGCCAACGTCGCGGGCCGTCTCGCAGAGGGACTCCAGCTTTTCCACCGCTCCTGGGAAAGCAAGGTCAGGAAAGTAGGTAACGTAGGCTGCCCGGGCCCCGCGCAGGGCTGGCGCCCAGGTCTCCGGCGCGTCCCAATCGAAGGGCGTTGCAGAACTGCGCGAGCCGCGGCGCACGGCAAGGCCCCGCGCCTCGAGGCGGTTGGCGACGCGGCGGCCGGTCTTTCCGGTGGCGCCGATGACGAGAATCTCTCGGTCTTGCATGGGCTGTCTCCCTGGCTTCGGTTTCGATAACCAAGGGATAAGCGCAGGGAGGCAGCGCGGTATTGACCGGTGAGGCCAGCCTTTTGACCGCCGTCGCCAACGCGCCAGTCAGCGGTGGGTCATATCCTTGCGGTAGCTCGCCGGCGTTGTGCCGACCCAGCGCTTGAACGCGCGGGTAAAGGCGCTCTGCTCGGAGAAGCCGGTGAGGAACGCGATCTCGGCCAGGGAATGGCTCTCGTCGCCCAAGAGCCCCTCGGCGAGGTCGCGGCGGGTTTCCTCGGTGAGCCTTTGAAAGTTCACCCCGTGCTCGGAGAGGCGCCGGTGAAAGGACCGCGCACTCAGCCCGAGACTGCCAGCGATCTCGGACATTTTGGGTGCGCCCTCGCTGAGGGCTTGCGCGATTGCGGTTTTCGCCTGCGAGACGAGCGCGGGCTCCTGCGTGATCTCGGCCATTTCCGCGTCGAGATGCTTCGTTAGATATCTCGAAATCCCCTCGTCCCCGAGAATGTTGGGGCGGGCCAGCGTCTCGTTGTCATAGAGGATCGCGTCGAGATCGGCCCCGAAGCGCACCGGACAGCCGAACCAATCTTCGTGGGCGGTAATCGAGCGTGGGGCGGGATGCCGGACCCGCACTTCCACGGGCGCGAGGGACACTGGAGAAACCTGCCTTGCGATGGACACGGCGCTCGCAAGGGTCGCCTCGTTCGACAACCGCATCCCGAGGCGTCGTTCGCCTTCACGGTGCAGGATGAAGAGCGTGCCCCCCGCCTCCGGCCGCAGCTCGTATTCGACGACGCTGGTCCAGAGACGCGCATAGCGTTCGACCCGCGCGTAGGACGCCCCGAGCGTCGTGGCCGCCTTGAAGGCCAGTCCAAGCGCACCGTATTCATCAAGCCGCATCGAGGCGCCCGTGCGCAGCGGAAGATCGGTGACGTCGATCTGTTCGGCGATTTTCTCGAGCATGTCGTAGTAACGCTCGGCGGAAACCATCCGCCCGGCGTTCCAGGGATCGTCAGGAGTAATCCCGACGCTGGCCAGCATCGCGGCAGCATCAACCCCACCGCCCGCTGCGGCGACGACCTTGCGTGCGAAGAGAGACGTCACATACCCCATGCCCCGTATCCTACGGTGCGCGTGGTGAGCCGCCAAGCTCACGTTGGCCCCGAGCGCGCGGCGGGCAGGGTGGCCTCTTTTCGCCGGCCCTTCCATCCAACATGAGAGTGCGGAAGAAAGATCCCGGCCCAATCCGGACCTTCGTTGCTGAAGTTGATGTCGCGACGCGGCTTCGCCTGAGCCCAAATTCTCGCCTCCGGTTTTGAAGCTCGAATTTTGGATCGAATTCATGCAGCGCAAGACGCCCCACCTTGGAGAGACGTGAGCGTCTTATATCGCTACATCGAGCCGCAGCTGGTCGATATCCTTCTTGGGCGGATTTCCGAACAGCCGGGAGTATTCCCGGCTGAACTGGGACGGGCTTTCATAGCCAACCTGGAAGGCCGCGTTGGCCGCATCGAGATGGTCGTTGAGCATCAATTGGCGCGCCTCGTTCAGACGGAGCCATTTCTGGTATTTGAGCGGGCTCATCGTGGTGAGCTCGCGGAAATGCTGGTGAAAGGTCGAACTGCTCATCTGCGCGCGGGCCGCGAGGTCGTCCACCCGGAGGGGTTCGGCATAGTTGAGCTTCATCCAGTTGAGCAGGGCGAGAATGCGTTGGTTCGGGCTACCGGCGGCGACGAAGGACCACAAACGGTCTCCCTGATCGCTGCGCAGGAGCCGGTAGTGGATTTCCTGCCGGATCAGTGGCGCAAGAACAGGGAGGGCCTCGGGCTCGTCGAGAAGCGCCACGAGCCGCTCGAGCGGGGCGAGAAGGTCAGAGGTCATGGTGCCCACCGCGACACTGCTGCGCTCCTTTGCGTGAGAGGGCGGTGGCGTAACGTTGCGCGCGACCATCTCGGCCAGCATCCGCTGATCGAGCTTCAGGACCAGCCCTAGGCAGGGCCGTTCTTCGCTCGCCTCGATGATCTGCGTCTGCCCGGGGATTTCCAGAGAGGTGATCAGAAAACCGGACGGGTCGTATCGATGCGGCGCGCCGCCCACGAACATCTGCTTGGCCCCTTGCGCCACGACCAGAAGCGCGGGTTCGACCAGGCAGACATCCGGCTCGGTCGGGCGCGTGCGCCGGAAGAAGCTCAGATCGGGGAGAGGGGTCGAGACATCTTCCGAACCCTCGGCCCATTTCGCGATCATCGCGGCGAGGGCGTCGTGCGAATGTCCATATCGGATGGTCTGCTCATTCATCGGCATCATGCCCCGTCTGCAGGTCGGAGCCGCCCTCAGGCGGCTCCGAATATTTTATCACAGGTTCTCGGTGAAGAAGCTGGTGAATTTGTCGAAGGGGATCTTGTCGACCTGATCGTAGAGATCGGTGTGGTTCGCATCTTCGACGATGAACAACTCCTTCGGTTCGGCCGCAGCGGCGTAAGCCGTCTCGCTGAAATAGAGCGAATGCGCCTTGTCGCCGTGAACGAACAGGCTCGGACGCGGCGAAATCTCGTCGATATAGGTCAGGAGCGGCATGTTCATGAACGACAGCGGCGTCGTCAGCGTCCAGGATGCGTTCGAGTTGACCGACCGGGGGTGGAAGCCGCGCTCTTCGGACTTGTAGTAGCCGGCGTATTCCACGACGAATTGCGGCTCGCCGCCCTGAAGTTCGAGCGAGACCGGGCCATAGGCCGGAGCGCCGTTTTCCGCGTCGACCCAGCGCTGCTGACCGAGCGCCTCGAGAGTTTCCGCGCGCTGCTCGGGCGTGTTGCTGTCGAAGTAGCCTTTGGCCATCATGCGGCTGATGTCATACATCGTGGTGACCGCCACGGCCTTGACCCGCTTGTCCACCGCGGCTGCGTTCAGGCCCATACCGCCGAAGCCGCAAATGCCGAGGATGCCGATGCGCTCGCGATCGACCGACCCCAGCAGGCCGAGATAGTCGACCGCGGCGCTGAAATCCTCGGTGTTGATGTCGGGCGAGGCGACATTGCGCGGGCTGCCGCCGCTTTCCCCGGTGAAGGACGGGTCGAATGCCAGGGTCACGAAGCCACGCTCGGCGAGCGTCTGCGCGTGGAAGCCGGAGGATTGCTCTTTCACAGCGCCGAACGGGCCGCTGATCGCGATTGCGGCGAAGGGGCCGTCGCCCTTGGGAGCGTAGAGATCGCCCGCCAGCGTGATGCCGTAGCGGTTGGTGAAGGTGACCTTGCTGTGGTCGACCTTGTCGCTTTTCGGGAAGGTTTTGTCCCAGTCTTGCGTGAGTTCCATCATGTGTCCTTTCGAGATCGACGCGCCAATCTGCTTAGCGGCGTTGCACTCGAAATAAGTCCCGAAGGCCGGAGACAGGTATATCATTCCGGGGGTATTCTTGCCTGATCCTCCGAAAGCGCATTTTCTTTCGCTTCTCTGGTTGGGAGGTGTCGTTTCAGGATGCCGATCCCATCGGAACGGCGTTGTCGCGCTTTCTGCCCAAGGCATTCTCGACCCGAAAACTCCCGCTGCGGATGGTCCAGAGTCCTCAGGCAAAGCACGGGTTTCATCGGTCTCAGCTTGTTTCCCGAATTTACAAATCGAAGTTTTCAAGAAACTGCCCTAAATACGCCAAAAGCATCGGCGAAGAGTTGCAAGATGTGGTCAGGAGGCGAGACATGGATAATCTGCGTAAGATCGAGGACCTATTGCAACGTCTGAACCGGGTCTGCGATTGGACATTCGCGTTGGGCCTGCATGTTCGCTTTGCTAGTCCGACCCTTAGCTATCTCACCTACCCAAAAGAGTGGGTCGATTACTACACTGAAAAAGAGCTCGTTTTTGTGGATCCGACCGTCCGCTGGGCGATCTCCAATCAGGGCATTTGTGACTGGGAAGATCTCGCCGACGGTGACCAGAGTGACGTGTTCGGCGCCGCCGCGCGTTTCGGATTGCGCTTCGGAAAAGTCATTGCGCTTGGGGAGCTGGACCGCTCGCTCGGTTTCTTTGCCCATCCGTCTCGTCCAATCACGCAGGAGGAGATCGAGCAGGCTCAAACATTGATGCAGGAGCTTCACGATGTGACCCGCGATGCGCTGGACATGTCCGAGGAGGAGCTTGAGGAATTGCGCCAAATTGCCGTCCCAGCGTAACTGGTCGTTTGAAGACCGGGCGCAATACTATCGGGGCGCGTCGCCCGTCTCGAGGCCGGCGCGGCGATCGTTCTCGTCTCGGTCTGGGTCGGGCAGCGTGCGAACCGTCTGCGCGTTGGCAATAGCTTCCGTGCCCGACGTCTCGTCGGCTTTCGCCCATGCATATGGGCTGACGATCCTCGCAGAGACTGCGTTCTCCCTCAGGTTGCTGTTCCGGTGGAGGTGAGGCTGACGGCGCACAAGTGCTGGCAGGGAGAAAGATCCGCGAAGGAAAGGCGATACCTCAACCGGAAATGGGGATGGGCGCGACTGCGTTCACGAGCGACCGCTCCCTTCGCTCGCGATTGCTTCACGCAAAGGGGAATGGGCGCGACTTCAATGTCGATGCGGAACACGTATCTTTATAAGTGGTCTGGGGGCAGGCGAGCGACCGTCAAATCGAATTCACCGGGCCGGGAACCCGCAAGGAATGTCAGGAGGTCCCCAATGACGAGCAGGAAGTTTACAAGCGCACTCTCAGGCACCGTTCTCGCTGTGCTGCTCAGTTCGACCGCGGCCTCGGCAGACTTTTTCTCGAGCTTTTCGCAGCCTCGCCAAATTCCCGCGAACGCTCAATTTCAGGATGGCACTTGGACCGGGTCTCCGGTCCGCCAGTATTACGGCTATGTGCAGGTGCAAGCCCATGTGAAAAATGGGAAAATCGCCTCCATCGACATCCTGAGATCGCCGACGGATCGCAGGACGAGCCGCTATATCAACAGCAAGGCCCTGCCGATGCTCGAACGCGAAATCGTCATGGCGCAGAATACCAACGTCTCCTACATTTCCGGCGCAACGCTCACCAGCCAGGCGTTCCTGAATTCGGCAAATGATGCGCTGCTGAAATCGCTGAAATAGTCCGGCCATGACCGTCGAGACGCGGATCATCATGGGAATGCCGATCACGCTCGACATCCCGAATTCCGAGGGCGCAGACATTCACGAAAGAGTGTTTGACGTCTTCAATGACGCGGATAAACGCTTCAGTCCCTTCCGCCCTGACAGCGAAGTTTCGCGCTTCAATTCGGGCGAGATCGACGAACCCGCGCTCAGTTCCCAGATGCACGACGTCCTGAAGATCGCGCATGACATGCAAGAGATCACGGACGGGTATTTCGACATTAGGCGCGAGGATGGAACCATCGATCCCTCCGGTGTCGTGAAAGGATGGGCGATCCTCGGTGCGGCCCAACTGCTCGAGAGGGACGGGTTCGGGAATTTCTGCATCGATGCGGGCGGAGACATTCAGGTCGGCGGGCGCGATGCGCGCGACCGGGAGTGGTCGATCGGTATTCGCAATCCCTTCGATCCGCGCCAGATCGTCAAGGCGATCACGCCAAGGGGGCAGGGCGTGGCGACGTCGGGCAACTACGTCCGTGGCGATCATATCTATGACCCGCATGACCGAACCCGCCGCATCGAAGGCCCCGTCAGCATAACCGTGATCGCAGAGGACATTCTCGTCGCGGACCTACACGCCACGGCGGCCTTCGCGATGGGCGACAAGGGCATCTACTACATCGAAGCCCTTGATGGCCTCGAAGCCTACCAAATCCACCAGGATGGAACGGCCGTGCAAACGACCGGTTTCAAGGAGTTTGTCTTCTCATGATGAAACTGATCAGGCGTTCGCTGAATGGCGTCACCATGTATCGATTGATGGTCTATTACCTCGGGATCTTGTTTCTGGGCGGGGTTGCGGTCGGCATGATGGGAGCGGCCTTCCTCGACCCTGTCGGGCTTGTCGTGTCGCTCGTGCTGTCTGTCGCGAGCGCCTGGGCGACGAACCGGCTCTTCAGCTTTTTTCTGAAGCTGCCGACGAACGCGGAATCCGTTCATATCACGGCCCTGATCCTCGCGCTCATCATGCCGCCAGCGGATTTCGCCGATCCGATGACACTGGCCGCGATTGTGCTCGCATCGGTCGCAGCGATCGCGTCGAAATTCATCCTGACGATCGGGCATAAGCACATCTTCAATCCGGTGGCGATCGGCGCGGTCGTCGCGGGGCTAGCGCTCAACACCCCGGCCTTGTGGTGGGTCGGGGGCACGCCGCAGCTGTTGCCTCTGGTGATCCTCGGAGGGCTGCTCGTCGCCTACAAGATCGAACGCCTTGGCATGATCGCGGTCTACATCCTGTCCAACCTTGCCGCCGTTCTGCTGACGACTCCGCCGGACATGATGGGAATGGCGCTGCAACAGACGCTCCTCTATTCGCCGCTGTTCTTCGCGGGCTTCGCGATGCTGACGGAACCGCTGACGGCCGCGCATGGTCGCTGGTCGCGGCATGTCTACGCCGCCATCGTCGGGGTTCTGTCTTCCTCGAACATCCATATCGGGACGATGTACTTCTCCCCCGAAATGGCCTTCCTCGTGGCGAATATCTACGCCTGGGCCGCCAGCCCCAAAGGTCGGTTCAAGATGAAGCTGATCGGTGTCGAGGAGATCGCCGCGAACTGCTACGAATTCGTCTTCCAGTCGGATCGCGCCCTGAAATTCCGGGCGGGCCAGTATCTCGACTGGACGCTGGGGCTGTCGGGGTCGGACAAGCGCGGCAACCGCAGGCCCTTCACCATCGCCTCCGCGCCCGGGGCCTCAGCCGTGCGGGTCGGCGTCAAGTTCAACCCTCAGGGCAGCGCGTTCAAGCGGGGGCTTTTGCGGATGCAGGAAGGCGACACGATTTACGGCTCGCAGATCGCGGGCACCTTCGTCCTGCCGCGGCAGCGCGAGAAGAAGCTTCTGTTCATCGCGGGCGGAATTGGAATTACCCCGTTTCGCAGCATGATCGCCGACCTCCTCGAACGCGGTGAGAAACGCGATATCGTTCTGGTCTATGCGAACAGGTCAGCCGACGAGATCGCCTATCGAGAGCTGCTGACGCGCGCGCGCAACGAGTTGGGGATGAAGGTGGTCTATGCGGTGTCCGGAGAACTCGGCTCCGCCATATATGACGATGTGACGCTGGTGCAGGGCCGGATGGACGAGACGAACTTGCGCGAATGCGTTCCCGATCTGGACGAACGGCGCGTCTATGTTTCCGGCGCGAGCACCATGGTCTCCGGGTTTCTGAAGATGTTGCGCAAATGTGGGGTCCGTCGCAGATGGATTCACACCGACGCCTTTGCCGGGCTGTGATGACGGCGGCCTCGTTCTGGAGTGTATGCCGCGCTGTGCTGAAAGCCTCGATGAGAGCGGGATGAGCCGGTGGATGCCGGATCTTCTGGTGCAGGCCGGAAGGTCACGGGGACGAGCCTGCGCCCCGGTCCATCAGCCCCATGTCGATGGCTCAAGCTGAAAGAGTATCGACAGCTGTTCATAGACCGCAGGTTCGGCGTGTTTCAGCTCTGCCGGTCGCTCGAAGAAGGCCTCGACAAGGACCGCGAAGAACTCCTCCGGCCCCTCGGCGCCATAGGCGTCGATCACGGTGCGCCGCCCGTGTCTGACGTGCTGAACATGACGCTCGTAGGCCTCGGCGAATGGCATTGCCCAGCCCGCGAAGCTCTGCTCTTTGCTCAGCACCGGAATGCCGTCCGTGTGACCTGAAAGATCGTCGAGTTGGTGGGCGAACTCATGCAGGACGACGTTGTGGCCGTCATGATCGTTGGAGGCGCCCCACCGGGTGTGCTTCCAAGACAGAACGACCGGGCCGCGCGCCCAGCTCTCCCCGGTCCGGATGGTTTCGCGTTCCGTCAGAACATAGCCGCTGCGCTGAGCTTGTCTGGACTTGAAGGCCCCGGGATAGATCAGGATGGTGCGAAGGTGATCGTACCAGCTGTCTGAATTCACGACGAGAAGACAGGCTTGGGCGGCGATGGAGAGCCGCATTTCCTCGGTCACTTCCAACCCATTGCAGCCGAGGAATTCGACCTGATCCAGAAACAGGCTGATCTTGCCGTCGAGCCGAGCTTGCAGGTCGTCCGGCAGTCTTCGGATCAACGGAACCTGCTGCTTCACGATGCGACGCTGACGCTCCGGCAGCGCGGTCGTCAGGAGTTGGGCTCGCTTGTGCCGCTTGAGCCAGAAGAACGCTCCAACGGCGCCTGCGACAATGACCATGAGGATCAGGAAAATCGGCATTACCGCTGTCCAATCTGGGCTGGTGTATGTGATGGCGTAGATAGTCGTTGAGGACAATGCAACCGGCGTGGCCGCTGCGTCTCTTTATCAGAATGCTGGGCGCGAGAGCTTCTGCAAAGGGACATGAACGCCCGCATTTCTGCAACGCCACTGCTTTGATCGCGCAGAGATGTCGCAGGGGACTTGTTGTGCTCTGCGTCCGTGCCTAACTGTCCAACAGGTATGAGGCAGAGACCTCATGCGATGGAGATTTTATGCAAGAGCCCCGGGCATAAGCCCGTTCCCGATCAAGTGATGCGGGAACGCCAGAACCAAAAGAACACTCACGCGCAGCGCTGAGTGTCTCTGTTTCTGCACTCTCATAAAATCGAGACCAATCCCTTGAATATCTCAAAGCACGAACAGCGTGTTTTGCATGAACTCGCCCTTGGCGGAGCAATCCACCATGAAAGAGGCGAGGGCGGCAAGATACGCGCCATCACCTGTTACACGCGCGACGGTTACGTCCTTTCGGACTGCACGCTCGACGTGTTTATGCGCCTGAGAAAACGGCGCTTCATCCGCTCGCAGAACGGCCAGCCTTATCGCGTATCGCGGCAAGGCATCAAAGCCGTGCGCGCGCAGCTCAATCAACGATGACAAACCGGAGGAGCATGATGATGCAAACGACAATCCGCTATGACGGTCGACGTGCCCATGAAAGGGATCAGGGTGCTCTATAGGCGCTTCGGCGACTGGCTCGGCTGATTGTCGGTCGGGCTTGTCGGGCCGTTCGGCTTGGGTGCCGTGATCTTTGGGCGTCGCGCGCGAATCGACTAGGATTTGCATGAATAGGGGGAGAGACCGATGGGCTTGCGACAGAAGAGAAAAGAACTGGTCGGACTGGTCGGCGCAATCGGCGTGGTGATCGCGATTGCCGGATTTGTCGGCGGCTACCTGAGCCCCGGCGCCACCATCGTCTGGACCTTGGGGGTCTGGATCGTCGGCACGATGCTGATCCGTGTGTTCACCGATCCTCCCGGACCCGGCAAATGAAGGCCATGACCTATCACCGCTACGGCGGGGCCGAGCAGTTGCGGCTTGCGGACCTGCCGGTGCCCGAGCCGGGCAAGGGCCAGCTTCGGCTCCGGGTAAGCGCCTGCGCGGTGAACCTGTCGGATTGGGAATATCTCACGGGCGCGCCGTTCTACGCGCGAATGGTCGGCGGGTACTGGCGACCGAAGCAACCGGTGCTGGGTTCGGATGTCGTGGGGATCGTCGACAAGCTCGGTCCCGGCACGTCCGGCTTCGCGATCGGTGACCGGGTCATGGGAGACGTCGTCATGACCCGCGGCGGCTTCGCCGAATTTGTCTGCGTGCCCTCTGAACTGATGGTGAAGGTGCCCGACAGCCTGTCCGACGCGGTCGCCGCCTGCCTGCCGCAGGCGGGCGGCATCGCCGTCGCCGGGACCGAAAATGTCACGGCAGGGGACAGGCTGCTGATCAACGGGGCCGGGGGTGGTTCGGGCACGATGGCGCTGCAACTGGCGAAGCAGGCGGGGGCCTTCGTGAGCGCTGTCGACAATGGCGGCAAGGTCGACTGGCTGCGCGCGCTCGGTGCCGACGAGGTGATCGACTATCGCGCGCAGGACTTCGCTGAGACCGGGGCCACCTGGGATCGCATCCTCGATATGGTGGCGACGCGCGGGCCTCGCCGCATCGCGAAGGCGCTCGCGCCGGGCGGCATCTACCGGGCGGTCGGCGGCGAGGTGCGCGTGCTCTTGTCGCTCCTGCTCGGTGGGGCGATCTACCGGGGGCGGCACAAATCGATCGGAATGCTGATGGTGCCCTCGGGGCGTGAACTGACCGCGCGCGTGGCGGCGCTGGCACAGGCGGGGCGGATCGCGCCGCATCTGGAGGCGGAACTGCCGCTGGCCGAGCTGCCGGAGGCACTGGCGCGCACCGGCCATGGCGAGGTCAGGGGCAAGATCGTGATCCGCCCGTCCTGATCCTAGGGGATGTCGATCCTGACGATCCCGGTCTTCTGCCCCGCCTCGACATAGCGGAAGGCCTCGACGATCTCGTCCAGCCGATAGCGCCGGTCGAAGACGCCCCGGAACCGCCCCTCGGCCATCAGCCCGGCGAGGCGTCGCACGAAGCCTGGGGCATTCTCGGGAAAGGGGAGCCGCACGCGCTTGCTGACGGTGAGTGCGCACCAGCCGGAGAGGAACAGGTGCGACCAGCCGGGGCCCAGATCGGTCGCCGTAAAGATGCCTTCGGGTGTCAGTAGCGGGCGGCAGGCGCGCCACGAGGTCTTGCCCACCGCGTCGATGACGAGGTCGAAGCGCTCGCCGATCGCGGTGAAATCCTCGGTCTCGTAATTCACCACCCTGTCGGCCCCCAGGCTCTGGGCCAATTCGAGGTGACGGGTTCCGACGACCGCCGTGACATGCGCTCCGCGCACCTTGGCAAGTTGAACCGCCGCCGAGCCGATGGCGCCGGAGGCACCGTAGATCAGGCAGCGGGCGCCCTCGGACAGCAGGCTGGTGGTCGCGTCGGCATACCAGGCGCCTTCGCCCACCACAGCCTCGTCGAAGGCGAGATCGCCCGGGATCCGCGCCAACGGTCCATCGGCGGGCAGGCAGAGATATTGGGCATGGGCGCCGAACCGCTCGGGCGACAGGCCGAAGACCCGCTCCCCGGGCCGGAACGCACTCACGCCATCGCCCAAGGCGTCGACCACGCCGGCGAAATCCATCCCGAGCGTGGGCATCTTCGGCCGCAAGAGCCCCGTCATCGCCCGCGCGAAGAAGGGATGGCCGCGCAGCGTGGCCGTGTCGGTCCGGTTCACGGTTCCGGCATGCACGCGCACCCGGATTTCGCCCGGCGCGGGCGCCGGGATGGGGACTTCGTCCAGCCAAAGCGTGTCAGGCGCCCCATAGCGGTCGCAAAGCACCGCAGTCATCGTGTCCGCGTCGGTCATTTTTCCAGACTATCAGCCGAACGAGGTCCGGCAAGTGACGCTGAACAAGACGGGTTTCGGAACCGCGCGGCTCGTCAGGACGCCGCTGCACTCAGCGGCAGCTGCAAGCTGACCTCAAGGCCAGAGTCGCGACCGCTCGGCGGCGATGTCAGCGAGAGCGGGCTTCCGATCCGCTCCGCGATGACGGCGACGATGGCGAGGCCCAATCCGCTGCCGTCATTCGTGCTGCCGGCGCGCTCGAACCGCGCGGTCAGGCGCGCGAGCGTCTCCTGCGGAATGACAGGCCCGGCATTCGTCACGGTGAAGACGCCCTCCGCAGTCAGGCGCACCGAAACCGGTTCGTCTTGCGCCCCATGCTTCAGCGCGTTCTCGATCAGGTTCCGGCACAGGATACCGAAAGCATCGGGGTCGAGATCCGAGATGACAGGCGTCTCCGGCAGCTCCAGAGCGATACGCCCGGGATCGAAGCCGCGCGCGAGGTCTTCGACGATCAGGCGGGCGGCGACGCGCAGGTCCGAGCTGCGCTCCAGCCGCAAAGGCCCGCCTTCCGCGCGGGCGAGTTGCAGCAGCCGTTCCGAGAGCCGCGTGAGACGTTTGAGCGTCGCCTCGATATCGGCCGCGCGTGTCTTCGCGACAGGGTCGGTGGTTTCCGCGCTCAGACGCTGTGTCTGCGCGATGGCGCCCGCAAGGGGCGTGCGCAATTCATGCGCGGCGTTGGAGGCGAAGCTTCGCTCGGCCTCGATCCCTTCGCGCAACCGCCCCAGAAGATTGTTGAGCGTGGCGGCGACCGGGGAGATTTCGGTCTGCAGATCGTCGGTCGGAATGGGGGTGAGATCGCGAGCGTTGCGCGCCTCTAGACTGGTTCGGAACCGCCGCAGCGGCCCGAGATTGGTCCGCACCGCCAGCACGACCGCCGCGAAGGCGAGCGGGATCACGATCAGCAGCGGCAGACCGAGGCCAAGCTCTACCTCTCGCGCGACCTTCGCCCGATGCGCGAGCGGTTCCGCGACGGTGATCCGGATCGTGTCCTGAAGGGCGGCATCGCTATAGAGCCGGTGGGTGGTCGTCTGGCTGAACCCCCGGCCGTCATAGGCGGGGAAGACGGACGGATCGGCCGCGTGAGACTGCAGAAGAATGTGCCCCTCCGCGTCCCGCACGATATAGGTGAAGAATTCCTCGTGGTTGCGCAGCCTTGCAAGTCGCTGTGTCGTGTTGTTGCCGTCGCGGTTCACGATATCCATGACCGCGAGGGGCAGGATCCTCTGCGCCGTTTCCTGAAGCGTGGAGTCGAAGACCTCGCTCATCTCCTTGCGCACGATCAGCGCGGTGACCGTCGCCGCAGCAATCCACATCAGCGCCAGAACGACCCCGAGCGAAAGCCCCAGACGGGCCTGAAGGCTTCGCGGCAATCTCATGCCTTGCCCAGCCTGTAGCCGAGGCCGCGTTCGGTCTCGATCACATGGGCGCCGAGTTTCTTGCGCAGGCGGCTGACATGGACCTCGATCGTGTTGCTCTCCACCTCCGCATCGAAGGCGTAGAGCTTCTCTTCGAGCTGGGCTTTGGATAGCAATTGGCCGGGGCGCGAGAGGAACGCCTCGAACAGGGCCCATTCGCGCGCGGTCAGTTGCACGGGCTTGCCGTCTCGCAGGATGCTGCGCGCGGCGAGGTCGATCTCGAGTCCGGCATGGCTCACGATGGGGTTCGGATTGCCGCTGTAGCGCCGCGCGACCGACCCGATGCGCGCGGAGAGTTCGGCGAGGTCGAAGGGCTTCACCAGATAGTCGTCGGCGCCCGCGTTCAGCCCCTCGATCCGGTCCGAGACCTGATCGAGCGCGGTCATGATGATCACGGGGGTCACATCGCCCCCGCTGCGCAGCGACTTCAGAAAGCCGATGCCGCGGCCGTCGGGAAGCATGAGATCGAGCAGGACGAGATCATAGCCGGTGCTGCGGACCGACGCGCCCGCCTCGTCGAGACGCGTGACCCAGTCCACCGAGTGGCCGTCGCTCGCGATCTGGTCGCGCACCGCGGTGCCCAGAATAGTGTCGTCCTCGATCAGCAGGATGCGCATGTTGGTCCCATCTCTTATCCGTTGCCCAGTCTTCACCTGCCCGGCTGACACCAAGCTGACGCTGCGCGCGATGCGGCTTCAGGTTCCCGTCAGATTGATCGCCCATGAAAGGTGCAGAGTTGGCCGCGAACAGGAGTTTGGCCCATGAAGAAGACAGTGACAATTCTCGCCTTTCTCGCGGCGCTTCCGGCTGGAATGGCTCTGGCCGATGACGACTGTTTCGTGCCGATGGCGGATTGGCAGCCGCGCGATGCCGTGGCCCAACTCGCCGAAGAGAACGGCTGGACGGTGCGCCGCATCAAGATCGATGACGGCTGCTACGAGATCGACGGCACTGACGCGCAGGGCCGCAAACTCGAAGTGACGGTTCATCCGTCGACGCTCCAGATTCTCGAGGTCGAATATGAAGGCGACGAACATGGTCGGTCCCGCGAAGATCGTGAAGGAGACAAACATGACTGACGCAGCATTTCACGACACGACGAATTCCGGCGGTAGCTCCGGAGGCAAGGTGCGGGTCTGGGATCCGCTGGTGCGGATTTTCCACTGGGGCCTCGTCGCGGCTTTTGCCACGGCTTGGTTCACGGCCGACGAATTGCAGCCGGTGCATGAGATCGCAGGCTACACCGTCGCCGGGCTGGTCGCGTTCCGGCTGGTTTGGGGGCTCGTGGGCGGGCGCTATGCCCGGTTCACCCAGTTCCTCAGAGGGCCGGGGCAGACGCTGTCCTATCTTGGCGACATGCTGCGCGGCAAAGAGCGTCGCTATCTCGGCCACAACCCTGCGGGGGCGCTGATGATCGTGGCGCTGCTGATCTCGCTGTCGGGCACTGCCTTTACCGGCTGGCTGATGGCGGAACCTACCCGCGTGGCGATGCTTCCCGCGCTGCCGCAGATCGTGACCCCGGCCTTCGCGGACGAGGATGGCGAATACGGTGAATATGGCGAGGGCGGAGAAGGCGAAGGCAACGAGGCGCTGGAAGAACTGCACGAGGTTCTCGCCAATCTGGTCCTGCTGCTCGTGGCACTGCATGTCGCCGGTGTGGTTCTGGCCTCCTTCCGCCATCGCGAAAACCTCGCGCGGTCGATGCTGACCGGCGACAAGCGTGGGCCTGAGCCCGGCGATATCGCTTGACCGTTCCCGATCACATCGCCAAGGCCGTTTGTCCCGCGGCCTCACCTGGCCCCGCCCTCACAAGGCCGGGCCTTTTTCCTGACGCGAAGCTGAAGCGGAAACTGTCCGCCCGTCAGGAAGCGCTCAGGTCCGCTGCCCAGATTGTCGGTAGCAGATGAAAAAGGAGACCCTGCCATGCGAAAGATCCTGACCGCACTTCCCCTCATCGCCCTGCTGCCTGCGGGGATGGCTCTGGCCGACGACGACTACAGAAAGTCTTCGCGCGGCGAAGGAATGTCCCGCGACGCAGTGATGCAGATCGCGCGCGAGAACGGCTGGACTGTCCACGAAATCGAGATGGAAGACGGCCGATACGAGATCGAGGGCCGCGACCGCGACGGGCGGAAAATCGAAGCCAAGATCGATCCAGCGACGCAGCGCCTCATCACGTCGGACTATGACGACGATGACGAGGACGAAGACGATGATGACGACTACGGCGCATCGGCGCGCAACCCGGCCCCCGCCGGCACGGTCGCCCCGCCGAAAAACGGCCTCTTCGGTGACGGTGCTCCGCCCAAGGTTCAGGTGAACTGAGCCGCCGCCGCATTCCTCCCAAAAACAAGGATTCCCGAAATGAAGTCTCTTCTTGCAACATTGGCGCTGAGCACGGCGCTGACCATTCCCGCGCTTGCATCCGCACAGCCCGTCACGCTCAAGACCACGCTGAACAACTACGGCGGCGACGGCGCTTATCTCGCGCTCTATGTCACCGATCCGTCGGGCGCCTATGCGGGCAGCCTCTGGATGGCGGGCGGCAAGTCCAAATATTACGAGCATCTCAACGACTGGTATCGCGCGACCGGGGGTGATCCCGCGCAGATCAACGGCATCACCGGCGCGAGCGTCGGGGCGGGCCGGACGCTCGAGATCACGCTCGATCTTGCGGATGCGCTCTTCGATGCGGGCTATACGCTGCATATCGACGCCGCGGTCGAGGACATGCGCGACAGCCCCAACGAGGTCGCCGTGCCGCTGACGACCGAGGGCGCGGGCACGCCGGTTCCGGGGCGTCGCTACGTCGCCGATTTCACCTACGACATGTGAGGTCACAGCCCATGATCCGCGCGTTTCATCGCTGGCCGGGGCTGATCGCCCTGGCGCTTGTAACGGTGCTGGCGCTCAGCGGCGCGGTGCTCGCGGTCTTTCCGGTTGCGGAGCGGATCGCGGCACCGCAGGCGGGGGCGGAGCTCAGCGTCGCGACCCTCGCCGAGCGCATCCAGACGATCTATCCGGGTCTCGAACAGATCCGGCGCGCACCCTCGGGGCAGATCACGGCCTATTGGTTCGAAGCCGGACAGCCCGGCGCGGCGGTGATCGATCCCACCACGGGCCGCGGCGTCGCATCGGCTGATCCGAATGCCTTTCAGCGTTGGCTGACCAACCTTCACCGCTCCCTCTTTCTCGGCGATCCCGGCCGCGTCGCAAGCGCGCTGGGCTCCGTCGCGATGCTGGTGCTCTCGGTCTCCGGCGTCCTGCTCGTGGCGCGGCGAGTTGGCGGCTGGCGGAACTGGTTCTCGCGTTTGCGCGGGCCGCTCGCCGGTCGGCTCCACGTCGAGATCGCGCGCGTCGCGGTGATCGGCCTGCTTCTCTCCTCCGCCGCGTCTTTGTGGATGACGGCCTCGACCTTCGAGCTGATCCCCGATGGCGGGCCCTCGCTCGGCGTTCCTGCAGAGGTGAGCGGCCAAACAGACGTGCCGCTTGCCGGTCTTGCGATGCTGAGCGACACACCGGTCACGGAACTACGGAGCCTGAGCTTCCCCTATGACGGCGATGCCACCGATGTTTTCACGCTGAAGACCGATCGCGGCACCGGCTATCTCGATCAGGGCACCGGCGCGGTGCTTGCTTGGGCGGACCTGACCGCATGGCAACGCATTACTGAGACCATCTACATGCTGCATACGGGGCAGGGCGCTGCGCTGCTTGGCGCGGTGCTGGGTCTCATGGCGCTGGGCGTGCCGGTAATGGGTCTCACTGGCCTGACGATCTGGCTCGCGGGTCGGCGCGGCCGCCCGCGCATCCGGGACAACCAGCCAGCTGCGCGCGCGGAGACGATCCTCCTCGTCGGCAGCGAAAGCGGCAGCACTTGGGGTTTCGCCGCGACCCTGCATGCGGCGCTCCGTGCCGCGGGCCAGAGTGTTCATATCGCGCCGATGTCGTCCTTCGCACCCGAGCGCTACGCCCGGGCCGATCGGATCATCATGCTCGCGGCCACTTATGGCGACGGGGCGGAGCCCAGTTCCGCGAAAGGTTTCCTGACGAAACTCGACGCCTGTTCCGATGCTCAGGACATCCCGATTGCCGTGCTCGGTTTCGGGGACCGGAGTTTCCCTGCCTATTGCGCCTACGCCCAGACGATTGCCGACACCGTGGAGGCGAAGGGGTGGCCGGTTCTTCTGCCCTATGACACGATCGACCGGCAGTCGCCGCAGGCCTTCGCGCGCTGGGGGCAGGCGTTGGGTGTGGCGCTCGGGATCGCGCTCGATCTGCACCACCAACCGACGCCCCCTGCCACGACCGAACTCACGCTCCAGTCGCGGCGCGATTATGGGGCCGACGTGCAGGCGCCGACGTCGATCCTGCGCTTTTCGCTGCCGCGCGCCACGTTTTGGCAGCGGCTGACGGGGGCGGGCTTCACGCGGTTTGCCGCAGGAGATCTGATCGGGATCTTGCCCGAAGGGTCGCCGACTCCGCGCCTCTATTCGCTCGCGTCATCACGCCGCGACGGGTTTCTGGAGATCGTCGTCAAGAAGCATCCCGGCGGGTTGTGCTCGGGGCAGCTGACGGCGCTCGAACCCGGCGAGAGCATCCGTGCCTTCGTCCGGCGCAATCCCGCCTTCCGGCCGGACCATTCACGCGCGCCGCTGATCCTGATCGGCGCGGGCACGGGGATCGGCCCTCTGGTGGGTTTCGTGCGCGAAAACGAGCAACGGCGCCCGATCCACCTCTTCTTCGGGATGCGCGATCCGCAAAGCGATTTCCTCTATGCGCAGGAGATGGGCGGGTGGAAGGACGAAGGGCGTCTATCGCGGCTCGTGACCTCGGTCTCGCGCGGCCAGCGACCGCGCTATGTGCAGGATGCGATGCGCGCCGATGCTCCCGAATTGGTCCGACTCGTGCAGAGCGGCGCGCGGATCATGGTGTGCGGCGGGCGGGACATGGCGGCGGGTGTCGCCGATGCCCTGCATGACATTCTCGCCGCTTCGGGCCTGAGTGCGACCAAGCTGAAAACGGAGGGCCGTTATGTCGAAGACATCTTCTGATCTGCTGCGCTACGCTTTGCACGGCGCGACCATGGGCACCCGCTGGACCGCCCTGTTCTTCGCACCGCCCGAGCGCGATCCCGCGCCGATCCAAGCCGCGCTTCAGGCCGCGGTTGCGGAAGTCGATGCGCAGATGTCCACGTGGAAACCGGACAGCGACCTGATGCGGCTCAACGCGGCTGCAGAAGGCGAATGGTTGAAGGTGCCCGGGCGTTTGGCCGAAGTGCTTCGTCTCGGGCTCGAGATCGGCAAAGCCTCGGGCGGCGCGTTCGATATCGGGCTCGGAGATGCGGTTGCGGCGTGGGGCTTCGGTCTCGACGATGCGACACCCGAGGCGATCCGCGCCGCGATGAGCGTGCCGCGGCAGCCCGCAGATCAATGGCTCGAGCTCGACCACGACCGGGTACGCAAGAGCGGCCCCGTGGTGCTGGACCTGAACGGGATCGCGAAAGGCTACGGCGTGGATCGCCTCGCCGAGACGCTGGCCGCGCAGGGGATCGAAGCCGGTCTCGTCGGGATCGACGGCGAAATGCGGGCCATGGGGCTCAGGCCCGATGGCAGCCCTTGGACGATCGCGGTCGAGAGCCCCGATCCGCTGCGCCGCACGCCGCATTCGATCCTCGCGCTCGAGAACGCATCGGTCGCGACCTCCGGCGATTATCGGCACTGGATCGACCTCGGCGCGCGCAGGCTCTCGCATACGATGGATCGCGCGCGCGGCGCGCCCTTGCTGGCATCGCCTGCCTCCGTGACGGTGGTCGCGCGCAGTTGCGCCGAGGCCGACGGCTGGGCCACCGCGCTCATGGTGCTTGGCCCGGACAAGGGGTTGGAGGTTGCCAAGAAACGCGGCCTCGACGCTCTGTTCCTGATGCGCGAGGACGATGGCAGCGTGAAGAGCCTTGGAACGGGCGATCTGTTTCCCGAGAGCGTCGCGGCGGCGGTCTAGGCCAGGTCGCTTGGGCGTCGGCGCACCTATTCTCGAATGATCTCCGCGCCAGCAGCCCCGGTCGGATCGATTTGGCTGGCGGCGTTGAAGAACAGTTCGATCAACTCGTTCCGTTCGTCCTTCAGCGCGAACACGACCTCGTCCACCGTCGACCGGATGTCGCGGATCAAAAGCCTGCGCACCGTATCGGTGCGGTAGGTGCCGAAGCGCCACATGAAGCCGACGCCGATCCCCAAGGCCACCGCCTCGTAGACGGCGTCGCGGGTGTCGGCGATCAGCTGCGGCTCGGGGGACAGGCCGGTGGCGCGGAAAGCGCGATCGACGACCTTCTGGGTCGACGACCCTTGCGAGCGGAAGATCAACGGCAGCCGCGCCAATTCTTCCAGACTGACCTCGTCACGCAATCCGGTCGGGCTGTCGGCGGAGACGATGCCCACCACCTCCTGCGACAGCACCCGCGCGGTGCGGAACCGGCGATCGTTCGGCAGATCGGGCAGCACCGCGACATCCACCTCGCGCCGCAGCAGGGCCGCGAGGATGTCCTGATGCGAGCCGCTTTCCACCGAGACCGTCAGCGAGGGGTGCTGGCGCAGGAGCTGGTGGACGATCGCGATTCCCGGCATGGAATTGCCCAGACCGACGCGCAACCTGCGCCTGCCGGTCGGGCCCCGGCGTTCGAGGATGCGCAGCGCGTCATGTTCGGCCTCGCGCATCCGGGCCCCGATATCGCAAAGCTGCTCGCACAGCGGTGTGGCACAGAGGGTTCCGTTGAGCTTGTCGAACAGCCGCACGCCGAAGGCGGTCTCGAGATCGCGAATCTGCTGCGCGACTGCGGAATGCGACACCCCCAACCGGCGCGCAGCGGCCGAAAAAGAGCCCTCCTCGGCGACCGCAGTCACCGAGCGCAGGCGGGAAAGCGACAGGGCGCTCGCCAAAGATCCAACCGAAGCTTTCATCATCTGACGGCTTAGCTTGCAGATGTAACATCCACGTCACAGAAACTCGTCAAACCGTGAGCAGTCCGGGGCGACGCCCCATCACCGCATTAACAGACGCGCATCGCGCGAACGGGGCCGAGGCCCCGAACGGAGAGGATTTGCCCATGACCCAGCCTGTCGGATTGTCCGAGTTCCTGTCAGGGCCGCTCCCCGAACGTGCTGCGGTTCTGGCCGATCTCGATGGCTGTCTGATCGCTGGGGATCGCGTGCTGCCCGGCGTGCCCGAGTTGATCGAGCGCTGCGGCGAGCGGCTTTGGGTCGTCTCGAACAATTCCACCGACACCGCCGAGCACCTCTCGGCCCGGCTCGGGCTGATGGGACTCGCGGTAGCTGCCGAGCGCATGGTGCTGGCGGGGGAGGAAACGCTCCGCAATCTGCAGCGCCGTCGCCCCGGAGCCCGCGTCGCGCTCTTCGCCGCGCCACCGCTTGTCACGCTGGCGCGCAAGCTGGGACTTGTGCCCGACCGGGCGCAGCCCGAGCTGGTGCTTCTGGCGCGCGACACCGGTTTCAGCTTCGCCGACCTGACGGAACTCACCGCGATGGCCGCACGGGGCCTGCCCGTGCTCCTGAGCAATCCCGACACGTTCCATCCCGGCCCTGACGGCACGCCCCGACCCGAGACCGGCGCCCTGTGGGCCGCGGCACGCGCCGCAGTGCCCGCCGCGACGGCGTCGAGCCTCGCCAAGCCCGCCCCCGATCTGGTTCACGCCGCGCTGTCGCGCGCCGGGGTCGCGCCGGGTGCGGCGGTCTTCCTTGGCGACACGCCCGAAACAGATGGCCGCGCGGCTGCCGCCGCCGGGGTCGAGTTCGTCCTGCTCGCCCGGCCGGGCGGCGTGACCCTCGCCCAGGAGATCGTGACATGCTGAGCTACACCCTGCGCACCCTCGTCCGGATGGCGCTGACCTTCTTCGTCATCGTCACGCTCGTGTTCTTCGCCACGCGCCTGTCGGGGAACGCCATCGATTTCCTCGCGGGCGAGGGCATGACCCAAGAAGACCGCGAGATCCTGATCCGCTATTACGAGCTCGACCGATCGCTCTGGGACCAGTATTTCGCCTTCCTGCGCGCCTTCCTCGACGGGAATTTCGGCCTGTCCTTCATCGAGCGCCGACCGGTCATCCAGATCGTGGCGGAGCGGTTGTGGCCCTCGGCGCAGCTTCTCTTGTCGGCGATCGGGCTCACGCTCGTCGTGTCGCTCCCGCTGGGCATGATCGCCGCGATCTGGCGCAAGCACTGGCTGGGCAGCGCGGCGATGGTCGTGGCCTTCCTCGGCTACGCGGTGCCGAACTTCATCCTCGCCGTGGTGATGGTCTTGGTCTTCGCCTACTGGCTGAACTGGCTGCCGGTGGTGGGCAATGGAACGCCCTTGCATTTCATCATGCCGACGCTGGCGATGTCGGGCGTGCTGATCGCGGCGCTCACGCGCTTTACCCGCAACGCCATGCTCGACGTGCTGGGGCAGGACTTCATGCGCACGGCCCGCGCCAAGGGCCTGCCCGAGCGTGCGGTGATCCTGCGCCACGGCTTGCGCAACGCCTCGATCACGCTGCTGTCGGTGATCGGTCTTCAGATCGCGGGGCTCGCCGCCTCCGGCTCGGTGGTGGTGGAATCGATCTTCGCCTGGCCCGGCATCGGCGACCTGCTCGTCTCCTCGGCGATCCGGCGCGACTACCCGGTGCTCCAGTTCGGGGTCATCACCGTCGCCATCGCCGTCATCCTCATCAACGCCGCCATCGACCTTGCCTATGCCTGGGCCGATCCGCGCCTGCGCCATCAACTCAAAGGGTGATCCGATGACCATGGCCCTCAACACTCCCGCGCCTTCGGCTTTGAGCCGCCTTTGGACCGGCACCAACGTGATCCAGAAAGTCGCCTTCGCGGTCGGGCTGGCCCTCTTGCTCATGGCTTTCCTCGGCCCACTGATCGCGCCGCATGATCCCAATGCGCAGAGCCTGCTTTCGCGGCTGCGCCCGCCGATTGGCTTCGACCGGGCGAAGATCGCCTATCCGCTGGGCACGGACGAGCTGGGCCGCGATGTCCTCTCGCGCAGCCTGCACGGGTTGCGCCTGACGCTGATGCTGGCGATCCTCGGCGCGCTGCTGGGGCTTCTCGTCGGCGGGCTGCTCGGGCTGCTGGCCGGCGTGGTCGGCGGACGCACCGATGCCGCGATCATGTCGGCGGTCGACACCCAGATCGCGGTGCCCTTCACGCTGATCGCGCTGTTTACGCTCGCGATCTTCGGCAGCTCGCTTCAGGTGATGGTCATCGTCCTCGGCCTCGCCGGCTGGGAGCAATATGCCCGGATCGTGCGCGGCGATGTGCGCCGCCTGATGCATCTACCCTTCATCGAGGCCGCCCGTGCCGCAGGTGCCAGTCCGCGGCGCATCGCCTTCACCCACCTGCTGCCCAATATCGTCTCGCCGCTGGTGGTCCAGTTCACGCTGTCGCTGTCGAATATCGTGCTGCTCGAAAGCACGCTGTCCTTCCTCGGCCTCGGCGTGCAGCCGCCCACCGCGACGCTTGGTTCGATGGTCGGTATCGGTCGCGACTACATGCCGACCGCCCCCTGGATCGTCATCGTCCCCGCCGCGCTGATCGTGTTGCTGACCTTCGCCGTCCAGGTGGTCGGTGACTGGTTACGCGACAGCGTCGACGTGCGCCTGCGCGCACGCTGACACCCCGCAACAAGAACAGAAGGCCGCAAGCGCCCGTCGTCAAACCCTGCAATGGAGATACCAATGCTCAGACTGCTCGTTTCCACCGCTCTTGCCGCCGGCATCGCTGCCGCTGGCATCACGGGGGCTCAGGCCCGCGAACTGAAAGTCGGCGCTGCCAACGTCGCCAAATATCTCGATCCCGGTCGCGACCACTCGAATGTCGGCTCGCAGTTCTACTACAACACTTTCGACACGCTGATCGACAAGGATCACGAGAAGATCGGCGGCGAATGGCGCCCCGGTCTGGCGACCGAATGGAACCTCGTTTCGCCCAAGGTCATGGAGTTCAAGCTCCGTCAGGGCGTGACCTTCCAGAACGGCGAAGCGATGACCGCCGATGACGTGGTCTTCTCGCTCAACCGCATGTATCAGGCCACCTTCCCGCCCTACATGGTGCGCTCGAAGGACCGTCTGAACAACTTCGAGAAGGCCGAGAAGGTCGACGATTATACCGTCCGCATCACCGTGAAGCGCGAAGAGCCGCTTTGGGAAACGCTCGTGAATCTGCAGCAGGTCATGATCATCCCCGAAGACTACACCAAGGGCCTGACCGGCGATCCGAACGTGGCCGAGGACAGCGATTACGAAGCCTTCTCGATGGCTCCGGTCGGCACCGGCCCCTATGCGATCAGCGAGTTCAGCCCCGGCGAGCGCGTGGTCTATACCCGCTTCGACAATTTCTGGGGCGACAAGGCGCCGCTGGAAAAGGTCTCCGTGATCCACATCCCGGAAACCGCCTCGCGCATCACCGCGCTCAAGACCGGCGAAGTGGATATGATCACCAATGTCGCGCCCGACCAGCTGTCGCTGATCGAAGCCGATCCGAGCATCAAGGCCGCGGGCAGCGTCACGCCGCTGTTCCACGTCATGATCATGAACACCAACCATCCCAAGCTGCGCGATCCGCGCATCCGTCAGGCGCTCAGCCTCGCGATCGACCGCGACGCGCTGAACGAGGCGCTTTGGCTCGGCAAGGCCGTCGTTCCCTCGACCCACACGATGAAGGAATACGGCGATCTCTACATGCCGGAGCTGAAGACCTTCGAATACAATCCCGAGAAGGCCCGCGAACTGCTGAAGGAAGCTGGCTACGATGGGTTCGAGATCACCTATGACACCGACCCGGTCTATTACACCAACGGCCTTCTGGCCGCGCAGGCCATCGTCGAGATGTGGGCGCAGGTCGGCATCAAGGGCAAGGTGAACGTCGCCGAGAAATGGACCGGAAACAGCAAGGACATGATGACCCGCAACTGGTCGAACCCGATGTATTTCGCGGACCCCTTCGGCTCGTTTGGCGTCATGTGGGCCCCGGACGCGGCCTCGGAATCGGAAGGCCGTTTCACCACCGACGAAGCCTATCGCAAGACCTGGGACAAGTTCCGCTTCTCCAAGGATGTCGCGGATCGTCGCGCCGCCTATGCCGAGCTGATGGATCGCATCAAGCAGGACCCGCCGGTGCTGCCGCTCTATCGCCCCTATGAGAGCTGGGCGGTGCGCAAGGATATTGCCTGGGCGCCGAAGCCCGGCCACATCCCCTATGTGCTCGATTTCCGCGCCGGGGCGATCTCCTTCGCCTCCAACTAACGCTCCCCGCCTGTCGCCGCTTGCGCGCGGCGGCGGGCACCTTCCCCAACTCTTTGGAAAGTTTCAGCATGTCCACCCGTATCGCCATCGTCACTGATATCCACCATGGCAAGCCCTCGACCGCGAAGCGCGGCGACATGGCGCTGCCCCTGATGGAAGACTTCGCCCGTTACGTTCGCGACGGCGGCGCCGATCTGGTGCTCGATCTCGGGGACCGGATTTCGGATGAGAACCGCGACACCGACCTGCGTCTGGAAGCCGAGGTGGCCGAGGCGTTCCGCGCCGTCGAGGCCCCGATCCTGCATCTCAACGGCAACCATGATCGCGATCATCTGGAGGTCTCGGATAACGAAGGGATCCTCGGCCAGACGCTCGATCACGGGGTCGTCGATGTCGGTGGCTGGCGCATCGTCCTGTGGCGCGCCGATACGCGTATCCGCCGGATGCCCGACTATTCCGGCTTCGTGCTGACCGAGCCCGATGTGGTCTGGCTCTCGCGCACCATGCAGGCGAGCGACCGTCCGACGCTCGTGGTCAGCCATGTGCCGATCTCGGGCCATTCGCAGCTGGGCAACTACTATTTCGAGAACAACCCGGCCAGCTCGACCTATCCGATGGCCGAGCGCGCCCGTGCCGCTCTGTCTCGCGCGAAGGTGCCGGTCGTCTGTCTTGCCGGTCACGTGCATTGGAACACCGTCACCACCGTCGACGGGATTACCCATCTGACCCAGCAATCGCTGACCGAGAGCTTCACCACCGAGGGCGAGCCCGCCGGCGCGATGGGGATGATCGAACTGGGCGACAGTTTCCGCTGGGAGGTCGTGGGCGACGATCCCTTCTCCTTCGAGACCACCCCCCGCCATCGCCGCTGGACGCCCCCGCTGCCGTCCTTCGCCGACCACCCCGAGGCACGCGTCCGCCGCGCTGCCGCAGCCGCGAGTTGATCCATGAGCCGCGCACCGCTTCTGTCAGTCCAGAACCTGAGCCTCGCTTTCGGCTCCCACACCGCGCTGTCGGGGCTCAGCTTCGACGTCGCACGCGGCGAGACCGTCGCGCTGGTGGGGGAGTCCGGCTCGGGCAAATCCGCCACCGCGCTGGCGCTGATGCGCCTGATCGAACGCGAGGGCGGGCGCCTGACCGGCGGGCGCATCGATCTGGATGGCGACACGCCGGTTGAGATCACGGCGCTCGAGGAACGCGAGATGCAGCAGGTGCGCGGCAACCGGATCTCTATGATCTTTCAGGAGCCGATGACCGCGCTCAACCCGGTTATGCCGCTTGGCGAACAGGTGGCAGAAGTCTTGCGCCTGCATCAGGGGCTGGACCGCAAGGCAGCGCTGGCGGCGGCCCGTGCCGCATTCGCGCGGGTCAAGATCCCCGAACCCGAGCGGCGGCTGGTGCAATATCCGCACGAGCTGTCGGGCGGGTTGCGGCAGCGCGTCATGATTGCGATGGCGCTGGCCTGCCAGCCCGATCTGCTGATCGCCGATGAACCGACGACCGCGCTCGATGTGACGACGCAGGCGGAAATCCTGTCGCTGATCAAAGAGCTGCAGGAAGAAAGCGGAATGGCCGTGCTGTTCATCACCCATGACATGGGGGTGGTGGCCGAGATCGCCGACCGCGTCGTCGTGCTGTGTCGCGGCGAACAGGTCGAAACCGGTCCTGTCGGGCAGATTTTCGCGGCACCGCAGGCCGAATATACCCGCAACCTGATGGCGGCGACGCCGATGCTGGGCGCGGGGGCTCCGAAACGGCCGCTCAGCGCCGATGCGCCGCTCCTCGAAGTCGGTCGGCTTTCTGTGCGTTTCTCGGTGCGCCGCGCTGCTCCGGGACGGCCTGCGCTCGATTATCACGCGGTCAACGAGGTCTCGCTGACCCTCGGGCGCGGAGAAACGCTCGGGCTGGTGGGAGAATCCGGTTGCGGCAAATCCACTCTGGCGCGGACCTTGCTCGGGCTCGAGGCAGCCTCCGGCGGGCGGGTCCGGCTGAGCGGGCAGACCCTGACCGGCCTGACGGCGCAAGAGCTGCGCCCGTTGCGCGGAAAGATGCAGATGGTCTTTCAGGACCCCTATGCCAGCCTCAACCCGCGGCTCCCGGTCTATGATCTGATCACCGAGCCTGCCCATATCCGCAACCCGATGACGCGCGCCGAGCGGCGGGCGATGGCAGGCGAGCTGCTGGAGCGGGTCGGGCTGGAACCCGCCGCGATGGACCGTTACCCGCACCAGTTCTCCGGCGGGCAGCGTCAGCGACTTTGCATCTGCCGCGCGCTCTCGGTCAAACCGGCGATCATCGTCGCGGATGAGGCGGTTTCGGCTCTCGACGTATCGGTCGCGCGCCAGATTACCGATCTGATCGCCAAGCTGCAGCGGGAGGAGGGCGTCTCCTTCCTCTTCATCTCCCACGATATCGCGGTCGTCGAACGCGTCAGCCACCGCATCGCCGTGATGTGGGCGGGGCAGGTCGTCGAAACCGGGCCGACCGACACCGTGCTGAACAACCCGTTGCATCCCTATACCCGACGGCTGCTGTCGGCGGTGCCACATCCGGACCCGCAGCGCAGACCGCTCCAGCGCGAGCGCGCATCCGACCTGAAAACGCCGAAGCTTCTGCTGCCGCGCGCCACCGACCCCGAGCGCATCTCGCTGCGCGAAGTCGGGGAGGGGCATTTCGTGGCCATCCGCGACACGGTCGAACTGATGGCCTACCAGTCGATGGCAAGCGCCGCGCCAGAGGCGGTTCGCGAAGCGAAGCGCGAAGGCGTCGGGAGCATGGTTTTCTAGCCGTCTCGGAGTCGTCGGCGCTGGGCGGAGGGCTACCCAGGTCGACGCTGCTGCAACTGACCCGCCACCGAACTTTCGTCCAGCGCCTTCAGGAAGAGCGAGAAAAGCTGCGCCTGAGACGAGATCGACAGCTTCCGGTAGGCGTTCTTGCGATGGACCTTCACCGTCTCGTCGCTGATCTCGAGATTTGCGCCGATCGCCGTGGTCGAATAGCCACGCAGCACCATCGCAATCACCTCGGTCTCGCGCGGGGTCAGAACGCCACCGGCAATTCGGTCGAGCAGGACCTGCAGAGGGGGCAGGGCGGTCTCCGCCGCATCGTCGCGTGCCTCGCGCGTTGCCGTGACGCCCCAATGGCCGCGCATCAGGGCTTCGATGACGGGCCCCACCTCGGCGAGACGCGCCCGCTCGCGCGCACTGAAAACCGGCTGGCCGCGTTCCCGGGCGAAGCTGATCACCGCGACCCGCTTCGGCCCGATCGCGGCGAAGATGCCGATCTCGTCGCGAATGCCGGTGCGGCTGTAATGCTTGGCGTAATATTCCGATTGGAAGAACTTGTCCGGCGCCATCTGTCGAAGACCGGCCATCCCCGAGCGCCGCCGCTCGGTCTCGGCGTAGAACGGGTCGAGCAGATACGGACCGGTGCAGTAATCCCAGATCACGATCCGCGCCGCATCCCGCGGCAGATTGTGGTAGAGCGATTGCGGCGTCGCGTTGCCCTCATAGGCAAAGACCATGCAAATCTTGTAGGGAAACAGCGTCTCCGTCGCCCGGTCGAGCGTTCGGGCGAACTCTTCGGTCCCCATCGCAGTGATCGCATCGGCGATGCGCTCATTCCATCCTGACATCGTTCCCGGTCTCGCTTCGATCCGCGGCGCCCGTTGCGGGGAACGCGGCATACCCCTCGGGGGGTATTGGTAGGCTCAGCCAAGGCTCTAAGCTGAACCGGATCAGGAAAAAATGGAATGCTGCGGAATGCAAGCTGATACCCCCTATCATGTCGATATGCACGAAATGCTCGATCGGATCGGCGCACAATATGTGCATATCGGGATTTTCGATCAGGACGGGATGTTCCGCGTCAAACGGGTCGCGCGTGCCAAGGCGGAGAAGCTGGCCAAGGGCGGCTACCCGTTCTGCGATGTGCTCTACAATTGGGACAGCGCCGAGGAAACCTACGGGAGCGGCGACTATACCGATGTTCCGGCGCAGCTTTTCCCCGAGACGGTGCGCGCCTGGCCCTTCGAGGGCGATCAGGCGATCTGCATCGCCGATTATGCGATGCCCTTCGGAGAGCGGTCGGGACGAAATCAATTGATCCGCCAACTCGAGAAAGCGCGAGACATGGGCTTTTCGGTCCATTCGGCTTTCGAGTTCGAGTTCAACCTGCTCGACGAGGACGCGGCGAGCCTGCGCGAAGGCGGGTTTGCCGAGCCCAAGCATTACGCGTTGGGCAATAAGACCTACTCGCTCGAGACGCTGGCGAATGAGCACGAGCTGCTCGATGGGCTCGTGGCGATGATGGAGAGCCTCGGGATCGGTCTCGACGCGCTGCATACGGAACTTGGCCCCGGCTGTCTCGAAGTGCCGCTGACCCATGCTCCCGGTGTGAAAGCCGCCGACGATGCGGCCTTGTTCAAGAACTTCGCGAAGACCTATTTCCGGCGCCACGGGCTCACCGCCTGTTTCATGTCGAAGCTGAATGAAAACCTCTCGGGGCAGTCCGGGCACCTGCATGTCTCGCTGCGCAACCTGACCGACAACAGCCCCGCCTTCGTCGATCCCGGCGATGCGGACGGGCTGAGCAAGACCGCCCGGCATTTCATCGCCGGGCTGGTCGCCTTGATGCCGGAGATGCTCGCGCTGTGCAGTCAGACGGTGAATGCCTATCGCCGGATGGTTCCGGGGATGTGGGCGCCCACGGCGGCCTCCTGGGCGATCCAGAACCGCACGGTCGCGGCGCGGGTGATGAATGACAGCCCCGATGCGACGCGTGTGGAGTTCCGTGTGCCTTCGGCAGATACGAACCCGCATCTGGCCCTGGCGATGTGCCTCGGAGCCGGGTTGTGGGGGATCGAGAACGAGCTCGATCCGGGCCCGCCTGCCTCGGGCGATCAGTATCTTCTGGACCCGTCGCCCGACACCCGTTTCCCGAGCGATCTTGGCATGGCCGCCGAGCGGTTGAACGAAAGCAAAGTCGCTCGGGCGATTTTCGGCGACGTGTTCATCGACAGTTTCGTGCGCGCGCGGCGCCACGAATACGCTTCTTTCCTTCGCCATGTGAGCACGTGGGAACGCGAAAGATACCTCGAGGTCGTCTGAAACAAGAAAAGAAAGCTGGCCTTGATCCAACCAACCGGGAGTAAAGAGAGATGACAAAGTCCAAGGGAATACCGATGTTTTCGCCCAATCGCCGGACCTTCTTGCAGGGAATGGGCGCGGCAGGGCTCGCGGGGGCAGGGTTGATGCCGCGAAAGGCTCATGCCGCCACTTCCATGAAATTCATGTGTTGGGAGGGCTATGACAGCCCCGACATCATCAAACCCTTCGAGGAGGCGAACGACGTTTCGATCTCGATCGACCTCATCACCGACAGCCCTGGCGGGTTCGCCAAGCTCGCAGCCGGCGCATGGCGCGATTTCGACGTCGTGGCCACCGATAGCCCGTGGGTGCAGCGCATGGGGCCGGCCGATATCGGGGAATTCCTCGACGATGCCGAGTTCGCCGATGTCTACGAGAGCTTCTACCCGCAATTCCGCGCCCCCTTCGCGCCGCTGGATTTCGACGGGAAGACGACGGGCCTGCCGACGCGCTGGGGCTGGGTCGGGCCGACCGTCAATACCAAGTATGACAAGCTCGAGAACTGGAGCAGCTACGCGCCTTGTTTCGATCCGGCCTACAAGGACAAGATCTGTGTGCTCGACTGGGGCGACTGGCCGATCATGCCGATGGCGCTCTATGCCGGGATCGATCCCTACAAGGAGCTCGACGACGCCGAGCTCAACGAAATCCGCCTCGTGCTGCGCGCGCTCTTCAAAAACACGCGGGCGATTGTCGGAGACTTGTCGGTCGCGCAGAAAGGCCTGATGGACGGCTCGTTCAGAACCCTGATTGGGGGCGGCACCTACTGCACCTCGGCGCTGCGCAAGGATGGCCAGAAAGAGATCATGTCGATCGTGCCGGAGCCCAAGGATGGCTTGAACCAGGGCATCATCTGGATGGAAGCGGGCGGCATCGTGAAAGACCCGGTCGACGACGCCAAGGCCAAGGCGCTGCTGCGCGACCTGACCTCGCCGGAAGTGGCCGTCAAACTCGCCTGGACGGAAGCGACTTGCAACCTCGTGCCCTCGCAGGAAGCCGAAGCTCTGTTCACCGACGAGCAGAAGGACGTGCTGCAGATGGATTACATGTGGGAGGCCTGGGACAAGTCCCACTTCCACAACGTGGCTCCGAATATCGACCAGATGCTTGAGATCTGGTCTCAGGAACTGGCCGCCGCGCGTTGATCTCCCGATTTGCAAGGGCGGTTTCGCCGCCCTTGCTCCCTTTCTGAGACAGGAAGTCCCCCTTGGTTTCTCCCATCATCAAAGCCACCGGAATCGATAAATACTACGGCACCTATCGCGCACTGACCGATATCTCATTGGAAGTCGCCAATGGGGAGTTTCTGGCGCTCGTCGGGCCTTCGGGCTGCGGCAAGACCACGTTGCTCAAGATCCTGGCCGGTTTCGAGGACCTGTCGGCAGGCAGTCTCGTGATCGACGGGGAGGATATGACGGAGATCCCTGCCTCGGCCCGCCCGACGCGGATGGTGTTCCAGAAGCTCGCGCTCTTCCCGCACAAGACCGTCGCGCAGAATATCGGCTTCCCGCTGCATCTGGCCAAACGCCCGAAGCCCGAGATCGACGCCGCCGTGCGCCGGATGTTGGAGCTGATGCATCTCAAGGAGAGCTATCTCAACCGCTATCCGCACGAGCTGTCGGGCGGGGAGCAACAGCGCGTGGCGCTCGCGCGGTCGATGGTGTCGCAGCCGCCGGTGCTGCTGCTGGACGAACCGATGAGCGCGCTCGATGCGAAGCTCAAGAAATCCCTGCAGGCCGAACTCAAGCACCTGCATCGCCATGTCGGGACGAGCTTCGTCCACGTCACGCATGACCTAGAAGAGGCAATGATGCTCGCCGACCGGATTTGCGTCATGCGCGCGGGGAAGATCGTGCAACTGGGCGAGCCGTCCGAGATTTATTACCGCCCCGCGAATGCCTTCGTGGCCGGGTTCATCGGGGATACCAACCTGCTGCCCGCCAAGGTCACGCAAGAGGGCGATGCGTTCCGGTTCGCCTGCGACGTTCTCGATTGCGCAAACCCGATCATTGCCGCCGATCAGGTCGCGCCCGGTGTCGCGGCAGGGACTGATGCCGCGCTGATGATCCGTCCGGAAATGCTGCGCCTGCTTGCGCCGGGCGAAAGCGCTGACTGCACCATCACCGGGACGGTGAACGAGTATTTCATCCGGGGCGCATCGATCCAGTATCGGATCGCGGCGGCCGGAACCGAGATCGTGATGGATATCCCCGGCACCTCCACCTTGCCGGCGAAGCAGGCCGATCCCGTGAAGCTCGGCCTCGCGCTGGGCGACCTGTTCGCGGTGGAGGCGTAAGCGATGGCCGAGATACAGAAATCCTGGCGGGACGGGGCATTGCGCCTGTCGACCTTGCCTCTCTTGCTGCTGATGGGACTGTTCTTCGTGATCCCGCTGATCATGACGGCGCTCCTGAGCTTTCAGGGCACGCAATACTATCGGCTTGTCTGGACATGGGATCTGAAGGTCTGGACCGACGTGTTCAGCCAGGTCCACTACTGGACGATCATGTGGCGCACATTGATGATGGCACTGGTTTGCACGGTCCTTTGCACCATCCTCGCGATCCCGATCGCCTATGGCATGCTGCATCGCCTGTCGCGCTGGTCCGACCATATCACGCTGCTAATGGTCTTCGCCTTTCTCACCGATGCGGTCCTGAAGACCTTCGGTTGGGTGCTGTTTCTCGACCGCTCCGGCGTGTTGAACGGCACGCTCGAGGCGATCGGGTTCCCGCCAGCTGCGGTGAACGTGCTGTTCACGCCGAACGCGACGATGATCGGCATGGTCTACAATCTGCTGCCCTACACGATCTTCACCATCGCGCTCTCCATGGCGCGGATCGACGGAGATCTGGTGCTCGCGGCACGCGACGCGGGCGCGTCCCGGCTGCGCGCCTTCATCGAGGTGACCTTGCCGCTTGCAAAGCCCGGCATCTGGGCGGGGGCGGTTCTGGTGTTCGTTCTCAGCCTCGGCGTGTTTCTCGAGCCGAAGGTGATGGGGGGCGGGACCTCTCCGCTCGCGGCGGAACTGATCCGACAGAGTTTCGAGACCCGCGTGAACTGGCCCCTGGGAGCGGCGCTGACGCTCGTGCTGATCGTGATCGGGGCGGCGGCTTTGACGGTGGCCGGAGCGGTGGCGCTCTGGCAGGCGCGGAGGGGGACGAATGACTGATCGCATGGAAAAGCGAATTGCGGATGTCCTGCTTTACGGCTCCGTGATCGCCGCGCTGATTTTCTTCTACATCCCGATTGCCACGCTGGTGCTGTTCTCCTTCACCAAGAGCCGCTTCCTGTCCTGGCCGATCCCCGAATTCTCGACCCGCTGGTATGGCGAGTTGCTGGCGGATCGCGACTTCTGGTCCGCGCTTGGCAATTCGGCGCTTCTCGCGGTGCTCGCGACGGTCTTCGCGACGCTACTTGGCATAGGCGGAGCCTTCGCCTGGAGCCGCTACAAGTTCCGCTTCCAGTGGGGCTTTCGCATCCTGACCTTCGCGCCGCTCCTGTTCCCGCAGCTTCTGCTGGGTGTCGTGATGCTCTTGTGGTTCTCGGTGCTGGCCGGCTGGCTGAACATGTCGCCCGGGCTTTGGTCCGCGGTGATCGGGCATGTCATCTACATCACGCCGTTCTGCATCGTGATCATCTCGGTGCAGATGCAGGGCTATGACAATACGCTCGACTATGCCGCCGAGGATGCGGGGGCGACCCGCTGGCAGATCCTGCGGGAGATCACGCTTCCCCTGATCTGGCCGGGGATCTTCTCGGCCGCGATCTTCGCCTTCCTGCTATCGTGGGGGAATTTCTACATCACCTACAGCCTCTCGGGCTCGACACGCACGCTGCCGACCTTCGTCTTCTCGGGGATCGCGGTGGGTTCGTCCCCGATCTACCCGGCCCTCGCCACGCTGACCTTCATCCCCGCCTTGGTATTGATCTTCGCCGTCGACAGGTTGCGCAAACGCGCCGCCCGTCGCCGCCTGAGCGCGATTGCCGAGAGCTGATAACTTCGACAGGACCTTCCCATGAGTGAATTCGATTTTGCGAGCCTCCACGCGCGCTGGAGTTTCCCGACGCAAGTCTGGTTCGGAGCCTGGCGCCTGTCCGATCTTCCCGCAGGCTTGGCGGAGATCGGTGCGACGGCACCGCTGCTGATCACCGACAGAGGTCTCGCCACCTATTCGATCGCAACGCAGGCGCTGGAGATCGTGAAAGCTGCAGGCATGGAGCCCGGGTTCTTCCACGATGTGCAGCCGAACCCCACTGTGGAAAATGTCATGGCGGGACGGGAGGTCTTGCGCAAAGGCGGCCATGATTGCGTCATTGCGCTTGGCGGGGGCTCCGCGATGGATGCTGCCAAGGCGGTCGCGATGATGGCGGGGCAGTCGCGCCCGCTGATGGATTTCGAGGATGTCGGCGACAACTTCCGGCGCGTTCAGACCGAGGGAATGGTGCCTGTCATCGCGATCCCGACAACGGCAGGGACGGGCTCCGAATTCGGCAGATCGTCGGTGATCACCGATACCCAGACCCATCGCAAGGTCATCATCTTCCACCCCGAGATGCTGCCGGAGCTGGTCATCCTCGATCCGGAGTTGACCGTTGGCCTGCCGCCCACTCTGACGGCCGCGACCGGTATGGATGCGCTTTCGCATGCGCTCGAGGCGCTCTGCGCGCCGGGCTGGCATCCGATGGCCGATGGCTTGGCCCTGACGGCGCTGAAGATGATCGACGGGGCTCTCGCGACGGCCTATTGGGAGCCTGAAAATCTGGAGGCGCGCTCGAACATGATCGTCGCCTCCGCGATGGCCTGCACGGCCCTGCAAAAGGGGCTCGGGGCGGTGCATGCCTTGGCGCATCCGCTGGGCGCGCGTTACGATGCGCATCACGGGATGCTCAATGCGGTGCTGATGCCCCATGTGCTCCGCTTCAACCTGCCTGCCGTGAGAGAGCAGATGGCGACCCTCGCGCATGAATTGCGGCTCGAGGGCAACGATCCCGGCGCGGCGGTTCTTGCCTGGCTCGAGGCGTTGCAGGCGCGCATTGATATGCCTTCGACGCTGAGCGAGATGGGCGTCAAGGTGGACGAAGGTGATATTCCCGCTCTGGTCGCCGATGCGTTGCGCGATCCCTGTGCCGGAGGCAATCCGATCCGTTTGGACGCGGAAGGGGTCGAGCAGATCTTGCGGGCCGCCCGCTGACTGCCGGGCTGCGGCGCATGCGATCCTCAAAGCATGGGGGAGCGGCCTGTCGTCGCTCGGCGTCGATCTTGTCGTGCTGCGCGGCTACAATCGGCCCGAGAACGATCGCGCGCGTGCGAGCCCTGCGCTTCACCTGCGCGGAATATGCATTCCGAAGATATTGAACCGCTTATCGATCTCCCGGACTTCGTGGTGGTGCTGAGTGTTCTGGGAGAGCACCAGTTCGGGATAGCGCACTTCTTTGGCGCACGGGGCAGGGTCTAAGGATCGCCTCCCAACTCAATTTGACATCGATGACATTTCTGATTATGACATCGATGTCTTTTGGGAGTCGCGGAGTTTTCTCTGCGTTGGAGGGGCCGTCGTGTCGACGATTTACGATGTAGCAAAGCTGGCCGGCGTTTCGCCGAAAACGGTGTCGCGCGTCGTGAACGGGGATGCGCCGGTCGGCAAAAAGACCCGCGAGAAGGTGGAAGCTGCCATTCGCGAGTTGAAATATGTCCCCTCGAGCGCGGCACGTATGATGCGCTCGAACCGGTCGGGGCTGATCGGCGTCGTGACGGGGGCGATTTCGCGCACGGCCGAGCTGTCCGACCCCAAGGGGCTGCCCGATCTGTTCATCCTTCAGGGCATTCAGCAGGTCGTCGCCGAGCGCGATCTGACCTTGATGATCGCGGATACGGCCGGACAGATCGACAAGGTTCCCGCGCTCCTGCGCACGTTTCAGGAGCATCGGGTCGAGGGGCTGATCTATGTCGCCGACTATCACAAGCGGGTGGCCTTCGAGACCGCGACACCGGCTTGCCCGCTGGTGCTCGCAAACTGCTACGACGCCCATGGCACCCCGGCGATCGTGCCCGACGACAAGGCGTGTGAGAAACGGCTCGTCGAGCGTCTGACCGCGCATGGCCACAGGCGCATCGCCTATCTGACATTCGATCCCGCGATGGATGCGGTGCCGCTTCGCATCGAGGGGTATCGCGAAGCGCTTGAGGCTGCGGGGATCGCCTACGACCCCGCGCTCGTATCGACAGGCTACCCGATCAACACCGAATTTCTGCACCGGTGGCTCGACGAGGCGCTCGACCGGATCCTCGCGCTGCCGGAACCGCCAACCGTGATCTGCTGCGGCAATGACGAGATGGCGATGCAGCTTTACGGATTGCTGCGCACCCGCGGCATCCGTGTCCCGGAGGATATCTCCATTGCCGGTTTCGATAATTACCGTGCGATCGCAGAGACCCTCTACCCGCCGCTGAGCACGGTCGAACTGCCCTATGCCGAGATGGGCAGGCAGGCGGCCGAGCTTTTGCTTTCCTTGATCTCGGAGGAGGCATCCCGTCCGCACGACCCCGTGCGGGTGGCGGGACGCGTATTCTGGCGCTCCTCCGTGACCGACCTCGAACTCGAAAGCCAGACATCCAAGGGAGGATGACATGAAACTATTGAACGTGACGGCCGGGGCGGTCATTGCCGCCACCGGGTTCTGCAGTGCTGCCTTCGCGACCACCGATCTGACGATGTGGTATCACGGCGCAGGCAACAAGGTGGAGAGCAAGATCGTCCACCAGATCATCGACGACTTCAACAAGAGCCAGTCGGACTACAAGGTCGCGCTGCAGAGCTTCCCGCAAAACAGCTACAACGACTCGGTGACGGCAGCAGCCCTCGCGGGCAACCTGCCCGACATTCTCGACATGGATGGGCCGATCATGCCGAACTGGGCTTGGTCGGGCTATCTGCAGCCGCTGCCGATCCCGGAAGATCACTTCAAGGATTTCCTGCCCGGCACCAAGGGCGTCTATGACGGCAAGCTCTACTCGATCGGGCTGTGGGACGCGGCGGTCGCGCTTTATGCGCGCAAGTCCACGATGAAAGAGCTGGGGCTGCGCACGCCCACGCTCGACAAGCCCTGGACCAAAGACGAGTTCATGAACGCGCTCGAGGCCGCGAAGAAGAGCGGCAAGTTCGACTACGCGATCGATCTGGGCATGTCGGACAAGGGCGAGTGGTATCCCTATGCGTTCCTGCCCTTCCTGCAGAGCTTCGGCGGCGGGCTGGTCAACCGCGAGACCTATGACACCGCAGAGGGCGTGCTCAACGGCGATGCCGCGATCGCCTGGGGCAACTGGTGGCAGTCGCTGTTCACCGAAAAGCTGGCGCCCGGCACCAGCCAGGACCCGGCAGCCCATGAAACCGGCTTCATCGACGGCAAATACGCCTTCTCGTGGAACGGCAACTGGAACGCGGTCAAGACGATGGACAAGGTCGACGATGTCGAGTTCCTGCCCGCGCCGGACTTCGGCAACGGCTCCAAGATCGGCGGCGCGTCCTGGCAGTTCGGCATCTCGGCCAGCTCCAAGGCTCCCGAAGGTGCGGCGGAGTTCATCAAGTTCGCGACGCAGGACAAGTATCTGGCGGAGTTCTCGGATGCGCTCGGCCTGATCCCGGCTACCAAGTCTGCCGCGCAGATGACCAAGAACTACAAGACGGGCGGTCCGCTCGCGGTGTTCTACGGCCTGTCCGAGGCGCAAGCCGAGAAACGTCCGGTGACGCCCGGCTACGTCGTCGACTCCAAGGTGTTCCAGAAGGCCGCCGCGGATATCGCGGACGGGGCTGACGTGATCGACACGCTCGATTCCGCCACCGACCAGATCAACGACGATATCAAGCGCAACGACGGCTACAAGAAGAACTGAGCCGCTGTGCCGCGGGGGCGCGCGATTGCCGCGCCCCCACCTCCAACTTCAGACCGGGAGACCGCGCCATGCGCTCGTCACTGACTTCCGCCAATCGGGCGGGATGGGCCTTTGCCCTGCCGGGCATCGTGCTGATCCTCGCCTTCATCATCACGCCTTTCTTTCTGGGCGTCGGCTTCTCGCTGACCAACCAGCGGCTGATCTCGCCCAATGCCACGCGTTTCGTCGGCCTCGAGAACTACCGGGAAATGCTCAACATCGCGGTGGTCGACCTTCAGGCCAAGACCGATAGCGCGGGCAAGACCGTCACCGATGCCGACGGGCAGGCCGAATTTCCCCGCCTGCGCTCCATCACGCGCAACCCCGACACGCCGCAATATCACGGCATGCAGGAATGGTTTCGCTGGGTCTCGGGCGACACGGCGCATGTGGTGATCGCAAGCGACGTCGTCTTCTGGAAAGCGCTGCTCAACACCTGCATATTCGTGCTGATAGTCGCACCGATACAGGCCGCGATCGCGCTGGGTCTCGCACTGCTGATCAACCAGAAACTGCGCGGGATCACGATCTTCCGCACCATCTATTTCATGCCTGTGGTCGTCTCGATCGTCGTCGTCTCGCTGCTCTGGCGTTTCATCTATTCGGGGCAGAACGGGCTCTTGAACAACATGCTGTCCTTCCTGAGCTTCGGGCATTTCCAACCCGTCGACTGGCTGGGCAATCCACATACCGCGCTTGGCGCGATCATCACGATGTCGATCTGGCAGGCGGTGGGCTTCCACATGGTGATCTGGCTTTCCGGGCTTCAGACGATCCCGCCCACGCTTTACGAGGCCGCAGCGATCGAAGGCTCGTCGAAATGGCAAACCTTCCGCTATGTCACCTGGCCGGGGCTGCGTCACACCGCGGTGCTGGTGCTGATCGTGATCACCATGCAGGCCTTCGCGATCTTCGCCCAGATCGACGTCATGACGAAGGGCGGGCCGCTCGACTCCACCCAGACGCTGGTCTTCCAGGCCGTGCAACGCGGCTACGGAATGCAGAACATCGCGGGTGGCTCGGCGATCTCGGTGATCCTGTTCCTGATCGTTCTGGTGATTTCGATGATCCAACGCTGGCTGACGAGGGAGCGCTGAAATGACTGTCATTGGTTCCGATAACCGCAATCTGCGGCTGGGTGTGCGCTATCTCGTGCTGATCCTGATCGCGCTGATCTTCGTTCTGCCGCTGCTGTTCATGGTGATGTCCAGCTTCAAGCCCAGCGACGAGCTGCTGCGCGACACCTCGAGCCTGCGCGCCTTCCTGCCGGTGGGCCAGCTCAGCCTCGACAACTACACCGGCGCCTTCGAGCGCGCCCCGGTCGGGCTTTTCGTCTTCAACTCGATCTTCGTGACCGGGACGACGGTGCTGCTGTCGCTGGTGATCTGTTCGCTCGCCGGGTTCTCCTTCGTCTTCCTGCAATGGCGCGGGCGCGATGTGATGCTCTCGATCATTCTCGCGACCTTCATCGTCCCGTTCGAGACGATCGCGATCCCGCTTCTCCTGGAAGTGTCGAAACTGCCCTGGCTGGGGCTGGACGGGCTCAGTTGGGGCTGGCTCGACAGCTACCGCGTGCAGATCATCCCGTGGATCGCGGACGGGCTGACGATCTTCCTCTTCGTGCAGTATTTCAAAGGCCTGCCCGGCGAGTTGATTGAGGCAGCCCGCGTCGAGGGCGCAAGCTGGTTCCAGATCTATCGCCGCGTGGTGATCCCGCTCTCGGGGCCCGTCATCGCGACCGCCGCGATCCTGAAATTCCTGATCATGTACAACCAGTATCTCTGGCCGCTGATCGTGGTCCAGCAAGAGCAGTATCGCCCGGTGATGGTCGGCCTGCAGTATTTCTTCCAACTCAACCCCGCCTGGGGGGAGATCATGGCTTACCTGACGCTGATCACGGTGCCGGTTCTCGCCTTCTATCTCGTGCTTCAAAAGGCGTTCATCGCCTCCATCGCCTCTACCGGCGTGAAAGGATAATCCGACATGGTTCTCGCACTCGACAAGCAATGGGTCTGGGACAGCTGGTATGCCCATGACGGCGAACGCTGGCATGCCTGGTTCCTCAAGGCCGACAAGTCGCTCGGCGATCCGGACCTGCGCCACTTCAACGTGAGCCAAGGCCACGCGGTCTCGGACGACCTGATAAGCTGGCACCATCTGGGAACGTCGCTGACCCCGGCTCCGGCCCCGGCCTGGGACGATCTGGTCACCTGGACCGGCTCGGTGCTGCGCGACGATGACGGGCTATGGCACCTGTTCTACACGGGCGGTCGGCAATCCGAAGACGGGCTCTATCAGCGCATCGGTCACGCGACCTCGCACGACATGCACAATTGGGACCGCGTGGGCGACGGGCTCTGCCTCGACCTGACCGGCCCCAATGCCGCGCAGTACGAGGCCGAACACATGGTCGGTCACTGGCACGACCGGGCGATGCGCGACCCTTGGGTGATGCGCGACCCCGCAGGCGATGGCTGGCTGATGTATTTCACCGCCCGCGCCCCCGGCATCGAAGAGGCGAACGCGGCCGGGGCCATCGGCTTCGCCACCTCGCCCGACCTGATCCACTGGGACCTCCAGCCGCCGGTCTTCGTCGGCGGGTTCGGTCAGCTCGAAGTGCCGCAGGTCTTCGAGGAGAACGGACGCTGGTATTGCCTGTTCTGCACCGCCGCCGAGCACTGGAGCCGCGCGCGCATCGCGGACACCGGCATGACCCCGGTGACCGGCAACCACTACCTGATCGCAGACGACCCGCGCGGGCCGTGGCGGATCGCCCCCGGCTTTCTCGATGGCGCGAACCCGTGCCGGCGCTATGCCGCACGCATCCTCAAGACCGCCGAGGGTCTGGTGATCATGGGGTTCGACGACAACGGCCACGACCATTTCGTCGGCCAGATCCGGGACCCGGAGCCCGTTCTCGTGGATGCGGAGGGCTATCTTCACATCGATCCGGATGCCGAGCAGGGAGGGAAGTGACATGGCAGACATCAAGCTGCGCGGCCTGCGCAAGAACTATGGTGCGCACGAGGTCATCCGCGGCGTCGATATCGACGTGGCCGATGGCGAGTTCTGCGTCTTCGTAGGCCCCTCGGGCTGCGGGAAATCCACGCTGCTGCGGATGATCGCCGGGCTCGAGGACATCTCGGGCGGCACGCTGGAGATCGGCGGCGAGCGCGTCAATGACGTGCAGCCCCGCGAACGCGGCGTGGCGATGGTGTTCCAGAGCTACGCGATCTTCCCGCATATGAGCGTGCGCGACAACATGGCCTTCGGCCTCACCATCTCGGGCGCGTCGAAAGCCGAGAAGGCGGAGAAAGTGCAGCGCGCCGCCGAAATTCTGCAGATGGAGCATCTGCTCGACCGTCGCCCCAGCCAGCTCTCGGGCGGCCAGCGCCAGCGTGTCGCGATCGGGCGCGCGATCACCCGCAACCCTTCGGTCTTCCTCTTCGACGAGCCGCTCTCGAACCTCGACGCGGCGCTTCGGATGGACATGCGCATGGAGATCGGCAAGCTCCACAAGCAGCTGGACGCGACGATGATCTACGTCACCCACGATCAAGTCGAGGCGATGACGCTCGCCGACAAGATCGTGGTGCTGCGCGACGGGCTGGTGATGCAGTCGGGCTCGCCGATGGAGCTCTATCACAACCCGGCCAACCGCTTCGTCGCAGGCTTCCTCGGCGCGCCGTCGATGAATTTCCTCGAGGTCGAAGTCCTGGAAGCCGATAGCGAAAACGCCAAGGTCGCGCGTCACTCGATGGACCCGATCGTCGTCCCCGTGCGCGGTCGCAAATTCGCCCCCGGCGACACCGCCCTGCTGGGCCTGCGCCCGCAATACGTCACCCCCAGCACGCCCGATGAGGGCGTCCTGCACGGTCAGGTATCGCTCGTCGAGCGGCTGGGCAGTGAAACGGTCGTCGATCTGGCGATGGCGGACGGCACGAGCCTGATCGCCGCCTTCAGCGAGGACAAGCAGTTCGAACGCGGTGAGCGGATCGATCTGGCGTTCGACCCCGCCCGGACGCATCTGTTCCACCCCGATGAGTGAGGGGTGGCACCCATCGGCCCCTGAGCCCATCCTCCCGGTGGACCTAAGGTCGGCCATGTTCGAACATTCAAACCGGACCGCTCGGGCGGAGCCGATAAATGCTCAGCCCGACCATTTCTGGCCGGGCTGAGACGTCGCTTCCGGGAGGTGCGTGGGCTCAGTCGAGCCCGTTCGCGCGTGCTACGAAATCCGCGAGATGCGGCACGTAATCTTCAGAGCCGTCGCCACCGGTCGCCATCGCCATCGCGAAGGCGTTCTTGGCAGTGCTGGCGAGCGGGGTCGCGACGGTGGCGGCATTCGCCATCGTCTCGACGTAGCGCAGATCCTTGTAGGCATTGGCGAGGGTGAACTTGTGCGCCTCGCGGTTGCCCTCGAGCGCGTAGCCCATGAAGGTCTGGTAGAAGCTGCAATCCATCCGGCCGCCGCGGATCACCTTGTCGAACTGCTCGATCGGAATGCCGACCTTGCGCGACAGCGCGAGGGCTTCGGAATAAAGCGCGGCATAGCCGAGAGAGATGAAGTTGTTGAGCAGCTTCATACGGTGGCCGTCGCCCAGACTGCCCACGCGCACGATCTTGCCCGCCCAGGTGTCGATGACCGGTTCGATGCGAGCGAACAGCTCTTCATCCGCGCCGACCATGCAATCGAGCGTACCTTCCCAGGCCTCTTTCGGGGTGCGGCTGAGCGGCGCATCGGCATAGGCGACGCCGATTGCCTCCATGTCCTGTGCGAGCTTCATCGTCATGGTCGGCTCGCCGGTCGAGCAATCAATGATCACGCTGCCTTCTTTCAGGCCCGGGGTCAGCTTCGCGACCGCCTCGGCGGCCTCGGGCGCGCCGGTGAGGCACAGGAAGATGATCGACGAACGGGCGGCGAGGTCTTCATAGGAGGTCGCCTCGGTCGCCCCGCGCGAGACCAGGTCCTCGATCGGCTTGCGGTTTCGGTGGGCGATCACGGTCAGCGGATAGCCTTTCTCGACGATGTTCTTGGCCATGCCGTGGCCCATCAGGCCGGTGCCGATGAAGCCGATGGTTTCCTGGGTCTTAGTCATTGGGTACTCCGCTTGGGTCGGTAGGTCGTGAAATTCGGGTCAAAGATTGAAGCGCTTGCGCAGGTCCGCGACCTGCGACTGGGTGAGCGGGCGGATCGCGTGGCCTTGCAGCGCGAGGAACAGCTTGGAGGTCTCCTCCAGCTCTTCGGCGGCGTATTGCGCGTTCGACAGGCTGGTGCCTGCGACGACGGGGCCGTGATTGGCCAGCAGCACCGAGTGATGCGCGCTGGCGAGCGAGCGCACGGCCTCGGCCAGTTCGGGATCGCCCGGCGCGTAATAGGGGACCAGCGGCAGCTTACCCACGCGCATCACGTGATAGGCGGTCAGCGGCGGCAGCACGTCCTCGGGGTCGATATCGCGCAGGATCGAGACGGCCGTCGAATGGGTCGAGTGCAGGTGGATCACCGCGCCCGCCTCCTGACGCTCGTCATACATCGCGAAATGCAGGAAGGATTCCTTGGTCGGCTTGTCGCCCGAGACGAAGTTGCCGTCCCGGTCGAAGAGCGAGATCCGGGCCGGGTCGAGTGTGCCGAGCGAGGCGTTGGTGGGCGTCATCAAACAGCCGCCATCGGGCAGCCGCGCCGAGATATTGCCCGAAGACCCGGCGGTCAGGCCGCGGTCGAAGAGCGAGCGCCCGATGGTGCAGATCTGGTCGCGCAGACGCGTTTCGTCAGACATGTTCGGCCTCCGGCTCCAGCAGGTCCCACGCCTTGAGGAAGAAATCCTCGGCACCGAAATTGCCCGATTTGAGCGCGAGCGCGAGGCGCGGGCCGGACAGGCTCATCGTCCACGGCACGCCGGGGTCGATCTCGGGACCGATGTCGAGCAGGCGCACGCCGAGCGCAGTCGTCACAGCGCCCGACGTCTCGCCACCCGCGATCAGCATCCGGGTGAACCCAGCGTCGCGCAGGCGTTCGGCGACCGCGGCCAGCGTGTCTTCGACCAGCGCGCCGGAGGCGTCACGGCCCAGACGGGACTGGATTTTGCTGAGTTGCGCAGGATCGGCGCTGGAATAGATCAGGGGTGTGCTGTCGGCGGGTTGCGCGATGGCCCAGTCGGCGATCTCATCCGCGCTCTGTCGGCCTTCGGTCAACGCCTCCACGTCGAGCGCGCGGCTCGGCAGGCCCGCCGCTTGCGCCGCCGCGATCTGGCCACGGGTCGCAACCGAGCAGGAGCCCGCGAGGATCGCGCAGCGGCCCTCCGGGGCTGGCATCCGATCCGGTGCGATATGCGCGTCGCTCTGGTCGCGAAGGGCTGCGGCCAGACCCAGACCGATGCCCGAGCCGCCGGTGATCAGCGGCATCTCCGCGCAGGCCGCGCCGAGCGTCATCAGATCCGATTCGTCGATCGTGTCGGTGACGACGATGCGGGTGCCAGCGGCGCGTGCAGCGTCGAGCGCTTTGCGCAGCGCGGCCTCTCCCTGCCGGATCGTGGTGATGTCGATGGAGCCCACTTTCAGCGCCGTCTGCCGCCCCAGAACCCGCACCAGATCGGGGTCGCGCATCGGGGTGAGCGGGTGATCTTTCAGCGGGCTTTCCGACAGCAGGCGGTCGCCCACGAAGAGGTGGCCCTTGTAGACCGTGCGCCCGGTCGCCGGGAAGGCGGGGCAGGCGATGGTCAGGGTCGCGCCGGTGACCTCCATAAGGGCTTCGGTGACGGGCCCGATATTGCCTTCGTCGGTGGAGTCGAAGGTCGAGCAATACTTGAACATCAGGCGCTGCGCCCCGGCTGCGCGCAGGGCTTTCGCGGCCTGTAGCGACATCTCGACCGCGTCGGCTGCCGGAATGGTGCGCGACTTCAGCGCGACCACCACCGCATCGGCGCCCGACAGGTCCATTTGCGGCCCCGGCAGGCCGATGACCTGCCGCGTCTTCAACCCGCTGCGTGACAGCATCAGGCACAGGTCAGTGGCGCCGGTAATATCGTCGGCGACCGCTCCGATCAGCATGGAAATTCCTCCCTCGGTCCACAGATCGCCGATCGCCCCGACGGCTCGGGACGGCGATTTCACATAGCCCTTGCCAAGCCGTTGCGGCTCGGGCTAACGATGTAATGACAACGCTATCATTCCAGCAATGCAAGCGCAAGATGGACGCTGGGAGGGGGCGGAGTGAGACTAGAAATCGGCGATTGAGAGGTATTCCGCATGAAGTCACCCCAAGAGACGAAGGTCTGTGTCATCGGTCTTGGATCGATGGGCTTCGGCATGGCCGAGAGCTTGCTGCGAGACGGGTTCGCGGTGACGGGCGTCGATGTGAATGCCGATGCGATGGAGCGCTTCGCGGCCCTTGGCGGCGCGGTTGCGGCTGACCCTGCGACGGGTGCGCAAGATGCGGATCTGGTGATCGCCGTGGTCGTCAATGCCGACCAGACAGAGCAGGTGCTTTTCGGACCGGGCGGCGCCGTTGCGACCATGTCCAAAGGCGGCGTCGTGATGTCCTGCGCCACGATGGCGCCCGATCTGGCGCGCGTCTTCGCCAAGCGCTGCGCCGAGGTGGGCGTGGAGTATCTCGACACGCCGATCAGCGGCGGCGCCGTGCGTGCGGCCAGCGGTGAATTGACGATCATGGGCTCGGGGCCGTCTGCGACCTTTGCGCGCATCCGCCCGGCGCTCGATAGCGTCGCGGCCAAGGTCTACGAGCTGGGCGAGGAGGCGGGCACGGGCGCGGCTTTCAAGGTGGTCAATCAGCTTCTGGCTGGGGTGCATATCGCGGCGGCCTGCGAGGCGATCACCTTCGCCAAGGCGATGGATCTGGACCTGGAGAAGGTCTACGAGGTGATCACCGCCTCGGCAGGCAATTCCTGGATGTTCGAAAACCGGGTGCCGCATGTGCTCGAGGGCGATTACAGCCCGCGCAGTGCGGTGGATATCTTCACCAAGGACCTCGGGATCGTGGCGGATATTGGGCGGGACATGAAATTCCCGACGCCGATTGCAAGCACGGCCATGCAGATGTTCGTCATGACGGCGGCGGCCGGAATGGGGCGCGATGACGATGCCTCGGTGGCGCGGATGCTGGCAGATATCGCAGGTCTCGAATTGCCCACCGCAAACCCCGCGAGCGAGGGCTGAGCGATGCCGAAATTTGCCGCCAACCTGACGATGATGTTCACCGAGCACGATTTTCTCGACCGCTTCGCTGCGGCGAAAAAGGCAGGCTTCGATGCGGTCGAATATCTCTTTCCCTACGACCACCCGCCCGAGGCGATTGCGGAGCGGCTGCATGAGCACGGGCTGACGCAGGCGCTCTTCAATCTGCCGCCCGGCAATTGGGCGGCGGGTGATCGCGGGCTGGCGGCTCTGCCAGAGCGGGGAGAGGAATTCCGGGCCTCGATCGACACCGCGCTGCGTTACGCAGAGGCGACCGGGGTCGGACGGGTCCATGTGATGAGCGGGCTTGCGTCGCGCCAAGATACGGCAGCGCGGCAGGCCTATCGCGACTCGCTGCGGCGGGTCTGTGAGGCGGCCGGGGCGCAGGGGCGTGACGTGGTGATCGAGCCGATCAACACGCGCGACATGCCGGGCTATTTTCTGAATGATTTCAGCTTCGCCGCCGATCTGATCGCGGCGTTGGGGCTGCCCAATCTCAAGCTGCAATTCGACATCTATCACCGCCAGATCCTGCACGGTGACGTGCTGATGGGGCTGCGGGAGATGGCGCCGATCATCGGGCATGTGCAGATCGCTGCCGTCCCCGAGCGGCATGAGCCCGGCACCGGTGAGCTCGACGATACGCGCATCCTGCATGAGCTGGACGCGCAGGGCTATGACGGGTTCGTGGGGTGCGAATATCGCCCGGCGGGCCGGACCGAGGATGGTCTGGACTGGATGCGCGCCTTCGCCTGAGACGAAGGCGCGCACCTGATCAGTTCTCGATGTAGTCGCGATGCAGCGCCCAGTCGCCCGGGCTGAACCGGTCCGAGGCGAATTGCTGCTGGTGCCAGTAGGGATAGATCACGGGCAGTTTGCTGACCTCGTGCAGCCGCTTCAACTCGTCCTCGTTCAGCTCCAGATCCACGGCGCGGAAATTGTCGCGGAACTGCTGTTCGTTGCGTCCGCCGATGACGAGCGAGCTGACCGCGGGACGCGTCAACAGCCACGCCAGCGCGACCTGCGCGGCAGAGACCCCATGCGCGTCGCCGATCTCGACCAGCGTGTCGACGATGTTCCACAGCTTCTCTTCGTCGCGGATCGGCGGCTCGGTCCAGCCCGCGAACTGACGCGAGCCTTCCGGAGTGTCCTTGCCGCGGCGATGCTTGCCCGACAGGAGGCCGGCGGCGAGCGGGCTCCAGACCAGCACACCCAGCCCCTGATCGACCGAGATCGGGAGCAATTCGTACTCCGCCTCGCGGGCCTCGAGCGTGTAGTGGATCTGTTGCGCCACGAAGCGCTCGCGCAGGCTCCGGTCGCTGACGCCGAGCGCCTTCATGATGTGCCAGCCCGAGAAGTTGGAGCAGGCGATGTAGCGGACCTTGCCCTGTTGCACGAGCGTATCGAGCGCCGAGACCATCTCCTCCATCGGGGTCACGCCGTCCCATTCATGCATGTGGTAGATGTCGATGTGGTCGGTGCGCAGCCGCTTGAGCGAGCGTTCGCATTCGCGGATCAGGTGATAGCGCGAGAAGCCCTCGTCGTTCGGGCCGTCGGCGATCCGCATCCGCGCCTTGGAGGAGATCAGCACGTCGTCGCGCCGACCGTCGAGCACTTCGCCAAGGATCTCTTCCGAGAGGCCGGTCGAGTACATGTTCGCGGTGTCGTAGAGGTTGATACCGGCGTCGATGCAGGTGTCGACCAGCTTGCGCGCTTCGCTGACGCCTTGGGCGCCGACGGCCTTGAAGGCGCCCGCACCGCCGAAGGTGAACGTGCCCATCGTGAGCACCGAGACCTTGAGCCCCGATCGTCCTAGGGTTCTGTATTTCATGGATATCTCCTCCTCTTGAGTACCGTTTCTTCAGGCGCGATCAGCGCGCCAGACGTCTTGCTGCATGGGCGATGCCCAGCGTCGGGCTGGTCAGGACCGGCGGGTCATCCGCGCTCGGTTCGAGCCGTTCGAGCGCGCGTGCCATCGAGGCCTGTGCCAGAACCACCACGTCGTTTTCGCGGGCGAGCCGGGCGATGCCTTCGGCCACCCGCGCGTCATGTCCTTCCCGGTCGCCCGATTGCAGCGTCTCGAAGGCGCCTTCGACGACCTCGCTCGTGATGGTGCTGTCCGCCCCGGCCTCGCGGCTGACGCGTTCGACCAGTTCGACGGTGGGTGTCAGGGTCGATTGCAGGGTTGCGAGCACGCCGATGCGGCGGCCTTTTGCGACGGCCTCCTGCGCCATTCCCTCGTCGATACGGATCAGCGGGACGGGGCAGAGCGGTGCGATACGTTCGACCGCGCCGCCGAGGCTGGAGCAGGTCACGAGCACGGCTTCGGCCCCCGCATCGACCGCCGACCAGATCATGCCCGTCAGGCGTCGCGCCGTCATCGGGCTGACCGACCCCTCGCGGATCGTGAGGCGCAAAAGGCTCTCGTCGAGCATGTTGAACACTTTCCAGTCGGGCAGGTGCTCCTGCGCCAGACCTTCGAGTTCCGGGATCAGCCCGGCGACGGTGTGGATCATCGCCAGAGGGCGGGGTGATTCGTGTCTTCCGTCGGTCATCGGCGGGCTCCTTTTCTGCGGTCGGAGCGCTGTCGCTCCGTTGTCTATGATAGCGCTGTCATATTTTGCGAGTATCACCACGGACCCGGCTCGATGACAAGCCGGAATGTCTCAAGACCCTTGTTTGAAACGCTTTGGCGGGGCTCGGAACTACGTTCCGCCGGGGAGGGCGCGTCGTTCCGACACCTGTCCTGAGACAAGTTTTTGTTATTTGCTGATTGACAAGTCGTCTTTGCAGTTCGCAATATGACAGCGCTGTCACCGGAGGAATGGCAGCGCTAGCATTTTCGGGCGTATCCCCGTCCGACCCGCCAGCCCCTCACCGACGCGATCGGTTCCGGGATGAGCGAGTGGAACGTCGGGGATGCGGAGAAGGGAGGGGCGTTTTGGCACTGTCGGAAAATTCGGTCACGCCATCGGAAAGGAAATCCATGCGAGTCCTGCATCAATTGCTTCAACTGCGTCACATGCGTGAATTCAACGTTCTGATCGCGTTGATCCTGATGGGGCTGCTGATCAGCCTGTTCACACCGTATTTCCTGACCGTGTCGAACCTGATGGGCGTGTCGCGGGCATTCTCGCTGACGGCGATCATGAGCATCGGCATGGTGATGGTCATCATCACCGGCGGGATCGACCTGTCGGTTGGCTCCGCGATGGGGCTTGCCGGTCTGATCACGGCGCTCTGTTTCGACGCGGGCTATTCGCAATATGCGGCGGTGGCTGCGGGGCTCGGTGTCGGGCTTGCCTTCGGGCTGACCAACGGGCTGCTGATCACTGCGATCGGCCTGCCGCCCTTCATCGCGACGCTCGGCACGCTGAGTATCGGGCGCGGCCTTATGTACATGATCACGCACGGCGTGCCGCTGACTCCGGAGACGCCCGAGAGCTTCAGCTTTCTGGGGCAGGGCTATGTCGGCCCGGTGCCGGTGCCGGTGGTGATCCTGCTCGTGCTGACGCTCATCTTTACGGTCATCATGACCCGGACCCGTTTCGGTAGGCACGTTTACGCCACGGGCGGCAACGAGAACGCGGCGCGTCTGAGCGGGGTGAAGGTTCAGCGCGTCAAGCTCGCGGTCTACGTCCTGTCTTCGACGATTTCCGCGCTGGCCGGCGTCATCGCCTTCTCGCGCTATCTTTCGGCGGAACCGGCGTCCGGCTTTGGCTCGGAACTTGAAGTGATCGCCGCGGCCGCGATCGGCGGGGCGAGCCTCGCGGGCGGTATCGGCTCGGTGCTCGGCGCGGTCATCGGGGCGGCCCTGATCGGCGAGATCGCCAACGGCGTCGTGCTGCTCAACATCAACACCTATGCCCAGCAGGCCATTACCGGCGGCGTGATCCTGATCGCGGTCAGCCTGGACGTGCTGCGCAATCGGATGGGCGGGCGCGGCTGAGCCGCGCCGTCCGGGAAGGAACAAGATCAAGAAGCCGGACCGCGTCTCGAAGAGGAGAGAGCGGCGCGAGATCCGGACGAAGAAGGCCCCGGTGCGGGGCGTGAAACCGAAACTGCATCAACAACAGGGGCCCGCCGCGGTTGGTTGGGTCCGGAGGAGGAGACAAGATGCGTATTGCAATGAAAGCCGCCGCTGCGGTTCTGGCCCTGGCAACCGGCATGGGGACGGCAGCGTCCTATGCTCAGGACATCACCGTGGCGCTCGTGCCGAAAGTGGCCGTTCCGTTCTTCGACGACTGCAACACCGGTGGCGCGGAAGCGGCCAATGAACTGGGCGTGAAGTATCAGTGGGTTGTGCCCGCGAACACGCAGGGTTCGACGCAGGTCAAGATCATTGAGGACCTGATGGCGCGCCATGTCGACGGGATCGGGATCTCGGTCAACGAGCCGAAATCGGTCGAAGGCATCATCAAGCAGGCCACCGATGCGGGCATCAAGGTCGTCACCTTCGACAGTGACAGCGCCAACAGCTCGCGCAGCATGTATATCGGCACGATCAACAAGCAGGCTGGCGTGACCATGGGCAAATCCATGGCCGAAGCGCTCGGCGGCAAGGGTGAAGTGGCGATCGTCACCGGTCAGCTCGGCGCCTCGAACCTGAACGAGCGGATCGACGGCGTGAAGGAGGCGCTGGCGGACTATCCCGACATCAAGCTGGTCGCGACCGAAGGCACCGAGGATGACCTCGCGCGCGCCGTGTCGGTGACCGAGGCGCTCCTGCGCGCCAACCCGAACCTCTCGGGCATCTTCGGCATCAGCCAGGTCGGTGGCCCGGCCGTGGCGAAGGTTCTCGCGCAGCAGGAATTCGCGGATAAGAAAGGCCAGCTGAAGGTCTTTGCCTTCGACGATCTGCCCGACACGATCAAAGGCGTGAAGGAAGGCTTCATCGACGGCATCATGGTGCAGCGCCCGATCACGATGGGCAAGCTGGCGGTCGAGCATCTCGTGGCCCAGATCAAGGGTGAAGAGACCGACCCGCAGAACATCGACACCGGTGTGACCGTTGTGACTGCCGACAACCTCGACAGCTACACCAAGTAATCTCCGACAAGACCTGGGCGGGGCCAAACGCGGCCCCGCTCGACATTCTTCAGCCAGAGGCCGCGATGAAACCGTTTCTCGAAATGATCGGCATTTCCAAGACCTTTCCCGGGGTGAAGGCGCTGGACCACGTCGATCTGCATCTCAATTCCGGAGAGGTGCATGTGCTGGCGGGTGAGAATGGCGCCGGCAAGAGCACCCTGATGAAGATCATGACCGGAGTGCTGCGCGCGGATCCGGGCGGCGAGATCCGGGTCGAGGGCGAACCCGTCGTCATCAAGAACCCGGTCCATGCCCGGTCGCTCGGCATCTCGATCATCTACCAGGAACTCGCGGTGGTGAATAACCTCACCGTCGCCGAGAACGTCTTTCTCGCGCGCGAGCCGTTGTTGCCCACGGGCCTGATCGACCGCACCAAGATGAATGCGGACACCCGCGCGGTGCTGCACGAGCTTGGCGTGGAAATCGATCCCGAAGCGATGGTCGGCACGCTTTCGATCGGCCAGAGGCAGCTGATCGAGATCGCCCGCGCCATCTCCTACAATTCCAAGCTCATTATCATGGACGAGCCGACCGCGTCGCTCAGCCACCACGAGGCATCGACGCTGTTGCGCATGTCGCGCAAGCTGGCCGCGCAGGGCGTCGGCATCGTCTTCATCTCGCACAAGCTCGAGGAAATCTTCGAGATCGCCGACCGCGTCACCGTGCTGCGCGACGGGCGCACCGTGGACACACGGCCGGTGTCCGAGATGACGAGCGACCTGCTCGTGCGCCTGATGGTGGATCGCGAACTCGACCAGTTGTTCGGTCATCACATCTCCCACGCGACCGACGAGGTTCTGATGTCGGTGCGCAATCTCACCGAGAAGCGCGTGAAGGACGAAGGCGTCTTCGTGCGCGACGTCGATTTCGACCTGCGTCGCGGCGAGGTGCTGGGCTTTTTCGGTCTGGTCGGCGCCGGGCGGACCGAAGTGATGGAGATGATCTTCGGCAGCCGCCCCCATAGCGGCGAGATTTCGATCAACGGCAAACCGGCGCGGATTTCCTCGCCCTCGGACGCGATCGAGCATGGGCTCGGATTTGTGACCGAGGATCGGCAGTCGCGCGGGCTTGTCCTCGGCATGTCGGTGCGCGAGAATTTCTCGCTGACGCATCTGAGTGACTATTGCAGCCTCGACTTCGTGAACCGTCGCAAGGAAACCGCGGCCTGTGCGGATTACATCCGCGCGCTGGGCATCAAGACGCCGTCGCCCGAGCAGAAGGTGCTCAACCTGTCGGGCGGCAACCAGCAGAAGGTCGTCTTGGCGAAATGGGCCGCGCGGCGCCCGCAGATCCTGATCGTCGACGAACCGACGCGCGGGATCGACATCGGCGCGAAGGCAGAGGTCCACACGTTGCTGGGCAAGATGGCCGAGGAGGGAATGTCGATCATCGTCGTCTCTTCGGATCTGCCGGAGATCCTCGCGATCAGCGACCGTGTGATCGTGCTGAAGGAGGGGAAGATCAGCGGCGAACTGACCCGAGAGAACGCCACGCAGGAAAGCGTGATGCTGGCGGCGACCGGCTGAGGCCGTCCCGTCGAACCAAATGTGAATGAACGAAACGGAGACTGAAATGACCAAGCGCGTAGTATTTACAGGCGGAACCGGCAAGGCTGGGCGTCATGCGGTGCCGCATCTGCTGAGCAAGGGCTACGATGTGCTCAATGTCGACCTCAAGCCGCTCGACCTGCCCGGCGTCAACACGCTGATCACCGATGTGACCGACAGCGGCGCCGTGTTCAACGCGCTGACCACCCACCACGACTTCGGCGGGTTCGAGAAGGGCGCGCCGCCTTCGCCGCCCGATGCGATCGTGCATTTCGCCGCGATCCCGCGCGTGCTGATTGAGCCCGACAACGTGACCTATCAGGCCAATGTCATGAGCACCTACAATGTGCTCGAGGCGGCGATGAAGCTCGGCGTGCGCAAGGTGATCATCGCTTCGTCCGAGACGACCTACGGCGTGTGCTTCGCCGAGGGCGACAAGGATTTCCACTCCTTCCCGCTCGAGGAAGATTACGACAGCGATCCGATGGACAGCTACGGCCTCTCCAAGGTCTGCAACGAAAAGACCGCCCGCGCTTTCGCCGCCCGCTACGGCGCGGATATCTATGCGCTGCGCATCGGTAACGTGATCGAGCCGGATGAATACGGCATGTTCAAGGGCTTCCTTAAGGACCCGATGAGCCGCAAGCGCAACGCGTGGAGCTATATCGACGCCCGCGATCTGGGTGAGATCGTGCATCTGTGCATCGAGAAGGACGGGCTGGGCTATCAGGTGTTCAACGCGGTCAACGACACGATCACCGCCGATATGCCGACCACCGAGTTCTTGAAGAAATACTGCCCGAACACGCCGATCACTCGCGAGATGGGCCCAGACGAGGCGCCGATCTCGAACCGCAAGGCGCGCGAGGTTCTGGGCTTCAAGGAAGCGCATCCGTGGCGCAAATACGTGGAGGTATGATCGCCACGGTCCCCGCGATGTTTTTAGCGCCCATGCACGTATGGCCTATGAAAACGCTGCCGCTAGGTGCATTTCTGGGTCATTGACTCGGGCTTGCCCGAAAGGAATTGGAGGAAAGCGTCATGGGGACCAAACAGCGATTGCCTGACCGCAAAAGCAAGATCACGGTGCGCGAGGTCGCGCGCCGTGCCAATGTCAGCGAGTCGACGGTTTCGCGGATCATGCGCAACAAGGGGCTCGTCGCCGAGTCCACCCGCGAGAAGGTCATGGAGACGGTCCGCGCGATGGGCTATGTCCCCAACCGCATCGCGGGCTCGCTGGCCTCGCTCGACTCCTTCCTCGTGGGCGTCGTCATCCCGTCGCTCTCTAACATCGTGTTCCCGGAGGTTCTGCAGGGCGTCCATGCCGGGCTCGACGGAAGCGACCTGCAGCCGGTGATCTCGACCACGGATTACAATGTCGACCGCGAAGAGGCCGTCGTGCGCGGCATTCTCAGCTGGAAACCCGCCGCGATCCTGCTCGCCGGGTTCGACCACACCGACGCCACCCGCAAGATGCTCGAGCAGAGCGATATCCGCGTCGTCGAGATGATGGATATCGACAGCACGCCGATCGACATCGCAGTGGGCACCTCGCATCGCCGCGCGGGCCACGCGATCGGTCGCCATCTGATCTCGCGCGGCTACCGGCATTTCGGCTATGTCGGCCATGACTGGAACGCCGACCGCCGGGCGCGGCTGCGCTATGATGGGCTGTGCGAGGCGCTCGCGGAGTCCGGCCTGTCGATCGAAGCGCATGCGATCGACGACGGACCCAGCTCGGTCGGGACGGGTCGGGAGCAGACCGCGCGCCTGCGTGCCTCGGCCCCGCAGATCGACGTCGCGGTCTATTCCAACGACGACATGGCCGTGGGCGGCGTCTTCCACTGCCTTGCCGAAGGCATCAGCCTGCCCGACCAATTCGCCATATTCGGCTTCAACGGGCTCGATATCGGCAAGGAGCTGCCCCAGCCGCTCTCGACCGTCCGCTCGAACCGCTATCTCATCGGCAAGAAGGCGATCGAGGAGGTTCTGGCCTCGCCCGAGCGCCCGTCGACACCCACCATCATCGACACTGATTTCGAGGTCTTCGCCGGCGCAACCGCCTGAGGCGCGTCGATCTCGGACACCGAACGAAAAAAGGAGAAATCCCATGCATCCCGCTCTCGCCAAAGGCAATGTCGCAGTCGTCACCGGAGGGGCCTCGGGTATCGGCCTCGCCGCCGCCCGCCACCTCGCCGGGCTGGGGATGCGTGTCTGCATCGCCGATCTGCCGGGGGCTGCGCTCGAAGCCGCCTACGACGCCCTGATCGCTGCGGGCGCGGCGGCGGCTGACGTAATGACGCAGGCCACCGATGTTTCGGACCGGGCGCAGCTCACGGCGCTCGCCGATGAGGTCTGGGCGCATTTCGGGCCGGTCAATCTGCTGATGAACAATGCGGGCATGCAGCCCGGTAGCTCGATCTTCGATGCGGAAGGCAACTGGGACCGCATCCTCGATGTGAACATGGGTGGCATCATCCGTGGCAGCCAGATCTTTGCGCCGCGCATGATCGCGTCGGGCGCGCCGGGCCTAATCGTCAATACTGGCTCCAAGCAGGGGATCACCACGCCTCCGGGCGATCCGGCCTATAACGTGTCGAAAGCCGGCGTGAAAGCCTTCACCGAGGCTCTGCAGCACGAGCTGCGCAATCGTGAAGACTGCAAGGTCGAGGCGCGGCTGTTCATCCCGGGCTTCGTCTATACGCCGCTCACCGCAGGCGGGCGCACCGAGAAACCCGCCGATGCCTGGACGCCCGAGCAGGTCGTGGAGTTTCTCTTCGACTCGATCGAGCGCGGCGATTTCTACATTCTGTGCCCCGACAACGACGTGGATCGCGCTACCGACGTGAAGCGCATCCTCTGGGCGGCGGGCGACATCACCGAGAACCGCCCGCCCTTGTCGCGCTGGCATCCCGATTACGGTGACGCCTTCAAGGCGTGGTTGAAGAAGTGATGCGGCCATGACGACCCGGGTTCATCGTATCGCGGCCATCCCCGGCGATGGGATCGGGCCGGAAGTGGTCGACGCCGCACTGACGGCGCTTGACCACCTGAGCCGCCAGACCAACGCGTTCCGGCTCGAGGTCGACCGCTTCGACTGGGGCTCGAAACGCTTTCAGCGCGAGGGCACATTCATGCCCGCAGACGGGGTCGATGCACTGCGGGCCTATAACGCGATCCTATTCGGCGCGGTCGGCGCTCCGGACGTGCCCGATCACCTGACGCTCTGGGGGCTACGCCTCGCGATCTGTCAGGGGCTCGATCAATATGCGAACCTGCGGCCCACCCGGATCCTACCGGGCCTCTCGAGTCCGCTTGCAGGTGTCGGTCCGGACGATCTGGACTGGCTGATCGTGCGCGAGAACTCCGAGGGCGAATATGCGGGGCAGGGCGGGCGCAGCCATCGCGGCCAGCCGCACGAGGTCGCCACCGAGACCGCCATCTTCACCCGTACCGGCGTCGAGCGCATCATGCGCGTGGCCTTCTCGCAGGCCCAGGCGCGCCCGCGTAAGCGTCTGACGGTGGTGACGAAATCCAACGCGCAGCGCTACGGGCTGGTGCTGTGGGACGAGATCGCCGCCGAGGTCGCGACCGAGTTTCCTGATGTGACATGGGACCGGATGCTGGTCGACGCGATGACCGTGCGCATGACGCTCGATCCGCGTTCGCTCGACACGATCGTCGCCACGAACCTTCACGCCGACATCCTCTCGGATCTCGCGGCGGCGCTCGCAGGGTCGATCGGCATCGCTCCCACAGCCAATCTCAACCCCGAGCGCGCCGCGCCGTCGATGTTCGAGCCGATCCACGGCTCGGCCTTCGATATCACCGGCAAGGGCGTCGCCAATCCCATCGGCACCTTCTGGAGTGCTGCGATGATGGTGGGGCATCTGGGAGAGACCGAGGCCGAGGCGCAGATGATGCGCGCGATCGAGGTCGTGACAGCCGATCCCGAGAGTCGCCCGCGCGACCTCGGCGGCACAGCCAGCACCGAGCAGGTGACGGAACGGCTCTGCCGCGCGCTCGATGAGATCGGGACGAAAAGCTGAAAATTACGGACGGGCGTTGGACGCTGTCGTCTTTTGTCGGTCTTGAGAGCCGGGCGCATGGGATGCGGACCTACGCAAGCCGAACTCGCGTCCCGCGCCAAGATCGGTATCCCGACAATGCGCGCCCTAGAGAAAGGGTCAGGCGCGATCCTCACGCTTGACGTTAACCCGATGATGGCGGAGGTCTTCGGGCGTGTCGATGTCACTCGCCTCTTCGGCTGAAAGGGGGATGAGCGACTTGGGCGGCAGGGCGCGCAACAGCTCCCGGGCGCCGTGATCTCCGTCCTGATCGGGTGCGTGTCTCAAGTCCTGCGCGGTCAGAAGCGCCGGCGGCATCGGGATACCGTCGAAGGTGCAGGCGCGGCTGCCGCCATCGCTATTTACCAAGGCGCGGAGCGTGTCGGTTGAAACGAAAGGCATGTCGCCCAGCACGAACAGCGCACGTTCTGCCCGGCGGCTCGTTGCGACGCCGCGCGCCGCTCGCCAGCTCTCGGAGAGCGGCAGGCCCGGCGTCACGTGATGCACCTTGAACGACGGCGGGAGAGAAACGGCGACCCTCTCGGAAGAGACGATCGCCACGAGCGCGTCACATCCCGACGCCTCGAGCGCGCGTGCCGCTGCCAGCACCAAAGGGGCGCCGTTCCAATCTGCAAGGAGCTTGTCCCGAGCGCCGAACCGACGCGAGGCGCCGGCGGCGAGGAGGATGCCAAGCGTGCGCATGGTGGCCCGCGCCCGGATCAGTCGAGCGGCGAGAAGGCCGCGGGCTGCAGGAAGATGTTTTCCTGATGCACGAGATAGGGCAGGATCTTGGGCACGAAAGCCTGCCATTCCGGATCAGCGCCCAGCTTGGCCCGTTGCGCGCTGCGGTGGCCGTAATCCTCATAGGCCCAAAGGAAGGTGACCGCGTTGAGCACGCCGCTGTCGCTGACCCAGCATCCGGCAAGCTTCGCGTATTGGGTGATGATGTGCAGGCCCTCGGCTTCATAGAGCTTGAGGAACTCGGGCGCCTTCCCGGGGGTGATGCGGTAGGTTCTTTGTTCGTAGATCATGTTGGACTCCGGCGTGAATGGCAGAAAATCGCGGGCACTGACGTCCCGTCACGCGCCGAAGCTACGACCAAACTTTGGGTTTTCGCAACACATAAGTCGTCAAGTGACGAAAAGATACTTTGCCTTCGCGCGGAATGGGCTAATGTATGAACCTGAAGTCGTTGCGTCCGGCGTCGGAATGAACAACAAGGGGTGCCAAGGGGAAAACGTGCAGGCCAAGCCAAAAATGACTGAAGGTTCGTCCAAAACGAACGGCGCCGGAAATAAGCCCGGCTCGCCGCAAGGCGCTGTACGGATGCCGTTCAATGAGCGTCGTGCTCAGATCCTGGACGTCGCCACCGAGTTCTTCGCGGAGAACGGGCTTACGGGGCAGACGCGCCAATTGGCGGAGAAATGCGGCATCTCCCAGCGTCTTCTCTATCGCTTCTTCCCGACCAAGGAAGACCTGCTCAAAGAGGTCTATAACCGAGAGATTCTTGGTGCTTTCAAGGCCGTCTGGTTCGTTGAGCTTCAGGATCGTTCGCAGCCCATGGCCGTGCGTCTCGACGCATTCTATCGCGACTATCTTCAGTCTACCTTGACCCGGAAGTGGTTGCGATTGTTCCTTTATGCCTCGCTGGCCGAGGCGAATATGGCGCCTGACTACATCGCGGCGATCGTCATGCAGTTGCTGGAGACCGTGATGCGCGAAGTGGCGCATGAGCGGGGCGTAGAGCTGCCGGAAGATCCCGCATTGCTCCGCGAAATGGCGTGGACGCTGCACGGTGCGATCTCTCACTACGCGATTCGACGCCATATCTATCAAAGCAGCCTGTCGCTCTCCGAAGACCAGGTGGTAACGATGCATGTCCGCGTGTTCCTCGCGGGATTCGAAGACATGGTCGAGGTGTGCAGCGGCCGCTGAGCGCTGCAATCCACTACATTTTCCCTGATTTCGCCTGCGGAGGCTTCCGCAGGCGCTGAAATTTTGTGCGATTTCCGTTGCGGAAGGGAAATCCTCACTTTTTCGTTTGTCGTCAGTTGACGAATAAATAAATCGCCAATAGCGTCGGTTCCCATAAACAAGATCAACAGGGACGGCTTGCTGCAGGTTGGGCTTTGAACGGGCTCGGGCTGAGGCGGCCATGCAAAAGGAATCGAAAGATGCTCAAGGATAAGACGCGCCGTCTCGGGCGCCGGGATTTCCTCCGCTACTCGGCGGCGGGCGCAGGGGCGCTGATGGCGCCGGGTCTGGTTCGTCCGGCCAAGGCCGAAACGGCCGCGCTGACGATGCACACCTGGTCGGCGGCGGTCGACACCGTGCAGAGCCACCTCAGCGCCTTCACCAAGGAAACCGGGATCCCGGTCAATTACGGGAACTCGCCCTGGGCCCAGTACCGCGAGGGCATGGTCGCGAAATTCGTGGGCGGTGCGCCGCTCGACGCGATGTGGGTGTCGGATTCCTGGCTGCCCGAGTGGGCCGAGGCCGGCTGGATCGCTCCGGTCGACGAGTTCGACAGCCTGATGAAATACAACGCCGAGGCCGAGGATTTCTGCACCGACTCCATGACCTATGGCGGTCGTCAGTACGGCCTGACCTATTACACCGACTACATGGCCTTCTTCTATGACGAGGCGAAGCTCAAGGAAGCCGGCTTCGACGCCCCGCCGGAAACCTGGGATGAGCTGGTCGAGCAGTCGCTCGTCATGAAAGAGAAGGGCATTGCCGACTATCCGATGATGCTCGCAATGGCGCAGGAAAGCTGGCTGATCGAGTTCATCTCGACGCTGGTCTATTCGCATGGTGGCCGTCTGGTCGACGACAACGGCATGGCCGTGATGCAGGACCCGAAAGAGGGGGCTGTAGAGGCGCTGAGCTGGGTCGTCGATGCGGTCAACAAGCACGAGATCGTCTCGCCCGCCTGTGTCGAGACCGGCGAACTGGCTGGCCTGAAATCCTTCGCGGCGGGCAACCACGCCTTCGCGATGGTCGCGAAATACCGTCTGCGGATGCTCAACGATCCCGAGCAGTCGCAGATCGCGGGCAATGTGAAGCAGGCGATGATGCCGAAAGGCGCCAACGGCTCTCACGCGACGGTCGGCTGGATGCGTTTCCACGGCATGTCGGCGCAGGCTGCACAAGACAAGGCGCGCGCCGAGAATGCCGCGAAGCTGATCGAATGGTTCGGCGGCAAGGCGGATGGCGCCTACACGTTCCAGAAACTCCTGTTCCTCGATATCGGCGCCGGGTTCGGCGTGAAGCCTCTGTTCGAGGATCCCGAGATCCGCGCGGCCTACGACTCCTATGGCGATGTCGACATGATCCAGGCTCAGCAGGCGCTCGCTCGCAAGAAGGACACGGTCACCCCGTGGTTCGGCGAGTGGAACGACACCAACGGGTCGGCCTGGCAATCGGCGATCCTCGGCAATGTCGATCCGGCCGGAGCGGTCAAGAAATCTGCCGATCTGTGGAACGAGCTGAAGGACAGCTACTGAGCAGGTGCGGCGGGCCTTTCTAAAAGGTCCGCCGCCTGTCGGGCAGGGCAACGGGAGAGCATGACGTGGCGAATGCAATGACACGGGCGACACGCCCGAAATGGCGGGTGGGATACGAGGAGCGCAGCGCCATGCTGTTTCTTGCTCCTGTCATGGCCGTTCTGGGCGCGGTTGCGGTCTTCCCGATCGCCTATTCGCTTTATATCAGCTTCTTCAGCATCAAGCTGACGCGTCCGAACCGGACCCCCTTCGTCGGGCTGAAGAACTATACCGATCTTCTCGACGATGAGGCTTTCTGGGGCGCGGTCTGGCGCACGGTGAGTTTCTCGCTCGTCTCGGTTACCGCGATTGCTTTCATAGCCTTGCTTGTCTCGCTGCTGCTGAACCAAGAATTCCGCGGGCGTCGTATCCTGTCGACGATCCTGCTGGTGCCGTGGGCGATCCCCTATGTCGCGAACGCGCTGATGTGGAAATGGATCTACGATTCCAGCTACGGCGCGCTGAACGGCCTGCTCTACCAGCTCGATTTCATCGACAAATACATGGTCTGGCTGGGGGATCAGGACAAAACGCTGTTCCTGATCGCCAATGCCTTCGTCTGGAAGGAAGTGCCGCTGGCGACGATCCTTCTGCTGGTCTCGCTCAAGTCGATCCCGTCCGATCTCTATGCGGCGGCACGCGTCGATGGCGCGACGGTCTGGCAGCGCTTCGTGCATGTCACCCTGCCGGCGATGAAGCCCGGTTTCATGCTGGTGATGATCTACGAGACGATGATGGCGATCCGCCATTTCGACCTGTTCTTCATCCTGACCGAGGGCGGGCCCGGTAGCGCGTCGCATGTGCTCTCGTGGCACATCTATGTCGAGACCTTCCGCAACCTGTCCTTCGGGAGCGGTGCTGCGATGTCCTACCTCCTCGCAATCGCGACTTTCGCACTCTCCTACCTCTTCATCCGAACGCTGGGGCGCAAGATCTGACATGAGCGATATGCCTATCACCCCGCCTGTCGACACGATCGACTACCGCCGCCGCCAGAAAATCGGGCGTATTGTGCAGCGTCTGGTGATCGTGGTCTCCGCGATCGTCCTTGCGGCCTACATTCTCGCCCCGGTGTCCTGGCTCGTCTCTTCGGCGTTCCAGACCGAGACCGAGATCGTTTCGATCCCGCCGCACTGGATTCCCGAAGAGCCGACCCTGCGCAATTTCGAGGCGATCTTCACCGCCGGGAACGACGAGCCCGTCACCTACGAGACGCGCTCGGGCGCCGATCCGGCTGCCGGTGACTTCATCCCCTCCACCGCAGAAAACCTCCTGCCGTCGATGGCCAACAGCCTGATCGTCTCGATCCTGGTGGTGATCCTGAACCTGCTGGTCGGGGTGCCGGCCGCCTATGCGATCGCGAAGATCCGGTTCTGGGGGCGCAACGCGTCGGTCTACTTCATCCTGATCACGCGGGTGATCCCCGATATTGCGCTGGTCGTGCCGTTTTTCCTGGTGATCCGCAAACTCGGGATGCTCGATACGCTCGGATCGCTGGTGATCACCTATCTCGCGATCACGGTGCCCTTCACGGTCTTCATCCTGATCCAGTATTTCGAGGGCCTTCCGGACGAGCTGGACAAGGCCGCGCGGGTCGATGGCTGTTCGCGGCTCCAGGCGCTGATCAAGGTGTTCCTGCCGCTCTCGCTGCCCTCGCTCGTCGCCGTGGTCCTCTTCACCTTCCTTACCAGCTGGAACGAATTCCTGCTCGCGCTGATGTTCACGCAGACTTCCGCGTCGCAGACTCTGCCGATCCTGCTGGCCTCGTTCACCTCCGATTTCACGGTGAGCTTCTCCTTCCTCAACGCCGCTGGCGTCCTGGCGGTCGTGCCGCCCGTGATCGTCGCCATCGTCTTCGAACGCTACATCGTTTCCGGTCTGACCGCCGGGGCTGTCAAAGGTTAGAAAGGACAAAGTCTTGGCCCGGATCCGCTTCACCAACGTCAACAAGAAATACGCCAACGGCTTCCATGCCGTGCGCAATCTCAACCTCGATATCGAGGATCGCGAGTTCATCGTCCTGCTCGGCCCTTCGGGCTGCGGCAAATCCACGACCCTCAACATGATTGCAGGGCTCGAGGAGGTTTCGGACGGCGATCTGATCTTCGACGAGCAGGTCGTGAACTACGTCCCCCCGCACAAGCGCGACGTCGCGATGGTGTTCCAGAGCTACGCGCTCTACCCGCATAAGACCGTCTACGACAATATCGGCTTCGGGCTGAAAATGCGCAACGCGTCGAAGGAAGAGATCGACGAGCGCGTGCAAGACGCCGCGAAGAAGCTCGAGATTTCGCACCTGCTCGACCGCCGTCCGTCGCAGCTGTCGGGCGGCCAGCGTCAGCGTGTGGCGCTGGGGCGCGCGATGGTCCGTGACCCGTCGGTCTTCCTGATGGATGAGCCGCTGTCGAACCTCGATGCGGCGCTACGGATCTCGATGCGCGCGGAGATCAAGGAACTCCACCGCGCGATGGAGACCACCTTCGTCTACGTGACCCATGATCAGGCCGAGGCGCTCACGCTCGCGGATCGTATCGTGGTGATGAATGACGGGGTCGTGCAGCAGATCGGCACGCCCGACGACATCTACGAGCGCCCCGCGAACACCTTCGTGGCGTCGTTCCTCGGCAGCCCGCCGATCAACTATTTCGACGGCGTCCTTGAGGCAGGGCCAGATGACGAGATGGCCTTCGTCCGCGATGGGTTGCGTCTCGTGCTGCCGGCAGATCATGCGGCGCGCCTGAAAGGGCAGGAGGGCCGCGCGGTGCGGCTGGGTATCCGGGCCGAGGATGTCGCGGAAGGCACTGCCGAGGCGGGATATAATGCGCTCAGCGGCACCGTGAACTCGGTGCTCCCGGTTGGTTCGGATCAGTATCTCGGCATGGATTTCGGCGGCGAGGAGCTGTTCTTCCGCGTCGGCAAGGATCTGCGCCATGCGTTCGGCGAGAGCATCACCCTCGCGGTGGATCTCAACCGCCTGCATGTCTTCGACCGCGAAACCGGTCAGTCGCTGATCTGGAACGCGGCCTGACACGATGAAACCCGCCCCTTTCACCTACCACCGGCCTGCGAGCCTTGCCGAGGCACTGGCGCTGTTGCGCACGCATGGGCCGGCGGCCAAGCCGATCGCCGGAGGGCAAAGCCTCGGGCCGATGCTGAACATGCGGCTGGCGCGTCCGGGCCATCTCGTCGATCTCAACGATCTGATCGAGTTGGACCGCGTGCGGGTGAAGGAGGACATGCTGGAGATCGGCGCGCTGACGCGCCATCACCGGCTGGCCAATGCGCCGGAAGTGCAGCGGAGCTTGCCGCTCCTCGGTGCCGCTGCCGCCTCGATCGGGCATTACGCGATCCGTCAGCGCGGCACGATCGGCGGCAGCCTCGCCCATGCGGACCCCGCTGCCCAGTTGCCGCTGATCGCGGTCACGCTGGGTGCGACGCTGGTGATTTCGGGACCGGCAGGCACGCGCGAAGTTGCCGCCGCCGATTTCCTGCAATCGATCATGACGGTAGATCTGCGCGATGGCGAACTCATCACCGCGCTGCGCTTTCCGCTCCCCGTCGGCGATCGGTGGGCCTTCGAGGCTTTCTCGCGCCGTCACGGCGATTTCGCGCTGGTCAGCGTCGCGCTCAGTTTCGCGCGCGACGCGGAGGGCAAGATCGATGCGCTGCGGCTCGGGCTCGGCGGCGTCGACACCGTCCCGCTGCGCCTGCCCGAGATCGAGGCGCGCGCGCAGGGCAGGCTGGCCGACGAAGACACCATTCGCGACCTCGCTGCCGCGACTGCTGCGGCGATCGCGCCCGAAGACAGCGAACAGGTGCCCGCGGTCTATCGCCGGGAACTTGCCGAAACGCTTGTCATTCGCGCGTTCCAGTCCGCTCTGACCCGGGAGGAGGGTGCATGACCGCTCCGACACACGACCCCCTGACGCTTTCGCTGAGCGTGAATGGCGAAACCCACGACGTTCGGGTGCCCGCGCGCAAGCTGCTCTCGGATGTGCTGCGCGACGACCTCGGCCTGACCGGTACCCATGTCGGCTGCGAACACGGCGTCTGCGGCGCCTGCACCGTGCTGATCGACGGCCGCCCGGCGCGCGCCTGCCTGACCTTCACCGCTCAGATGGAGGGCCATGAGGTCACGACGGTCGAGGCCATGGGACGGCCTGACGCGCTCTCGGCGCTTCAGCAGGCGCTGCACGAGGAACATGGGCTGCAATGCGGTTTCTGCACGCCCGGCATCGTGGTGACCTTCGAGCATTACCTGCGCGAGAACCCGGACCCCACCGCAGAAGAGGTGCGCGATGTCCTGTCGGGCAACCTGTGCCGCTGCACGGGCTATCAGAATATCGTCGCCGCCGTGCTGAAAGCGGCGGCCCGGATGCGTGGAGAGGCGGCATGAGCGGCGATTTCACCGAGATCGGTCGCGCCCTGCCGCGCAAGGAAGATCGGCGCCTCGTTTCGGGGCGCGGGCGCTATCTCGACGACCTCGCCTTTCCCGGCGCGCTGCATGTGAGCTTCGTGCGTTCGCCCCACGCCCATGCGCGCATTCTCGGGATCGACAGCGCCGAAGCCGCTGAAATGCCGGGGGTCGTGGGGATTTTCACCGGGCGCGATCTCGATCAGATGACAACGCGGCTGCGCCTCGCACCGCCGATCGAAGGGTTGCAGCCGACCGAGCTGACGACGCTTCCGATCGACAAGGTCCGCTTTCACGGCGATCCGGTGGTCTGCGTCGTCGCGACCGATCGCTACCTCGCAGAGGATGCCGCCGAATGTGTCAGTGTCGAATATGACCAGCTTCCGGCGGTGACCTCGATCACCGAGGCCTTCGCGTCCGATGCCGCTCTGGTCGACGACAGCCTGACGAGCAACATGGTCTCGCATCAGAGCCTGTGCGTCGGCGATCCTGCCGCGCGCCGGGCCGAGGCGCATCGCGTCGTCGAGGCCCGTTTCTCGCTCCATCGCCACACCCATGTGCCGCTGGAGACGCGCGGCTGCGTCGCCGATTGGGATGACGGGCGCGCGCATCTGAACATGCATATCGGCAATCAGGTCCCGCACCCGTTGCGCAGCCAGCTTGCCGCGCGGCTGGGTCTGTCGGAAAGCCAGGTCACGGTGATGAGCCCCGATGTGGGCGGCGCCTTCGGTCAGAAGATCGCGCTCTATCGCGAGGAACTCACGGTCGCGGCTCTGTCTCGCCACCTGCGCCGCCCGGTTCGGTGGCGCGAGGATCGGATGGAAAACCTGATGTCCGCCGCCCATGCGCGGGAATACGAGTGCCGCACCCGCGCCTCGGTCAGCGAAACCGGACGGATTCTCGGTCTCGAGCTCGAGATCGACGAGGATTTCGGCGGCTATTGCTTCTACCCTGCCAATTACATGGCCCGCGTCATCGCCCTCATCATGACCGGTCCCTACCGGATTCAGGACTACGCCTATGAGGTCCGCGTCGCGCTGACCAATAAATGCGGCGCAGGCCCGATGCGCGCGCCCATGGCGATCACCAGCTGGGTGATGGAGGGCACGATCGACGCCATCGCCCGCGACCTCGGCCTCGACCCGGTCGAGGTGCGCCGTATCAACGCGCTCGGCCCGGAGGATCTGCCCTACAAGATGCCCACGGGCGAACTTCTCGAAGATGTCAGCCCACGGGAGACGCTCGAGATCGCCGTGGACGCGATCGACGTCGCGGCCTTCCGCGCCCGGCAGGCGCAGGCGCGCGCTGAGGGGCGCTATCTGGGGCTCGGGCTGTGCACGGTGATCGAGAGCACGACCTATGGCTCGGAATTCTACAAATCCGCCGGTATCCCCGGATCGGGCCATGAATCAGCCTGGGTGCGGATCGAACCGAGCGGAGCGGTCAACGCCTCCGTCGGCCTGATGGGCACTGGGCAGGGCTACGAGAGCCCGCTTTCGCAGGCGGTGGCCGAAGGGCTCGGCGTGCGCTCGGAAGATGTCACGGTCCATATGGGCAACACCGATATCGCGCCCTACGGCATGGGCAGCCGCGGCGGACGCGGCGCGACTGCCGGGGGCGGGACGCTCTATCTCTGTGCGCTCAAGGCGCGCGAGCGGGTGCTCGCGATTGCGGCTTCGATGCTCGATCTCAACGACGCTGGCGGGCTACGACTGCGCGCAGGCCAGATCGAACGGATGATCGGCGACGACTGGCAGGAGACGGGCCTTGCGCTGACCGATATCGCGCGGCGTGCCTATCTCGACCCGCTGGCGCTTCCCGAAGGGATCGCGCCGGGGCTCGACTTCTCGCAGAGCTACGACCCGCCCGCGATGACCTATTCCAACTCGACCCATGCCTGCGAGGTCGAGGTCGACCCGCAGACCGGGGCTATCACCATCGACCGCTATCTGGTCGCCGAGGATTCCGGCACCGTTCTCAACCCGATCGTCGTGCGCGGCCAGCAGCAGGGCGCGATCGCGATGGGGCTGAGCGGCGCGCTGCTCGAACAGGTGATCTACGACGGCACGGGGCAGAACCTCTCCGCGACGCTCGCCGATTACCTCGTGGCCTCTCCGAACGAACTGCCGGAATTCGAAATCCTGCATCACAACACGCCGAACCGCCGCACCCCCGCGGGGATCAAGGGCATGGCCGAAGGCGGCGTGATGGGCGCAATCGGCGTGCTCGCCAACGCGGTGAGCGATGCGCTCGCGCCGCGCGGCGTGACGATCGAGCGTCTTCCGCTGACCCCCCAATCCATTCGCGCGCTTCTGCGAGAGGCCGCGCCCAGCTCAACGAAAAGGACCCAGCCGTGACAGAAGAGAAACTTAGCGTCGGCTTCATCGGACTCGGAATCATGGGCCAGCACATGGCGGGGCATATTCTCGCCGCGGGGCATCCGCTCAACATCTACAACCGCACCCGCGCCAAGGGCGATGCCCTCGTCGCAAAGGGGGCGACGTGGTGTGACAGCCCCGGCGCCGTGGCCGAGGCCAGCGACATCACGATCACCATCGTGGGCTACCCCGCCGATGTCGAACAGGTCTACCTCGGTGAGGATGGGATCATCGCCAAGGCGCGCCCGGGCTCGGTGCTGATCGACATGACCACCTCGAGCCCGGCCCTGGCCGGGAAGATCGCGCAGGCGGCTCTTGCGCGCGGCCTCTCTGCGCTCGACGCCCCGGTGTCCGGCGGCGATGTCGGCGCGAAGGCGGGCAAGCTCGCGATCATGCTCGGCGGCGATGCGCGGGCATTCGAGCGGGTTCTGCCGGTGCTGGAGCTGATGGGCGGGAATATCGCCCTGATGGGCAAGGCGGGCGCTGGCCAGCACACCAAGATGGCCAACCAGATCGCCATCGCCTCGACCATGCTCGCGGTCGCGGAAAGCATCAGCTACGCGCGCGCCGCCGGTCTGGATCCGATGCAGGTTCTCAAAGTCATCGGAACCGGGGCCGCGTCGAGCTTCCTGCTCAACGGGCTTGGGCCGAAGATGGTGGACGAGGATTTCGCACCCGGCTTCTTCGTCCACCACTTCGTCAAGGACATGTCCATCGCGCTGAGCGAAGCCGAAAGACTGGGCCTCGATCTGCCGGGCCTGTCGCTGGCGCGCAGCCTCTATGGCAAGCTGGTGGATGACGGCTTCGGCGAAGAGGGCACGCAGGCGCTCTACCGTGCCTATAACGCGATCCACGCGGAGGCCGGGTGATGCGGTTCGAAGGCGATCACCTGATCCCGGCCGATCCCGAGACAGTCTGGCGTGGGCTCAACGACCCTGAGGTGCTGCGCCGCGCGATCCCGGGCTGCGAGGCGATGGAGCAGACGGGCGAGGCCGAATTTACCGCGACGGTCGTGGCGCGGGTCGGCCCCGTCTCGGCCAGCTTTCGCGGCAAGGTGGAGCTGAGCGATCTCGTTCCGCCCGTCTCCTACCGGATCTCCGGGCGCGGGCAGGGCGGGCCTGCGGGCTTCGCCAAGGGCGGCGCGGAAATCAAGCTCGCGCCCGAGGGCGAGGGCACGCGGCTGTCCTATATCGCCGATGTCGAGGTCGGTGGTAAACTGGCCGCAGTCGGCGGGCGATTGATTCAGGGCGTGGCGCGCAAGAATGCCGAGGACTTCTTCAATGCCTTCTCGCGGGTCGTGACCGGCGAGGCGGAGGAGACAGCCCCGTCACGCGAAGGCGCCACCCCGACGGGCGCGGTGGCCACGGCGACGGCGGGACATATTCCGCTGATCGACCGCGTGGCGTGGCTTCTGGTCGGTCTTGGCCTCGGGCTTGGGGTCTGCTGGCTCTTTGGTTGAAAGGACGCGCGATGAACATCACCCCGGCGATCAAGGCGATGGAGGACCAGTTGGTCGAATGGCGGCATGCGCTGCATCGCCGCCCCGAACTGGCCTTCGAAGAACACGAGACCGCCGCCTTCATCGCGGCTGAGTTGCGCGCGTTCGGACTTGAGGTCCACGAGGGGCTGGCCGGGACCGGGGTGATCGGCGTTCTGCGAAATGGCGAGGGGCCGACGGTCGGCCTGCGCGCCGATATCGACGCGCTGCCGATCTCCGAACTGACCGGGGCGGATTATGCCTCCGAGATCCCCGGCAAGATGCATGCCTGCGGCCATGACGGTCACACCACGATGCTTCTGGGCGCCGCGCAGGCGATGGCGGCCGATCCGCCGGGACCGGGCACGGTGGTGTTCATCTTCCAGCCCGCCGAGGAAAACGAAGGCGGCGCGCGGGTGATGGTCGAGGATGGGTTGCTCGACCAGTTCCCGCTCGACAGCACCTTTGCGCTGCATAACTGGCCGGGGCTCGAGGCGGGCAAGATCGCGATGCGCGCGGGCCCCGTCATGGCCGCATTCGACACGTTCGAACTCAAGGTGAAGGGCAAGGGCTCGCATGGCGCGATGCCGCATGAGGGGATCGACCCGATCACGCTGGCGGCTCAGCTGCAGATGGCCTGGCAAACCATCGTCAGCCGCGCGGTGGATCCGACCGATGCGACGGTGATCTCGGTCACGCAGATCCATGCGGGCCACACGCTCAATGTGATCCCCGACGAAGTGACCCTGCACGGCACCGTGCGCACCCTGCGCCCCGCGACGCGCGATTTCGTTCAGGCCGAGATGACGCGCCGCGCCGAAATGATCGCCGAGGCGTTTCATGCCAAGGCCGAGCTGATCTATCAGCGCCGCTACCCGGCCACGATCAACGATGCCGGGGCCGCCGAAACCGCACGCCGCGCCGCCGAGGCCATCGTGGGCCGCGACGCGGTGCAAGTCGATTACGCACCCAGCATGGCGAGCGAGGATTTCGCCTTCCTGCTGGAGAAGGTGCCCGGCGCTTATGGCTGGATCGGCAATGGATCGGCGGAGGGCGGGCGCAACCTGCACAGCCCGCATTACGATTTCAACGACTCGATCCTGCCGCTGGGCGTGCAATTCTTCGTCGAGGTCGCGCAGCGCGCACTGGCCGGGTCGAACGATTGAGGGGCCAGCCGTGACCCATCCCGCCGCGCAAGATCCGTGGTTCGAACTGGCGCGATCCGAGGCACCCGGCGCGATCGCGGTGATCTCTGCCATCGAAGGTCCGGCCTATCGCAATGTCGGCACCGCGATGGCGATCTTGCCGGACGGTCGGCGCTTCGGAGCGCTCAGTTCAGGCTGTATCGAGGAAGATGTGGCCGAACACGCGCTCGCGGCGCTGGCCGACGGGCAGGTGCGCAAGCTGCGCTATGGAGCCGGCTCCCCCTTTTTCGATTTGAAGCTGCCCTGCGGCGGCGCGCTCGAGGTTACGGTGATCCCCGCGCCGGACCGTTCCTTGCTTCGCGAGCTTGCGGCAAGGCGGGCGCGCCGCGCGGAGGCGGCCTTGGGAGTGAGCGCCTCTGGGGGCTTGCGTTTGATGCAGGAAGAAGACACCCCCGACGAGCCGGGAGAGTTGCGTATCGCCTTTCGCCCCGAGCCGCGCTTCGTGATCTTCGGCGCCGGTGCCGAGGCGATGTTCTTCGCCGATCTGGTGCGGGCCACCGGCGCGCCGCATCTTCTGCTCACGCCCGAAGATGCCACTTTCGCCAATGCTGAAGGTGCAGGCTGCACGGTGCGCAGGTTGGATCGAAGCGCGATCCCGTCGGACGTTGCCATCGACGCGCGCACGGCGGTGATCCTTCTGTTTCACGACCACGATTGGGAGCTGGATATTCTCGAGGCGGCGCTCGCAACGCCTGCGTTCTACATCGGGGCACAAGGCAGCGTGCGCACGCAAAGCCGACGGCAGGAAGGTTTGCAAGCGCGCGGTATCGACGCGGCGACGCGCGCGCGGGTTCATGGGCCGATCGGGCTGATCCAATCCGCGCGCGATCCGCGGCTGCTGGCCGTGTCGGTGCTGGCCGAGGTGCTTGAAGACGTGCAGCGCGACGTTTGAAATTCGCGGGTGCTGGCCCGAACAAGCCGCCGCGAATTGCATCTACGTTAAAATGCCCCGCGCGACCAAAGCTTCGACCGAGTTCGTCCTTTCCGGCGCATGGCTTTGGCGAAAAGGCGTAGGTCCCCTTAGGCTCCAGACCCGGCGACCTGAACAGAGAGATTTTCTTTCCGCCTGTCACAAAGCGGGGGGCTGTCTCGTCTTCTGGTATATAACCCAAGGAGATGCCGATGACGCCCCGAATGAACTACTACGAAGCAGCCGCCGAGACGATGAAGGCCATGAGGGCAGCCGAGGACGCGACGAAGGAGCTTTCGATCCCGCTTATGCTGCGGGAGCTTATCAAGATGCGCGTGTCGCAAATCAACGGATGCGCTTATTGCCTCGATATGCATGCGCCTGCCGCGCGGGATGCGGGTGTGTCGCAGCAAAAGCTCGATGTGCTGGCGGCCTGGCGTGAAAGCCCTGCGTTTGACGAACGCGAATGCGCCGCACTCGATTGGGCCGAAGCCCTGACAAGGATCGAACAACAGGGCGCCTCGGAGGAAGTCTTCCAGCGTCTCAGAAATGTTTTCACGGAGCGCGAATGCGTGGACCTGACTTTCGCTGTTACGTTGATTAACTCTTGGAACCGTTTCGCGGTCGGGTTCCGGTCTACCCACAAGATCACAGAGCGCGATCATGCCGTTGCCTGAGACACAGCAGGTTTTCGAAAGGGAGCGCCGCCGCTTGGCGGGGCTCGCTTATCGAATGACCGGTTCAGTCTCGGAGACGGAAGACATCCTTCAGGACGCGGCGCTGAAACTGCAAAGCGTTGGCCTTGCCGGGATCGAACGTCCGGCGCAATGGCTGTCGACCGTCGTCACGCGCCTTTGTCTCGACCATCTGCGATCGGCGCAGAAGAGGCGGGAAACCTATGTGGGGGCGTGGCTGCCCGAGCCGATTGTCACCGACCATGCGGCGGATGCCGAAAGCGATTGGATCCTGACCGAAGATGTGGGGATCGCACTCCTGCTCACGCTCGATCGACTATCGCCCGAGATGCGCGCAGCGTTCATTCTTCGCAATGGGTTCGATTACAGTTTCGACGAGATTTCGGCGGTCGTCGGCCAGTCTTCCGCAAATTGTCGGCAGCTGGTCTCGCGGGCAAGACGCAGGCTTGCCGGTGCCAATCAGAGCCCGCCGGAACGGGCAGAGGAGACCCACCCGCTTGTCGCGGCATTCTGGGCCGCAAGCCGCGAGGGCGATATGGATCGACTGCTGGAAATCTTCGCTGAAGATATCGAGGTGCATACGGATGGCGGCGGCAAGGTTCCGGCGGCGATCAACGTGCTGAGAGGGAGCCGGAACGCCGTGCGCTTCTTCGAAGGCTTGGCCCGGAAGGGCAAGCTGACGAATGGGCCTGTGCCGAGACCGCAGTTGATCAACGGAGCAACAGGATATGTGGTGCGGGAAAATGGCGTCCTGCAAACCACGGCCTTCGCGGTTCATTCCGGAAAGATCAAAGCAATATGGATTGTCCGAAACCCCGAGAAGCTGCGACATGTTCATCCTGCCGAGGAAGGATTTCCATCCGAAGGGGCGCGCCCTCCATGCTGTTCGGCCGATTGATGTGGACTAAGCCACATCGTGGGTTTCGTCTGGCATGACCGCGGACATCAGAAGCCGGACACGACGCCCGGCCTCCTGCCTCGTGTGTGATCAGGCCAGATGGCCTTCGAAGACGCTCTGCGGCTTGCCGACGGGAATGATGTCCGTCTGGCCGTAGAGGTCGATGTGATCGGCGCCGTCGATGATCATCAACTCCTTCCGCCCGCCCGTCGCCGCGCCGAGGGCGTTGGCGAGTTTGAAGGCCGCCATCTTCATCGCGCCAAAGCGGTAGCGACCGGCCGCCCGCCCGCCGTTCAAAGTGCCGGCACAGATGCCGAGGCCCAACACCATCTGCGCTGGTGCGCTACTGCTGTATCGAGGCCAGATAATAGATGAGGGATAGGATGCGCCCCCGGGCCACCATGTCCGCCGTCTCTCCGCGCTCGCTGGTCGCCGAGGCCGCGTAACGGTTCCCCCAGACCGGCATCTTGCTGCCATGCGCCCGCGTCGCGTTGCGGCCATCTATCATCCGAAGCGCGTAGTCGAACGGGAATTCGCCATTGCCCTTCTCCGCCGCAAGGCTTGTGAGGTCGGGTGTCTGAATATCCAGCAGCCCTGCCAGCGGGCCATTCCCCTTTGCTGACTCCCCATGACATCCAGCGCAGGCGACCATGTATTTCTCGCGACCGGCATCCTCCTACGCCAGAGCGCTTGTCGTCAGCAGCAGGAGCGCTGCCATGCTTGAAATCACCACACCGTTCATTGCTTTCTCCTCCTCCCAGGATTTCGAACACTTCACAGCAAATCATGTGATCGAATTCGCGCACTGATCGGCGTCAATGGCATGTCGCTATGCGTGCTGCCGGATCAAGCGCATGGGGAGCGGATCGGAGGGGGGGCGGACGACCGGAGAGGTTGCCAAGCTGGTCCCGATCCTCAAGGATCGCGCCGTAAAAGCGAAGCGGTCCGAAGCGGGGCCCACGCGACAGCGAAAAGAGGATGCGATGAAACTGAATGTCTATCTGGCCGGCGAAATTCATACCGATTGGCGCGAGGCGGTGAAATCGGCCTGCGAAGGGCTCGAGATCGAATGGTCGGGGCCAGTGACGGATCACGGGGCCTCGGATGATTGCGGGGTCGAGATCTTCGGTGCGGAAGAGGACAAGTTCTGGCATGACCGCAAGGGCGCGTCGCTCAACGCGATCCGTATCCGCACCGGGATCGAGCGCTGCGACGTGCTCGTCGTGTGTTTCGGCGAGAAATACAAGCAGTGGAACGCGGCTTTTGATGCGGGCTATGCGGCGGCGCTCGGTAAGCCTATCATCGTGCTTCAGCCGCCCGAGCACGATCACGCGCTCAAGGAGGTCGATGCCGCGGCCAATGCGGTCGCGCGCACGCCCGAGCAGGTGGCCCGCGCGCTGCGCTATGTGACCACGGCGGCGCTGTAAGGCGGAACGGTGCCCATATCTTTTTCGGCTAGCCGCCTGCGATGAGGGCGGGGCCCGACCTTGGGCGGGCGCAGGCACGAGATAGGTGGTCTGCGCTTTATCGTACCACATCCGATCGACATGTGTGCTCGCGTCGAGGTGGCAAAAGCGCCCTCCCGGGGGGAATGAGGAGGGATCGTCGCGCCAGTGGCGCGGCGTAAGCCCGACGAATGGGCGCTGCCCGGGGCTGGTCGCCCCGGGCGTCGGTCTGAACTTGGAGTGGGCTCTTTCCTGTCCCAAACGAAAACGCCCCCCGCAGGTCATCCTGCGAGGGGCGCGGTTTTCTGTAAGACAGGCGATCAGGCCAGATCGAAGCGATCGGCGTTCATCACCTTGGTCCAGGCGGCCACGAAGTCCTTCACGAACTTCTCGCCCGCATCATCCTGCGCATAGACCTCGGCATAAGCGCGCAGGATAGCGTTCGAGCCGAAGACCAGATCGACGCGGCTCGCGGTCCACTTAACCGCACCGGTCTTGCGGTCGCGGATCTCGTAGGACCCGTCGCCCATCGGATGCCAGCTATAGCCCATATCGGTCAGGTTGACGAAGAAATCGGTCGTCAGCTGGCCTTCGCGGTCGGTGAAGACGCCGTGCTTGGTGCCACCGTAGTTCGTGCCGATCGCCCGCATGCCGCCGATCAGGACGGTCATTTCATGCGCGGTCAGCCCCATCAGCTGGGCGCGGTCCAGAAGCATCTCCTCGGGCGAGACGATGTAGTCCTTCTTGAGCCAGTTGCGGAAGCCGTCGGCGAGCGGTTCGAGCACGTCGAAACTGTCGGCATCGGTCATCTCGTCACTCGCGTCGCCACGACCCGGTGCGAAGGGCACCGTCGCGTCATGACCGGCGGCCTTGATCGCCTTCTCGACGCCGACATTGCCCGCCAGCACGATCACATCGGCCACCGAGGCACCGGCTTCCGCTGCGATCGGCTCGAGCACCGAGAGCACCTTTTGCAGACGGGCGGGCTCGTTGCCTTCCCAGTCCTTCTGCGGGGCGAGACGGATGCGCGCACCATTGGCGCCGCCGCGCATGTCCGAGCCGCGATAGGTGCGCGCGCTGTCCCAGGCGGTCGAGACCAGCTCGGCCACCGACAGATCCGAGGCCGCGATCTTGGCCTTCACAGCCTCCACGTCCCAATCGGTCGACCCGGCGGGGACCGGGTCTTGCCAGACCAGATCTTCCGCGGGCACCCAAGGGCCCTTGTAGCGAACCTTCGGGCCCATATCGCGGTGGGTCAGCTTGAACCAGGCGCGGGCGAAGGTCTCCTTGAAATACTCCGGATCGGCCATGAATTTCTGGCAGATCTCGTTGTAGATCGGGTCGACCTTCATCGCCATGTCGGCATCGGTCATCATCGGCATCCGGCGCTGGCTCGGGTCCGAAGTGTCGAGCGGCATGTCCTCTTCGGCGATGTCCACCGGCTTCCACTGTTTCGCGCCAGCGGGGCTCTGGGTGACTTCCCATTCATGGCCGAAGAGCATCTCGAAATAGCCCATGTCGAATTCGAGCGGGTTCGTCGTCCACGCGCCTTCCGGCCCGCCGGTGATCGAGTTGCTCGCTTGCCCCTTCAGGTTCGGGTTGAACCAGCCGAGACCCTGCTGCTCGACATCGGCCGCTTCAGGCTCCGCGCCGAGCGCCGACGCGTCGCCATTGCCGTGGCATTTGCCGACGGTGTGGCCGCCCGCCGTCAGCGCGGCGGTTTCCTCGTCATTCATCGCCATACGCGCGAAGGTCTCACGGACCTGCGCCGCGGTCTTCATCGGGTCGGGCTGGCCGTTGACGCCTTCGGGGTTCACGTAGATCAGGCCCATCTGCACGGCGGCGAGCGGGTTTTCCATCGTGTCGGGCTTGTCGACATTGGCGTAACGCTCGTCCGACGGCGCGAGCCATTCCTTCTCGGCGCCCCAATAGGTGTCTTTCTCGGGATGCCAAATGTCCTCGCGGCCAAAGGCGAAGCCGAAGGTCTTCAGACCCATGCTTTCATAGGCGACGGTGCCAGCGAGGATGATCAGATCCGCCCAGCTGAGCCGGTTGCCGTATTTCTTCTTCAGCGGCCAGAGCAGACGACGGGCCTTGTCGAGGCTCGCATTGTCGGGCCAAGAATTGAGCGGGGCGAAGCGAATATTGCCGGTGCCCGCGCCGCCGCGCCCATCCGCGAGACGGTAGGAGCCCGCCGAGTGCCAGGCGAGGCGGATCATCAGCCCGCCGTAATGGCCCCAGTCAGCCGGCCACCACTCCTGGCTTTTGGTCAGCAGCGCATGCAGATCGGCCTTCAGCGCCTCGTAGTCGAGCTTCTCGACCTCTTCGGCATAGTCGAAGCTGCGTCCCAGCGGGTCGGTCTTGGTGTCATGCTGGTGCAGGATGTCGAGATTGAGCGCCTGCGGCCACCAGTTCATCACGTTCGAGCCAAGCTCGGTATTGCCGCCATGCATCACCGGGCACTTGCCGGCGGTGTTCACGTCATTTCCATCCATCTGTGCTTCCTCCTGCTGAGCACGGGGTTGATCGGGGAGACCGGTTAAAGTCTGACATGCCGCAGCTTGTCCGAATAGGGGCTACGGCACGTGGGTCCCTACCTTGCCCGACGCTCATAGCAGGCAGTGTGATAAATAAAAATTTGAAAATTGTAATAAGACATATAATGTAAAATTATGCATTGGCATTTTGTCAGCGAAATCCAAGCGCTGGCGTCATGCGACCCCGACGGGTTCGAACCGGCCAAAGCGGGCGCCCGTTCAACGACATGTCATGTCGCAAACGGGTTGCCCCATGGCCTTGATCGAGCGTCACTGCCTTTGCCGCTTATTCCACCGCGATCTCGATTGTCTCGACTGTCTCACGAAGCCGCGCGGTCACCTTGATCGTGCCCCGTTGGCCCGTCAGGCGGATCCAGCAACCGGTCGCACCGTCGGCGAGCACCGGATAGTCGGAGCCGATCAGCTTAGCCGGGCCTTCGACGGTGAGGCGAACGGGCTCGTTGAGGAAATGCAGCTTGTTGCCCGCCTGATCGCGCGCGCGGATCATCACGCGGATTTCCTCGCTCGGATCGGCCTCGGCCTTCGTGACATCGGGCGCCACTTCGAGCCGGTCGAACATCGCATCGGCGGGGAAGTCGCGCTCGATCACCAACTCGCCGTTGCGATAGCCACGCAGCCGACCCGCATGCCAGCTCTCGCCCCATGCAGTCACTTCGTCCGGGGTGAAATGCTCGTAGTCGATGATAACCGGCGCGTGCGGCAGATGCGGGAAGCGGGTGCGGTCGGGACCGACGCGTTTGACCACATCGGCATAGGACAGCTCCACCTCGTCGCAATTCGTCAGCACGATCAGCGGGATCACCCCTCCGATATTGCGCTCGCCGCGTGACCAGACGGTGACCGGCTCCATCACGATCGCCTCGTCGGGGTCGCGCTGGCTGGCATAGGCATAGGCCGCGAATTTCGGCTCGCGGAAGATCGACATCACGCCGTGATGGCAGATCCGGTCGCCCGCGCCGAAATCCTTGTGGGTGTTGTAGTCGAACATGCACCAGCCGATGCAGCCCGCGAGCCCGGCATCGGGGTCGTGGGCGGCGTTGAGCACGTCGAGATGGCGCAGCACATGCTCGTGCTGGCGATGCTCGGGGTCGCCCGCCTTGGTGGGATACATGTGCCCGTTATACTCGGTCACCAGATAAGGCACGCGCTTGGGCAGCCCCGTCACCTCCTGCTGGTCACGCAAGCTCGTGCGCGGGCGGTTCGAGAAGGGCAGTTCGAAATCGCCGAGGATGAAATCGTTCATTGTGTAGACGTCTTCGAGCAGTTGGCTGTCGGTGATGCAGCGCACGCCGCCGGTGGGGCGCGTCGCATCCAGCTTATGCGCGAGGGCATTGGTGCGTTTGTAGAACGCCTCTGCATCGGGGCTCTCGTTGATCCGCACGCCCCAGATGATGATCGAGGGATGGTTCCAGTCGCGCCGGATCATCCGCTCGACATTGCGCACCGATTCATCCTGCCAGACATCGCCGCCGATATGCTGCCAGCCGGGGATTTCCTCGAAGACCATGAGGCCGATCTCGTCGCAGCGGTCGAGGAAATAGGGGCTTTGCGGGTAATGCGAGGTGCGCGCGATGTTGCAGGCCAGATCGTAGCGCAGGATTTCCGCGTCGCGCTCCTGACTGCGTTTGCCCTGAGCATAGCCCGAATAGGGGAAGCTCTGGTGTCGGTTGAGGCCACGTAGGACCACGCGCTTGTCATTGAGGAAGAACCCCTCGGACGTGAACTCCGCATGACGGAAACCGAACCGCTGAGTGAGGCGGTCGCCGCTCTCAGTTAGAGTCAGGGTGAGGGTGTAGAGCGCGGGCGTCTCGACCGACCAGAGCGTGATGCCGCTGAGGCCCTCGAAGGTGATCTCGCCGGTGCCCTCGCTGCGCGCGATCTCGTGGCCGTCGGCGTCCGAAAGAACCGCCTCCACCGTGCCCGGCGCCTCGAGCTTGACCTGAACGCGCTTGGTCTCGTCCAGCACGTCGGGCGTCTCGATCTTCACGCTTGCGATATGGGCTTCGGGCAGCACCTCGAGCCACGCGTCGCGATAGATCCCGGCATAGGTGAGGTAGTCGATGCGGCCACCGAAGGGCGGAATCTCGGGGTTTTCCGAGCCGTCGATATGCATAGTCACCAGCGCCTTGCCGCCTTCGAAGCTGTCCGTCAGATCGACGGTGAAGGGCGTGTAACCGTCGCGGTGGCGCAGCACTTCCGCGCCGTTCACATAGACCACGGCATCGGCCATCGCTCCGTCGAACCGCAGACGCACCAGCTTGCCCGCCCATGCATCGTCCCACGCGATCTCGCGCTGATAGGTGAAGGGGCGCTGGAACGCGGCTTCGTCAAAATAGCTCATCGGCAGGTCGGCGGCGTTATGGGGCAGGGTGACCGTCTCGCCCTGCAGCGGCTCCGCGACCTTCGCCGCGTCGAAGCCTTCCGCGAAACTCCAGCCTTCGTTCAGTTTGCTGATCTCTCTCATGCTTACCACTCCGCGAAGCTGCCATCGGCATGGCGCCAGATCGGGTTGCGCCAGCGATGACCTTCAGAGGCCGCCTGACGGACTTTCTCTTCGTTAACCTCGACGCCGAGGCCGGGGCCCTGCGGGATCGCGACATAGCCGTCGTCATATTCGAAGACCGACGGGTTGCTCAGATAGTCGAGCAGGTCCGAGCCCTTGTTGTAATGGATGCCCAGCGACTGCTCCTGAATGAAGGCGTTGTAGCAGACCGCATCGAGTTGCAGGTTCGCCGCCAGCGCGATCGGCCCCAGCGGGCAATGCAGCGCCAGCGCCACGTCATGCGCTTCGGCCATCGCCGCGATCCGGTAGGTCTCGGTGATGCCGCCGGAATGCGAGGGGTCGGGCTGGACGATATCGACGTAACCGCCCTGCAGGATCGATTTGAAATCCCAGCGGGTATAGAGCCGCTCGCCCAGTGCGATCGGGGTGGAGCAATGGTTGGCGATCTCGCGCAGCGCCTCGGCGTTTTCGCTCAGAACGGGCTCTTCGATGAACATCAGGTTGAAGGGCTCGAGTTCCTTCGCGAGCTGCTTGGCCATCGGGCGATGGACACGACCGTGGAAATCGACGCCGATGCCGAAATCGGGGCCCATCTCCTCGCGGATCGCCTGCACGCGCGCCAGAACGGCGTCTATCTTGTCGTGGGAGTCGATGAATTGCAGCTCCTCGGTGCCGTTCATCTTCACCGCAGTGAAGCCCCGGTCGCCGCACTCGCGCGCCATCCGCGCCGTGTCGCCGGGCCGGTCGCCGCCGATCCAGCTATAGACCCGGATGCGGTCGCGTTGCTGGCCGCCCAGAAGCGCATGGACCGGCACGCCTAGCGCCTTGCCCTTGATGTCCCACAGCGCCTGATCGAGCCCGGCGATCGCCGACATGTGGATGCCGCCGCCGCGATAGAAGCCGCCGCGATACATCACCGTCCAGTGGTCCTGAATATGGCCGGGATCCTTGCCGATCAGGTAGTCCGACAGTTCCTCGACGCAGGCGGCGACAGAGGCCGCACGGCCTTCCAGCACTGGCTCGCCCCAACCGGAGATGCCCTCGTCGGTGGAGATTTTCACGAAACACCAGCGCGGCGGCACGATGAAGGTTTCGATGGCGGTAATTTTCATGACGGTCCTCAGGTTTGGTTGGCGCGATCAGGCGTCGAAAGGATCGGTGATCGCGAAACGTGCATTGATGAAGGCGTCTGCGACGAGGCGCATCGGCGCGAGGTCGAGATCGCTTTGGCCGGCGCGCACCAAATCGCGCATCCGAGCGTAAAGATTGGCGTATTCGCGGTTCTCGCCTGTGGCGATCACCTCGCCATCGACGCTGAACTCAGCGCCGCCCTTGTCGAGCATGGCCGTGCCGTGTTCGGTCTGAAGGGTGATGCGCCACAGCTCGTCACCCGTTTCCCGCCAGTCGAAGGCGGCGGTGATCGGGGTCTCGCCCGCGCACATCTCCAGATCGGCGGCGATCGGGGTCTGGCGGCCTTGCGGGATGCTCAGCGCGGCTGCTGTCAGCCGCACCGGCTGGCGCAGAACGCGGGTCAGGATCGAGAGCGCGTTGATGCCGGGATCGAAGACCCCGAGCCCGCCCGGTTGCCAGATCCACTCCTGCCCGGGATGCCACTTGCGCACATCCTCGCGCCAGTCGATCCGGATCTCGGAAATCTCGCGCCCGGCGAGCCATTGACGCGCTGCGTCCACGGCTGCCGCCTCGCGCGAATGCCAGGTCGCGAAGATCGTCAGCCCCGCCTTGGCCGCGGTCTCGCGCAGCGCCTCGACCTCGCTCAGCGTCATGCCGGGCGGCTTTTCGAGCATCAGGTGACGACCCGCACGCAGCACCGCCATCGCCTGATCGAACCGCCCCTGCGGGGGCGTGCAGAGTGACACGGCGCCGATCTCGGGCTCGGCGTCCAGCATGGCGCGCAGGTCGGGATAGCTCGGCAGGTCGGGCAGGGTGGCATTGCGGCTCGCAATGGCGGCGAGATGCACGCCATCGGTTTCCGCAATCGCGGGAAGGTGCTGGGCGCGGGCGATCGCTCCCAACCCCACGAGGCCGATAGCAAGGCTCATCCGCGCACCCGTGCGCCCGTGCTGGTGTCGAACACATAGACCGAGGCCGGATCGAAGCTGAGCCCGGTCTTGCCGCCGACCGCGCCGTGGAGGCGCTGATCGGTCTCCACGACCACCCGCTCGCCCGAGGCCGCGTCGAGATGCGCATAGCTGACGCCGCCAAGGTTCTCGGCCATCTCGATGGTGAAATTGCCCTCCGCACCGCTCAGGCGAAGCGCGTTGGGGCGAATGCCGATTTCCAGCTTCGTGCCATCCGCGGGCAAGGCAACGGGGCTGTCGACGCGTTGCCCCAGAGCGGGCACGTCAAGCTGCCCCTCCACTACGGTCGCGGCGAGAAAGTTCATCGAAGGCGAGCCCATGAAGCCCGCAACGAAGCGATTGTCGGGGTCGTCGTAAAGCTCCATCGGGCTTCCGACCTGTTCGATATTGCCCGCCCGCAGCACGACGATCTTGTCGGCCATGGTCATCGCCTCGACCTGATCGTGGGTGACGTAGATCATCGTCGCCCCGATCTCACGGTGCAGACGCGCGATCTCGGCGCGCATCTCGACGCGCAATTCGGCATCGAGGTTCGAGAGCGGCTCGTCGAAGAGGAACACCTCCGGGCCCCGTGTGATCGCGCGGCCGATGGCCACACGCTGGCGCTGACCGCCCGAGAGTGCGGCAGGCTTACGGTCCAGAAGCGGCTCGAGCTTCAGGATCCGCGCGGCTTCCTGCACCTTGTCGCTGATCTGGGCCTTCGGATGGCCGTTCATCTTCAACCCGAAGCCCATATTCTCGCCCACCGTCATATGCGGGTAGAGCGCGTAGGTCTGAAACACCATCGCGATGCCGCGCTCGGCGGGTTCGGCCTTCGTGACTTCGCGGCCACCGATGCGGATTGCGCCGTCCGAGGTCTCCTCCAACCCCGCGATCATCCGCAAAAGCGTCGACTTGCCACAGCCGGATGGCCCGACGAAGACACAGAATTCCCCCGGGTCGACCGTCAGATCGACGCCGTGGATCACCTCCGCATCGCCAAACCGTTTGACGATCTTCTCCAATGCGACTCCGCTCACGGGGTCTCCTCCCTGTTTTTACGCGCCGGGGTTCAGTCGGCGCGTTTCTGTTCCGGAAAGCGCCAGTCACTGGCCGCTTTCGCGATCTTCTCCGCCGTCTCGAGGATCAGCGGGGCATAGGTTTCGAGTTGTTTTTGACCGTCGGGCTGGCCCGAGGTGATCGAGAGCGCGCCCAGAACGCGGCCCTGCGGCGACAGAATCGGGGCGGCGATGCAGCGGATGCCGGGCTCGTGCTCCTCGTCGTCCCAGGCAAAACCGCGTTTGCGGATGTTCTCCAGCTCTGCGCGCAGGCTCGTCGCGTCGCTCAGGGTGTGTTCCGTGAACCGATGAAAGCTTTGCCGCGTCAGCGCATTCTGCAAAGCGTCCTCGGGCAGATAGGCGAGCATCGCCTTGCCCACGCCCGTGCAATAGGCCGGACCGACCTTGCCCGATTGCGAGAACATCTCGACCGGGCGCGAGGCGTTGCGCTTGTCGACATAGAGCACCATGCCCTGATCGAGCTGCGCGAGGTGCAGCGTCTGACCGGTCTCCTTCGACAGTTGGTCGAGGTAGGGCGCTGCGATCGGCGCAAGCGAACTTTGCGCCCAGGCGGCATGAGCAAGGCGCACGAGGCGCAAACCCGGCCGATAGGTCTGACGATCCTCGTCGAAGGCGAGCATGCCCTGGTTCGTGAGCGTCTGCACGAAGCGATACAGGGTCGCCTTGGGCAGATCGCAGACCGGCAGCAACTCGGCGAAACGCACGGGGCGGCCGAATTCGGCAACGCGGTCGAGCACGGCCAGCGTGCGTCCAACCGTGCCGTCCGATTTCTCCGGCTTGGGCGTGGCGTCGTTCATGGGCTCCTCCTCAGGGCTGTTGACAGGATGAGAGATTCGCGGCAGCATTTCAATATGTAAAACACGGTTTCAATATTTGGAACTAAAATCATTGATCCGTGGGCTACTGAAACGGGAGGAGAACCGAATGAATATCCTGAAAACCACCGCGCTCGTGGCGCTGATGGGCTCTATCGCCATTCCGGCGATGGCCGAGCAGCGCGTGCTCAAGCTGTTCACCGATGCGTCCGATCCGGCCCCGAAAGCCGCGTTCGAACAGCTCGTGAAAGGCTTCGAGGCCGAAAATCCGGATGTGAAGGTCGAGGTGAACACCTTCGATCACGAGGGCTACAAGACCGCGATCCGCAACTTCCTGACCGCCGACAGCCCCGATCTGGCAAACTGGTATGCGGGCAACCGCATGGCGCCCTTCGTCAATGCCGGGCAGTTCACCGATGTGTCCGATGTCTGGGAGGAGAACGGGCTCAAGGACAGCCTCGGCTCGGCGCTCAAGTCGATGACCATCGACGGCAAGCAGTGGGGCGTGCCCTATACCTACTACCAGTGGGGCATCTACTATAACAAAGACGTCTACAAGAAGGCCGGGGTGGAGGTGCCCAAGACCTGGGACGAGTTCATCTCGAACTGCAAGAAGTTCAAGGAGATGGGCGTCGACTGCCTGACCACCGGCACCAAGGCGCTGTGGCCGGCGGCGGGGATCTTCGACTATCTCGATCTGCGCACCAACGGCTACGATTTCCACATGAAGCTCACCAGCGGCGAGGTTCCGTGGACCGATGACCGGGTGAAGGCCGTGTTCGCCGAGTGGAAGAAGGTTCTGCCCTACACCACGAAAAACGTCGCCGCGATCGACTGGCAGGATGCGGTGTCGAACATCGTGCAGGGCAAGGCCGCGAATTACGTCATGGGCAACTTCGCCGTCGCCACCTTCAAGGATGGCGGGATGACCAACGACACGCTGGGCTTCATGGACTTCCCGACGATCAACCCGGATATCCCGCGCGCCGAAGAAGCGCCGACCGATACGATCCACATCCCGGCAGGCGCCAAGAACAAGGCGGACGCCAAGAAGTTCCTCGCCTATGTCGCGAAGGCCGATGTGCAGACCAAGATGAACGAAGAACTCGGTCAGCTGCCGATCAACAAGAACTCTTCGGTGGGCGACGATCCCTATCTGCAGGCGGGCTTCAAAATCCTGTCCACGGCCGATGGCGGCATCGCGCAGTTCTTCGATCGTGACGCACCTGCGCAGATGGCGAAGGCGGGCATGGAAGGCTTCCAGGAATTCATGGCCTATCCTGACCATCTCGACGCAATCCTCGAGCGCCTCGAGAAGGTGCGTCAGCGCGTCTACAAGAACTGATCCTCCCCGAGGGGCGGTGCCTGTTGCAGGGTGCCGCCCCTTCCTGTTTTTCCAGATCCGAGGAGTGCGACGATGACCGTCTCACCCGCTATGTCCGAGCCGCGCGCGGAGACCGGCATGCCCGCACCGCGCCGCCGCCGGTTGAACCGAAAACTTGCGCCCTGGCTGTTTCTCGCCCCCGGCGTGCTGATGTTCCTGATCTACGTGCTGATCCCGATCGGCGAGTCGATGTGGATCTCGTTCTTCCAATGGGACGGGCTGAGCGCGAAAACGTGGGTCGGGCTGTCGAATTATCTCGAGCTGCTCGATGACGACGCTTTTTACACCAGCCTCAAGAACAACCTGATCTGGCTGGTGCTCTATATGCTGGCGATCCCGTTCGGGCTGTTCATCGCTCTGTTCCTGAACCAGACCGTGCGCGGTATCCGGATCTACAAGTCGCTGTTCTTCTTCCCCTTCGTGATCTCTCAGGTCGTGGTCGGCCTGATCTTCTCGTGGTTCTACGCGCCCGGCTTCGGGCTGTTCTTCGAGCTGACGAAATGGCTCGACGGGACCGGGATCGCGATCCTCGCCAACCCCAACACGGTAACCTACGGGATCATCGCCGCGGGGCTTTGGCCGCAGATTGCCTATTGCATGATCCTCTACCTGACCGGTCTGAACGCGGTCGCGCCCGACCAGATCGAGGCGGCGCGTCTCGACGGGGCGAAGGGCATCAAGATGCTCTGGTATGTCGTGTTGCCGCAGTTGCGCCCGGCTACTTTCATCGCGGTCGTCGTCACCGTGATCGGTGCGCTGCGCAGCTTCGATCTCGTCTCGATCATGACCGATGGCGGGCCCTTCGGCTCTTCGCGGGTGCTGTCTTACTACATGTATGAGCAGGCGCTGTCGGAATACGGCTATCGCATGGGCTATGGCGCGGCGATCGCGGTGGTGCTGTTCGCGATCATGATGATCTTCATTTCGGGCTTCATCTGGAAGATGTGGCGCGACGAAAGGGGCCTGTGAGATGTTTCCCAAACCCATTCAATCCATGAGCCCCGCCGCCCGGCTGACCTATCAGATAGCCCTTCCGGTGATGCTGGTGGTCTGGCTGCTGCCGCTTCTGGGCGTCGCCGTCACTTCGATCCGGCCCTCCAGTGATCTCGCGCAGGGCAATTATTTCGGCATACCGTCCTATCTGGCGTTTTCGAACTATCTCGACGTGTTCAAGAACTCGCCTTTCGCCAGCTACATGCTGAACTCGTTCAAGGTGACGATCCCGACGGTGATCGGGGCGGTCGCACTGTCCTGCCTGACGGGCTTTGCGCTCGCCGTCTACAAGTTCAAGGGCAACCTGCTGATCTTCTTCATTTTCGTGGCGGGGAACTTCGTGCCCTTCCAGATCCTGATGGTGCCGGTGCGCGACCTGACGGTGAAGATGGGTCTCTATGACACGATCACCGGGCTCGCACTGTTCCATGTCGCTTTCCAGACCGGGTTCTGCACGCTCTTCATGCGCAACTTCATCAAGGCGCTCCCGAAAGAGCTGATCGAGGCCGCCCGGGTCGAGGGCGTGGGCGAATGGCAGATCTTCTGGCACATCGTGCTGCCGCTGGTGCGGCCCGCGATCGCGGCGCTGTCGGTGCTGATCTTCACCTTCATCTGGAACGACTATTTCTGGGCGACGGTGCTGACCACGGGGGCCGATACCCAGCCGATCACCGCCGGGTTGCAATCGCTCAACGGCCAATGGGTCGCGGCGTGGCAACTGGTGTCGGCAGGCTCGATCCTCGCGGCGCTGCCGCCGGTGGCGATGTTCTTCCTGATGCAGAAACACTTCATCGCAGGGCTGACGCTCGGGGCGGTGAAATGATCCGCACGTGGCATTTGCAAGACGCCCGCCAGAGCCTCGTTCTGGCGGGTCACGACGACCGGCTTCCCGAGATCGTCTATTGGGGCGCGACGCTGCCCGAGGGGGAAGACCTCGCGGGCTTGGCCGCGGCGAGCGTGCCGGATGTCACCGGCGGGATGCTCGATCGCGCGCCGGAGGTTTCGATCTGCCCCGAGGCCAGCCAGAGCTTCCCGGGCGAGCCGGGTCTGATCGCGCGCGACGGGGCAAGGCGGCCGCTGCGGCCCGCCTTCCGCTTCGCGTCGGAAGAGCTTCGCGAGGATCGGCTCACGCTGGTCTATCGCGATGCGGCGTCGGGTGTGAGCTACAGGGCCAGCTTCGCGCTCGACGCCGACACCGGACTGATCGCGGCGAGCGCAGAGCTGGAGAGCGATGCGCCGATCACGCTTCATTGGCTCGCCGCCCCGGTTTTCCCCGGCCCGCAACTGGCCGACGAGATGCATGAATTTTCCGGCCGTTGGATCGGTGAATTCCAGATCGAGCCGACCCCGTGGCGTCCCGGTCAGCGCGTGCGTGACAACCATACGGGCCGCATTGGGCACGAGCATTTCCCCGGGTTGATCCTGCCTGCGCGCGGGGCGACCAAGACCCAAGGCGAAACCCGCGCCTTTCATTATGGCTGGTCGGGCGGGCATCGGATGGTGGCCGAGGAGCTTCCTGACGGACGCAGGCAAATCCAGTTCGGTCATGCGAGCGGCTCCGAGGCCGAACCGGCGACGCGGTTTGAGACTGCGACGCTCTATGCGGCCTTCTCGGCGGCCGGCTCGAATGGTTGCGCGGTCGCCTTCCAGCGCCATCTGCGCAAACGCGCCCCTTGGGCCAAGGCGCGCCCGGTGCATTACAACTGCTGGGAAGCGATCTATTTCGACCACGATCTGGTCGAATTGAAAGCCATCGCAGAGCGCGCCGCAGCACTTGGCGCGGAGCGTTTCGTGCTCGACGATGGTTGGTTCGGCAAGCGCGACGACGACACCACTTCGCTGGGCGACTGGACGGTCGATCCGCGCAAATATCCCGACGGGCTGACGCCGCTGGTCGATCATGTGCAAAGCCTTGGGATGGAGTTCGGCCTCTGGTTTGAGCCGGAAATGGTCAATCGCGACAGCGATCTGGCGCGCGCCCATCCCGACTGGCTGCTGGGCCCGGAGGATCAGATCGAAGGCCGCCAGCAGCGTGTGCTCGACATGGCGAACCCGGCGGTGCGCGATCATCTTTTCGCGGCGATCGACACGGTGCTCTCGGCCTATGCGATATCCTACGTCAAATGGGACCATAACCGTGTGCTGCCGCATCCCGATGCCGCGCAGGCGCGCGGCCTCTACGATTTGCTCGACCGGTTGCGCGCGGCCCATCCGGGGGTGGAGTTCGAAAGCTGTGCCTCGGGCGGCGGCCGGATCGATTTCGGCATTCTCGAACGCACCGGCCGGGTCTGGCTCTCGGACAGTAACGACGCGCTCGAACGCTTGCGCATCCAGCACGACGCGGCGCTGTTCCTGCCTGCTTGCGTCACCGGCTCTCATGTCGGCCCGCGCCATTGCCACACCTCGGGCCGGGTGATCGACATTCGCACCCGGGCCTGGGTCGCGGCGCAACGACACATGGGTTTCGAGATGGACCCGCGCGAGTTGACCGCGGAGGAGGCAGAGGTTCTGACCTCCGTCACCCGCTGGTGGAAGGACAACCGGGACTGGCGGATGCGCGCGGATATCCTGCGGCTCGACAGCGCCGACCCGGCCGTGATCGCGGAGTTGCAACTGGCCGAGGATGGCAGCCGTTTTGTGGCCTTCGCGGGTCAGGCGGCAACCTCTGCGCAGATCCTGCCGCGCCCGCTGCGGCTGACCGGGTTGGACCCGGCGGCGCGCTATCGGTTGCGGCTGATCACCGCGGAAGACCTGCCCCGGTTGTCGCGTGGGACGCCTGCGCTCAAGACCGGACCGATTACGCTCAGCGGGCAAGCGCTGATGGGGCAGGGGCTTACCCTGCCCTGGACCTTCCCCGAGCGCATTCACGTGATTGAAGGAGAAAGACTATGAGTGACGCGGTTCCCGACTGGATCGCCGCCGATTGGGGCACGACGCATCTGCGCGTCTGGGCGATGCGCGGGCGCGAGGTGCTCGACCGACGGAGTTCCGAGCAGGGGATGGGAAAGCTTACCCCCGCCGAGTTCGGCCCGGTGCTGGAAGAGGCCGTCGCGGGCTGGGGTGCGGCCCCGGTCGTGACCTGCGGCATGGTCGGCTCGCGTCAGGGTTGGGCCGAGGCGCCTTACGCGCCGGTGCCCTGCGCCGCTCAGCCGCGCCTCGTGCGGGTGCCGGATCACGCGGCGCGCCCGGTCTATATCGCCTGCGGCCTGCGTCAGGACAGCCCGCCCGACGTGATGCGCGGCGAAGAGACCCAGATAGCGGGCTTTCTGCTGCGCACGCCCGATTTCGAGGGCACGATCTGCCTGCCGGGAACCCATACGAAATGGGTGGCCCTGCGCGCGGGCCGGATCGAGCGGTTTCGCAGCTGCATGACCGGCGAGATCTACGACCTGCTCGCGCATCGCTCGGTGCTGCGCCACACGATCGGGGAAGGGTGTTCGGACATGGCCGCGTTCGATGCGGCGGTGGCAGAGGCGCTGGCCGACCCGGCAGCAGCCTATGGCGCGCTGTTCGCGCTGCGGGCCGGGGCGCTTCTGGGCACGCAATCGCCCGAGACCGCCGCATGCCGCCTCTCCGGGCTGCTGGTCGGCTGGGAGCTGTCCGCCACGCGCGATCTCTGGCAGGGCCAGCCCGTCGCGCTGATCGGAAGTCCGGTTCTCAGCCCTCTTTATACCCGGGCGCTGGCCGGTTGCGGTATCCAAGCCGCCAGCCATGACGCCGAAGACGTGACCCTTGCGGGGCTCTATGCCGCGCGCCAGACCATCGGAGCTGACACATGAGCCGACCCATCATCGCCATTCTGCGCGGGATCACCCCCGCTGAAGCCCTTCCCGTCTGTGAGGCGCTGATCGCCGCGGGCGTGACCCGGATCGAGGTGCCGCTGAACTCGCCCGAACCGCTCTACAGCATCGCCGCGATGGTGGAGCGCTTCGGCTCCGACGCGCTGATCGGGGCGGGAACGGTCCTGACCACGGATCAGGTCGCCGCCGTTGCTGCGACCGGCGCGAAGCTGATCGTCTCGCCCAATTGCAACACCGAGGTGATCGCTGCCTCCAAAGCCGCAGGGCTGCAGAGCTTCCCGGGTGTGATGACCCCGACCGAGGCCTTCGCGGCGCTCGCCGCTGGGGCCGATGGGCTCAAGCTGTTTCCGGGCGAGCTGATCGGGCCGATTGGTCTCAAGGCGATGCGCGCGGTGCTGCCGCCCGAGGTGCCGCTTTATGCGGTGGGCGGTGTCTCGGCCGAGAACATGCGCGAGTGGCACGAGGCGGGCGCGGCAGGCTACGGCATCGGCTCGTCGATCTACAAACCCGGCGACAGCGTCGAGACCGTGACCGAGAAGGCCCGCGCGCTGGTCGCGAGCTACGACGAGGCCTGCACAGCATGAGCTTCGAGATTTACGACGACCGCGCCTGTTTCCTTGGCGAGGGGCCGTTCTGGCATCCCGAACGTGGCCAGTTGTTCTGGTTCGACATCCTCGCGGGGCGGATGCTCAGCCGCGATGCGACCGGGCCGCGCGAATGGGCGCTCGGTCAGATGGCGTCCGCAGCGGGCTGGGTCGATGCCGAGACGCTGGTGATCTCGACCGAGACCGGGCTGCGCCGTTTCGATATCGCCTCGGGCGCGCATGAGCCGCTCGCCGCGATCGAGGCCGACCGCACCGACACACGTTGCAACGATGGCCGGGCCGATCCGATGGGGGGCTTCTGGGCCTCTACGATGGGCAAAAGCGCGGAGACGGGCGCGGGGGCGATCTACCGCTATTCCCAGGGCACGGTGGAGCGGCTCTTTCCTGAGATCACGATCCCCAACTCGATCTGCTTCGCTCCCGATGGGCGACACGCCTATTTCGCCGACACCCCGACCGGAAAGATCATGACCGTCCCGCTCGATGCGCAGGGCTGGCCTGAGGGAGCGCCGGAGATATTCGTCGATCTGAGCGCGGACGGCGTGAATCCCGACGGCGCGCAGACCGATGCCGAGGGCGCACTCTGGAGTGCGCAATGGGGGGCAGGGCGCGTGGCGCGCTACCTGCCCGACGGGCGCTTCGACCGGGCGATCGCGGTCGGCGGGCGGCACAGCTCCTGTCCCGCTTTCGGCGGGCCGGAGTTCACGACACTCTTCGTGACCACCGCGCAGGAAGGGATCGAGACGCCCGACGCCGCGCAGGGCCGGGTCTATTGCGCCCCCGCCGGGATTGCAGGGCGACCCGAGCCCGCGGTGCGACTGAACGGCTGATCGCAATGCGTGCAGCGAAGTTCGGGCGAACACAGCACGGGCTTGCTGCGCTTTCTCGGGGACGATCCGGCTTTCCGGATCGTCTCAGAAGCGGAGCTCAGACCGGAGCCGCTCCAACTCGCCCTCGGGCAACGACTCGACACCCTTCGTCATCTCGTGAAGCTCTTCCAGGAGCGCTCGGGCTTCCTCGGCCTCAGCGTCTTCGATCTTCCGCGAAGGGTGGGTGAAAAATCCAGCGGACCGGGAGGTCTCCCCGATCGCGATGGCCTTCCCGAAGCGCAGTCCGAATTCGGCGGCCTGACCGAACACATTGCTCTCGTCTTGATCCGCGAGCTCGGACCAATCGCAAATACCTGTGTGGGTCATCGCCCATTTGACCGTCGGATCGACGAATACGAGGCCATTTGCGGTGTAGAAATTCATCCATTCTTGTGGATATGTCTGGTAGAGCAGCGTAGGATTGGCGAAGCGAATGTGCAGCCCCAGGGCGAATTTCCAATCCGATACTTCACCCAGACGTTGCAAGCTCTGGCGCATTTCATGCACGTCGATCATGCAGCTATCCTTGTATAAACTTGACAGAAATTCTTGACCAAAACGCCGCGGCACTAGCTTGGCCTAATTGAGCTCTCCTCTTTGGTGACTATAAATCCCTCGGAGGGAATGGAAGATCGAAACGACACGATGCTAAGTGATTTTCAAAGTCTTTTCGCCGAACGCGCTCCAGCCGGTTGCTACATCGCATTGCGGGCGGGTTTCTTCGCGCCTGAGGCTGAGTTGAACCTGTTTCCGGCTGACTGGATCAATCATTATACCTTTTCTGGACTGGCGCTGGCCGACCCGCTGTTGCGTTGGTGTCAGGAAAATTCGGGCTATGCGCGATGGAAGGACATAGACAGCTTCGTCGGCACGGACTTCATGCGTGACTATCGGAAATTTGGCTTCGAATTCGGAAGTGTCGTGTCGATCCATGGGACGGAGGAGATGCCGAAGCGAAGCCTCGGGATCTTTGCGCGCGCTGACCGGGAGCTGCACGTCTCCGAGATGGAAGAGATCGAGACGGTGCTGTCGCGCATCCATGCAGCCGAGCCCGAGATGCCGACAGAGGCGCAGATGCAGGCACTTCAACTCTATTCCAAGGGCTATCTGCACAAGCAGGTCGCCCATGAATTGCAGCTCTCCGTCGGCGGGGTAAAGGCCCGTCTCAGGGGCGCTGCGGACCGCCTCGGGGCCAAGACATTGAGAGAAGCTGCGAGCATCGCTGCAAGTCGCGGCCTGCTGTAAGCTTTGACGCTCCACCGGGTTTTCCTCTTGCGAAGACGATAGCCGAAAGCCGCGTTGCGCCAATCGGCGCGGGGGGGCTTTAGGGGGCTTACGAAGGTCCGCGTCACAGGCGCAGGCCGGTCTCGGCATCGAAGACCTTGGCCTTGCCCATATCGACCTCGAAGCTGAAGGGGGAACCCGGGGGCAGGGCGTCTTCCGGGCGGACCCGGGCGATCACCTCGGTCTCTCCAAGGGCGAAGACGATCATCGTGTCGGGGCCGGTCGGCTCGACCAGGTCGACCGGGCGTTCAAAGACGAAACGGTCGGGGCCGGGCAGTTCGGTTCCGGCCATGAAGATCGCCTCGGGCCGGAGCCCCAGAACGACCTTGTGTCCATCGGGGGCTGTGACCCGCTCGGTGAACCTCGCAGGCAGGGGAAAGCGAAGCGCCCCCGCCGTGCCCTCGGCCACCTCCACCGAAAGCGCGCCCGTCTGCCCATCGCGCCGCAGGGCACCGGGCAGCATGTTCATCGACGGCGACCCCATGAAGCTCGCGACGAAGAGGTCGACCGGATCGTCATATATTTCTCCGGGTTCGGCCACCTGACGGATATGGCCGTTATCCATCACCGCGATCCGGGTCGCCAGCGTCATCGCCTCGATCTGGTCGTGGGTGACATAGACGACGGTCTTGCCCAGCCGCTGGTGCAGCTTCTTGATCTCGGTGCGCATCTCGATCCGCAGCTTGGCGTCGAGGTTCGACAAGGGTTCGTCGAACAGGAAGACCTCGGGCTTACGCACCAGCGCGCGGCCCATCGCGACGCGCTGGCGCTGGCCGCCCGAAAGCTGACCGGGCTTGCGGTCCAGATAGGGGTGGATCTGCAAGAGCGTGCTGAACTCCTCGACCGCGGTGGCCTGTTCGGCGCGCGGGACGTGGCGGGTCTGCATCCCGAAGGTGATGTTCTCGCGCACCGTCTTGGTCGGGTAGAGCGCGTAGGATTGGAACACCATCGCGATGTCGCGGTCGCGCGGCGGGGTGTCGTCGACCAGCCGCCCGGCGATCTCGATATGGCCGTCGCTCAGCGTCTCGAGCCCGGCGATCAGGTTGAGCAGGGTGGACTTGCCGCAGCCCGAGGGCCCGACGAGGACGATGAATTCGCCCGCCTCGATCTCGAGGTCGATGCCCTTGATCACCTCGTTCGTTCCGAAGCGTTTGCGCACGCCCTGAAGGGAAATTCCCGCTGCCATTGCTACCCTTTCACCGCTCCGGCCGAGAGCCCGCGCACGAACCAGGCTCCGGCGACGACATAAACCGCCAGCGTCGGCAGCGCCGCGATGATCGCCGCGGCCATGTCGACATTGTATTCCTTCACCCCCGTCGAGGTGTTCACCACGTTGTTGAGCGCCACCGTCACCGGATTGCTGTCCCCGATGGTGAAGGCCACGCCGAACAGGAAGTCGTTCCAGATCTGGGTGAACTGCCAGATCACGGTCACCACGATGGCCGGCAGCGACATCGGCAGCACGAGCCGGAAGAAGATGCCGAAGAAGCCCGCCCCGTCGACCTTCGCCGCCTGAATGATGCCGCTGGAAACCCCGATGAAGAAGTTGCGGAAGAACAGCGTGGTGAAAGCGAGGCCATAGACCGTGTGTACGAGGATCAGCCCCGGGATCGTGCCCGCAAGGCCGAGCTGGCCCAGCACCCGCGCCATCGGCAGCAAGATCACCTGAAACGGGATGAAGGCGCCGAACAACATCAGCGCGAAGATCGTGTCGGCGCCGCGAAAGCGCCACTTGGTCAGCGCATAGCCGTTCAGCGCGCCGAGTATCGTCGAGATCGCCACCGCCGGCACGGTCATCATCACCGAGTTCCACATATAGGGTGCCAGCCCGTTGCAGCGTACGCCCACGCAGGCGCTGTTCCACGCCTTCTCCCAGGCGCTGAAGTCGAACTCTTTCGGCAAGCTGATCAGCGAGCCCTCCCGGATCTCGGTCAGCGATTTCAGAGAGGTCGAGATCATCACCAGAAGCGGGATCAGGTAGTAGATGCAGAACACCCCGAGCACGGCGAACAGCACGGCGCGCATCAGGCTGTGATGCAGCCCCCTGCGTTGGACGATCCCGCTTGTGTTGCGCTGCCTCATCCGCTGGTCTTCCTCAGTTCCGAGTAGAGATAGGGCACGATGATCGCGATGACCGTCATCAGCATCATCGTGGCGCTCGCCGCCGCCACGCCCAGCTCGCTGCGCTGGAAGGCGAAGGAATACATGAAGGTGGCGGGCATGTCGGTCGCATAGCCCGGCCCCCCGCCGGTCAGCGCGATCACCAGATCGAAGCTCTTGATCGCGAGATGGGCGAGGATGATGACGGTGGACAAGAACACCGGCCGCAGCATCGGCAGCACGATCCCGGTATAGGTGCGCCACAGCCCCGCGCCGTCGATCGCCGCCGCTTTCAGGACCTCGTCATCGACCGAGCGGAGCCCCGCCAGAAACAGTGCCATCGCGTAGCCGGAGCTTTGCCAGACGGCTGCGATCACCACCGTGTAGATCGCGTAATGAGAGTTCACTAGCCAGTCGAAACTGAAATTCTCGAAGCCCGCCTGATGCATCAGCCGCTCCAGCCCGAGGCCGGGGTTCAGCATCCATTTCCAGACCGTGCCGGTGACGATGAAGCTGAGCGCCATCGGGTAGAGGTAGATCGTGCGGATCACCCCCTCGATGCGCACTTTTTGGTCGAGCAGGATTGCCAGAAGAATGCCGATCGCCATCGAGATCGAGATGAACAGGCCCGAGAAGACGAAGAGATTGCGGATCGCCACATACCAGCGTGGCGTTTCCCAGAGCCGGACATATTGGCTCAACCCGTCGAACTCGTAGTTGGGCATCACCCCCGACCGTGTCAGCGAGATATAGGCCGTCCAGAGGATGAAGCCGTAAACGAAGAACAGGCTCGCCGCGAAAAGCGGCGAGACCACGATCGCGGGCAGGCGCCGTTCCAGCGCCCGCCCGAACCTTGCCATGGGCCCCGTGCCTCCGGGCATTGCAGGCTCTAGTTTTCCTGCGCGCGCTTGATCGCGGCCGCAAGTTGCTTGACCGCGTCCTCAGAACTCATGTCAGAGTTGAAGAAAGCGGTCACGAGATCGAGGAACTCACCCCGCACCGAGCGCGGCACCGCCATCTCATGCGCCATCGACGGCACCAGCGTGTCGTTCTCGATCGCCGCCAGCAGATCGGCATGCGAGCGTTTGGCGCAGGCGTCGAAATCGTCGAGCGGCACGTCGGTGCGCGCCGGGATCGACCCCTTGGCGAGGTTGAACACCTTCTGGAACTCGGGCGACATGATCAGTCGTGCGAGCACTTTCTGGCCCTCGATACGGTCCTCGCCCTCCACCTTGAAGAAGGTGAAGCTGTCCGAATTCAGCACGAAGCCCTTGCCCGGCGTGGGCCAGCACAGGAAATCCTGTTCCGGTACTTTGCCAGCAGCAAGGAATTCGCCCTTCGCCCAGTCGCCCATGATCTGGAACCCGGCCTCGCCGCGCATTACCATCGCGGTCGCGAGGTTCCAGTCACGCCCCGAGAAGTTCGGATCGACATAGCCGCGCAGCTTGCGCAGCTGGTCGAAAGACTTGACCATCATGTCCGAGGTCAGCGCCTCCGGATCGAGCTCCACCAGCGCCTTGCGGAAGAAATCGGCGCCGCCGATCCCCAGTACCACGTCTTCGAACAGCGTCGCGTCCTGCCACGGCTGACCACCATGGGCGAGCGGCACGATACCCGCCGCCTGCAGCTTGTCGGCGGCCGCGTTGAACTCGTCCCATGTCGTGGGCATCTCTTCGACGCCTGCTTTCTTGAGCGCCTCGGGGTTGGCCCACATCCAGTCGACGCGGTGGATGTTGACCGGCGCGGCGACGTATTTGCCCTGGTATTTCATGATCTCGGCCAGCGCCGGTGGCAGGACCGCATCCCAGTTACCTTCGTCCGCGACGGATTGGACGTCGTTGAGCGCGCCTTGCTCTGCCCATTCCTGGATGCCCGGCCCCTTGAGCTGCACGGCCGTCGGCGGGTTCCCGGCCACAACGCGGGCGCGCAGCGCCGTCATCGCGGCATCGCCGCCACCGCCCGCGATCGGCGAGTCGATCCATTCGCCGCCCTCGGCTTCGAAGGCTTTCTTCAGTTCTCCGACGGCCTTGGCCTCGCCGCCCGAAGTCCACCAGTGCAGGACTTCGACCGTGCCATCCGCCCGCGCCGCGCTCGCTGAGAGCGCGCCGGCGACACTCGCGGCCGCCATCATGGCTTTACAAATGTGCATGTTTTCCTCCTCCTCCCGGTCGAGTTCGCGGTCCATGATCGCAGCCCGACACGAGATTTAGGCTGAGACGACAGGCGCAGGACGTCATTGATCTCGATCAACGATTTGTGAATCACGGGTGAGGCGGACGGGGGCAGAGGCGAGTTTGACCCGTGGCATCCCTACACAGGTCCGAGCGATTGCGCTGCCTGCCGAAAGGCTTACCATCGCCTCGGGATGACTGAAGGCCTCGTGATGCAGGATACCGACGCCGCGCCAGCTTTTGCCGAAACCGCCGAGGCGGTGATCGCGCGACTGTCCGTCCCTTTTCCGAACGGGCTGAGCGCTCAGGAAGCCGCCACGCGCCTCGCGCGCCACGGCCCGAACGCTCTGCGTCGTCCCAAGCCCCGAAGCGCATTGCGCATCCTGCTGCATCAGTTTCAGGGGGTGATCGTCGCGCTTCTCGTTCTGGCAACGATATTCTCGCTGGTCATCAACGATATCGTCGAGGCGCTGGCGATCCTCGTCGTGCTGCTCTTGAACGGCGCGATCGGGTTTTTCACCGAGTTGCGCGCCACGCGCTCGATGGAGGCGCTGTTCAGCGTCGCCGAGGTCCGCACCCGCGTCCGTCGGGACGGAATGCTGATCGAGGTGGATGCACGCGATCTCGTGCCGGGCGATCTCGTGATGCTCGAAGCGGGCGATGTGGTGACCGCCGATCTGCGGCTCGTCGAGGCGTCGGGGCTTCATTGCGACGAATCCGTGCTGACCGGCGAGTCCCTTCCGGTGCTCAAGACCACCAAACCGCTACCATCCGATGCGGTGCTGGGGGATCGCACCAATATGGGGTTCAAGGGTGCGGCCGTCACACGGGGGGCCGGAACCGGCGTGGTGGTGCGGACCGGCATGGAGACCGAGATCGGCAAGATCAGCCAGCTTGCGATGGCGGCCAGCACGGAACCCACACCGCTCGAACACCAGTTGACGCGGCTCGGGCAGCGACTGGTCTGGCTGACGATCGTTCTTGCCATCGCGATCATCGTGACGGGGCTGGCGCAGGGCCACCCGCTCACCAGTATGATCCAGACCGGGGTCGCCCTTGCCGTGGCCGCGATCCCCGAAGGCATCCCTGTTGTGGCCACCTTGTCGCTTGCGCGCGGGATGTGGCGCATGGTGCAGCGCAATGCCCTGATCAGCCGCCTGTCCTCGGTCGAGACGCTCGGGGCGACGACGCTGATCCTGACGGACAAGACCGGGACACTGACCGAGAACCGGATGAGCGTGGTGCAGGTCTTGCTCGACGGGGGGAGTGTGGATCTGGATGGGCCGGAGACCGGTATCGCGGAGGACCTTCTGCGTGCGGCGTTGAAGATCGGCATGCTGTGCAACAATGCCGAGCTGGGCGATGGCGATGAGGGCCGGATCGGCGACCCGACCGAACTGGCCTTGCTGAGTGCGGCACGACAGGCGGGGGTGACCGAGGACGAAGCGGAGCCACGCCTGCTCCAACATGCGTTCGAGAGCGACAGCCTGATGATGGCGACCGTCCATGCGTTGCCGGACGGAGGCGCGCTCTATGCGGTGAAGGGCGCGCCCGAGGCGGTGATCGCCTCTTGCTCCGAGGTTCTGGGGGCGGAAGGCCCGCGCCCTCTGAGCGCCGAAGACAAGGCCGACTGGATCGCGCGAAACGCGGACGCTGCGAGCGAGGGGCTGCGTGGGATCGGCCTCGCGATGAAGCGGACGGACGGGGCGGAGGACGCGCCCTATGAGGGGCTGACGCTTGTCGCGATTGCCTGCCTCGCCGATCCGTTGCGCAAGGATGTGCCCCCCGCGATCGCGGCCTGCCAGAGCGCCGGGGTCCGGGTGATCATGCTGACAGGCGATCATGCCGAGACCGCCGCGCGCATCGCGAAGGATGCCGGGATCAGCGGAAACGGTGCGGTGTCGATCGAGGGGCGAGACCTCACCGGGCTCGATCTGGAAAACGCCCCGGAGGAAACGCTCGACCGCCTGCGCAAGGCCAGCGTCTTCGCCCGCGTGGCTCCGGCGACGAAGCTGGACCTCGTCAGCTTCTATCAGCGCGAGGGGGAGACTGTCGCGATGACGGGCGATGGGGTGAATGACGCGCCGGCGCTGAAGAAAGCCGATATCGGCATCGCGATGGGCCAGCGCGGCACCCAGGTCGCCCGCGAGGCCGCACATATGGTGCTCAAGGACGACGATTTCGCGACCATCGTCGAGGCGGTGCGACAGGGCAGGGTGATCTTCGGCAATATCCGCAAGTTCATCGTCTACCTGATGTCGTGCAATCTCTCGGAGATCCTTGTGGTCGGGATCGCCGTGGGAGTGGGGCTTCCTTCACCGCTCCTGCCGCTGCAGATCCTGTTTCTCAATCTCGTCACCGATGTCTTCCCCGCGCTGGCGCTCGGTTTGGGGCATGGGGACGGCCATGAGATGCGCCGCCCGCCCCGTGACCGCGCCGAGCCGATCCTCGCGCGCAGGGAATGGGGACGCATCATTGCGCTCGGGGTCATCGTGACGCTGGCGACGATGCTGGCTTTCGGAGGCGCGCTCTACGGTCTGCAGCTTGCGCCCGCCGCCGCCGTCACCGTGGCCTTCGTCACACTCGCGCTGGGCCAGCTGTGGAACGTGTTCAACATGCGCGAGGCCGACACCCACGCCCTGCGCAACGATGTGACGCGCAACCCCTATGTCTGGGGGGCGCTTGTCCTGTGTCTCGTGCTGATCGCCGGGGCGCTGTGGCTGCCGGGGCTCTCCGATGTGCTGCAGCTGCCGTCGCCCGGAATCGCGGGGCTGACGCTCGCCGGGGCGATGAGCCTGCTGCCGCCGCTGCTGGGGCATCTGGTCGTATCGCGCGCAACCCGCAGATAATTTCCGCTCCCGCGTTGAGCCACATCAATGAAACTGCCTCCTGTCTTCGCCTAGGCAAGATTATGGCCGTTCGTGACAGGGGGCGGCCCATCGACTGGCATCACCTTGGGAGGAGGCGTGATGACTTGGGCGATTATCCAGAAGTCGGATGCCGAACGGGCAGCCGCAACGTTGACCGATGAGGTCCGCAAGGCGTTCACCTGGGACACCGCGCGGGCGATGCTCGACGGCTTTCCCGATGGCGGGTTGAACATCGCCTACGAGGCGGTGGATCGGCATGTCGCCTCGGGGCACGGCGGTGACGAGGCGATCCTGTGGCTCGGCAAGGACGGCGCGCAAGAAAGCCTGAGCTATGGCGACCTCGCCGCCCGGACCGCACGCTTCGCCAATGTGCTTAAAAGCCACGGACTGAAACCGGGCGACCGGCTCTTCGGTCTCGCAGGGCGCGTGCCCGATCTCTACGTCGCGGCGCTGGGCACGCTGAAAGCCGGGATGATCTTCTCGCCGCTCTTTTCCGCCTTCGGGCCCGAGCCCTTGCGCACGCGGCTCGAGATTGGCGAGGCCAATGCGCTGATCACGACCGCGTCGATCTACCGTCGCAAGATCGCGGCGTGGCGCGACCAGATCCCGTCCCTGAAACTGGTGCTGATCATCGGCGACGAGGCGCCCGACGATTGCGTCGCACTCGGCCCCGCGATGGCGACGGCCTCGGAGGAGTTCGAGACGGTCCGCACGGCACCCGAAGATCCCGCGCTGATCCATTTCACCTCCGGCACCACGGGCCGCCCGAAAGGCGCGGTGCATGTGCATAATGCAGTCGTGATGCATGTCGCCGCGGGGCGCTACGCGCTCGAACTGACGCCGGGCACGCGCTACTGGTGCACCGCCGATCCGGGATGGGTGACGGGCACCTCCTTCGGGATCATCTCGCCGCTGGTGAACCGGGTGCGGATGGTCATCGACGAGGCCGATTTCGATCTCGACCGCTGGTATGGCATTCTCGAGCGCGAGCAAATCGAGGTCTGGTACACCGCGCCCACCGCGATCCGCATGATGATGCGCGCAGGGAAAGAGGCAGCCGCGCCTTACGATTTCTCGAAGCTGCGGTTCATGGCCTCGGTGGGCGAGCCGCTCAATCCCGAGGCCGTGGTCTGGGGCAACGAGGTCTTCGGTAAACCCTTCCACGACAATTGGTGGCAGACCGAGACCGGCGGCATCATGATCGCCAATACCCGCGCGATGGATGTGCATCCCGGCTCGATGGGCAAGCCGCTGCCCGGGATCGAGGCGGGGATCGTCGAGCGTGTCGATGAGGGGCTGCGCGAGTGCAAACCCGGCGAGATCGGCGAACTGGCGTTGCGCCCCGGCTGGCCCTCGATGATGCGCGCCTATCTGCACGAAGAGGCGCGCTACAAGAAGTGTTTCGTGGATGGCTGGTATCTCTCGGGCGATCTCGCGATGCGCGACGCGGACGGGTATTTCTGGTTCGTCGGCCGCGCAGACGATCTGATCAAATCCTCCGGCCACCTGATCGGCCCTTTCGAGGTCGAAAGCGCGCTGATCGAGCACCCGGCGGTGGCCGAGGCCGCCGTGATCGGCCTGCCCGACGAGACCGCGGGCGAGGTCGTGAAGGCCTATGTCGCGCTCAATCCGGGGTTTGAGCCCTCCGAGGACCTCGAACGCGACATCCGGGGCCTCGCGCGCAAGAAGCTCGGCGCGGCGGTCGCCCCGCGCGAGGTGGTGTTCCGCAAAACCCTGCCGAAGACCCGTTCGGGCAAGATCATGCGCCGTCTGCTGAAAGCGCGCGAGCTGGGCCTGCCGGAAGGCGATATTTCGACGCTGGAGAGTGACGAGACATGACTGCCGATAAACCGCATCTGACCCATGACCACATCCGCGAATTGCTCACGGCGATGATCCGTGTGCGCCATTTCGAGGATAAATGCGCCGAGCTCTACACGCAGGAAAAGATCCGCGGCTTCCTCCATCTCTACGATGGCGAGGAGGCGGTGGCCTCTGGCGTGATCCCGCGGCTGGGCCCCGAGGATCGCGTGGTGGCCACCTATCGCGAACACGGCCATGCGTTGGTGCGCGGCGTGCCTATGGAGCGCGTGATGGCCGAGATGTATGGCAAGGCCACCGGCGCCTCGGGCGGGCGGGGCGGCTCGATGCATATCTTCGACGCCGAGCGCAATTTCTATGGCGGCAACGCGATCGTGGGGGGAGGGCTGCCGCTGGCCGTGGGCCTCGCGCTGCGCGACCGGATGATGGGTGCGCCCAATGTCACCGCCTGCTTCTTCGGCGAAGGCGCGGTGGCCGAGGGCGAGTTCCACGAGTCGATGAACCTCGCGCAGCTCTGGTCGCTGCCGGTTCTGTTCGTGTGCGAGAATAACGGCTACGCGATGGGCTCGGCCCTGGCGCGCACCGAGGCCGAGACCGATATCCGGCGCAAGGCAGCGGCCTATGGCACGGTGACCGAACAGGTCGACGGGATGGATGTGGTCGCGGTCGAGGCGGCCACCCGTCGCGCGCTCGCCGCGATCCGTGAAACCGGCAAACCCTATTTTCTCGAATGCCTTACTTACCGGTTCCGGGCGCATTCGATGTTTGACGCCCAGCTCTATCGCGACAAGGACGAGGTGGCCGCGTGGCGCGAGAAGGGGCCGATCGTGAGGTTCCAGTCCTGGCTTTTCGAGAGCGGGCTGATGCATCCCGAAGAGGTCGCGCAGATCGAGGCCGGCGTAGAGGATGAGATCGCCGCCGCCGTCGCCTATGCCGAAGCGAGCGAGTGGGAGCCGCTCGAGACCCTCACGCGGCACGTCATGGCCGAGGAGCGCCCGGCGCTGCCCGCGCCGCCCGAACCTAGCGCCGAGACCGTCGAGATGACCTATCGCGAGGCGGTCAAGCAGGGCATCCGCGACGCGATGAGCCGCGACGAGCGGGTTTTCCTGATGGGTGAGGATGTGGGCGCTTACGGGGGGTGCTACGCGGTCTCGAAAGGGTTGATGGACGAATTTGGCGAAGACCGTATCCGCGACACGCCGCTGTCGGAGTCCGGCTTCACCGGGGCTGGAATTGGCGCGGCGGCGGCGGGGATGCGCCCCATCGTCGAGGTGATGACGGTGAACTTCTCGCTGCTCGCGCTCGACCAGATCATGAACACCGCCGCCACGATCCGGCACATGTCGGGCGGGCAGTTCGGCGCGCCCGTGGTGATCCGTCTCGCCACTGGCGCGGGCAAGCAGCTGGCGGCGCAGCATTCCCATTCTCTTGAAGGGTGGTATGCGCATATCCCCGGGCTGCGGGTCCTGGCGCCCGCCACGCTCGAGGACGCGCGCGGGATGCTCTGGACCGCGATTGAGGATCCCGATCCGGTGCTGATTTTCGAGAATGTCATGCTCTACAACATGACCGGGCAGATCGCGGCGAATGCCGGGCCGGTCGATATCGACAAGGCCGCGATCCGGCGCGCGGGCAAGGATGTCAGCCTGATCACCTATGGCGGGTCGCTGTGGAAAACACTTGAGGCCGCCGAAGCGCTGGCAGGCGAGGGGGTCGAAGCCGAGGTGGTCGACCTGCGGTCCCTGCGGCCGCTCGATGACGAGACGATCATGGCCTCGCTTGCGCGCACGCGCCGCGCGGTGATCGTCGACGAGGGCTGGCGGTCCGGTTCGCTCTCGGCCGAGATCGCGGCCCGGATCGGCGAGCAGGCCTTCTGGCATCTCGATGCGCCGGTGGGGCGGGTGTGTTCCGCCGAGGTGCCGATCCCCTATCCCAAACATCTCGAGGACGCCGCCATTCCGCAGGTGCCCGCCATCGTGGCCGCCGTGAAGGCGACGCTTGGGAAAGGGTGACGCGATGGCCGTTTTCAAGATGCCCTCGCTCGGCGCGGATATGGAGGCGGGCAAGCTGGTCGAATGGCTGGTGAAGCCCGGCGATACGGTCAAGCACGGCGATATCGTCGCGGTGGTCGAGACCCAGAAAGGCGCGATCGAGATCGAGGTTTTCGAAGATGGCGTGGTCGAAAAGCTGGTGGCCGAACTGGGGCAGAGCCTGCCCGTCGGCGCGCCGCTCGCCGTTATTCAGGCACCGGGGGAGGCCGGGGAGCACCCTTCGGAGGAAGCGCCGCCAGTCGCGCCGCAGGCCAGCGCCGAACCTGCCGCGCCCGTTGCAGAAGCAGCGCCGCCAAGTGCTCCGCCTGCCGCCACCGGAGCAGGCATCGCAGCATCACCTGCCGCCAAGGCGCGAGCGGCGGAATTGGGGATCGCGCTGGAGAGCCTTACCGGAAGCGGGCCGGGAGGCGCGATCATCCTCGCCGATGTCGAGATGACGAAACCCGCCGCGGCACCGTCTCCTGCGCAAGTTCGCGGCGCCTATCTCGCCGAGATGCGCAAGGCTATCGCCGCCGCGATGGCCCGGTCGAAACGCGAGATCCCGCATTACTACGTCACCCACACGGTCGACCTCAGCGCTGCGAGCGACTGGCTAAGCGCCGCAAATGCCGACCGCCCGCCCGAAGAGCGCATCCTGATGGGCGCGCTCTTGATGAAGGCCATGGCGTTGGCGGCACGCGAGGAAAAGGCGGTGAACGGGCATTTCGGGAAAGAGGGCTTTACGCCCTCCGCGGCAATCCATCTCGGGCTGGCCATCGCGCTCAGGGGCGGCGGGCTTGTCGCGCCCGCAATCCTCGATGCCGACAAGAAGAGCCTGCAGGATTTGATGGAGGCGATGCGCGACCTCACGATGCGCGCCCGTGCCGGGCGGCTCAAAAGCTCGGAGATGAGCATGGCGACGCTGACCTTTTCGGCGCTCGGCGAAAGCGGGGTCGAGGCGATGGCCGGTATCATCGTGCCGCCGCAGGTCGCCATCGTGACGGCCGGTGCGCCTGGCCCGCAGCCGCTGGTGCGCGACGGCGAAGTGATTGCCGCGCAGGCCGTGACGCTGACGCTGGCCGCCGATCACCGTGTGAGCGACGGGCGGCTGGGCTCGAAATTTCTGACCGCGATCGACGCGAAGCTGCAAACCCCGGAGGAGCTATGACCGAAGACGAAATCCGCAGCGCCTATATCGAGGAACTCGTGCGCGTCGCCCCTGATCTCGACCCTGCCGAAATCGCGGGATCGGACCATCTTCAGGACGATCTCGAACTCGACTCGATGGATATCCTGAACCTCGTGATCGCGCTCAACCAGCGCTTCGGCGTCGCGATTGCCGAGGCGGATTATCCCCAGATCGCCACACCGGATCTTGCTGCGGCGTTTCTCGCAAAGCGGGTTTGAAGGATCGGCTTAGGCGGTCAGTTGCGGCATCCGACGTCTGATGGCGTCCGATCCGGGCTGATGCTGATGGGGAGCACTGTCGCACGGATCGCTCTAAATCGGGGCACAAATCGGGGGGCTTCGTTTCTCGCGCGAAGGCCCGACACTCCAATTTGACCCTGCCGGACCACCCGCTGAACATTCAACTCAGGGGGGATTTCGGCACGCCGTGAGTCAATTCACTGTTACCGCGGAAAAAACTGAGGAAATCCGCAATGCGCGGAGTCGCATTCCTTTGTTACCAGTGGGTTATTCGCAACAATTGTCTATTCGCAAAAATGTTATTTTCGGGAGGGCCCCGGCTGTATCGCGAGCCTCTTGCGCCCTTGACGAGTTAGAGATGGAGATCGTTATGATCGAAACGCGTATCGAAGTAGAGTGCTTGGAAGACGGGGCCATCCGGGTGCGCAGAGGTGCGTGGTCGGACCGTGTGCCGCGTGCGCGGATCGACCACTGGGCAGACCACTATGAGCTGATGCATCTCAATAATGGCAATGCCGGCTATCTCGAACTCGCGCATGCCCTGCGGGAGGCCAAGGCGAAACTCCTGTCTTGATTGAACTGGACAGGTTCTCGCGGCTGCCTTCGTCCTGACCCTCTCTCCAGACGTCTGTCGCCCGTAGGCAGAGTTTTCCGGCTTTGCTCAGGGTGACGGGCTGCGGCGCAAGCGATACGCTTGTTTGTCGAGAATGGAGACAAACATGAGAATCGCGCTCGTCCAGCCGCACCCGCTTTCCTCTGATCCGGCGCAGATCTTTACGACGATCGAGGCATGGGTGCGCGGCCTGTCCTCGCTCGGCGTCGATCTTGTCGTGCTGCCCGAGCTGATCCTGCCCGGCTACAATCGGCCCGAGGACCATCGCGTGCAGGCGCAGCCCCTCGGCGCAGAGTGGTGCGCCACGATGGGCGATATCGCGCGCAAATACGACTGCGCGATCTGTTATGGCTGGGCCGAACGGCTGGGCGATGACGTGTTCAACGCGGCGTCTGTGCTCGAAAAGACAGGCGCGCGGGTCGGGCACTATCGCAAGATCCAGCTTTTTGGCGAGATGGAGCGCGCGAGTTTCGCCTTCGGGACGGAAACGCCGCCCGTCTTCGAGCTGAATGGGATCCGGACCGGCCTGCTGATCTGCTACGATATCGAGTTCCCGGAACACGCACGGACCTTGGCGAGAGCGAAGGCAGAGTTGATCCTCGTGCCGACGGCGAACCCGGTTGGCTACGATCACGTCCCCGATCTGCTCGTGCGGGCGCGCGCGAATGAGAACGCGGCCGTCGTGGTCTATGCGAATTACGCCGGACCTGATCGCGATATCGACTTCGGTGGCAAGTCTGTGATCGCGGGTCCCGACGGACAGGCTGTGGCGCAGGCCGGACGTGGGCCGACGACGTTGATTGCGGAGCTGCCGAAACCCAAGGATTATCCCGGCGAGGTCATCTCGGTTCAGCTCGATGATCTGCGCAGCGTCGAATAGCCGAGGGACTTCGCGGCTCCGCGGCATTTGAAATTCTGCCTTCCGAGCATAGCTCCGAGTTACGCGCGGCTTAGGGGCGGTGCGACAGTCCAACCCGGGTTGGGGCAGACATTTCGGAGGACAGATGGAAATCAACGCGGAATTCTCGGAGCGCGTGCTCGTTCATTCCGACACGCTCGACTGGCACGGCTCGCCGTCGGCGGGTGTCGAGCGGCGGATGCTCGACCGGATCGGCGACGAGGTGGCGCGGGCGACGAGCATCGTGCGCTTCGCACCGGGGCATAGTTTCTCGGCGCACACGCATGGCGGCGGCGAGGAATATCTCGTGCTCGAAGGCGTGTTCCAGGACGAGAGCGGCGATTATCCGGCGGGGACTTACGTGCGCAATCCGCCGCAGACCCGGCACCGGCCGGGATCGGAGGGTGGCTGCACGATCTTCGTGAAGCTCTGGCAGTTCGACCCTGACGACCGCAATCAGTTTCACAAGGATATGCGGGCCGATCTGGCCCAGACCGGCGAGGGCGTCGAATGCGCTGAGCTTCATCGCGACGCGCGTGAGATCGTCCGCTACTTCCGGCTCGCGCCGAATGCGAGCCTCTCGCTCGATGATCCGGGCGGGATGGAGTTGCTCGTGCTGGGCGGGACGCTGTCCGAAGGCGGCGATGACCTGCGCGAGGGATCGTGGCTGCGCCTGCCCGTGGATCGATCGCTGCAGGTTCAGGCCGGGCCGGGCGGTGCCGAGTTCTGGATCAAGACGGGGCATCTGCGCTTCGTTGCCGCGCCGGAACAGTGATGGGAATCCATTTCTCAACATGACGGGTGTTCGATGAAAACGCAGGTCGCGATCGTGGGCGGCGGGCTCGCGGGCTTGGCGCTCGCGCGGGATCTGCACGCGCGCGGTGTCTCTTTCGAATTGTTCGAGGCGCGGCCGCGCTTTGGCGGCCGGATCAAGGCGCTTGAAACCGCAAAGGGCAGCGTCGATCTCGGCCCGTCATGGTTCTGGCCAGGGCAACCCCGGATCGCCGCGCTCACCGAGGCGCTGAACCTGCGCAAGTTCGAGCAGTTCGCGCACGGCGCGGTGTCGCTGGAAGATGCGAGCGGCGACGTTCACCGCAATATGGGCTTTGCCAGCATGGCGGGGTCGTGGCGTCTCGAAGGCGGCATGGTCGCGCTGACGAATGCGCTTGCCGCCGCCCTTCCCGCCGCGCAGCTTCATCCCGGGTCGCGCGTCGTCGGGATCGGGGCAGGGCCCTCGGTCACGCTTGAGGATGGCCGGGCCTGCGAGGCCGAGCATGTCGTGCTTGCCGTGCCGCCCCGCGTCGCGGCGCAGATGTCTTTCGCGCCGCAGCTGAGCGATGCGCAGAGGCAGGCGCTCCGCGCGATCCCGACTTGGATGGCGGGGCACGCGAAATTCGTAGCCCTCTACGAGCGACCGTTCTGGCGCGAGGCCGGGCTGACGGGGGATGCGATGAGCCAGCGCGGGCCGCTGGCGGAAATCCACGATGCGTCCGGGCCGGAGGGCACGCCCGCGGCGCTTTTCGGCTTTCTGGGTGTTCCGGCGCGGGCGCGGATCGGGCAAGAGGAGGTGGTCAAAGCGGCCGCGCTCGAACAGCTTGGCCGGGTCTTCGGGCCGGAGGCGGCCAAGCCGCTAACCTATGCGCTCGAAGACTGGGCCGTCGCGCCCGAGACGGCGACGGAGGCCGATCTCGAACCGCTCAGGTTCCACCCCGATTACGGCCTGCCGCCGGTGCTGCGCGGGCTCCATGACGGGCGGGTTCATTTCGCGTCGTCGGAGACCGCGCCCGAGATGGGCGGCTACATGGAAGGCGCGCTGGCGGCGGCAGAGCGCGTGGCGCGTGACCTCGTGGGAGGGTTCGCGGCGACCCCATAGCCCGACGCGCTCAGCCACGCCCCCGTCACAACACGATTGACCCGCCCCGGATTGACCATATTCTTGAGTCTCGGGTGAATCTTGGTTCGCCTCGGCAATCGGATCTGAGGGAGGAGAGACGATATGTGCCATGTTTTCGCGGGTCAGGACCCCGAGCGCTATTCCAGCGAGACGCGCAGGCTGCGGCTCAACGGCCAGAGCACGAGCATCCGGCTCGAGAACGCGTTCTGGGACATTCTCGACGAGATCGCCGCGCGCGATGGGGTGTCCACGCCGACCTTCATCTCGACGCTTCATGCCGAAGTGCTGGAGCTGCGCGGGGAGCCGTCGAACTTCACGTCGCTGCTGCGCTGTGCGTGCCTGAAATTCATGGAAATCTCGAACGATCGCGCCCCGCTCGCGGTCGCGGCAGAGTAAGCGCAAGCCTGACGACAAACATTCTTCAGGGGTAGTATAGACCTACTACCCGCCCCACCGCGGCCCGCTGCTAGGCTCTCAGGACAACTGACAGCACTACAGCGGGAGCAAGCGGTGGCAAAATCCATTCATTCCATGATCCGTGTCCTCGACGAGGACCGCTCGGTCGCGTTTTACGACAAGGCTTTCGGCCTCAAGGTCGCCGACCGTCTCGACTTTCCGGATTTCACGCTCGTCTATCTGAGCAATCCCGAGAGCGAGTTCGAGCTTGAACTGACGATCAACAAGGGGCGCACCGAGCCCTATGACCTCGGCGATGGCTACGGCCATTTCGCGGTCTCGGTCGATGATCTCGAAGCCGAACACAAACGCTTCGAGGCGGAGGGCCTCGCGCCTCGCAAACTCGTGGAATTCGCGCCGGCAGGGGAGGTCGTCGCGAAGTTCTTTTTTGTGGCCGATCCGGACGGATACCAGATCGAGGTGCTCGCGCGCGAAGGCCGCTTCAAGTGAGATTTTCCTAAGGGAGACATCAGGGAGGAGACGACAATGGCAACCAAGGCAAGCTCGAAAGGGCTGACCAGACGGCAGCTGCTGGCGCGGGCAACCGTGGCGGGGGCGAGCTTCGTCGTGGGTTCGGGGTTCATGGCGGCGCGCAATGCCGCCTGGGCCACCGAGCTCTCGGCGCTCAAGCCCACGACCTTCGCGACGCTCGTGCAGATGGCGCGCGATATCTACCCGCACGACAAGGTCGACGACCAGTATTATGTCATCGCGGTGAAGGGCTACGACACCGCCGATGCGGCGCCGGAGATCGAAGCGGGGATCGCCGCGCTCGATGCGGCGGCGCGCGGCAAGGGTTTCGCGAATTACCTCGAGACGGGCTGGGAGAAGGATCGCGTCGCGATCCTGCGGGGCATGGAGGAGAGCCCCTTCTTCCAGAAGATCCGGGGCGGTCTGGTGACAGGTCTCTACAACCAGAAAGCGGTCTGGCCGGTCTTCGGCTACGAGGGCGAGTCCTATTCTAAGGGCGGCTACATCAACCGCGGTTTTGACGACATCGACTGGCTGTAAGGGAGGCAGACATGGTTGCGAAATTTGATCTGAGCGACGACAGCGTCGTTGTCATCATCGGCACCGGCGCGGGCGGCGGCGTGCTGGCCAACGAACTGGCGCAGAAGGGCGTCAAGGTCGTGGCGCTCGAGGCGGGCGGTCGCTATCTGCCCGAGGATTACATCAACGACGAGTGGGAAAGCTTTGGCCAGCTTGCCTGGACCGAGCCGCGCACCACGAGCGGCGACTGGCGCGTCGCGAAGGATTTCTCGGGGCTGCCCGCATGGATCGTGAAAGCGGTCGGCGGCACCTCGATCCACTGGGCCGGCGCGAGCCTTCGCTTTCAGGACCACGAATTCAAGACGAAGACCCATTACGGCAATGTCGACGGGGCGAACCTGCTCGATTGGCCGATCGATCCGGCGGAGCTTGCGCCCTATTACGACAAGGCGGAAGCGAAGCTGGGTGTGACCCGCACCGGCGACCGTCCGGGCCTGCCGGGCAACAACAACTTCAAGGTGCTGGAGAAAGGCGCGAAGGCGCTTGGCTATGCGGAAGTGAATACCGGGCATATGGCGATCAACTCGATCGACTATGACGACCGGATGGCGTGCCAGCAGACGGGCTTCTGTTTTCAGGGCTGCAAATGGGGCGCCAAGTGGTCCTCGGCCTATACCGACATCCCGCGCGGCGAGGCGACCGGCAATCTGGAGGTGCGCGATCACTGCCACGTCGCCCGCATCCTGCATGACGATCAGGGCATGGCCTCCGGGGTCGAGTATTTCGACAAGGCGGGCAATCTGCAGATGCAGAAGGCCAAGATCGTCTGCGTCGCGGGCAACTCGATCGAGAGCCCGCGCGTGCTCCTGAATTCGCATTCGGCAATGTTCCCCGACGGGCTTGCGAACTCCTCGGGGCAGGTGGGGCGCAACTACATGCGTCACACTACGGGCTCGGTCTATGGCGTCTTCGACAAGCCGGTGAAGATGTGGCGCGGCACGACGATGGCGGGCATCGTCCGTGACGAGGCGCGCCACGATCCCTCGCGCGGCTTCGTCGGCGGCTACGAGCTGGAGACGCTCAGCCTCGGTCTGCCCTTCATGGCGGCCTTCCTCGATCCGGGCGGCTGGGGGCGCGAGTTCACGACTGCGCTCGACAGCTACGAGAACATGGCCGGGATGTGGATCGTGGGCGAGGACATGCCGCAGGAGACCAACCGCATCACGCTCAACCATGAGGTCGAGGACGCCTGCGGGCTGCCGGTCGCGAATGTGAACTACACCGATCACCCGAACGACCGGGCGATGCGCGATCACGCCTATGCCCGTGGCGCTGCGATCTACGATGCGGTGGGGGCGACCCGGACCTTCCCGACGCCGCCCTATCCCTCGACGCATAACCTCGGCACCAACCGGATGTCCGAGAACCCGCGCGACGGGGTGGTGAACAAGCACGGCCAGACCCATGACGTGCCGAACCTGTTCATCTCGGACGGCTCGCAATTCACGACCGGTGCGGCAGAGAACCCGACGCTGACCATCGTGGCGCTCGCGATCCGGCAGGCGGATTTCATCGCCGGGGAGCTGTCCAAGGGTAACATCTGATCCCGAGAGGATCAGCTAAGGCAAAAGACGACCGGGCTGCCCATGGGTGGCCCGGTTCTTTTTGCGGAACCTTTGCCCGTCTGCGCGCTTGCGCACAGGACATGCGGGACCTTCGCTAATTCAAATTTCCACGGGAAGCCCCACACTATCACCAACGATATTTGGAGGCTCCCATGACTTTTCGACCTGTCTCGGCCACCAGCCAAGCGCAACCCGCGCTCGAAGGCGCTGGCGTTCATCTTCATCGCGTGTTCGGCTTCGGCGATCCGTCGCTGACCGATCCGTTCCTGATGATGGACGATTTCCGCAACGACGATCCGCGCCTTTATTCCAAGGGCTTCCCGTGGCACCCGCATCGGGGCATCGAGACGATTACCTATGTTCTCGACGGCCAGGTGGAGCACGCGGATTCCCTCGGCAATCGCGGTCTTCTCGGCGCGGGCAGCGTGCAATGGATGACCGCCGGGTCCGGCATCGTCCATCAGGAGATGCCCTCGGGCAACGCGAAGGGGCAGATGCACGGGTTCCAGCTTTGGGCCAACCTGCCCGGCGCGCTCAAGATGACGGCGCCGCGCTATCAGGACATCACCGGCAGCGACATCCCGATCGAAGGCGACGATGACGGCACGACCGTGAAGGTCATCATCGGCTCGTTCTGGGGCAAGACCGGCCCGGTCGACGGTATCGCCGCCAATCCCATGCTGCTCGACGTGTCGATCCCCGCAGGACGCCGCAAGGTGCTGCCGGTCGACACGCACTCCAATGCGCTCGCCTATGTGTTTGCAGGTTCCGGCACCTTCCGCGACGCCAGCGATCCGGTCGGCATCAAGGTCGAGAAGGAATATCGCGGGCAGGAGCTGAATATCCGCGACATGACCGGCAACCGCACGCTGGTCCGCTTCGGCGCGGGCGACGAGATCACGGTGCAGGCCGGGGACGAAGGTCTCCGCTTCCTGCTGATGACCGGTCGCCCGATCCAGGAGCCCGTCGCATGGCACGGCCCCATCGTCATGAACACGCAAGACGAACTGCGTCAGGCGCTGACTGAACTCAACAACGGCACGTTCATCAAACACGGCTGAGGGCGCCGTTGCCCCTCAGACCCTTCCCAACACAGGAGTTAGAAATGGCACAACCGAAGATCGCAATCGTCTTTTATTCCACCTATGGCACCAACCACGCCGTCGCACTGGCGGCAGCGGAAGCCGCCGAGGCAGCCGGGGCCGAGGTGCGCCTGCGCCGCATTCCCGAGACGGCCCCGAAAGCCGTCGTCGAAGGGCAGGACGCCTGGAAGAGCCAGCTCGAGAAGATGAGCGATATTCCGGAAGTGACCGCCGACGACATGGAATGGGCCGAGGGCTATTTCTTCTCCGGGCCGACCCGCTACGGCGTCTCCGCGAGCCAGATGCGCGCCTTCATCGACACGCTGGGCGGGCTCTGGGGCGCGGGCAAGCTGGCGAACAAGACCTTCACCGCGACCACCAGCGCGCAGAACGCACATGGTGGGCAGGAGGCGACGATCCTCGGCCTCTACACCACGGCCATGCATTGGGGCTGCGTCATCGTTCCGCCGGGCTATACCGACGAGGCGATCTTCAATGCGGGCGGCAACCCCTATGGCTTCTCGACCAATGCCGGGGGCGTCGACGAGGCTGGCAAGGCCGCGATCGCCCATCAGGCGAAACGCCTCGTCGAGATGACGGCGAAGCTCGTCGCCTGATCTGACTTCAAGTCTACAAAGCGCCCCCGCCTCTCTCGGCGGGGGCGTGCTTGTTTCCCGATCGCAAAGTGTCCAAACCTTTCAATTCCCCGTGCGTCCGCCGATCAGCGTGGTATTTCGACTGAATGGATATCGTCGTCATCACCACGATTGTCGCGTCGCTTTTCCTCGTCATCGGGGTGGCGGAGCCATTGGCCGCGCGGCTGCGTCTGCCCTTCAGCGTGATCCTTGCGGGCATCGGTATTCTCATCGGTGTGGCGGCTGTGTTTTTCCTCCGGACCGAGCTGACCGACGCGCTCAACCCGGTGGCGGAAGCGATCCTGAACCTGCCGATCCGCTCGAACGTGTTCCTCTACGTGTTCCTACCCACGCTGCTGTTTCAGGCGACGTTGGGGATGGATCTGCGCAGGATGCTGGACGACTGGGTTCCGATCCTGATGCTTGCGGTGGTGGCGGTCGTCGCGGCCACCCTTAGCGTCGGTTACGCGCTGTCCTGGGTCAGTTCGATCCCGCTCACCGCGTGCCTGCTCATCGGCGCGATCGTGTCCACGACCGATCCGTCCGCCGTCGTCTCGATCTTCCGCTCGATCTCTGCCCCGCGCAGGCTGTCGCGGATCATCGAGGGGGAAAGCCTGCTCAACGATGCCGCGGCCATCGCGCTGTTCGGGCTTTTCATGGGCTTCGTCATGATGGGCGTGCCCGATCCGAAGCTGGGCGATGCGCTCGCCCGGTTTCCGTATCTCATCCTCGGCGGCGCGTTCACGGGCTGGCTGAGCGCGCGGATCGCCGTCGGGATGATGTCGTTCTTCCGGCGCCATGAGCTTGCCCAGCTCTCGATTTCGGTGGCACTGCCTTACCTGGCCTATATCGGCGCGGAGCAAAGCATCGGCGCCTCGGGTGTCATCGCGGTGGTCGCAGCCGGTCTGACGCTGAACCTGACCGGGCCCGGACGTCTGCAACCGCAGACATGGATCAATCTGCGCGAGCTCTGGGGCGTCCTGGCGCATTGGGCGGGAGCCCTCATCTTCGTTCTCGCGGCGCTGTTGATCCCGAGACTTCTGGAGGAAATCCGGATCGGGGATATCGCCCTCGTCGGTGTTGTGGTCCTCGCATCCATTTTCGCGCGCGCGGTGATCCTGTTCGGGCTTCTGCCGCTGCTTACGTCGCTGCGGGTCTCCCCCACGGTCGAACGGCCCTATCGGGTCGCCATCCTCTGGGGCGGGTTGCGCGGGGCGGTGACGCTTGCGCTTGCGCTGGCCGTGACCGAGAGTTTCCGCGTCCCCGACGAGGTGCAACGCATGGTCGGCATCCTCGCCACCGGCTTCACCCTGTTCACGCTGATCGGGCAGGGCACCACGCTGCGCTGGATCATCGGTCGGCTGGGGCTGGACCGGCTGTCGCCGATCGACGATGCGCTGTCACGTCAGGTGGTCGCCGTCTCGCTGCAGAAAGTGCGCGAAGACCTCGCACGAACCACCGAGAATTACGAACTCAGCCGAGACGTCGTCCGCTCCGAAGCCAAGCGGTTCGGGGAGCGGCTGGAGGGCGCGGTCAAGGCCGCCGACGACAGTCAGGACATCCACGACCGCGACCGCATTACCCTGGGGCTCATCGCGCTCGCTGGCCATGAACGCGACACCATCCTGATGCGGGTGCGGGAGCGGACGATCGCCTCTCGCATCGCCGAAAAGGTTCTGTCGAATGCCGACCGTCTGATCGAGGGCGCGCGCGCGGACGGGCGGCACGGCTATAACCGGATCGCGCGGCGCAGCGTTAAATATGGCTTCGGGTTCCGCGTCGCGAATATTCTTCATCGCCGCCTTCACCTGTCGCGCCCCCTCGCGCGGATGACGGCGGACCGGTTCGAGATGCTCCTGTCGCAGCGTTTGGTGCTGCGTGATCTCGGCGGCTTCATCAGCGGCCGCATCCGCCGCATTCATGGCAAGCGCGTGAGCGACCTGCTCTCTGACCTGCTGTCGCGCCGCATCGAAATCGTCGAAACCGCGCTGCAGGGGCTGCGTCTGCAATATCCCGGCTACGCCGAAGAGCTCGAACGGCGCATCATTCGCCGGACCGCGCTGCGGCTGGAGGAGCGCGAATACGAGACGATGCGCGAAGACGGCCTGATCGGCGATGAGGTCTACACCAAGCTCCGGGCCGCCCTTGCCCAGAAGCGGTCACGCGCGGAGGATCGCCCCAAGCTCGATATCGCGCTGCGGCGCATCGAGCTCGTTCGGCAGTTTCCGCTGTTCTCCGGTCTCGATGCTCGGGACCAGAAACGCTTGAGCCGGTTGCTCAAGGCGCGGCACGCCAACGCGGGGGAGGTCATTCTCGGCCGCGACAGCGTCGCGAAAAGCGTGTTTTTCATCGCCTCCGGGGCGGTCGAGGTTGAGGCTGCCAACCAGACGTGGCGGCTGGGTCGCGGCGAGATGTTCGGCCAGCTGTCGATCCTGATGAGACGGACGCGCAGGACCGAAGTGCGCGCGATCACCCCGTCGACTCTTCTGGAATTGGACGAAGCCCGCTTCCGTCGTCTGCTGAGCCGTAGCAAATCACTGCAGCAAGCCGTCCGCGCCAGTGCGGAGAAACGCGGGATCGCTCCTGACGCGCTCCTCGCGGATGTCGAGAGGGCGCGTCAGTAGCGGGTCGGCTTTGGTGCTGCGAAAAGACTCCGATCGCTTACATCGGGTTTTCGATGTTCGCTTTCATGTTCGGAACGTTTGCAGCGGTCGCCGTGCCTTCGGTTTGGGCGCAGGCGGCCAGAATGCCCATGGCGCAGCATGCGACCAGAGCGAGCACGGCTTTTTTCTTCATCGGGTTTTGCATGTCGGGTTCCTTTCAAAACGACTCGGGCCCTCAAAGTGAACGGACCAGTTCAACTATTTGAGGCGCACCGTGCTCGCGGCAATATTTTTCTGTTGCTGTGGATGTATTTAGCGCCACTGACGCAGCGGCGCCACGCAGAGGAATTGCCAGCGCGCATGAGCGGGAGATTGCCGCAAGGGTATTTCTCGATGGCAGGCCCCGAAGATGGAGGCCTAATCGTCAGCTCGAAAGGTCACGCAGCGTCAGAAACTAACTTTGACATAGTTGCCCAATTCAAGTCACAACATCGCCGCTCTTGCATGTGATCCAGCCGTCGTAGGCGAGCCGCACAGGTCCATTCGGAGCCACTCGCGCCCAACGGAGGTATTGATTATGAATGTTAAACACGTGTCGCTTGAATTGTTGGTTAAGCTTGATGAGCGCGGTGTGGCTGAAGTGGGCAAATTCTCCCTTAATTTCCAGGACGACACCCGTGACGCTCTCGGCGACTCGATCGACTTGAAAGGTCTGGCGACGCTGGCGCAGCCGGAAAAGGTCTTCACCGCGGCCCTGCGCACCGAATTGCTCGACCAACGCGCGACTTTCGACCCGCAGAAATTCTCGGTCTCCGTCAACGTGAGTTCCTTCGCCACCTCCGATCCGTATATCGAGATCGAACGCCGGTGGCGCATCGCCCTCGTCACCTTCCTCGAGGGATACATCATGCAGTCCCAACCGATGCTCTCGTCGCTCAAGGTTCGGGGCGCATATGCGGAACAGCTCGCGGCCTCGAATGCGCCGCTGCACTGATCGGTAGTCCTAACCCTCATCGACTTTCCTATCCCGCGCAGATGTCGCGGTAGTCGTCCGGCTCGCGGTGAAGCGCGAAGTTGAAGACGTTCTCGCGCAGCTCGCGGCAGCGGTCGAGGTCGATTTCGGCCATCGCCAGCTCATCGCCGAAGCCTTGGGTTTTGGCGATGATCTCGCCGGTGGGCGCGATGATGCACGTGCCGCCGATCAGGTCGCAGCCCTCTTCGCGCCCCGCTTTCGCGGTGCCGATCACCCAGCACCCGTTCGCATAGGCACCCGCCTGCATCGACAGGTGGTTGTGGAAGTCCTGCAGGTGGTCATGCTCGGGCGCGAGCGGATAATGCACCGGCGTATTGTAACCCAGCATCACCAGTTCCGCCCCGCGCAGACCCAGCACGCGGAAGGTCTCGGGCCAGCGGCGGTCGTTGCACAGGCACATGCCCAGCTTGCCGCCGAACCCGTCGAAGACGCCAAAGCCCAGATTGCCATGTTCGAAATAGCGCTTCTCCAGATGCTGGAAGGGGCGCCAGTCCTCGTATTCAGGATGGCCGGGCAGGTGGATCTTGCGATATTTGCCGATGATCTGGCCGGTCTTGTCGACGGTGATCGACGTGTTGAACCGGCGCTTCTGGCCGTGCTCGTAGGCGATCTCCGCATAGCCAAGATAGAAGCCGACACCGAGGTCACGGGCAGTGTCGAACAGCGGCTGCACCTCCGCATTCGGCATCTCGGTCTCGTAGAATGCGTCGAGCTCGGCCTCGTCCTCGATCAGCCAGCGCGGGAAGAAAGTGGTCAGCGCCAGTTCGGGAAAGACGACCAGTTCCGCGCCGCGCCGATGGGCGTCGATCAAAAGCTTCTGCATCCGCGCCACGGCGGAGACGCGAGGCTCGTCACGCGCAATCGGTCCAAGCTGGGCGGCGGCGGCAATGAATTTGCGGGTCATGGCAATTGTCCTGTCTCGATCGTTTGAAATTCGGGCGCGTCCTGAAGCTCCGCCTGCTGGCAGACGACATCCATCAGCACCTGTGCCCCGCCCGCGATGTCCGAGGGGGCGGTATATTCGTGAATGTTGTGGCTGACCCCGTCCTGCGAGGGCACGAAGATCATGGCCGAAGGGCAGTTCGGCGCGAACATCTGCGCGTCATGGCCTGCGCCCGAGGGCATCCGGCGATGGCCCAGACCGCGCGCATGGGCGGCGGCCTCTACGCTGTCCACCAATGCGGGGTCGAACTCCACCGGCTCGAAGCGGGCCAGCGTCCGGCGCGTGATCGCGCAGCCCCCGGCACGTGCGAAATCCTGCGCGGCGCGCCAGAGCCGGGTCTCGGCCTTTTGCAGCGTGGCCTCGTCGGTATGGCGCAGATCGACGGTCATCACCGCTTCCTGCGGCACCACGTTCACCAGATCGGGTGAGACGCGCATCCGCCCCACGGTCGCGACCTGCGGTGGGCCGTGATCTGCGGCGATCTGTTGGGCCTCGACCGCGATCCGCGCCGCCACCGCGCCCGCATCGTGGCGCAGCGCCATCGGCGTCGTGCCCGCATGGGCGGAGGCGCCTGTGACGGTGATCTCGGTCCAGGAAATGCCCTGCACGCTGGTGACGACGCCGATCTGCAGCTCCTCGGTCTCCAGCACCGGGCCCTGTTCGATATGCAGCTCCAGATAGCTGTGCGGTTTCAGCGCGCCGACCGGGGCGGGGCCTGCGGCATTGATGGCAGCGAGCGCATCGCGCAAGCGCACCCCGTCGATGCCTTCGACCTCCAGCATCTCGTCGAGCGGCAGCGCGCCTTGCGCCACGCCCGAGCCCATCATGTCCGGGGCGAAGCGCGCGCCTTCCTCATTGGTGAAGAACGCGACCGCAACGGGGCGGCGGGTGTGCGCGCCAGCCGCATTGAGCGCCTCGATTACTTCCAGCCCGGCCAACACGCCGAGGCTGCCGTCATAGAGACCGCCCGTCGCGACCGTATCGATATGCGAGCCCATCACGACCGGCGGGCCGTCTTCCTCGCCCGCGCGGATACCCCAGCAATTGCCGATGACATCCGTGGTGATCTCGAGCCCGAGGTCGCACATCCAGCGCATCACGAGGGCGCGGCCTTCGGCGTCTTCAGGGGAAAGTGCGAGGCGCTTCACGCCGCCGCCGGGCAGGGCGCCGATTTGTGCCAGCCGCTCCAATCGCGCCATCAGACGCTCGATGTCGATCGCGATACTCATGCCGCGCCCCGCACTTCAGCAGCGCTGCGGCCGACGAGGGTTTTGAACAGCGCGGCGTCGGTGTCGCCTTCCGTGCCGAAACACAGGATGCGGGAATTCGCGACGATCCCGAGGGCTGCGCGCGCCTCATCATTCTCGGCGGCGGCGAGGAAGGCTGCGAGCCCCGCCACGGCGGATTCTCCGGCGGCCACGGGCGGATCGCTCCCCTCGGGGTTGGCCAGCGCACGCATCACCGCGACGGCATCGGGGTCGGCGACGGACATCACCGCGAAGGTCAATGGCTCCAGCACGTCCCACGCCAGCAGCGAGACCTCGCCACAGGCCAGACCTGCCATCAGCGTGTCCAGATCGCCCTCGACGGCGGTGGGTTTGCTTTCGCGGATCGTCTCGAGCCAGCAGGCCGATTGGTCGGGATCGGCAAGGATCACGCGCGGAGCATCGGGGCCGTAACGGCGCGCGAATTGTGCCGCGACCGCCGCCGCCAGCCCGCCGACGCCGGTCTGGATGAAGATATGGGTGGGCGGGGTGCCAAGCGTATCGGCCGCTTCCGCCGCCATCAGTTCGTAGCCCTGCATCACGTCTTTCGGGATCTCGGTATAGCCCGGATAGGAGGTGTCGGAGACGACGAACCAGCCTTCGCGGGTTGCGGTCTCCTGCGCCTCGCGGACGCTGTCGTCGTAATTGCCTGCGCAGCGGCGGACCTCGGCGCCGTAAGCCTCGATGGCCTCCTTGCGGCCCTCCGAGACGGTGGCGTGGATGAAGATCACACAGCGGCAGCCGAAGCGTTGCGCGCCCCATGCGACCGAGCGCCCGTGATTTCCGTCGGTGGCGCAGCAGACGGTCAGTTGCGAGACGATATCGGCATATTTGTCCGCCACGATATCTTCGGCACTGGGTTCGGGAATGTCCTTGGCCTTCGCGATCTCGCGGGCCAGAAGCCGCAGCACCGCATAGGCGCCGCCAAGCGCCTTGAAACTGCCGAGACCGAAGCGCCCGCCCTCATCCTTGAACTGAATCTCGGCCACGCCTGCCTTCGCCGCCATTGCGGGCAGCGACACGAGGGGCGTCGGCGCATAGCCGTCCCACGAAGAAATCGTGCGCTTGGCCAGATCGAAAGCCGCGTCGTTCAGAACGGCTTCCTGCTTGGGCCCGTAGCCTTTCGCGGTGTCGTAATGCGGGTTCAGAATGAGCTCGTTGGATTGCCCCTCTCCGAGGGCATTTTCGAAAATCATGGTGGGGTCCTTGTGGTTGGTCATCGCGCTCAGGCCCCCGTCTTGGAGGCGCGGCGGCGGATCAGCTCGGCCAGTGCCACGAGGGCGATGTTGCCGAACACGATCATCACGGCGAGCGCGTTGAGTGAGGGAGAGAGCGCGAAGCGGAAGTCGGAGGCGACGAGCACCGAGAGCGGTTGCGCGCGGCCAGAGACGAAAGCGGTCAGCACATATTCGGCAGAGGACAGCACGAAGGCCACGACCCACGACGCCATCAGCCCGTTGGCCATCAGCGGCAGCACCACCCGGCGGAAGGCCGAGAGGCCCGAGGCGCCCAGATCGGCGGCGGCTTCCAGCAGTCCGCGGTCGATCCGGATCAGCACCGAGGCGATCACCAGCGTCGAGAAGGGCAGCACGATCACCGTCTGCGCGGCGATCGCCGTCAGCAAGCTGCGCTCCACCCCGGTCTCGTTGAACATGATCAGCTGCGCCACGGCGAGGATCAGCTTCGGGATCAGGAAGGGCGCGAGCAGCAGCACCGCGAAGATGCCGCGTCCGCGCATCGGGTAGAAGCTGATCGCGAGCGCTGCGAGCCCGCCCAGAAGCGTCGCGCAGATCGCGACGGGGAAGGCGACGCTGAGCGTGGTCAGGAAGCCGCCGCCCAGACGCCCGTCGCCCATCACCTCGGCATACCATTTCAGGGTAAAGCCTGAGAAGGGCAGGGACATGATCTTGGAATCGTTGACCGAAAACAGCGCGATCATCGCGATCGGCAGATACATGAAGGCGAAGACCGCCCAGACCCAGAGCGTGGAGAGGCGCGACATGTCAGGACCCTCCCACAAGGCTGGAGCGGCGGATCAGCATCGCGCCTACGGCAAAGAAAGCCATCAGGATCGCGAGCATCGTCCAGGCGATGGCCGAGCCCAGCGGCCAGTCGAAGGCGGTGCCGAAGAGGTCGTTGATCGCCGAGATCACGGTGATCCCCGAGGCCCCGCCCAGCAGCTGCGGCGTGAGGTAATCGCCGACCACCATCACGAAGACCATCAGCCCGCCCGCCACGAGGCCGGGGAAGGTCAGCGGCAGGGTCACGCGGGCGAACCGGCTGGGGCTGCGCGCGCCCAGATCGGCGGCGGCTTCCAGCCACGCGTCATCGAGGCTCTCGAAGGCGAGCCACAGCCCGATCACCATGAAGGGCAGATAGTTGTAGGTCAGCGCGATATGGGTCGCGAGGGGCGAGAACAGCAGCCCCTGAATGGGCGCGTCGGTGACACCTGCCCAGATCAGCGAACGATTGATCACCCCCTCGGCGCCCAGAAGCACGCGCCAAGCGAACACGCGCACCAAGTCGCCCGAATAAAGCGGCACGAGCAACAGCGTCAGCAGCGCGGATTTCATCGCACCCGCGCGTTTGGCGAGGAACCACGCGACCGGGTAGCCGATCACGGCGGTGATCGCGACGACGAGTGCGCCCGAGCCGAAGGCTTTCAGGATCAGCCCGCGATAGGTCGCAGACCCCGCGATCTTTGCATAGTTGGCAAAGGACGGGTCGTAGGAGATCGCGACGAAATCGACGCGGAAGAAGCTGTAGGCAAAGAGGATCAGTAGCGGCGCCACGCAAAGCGCCAGCAGGAAGGCCGTCACCGGGGCGGCGAGGAGCGTGCCGACGCGCAGGCTCATGGCTTGGCCTCCGCGGCCCGGTCTGCCTTCCGTTCGGCCTCGGGCCGCGCGATCCAGACCTGCGCGGGATCAAAGCCGATGCGGATCTCCGCGCCGATCTCGGGCACGTCGTCATGGCCGACGGTCAGCGCCAGCGTGACGCCCGCGGCCTCGGCTTCCACCAGCCACTCCGCGCCGCGATAGACGGCATGGGTCACGCGCGCGGAAATCCGGCCCTGCGGGTCGAGGAACAGTTGCTCTGGGCGCAGGCAGAGCACGGCGGGAGAGCCGGCTTTGAGACCGCGCACGCCGGGCGTCGCGAACTGGCCCAGAGGAGTCTCGATCTCATAAGCCCCGATGGCAGTGTCGGTAATTTTGCCCGGCACGCAGGCCGCGCCCCCGATGAAATCGGCCACATAGGCGGTCTCGGGGCGGCGATAAATCGTATCCGGCGCGCCTTGTTGTTCGATGATCCCGTCACGCATCACGATGATCCAGTCCGAGAGCGCGAAGGCCTCTTCCTGATCGTGGGTGACATGGAGAAAGGTCATTTTCAGCCGCCGCTGCAGGTCTTTCAGCTCGATCTGCATGTCCTTGCGCATCCGCCGGTCGAGCGCGGAAAGCGGCTCGTCCAACAGCAGAAGGCGCGGCTCGTTGGCAATCGCGCGGGCCAGCGCCACGCGCTGTTGCTGCCCGCCGGAGAGCTGGCGCGGGCGGCGGTCGGCCATCGCGGTCATCTGCACGGTTTCCAGCGCTGCGCGGGCTTTTTCGCGTTCTTCCTTGCGGCTCAGCCCCTTGTAGCGCAGGCCGAAGCTCACGTTTTCCAGCACGCTCAGATGCGGGAAGAGGGCGTAGCTTTGAAAGACGGTGTTGATCGGGCGGGCGCTTGCGGACACGTCGTTGATCTTCTTGCCGTCAAGCTCGAGCATCCCCTCGCTCACCTCCTCGAACCCGCCGATCATGCGCAGTATCGAGGTCTTGCCGCAGCCCGAAGGCCCCAGCAGCGTCACGTAGGAATTCTCGTCGAGCCGGAAATTCACACCGCGCACGGCCTGCACGGTGCCATAAGTCTTACAAAGGGCACGCGCGCGGAGCAGGGGCATTGTCTGCCCCTGCCCACCCGTCGGCCCGGAACCTGCCTCGGTCATTCTTAGCTGGCCTTCACTTCGTTCCAGAGTGCGACCCAGTCGTTGTAGCGCGGCGGATTTTGCTTCCAGACGAAGTTATCCATCACCGACAGGTCCTTGATGAAGATCTTCTCCTGCTGGGCTTCGTCGATCTCGTCGCGCGCGGCGGAGGTCGATTGCGCATAGGGGCCGCCATAGGCGAGCATTTTGCCGTAGGTCGGGCCGAGCAGGTAGTTGACCAGTTCGAAGACCGAGTCCCTGCGCGCACCCTCGACGCCTTTGGGCACGGCAATCGTGTCGCACCAGCCGATGACGCCCTGCTTGGGTTTGGCCATGCCCATTTCGAGACCTTTTTCCTTCAGGTCGTAATAGGGCGGCACCCAGGAGAAGGCGCAGACCACTTCGCCGGTCGCGAACAGGTTGGTCAGGTCGCCGATCGAGTTCCAGTAGGTGCGCAGCTTGCTCTTCTGGATCATCAGCACCTTTTTCACTTCGGCGAGCTGCTTGTCGTCCATCGTGAACATTTCGTCGCGCGGGATGCCCAGATACATCGCGGCGATCATGATCCCTTCGAGCGCGTAGTCGCGCATCGCGAGCTTGCCGTTGTACTTGTCGCCCTCGAAGAAGACGGACCAATCGGGCTCTTCATCCATCAGGTCGGCGCGATAGACGATCGGGTTGATGCCCCAATAGAAGGGGATGCCGTAGGTCTGGCCGTCCGTCTTGCCCAGATCGGTCTTCTTGAACGTGTCGTAGAGGAGCTTCGCGTTTGGCACCTTGTCGAAGTCGATCGGCTGCAGAAGGTCTGACGCGGTGTAGTAGGACACCTTGTCGAGGCCGGGCGTGATCAGGTCGACCGAGGAGGCCCCGCCGGCGCGCAGTTTCGCGAATTGCTCGTCATCGGTGCCGATGAAGGTCTTGGTCAGGTCGACGTCATGGCTGTCGAGGAAGGGCGCGAGATAGTCGTCTTTCGCGAGGTTCTCCCAGGTCATCCAAAGAAGATCGGTCGCGGCCAGCGCTCGTCCCGCCGGGCCGAACGCCCCGAGAGCGGTGCCCGCAAGCGCAGATTTCAGGAATAGTCGGCGATCCATGGCATATCCTTTCGCTGCATGAGATGGCGAGGTCACCTTCGCAAGAAAGAATTATTTCACAAAATGCTAAAAATGAAAATACGCTTTCATTCGAGCCATGCGCAGTTTTTAGGCGCTATTTCTCCTGTTTTGCAGCCTTGGTGAGCGCCTCAAGGCTCTCCGGGGGCGGTCCGAGGTCGTCGAAACGCGCATGAAGGTCCTCGATCCGGGCGAGTCGGGCGCGCGCTTCGGGGCCCAGCGAGTCCACCAGACTCGAGCAGAGGAAGTTGATCAGGCTCATCGCGACGACGGTGCTGTCGAAGATGCCTTGCCCGCGATTGTGGCAGCGCAGGGTGATCGTCGCGTGGCGCGCGGTCTGCGCCACGGTGGGGTCGCCGATCAGGATCGTCGGGATGCCCGCCTCGCGCGCGACGGTCATCACCTCTCCCAGCGCGCGCGGCCTGCGCCGCAGCCCGATCGCCAGCAGCACATCGCCCGGCGCGAACCCCGCGACATCCTCGGCGAGCGACGCGCCCTCATAGGGCAGAAGCTGCACGTCCGATTTCAGATTGAGCAGCAAGGCGCGGGCATAGATCGCGAGCGCCCGCGAATTCCGGTAGCCCAGCACCCAGATCCGGCGCGCCGAGGCGAGATGTTCGACCGCGTCGGCCACCGCCTCTTCGGACAGGATCTCGGTGCTGCGGGTCAGGTTCTGCATATCCTGCGCAAAGTGATCGGCCAGTTGCCCCGGCGTGGTGCCGTCGCTCAACTCGCTCAGCGGCGAGCCCCAGCTACCATTGCGCCGCGAATGCAGCCGCGCCTCGTTGTAATTGCGATAGCCCAGCCGCTTGAAGAAGCGCGCCGCCGTGGCAGAGGAAATCCCCGCGCTCTCGGCCAGCTCCGCAGCCGTATAGCTCGACAGGGTCGATTGCGCTTCGAGCACGACCTCGGCAAGGCGTTTCTCACTGGGGGTCAGCTCGGGAAAAATCGCCATGATCCGCATGTCGATCGGGTCATCTCCCGACCCGGGTTGCGCCTCGGGGGACATCTCTTGCGTCACATCGGCCTCGTTTCTGCTCGAGCCCAAGTCTTGTTGCATGCGGGCGCGCTTTTCAAGCGATGCGTGTGCGTGCCGGGGTTGTGGGGGGCTCAACTCAGCTGGACGTGACGCCCGCCGAAAGTTCCAGAATTTCCGTCGTCACCGACTCTTGCCGCGAAATCCGCGCGGTCTGTTGCAGCGCGTCGAGCTTGCGTTCGGTCATCCCCTGGGCGGAGGCCATGGCGAGCATCCGGGCGGTGTTTTCCGCCGCCGTGGCATGCAACGCCACGCGGCACAGCTCCGCATGCAGCAGCTCGGCAAAGAGCGACGCGCAAAGCTGCGCGGGCGGCAGCGTCAGCAGAGGCGGCTGGCTTGGCGGCGGGGTCGACCGGGTCGGGCGGGGGAAGATGCGGCGGCGGCGGGCCTTCCAGCTGCCATCCTCCGTCTGGGCGTAGAAGGCGTCGATCGGGGCGCGACCGGCCAGTTGCAGCAGCGTCTCGGCCAGCCGGTCGGCAAAGGGCGGAACCGCCGGGCCGTGCGAGGGCAGGGGGAACTGCGCCAGCGCGTTCAGCCCCTGTTCGGCGGCCAGCGCTGCGCCCCGCGTGCCGATCACGACGAGACCGCCGGGCGGCGTGCCCAGCTCGCTCAGAAGCCGGGCGTTGAACGATCCCGCAAAGCCCTGCTCGGCCAGAAACAGAACGGTGAGCGGCGGGCCTTCGGGCTTGGGCGGTGTCGGCGCGAGCGACAGAACCCGGTCGAGCGCACGGCTCACGGTCGCCGCATGCAAATCCACCGAGGCAAGCTCTCCTTCTGTCTGACGCACGCGCGCACCCGCGATGGCGCGCATCGCCCGGATCACTGAGGCGAGCGTGCGGATACTGCCGATCCGCGCTTCGATCTCGGCAAGCTGCTCGCTCATTTTGAAGGCTCCGGCAAAAGCCCTTTCAGGCACTCCACGATCTGGTCATGCAGACCCTCACTGAGCGTGGCGGAGAAATCCGCCCCCGACAGCCCCGCCGCATCGAGCGCATCGGGCAGCGCCGCGCGCAGCGTGTCGATCTGCTCGGGCTCCAACCCGTCGAGAAGCCCCGTCTGCACCGCCAGAACCAGCGCCACCTCGTCGGCGAGGCGCAGCGGCGCGTGCTGGATCTGGGCCAGCACCGCGCGCACCGCCCGCCCGCGTGCAAGCTGTGCCTTCACCCGGGTGTCGGGCATGCCCCCAAAACGCGTGAAGATCTCCAGTTCGAGGAACTGCGCGTAATCGAGCCGCATCGACTCCGCCGCGTCGCGCAGGCTGCGCGCCTGCGTCTTGCCGCCAACCCGGCTGACTGAGGTGCCGACATCCACGGCGGGTTTCTGGCCGCGGTTGAACAGCTTGGCGTCCAGCGCGATCTGCCCGTCGGTGATCGAGATCAGGTTGGTCGGGATGAAGGCCGCGAGGTTGCCCGCATCTGTCTCCGCAATCGGCAACGCGGTCAGCGTGCCGCTGCCCAATGCGTCCGACAGCCGCGCGGCGCGTTCCAGAAGCCGGGCGTGAAGATAGAAGATATCGCCCGGATAGGCCTCGCGCCCCGGCGTCTGGCGGGTCAGCAGCGCAAGCTCGCGATGCGAGGCGGCGTGGCGTGTGAGGTCGTCGAGCACGATCAGCGCGTGGCCGCCGGTGTCGCGCAGCTCTTCGGCCATGGTCATGCCCGCGAAGGGGGCGAGCCATTGCATCCCCGGCGGCGTTGATGGCCCGGCGACTACGACGATGGTGCGGGACAGCGCGCCGTTGCGCCGAAGGGTCTCGATCACGCGCTCCACCGAGGAGGTCTTCTGCCCGATCGCGACATAGACCGATGTCACGTCGCCGTCCTTCTGGTTCAGGATCGTGTCGAGCGCGAGCGTGGTCTTGCCGGTCGCGCGGTCGCCCACGATCAGCTCGCGCTGGCCCCGGCCAAGCGCGAAGAGGGCATCCACGACCAGCGTGCCGGTCTGCATCGGCTCCACCACCGCGGCACGGTCGATGATCGCCGGGGCGGGGCGTTCGACCGGGTGTTTTGCACTGGTCGTGATTGGGCCGAGCCCGTCGAGGGGCCGCCCGAGCGGATCGACGATCCGGCCCAGCAGTTCCGGCCCGACCGGCACTCGCATCACGTCGCCCGTGCCGGTGACCGCATCGCCCTGCGCGACGCCCGCGATATCGTCGAGCAGCACCGCCGCGAGGGTCTCTTCGTCGAGCACATGCACGAAGCCCGATTGCCCGCCCTCGAAGACCAGCCGCTCGCCGGCGCGGGCTTCGGGCAGGCCCGACACCATCGCGACGCCGTCGGACACGCGCTCCACCCGCCCGCTGCGGCGCACGACGGGGCCGAGCGGGGCGCGCGCGATGGCCTCCAAGCTGCGGTCCAGCCACTCGTCGGGATCATTGGGTGTCATTGGCGACCTCCTTGCGCATCCGGGCGAGATCGGCAGCCCATGAGCTTTCGAGGTGCAGGTGCTTGGTCTCCAGCGCGAGGCCGCAGATCAGCTCCGCATCCGTTTTGATCGCGGGGCGGATCTCTTCGCCCAAGGTCTTTCCAAGGCGGTCGGCGAAAGCCTCTCCGTAGCCCGCCTCTGTCGCCTCGCTGATCCGCATCATGAGCTTTTCCGAGCCGAGCGCGGCGCGATCTTCCGTGTCGAGGGCCGCGACCTGCGCCAAAAGATCGGTTGCGTAGGCTTCGAGCAATGCGGGCCGCGACAGGCGCGCGCCGATCCGCTCGGCCATGCGCTGCGCCAGATCGGCGGCGCGCGCGGCATAGCGCTTCTCGGCCTCCTCCGCGCGGGCGGCGCGTTCGGCTTCGGCGGTGCGGGCCATATCGGCGGCCTCTGCGCGTGCGTGATCCAGAAGCGCCTTGCGCGCGGCTTCGGCCTCGGTCTGCGCCTGCGCCAGCATCTCGGACTTGCGCGTGCCGACCTGATCCAGCGCCGCCTCGGCCTGCGCTTTCGCCTCATCGGCTTTGCGCGCGGCCTCGCTCGCGTCGCTCAATTGCTTGTCTGCCTCGGCCTGACGCGTCTGGATGGCACTCACGATCGGGCGCCAAAGCACCCGGCTTAGAAGCCAGATCAGCACCGCCGCATTGAGCGTCTGCAGCCCGAGCGTCCACCAGTCGAGGGTCATGATCAGCCGACGAACGGGTTGGCGAACAGCAGCAGAAGCGCGATCACGAGGCAGTAGATCGCCGTCGTCTCGATCATCGCGAGTCCGACGAAGAGCGTGCGCGAGATCGCGTTCGCGGCCTCGGGCTGGCGGGCGATCGCGTCCATCGCAGCCGCGACCGAGCGCCCCTCGCCAAGCGCGGGACCGAGCGCCCCGAAGGCCACCGCCGCGGCGGCCGAGATAACGCTCGCCACTTCAATATATTCCATGATCAGTCCTTTCCGGATCCGTGGGAGGTTTGGGATTCCGCCACTGCCGCCGCGATGAAGACCATGGCGAGGACGGTAAAGATGTAGGCTTGAACAAGGCCGGTCAGCAGGTCGAGCGCCATGAAGGGGATCGGCACGAACAGCCCCGCGAGCGAGAGCACGATGCCGATCACGAAGACCCCGCTCATGATATTGCCGAACAGGCGGATCAGCAGCGAAAAGCTGCGCGTCAGCGTCTCGACGAGGTTAAGCGGGATCATCAGCGGCGTCGGCATCGCGAAGCTGCGCAGATAGCCACGCACGCCGCCCGCGCGGATGCCGTAGACGATCACCGCCACGAAGACGAGCAGCGCCAGCGCCGCGTCGGTTTCGAGGTTGGCGGTTGGGGGTTCAACGCCAGGGATCAGCGAGGACCAGTTCGCGATCAGGATGAACAGGAACAACCCGCCGAGGAAGGTGCGATAGCGTTCGGGCGCGACGCTCATCGTCTCGCGGATCTGGGTGTCGAGCACCGTCACCAGCAGCTCCAGCGCCGCTTGGCGCCGTCGGGGCTTGAGGCTCAGGTTTCGGGTCAGCGCGTAGCACCCTGCCACGATCACCACCATCATCACCCATGTCGTGACGACGGGTTGCGTGATCGGCACGGGGCCGATCCAGAACAGGACGGTGGTCTCCAGCGGCGAATTCATGCGGACCTCGCGCGGCGCAGGGTGAGCATCCGCCCGATGCCGATCCCGAGAGCCGCCGCCAGCAGCGGCACCGCGCCCAGAAGCGCGCAGCCCACGAGAGCCCCGATCGTCAGCCCGAAGCGCAGCGCGGTCAGCGCGATCGCCTTCAGCGCCTTGCTTTCGAGCAGCATCGCATCCGTGCCCGCCCGCAGCAGGGTGAAATGCAAGAGGCCCACGCCGATGCCGAGTATCAGGGCGCCTGCGCCAATAAGAAACTCCACCGCGCTCATTGCTGCTGCACCCAGCGCCAGCCCAGCCAGCACCCCACGACAAGCCCCACCATCATCAGCGCGGCGGTCCAGAAGATTCCCGACTGGGCGCTCCGGTCGATCCATCTGCCACCCGCGGCCCCCGCGAGCATCGGCAGCACCACGATCCATCCGAGCACACCGATCTGGCCCAGCCGTCTTGCCAGCGGGATGTCACCCTCCTCTCGGGCTTTCTCGATCCGGGCGGCGTGGCGGCGCGCGGCGCTCTCCATCGGCTCCTCCGTCTGTTCCGGGTCTTCCGGCGAGTGGGTCATGTCCAATCCTTCCGAGCCTGCGCGCCGTCGAGGCTGGCCACCAGCTGCCGGATCGCGAGCAGATGCAGCCGGGTGGAGTCGGCCTGTTCGGTCTTCGCGGCGTCATCCTCGGCCTGAAACCGTTTCAGGATCGTGTCGCCCAACTCGGGCAGATCGCCGGTCACCGCGGCGCGGGTCGAGACCGAGACGTCGCTTCCATTCTCGACCATAAGAACACCGCCCTTCACCGCGCAATAGTGCCGTTGGCCCTCGACCTCCCAGGAGATGACCGAGATGCTGAGGCTGGTGAGGAACTCGGCATGGCCGGGCAGAATGCCGAAGCCGCCGCTCTCGTCCTCGGCCCGGATCGCGGTGACGTCCTTGGCATCGACGACGATCTCGAGAGGCGTGGCGATGGTGAGCCTCATGCCGCGGCCTCCTCTCGCTGGCGGGCCTCGTCGATTCCGCCGATCATGTAGAGCGACTGATCCGACCAGTCGTCCGCCTCGCCCGCGAGGATCGCGCGGCAGCCCTCCAGCGTATCGGCCAGCGGCACCGAGCGCCCGGTCTGGCCGGTAAAGGCCTCGGTCACGACGAAGGGCTGGGTGAGGAAGCGTTGCAGCTTGCGCGCGCGGCGCACCGCCAGCCGGTCGGCCGCGCCCAGCTCCTCGACGCCGAGAAGCGCGATGATGTCCTGCAATTCGCGGAACCGCGCCAACAGCGCCCGCGCTTCGCCCGCCAGCTGGAAATGCTCCGCCCCGACGATCTCGGGGTCGAGAAGTTGCGACGACGAGGCAAGCGGGTCGATCGCGGGGTAGATTCCCTCCGAGGCCAACTGACGCGACAGCACGATGGAGCTGTCCATATGCCCCGAAATCGCGGTCACCGCCGGATCGGTGAAATCGTCAGCCGGCACGTAGACCGCCTGAATTGCCGTGACCGACGCCCCGGCGGCGGAGGCGATGCGTTCTTCAAGTTCCGCGACCTCAGACGCGAGGGTGGGCTGGTAGCCCACGCGCGAGGGCAGGCGGCCCAGAAGCCCCGAAACTTCGCTGCCCGCCTGCACGAAGCGGAAGACGTTATCCATCATCAGAAGGACGTTGCGGTGATCGCGGTCGCGGAAATCCTCGGCGATGGAGACGGCCGTCAGCGGTACCCGCCAGCGCGCGCCGGGCGGCTCGTTCATCTGGCCATAGACCAGCGCCGTGCGCGCCAGCACGCCGGAGTCGGTCATGTCGGCGAGCATCTCGTGACCCTCGCGCGAGCGTTCGCCCACGCCCGCGAAGATCGCGATGCCCTGATATTTCTCGACCATCGTGTTGATGAGTTCCATCACCAGCACCGTCTTGCCCACGCCTGCGCCGCCGAACATCGCGGCCTTGCCGCCGCGCGCCAGCGGCAGCATCAGGTCGATTACCTTGATGCCGGTCTCGAAGGCGGTGACCGCGCCGCTGCCCGAGAGGCGCGGCGGCGTGCCGTGGATCGGGCGGCGTGGCGTGCCCTTGGGCAGGGGATCGCCGCCGTCGCGCATCGCCCCCGTCACATCCATCAGTCGCCCCAGAACGGCCTCGCCGACGGGCACTTCCAGCGGCTTGCCCGTGGCGCGCAGCTTGCGCCCGCGCGACAGGCCAAGCGTCGATTGCAGCGCGATGGCGCGCACCCGATGCGCGTCGAGATGGCCATGCACCTCGAAGCTGCCTGGCATGTCGTCATCCGTCAGCGTCAGGATCGAATGGATCGGCGGCAGCGGGCCATCGAAACTTGCGTCGATGACCGGCCCGCGCACCGCGATGATTCGCCCCTCGGCCACGCTCATCGCGAGGTGTATCCGCCGTCGACGAGGTGATAGCTGCCATTCACGAAGCTCGCGGCATCCGACAGCAGGAAGCAGGTCAGCGCCGCGACCTCCTCGGGCGTGCCGAGCCGTCCGGCGGGATGCAGCGCGACCAGCGAGTCCTTCACCTCGGGCGCCAGCCCCGACAGAAGCGGCGTCTCGATGAAGGCGGGGCCCACCGCATTGACGCGGATGCCCTGTGCTGCGTGATCGATCGCCGCCGCCCGCGTCAGCCCCAGAAGCGCATGTTTCGCCGCGACATAGGCGCAGGCGCTCGGGAACGCGACCGAGCCGAGGATCGAGGACATGTTCACGATCGCGCCGCCGCCCGATTTCAGCATCGCGGCGATCGCGAAGCGCATCCCGTAGAACACCCCGTTCAGGTTGACGTCGATCACCTGTTTCCAGCCGTCGAGCGGATACTCCCCGAACGGCACTTGCGGTCCGCCGATACCCGCATTGTTCACGGCCAGATCCAGCTTGCCGAAGGTCGCGACGGCCTTCTCGACCATCGCTTCGACCTCTGTGGCGGAGGTGACGTCGACCGCCATCGGCTCGGCGGTGCCGCCCGCCTTGCGGATTTCCTCGGCCACGGACTTGGCCGCGTCCGCGTTCTGATCGGCAAGCAGGACCGAGGCGCCGCGCGCCGCCAATTCCTTGGCGATTGCAGCGCCGATCCCTGATCCCGCGCCCGTAACGATAGCTGATTTACCTTCGAAATCCCGTGTCATAGCAGTCCCGGCCTCCGTTTTGGATGCGCAGAGGGTAACGATCTCCGTGCTTTAGGACTTTGATGGGGATCAAGCGGGGCGAGCCCGGTTGGGGCGTACACGAACTCGTGATTACGGTGCGTCGTTCGCGGCGTGTGAAGACCCGCGAAACGGAAACCGCCCGCGGCTCTGCGCGAGCCGCGGGCGGTGATCTTTCAGCGTAGAGGGCGCGCTTACATCGCCCAGGGGCCGTGGAAGTCGCCACCCTCGCGGTCGGTGCGCTCGAACCCATGCGCGCCGAAGAAATCGCGCTGGCCCTGGATCATGTTCGCGGTGCCGCGTGCGGTGCGCATCGTGTCGAAATAGCTCAGCGCCATCGACAGGGCCGGAACCGCCAGCCCGTGCGCGGCCGCGATGCTGACGACCTTGCGCAGCGCGCCGTGATGCGCCTTCAGCAGATCCGCGAAATAGGGCGCATACATCAGGTTGCGATCGGGCGACTCGCTCAGCGCGCTCGCCATATCGTCGAGCATCGCCGAGCGGATGATGCAGCCGTCGCGCCAGACCAGCGCAATGTCGGGCAGCGGCAGGTCCCAGTCGAAAGGCGCATTGGCCGAGCGCAGCAGCTCGAACCCCTGCGCGTAGCACAGGATCTTGCCCGCGATCAGCGCGTTCTCCAGATCCTCCGCGCTTAGCGCGCCTTCGGGCAGCGCCTCGGGGGCGGCGCCGAACATATCCTCACCCTGCTTGCGCGCATCGAGCCGCGACGACAGGTTGCGCGCCATCACCGCCGCTTCGATCACCGGAACGGGGGCGGCCAGATGCTGCGCCTCGATCACGGTCCAGCGGCCGGTGCCTTTCTGACCCGCGCGGTCGAGGATGATGTCGAGCATCGGCTCGCCGGTCTCGGGATCGGTGGCACGGGCGACCTTGCCGGAAATCTCGATCAGGTAGGATTTCAGCGCGCCTTCGTCCCATTGCGCGAAGATCTCGCCGCAGGCCTGCGAGTTCAGACCCATCCCGTCGCGCATCACGCCATAGGTCTCGGCGATCATCTGCATGTCGGCATATTCGATGCCGTTATGCACGGCTTTGACGAAATGGCCCGAGCCGCCCTTGCCCATGAAGCCGGCGCAGGGCGTGCCGTCGAATTTCGCCGCGATCGCGTTGAGCATCGGGGCCACGCGGTCCCAGTCCTGCTGCTCGCCGCCGCCCATGATCGCGGGCCCGTGGCGCGCGCCTTCTTCACCGCCGGAAACACCGATGCCGAGGAAACGCGGACCCGCCTTTGCCGCTTCTTCCGCGCGACGCTCGGTGTCGTGGAAATTCGCGTTGCCCGCGTCGATGATCAGATCGTCCGCGTCGAGATGGGCGCGCAGCGCCGCGATCTGCTGGTCGACGGGATCGCCTGCAGGCACCATCAGGATGATCGCGCGGGGTTTCGCGATCGAGGCCACCAGATCTTCGAGATTTTCGCAGGGCGTGATTTTTGATGCCAGCTCGCCCGCGTTTTCATGGAAGCTCTTGGTGACGCTGGTGGTGCGGTTGAACACCGAGATGTCGAACCCTTTTTCCGCGATATTGAGGGCGAGCATGCCGCCCATGGTGCCAAGGCCGATCAGCCCGATTTGCGATTGTGCCAAAATACGGCCTCCGAATTTGTTGCATGCGGGCCGTCCCCGGCCCGGGGCGTCGTCTCTTTCGCTGCGCCGGACCGCCAGATTGCGCGGCGCTGCGAGGGCGACCCGCACGAATTGCCCCAAGATGGCGGAAGTTGCAAATCGCCCGCAACGGCAGGGTCGAAGAAATGCGACAGCAGGAATCCGATAAATTTACTCGGAAAAGGGGTTGCGTCCTTCAATTCACGACACTAACGAATACCCTATCAATTTACTCGGGAATCGACGGGGTGCCCACGGCATGTTGGCAACATTCATCATCGGCCTGCGCGAAGGGCTCGAGGCGGCGCTGATCGTCGGGATCATTGCGGCCTTCCTGCGCGCCCGGGGCGAGCGTTTGACCGAGATGTGGCTTGGCGTCGCGGCCGCCGTAGCGCTGGCCGTCGGTGTCGGCGCAGGGCTCGCGCTGGTCGAGGCCGCTTTGCCGCATAGCGCGCAGGAAAAGCTCGAATGCGTGATCGCGGCCGTCGCGGTCGTCTTCGTGACGCTGATGGTGCTCTGGATGACGCGCCACGCGGCGGGGCTGAAGGGCCAGATCGAGCGCGACGCCGATGCGGCGCTGGGGCAGGGGAGCCGGGTCGCCCTGGCGGCGATGGCCTTCCTCGCCGTGCTGCGCGAAGGCTTCGAGACCGCCGTCTTCCTGCTCGCCACGATCTCGGGGGCGCAGACCGGCCATTGGGCTGCGCTCGGTGCGGCGCTTGGTCTCGCGGCATCGGTCGCGCTTGGCTGGGCCATCGCGCAGGGCGGGATGCGGCTCAATCTGGGGCGCTTCTTCCGCTGGACCGGCGTGTTCCTGATCCTCGTCGCGGCGGGGCTGGTGCTGCAGACGCTGCGCTCGGCTCATGAGGCGGGCTGGTTGCTGGCGGGTCAGCAGCGCATCGCCGATCTGAGCTGGCTCGTGGCCCCCGGCACCGTGCGCTCGGCGCTGATCACCGGCGTGCTGGGCATTCCCGCCGATCCGCGCCTGATCGAGGTGCTGGGCTGGATCGCCTATCTGATCCCGGTCGCGGCACTGACCTATTGGCCGCGGGCACTGCGCCCCGATCCCCGCACGGCGCAATGGCTGCGCGGCTCTCTCGCGGTCGCCTTCGCGGCGCTCGCCGTCGGTATCGCGGCGCTTTGGCCGCAGCCGCAGGTGACGCTGCCCGATCATGCGCCGCGTGTGCTGGAAAGCGATGTCGACACCTCCGCCGGGCCTGACCTGCGCTTGCAGGGACAGGTTCTCGAGATGGGCGCGACCCGCGTCGATCTGACGGGCGCCGAGGCCACGCCGGAGCGGCATCTGGGCCTGCCAAGCCTGCATCGTGAAGTGCAGACCCAAACCGAAATTGCGGGCGCACCCGGCCAGATCGATCTCGCCACGCTTGCGCAGCTCGCGGGTGGGCGGCTGCCGGTGGGCGTCAGCCCCGCGCGCAACCCCGGGCCTTTCGTCGCCGAATGGACGCGACTGGAACAGGTGACCTTCTGGACCGCAGGCGATGCGCTTCTCGATGCGCAGGGCCGTAGTGCCGTTACGCTGCGCCTCTCGGGTGGCGGACTGACGACGCCGCGCACGCTGCGCGTCGACATGGCCCCCGGTGGCATGGCGACCGGCGCCTGGGTCATGGCCCCCGCCGCCGCGCAAGGCGCCGCCGATGCGCTGCGCTCCGTGCGCCGTGCCCGTATCGAGCATCAGTTCTGGGCCCGAGAGTTGCCCGTGATCCTCTTCCTCATCGCGCTCGCACTGGCGGCCTCCGCGCTCGCCCGTGCGCGCCCCGCACCGTTTTTCCCCGCCAGGTCCCTCTGACCAAGCCAAAACCGCAGAGCAAATACAGGAGCCTGACAATGAACATGTCGTCCCGCGCGCGCCGCCGCGCTGTCCCCCTTCTCGCCGCAACCGCGTTCTTCGCGCAGCCCGCACTGGCCGATGCGCCCACGAATAACGGGGCCGCGCAGGTCGCGATCACGCTGACCGGCGATAACGGCGGCGCGTGTGTCCTCGATCACGACAGCGCGGCGGCGGGGCCGATCACCTTCACGGTGACCAATGAATCCGCTCCCGCGATCTCCGAGCTGGAGCTGCTGTCGGACAGTCGTATCCTAGGCGAGAAAGAGAACCTCGCCCCCGGTCTGCCCGCGTCGAGCTTCACCGTCACGCTCGACGGTGGCGACTATCGCATCTATTGCCCGGGCGCGGCTGAAGACACCGTGGCCTTCACCGTGACCGGTGAGAGCAAGCAGCGCGCGCAAAGCGCGATCGGCGATCTGCTGGACGAAGGCACCGCAGGCTACGCCAACTACGTCGAAGGCATGGTCGGCGCGATGGTCACGGCAAGCGAACGCCTCGCCGCGAAAGTGGACGAAGGCGACGTGGAGGGCGCGAAGGCGGCCTATGCGCAGGCGCGTCCGTTCTACGAGCGGATCGAGCCCGACGTCGAAGGCTTCGTCCTGCCCGGCACCGACCCGACCGACAACTCTGGCAACCTCGATTACCTGATCGACATGCGCGCCTCGAACCTCGACCCGGCGGTCGGCTGGCACGGCTTCCACGCGGTGGAGCGCGACCTGTTCGAAAAAGGTGAAATCACCGACGAGACCAAGGCCTATGCGGCGGAGCTGGTGAAGAACGTCAAGATGCTCGCCGATCTGTCGGGCGGAATCGAATATCGCCCCGAAGATCTCGCGAACGGTGCGGCGGCCCTTCTGGAAGAAGTGCAAAGCGGCAAGATCAGCGGTGAGGAAGAGGCCTATAGCCATATCGACCTCGTGGACTTCGCGGCCAATATCGAAGGCGCGCATCAGGCCTTCGCCTTCCTCGAGCCGGGGCTGAAGCGGATCGACCCGGACGTGGCCGAGACCATCGCGCAGCGCTTTGCGGATGTGCAGACGATGCTCGAAGACTACCGCGATGCCGACGCTCTGGGCGGCTACAAGATCTACGATGCTGAGCTGCGCAAATCCGACGCGGTGAAGCTGAGCCGCGCGATCCAGATGCTGCAGGAGCCGCTGTCGCGGATCGCTGAAAAAGTCGCGACGGCAAGCTGAAGACGAAGGAGGCCATGATGCGCGGGCAAGACGATAAACCGGCAGGACTGTCGCGGCGTGGGTTGTTTCTCGGCGCGGCAGCGCTTGGCGGCACCTTCGCCACGGCGGGGCAGGCGGCGGAGACCGGCAAGGTCGCGCCCGACGCCATGCCCGATCCGGACCAGAGGCGCTATGCCTTTTACGGCACCGGGCCGCAGGCCGGGATCGCCACGCCGCCGCAGCAGCATCTGATGGCCATGGCCTTCGACCTGACCGGGACCGATCCGCGCGCGTTGCAAGTGCTGCTCGCGCGCTGGTCGGCCTCGATCGGGCTGATGATGGAAGGGCAGCCGGTCGGTCCGGCAGAGCCCGACCGCGAGACAGCCACCGCGCTCGAGACCGGCGAGGCGCTCGGGCTTGGTCCGGCAGGGCTGACGGTGACCGTGGGCCTTGGCCCGCGCGTCTTCTCCAAGGAGATGGGGCTGGCAGCGAAAGCCCCGCCGCATCTGCGTCCGCTGGCCGATTTGCCCTCGGATGCGCTGCGCCCCGAGATCAGCGGCGGCGATCTATCGCTGCAGGCCTGCGCCGACGATCCGCAGGTCGCCTATCACGCGGTGCGCATCCTCGCACGGATCGCGAAACGCACCGGCGCCGCGACGGTGCGCTGGACCCAGCTCGGCTTCGGGCGCGCCTCGGCCGGGGCAGGGCAGGAGACGCCTCGCAACCTCTTCGGTTATCGCGACGGCACCCGCAACATCACTACGCCCGAGCAACTCGCGCAGCATGTCTGGGCCAATGACGGTCCCGAATGGCAGCATGGCGGCACCTATCAGGTGATGCGCCGGATCGAGATGCATATCGAGAACTGGGACAACGCGCAGGTCAGCCACCAGAATGACGTCTTCGGGCGGCACAAGCTCACCGGCGCGCCGCTGACCGGCGAGAACGAATTCGACACGCCCGATTTCAAAGCGAAGAACGCGCAAGGCGAGCCGGTCATCCCGACGCATGCGCATATTCGGCTGTCGGCGCATGAAACCAATGACGGCATCCGCATCCTGCGGCGCGGCTACAACTTCACCGGCGGGCTGAATGCGGTCGGGCGGCTCGATGCGGGGCTGTTCTTCATCAGCTACCAGAACGATCCCGCGCATTTCGAGGCGCTGCAACGGCGGCTCGGCGCGTCGGATCTGCTGAACGAATACATCTCCCACACCGGATCGGGGCTGTTCTGGGTGCCGCCTGCGGCGCCGAAAGGGTCTTATATCGGGGCGCCGCTTTTCGCTGCGGTCTAAGCGTCGGGGGTTGAGCCGGCGGTGACCCCTTTGCGCGCCGTCGTCGCGGCGAAACCAAGGAGCTTCAGGAAGTCTGAGCCGTGCCGGAGGCATAGGTGCCGGGGGCTGGCGGTTTACAGCAGTTGACTCGGTCAGAGGAAAGGTCACTGTCGGGCCGGGCCATTCGGCTCCGCGCCCCGCTCATCCTCCCCCGCACATCGTCAGTACCGAGGTTTCCCCAGCATGTCGCTTCCCCCCATCGGCCTCGAGGACGCATTCGGCATTGCCGGGATCGGCCGCTGGGAATTCTCGGTCGAGGCGCGCCGCTTGGTAATCGACGAGCCGTGTCGTCTGCTCTTCGACATCTCCGAGGGAGAGATGGACCTGCAGGACGCAGTGCGGACGCGGGTGGTCGAGGAAGATCGCGCGCGCGTTTTCGAGGCGCTCGACAGTGCCGTGAGCGAGGGCGACCTCTATGACGAGGTCTTCCGGATCACCCTTCCCTCCGGCGAGCAGCGCTGGATCCGCGGCGTCGGAAAATACCGCGCGCAGGCGGGCCAGCGCAAAGTCATCGGGGTCAGCTTCGACATCACCTCCGAGCAGGAGTTGCTGGCCGAGCGCGAGCTGCACCTCGCCGAGATGAACCACCGCATCAAGAACCTCTTCGCGCTCGTCTCCGCAATGATTTCCAGCGCGGCCCGCGCGAGCGAAACCAAGGAGGAGATGCTGGACGAGTTGCGCGGCCGCGTGACCGCCCTCGATCGCGCGCATTCCATGATGCTGCGAACGGACAGCACCCAGCCGGTGGCGCTCGGCGGGCTGTTGGAGCGGGTGCTTGCGCCGGCGCGCGCAGAGCAAACCATTCTGCTGTCGGGCGCAGAGGTGATGATCCCCGCGCGGGCGCTGACCTCGCTGGCCTTGATCTTGCATGAATGGGTAACGAACTCCGCCAAATACGGCGCGCTGAGATCCGTGGACGGCCAGATCAAAGTAACGTGGGAGCCCTATGAGAACGGCGTTCACCTCACCTGGAAAGAGCAGGTCCCGGATTACGACGCGGCCGCCGAACAGGGCTTCGGCTCGCGCCTGATCCTCGCCTCTGCGATGCAACTGCGCGCGGAGAAAGAGCGCCGCTATGAGGATGGCTGGCTCATCATCGACATGAAGCTGCCGCTCGACGGGTACTGACGCGCGCGACCCCCGGGAGGAAATCGGGCAACAGCCGAGACTTTCTGCACGATCGGCTCGGCGATGCAGGAACAAGCGTCGCACCCATTGGTTCCCCTACACGATACGATTGAAGTCCCATTACCGAAACAGCCCGTTCATCGCCCGGAGCCCATGCGTTTCCGGGAAGGGAGGCACATGCGCATCGCTATCATTTCCCCAATTCGTCACCCCATTTCGGCGCCCTTCATGGGTGGGATGGAGGCTCATTCCTACGCGCTCGCAGGCGCCCTCGTCGCGCGAGGGCATGAGGTGACACTGTTTGCGTCGGGCGACAGTCAGCCGCCCGAAGGGGTGGAGCTGTATCCGGTCACGGAACAGCATGTCGACAATGCATATCCGTCGAAAGGCGGCCGCGAGTCCGATGTGCCCGATACCCATCTCGACAGCGCCTTCGCGGGCATTCTGCAAAAGTTGGAGACGGGGGGCTTCGACATCATTCACAACAATTCGCTGCACCGCTATCCGCCGCGGTTGGCGCGGCGGGAGCGGATCGCGATGCTGACGTCCCTGCATGTGCCGCCCCTCGAGACGCTGCGCGACGCCGTCCACGATGCCCGCGCGCCATGGTGTCGTTTCACGGTCTGCACGGGGGCGCAGCGCGAGCGTTGGGCCAAGCCCGACTGCGATCTGTCCTTCCATGTCGTGCCAAACGGGATCGACACCGGCGTCTGGGGCTTCTGCCCTCATGCCGATGGCTCGGCGGTCTGGTTCGGGCGCATCACTCCCAACAAGGGCACCGCGGAGGCCGTGAAGACCGCGCGGATCGCGGAGCTGCCGCTGCGGATTTACGGGCCAATCGAGGATCGTGCGTATTTCGACGACACCATCGCCCCCTATCTCGGGTCGCAGATCACCTATGGTGGCAATCTGACGGCGGAGGACCTGAGCCCCGAGGTCGCCCGGGCGTCGGTCTGCTTCTTCACGCCGGTCTGGGATGAGCCCTTCGGGCTCGCTGCAGCCGAGGCGATGTCCTGCGGGGTGCCCGTCGCTGCCTTCGATTCCGGCGCGGTGCGCGAGGTCGTGGGCGAGGCGGGCGTGATCGTGCCGACAGGCGACGTGGCCGCGCTTGCGAGCGCTGCGCGCAAGGCGATGACCTGCGGCCGACAATTCGTGCGCGACCGGGCGATCGCCCGTTTCGGGGTGGAGCGGATGGTCGACCGCTACGAAGAGCTCTATCGCATGTGCATGGCGGGGCTCTCGGAGCCCGCGCCCGAGGTCGATTTCGCGCCGGACGATCTGCCGCCGGCAGAGGTCGGTGTCAGGCTGGCGGTGGAATAGCGCGGGACTGAAAAAGGCGCGGACCGCTGAAGGTCCGCGCCCGAAAGCGTCTCGGAATTGGTACCTAGTGCAGCCGCTCTCTCGAGCGATCGACCATCGCCTGCGTGATCAGGTTGGTGTCGCCGCTGCGGCGGAACCAGCGCATATTCGTGCGTCCGATCCCTTCGACGATCGTTCCGGCTGGCAACGAGACATCGGGCGCCAGCAGCGTATCGGTCAGATGGCAATCGCGCGAGACGGCCCCTTTTGCCGTCAACGCGGAGCGCCGACCGACCCCGATGACGCCCGGCTGCGCCTCGAGATGCAGGCAGTTCAGCGGCGGGCTTCCCCGTGTCGTGCCGCCCTGTGGTGCCGCGAAATCCAGAAGGGCTGAGCGATAGTCGTCGAGCGTGTCGATATCGCGCCAATAGGCTTCGCGGCCGGTGTCGCTGCGCGGCAGACGGTAGGCTTGCAAGGCCTTCTCGCGCAGCGCGGCTTCCAGCAGGTCCGCCTCGATCGAAATATCGAATCGGCCCCGAGACAGTTCGGGCAGTTCCTTGCGCAGCCACGCGGTCTTGAAAAGGTAGATTCCCGTCGCGACCAAACTGCGCCCCGAGTTTTCGCCGATTTCGGCGGGCGCGCTCGGGCGATGGGTGAGCGCGCTGACATGCCCGTCTCGCGCGACTTCCAGCACCGAATGATGCTCTGCATCCGACGATGAGAGCGTTGCAGCGACCAGCGTCGCGGGCGCGTCACTCAGGCGATGGCGCTGGATGAACGGACGCAGATCGATGTCGCAAATCTGATCGGCGGGCATCACCAGAACGTCGCTCACGCCTTCGCGCTCGAGCAGGTCGAGATTGGCGAGAAGCGCATGGGCCGTGCCACGGTAGCCTCCGCGCGAGAGCCGCGTCGCATCGCGGATCCCCAGCCCGTCAGGAAACGCGTCCGCCCACTTGGCGCGCAGGTGCCGGATCAGCGGCGCGGGACGATATTGCGTCGCGATGATCGCCCGCGTGAACCCGGCAGCACGCAGCGAAGCAAGGGTGAAATCCACCAATCGCTGGCCGCCAGCTCCGAAGGGCAGGGCAGGTTTGCAACTCACCTCGGTCAGCTCGTACAGACGCTTTCCGCGCCCGCCGGCCAAGACCATGGGAAGACAGCCGTTCAATAAATTGGGTCTTTTCTGAGTCAGCATCAGAGCTCCTCCACCGTGACGCTGCGACATGAATAAGCTTAACGCTTTTCAAAAATGAAAGCCATGAAACGGGTCCGCGGTTCCCGGATTTCCGCCGGTTCGCGGTAAGATTTTCGCGTGTGTTTTTTGACCATTTCGAGAGCTTCCCGATAACCCTTTGAGTCTAGGGGACGGTCTCGGACGATGTGTCAAAAAGCAGGTCGCGCTGATCCGCCGATCAATTAGGCAGGCGGCGGAAATGCGAGGCGGATGGCAGTGTCCTCTGCTGCCGAATCGCGAATCTCGAAGAGCGCGCCATCGCTGAGATCGCGTAGGTCACGACGGAAGCGCAGGGTGATTTCGCGCCCGCCCGCGCGACGGGTGAGCGTAAAGATACCGTCACGCTCTGCCGCCTCGGCGGTGCCTGCGCGGAACACGTCCTCCGCCTGTCGTCGCAGCTTCAGGAGGTGCCGTGTTGTGTCCGATTTCACCTGCTCGAAGGACGTCAGGGTTTCCGGCAAAGCGAAAGGGCGGCGATTGTCGGGATCGGTCAATTCGTAAAGCGCGCGCTCCCCGCGCTGGTAGATGTCGGGCATGCCGGGCAGCATCATCTTCAGCGCCAGTTGCATCAGCGACATCCGTTGTCCCGTCGCGATTAGGGGCGCGAGTTCGGCCGGCGGCTGCGCCTCCCATGCCGCGCAAATGCGCCGCGCCGCGTCCAAGGCGGCGTCCTCGGCTTCGATATCGGGGAAGGACCAGCGCGTGATCTCCCCGCCCTCGCGTAGCGCTTTGCGAAGATGCTCGGTCAGGCGCTCGCACAGGTTCGGACCGGGCACTGGGTCGTCCCAGATGCCCAGAAGGCTTTGCGTGGCATACCAGACGAACCCGGCATCCGAGAGTGCGGCGTCCTGCATCGCGGTATCGAACAAAGCGGCAAAGGTCTCGGGATGGTGCGAGATCGCAGCGATCCGCATCCGTGTATCCTCGGCGCGTTTCGTGTCATGGCTGGAGGTGAGCGTCAGCGCCGTGTCCCGCTGGCCCTGCGCGCTGGAGAACCACGCATTCAGCCCCTGCGCATCCAGCAGCGGCGTATCGGGTTCCGCGCCAACCTCATTGGCAGCGAGGTAACGGGTGTGGCGGAAGAAGGCGGTGTCCTCCTGCGCCTTTGCCACCACCGCGCCCGTCACCTGCTGGAACCGGATGCGGAACTTGAGGCTCGGCTTATCCTTCCCGTCGAGCAGCAGCCCGGCGAGCAAATCGAGCGCCTCGCGTTGCGGCAATGTCCCTGCTGCGGCGTCCACCGTCTCTTCAATGATGGCGCGATCTTCGGGCGTCGCGGGCGGCGTGGTGATGTAGCTGCGATAGCGCGGGAAGAAGATCAGCAGCGCCAGCATCGCCTCGCGCAGCGTCTCGGCATCCGGCGGGTCGAGCCGATCCACCACGAGCGCCGCCTGCGCGAGGTCGATCAGTTGGTGCAGCTCCGCGGCGAGGTCTTCGGGGATCACCTGCGCGCGCGCCTCGCGGCACATCGTCTCGTAATCATCGCAGCCGCCGGTGCGGTCGCGCCAAAGCGTGTCGAGCCGCGCGAAGCCTTCGGGTTCGGTCAGCAGGCGGCAAATCTGGCGTCCCGCCTCGTATCCGGTCGTGCCGTCGGTCTGCCACTCGGCGGGCATCGCCTCGTCGCCGGTCAGGATCTTCTCGACCCAGATCGGGATCGCATCGCCCACCGTGTGGCGCAGCCGCTCCAGATAGGTGGCGGGATCGGCCAGCCCGTCGATGTGATCGATCCGTAGCGCGTGGGCGAGCCCCTCGCGAACCAGCCGCGCGGGCAGCTCGGTCATCGCGGCGAATACCGCCGGATCCTCTACGCGCATCCCGATCAGCCCGGTGACGTTGAAGAAGCGCCGATGCGAGAGCGCGCCGCGTTCGCGCGTCCAGTCGCGCAGCTGCCAGTGCTGGTGCGTCAGCACCGCAGCGATGTCTCCCAGCGCCGCCGTGCCGGGCGCGAGCGGAAGCCAGCCGCCTTCCCATTCCACCGCGCCACCGTGATCCTCAGTCAGTCGCAGCTCACCCTTCGCCAGCATGTCGTCGAGCGGCTCCGGAAGGAAAGGCAGGATCAGTTTTTGCGACCAGTCGATCGCGAAGTAATCGGCATAGGCGCTGTCGGGACCATGGCGCATCGCATCGCGCATCCACGGATTGTCGAGCGAGAGTGCGGTGTGGTTCGGCACGAGGTCGAGTACGATGCCGAGCCCCACCGCCTGCGCGGCGTCAGAGAGGTCTCGAAACCCGTCCTCGCCGCCAAGCGCCGGGTCGATCTCCTGCGGATTGGCCACGTCGTATCCGTGGGTCGATCCCTCGGTCGCGGTGAAGATCGGCGACAGGTAGAGATGGCTCACGCCCAGTTCGGCGAGATAGGGCAGGAAGGTTTTCGCCGCCGCGAAATCGATGCCGTTTCGCAATTGCAGCCGGTAGGTCGCGATCATGGGGTGAACGGTGGCAGCGGGCAGATCGGACGGCATCACTCAATCCTCATGTCGATGGCGAAGACGTCCCAGCGCGGGTCGCCCATCGAGAATAGCGCAGGCTCCCGGCGCGGCGCATTGGAGGCGGGTGCCCCGAGGCTGACGAGAATATCGAGCGTCCCCGCCGCGAAAGGCCAGCGTGCGTGGAAGGCCTTCGCCCCGTGGCGCGTGACCTCGCCGGGCCCGGTCTTGCCGCTGCGCGAGAGTGGCAGCACATGCGTCCGGCGCAAGCTCAGAAGGTGGCGCGTCAGCCGCAGCCACTCCTGCGCGCGAGGACCGGTGTCGCGGTAAGGGTAGCACAGGCGCGGCGTGTCGGGAGAAGCCGGATCGATCATCGCCCCCGTGTCATAGCCGATGCCTTGCAGCTCTTTCGCTCGGCCTGCGCGCAGCGCGGCGACGGCGTCCGGCGGCGGATCGGCGAAGAAGGGGAAGGGCGCGGTCGAGCCGACCTCTTCGCCCATGAACAGCATCGGCGTGAAGGGCATCAGCAACAACAGCGCATGGATCACCGCACCCGCCTCGTCGCCGATAAGGCTCAGGAGGCGTTCGCCCCCGGGGCGGTTGCCCGCTTGGTCATGGGTGAGGTTGGCGTTCACGAAAGCGGACCACGGTAGATGGGCGGCGGGCGCGCCGCGCGCTTTCGTCCCGTCGGCCCGCGTCTGGCCTTCCTCGACCTGGCCCCGCGCCATTGCCTGCGCAAGGTCACCGAACGGATCGGCGGCATGGGCTTTGTAGTAGCCCTGCGTCTCGCCGGTCAGGGCGACATGCAGCGCATTGTGCCAATCGTCGTTCCACTGCGCATCGAAACCGGCCTCGCGCAGGTCAGGGAGGTTGCGCTCGTCTTCGAGGATCAGATGGATCGGACGGCCTCGATCCTGTGCGCGGATCGTTTGCAGAAGCTCGATCAGGAAATGCGGCTTGGACGGATCTCGGATCGCGTGGACCGCATCGAGCCGCAGCCCGTCGAGCCGATACTCGTCGATCCATCCCGTCGCCGTGTCGCGCAGCAGGGCGCGCAGCTCGGGCCGTGTGAAGTCGATCGCATCGCCCCAAGGCGTGGCCTCCCCGCCGAAGGTCTGGGGCGCATAGGCGTGCAGGTAGTTCCCGAAGGGGCCGAAATGGTTCAGCACCAGATCGAGGATCACCATGATCCCGTGGCCCTGCGCTGTGCGAATGAAGGCGCGCATCTCGTCGGGGCTGCCATAGTCGGGATGCGGCGCGCGCAGCAAAACCCCGTCATAGCCCCAGCCATGAGCGCCGTGGAATTGCGAGACCGGCATAATCTCGATGGCCGTGATGCCGAGCTCTGCCAGTTCGGGCAAGCGTTCCGAAGCAGCAGCGAACGTGCCCTCGGGGGTGAAGGTGCCGATATGGATTTCGAGGATCACCGCTTCGTCCCATGGCCGCCCTTGCCACGGCGCGCCCCAATCGAAAGTGGCCGGATCAGCGGTCAGCGACGGCCCGTGAACATCGCCTTGCTGGCGGCGCGCGGCCGGATCGGGGTAGTCGGTGCCGTCGAGGTGGAATGCGTAGGGCAGTCCGTCGCGGGCCGCGACTGAGATCTGCCAGCCGCCGTCTCCGACCGGTGTCATGTCATGTGCCGCTCCGTCCAGCACCAGCTCTGCGCGCTTCGCGGCAGGGGCCCAGATGGCGAAGTCCCAGTTACCCTCCGCCCCCGGATGCGCACCCCAGCGAAGGGGCTGCCGATCGCCTGCCGCCGTCACGCGTCGCCCTCGTCGCTCGCAGCTTCACCCTCACGACAGAACGCGTGCAGCGATTGCCACGGCAGCGACTGCACTCCGTCGACTGCCTCGTCGCAGCGCGGATCGTCCCGGGTCGTGTCGAGGATATGGTGCCAGCCGTCGCCGGGCAGGGTGAACTCGCATGCATCGCCCGCATTGGCGACGATCAGCAGCTCGGGGTAGCCGTCCAACCGGTGCCGCAATCCCACGCAGCAAAGCCCCGCTTCCTGCCAGTCGCCATCCTTCATCTGCCGCCCCGACGCGTGCCACCAGTCGCTGACCGGGGTCGCGGCGTTAGGGGCGAAGGCGGGCGGGGCGAGGTGGTAGCGCCAGTCCTGCCGGAACGCGACCATCGCGCTGAGGCTGTCGCGCAGGTCGGTCCGCGCGCCCTCCCAGTCGATCCAGGTCGTCTCGTTGTCCTGACAATAGGCGTTGTTGTTGCCGTTCTGGCTCTGGCCCATCTCGTCGCCTGCGAGGATCATCGGCACGCCGTGGCTGACCATCAGCGAGCCCAGCATCGCGCGCGCCCTACGCAGGCGGGCGGCATTGATCTCGGCGTCGTCGGTCGGTCCTTCGACGCCCATATTGTCGGACAGGTTATGGTCGTGGCCGTCGCGATTGCCCTCGCAATTGGCCTCGTTGTGCTTGTGGTTGTAGCTCAGCGTATCCCACAGCGTGAATCCGTCATGTGCAGCAAGGAAGTTGATCGACGACGTCGCGGGGCGATGCGTGTGGTCGAACTGCACCGGCGAGCCCATCAGCCGCTGGGAAATCTTCGGCAAGAGCCCCGGATCGCGGCGCCAGAACGCGCGGGTGTCATCGCGGAACTTGTCGTTCCATTCGCGGAAGGGCCAAGGAAAGCCGCCCACCTGATAACCGCCTTCGCCGATATCCCACGGCTCGGCGATCAGCTTTACGCCGGACAGCACCGGGTCCTGCCGGATCGCGTTGAAGAAAGCGCCCTCGCGTTCGAAGCCGGCGGGTTCGCGGCCAAGTGTCGAGGCGAGGTCGAAGCGGAAGCCGTCGACATGCACCGCCTCCACCCAATAGCGCAGGCTGTCCATCACGAGGCGCAGCACCATCGGATGGGCGACGTTGAGCGTGTTCCCGGTGCCGGTCGTGTCGAAGCCGTGGCGTTTGTTTTCCGGCGACAGCAGGTAGTAGCTGCGATTGTCGATGCCCTTGAAGCTGAGCGTCGGGCCGAGCTCGTTACCCTCGGCGGTGTGGTTGTAGACCACGTCGAGGATCACTTCGATCCCGGCCTCGTGGAACCGTTTCACCGCGGCGCGCACCTCGCGCACGTCCTCGCCGGCGAGATAGCTGCGATTGGGTGCGAAGAACCCGATGGAGTTATATCCCCAGTAGTTCGACAGGCCGTTCTCGACCAGGTGGCGATCCTGCACGATGGCATGGATCGGCAGCAGTTCGATCGTGGTCACGCCGAGCGTCAGCAGGTGGTCGATGATCTGCGGAGAGGCGAGCGCGCGGAAGGTCCCGCGATCGGCCTGTACGACGCCCGGATGGCGCATCGTCAGGCCCTTCACATGGGCCTCGTAGATCACGGTTTCCGACCACGGGCGGTGCAGCACCTGATCCTGATCCCAGTCGAACTGGGTATCGACCACGATGGCTTTCGGCATGAACGGGGCGGAGTCGCGGGTGTCCTGTTTCAGATCGGAGCCGCCAATGGGATAGCCGAACAGCGCATCGTCCCATTTCAGATAGCCCCGCATCGCCATCGCATAGGGGTCGAGGAGCAGCTTGTTCGGGTTGAAGCGCAGCCCTTCTTCGGGGGCGAACCGCCCGTGGACGCGGTAGCCATAGGCGAGGCCTTCCTGCGCGCCGGGCAAATGGCCGAACCAGATCCCGCCCTCCTGCTGCGGCATCTCCAGCCGCGCGAGTTCCTCCTGGCCCTCATCGTCGAAAAGGCACAGCTCCACCTTCTCGGCCTCTTCGGAGAAAATCGCGAAATTCACACCGTCTCCGGTGACGCGCGCGCCAAGAGTATCGGGTCGCCCCGCATACGGATCGAAACGCAGCGAACTGGGGGGCATAGGGGGAGGCTCCATGTGCGGAAGAAACGGCGATGCGCCAACGTGATCAATGCGCTGCAGTGTAATCGGTTCCCAAGCGTAAGTCGCTAAGGGCCGGATCGGGACGGGCTGCACGCATTTCGACCAACATATCGGAGCCGTGAATTCAGTCGTGGAAACTTCAAGGAACTGCGCCACGCCCCCTGCGTTTCCGAACCGATATTTTCCAAAATTAGAGGTTCCGACATGACGAACGACAAGCGCGGACGCCCCGCCACCACAGACGGGGGTGCACCCGTCCAAAGTCTCGAACATTCGCTCACGGTCGGTTCCGACGGTCCGATCGTTCTGAACGATCACTACCTCATCGAGCAGATGGCGAATTTCAACCGCGAGCGCATCCCGGAGCGCCAGCCCCACGCCAAGGGCTCGGGCGCGTTCGGCCATTTCACCGTGACGGGCGACGTCTCGAAATACACCAAGGCGAAGGTGTTCCAGCCGGGCGCGAAGACTGACATCGTCGCGCGGTTCTCGACCGTCGCAGGCGAGCGCGGCAGCCCCGACACATGGCGCGACCCGCGCGGCTTCTCGGTGAAGATGTATACCGAGGAAGGCAACTTCGACATGGTGGGCAACAACACCCCCATCTTCTTCGTGCGCGATCCGCTGAAGTTCCAGAGCTTCATCCGCAGCCAGAAGCGCCGCGCCGATAACGGTCTGCGCGACCACGACATGCAGTGGGACTTCTGGACCCTCTCGCCCGAGAGCGCGCATCAGGTCACCTATCTGATGGGCGATCGCGGCATCCCGCGCACCTGGCGCGAGATGAACGGCTATTCGAGCCACACCTATTCGCTCGTCAACGAAGCGGGCGAGATGTTCTGGGTGAAGTTCCACTTCAAGACCGATCAGGGCGACGGCAACGCGCATTTCACGCAGGAAGAAGCGGACGAGATGGCGGGCGCCGATAGCGACTATCACCGCCGCGACCTGTTCAACGCGATCTCCGAGGGCAACGCTCCGAGCTGGACGCTCTATTTCCAGATCATGCCCTTCGAGGATGCCAAGACCTACCGCATCAACCCGTTCGACCTGACGAAGGTCTGGCCGCACAAGGATTATCCGCTGATCGAGGTCGGCAAGATGGTGCTCGACCGCAACCCGACCGATTTCCACACCGAAATCGAGCAGGCGGCCTTCGAGCCCAACAACATGGTCCCCGGCGTGGGTCTCTCGCCCGACAAGATGCTGCTGGCACGTGGCTTCTCCTATGCCGATGCGCACCGCGCGCGGCTCGGGGTGAACTACAAGCAGATCCCGGTGAACAAGCCGCAGGCCGAGACCAACGCCTACACCAAGGACGGCGCGCTGCGGGTCAACAAGTCCGAGGATCCGGTCTATTTCCCGAACTCCTATGGCGGGCCGGAAGCGCATCCGCAGAAATCCGAAGCCGGTCTGTGGTACTCCGATGGCGAGATGGTCCGGCAGGCCTACACGCTGCGTGAGGATGACAACGACTGGAGCCAGGCAGGTTCGCTCGTGCGGGACGTGATGGACGACGCGGCGCGCGAGCGTCTCGTGAACAACGTCACCGGTCACCTCTGCGACGGTGTGAGCGAGAAGATTTTGCAGCGTGCGTTTGAGTACTGGCGCAACATCGACGGCGATATCGGCGCGCGCATCGAGAAAGCGGTCCGCGACAAGCTAGGCGGTGAATCGAAAGCGCCGGGCATGGCCTCGGCGAAAAGCATCAGCGGCTAATCTGATCGTTAGACATGCCACCAAAGGAAAAGGCGGGGCCGCGGCTCCGCCTTTTTGCTATCCGCTTAGCTTAGAGAGGCGTCACTCCTCGCCATCGACATAGAGCGCGACGACTTCCTCCTCCAACACGCCGCCGATCGCTTCGAAGGCTTCGCCTGCGTCGCGGAACTCGGACAGGGTCAGATCGGGGAACACGAAATACTTCCCGGCGACGTTTTCCTTTTGCGCCCCAAAGACGATCCGCTTGATCCCGGAGAACCGCGCCGCCGAGAGGCACATCTCGCAGGGCTGCAGGGTCGTCAGCAGCACGCAGCCCGCGAGCGACGGATCGTCCTGCGCCCGTGTCGCTTTCGCGATCGCCACGATCTCGGCATGGCGGGTCGGGTCGCAATTCAGATGCACCTCGTTCTCCCCCTCGGCGATGATCTCCCCGTCGCGCAGGATCGCGGCGGCGATCCCCGCCTTGCCCGGCTCCTGTGCGGCCTCTTTCGCCTTGGCGATCAAGCGGGCCATCGTCTCGCGTTCGGTCGGTGTGGTGTGCTCGGGCATGGATGCGATCCTTTCGGCGGTCGGAGGTAAACGGGCGGGCGCGGCGGCCGCGCAGGGACGAACGCCCACGGCTGCGCGCTGTTCCTCGCTTGCGGTTGCGACCAATCCCACACGCGCGCCGATTTTTTCGGGAACCCATGTCGACATTCGGCGTTGGGCGAGACTTACAGGTGACCGAAAGGCGCGCCGCGAAGCTGCTGCGTCTTCGTGGGGTCCAAGTCTCCACGGGGCGAATCGGGTGGTGGTTTCAGGTGCGGTGACGTGTCCGGAAGCCAAAATCCGGCCTCTCCCCCGTGTGAGGCTGTCCTCGCGCTCCCTCGCGCCTGCGTGACCTGCAAGGGCTGCGCGGGTTTCAAGAGGTAACATCCGTTCAGATGACCTTGAGGTGGAGGCGTCTGTCGGCAGGTCCCCGCTGAGCTCTCGGCATTTGGCTGCTGGTTCCATCGATGGAACCGTGTGCGGCCCTTTTGTTCGTCGCCGAAATTTCGAATTTGCGCCCTTCGACACGCATTCGAAGGGACATCTATCATGGCAAAGGCATCAGGACTGCTCCGTCGCGAGTTTCTCCTGGGCGCGGCGGGCGCCCTCGCAACCCCCTATATCGTCACCCCGGCACAGGCAGGCCAGACGGACGAGCGCCGCCTGCGCTTCCACAATCCGCATACCAACGAGAATTTCGACGCGGTCTATTTCGCGAAGGGCCAGTATGACGACGACGCGATGCGCGAGTTCTACCGGATCGCCCGCGACTGGCGTCAGGAGAAAGAGGTGAAGATCGACAACCGCACGGTCAACATCGCTTACAACATGCAGAACATGCTCGAGCAGAGCACGCCGCTGATGCTGGTGTCGGGCTACCGCACGCCGAAGACGAACCGTCTCGTGCATGGCGCGACGCATAGCTACCACATGCGGGGCGAGGCGCTCGATCTGACGCATCCGCATGTCTCGACCAGCATGCTGCACAAAGTGGCCCTGCGCATCCGTGGCGGCGGTGTGGGCTACTATCCGAGCGAGCATTTCGTGCATGTCGATTGCGGCCCCGTCCGCACCTGGCGCGGCTGAGCGCAGGCCTGCCAAAGACCATCGGCGCGGCGCGCGGTTTCCCTGCCTTCACGGGATCGACACGAGGGCAGGACGCCCCGCCGCGCTGACGCGCCGGCACCCCCGGCGGTTCCATCTTCTCGCGAAGTTTTCACGACAATTTAGTGCCTCGCGCCACTCGTGCCCTAGGTGGAGAGCGGCCAACCAGCGCCGCGCGAGCGCTCACCGATGAAACGGCGAGGAGGAATTCATGAAATTGAAAATCAACGGCAAGTCCGTCGACGTGCAGTCCGGCCCGGATACCCCGCTCCTTTGGGTGATCCGCGATGAGCTCGGCATGACCGGCACGAAATTCGGCTGCGGGATCGCACAATGCGGCGCCTGTTCGGTGCTGCTTGATGGCACGGTTCAGCGCAGCTGTGTGCTGCCGGTCAGCGCCGTGGGCGACAGCGAAGTCACCACCATCGAAGAAATCGAGAACGACCCCGTCGGCAAGCGTGTCGTCGAGGCCTGGGTCGACAAGGAAGTGCCGCAATGCGGCTATTGCCAGTCGGGACAGGTGATGGCGGCGACCTCGCTGCTGAAGTCGAACGACAAGCCCACCGAAGATGACATCACGGCAGCTATGACCAACCTGTGCCGCTGCGGCACCTATAACGCGATCAACGATACGATCGCCTCGATTGCCGGCACCGATGCAGCGAAAGCGGGGGATGCGCAATGAACGACCACGATCCCAAAATCTCCGATCCCGGCTACCCGACCGGCGCGCCCGAGAACGTCTCGCGCCGCCGCTTCCTGCTGGCCTCGGCTGGCATCACCGCGGGCTCGCTCGTGCTGGGCTTCGGCCTGAGCGTCGCGCCCAACAAGGCAGCCGCAGCCGCGGCGAAGGACATGCCGCCCGGCTCGAACGTCCCGGCCTTCCTCGAGCTGCGCCCCGACGGCAAGGTCCGCCTGCTGAGCCCGTTCAACGAGGGCGGCCAAGGTGTCTTCACCGCGATGGCGCAGATCGTGGGCGAGGAAATGGACGTGGCCCCCGAGAGCTTCATCGTCGAGAACGCACCTGCAGGCAGCGATTACCTCGTGGTCTATGGCAAGATGCGGATCACCGGCGGCTCGATGTCGGTGCGCACCAGCTACGACACGATGCGCAAGCTCGGTGCGGCGGCACGGCAGATGATGCTGGAAGCGGCGGCGAAGAAGCTCGACGCGCCGGTGTCGGATCTGTCGACCGAGCCGGGCAAGGTGGTCCACAAGGCCTCCGGCACGTCGCTGGGCTACGGCGAGCTGGCGGGCGATGCGCTCGACCAAGACGTGCCCAGCCCCGACTCCGTGACTCTGAAAGACCCGAAAGACTTCAAGTGGATCGGCGAGCCCGTGAAACGTGTCGACGTCTACGAGAAATCGACCGGCAAGGCGATGTATGCGATGGATGCCAAGGTCGACGGCATGCTCCACGCAGCCGTCCAGCACGCGCCGCGTCTGGGTCTCAAGCCCGGCGACATCAGCAACCTCGATGAGGTGAAGGGCATGGCCGGCGTGATGTCGGTGCATAAGCTCGACGGCGCTGTCGCGGTCGTGGCCGAGCGGTTCTGGGATGCGAAAACGGCGGTCGAAGCTGCCAAGGTCGACTGGCAGGAGCCGAGCGAGGACGAGAAGTCCAAGATCCGCTACATGCCCGCCGATTTCTCGACCGAGGACTTCGCCAAGCAACTGGCCAACACGAAAGGCGACGGCACCGAGGCCGAGAGCGAAGGCGACATCACCTCGGGCTTCGACGGCGCGGCCAAGACCGTCGATGCGACCTACCAGAGCCAATATCTGCACCACGCCCAGATCGAGCCCGCCTCGACGCTGGCGCGGTTCAACGAGGATGGCACGCTCGACATCTGGCTGCCCAATCAGGCGCCCGAGCAGTTCCAGGCCCAGATCGCGGATGCGGCCGGGATCAAGCCCGAGCAAGTGAAGGTCAACTCGCCGATGCTCGGTGGTTTCTTTGGACGACACTTCCTGTACCCCTCGGCCAACCCCTTCCCGCAGGCGGTCCAGCTTGCGAAAGAGGTCGGCAAGCCGATCAAGGTGATCTGGACGCGCGAGCAGGAATTCCTGCGCGACCCGCTGCGCCCGATGGCGGCGGTGCGCTTCCGTGGTGCGCTGGACGATCAGGGCATGCCGGTGGCGCTCGAGGCGATCTCCGCCTGCGAAGGCCCGACGGAGGCGCTCAACGGCAACAACCCCGACAAGGTCGACGCGATGGCGGTCGAAGGGCTCACCGGCAAGAGCTACGCGATCCCCAATCGCCGCATCGCGCAGAACTTTGTCGAGAACCCGACCTCGCTCGCCTATTGGCGCTCGGTCGGTCATTCGATGAACGACTTCTTCTACGAGGCCTTCCTCGACGAGATGGCCGATGCGGGCGGGCAGGATCCCTATGAGCTGCGCATGAAGCTGCTCGAAGGGAACGAGCGTCTGACCAATCTGCTCAAAGCGGTCGGCGATCTGTCGGGCGGCTGGAAACGTGGCCCCTTCGATGCCGAGGACGGCACCCGCCGCGCCCGCGGTGTCGCGATGGCCTCGCCCTTCGGCAGCGAGGCGGCGGCGATTGCCGAGGTCTCGATTCAGGACGGCCAGATCGTCGTGCATGACATCTGGGACGTGCTCGATCCGGGCAGCATCGTGAACCCGGCGATCATCAAGGCGCAGATCATGGGGGCCGCGACGCTCGGCACCTCCGAGGCGCTGATCGAAGAGGTCGCCTACAAGAACGGCGAGCCGACCGCGCGCAACTTCGACTACTACCCGATCCTCGGTGGGGCGCGGGCGCCGCGCATCCATGCGAAGGTGATCGAGAGCGGCGCGAAGATGGGGGGCGTGGGCGAACCGCCGCTGCCCGCCGTGCCGCCGGCGATCGCGAATGCGGTCTCGGTGCTGACCGGGCAGCGCGTGCGTTCGATGCCGATGGACAAGCTCGACCTGAAGAAGGGCTGAGCCCGTCCGGACGGAAAGATTGGGGGGAGGCGGCGCGATCCGCCTCCCTTTTTCAGTCCTGCGGGGCGACAGCCTTGCGGGCGAGCGCGATGAACTGCGCGGCCTCTTCCTCGCTCAACCCTTCCAGAATCTCCGCCTGCAGCCGCGTCACTACGGGCCGCGCGCCGTCCAGTGCCGCTGTCCCCTCCGGTGTCAGATGCAGGCTGCGCGCGCGCCGATCAGTCTCGCTGATGGCCCGCGCGACAAGCCCCTTCTGCACCAGCCGCTTCACCACGTCGCCGATCGTCGCGCGGTCATAGGCGATGCGCGCGGCCAGCTGCGCCTGATCCATTCCCGGCTCGCGCGACAGCGCGTCGAGCGCCGCGAATTGCACCGAGGTTAGCTCCACCGGGGCGTCCTTGATCCGCTTTTGGAACACCGCCGTCGAGCGTTGATTGAGACGTCGGATCAGGTGGCCGGGCAGGGTTTCGAGATCGCGTTTCATCGAGGGCGCTCCGGTTTGGGGGTCCTATTCGATATGTATACTTACCATATTGACGTGGCGCCAGCCTTTCCGGTAATGGTAAGTATGCATATCAATTGGGAGGGCGCGCTATGCAGTTTCATCTGAACGGGTTCACTACCGGCGATCCGGCCATCGCGCCGCGTCATCCGCAGGCGGGGGAGACGCTCGACGCGGTCGATGTGCTCATCGTCGGATGCGGCCCGGCGGGGCTGACGCTTGCGGCACAGCTTGCAGCCTTCCCCGAGATTTCCGTGCGCATCACCGAGCGCAAATCCGGCCCGCTCGAAGTCGGGCAGGCGGACGGCATAGCCTGCCGCTCGGTCGAGATGTTCGAAGCTTTCGGCTTCGCTGAGAAGGTGATGAAAGAGGGTTATTGGGTAAACGAGGTCGCCTTCTGGCGGCCCGGTGCGCAAGGCGAGGGCCTGCAGCGCGCCGACCGGATTCAGGACGTGGCCGATGACCTCTCAGAGATGCCGCATGTCATCCTCAATCAGGCGCGGGTCCATGATTTCTACCTCGAGACGATGCGCAACGGCGCGCGCCGTCTGGCCCCGGATTACGACCGCGCGCTGACCACGCTCACCCGCACCGACGACCCCGATTACCCGCTGGTCGCGACATTCGACTGCCTCGATGCGCCGGGCGAGACCGAGACGATACGCGCGCGCTATGTCATCGGCTGCGACGGCGCACGCAGCACGGTGCGCAAATCCATCGGGCACGAATTGCATGGCGAATCCGCGCGACAGCTTTGGGGCGTGATGGATGTACTGCCGGTCACCGATTTTCCCGATATCCGGCTCAAGGCGGCGATCCAGTCGGCAACCGAGGGCAGCATCCTGATCATCCCGCGCGAAGGCGGCTATCTGGTGCGGCTCTATATCGAGCTCGACGCGCTGCATGGCGACGAGCGCGCCGCGGATCGCAATGTCAGCGCCGAGATGCTGATCGAGAAGGCGCAGTCGATCCTCGCCCCCTATACGCTGGAGGTGAAGGAGGTCGCGTGGTGGTCGGCCTATGAGATCGGCCAGCGTGTCTGCGACGGGTTCGACGACAGCGACAGCGACAGGGACGGCGACGGCGCGACCGAGCCGCGCATCTTCATCGCGGGCGACGCTTGCCACACCCATAGCCCGAAGGCCGGGCAGGGGATGAACGTCTCGATGGCGGACACGTTCAACCTCGGCTGGAAACTGGCCGCTGTGCTGCGCGGACAGGCGCGGTCCGAATTGCTGCAGAGCTATTCCGAGGAACGTCAGGCCAAGGCGCAAGAGCTGATCGACTTCGACCGCGACATGGCGCGGCTGTTCAGCGCGAAGCCGCAGACCAAGGAGGAAGAGGCGCAGTTTCAGGCCTATTTCCAGAAACACGGGCGCTATACCGCCGGGGTCGAGACGCAATACGCGCCGGGACTTCTGATTGGCGACGCCGCGTATCAGGCGCTGGCGGCTGGGCAGGTCGTGGGCAAGCGCTTCCACTCCGCGCCGGTGGTGCGTTTGGCGGATGCGAAGCCGGTGCAGCTGGGACATGCGTTCAAGGCGGACGGGCGCTGGCGGCTGCTGGCGTTTGCGCCGACGGGAGACACCGGCGAGACGGGCGGGGCGATCGCGCAGCTATGCGACCGGCTCGACGGGCCGGAGGGGCTCATTCACCGCTTCACGCCGGAGGGCGCGGATATCGACAGCGTCATCGACCTGCGCGCGGTCTTCCAGACGCCGCATCGGGAAATGCGCATCGAGGCGCTGCCCGCGCTCCTGCGTCCCAAGAAGGGGCGCTACGGGCTGGTCGATTACGAGAAGGCCTTCTGTCCCGCCGTCCCCGGCCCCGACATCTTCGATCTGCGCGGCATCAACCGGGCGCAGGGTGCCTTGCTGGTGCTGCGGCCCGATCAATATGTCGCGCAGGTCTTGCCGCTCGACGCGGTGGATGCGGTCGCGGATTTCTTCGACCGCATCCTGATCCCGCAATCGGCAGGCTGAGGGCGCCTCAGTCGCGGTTCACCTGCACGACGCCGGTCATGTTCTCTGCGCCATGACCGGCCTCGCTGGCCCGCGCAAAGAGGCGTTTCGCGGCCTCGGTCATCGGCATCCGCGCTTCGCCGCCCTCGGCGATGGCATAGCGGAAGTCCTTCGAGATCAGATCGACCGGGAATTGCGGCGTGAAATCCGAGCGCTGCATCGTGCCGGTGATATAGGGCGCGTTCGGCGTCCAGATCGGGGTGGAGGACAACGCCTCCAGCGCAAGATCGACATCCATGCCGCCGCGCTCCAGCATCGGAATGATCTCCGCCCAGGCGGCGACCTGAACGCCCAGCATCGCATTCGTGGCGAGCTTCATCCGCGCGCCCATGCCCCAGGTGCCGACATGGTGCTGCGCCTTGGCCAGCGGGTCCAGCACGTCATGCACCCGCTTGGCGGTCTCGGCCTCGCCGCCGAGGAAATAGACCAGCACACCGTTCTCCGCCTGCGGCAGCGTGCCGGAGACCGGCGCTTCGAGAAAGCGTCGCTGCTGCGCGGTGGCAAAGCTGGCGAGCTCTGCCGCCCCCTCGGGCGTGATGGTCGAGCTTTCGATTGCGATGGCATCTTCGGGAAGCCCGGCGAAAGCGCCGGTTTCCGGGTCGCACCAGACCTCGCGCGAGACCTCGGTGTCGCGCAGCATCGAGATCGTGAACTCGGCCTGTGCTGCGGCGTCGCGCGGGGTCTCGGCCTGCGTGGCCCCGGCCTCGACGAGCGGCGCGCAGCGCTCCGGCGTCCGGTTCCAGACGATCAGATCGTGGCCCGTATCCAGAAGTGTCCGCGCCATCCGCGAGCCCATCGCGCCCATGCCTAGAAATGCGATCTTTGCCATGCTCTGCTCCTGTTCGTGAGGGTGTTGCTGGCCGAATGCGACGTGCCTTCGCGGGGTTCCGGAGGTGGCGCGCACATCCCGGTGACCGGGCCGATTTCAGATGCGGCCGCGTTCGTTTGCGAGAATACGTGAGGGGATATCGAACGCGCATCCCGCGGCCTTTGTTCCTTGACGATAACGTGCGGTAGCGGGCGGTTGCTGGCCCCGACTGCGGCCCTACCGTCAACCTACGCCACCCCGAATGCGTGAAAGCGTCACGATTATGACGAAGGCAGCCACGATCCGACCGCTCCTTCCGCGCGATTGCGCGGGGATTGAGGGTCACTGCGCATGGCTGTTGCTTACGCTCCGTTTTTAGCCCCGGGAGGAGGATGCCATGAGCCTCGACCGCAGACGTTTTTTGATCGCCCTGGCAGGCACCGTGCCACTTGCAAGTTTGACACCCGGTTTCGCCCGTGCCGCCGATAGCGCCGCGCCCAGCGATGCCTTTCTTTCCGTGAGCCGCGCGATCTGCGGCAATGACAGCCTCTCGAAGGAAACCGCCGCGCGGATCGAGAAGCTACTGAGCGAGGACGAGGCAGGCTTTGCCGGTAAGCTGGACGGGCTCGCTAATGCGTTCGACGGCAAGGACCGCGCCGCCGCGATTGAAAGCCTCAGTGACGACCAGACCACCCTCGCGCTGAGCATCGCGAAGCCGTGGTATCTCGGGTTCACCGGCTCCCCCTCCGCGCGCATCCTGAAAGACGATGCCGAATTCGCGACCTTCCTCGAGGCGCAGGCGCTGACGAAGGTGAGCGACATCGTGCCCCTGCAGACTTACCCCTCCGGCGGTGCCGGCTGGTGGCAGGAGGTGCCCAAAGGTGTCGATGCCTCGGACCTGCCCGAGGAAGCCACGAGCTGGGAGTACCAGCCCAAATCCAGCTACGAGCTGCAATATCCCGATCCGGCATGGCTGGCCTATGCCAAGGGTGAGGCCGACAGCGTCGACGCCGCCCGCAAAGCGCAAGGCGCGGACAGCGGAGGTGGCACCGGTCAGGGCGCCAGTGGCTCGCCCAACCCGGCATCCAATTCCGACTCCCAGCAGGAGGCACAGTAATGGCTGATTTCGATGCAGACGTGATCGTGGTCGGGTCGGGCTCGCTCGGCGGTCTGGCCGCGCAGCAGATCGCACAGGCGGGCCATTCGGTGATCGTGCTGGAGGCAGGTCCCGACATTCCCGACTGGAAAGTCACCGAGAACTGGCGCAACTCGCCGCGCAAGAACAACTTCAACGATCCCTTCGGCGATGTGCCCTATGCGCCCAACAGCTTCACGCCCGGCTATGTCGATCCGCATCTGACCGGCGGGCTCGAGGTGTTTCCCGGCACGCTGCGGGTGCTGGGCGGTACGTCGCGGCACTGGACGGCGGCGACGTGGCGGCTCTTGCCCGAAGACATGGCGATGCACTCGACCTATGGCATCGCCGAGGACTGGCCGATCAGCTACGACGATCTGGAGCCCTTCTACACGCAGGCCGAATACGAGATCGGCGTGAACGGCCAGAAAGGCTTCGACGAGAGCGGTCTGGGCAAGGGCGAGACCTACCCGCCGCGCTCGAAACCCTATCCGCTGCCGCCCGAGGCGAAACCCTACGCGACCCAGCGGTTGCAGCAGCAGGTGGCGTCGATGGGCTTCCGCGTCGATATCGCGCCCTCGTCACGGCTGTCGCAGCCCTACGACAACCGGCCCGCCTGTATCGGCAACAATATCTGCAACTGGAATTGCCCGATCGGTGCGAAACATTCGGGCTATCACGTGGTTCAGAAGATCCGCGACCTGGGCGTCGAAATCCGCACGCAGGCCATCGTCGACAAGATCGAGACCGGCGACAAGGGCAAGATCACGGCGCTGTCCTATATCAACCCCGAAGGCGACCGTACCCGGCTGACCGCGAAGATGTTCGTGATCGCCGCGCATGGCTACGAGACGCCGAAGCTCTTGTTGATGAACGATCTCGCGAACAGCTCCGACATGGTCGGGCGGCGGCTGATGGTCCACCCGACGATCGATATGACATGGCTCTCGCCCGAGCCGTATTGGACCGGGCGCGGCCAGAATATTCACGGTGCGATCATGCAGCGCCGCGCGCTTCCCGATCGCGACAAAGTGCCGTCGACGCGCTACGACCTGCTCAATGCGCCACCCGAGGAAGGCATCGCGCAGGAGCTGTTGAAGGACGGCACGCTCGGCCCCGAACTCGACGCGAAAATTCGCGACCACTCGGCCCGCGTCTTCACCGCAGAGGCGCTGACCGAGGACCTTCCCGATCCCGCGAACCGGATCGAGGTGAATCCCTCGTGGAAAGACGCCGTGGGCCTGCCCGGCATCAAACTGACCTACAAGCTCTCGGATTACACCAAGGCGAACCTGCCGCGGCTGATGGAGGATTACGCGCGCTTTCTGCAGGCGACTGGTGGCACCCGCGTCTCCGCGCCCGAGAAGTTTATTTGCCAGCAGCACGTGATGGGCACGACAGTCATGGGCAGCAAGGCCGACGAGGCGGTCTGCGACGCCGATCTGCGCTGTTTCGACCACGAGAACCTGTTCCTTGTGACGACCGGCGTGATGCCCACGGCGGGCGGTGTGAACCCGACGCTGACCGGCATGGCGCTTGCGATCCGCGCGGGCCAGACCATCGCGAAGGAGCTTTGAGATGCGTGTTCTGATCCTAGCGGCCTCCGTCTTCGCTGCGATGTCCCCGCTCGCAGCCAACGCGCAATCCGGCTCCGATGCTTCGGGAGGCGACCTCGTGAAGCGCGGCAAATACCTCGCCATCGCGGGGGATTGCTCCTCCTGTCACGCGGAGAATTTCTCGGGCGGCAAGGAGATCGAAAGCCCGATCGGCGCGATCTATGCGCCCAACATCACGCCCGACCAGAAGACCGGGATCGGCGACATGACCGAGGCGGATTTCGAAGGTGCCCTGCGTCGCGGCAAGTCCGACACGTGGCTTTACCCCGCGATGCCTTACACCCATTACACCGGTCTGACCGATGCCGATGTGAAAGCGCTCTGGGCCTATTTCAAACAGGTCAAACCGGTCGAGAACGACGTGCCCGAGACCGATCTGGGCTTTCCCTTCGTGCGTCCGGCGATGATGGGCTGGAACACGCTGTTCCTCGACAAGGGGCATCCGCCCGGCGCGGCGGATGTCTCGGGCGATCAACTTCAGCGCGGGCGCTATCTGGTGGAGACGCTGGAGCATTGCTCGTCCTGTCACAGTCCGCGCGGGACGCTGATGCAGGAGGATACCAGCAAACACCTCGCCGGGGGGATGCTGAACGGTTGGTATGCGCCGAACCTCACGCCGTCTGACAAAGGCGGTCTGGGCGACTGGAGCGAGGCCGATATCGTGGCCTATCTCAGCAAGGGCCGAAATGCGCATGCCGTCGCCGGCGGCGAGATGGGGCTCGTGGTCTCGCGCTCCACCTCGAAGCTGTCGAGCGACGACCTCACGGCTATTGCGAAATACCTGAAGGCTGTGAAGCCGGTTGACACGCAACCCGAGGCCAGCGGACCCGACGGTCAGGCGACGCTCGATCTGGCCGCTTTGGAGGTGCCCAATGGCGATTGGCAATCCGTGGTCGGCCACAATACGACAGACGGGGCGACGCTCTATCAGGGCGCCTGTGCGACCTGCCACGGCATGAACGGGCAGGGGACCGCCGCGCCAGCGCTGTCCAAGATCTCCGACGTGCGCTCTGCGAATGCGGCGAATGTCGTGCAGGTGATCGCGCATGGGATCAACATGCCAAACGATACGCGCCACGTCGCCATGCCCGGATTTCAGCGCACGATGAGCGATGCGCAGATCGCTTCAGTTGCGAGCTATGTGCGCACCAATTTTGGCGGCGTCGATGGCGAGGTGACCAAAGGGAGCGTCGCCAACATCCTGAGCGGCAAACAGCAGGTCAGTTGGATCATCGCGAACGCCGCGCAGTTGGCTTGGGCGGCGATCGCCGTGGCGGTGCTTCTGGTACTGGCGCTGATCGGTTGGGCTGTGATGCGGACGCGGCGCAGGGCCTGACGCCGCGCCTCACCCGGCAGGCAGATCGACCCGCGTATGATGCCCGTCCGCGCGCATCTCGAAGCTGAGCGTGCCGCCCAGACGGGTCAGCGCGTCGTGCGCGATCGAAAGGCCGAGGCCCGAGCCATTCGCGTCCGCGCCCTTGCCCTTGACGAATTTCTGCCCCGCCTGCTGCGCGATCTCGGGTGGCAGGCCCGGCCCGTGGTCGTGAATGTCGACCAGAAGCGCGGCGTCGGAGGTGGTCACGCTGACCTTGATCGCCGCGCCGTCCGGGCTCGCCTGCACCGCGTTCTCGATCAGGTTGCGCAGGGCGAGCGACAGAAGCAGCGGGTCGCCTTCCACCGTCGGCGCGCCCGGCGCGCTGTCGAGTTCCAGCGTCACGCCGCGCCGCGTGGCCAGCCCCGCCAGATCGCCAAGTACCTGCCGCAGAAGCCCGTTCAGCTCCACCGACGTGGCGCGCGCCTCGCGACTGTCCACCTGCGCCAGATCGAGAAGTTGGCGCACCATCCGATCGGTCCGGTCCACCGAGGTCGAGATCGCGGCGAGCGCGTGTTCGCGCGTGTCGGTATCGGGCGCGTGGCGCGCGATGTGCGCTTGCGTCTTCAGCCCGGCGAGCGGCGTTTTCATCTCATGCGCGGCATAGGCGATGAATTCGCGTTCGCGCCCGCGCGCCGCAGCCAGACGTGCCAGAAGGTCGTCGAGAGCGCCTGCAAGCGGGCGGATCTCGCGGGGCTGTCGCGCGGTGCCGGGTAGGGCGCGCAGATCTTCGCTCGGCCGCGCGTCCAGATCGCGGGCGAAGCGGTCGAGCGGGGCCAGACCGCGCGAGATCGCAACCCAGATCAGCCCCCACATCACCGGCAGGATCACCAGCGCGGGCCAGAGGAACCCCTCTATCACATCGCGCACCAGCCGGTTGCGCATCGCGAGACTGTCGCCCACCGTGACCTGCCCGCCCAGATCGGGATCGATGATCGTGTAGACCCGCAGGCCCTTGCCGTCGCGTGTCACATCGCGGAAGCCGGTCGCATCGGCGGGCACCAGCTGCGCGCTCGGCGCCCCGTTCGAGCGTCCGACGAGCCCTTGGGTGAAAGACCAGATCTGGCAGAATTGCTGATGCTCGTAACTCTCGTTATGCGACAGTGTGATCTGTGCGGGACCGTCCCGATTCAGCGAGATCTGGTTCTTCGACACCAGCGACGAGACCATGCGCGCCGCCTCCACCAGTCGCGCATCGAGCACCCGCGTCACCTCGGCGCGGGTGGAATTCTCGATCCAGAACACGGCGGACAGCCAGACGGCCAGCGTCGCGCCGGTGAGGATCAGGAAGAGGCGGAGGCGGAGCGAGATGGCGAGGTCTCCTCTGGGCGCAGACGGTAGCCGATGCCGCGCAGGGTTTCGATGAAATCGCGCCCGAGTTTGGCGCGCAGATGGTGGATATGGACTTCGACGGCGTTGCTCTCGACTTCCTCATCCCAGCCGTAAAGCCGGTCTTCGAGGTCCGATTTCGCGAGCACCCGTCCGGGGCGTTCGGCCAGCGCCTGCAACACCGCGAATTCCCGGCGCGAGAGTTTCAGTGGCTGGCCGTTGAAGGCGGCGCTGCGGGTGCCGGGGTCGAGCTCCAGCCCGGCATGGGAAATCTGCGCGACCGCCCGCCCGTCCGACCGACGCGAAAGGGCCCGCAGCCGGGCGGCCAGCTCGTCCAGATCGAAGGGCTTGCCGAGATAGTCATCCGCGCCTGCATCCAACCCCGCGACCCGGTCCTCGACCTGATCGCGCGCGGTCAGCAGCAAGACCGGCAGCCCGGCGCGGCCCGCGCGCAATTCGCGCAGCAGTTCGAGACCGGAGCCATCGGGCAGCATCAGGTCCAGCACGAGCGCGCGATATTCCGCCCCGGCCAGTGCCGCGCGGGCGTCCTCAAGGCAGGACACGACATCGGCGGTGAACCCGGCCATGCCGAGCCCGACCCGCAGGCCGTCCGCCAATATGCTGTCATCTTCGACGACGAGTATGCGCATCTTTTCTCCTTCGCGGCGGATACACCGCACGAATCTTAAGACTGACTTAAGCTTCACCCGCGATCCGGCCAACATGAACGCAAAGGCTCTTTCCCGTCTATCGCTGCGCGCCCTCTGGGGCGTGTTTCTGGTCTCATTGCTGTTGCCCGGCCTCGCTGCGGCGCAAAGCTTCGATCTTCTGAAGCCCAAGGGAGGCAGCGGTCCGCTGTCGCCCGAAGAGGCGTTTCAGGTCGAGACCGCGTGGCAGGATGACGGGACGCTTGCGGTCTCCTTCGATATCGCGCCGGGCTATTACCTCTATCGCGAGCATCTGACGGTGAGCGCCGAGGGCGGCGATTCACCCGCGATCGAGACGCAGCGGGGCGAGATGAAGGACGATCCGAATTTCGGCACGGTCGAGGTCTGGCACGATCATACCGAGGCCGTGGTGAGCGACATTACCGCGCCCTTCACGCTGCATTGGCAGGGCTGCGAGGAAAAGGGGCTGTGCTACCCGCCGCAAAGCCGCGAGATCGTGCCGCCGGGCGGGGCTGCGACTGTACCCGCATCCGGCGCGGCGCAATCGAACCAAGCCGCCGGGGTACCGGATTATGCGCAGAGCGCCGCGTCCTCCGCGCCTGCTGCGAGTTCCGAGGCCGATAAGCCTACGCCTCCCGCATCCGCCTCCGAAGCGAGCGGAAACAGCCTGAACCTCTCCTCCGATGACGGCCTCGTCGCGGGGATCGCGGCGAAGGGCGGCTGGGCACTGGTCGTGGCGTCCTTCTTCGGCTTCGGTCTGCTTCTGGCCTTCACCCCTTGCGTGCTGCCGATGGTGCCGATCGTGGCCGGGATGCTCGGCGCGCAAGGCAAAGACCTGACGCCTGCGCGGGGGCTGGCGCTGACCGGGACCTATGTGCTGGCGATGGCGGTGGCCTTCGGGCTTCTGGGCATCGTGGCGGCGTGGTCGGGGCAGAACCTGCAATTCCTGATGCAGGCTCCTGCGACGGTGATTGCGCTGGCGCTGTTGTTCGCCGTTCTCGCGCTGTCCTCCTTCGGCCTGTTCGAGCTGCGTCTGCCGCAGGCGCTGACCAACAAGGTCAGCTCCGTGCAGGGGCGGCGTGGCACGCTGGCGGGGGCGGCGATCCTCGGCTTCTCCTCGACGCTGATCGTCGGGCCTTGCGTGACGGCTCCGTTGGCAGGTGCCTTCCTCTATATCGCGCAGACGGGCGATGCGGGGCTCGGAGCTTCGGCGCTGTTCGCGCTGGGGCTGGGGCAGGGTGTGTTGCTGATGGCCGTGGGGCTGTTCGGCTCGGCGATCCTGCCGCGCATGGGCGAATGGATGGTCGGCGTGAACCGCGCCTTCGTCTTCGTCTTCCTAGGCGTGGCGATCTGGCTCTTGAGCCGCGTCATCGCTGGGCCTGTGATCCTCGCGCTCTGGGCGCTGCTGCTGATCGGCGCAGGCGTGGCCCTGGGCGGTCGCGACCGGTTCGGACCGGAAAGCTCGGGCCTGCGCCGCGTGGGCGGCGCACTGGGTGTCGCGGCGCTGCTGGCCGGTGCCATCGAGGGTGTCGGCGCGGCGAGTGGGGCTGCTGATCCGCTGCGCCCCCTCGCGCCCTTCACCGCAGGCCAGACAGTCATGGCGGCCTCCTCGGACGTGCTGACCGAAGACGACTTCACCCATGTCGAGACGCCCGAGGCGCTCGACGCTGCGCTGGCCGCCGCGAAGGGCGCGCCGGTGATGCTGATCACCACGGCCGAATGGTGCACCGAATGCGTCACCATCGCGCGCGAAGTGATCCCCGACCCGCAGGTGCAGGCCGCGCTGCGCCGCGTCACGCCCATCGCGGTCGATGTGACCAAGACCGGCGCGCCGCAGCAGGCGCTTCTCAAGCAGTTGGGCGTGATCGGCCCGCCGACGCTGATCTTCCTCAGCCCCGACCATTCGGAGGCGCAGGGCACCCGGCTGATCGGGGATGTAACCGCGCCGAAACTCACGACCTCGCTTTCGGAGATCGCTCAATGACCCTCACCCGCTTCGCCCCGCTCGCGCTGATCGCCCTCGCGGCCTGCGCGCCCGAGCCTCCCAGCCCGGCCCCGCAACCCGCGCCGCAAGCGCCGCAGCTCAGCGCGCGCGTGAAAGCAATCTACGGCGCGATGGAGGATGACGGGCGCACGATCCCGGCGGTGGATCCGAAACTTCTCAGCGAAGAGAAAGCCCGTCAGGAAGTCGATTACTGGACCGACGAGCCGCCGGGCACGATCGTCGTCGACCCTTGGGCGCGCAAGCTCTACCTCGTGCAGAAGAATAACCGCGCGCTGCGCTACACGGTCGCCGTGGGAGAGGATGGGCGCGGCTTTTCCGGCGAGGGGCATATCCCCTATCAGCGCGACTGGCCGAGCTGGACGCCGACCAAGAGCATGATCAAGGAAGACCCTGAGCTTTACGGCCCGGTGAAGGACGGGCTGGCAGGCGGGCTCGACAATCCGCTCGGCGCGCGGGCGCTTTACCTGCATCGCGGGAACAAGGACACGCTCTACCGCATTCACGGAACGATGGATGACAGTTCCATCGGCAAGGCGACCTCGGCAGGCTGCATCCGGCTGTTCAATCAGGACATCATCGACCTCGCCGACCGCGTCCGCTCCGGCACGCATGTCGTCGTGCTGACCCGTGCCGAGAGCGGCAAGGGTACGGTGCCGCCGGGCCAGCCGCTGCCGTCCGTTCCCTACTCCCCCGAAGATTTCCCCCAAACCACAGGAGACGACACATGATCGATCGCCGGAATTTCCTCACCCTTGCAGGCGTTGCCGCGGGCTCCACGCTGATCCTGCCGACGGCGAGCCTCGCGCAGGCCGATATTTCGCCCGAAGCGGTGTTCCACGACCCCAAAGCGCCCGCGCTCGGTAACCCGGATGGGGACATCACGCTGGTCGAGTATTTCGACTACCAGTGTCCCTACTGCAAATCGAACCATCCGGTGGTCGAGAAGGTGACAAAGGAAGACGGCAATTTGCGCGTCGTGATGAAGGACTGGCCGATCTTCGGCGCGCCGTCGGTCTATGCCTCGCAGCTTGTGCTGGGCGCGCAGAGCATGGGCAAATACGAAGCGGGCCTCGAGGCGCTGATGGCGACGCAAGGAAAGCTGTCGAACGACCTGATCGAGAAGACGCTCTCCGAGGCCGGTGTCGATCCGGAGAAGGCGATGGCGGGCTACAAGGCCAACCGCAAGGAGATCGACGCGCTGCTCTCGCGCAATGATGCGCAGGCGGTGGCGATCGGGCTGCGTGGCACGCCCGCCTATATCGTCGGGCGCGACGTCTATCCCGGCGCGGTCGATGCCGACACGCTGCGCAAGGCGATCAGCGACGCGCGCCAGGCCTGAGCCGCGCGCCACTTCGCCGGACAAACAAAAGGCCCCGGGGGTGAAGCAAACCCCGGGGCCTTTCTCATCGCGGGTCTTCCCCAGACGGGGAAGACGCCTGCGATTAGCTGTTGTCGCCGTTTTTCCAGATGCGCAGCGTGCTGACCTTCGCGCCGCCGTTCAGGCCCGAGCTGTCGAAGACATAGACGCGCGGTTTGCCGCTCTCGACATTCGCGGTCGCATTGGCGTTGACGACGGTGATGCCCGCGCCTGCGCCGACATGCCATTCGCCGCCATTCTGCACTTCGCTGACCGATTTCTTGGTCGGGAAGACGTAGATCTGGCTGGCCTGCTTGGCGCCGAGCTGGAGGCCGACCGACGCTTTGCCGATGTCGTAATAGCCCTGAACCTTTCCATTCTCGATCAGCGCGCCGGAGCCGCCCGAACCGCCGATACCGAGGTCGACTGTGGTCACTTCGGGAAAGACCAGAACGGCTGCGGAATTGGTCGCGACCTGCTGGCAGGTCTCCTGGAGGCTGGCGCATTGCTGCAGTGCTGCAGCGACGTGCTTGTCGAGATCCGGACGCGGCTTGACGCCTTTCGCGTGGTCCATCGCATTGGCGGGCGATGCAGCGAGCGCCATCGTGCCCATCAAGGTTGCGGCGATACCAGCGGTGAGGGTGCGGGTCTTGGATTTCATGAGATGCCTCCTTTTGAAATTACGAAGATGAAACGGCCTCGCACGCTCAACGTTCCTTTTCGGATCAATCACATAAGGCAAAAAATCGTGTCGGAACCGAAGGCGCGATCCGTGAATTCGCGCGCCCGGAGGGAAGAGGCGAGGCCGCCCGGTTTTCGTTCCGCTCAGAGGCTGTCGAGCACCGCGCCCATGATCGCCGCCGTGTCGCGCCAATCCGGCAGGGCGGTCCCCGCCACCGCCGAGGCCGCGCCCATTCGCTCCCGCAGAGCAGCGTCTTGGAGAAGCTGTCGCAGTGCCTCGGCGAAGTCGAGATGCGCGTCCACCGGCACGAGAAACCCGGCATCGGGCGGCACCGTGTCGGGCACCGCGCCCGTGCGGCAGGTTACGATAGGCAGCCCGTGCAGCATCGCCTCGCCGAAGACGATCCCGTAGCCCTCATAGCGCGTCGCAAGCGCGAAGATCGAAGCCGCGCGATAGGCCGCATCCAGAGCGTCGCGCTCCATCCGTCCGGCAAGCTGCACCCGCTCGCTCAGGCCGAGCCGTGCGATCCTTGCCGCGAGCGCGTCGGCGACCTCCGGATCATGCGCGCTGCCCACGATCTGCGCGCGCCAGTCCAGATCGGCGATCTCCGCCAAGGCATCGATCAGCACGTCATGACCCTTGCGCGGCGCCAATAGCCCGACCGCGAGAATCAGCGGCGGGGTCGGTCTCGCGCCCTCAACGACCGGCGGACGGTCGAAGCCCGGAAGCGCGATCGAAATCCGTTCAGGGGCGACGCCGAACTCCTTTTGCAAAATGGCGCTGGTATGCGGGCTCGGCACGACGACGTGGGCAGCGCGGCGCAGGTTCTCTGCCTCACGTGTCAGCAAGTGCTGCGCGCGGTCCTCGGTCAGCCCGGTCTCGAGCCCAAGCGGATGGTGCAGCATCGCCACCACGGGCGCGGACATCGCGTCGAGCACCTCCGGGTCGATCGAGCCGAAGACCAGCCCGTCGATGATCACCGGCACCTCCGCGGGAATGGCGGTCAGTTGACGTCGCGCGGTCTTGGTCTCCTCGGGCGTCGCATCGGGGAAGCCGGGCGGCAGTTCCAGATGCTCCACACGGCGACCTTCGGCCCGCAGCGCCTCGAGCAGCTTGCGCTCGTAGATGAACCCGCCGGTCAGTTGCGTGATATCCCCCGGAATGGCGAAAACGGCTGGCGTCATGTCATGTCTCTCCCGATCTTATCTGGCGCGTTGCTCTGCCCCGTAGCGGCGCAGCACCACGCGCTCGACCCGCTCAATTCCGAGATAGGCCGCGACCGCCACGAGGGCGAGGAGAACGACCGAACTCCACAGCATTCCGTATTCCGAGGTCGCGGCGGTCAGCGCCTTCAGCCCGCTTAGTGCCCGCGCGTGGATCGACGTTGCATGACCTGGAAGCCGAGGTCGACGACCTTTTCCTGCGCCGCACTCCCCGACAGCGCATCGAGGATCAATTGCACCGCGCCTTCGCCCATTTCGCGGCGGAACGTGCGCACCGAGGAAATCGAGGGCTCCGCGGCGGCCATCATCTCCATGTCGTTGAACCCGCAGATGCCCAGATCGTCCGGGATCCGCAGGTTGCGGCGCTGCGCTTCGAACATCGCCCCAAGGGCTAGGTCGTCATTGATGCAGAAGATCGCGTCGGTCTCGGGGGCGAGATCCATCAGCTGCGCGAGCAGATGACTGCCCAGCGTCACCGAAGAAGGGCGGGTGGTCGTCTGGATGCGCTTGCCTTCCTCGATGCCATGGGCACGCAGCTCGTCGCGGAACCCGTGCAGACGGCGCTGCGTGCGCGGATCCATCCGCGCGCCCAAGAAACCGGGGCGGCGATAGCCCTGCGCGATCAGATGCGCGGTGGCGGCGCGGGCGGCATCGTAATGCGAGAACCCGATCATCCGGTCATAGGGGGCGCTGCCGGTCTCCATGATCTGCACCACCGGGCAGCCCGCCTCGCGCAACAGCGCCTGCGCAGCCTCGGTCTGATCGATCCCGGCCACGATCAGCCCGGCGGGGCGCTGGCGCAGGAAAACGCGGATCAGGTTCTCTTCCGACAGCGGCGCGTAGCGCGAATAACCAAGCTGCACCGAATGATGCGTGCCCTCGACCGCGGAATAGATCCCGTCCATCACATCGGCAAAGACGTTGTTCGACACCGAGGGCAGGATCACCCCGATAATGTCCGACCGTGTCGACGCGAGGGCGCGGGCCGCAGGGTCCGGCAGGTAGCCGAGCGATTCGATTGCGGCGGCGATTTTGTCCCGCACCGCCGGCGAGACGACCTCGGGATTGCGCAGGGTGCGCGAAACAGTGGCAACGCTTACACCGACATGATCGGCGACGTCGCGCATCGTAACTGATTTGTTTACATTGTTTTTATTCATTGCCCCTCCCCGTGGCCGCACCCCTTTTTTAAAAGGGAGATTGACGAATGTAACCGCTTACATTACGCCTCTGTGTCCAAGAAACACCTGCGAACCCGGTAAGGCAAGATGGTAAACAGCAGCAGCGCAAACGCGACACCGGTCCTTGTGATGGGCGTTTGCGGCACCGGCAAGACGACGGTGGCGCAGCGCGTGGCGCAAGCGGTGGACGGCGTGTTCCTCGATGCTGACGATTTCCATCCGCCCGAGAATGTCGCGCATATGGCTGCCGGTCTGCCGCTCAACGACGAGATGCGCTGGGACTGGCTCGACCTCGTGGCGAAGGGCGTGATCGAGGCGGGGCGGGACGGCCGGACGGTCGTTTTCGCCTGTTCGGCGCTCAAGCACTCTTACCGGGACCGCCTGCGCCAGAGTCTCGGCGTGATGCATCTCGCGCATCTCACCGGGCCGCGCGACCTGATCGCCCAGCGGATGGCCGCGCGCGAAAACCACTATATGCCGATCGCGCTGCTCGACAGTCAGCTGGCCGATCTGGAAATGCCGGGGCCCGACGAGGCCCCGCTGAGCTGCGATATCCGCGAAGCGCCCGAGGCGCTTTGTGCGCAGATATTGAACGCCTGGGGCCTCACGGCCCCACAAGTTTGATTTCGTCTTTTAAGGGAGGACACCATGACGAAACCGATCCGTAAAATCGCCCTCGCGAGCGTCGCCGTCGTGGCGCTGGCCAGCGCTGCGAATGCCGAAACCCACAAGTACAAGTTCCAGAGCTCGGACCCGGCGGGTAACCCGAACTTCGAACTGCAGCAGAACTGGGCGAAGGACCTCGCGGAGCGCACCGATAACCAGATTCAGGTCGAGATGATGCCCGTGGGCTCCGTCGTCGAGCATAACGAGACGCTGGACGCCACCGGTGCCGGTATCATCGACGGCATCGTGACCGACATCTCCTATTTCGCGGGCAAAGACCCGGCCTTCTCGCTGCTGGGCAACCCGGTCGGCGCATGGTCGAGCACCGATCAGCTGCTCGACTTCATGAACAATGGCGGTGGCCAGCAACTCGCGAACGACCTGTTCGAACCCTATGGCGTGCATTACGTCGGCTCGACCACGACGGGCCTCGAGTCGCTCGTCTCGAAAGTGCCGCTCGACGGCGTGGCGGACCTGAAGGGGCTGAAGATGCGCGCGCCGGAAGGCCTCGTGCAGGACGTCTTCGCGGCGGCTGGCGCGGCTCCGGTGAACCTGCCGGGTTCGGAAGTCTACACCGCGCTCGACAAGGGCGTGATCGACGCGGCCGACTACACTGTGTTCTCGACCAACCAGGCGCAGGGCCTCAACGACATCGCGCCGAACCCGGTCTATCCGGGCTTCCACTCGATGCCGCTCGTGGGCGTCGCGATGAACAAGAAGGAATGGGAGTCGCTCTCGCCCGAGCTGCAGAAAGCCTTCGAAGAGTCGGTGAAGCAATTCGCGGACAAGGAAGTCAGCGACCTCGCAGAGGCCGACAAGAAGGCCGTGGCCAAGGCTGAAGAAGGCGGCAAGATCCACATCCACGACTGGTCGGATGAAGAGCGCGCCAAGTTCCGCCGCATCGCGATCACCCAGTGGGAAAAGGTTGCCAAGAAGTCGGACAAGGCACAGCACGTCTATGACGTCCTGACCGACTACCTGAAGAAGAACAACCTTCTCTGATACCCTATCGGTGCGGGGCTGCGATCGCGGCCCCGCATCTTTTCCAGTTTCCTGACAGCAGCGGTTTTTGCAATGTCACAACCCGAGAATAACGGGGTGGATCACCCCGCACATGATCCGCACACGCCGGAACCGGTGCAGACCGAGGACGAGGCGGCGACCATCCCCGAAGCGGGCATCCTCGGCCGCGCGATCAACGCGGTGGGCATCGTCTTCGCGCTCGGCATCATCGCCTCCGCGCTGATCCTTCTGAACGAGGTCGTGCTGCGCTACGGCTTCGACAGCCCGACGATCTGGGCGCATGAGACGACGATCTTCCTCTGCGCGATGGCCTTCGTCTATGGCGGGCTCTACTGCGTCGTGCGCAACAGCCATATCCGCGTGGTGCTGATCTACGACATGGTCACCGGCCGGGCGAAGCGCATCCTCGACGCGATCATCTCGCTGATCTGCCTCTTCGCGGCCGGCTTCTTCGCCTGGGCCGCCTACGGCATGGTGATGAAGGCGACCTTCCGCCCCGGTGGCGATGTCCATTTCGAGACCTCGGGCAGCGCCTGGGATCCGCCATTCCCGGCCTATCTCAAGATTTTCCTTCTCGTGGTGCTCTGCCTCATGGTCGTGCAATTCATCATCATGGCGGTGAACTACCTGCGCGGCGCCTTCGCATCGGAGGCGGGTAAATGATCGAACATCTTCTGAGTTTCGACCTCTCCGCGCTGGGCATCGGCTACGGCACGGTTCTTCTCTTCGCGCTGCTGATCGGTCTTCTGCTGACCGGCATGCCGCTGGCCTTCGTGACGCTGCTCGTCGCGCTGATCTTCGCGCTTGGCTGGTTCGGGCCGATGGCGGTGCCGCTGATCACCAGCCGCGTCTATTCCTTCGTCTCAAGCTTCGTCTTCGTCTCGGTGCCGATGTTCGTGATGATGGCGGCGTTGCTGGACCGATCGGGCATCGCGCGCGATCTGTTCGAGGCGATGAAACTCGTTGGCGGCCGGATGCGCGGCGCGGTGGCGGTGCAGACGATCTTCGTCTCGGTCATCCTCGCGGCGATGTCGGGCATCATCGGTGGCGAGATCGTCCTGCTGGGTCTTCTGGCTCTGCCGCAGATGATCCGCCAGGGCTACGACCGAAAGCTCGCCATCGGTGTGATCTGCGCGGGCGGCTCGCTGGGCACGATGGTGCCGCCGTCGATCGTTCTGATCATCTACGGCCTGACCGCGAATGTCTCGATCGGGGATCTGTTCACCTCGGCCTTCATCCCGGGCTTCATGCTCGCGGCCTTCTACGTGATCTTCGTGATCATCCGGGTGAAGCTGAACCCCGATCTGGCCCCTATGCCGGAGCCCGACGACCGTCCGTGGTCCGAGAAGATCAAGCTGCTCAAGGGACTCGTCCTGCCTGTGCTGGTGATCGGTTTCGTGCTGGGCTCGATCTATGGCGGGATCGCCTCGGTGACCGAGGCCTCGGCGCTCGGTGTGGCGGGCGTGATGCTCTCGACGATCATCCGGGGCGAGCTGACGCTCTCGATGCTCAAAGGGGCCGCGCTGCAGACGCTCGCGACCTGCGGGATGATCGTCTGGATCGGTATCGGGGCATCGGCTCTGGTCGGCGTGTTCAACCTGATGGGCGGGATCGACTTTGTCTCGTCGCTGCTGAAAGGCGTTTCGGACACCCCGATCATCGTGATCCTGACGATGATGGCGATCCTGTTCTTCCTCGGCATGTTCCTCGACTGGGTGGGGATCGCGCTGCTGACGATGCCGATCTTCGTGCCGATCGTGAAAGACCTCGGCTACGATCCGGTCTGGTTCGGCGTGGTGTTCGCGATGAACATGCAGGTGAGCTTCCTGTCGCCGCCCTTCGGGCCAGCCGCGTTCTACCTGAAATCGGTCGCACCGAAGGACATCTCTCTGGGCGAGATCTTCCGCTCGCTGCTGCCCTTCATCGCGATCCAGATCTTTGCAGTGGGGCTGTTGGTGGCCTTCCCGGCGATCACCGGGCACTGAAGCGAAAAGGATTGAAACGAAAAGAGGCGGGCTTTCGGGCCCGCCTCTTTGCATGTCTAAGTGTCGAACCGTGCCTCAGGCCGCCGCGGGTTGCTCGCGAAACTCGCTCAGGACCTCGGCGGCGATCTTGAAGGACTTCTGACGCGCATCCGCGTCGTGGATCATCCCGGTCACCATCAGCTCGTCGGGCTCGTATTGCGCGATCAGGCGCGCCAGATCATCGCGCACCTTGTCCTTGGATCCCGTGGCCGAGCAGGACAGCGCGCGCTGCACCTGAACCATCATCTGCGGCGGTACTTCGGACAGATCGTCGGTCGGGTGCGGCAGCTTGCCGGGTTTGCCCGAACGCAGCCGCGCAAAGGCCAGCACCTGAGACGAACGCAGATATTGCGCCTCTTCGTCCGTGTCGGCGGCAAACACCCCGGCGGCCATCATCGCATAGGGTTTGTCGAGATAGGCCGACGGGCGGAAGCTCCGGCGATAGATGTCGAGCGCGTCGCCCAGCATGTCGGGCGCGAAATGCGACGCGAAGGCGTAGGGCAGGCCGAGATAGGCGGCAAGCTGCGCGCCGTAGAGGCTCGAGCCAAGGATCCAGATCGGCACATGCGTGCCCGCGCCCGGAATGGCGCGCACCCGGAAATTCTCTGCCTCGTCGCTGAAATAGGCGAGCAGCTCCTGTACGTCCGCGGGGAACGTGTCCTCGGGCGACATGTTGCGGCGCAGGGCGCGGGCGGTGCCGCCATCGGTGCCGGGCGCGCGGCCCAGACCGAGGTCGATCCGGTCGGGATAGAGCGTGGCGAGCGTGCCGAACTGCTCGGCGATCACCAGCGGCGCGTGGTTGGGCAGCATGATGCCGCCCGCACCGACGCGCATCGTCTTGGTCACCGAAGCGACATGGCCGATGAGCACCGAGGTCGCGGCGCTCGCGATGCCGGGCATGTTGTGATGCTCGGCCAGCCAGAAGCGGTGATAGCCCGCGTCTTCGGCCATCCGGGCCAGATCGGCCGTTCCCGCCAGCGCATCGGCTGCGGTCTTGCCTTCGGGCACGGGCGACAGATCGAGAAGTGAGAATTGCTGCATGGGGAACCTCCGTCGGGGCAGAGCTAGCGCGCCGCGCAGAGCTGTCCAACGCCGCGCGGCATTTGATCTCTGACTTATGACCCCGCGTTCCGCTTTGCGAGGGGGCGGCGGGTCTGCATAGTGCGCAGACCCAAGCGAGGAGGATGGACATGGCCGACCCGGTGCAGATTTCGGTGAGCGCGCAAGGCGTGGCGGAGGTGACCCTCAACCGCCCCGAAAAGAAGAACGCCTGGACCTTGGAGATGTTCGACGCGCTGGCTGACGCGGCACAGAGCCTGTCGCAGCAAAAGGGCCTGCGCGCGGTGATCCTGAGCGGCGCGGGTGGCTGTTTCTCGGCCGGGCTCGACCTGAGTGTGATGCAAAGCTTCGCCGCCGATCTGGCGGGGGTGAAGGCGCAGATGGCCGAACGCGATGGGCAAGGCGCGAACCGCTTTCAGCGCCCGGTGACGCGGTGGGCGCAGCTGCCCGTGCCGGTGATCGCCGCGATCGAGGGCGTGGCCTTCGGGGCTGGGATGCAGCTGGCTCTGGGCGCGGACTTCCGGATCGCGGCGCCCGATGCGCGGCTGTCGATCATGGAGGCGAAATGGGGGCTGATCCCCGATATGGGCATCTCGCAGAGCCTGCCGAAACTGACCCGTGCGGATGTCGCGAAAGAGCTGATGATGACGGGCCGGGTGCTGGAGGCCGAGGAGGCGCAGAGGCTTGGGCTGATCACGCGCGTGGCCGAGAGCCCGCTGCAGGCGGCGCGCGACATGGCCGCCGAATTCACCCTGCGCTCCCCCGAGGCGCTGGCTGCGAGCAAGGCGCTGGTGGAGCAGGTATGGACCATGCCGCCGGGCGACGGTCTGGCGTTGGAAGCTGAACTGCAGGCCGAGATCATCGGCGGTCCCGCGCAGATGGAAATGGTGATGGCGAACCTGCAAAAGCGCCCGCCGAACTTCTCTCAAGGATAGAATGTCAGCGAAATGTCTATAAGGTGAGGGCGTAAACGCACGAAAGGAGAGCGCCGCTCATGCCCGCAGGAGAACGCCGCATCGTCTCATCCCGCCATCTGGCCGAAGGGCCGGGCTGGGAAGCCTCGGAATTCGAATACGGGATGATCATCGCCTACAACTCCTTCGCGCGATGGATGCAGCGCTGCATGGCGGCCTCGGGGATGGAGCTGTCGCCGCTCGAAATTCTCGTGCTGCACAACACCAATCACCGCGACCGCGAAAAGCGGCTCAACGACATCACCTTCCTGCTCAATATCGAGGACACGCATACGGTCAATTATGCTCTGCGCAAGCTGTTGAAGCTGGGGCTTCTGGATTCCGAGAAGCGCGGCAAGGAAGTGTTCTATCGCACCTCGGAAAGCGGGCGCGAGCTGTGCGAACGCTATCGCAAAGTGCGCGAGGAATGTCTGCTCGAGCCGATCCAGAAAGGCGGCATGGCGGGCGAAGATCTACGTGAGATCGCCTCCGCCCTGCGGGTGCTGTCGGGCTATTACGATCAGGCGAGCCGCGCGGCCTCCTCGCTCTGAGGCCGCGCGTCGGTTCGGTCAGTTACCCATCAGCGAGGGCAGGTAAGTCACGATCCCCGGCACCAGCGTGATCAGCAGAACCGCCAGCAACAGCAGCCCGAAGAAGGGCAATGCCGCGCGGGCGACCTTGAGGATGTTGTAGCCGGTCAGGCCCTGTATCACGAAGAGGTTGAAGCCCACCGGCGGGGTGATCTGGCTCATCTCGACGACCAGCACGAGGTAGATGCCGAACCAGAGCGGATCGATCCCGGCGGCCTCTACCATCGGCAGGATGATCGAGGTGGTCAGCACCACCACCGAGATCCCGTCGAGGAAGCATCCCAGCAGGATGAAGAACACCGTCAGCACCGCCAGAAGCGTCATCGGCGACAGCCCGAACGTGCCGATCCACGCCGCGAGGTTGCGCGGGATGCCGGTGAAGCCCATCGAGACCGACAGCACCGAGGCCGCCAGCAGGATGAAGGCGATCATCGCGCTGGTGCGGGTGGCGGAGAACAGCGCCTCCTTGAAGTCGCGCCAGCGGAAGCTGCCCGTCGCCATCGCAAGGATCACCGAGAAGACCACGCCCACGGCCGCCGCATCGGTGGGCGAGGCGACGCCGGTATAGATCGAGCCGATCACGCCGCCGATCAGAATCACGATCGGGATCAGGCGACGCGACGCGCGCAGCTTCTCGCGCAGGTTCAGGGTGATGTCCTCGCGCGGGATCGCGGCAGGGTTCATCCAGGCGCGCAGCGCGACATAGCCGCCGAACAGGCTCACCAGCATCAGCCCCGGCAGGATGCCCGCGATGAAGAGGCGCGCGATGGATTGCTCGGTCGCGACGCCATAGACGATCAAGATCACCGAAGGCGGGATCAGAAAGCCCAGCGTGGCCGAGCCCGCCAGCGTGCCGAGGATCAGGCTCTCGGGATAGCCGCGGCGGGTGAGCTCGGGCACCGACATCCGCCCGATCGTGGCCGCCGTTGCCGCCGACGAGCCAGAGACGGCGGCGAAGATCGCGCAGCCCAGCACGTTCACATGCAGCAAGCGGCCCGGTGCGCGGCCTAGCCACGGGGCGAGGCCGGAGAACATATCCTCGGACAGCCGTGAGCGCAGCAGGATTTCTCCCATCAGGATGAACAGGGGCAGAGCCGCCAGCGGCCAGCTATGGCTGTGGCCCCAAAGCGTGGTCGCCATCACCAGCCCGGTCGGCGCGCCGGAGAAGAAGGCCAGCCCCGCCAGCGCCACGATCAAGAGCGACAGCGCCACCCAGACGCCGCCCGCAAGCAGCACCAGAAGCAGCCCCAGAAGAATTGCGAAGGTCATTGGATCGGACATGGTTTACTCCGAAACATCATCGACGAGCACGGGGCGCTTGGCGCGGATGCTCTCGATCAGCGTGTCGAGGAAAGCGAGCGCCAGAAGGCCCAGCCCCACCACCATCGTGCATTGCGGGATCCAGATCGGGATCGCGACGATGCCGGTGGACATATCGCCGTAATGCAGGCTCTCGAGCATCAGCGACGTCGCGAACCACACGGCGTAGACGCTGGCCACGAAGCCAAGCGCGAGCGCCACGATCTCGGCGACCCATTGGCCGCGCGCGGGCAGGCGGGTCAGCACGAGATTGACGCGGATATGGCTGCCGTGGCGCAGCGTGTGGGCCAGCGCCATGAAGCTTGCCGTCGCGAGGAAGTAGCCCGCGAAATCGGCATAGGACGGGATCGTGTAGGAGAGGGCGGGACCGCCCAGACGGGCGAGCACGTTCAGCCCGACCTGTGCCGTGACCAGCAGGCAGATCGCGAGGATCGAGACGGCCGCGATCCCTCCGGACAGAAGATAGACCTGATCGAGCAGGCGACGCATGGCGAAAGCTCCGAAAGCTTGAAGTGGGGGTGAGCATCGAAAAAGGCCCTCCCGCGCGGGACGCGGAAGGGCCGGATCGGGCGGGCTCAGTTGCCCTGATAGGCCTTGAGCACCTCAAGCGCGTCGGGGCTGGCTTTCTCTTTCCAGTTCGCCAGCATCTCGTCGCCGATCTTCTTCAGCCCGGCTTCCAGCTCGGGGCTGGGATCGACGATTGCCATGCCGTTTTCCTTCATCACGGCGGTCTTCTCGGCGGCCTCTTTCTCAGACATCTCCCAGCCGCGGGTCTGCGCGGTGGCGGCGGCGTCCATCACCGCGGTCTGCTCGTCTTCGCTCAGACGGTCGAAGGCGCGCTTGTTCACCACGACGATGTTCTTGGGCAGCCAGGCGTCGATCTTGGTATAGGTGTCGACGAAGTCCCAGGCCTTGGAATTCGCGCCGGTCGAGGGCGAGGTGATCATCGCCTGCAGTTGACCGGTCGAGAAGGCCTGCGGAATGTCGACTGCCTCGACCTGCACGGGCGCGGCCTTGGCGAGCGTCGCAAACTCTTCCAGCGCCGGGTTATAGGCACGGAAGCGCAGCCCCGCGAGGTCGTCCACGGACTTGATCTCGCCATTGGTATAGAGGCCCTGCGCCGGCCACGGCACCGAGAACAGCGGCATCAGGCCCTGCTTGTCGAGAAGCTTGGTGATGACGGGCTTCTGCGCCTCCCACAGCTTTTCGGCCTGATCGTAGCTGGTGGCGAGGAAGGGCTGGCTGTCGACGCCGAAAGCCAGATCCTCGTTCGAGAGCGTCGAGAGGAAGAATTCTCCAAGCGGCACCTGGCCCGAGCGCACGGCATTCTTGATCTCGGAATGCGGGAAGAGCGAGCCCGCCGAATGCACCTTGATCTCCAGCTTGCCGTCGGTCGCTTTCGACACGTCCTCGGCGAAGTCGCGGATGTTCACGGTGTGGAAGGTGGTGTCGCCATACGGCGTCGGCATGTCCCAGGTCTGCGCCTGAACGGCCGTGCCCAGCCCCAGCGCAACCGCGAAGCTTGCAGCAAATCTGATCATATCTCTCTCCTGTCGGGTCGCGGCGGAATTCGTGTCCGCCTCCTTTTCATAACGTTGACAAATTGTCAGTAAAATGAAATCAAAGTCAACGATAACTTTTTAAATCGCGGTCTGAGCCAGTGGAGATGCCCTGACATGATGCTCGAAGAAGCATTGCGGCCCGGAACGGCCCAATCGCGTAGGCCGCAGATTTTGCCGGCTGGCGGGGACGGGCTGCTCGTGCGGTTCGCGCTGGTCGCGGAGCCGCGTGCGATTGCGGCGGCGCAGAGCTTTCATCAGCGTGTGACGGAAAGCGATCTGCCCGGTCTGCGCGAGATCGTCCCGAGCCTCGTGTCGGTTCTGCTGCGTTTCGATCCAGAGGCGGTGACGCGGGCCGAGATGGCCCAGCGGCTCGAGATCCTGCTGTCCGAGGCCGATTGGCAGAGTGCGGCGCCGCATCCCGCGCAGCGCGTCTGGCATCTGCCCGTGGCGTTCGGCGGCGAACACGGTCCCGATCTGGAAGAGGCGGCGAAGCTTGCGGGTCTTTCCCCTCAGGCGGCCATCGACGAGATCACCGCGATCCCGCTGAGTGTTCTCGCCATCGGCTTCGCGCCCGGTCAACCCTATCTCGGTCTGCTGCCCGAGCATTGGAATCTCGCACGCCGGTCCGAACTGAACCCGCGCGTCCCGAAAGGCGCGCTCTGCGTGGCGGTGCGCCAACTGGTGCTGTTCGCGAATGCCTCGCCCACCGGCTGGCACCAGATCGCGCGGACGGCCTTCGATGTGTTCCGCCCCGATCAAAGCGACCCCGTGCCGCTGCTTGCGGGCGACGAGGTTCGCCTCGCGCCGGTCTCTGTTACCGAGATGGACGCGCTTTTGAAAGCGGACGATCCGATGGGCGGCGCGCGCTGCGAGGTCCGGTCATGAGCGGCGGATCGGTGATCCTGCGCGCCCTCGGGCCAAGCGTGAGCGTGCAAGACATGGGCCGCCCCGGCCGCATGGCGCAAGGCATCTCGCGCGGGGGCGCGGTCGATCCGCTCGCACTGGTCGAGGCGGCGGCGCTTCTGGGATCGCGCAAACCGCTTCCCGCGCTGGAAATGGCGGTAAGCGGCGGGCGGTTCGAGGTCACGGCCCCGACGCGGATCGCGCTGACCGGCGCGCCGATGCAGGCGGAGCTTGACGGACGCCCCCTGCGCTGGGGCGCGAGCCACAGAATGGAACCGGGCGAGGTGCTGTCGATCGGTGCCGCACGCGCAGGCATGTTCGGCTACCTCACCTTCGCGGGCGGGATCGAGACACCCGAAGTGCTGGGCAGCCGCTCGGCGCATCTCGTCGCCGGGATCGGATCGGCGCTGGAATCGGGCGCGCGCCTGCCGCTGGGCATGGACTCTGAACCCGACGCGCCCGCGATGGTTCTCACGCAGGACGACCGTTTCTCGGGCGGCACGCTGCGGATCATCCCGGGGCCGCAGACGGGCCTGTTCGACGAGGATACCTTCGCGCGGCTCACCACGACCGAATTCACCCGCGCGCGGCAGGGCAACCGTCAGGGCGTGGCGCTCGAGAGCGATGCGCCCGCGCTCACCTCGGACATGGCCAAAGGGCTCGCCTCGGATGTGATCTTCGAGGGGGATATCCAGATGACGGGCGCGGGCACGCCCTATGTGCTGCTCGCCGAATGCCAGACCATCGGCGGCTACCCTCGGATTGGCACCGTGCTGCCCTGCGATCTGCCGCGCGTGGCCCAGGCCGCGCCGGGGACGAAGCTGCGGTTCAAAGCGGTGACGCTGGACGAGGCCGACGCGCTGGCCCCGCGCTGGGAGGCGCAACTGCAGGCGCAACGCGCCAAGCTGCGGCCGCTGATCCGCGATCCGCACGACATTCATGACCTGCTCGGTTACCAATTGATCAGTGGCGTGACGGTAGGGCGCGAGTTGGAGGAAGAGAATGGCTAAGATCGACCTGAACGCCGATATCGGCGAAAGCTTCGGCCCGTGGGTCATGGGCAACGACGCGGCGCTGATGGAGGTGATCTCCTCGGCCAATGTCGCCTGCGGCTTTCACGCGGGCGATCCGGATGTGATGGCGCAGACGATGCGCGCGGCGGTGGCCAATGACGTCGGCATAGGCGCGCATCCGGGCTTCGCCGATTTGCAGGGTTTCGGACGCCGTCGCCTCAACCTCAGCGCCGAGGAACTGACCAATCTCGTGACCTATCAGCTGGGCGCGGCGCAGGCGATGGCCCGCGCGGCTGGCGGCGCAGTGCGGCATTTCAAGCTGCACGGCGCGCTGTCGAACATGGCCTCGGAGAATGCCGAGATCGCGCGCGCCTGCTATGCGGCGGCGCTGAGGGTGCAGCCCGACATCATCCTCGTCGTGCTGCCGCAAACCGCGATGGAGCAGGTCGCGCGCGACTTGCAGGCCAATTGGGCGGGCGAGATTTTCGCCGATCGCGCCTATGAGGATGACGCCTCGCTGGTGGCGCGTTCGAAACCCGGTGCGGTTCTGCACGACGCCGAAGAGGTCGGCGCGCGGATCGAGACGATGCTGCGCAAAGGTGCGATCGTGACCGCGTCGGGCAAGGAAATCCCCTGCAAGATCGACACGGTCTGCCTGCATGGCGACGGGGCGGAGGCGCGGGCGATGGCGCGCGCGCTGCGCGGGCATCTGACCGGGGCCGGGTTCGAGATCGCGCGTTTCGGCTAAACCGCGTTTGCCGTCAGCCCATCTACACGCATCGCATCACGCCCGGCGCGTCATGTCCTGCGGACACAGATCGTGGCGCTTCGCCCAATGCAGGAGCGTGTCGTCGAACTGCTCGGGCGGGACGCCTTCGAGCCCGGGAAATTCATGCAAGATGATCCGCAGCGCGCGGCGCTGGTCTTCGGTGAGCCGGTCGTCGTGCCAGAGCCGATAGATGCCGCGCGGCAGGCGGCGCTCGGGTCGCGCGGTGCTGTAGAACAGTGCGAAGGGGATGGATTTCACCTGTGCCACGTAGCTTGATAATTGCGGCAGAAACTGCCCGGTGAATTCGTCGGAGCCGGGTGGGAAGACCTCGGCCAGCGCCATCACCGCACGGCCCTGCGCCGCTGCCTGCGTGGTGGAGAAGACGAAACTCACCGCGAGCGTCAGCACCAGCATCCCGGTCACCCCCGTGATGACCGAGATCAGCGACCAGCCGGTGCCTGCGGGCGTCGCGTAACCTCCACCCAGCGTCGAGAGCAGGTGCCCCGCATAGGAGAGGCTGTCCCCGAAGCTCGCCGCGGGGAGCCCCTTGGTCGTCTCCAGAGACCGGGTCGCGGCGAAGAAGATCAGGCTCCAGCCGAAAGCGACCATGATGATCCAGACGCCGCCGAGCCATGCCATCGTCACCGGGCCGCAGATGCGATGCGCGAGCCGTGTGTGCCCGAAGCTGCGGATGCGCTTGAAGCCGAACCGTGCGATGGCCAGCGAGATTGCCCCGGACTGGCCAGCACCAAGCGCGCAGAGCAGAATGTCCCAAAGCGAGATCGCAACGATGGCGGCACCGAGGAGGATCAGGAAGGTCGTCAAAACGGGCTCCGGAAATTGGAAAAGGGCGTGTGATCAGGCGGTCTCGGGCCTGACCAGCGGCAGGTAGTGGCGCCGGGTCATCATCATCAGAACGGCCAGCAGCGGGGTCGCCAGCGCAAGGCCGAGAAGACCGAAGAAGCTGCCCATCAAAAGCTGGAAGGCGATGATGAGGGCCGGGGGCAGCGACATCGCCTTTTCCTGAATCTGCGGCGTGATCAGGTTGCTCTCGAGCGCCTGTACCGTGAGGTAGAGGACGACCACCCAAAGCATCGTCATCGGGCTGACCGTCAGGCCCATCGCCAAGGCAGGGATCGCCGACAGGACCGGCCCGATATTCGGAATGAAGGTCAGAAGCCCTGCAAGGATCGCAAGGATCGCCGCCAGCGGCACGTTCAGCAGCCACAGCCCGACAAAGGTCAGCAGGCCGATCACCGTCATCGAGATCAGCTGCGCAAACAGCCAGCCCGACAGCGCCGCCCAGCCGGTCGCGAAGCTCGCGACGACCCAGTCACGCTTGGAGGAGGGGAAGAGTGCGGCGATCCCGCGCCGATAGAGCTGCGGCTCCACCGCGCCATACACACCGATGAACAGGATCAGCATCGCGTTCCCGATCACGCCGATCGACATCATCACGGTCGTGGCGGCCCCCTTGCTCGACGGGGCGATCGAGCCGAGGTCGATCGAGCGCGTGATCGAATGCAGCCAGCCATGCGAGTCGATGAAATCCTGCACCTGTTTCATCGCCTTGGGCAGGGCGGTGGTAAGTTGGTCGAGCTGATCGGAAAGGCCCTGCGCGGCATAGAGAAAGAACAGAACCGCGAGGCAGACCAAGATGATCGAATAGAGCGCGAGCCCCCAGCCTTCGCGGATGTGCAGCCTGCGCGCGATGGCATTGCCGCCCATCCGCAGGAAGACCGCGACCAGAAGTCCCGCGAAGACCAGCAGCAGAATATCGGGCGCGATCAGCACCAGAAGCGCGAAGATCGCGATCGGCAGCCAGAAGGCAACCCGCTCGCGCGAGGCTCGCGCGCGCAGTCCGGCCGGCTTGGGGTCCGCATGGTCGGCGCGATGCGGTCCGGGGTCTGACATGGTGCTCTCCGTCGCGGCTTGTGTCGTGTGACAGGCCAACCTGTCGCCCGCGCCGTGGTTCCGTACCCAAAGCGCGTCGCGGCGGAGAAATTGTCACCCGCCATGTGTCCGGCGCCGCATGCGCGCGAGCTGGGAGAGATGTCACAAAACATCGCGGAAGGGCTTGAAAATGTGTAAAAAAATGCATCCCGGTGAGCCGGTTTATTGTCTTATGTTAAAGATGTGAACTTTTTTCGGCTGAGAGGCTGTTTTCGCCCTCAGAGAGAGGAACTGCCATGCGTAAGGAGGAGTTGCTCGGGCGAAACATCCCAACAGGGACAAACCCATTCAGCCGCCCAATTTCGGAGGTCTCTTTCGTCATGTTCGCCCGCCTCATCGTCGTCTCCAACCGTATCCCTTCCGAGGCCACGCCCTCGGGCGGGCTCGTGGTGGCGCTCCACGAGGCGCTGCGTGAGAAAGGCGGCATCTGGATCGGGGCGCATCCCGAAACGGGCCCGGAAGAGCCCACCCTCATCGATATGGGCGGGACGCAATATGACAAGCTCGCCTTCCGACTGACCGAGGAAGACCGCGCGGCCTACTACCTCGGCTTCGCGAATTCCGTGCTCTGGCCGATCGCGCATCACCGCACCGATCTGGTCGAGATCAATCGCAGCTTCGACGAAGGCTACCTGCGCGTGAACCGTCGGATCGCCGAGCAGATGGCCGAGGTGATCTCGCCCGAGGATCACATCTGGATTCACGACTACCATTTCTTCCCGCTGGCGGAGGAGCTGCGCAGGTTGGGTGTGACCAACCGCATCGGCTTCTTCCTGCATATTCCTTTCCCCAACATCACCGATCTCGATGTGTTGCCCGACCCGCCCGCCTTCGCGCGGTGGCTGGCGCATTACGACCTGGTCGGCCTGCAGACGCGGGCTGACGTGGCGCGATGCCTCGAGATGTTCCGCGCCGATCCGAGGGCAGAAATGCTGCCCAACGGCGCGATCAAATTCGGCGCGCAGGAGGTGTCCGTCCGGTCTTTCCCGATTGGCATTTCAGCTGAGAGCTTCGCCCGGGCGGCGCAGGACTGCGCGCCGCCGCCCGCGCACGAATTGTTCGGAGATGCCTATGTCATCGGCGTCGATCGGCTCGACTACTCCAAGGGCTTGCCGCAACGCTTCCGCGCGTTCGAGCGCTATCTGGAGACCTACGACACGGGGCCGCGCGCCTCGCTGGTGCAGATCGCGCCGCCGTCGCGCGAAAGCGTGCGGGCCTATCAGGAGATCACCGCCGACCTGCAGCAGATCGCGGGGCAGGTGAACGGGCGCTTCGGCGAGGTCCATTGGGCGCCGATCCGCTTCCTGCACCGCCCGGTGCCGCGCGACGAGATCGCGGGGCTACTGCGCGGCGCACGGGCGGCGCTGGTGACGCCGCTTGCCGACGGGATGAACCTCGTGGCGAAGGAATATGTCGCAGCGCAGGACCCGGACGATCCGGGCGTGCTGGTGCTGTCGCGCTTTGCGGGCGCCGCCGAGGACATGACCGAGGCACTGCTGGTCAATCCGCATGACGTCGACGAGACCGCCACGGCGATCCGTCGTGCTCTGACCATGCCGTTGAAGGAACGTCAGGCGCGCCACGCGGCCTGCCTGAAGGTTGTCGAGGCGACCGATACCGGCGCTTGGGCGCGCAGCTTCCTCGATCAGCTCGCCGCCTGCACACCCGCTTTGCGCATTACCGGACGCGCCGCCGAATGGCTGCGCGGAGAAGAGGGCCGGGAATTCGACCCCGGCGCGCATCGTTCTATTTCAAAGGAGGAGGTCTGATATGACCATGATGTCACGAAATATGAAGCCGACCGCGTCGGAGGAGGGCGCGCTCGTTCTGATGCTCCACCCCGAAAATTGCGATCTCGATTGCCATGGGGCGTTCATCGAAGCTCTCAAGGGCGACCGTGCCCATATCGTTTGCCTGTCTCAGGAAGGCGGCGGGCGTGGCGAGTTGATCGCCCGGCTCGGTGCCTGTGGCGCGACGCCGATCTGTGCGTCTTTCCTGACCTATGAAGATGGGGCGCTGTCCGATCCCGAGGAGCATGGTTCGATCGCGCATGTGCTGTCCTACATCATGCAGGCGCACAATCTGACGCGGATCTTCGTGCCCAAGCACAATGGAGATCACGCGTGCCATGCCGCAATTGAGGCGATCGCGCAGAACCTGTCGCGGATGACCGATGCGCCGGTTATTCACGAGGATGATCTGCCGAGCCAGAGCGAGGTCGTCCCCGGGAGCGGTGATCCGAGCGGGAGCGGCACCCTTCTGAGCTCTTACGCCTGACCCGCCCCGATCTGCGCGCCCCGCTGGCACCCCTAAAAAGAAACCGCCCGCGCATCCGAAGTTGCGCGAACGGCCCGGGAGCGGTCTGCCAAGAGGGGGACCTTCCGGCAGACCTCCCCGTCACTGGGGCTTTTCACATAAGCCCGTCACTTGGGCATGATCACCTTGTCCATCACGTGGATCACGCCGTTGCTGGCTTCGATGTCGGCCTGGGTCACGCTGGCTTCATCGACCATCACGGCGGGGTCGGTTTTCACCATGACTTCCGAGCCCTGCACAGTCTTGGCCATCATCCCGTCGCTCAGATCGCCGGACATCACTTTGCCGGGCACGACGTGATAGGTGAGGATCGAGGTCAGCTTGTCCTTGTTCTCGGGTTTGAGCAGGTCGTCGACGGTGCCTTCGGGCAGGGCTGCGAAAGCCTCGTCCGTGGGTGCGAAGACGGTGAAGGGGCCTTCGCCCTTGAGCGTCTCGACCAGACCGGCGGCCTGCACGGCGGCCACGAGCGTCTCGAAGCTGCCAGCGTTCACCGCGGTGTCGACGATATCCATTCCGCCATGATTGTCGGCATGGGCGGGGGCGGAAACGAGCGCGGTACCGGCGAGCACTGCGGCCATGAAGGTTCTTCTCAGCATTCTCTTTCTCCCTGTGTTGGATCGTGGGCAAATCCGGTTGTGGATCGTGCAGGAGATACGGGGAATGCCGTGATATGGATCACGCGACGCTCGCGATTTTGCACTGAGGCGTGAGGTGGTGTGAACGGCGCGCTCAGCGCGTGCCGCCGTCGAGAAGATGCAGTAGCTGCGCCTCGGCCTTGCGCAGCCCGTCGATCGCCGGCGCGGTTTGCGCAAGAGCGACAAGCGCCTCCGGCTCCGCCTCGCTCAGCGCGATCACCTGCGGGTGGATGTAGGAGTTGCGCGCGATCGTGGGCGTGTTGTGCAGTCGCTCAGAGGCGGCCTCTGCCATCGCCTTGATCGTCACCCGCCCGTCATCCGCCTGACGCAGCGCGGCCTCCAAGGCTGCCGCCGATCCGTTCCACGTGCGGAAGGTCTTAGCGGTCAGCCCCTCGGCGCCGGTACGGTCGGCGAGGAAGGCGTTTACCTCCTCCGAGCGTACCGAATGCGGGTCGCCATCCTCGTCGATCCATGTGATCAGCTCTGCCCCGGGCAGATCGTCGAGCTGCGTCAGCGCGCGCTCCAACGTCCTGTCGCGCAGCTCGCTTTCGATCTTCGTGCCGCCCTTGCCGGTGAAGGCCAGCCGCAGCGTACCGCCGTCGAGCGTCATATGCGCGCCGCGCAGCGTGGTCGCGCCGAAGCTGCGGTTCTCGCGCGCGTAATCGGCATTGCCGACGCGGATCGCGGCGCGGTCCAACAAGGCGAGGACTGCGGCCAGCGCGAAGGCCCGATCCCCGGGATCATGGCCGCGCAGATCGCTCAGGATCGCCCGGCGCAGACGCGGCAGGACGGTGCCGAATTCCGCGAGCCGGTTGAACTTCCTCTGCGACCGAAACTCGGTCCAGTCCGGGTGATAGCGATATTGCTTGCGCGCCCGCGCGTCGCGGCCCGTCGCCTGCAGATGGCCGTTCTGCCGCGGGCAAATCCAGACATCTTCATAGGCGGGCGGCACGGCCAGTGCCTCGATCCGTTTGCGCTCTGTGCCGCGCGCGATGGTCGTCCCGTCAGGGGCCATATAGGAAAACCCGCGCCCGCAACGCCTGCGCGTGATGCCGGGTCGGTCATCGGGATAATAGACGAGATCGGGCAGGTCTTTCATGGAGCAAAAACGCCGGGCGTATCGGCGCAGTTCCCGTTCCGCAGGCCTATTGTGGGGCGTTGCGAAGATCTTCAGGCCGGTCGATATCGCGGAGCGTGCCGGGCGGTAGCGCAACGCGTCGCAGGTCCGGCGCGCGACGCAGCAACGCCCCGGCGCCCCGGTCGCCCGTCAGCCGCAAAGCCGCACCGAACAGCCTGCGCGGGATCAGCGCCGGCGGCGCGAGGCGACCGTCCGAAGTGGCCATCGCTGGGTGGGGACCGGGTGTCTTGAGAAGCTGGCGCAGATGCGCGCGCGAGACTTCGGGCATATCGCCGAGGACGATCAGCAGATGGCTCGCGCCACTGGCTTGAGCAGCGCGGATCGCGCGGTGCAGGCTCGCGCTCTGGGCGCGCCCCGCTCCGATGCAGAGAAGGTCGATGCCCGCGCCACGCAGCTCTTCGGGAAGCCCGGGGCTGCGGGTGATCGCAGCGCGTCGCGCGAGGCCAAGGCCCCGAAGCGTCTTCACGGACCGCAGCACAAGCGCGGCCTCTCCGCCCGCGCGCGCGGCCAGTTTATCCCGCGCGCCGAAGCGCCGCGACGCGCCTGCCGCCAAGACCACGCCCATGATCTTGCGCGCCAAGTCTCAGACCCGCGCGAGTTGCAGCACTTCGGCCAGCACCGAGACCGCCAACAGCCGCGGCTCGCGTGCCTGTTCGATCAGGCCGACCGGGCCGCGCAGCCGCGAAATCGCGGCCTCCGACAGCCCCTTGCGACGCAGCGCCACTGCGCGCTGACGCGCCGTGCGGCGGCTGCCCTGCGCGCCGATGAAGAACGCGTCGCTCTCCAGAAGTTGCGCGAGGATCGGGATTTCCCGTTCGTGATCGTGGAAGAACAACAGCGCCGCCATGCGCGGGTCGGGCGCGATGTCTCCAAGCGGATCGCTGCGGCGGAATTCATGGCTCGTCACGCCGGGCAGACTTACTGGATCGGGCATGATCAGATCGGCCTGATAGCCTGCGCCCGCGGCAAGCTGCGCAAAGGTCTCGGCCTCCACCCCGGTGCCGAAAATCACGAAACGCGGCTCGGGCACGAGGTGCAGGCTCAGATCGGTTTCGGGTTGCGGCTCGAGCGTCAGGGTGCCCTGCGTGCCCGACAGGTGCAGCGACAAAGGCATCCGTGCGTCGATCGCTTCGGCCATGCGCTCCTGATCGACGACGGGCGGGGCCGGGATCACCGTGATGTCGAGCGCCCCGCCACAGGGCAGCACGAGGTCGATGAAGGGCGAGCCCTCGCCGTAGCGCAGATGCCGGGTGCAGCCGTCCTGCGCGACCTTGTTCAGGTGGTGTTCGATATCGGCATCGATGCAGCCCGCCGAGAGATGGCCGCGAATGTCGCCCCTATCATCGAGGCTCATCGCAGCACCGAGGGGGCGATAGCCCGCCCCCTCGATCCGTGTCAGAATGGCCAGCGCGGCGAGCCGTCCCGGCGCGGGCAACGGCATTTCCGCCATGCCCAACCGAGTTTCAGCGCGCGCACGCTGGCGAAGCGGACTACCGTCCATTGGCAAACCCCTCAAGTACCTTGTCGGGCGTGGCCGGATAGTCGTATAGCCGTACGCCCGTCGCATTGTGGATCGCGTTGATCACCGCGGCCCCCGCACCCGAGATGCCAAGCTCCCCCACGCCTTTGGACTGGATCGGGTTCGCCTCGTCATCGCGCTCGGGCAGGAACACCACCTCCATCTCGCGCGGGATATCCGCGTGCGACGGGACGTGATAATTCGCCAGATCGCGCGTGACGATATGGCCGGTCCGTGGATCGTGGCCAAGCTCCTCGTGCAGAGCCGAACCGACGCCCCAGACCATGCCGCCGACGGCCTGGCTGCGCGCGGTCTTCTCGTTGAGCACGCGACCGATGCCGAGCACGCCGAGCATCCGGCGCACGCGCACCTCGCCCGAGACCTCGTTCACCGCGACTTCGGCGAAATGTGCGCCGAAGCCGGCCGAGAAATGGCTCTTGGCGGTCTTGCCGCCTTCGATCTTGCCCTCGGCGCTGATCGGATCGCTTAGCAGATCGACCAGTTTCGCGGTCTTGCCGCCGCCCGAAACCTCGCCATTGCCAAGGCTCAACTCTTCGAACTTGCAGCCGAGCTTGTCGGCAAGCTGCTCGCGGATTTTGCGTGCGGCGAGGAAGACCGAAGACCCCGACGACGACGCCCCGAAGGAGCCGCCGGACCCGGAGGCCCCCGGCAGGTCGCTATCGGCCAGATGGACCGAGACCTTGTCGATCGGCAGGCCCAGCATCTCGCCCGCGATCTGGCCGAGGATCGCGTAGCTGCCGGTGCCGATATCGGTCATGTCGGTCTCGACCAGAGCGCCATCCGCGCTCAGCGTGACGCGCGCCGCCGACGGCACGAGGAAGTTTGCCCGCCCCGCAGCCGCGACGCCCATGCCGATCAGCCATTCGCCTTCGCGACGCGTTCCGGTCTCGGGGCGTTGATCCCAGCCGAAGCGCTTCGCGCCTTCGCGCAGGCTGTCTTCCAGCGCGCGCGCCGAGTACGCCTGACCGGTGTCGGGGTGCTTTTCGGGGATGTTGCGCAGGCGCAGTTCCACCGGGCAGAGGCCCAGCTTCTCGGCCAGCTCATCCATCGCGGTTTCCAGCGCGAAGGTACCAACCGCCTCGCCCGGCGCGCGGACCGAGCCCGTAGGCGTGCGGTGGTTGCGCGAGATGTGCTGACGCATCACCCGGTTGGGCGCGCCATACATGAAGCGGCTCGCGGCGTTGACCGGTTCGGAGAAAGCTTCTCCCTCGAGATTGGAGACACGATCCTCGTGGCCGATCCCGGTCAGCTTGCCGTTTGCGTCGGCGGCGAGGCGCAGGCGCTGCCATGTCTCGGTGCGGCGCAGCACGGCATCGAAGACGGTCTGACGGCTCAGCACGATACGCACCGGACGGTCGAGTTCGCGCGCGGCGATCGCCGCCGCGACATGCTCGGAGGAAATGCCCAGCTTGGAGCCGAACCCGCCGCCCACATAGGGCGCGAGGATGTGGACCTTGTCGGACTCGATGCCAACTGCATCGGCCAACTCCTCTTTGTTGAAACGCACCATTTGCAGCGAGCCATGTAGAACGAGGCGACCGTCCTTCCACTCGGCGATACCCGCATGTGGCTCCATCGCCGCAGCGACGTGACCGGCGGTGGTATATTCGAGATCGACCGATTGCGCGGCCTTCTCCATCGCGGCGTCGAGATCGCCTTGGATGCTTTCCCGCTTCTCGTTCAGCTCAAGCTCCACGCCTGCCGGATCGACGGGCGCGCCGGGGTTCTGCTCGTAGCTGATCTTGATCCGGGCGGCGGCGTCGCGCGCAGTCTCGAAGCTGTCGGCCACGACGAGCCCGATCGGTTGGCCGTGATAGTCGACGCGGTCGCCGGGCTGCACGGGCGCGGCGCCTGCCATGCCCTGCGCCGGGTTGCGGACGAATTCCGGGCCATGGAACAGACCCAGATAGCCGGGCAGCTTCTTCGCCTCCGTCTCATCAAAGCCGGTGACCTTGCCGCGCGTGATCGTGGCGCGCAGCATCACGCCATGCACCATGCCTTCGGGCTTGAATTCTGCCGCATAGGTCGCGGTGCCGGTCACTTTCAGCTTGCCCTCGGGGCGGTCGAGCGGAGCGCCCACCAGCCCCTGTTTGGTTTCGTCGAGCAGCCGCGGCTGCGCTTCATCCATCGTGAACGTGTCGCTCATGCCAGCGCCTCCACCTTGTCCGTTCCGGTCGAGGCCGGGGCCATGCCCGTCGCCTCGCGCATCACCGCGATCAGTGCGCGGCGGGTCATTTCGCGTTTGAAATCGTTGCCCTCATCGGTGACCGCTTCGGCCAGAAGCGTATCGGCGGCCTTGCCGAACAGCTCCTCCGACGGGGTCTCGCCTTCGAGCATCGCATTGACTTGCGCATCCGCCCAAGGGCGCGCGCCGATGCCACCGAAGGCGAGCGAGGCGGTCTTGATCGTCTCGCCCTCCATCTCGACCACGGCAGCGACTGAGACGAGCGCGAAGGCGTAAGACGCCCGGTCGCGGATCTTGCGATAGCTCTGCGTGGCGTTCGGCTGCGGGGCAGGGAGGATCACCGCGGTGATGATCTCGCCCGGCTTCAGGCTCGTCTCGATCTCGGGCGTCTCGCCGGGCAGCTGATAGAGCTCGTCCATCGCCACGGTGCGGGTTGCTCCATCGGTGCCGCGGATTTCCACCTGCGCATCGAGCGCGCGCATCGCCACCGCCATATCGGACGGGTGCGCGGCACTGCAGGCGGCCGAGGTGCCCAGGATCGCGAGCATCCGGCTGACACCGCCCTTGGCGGCGCAGCCCGCACCGGGATCGCGCTTGTTGCAGGCCATCGCCGGGTCGTAGAAATAGGGGCAGCGCGTGCGTTGCAGCAGGTTGCCGCCCGTGGTCGCCTTGTTGCGGATCTGGCCCGAAGCGCCCGCCAGCAGCGCGCGCGACAGCACAGGATAGGCGCGGCGCACCTGCGGATCGGCGGCGAGATCGGCATTGCGCACCAGCGTGCCGATCTTCAGCCCGCCTTCATGCGGCTCGATCTTGTCCAGCCCGTCGATATTGTTGATGTCGATGACCGTCTCGGGGGTCATCACCTGCAGCTTCATCAGGTCCAGCAGGTTGGTGCCGCCCGCGATGAACTGCGCGGTCTCGCGCGCCTTGGAGGCCGCGTCATCGAGCCCGCTTGCGCGAAGATAGTCGAAAGGTCTCATTACTTTTCCTCCGCTTCGGCCACGCGCGAGATGGCCTCGCGGATGAACGGGTAGGCGGAGCAGCGGCAGAGGTTGCCGCTCATCCGCTCGGCGATTTCGGCATCGCTCAGTTCGGATTTGCCGGTGAGGCTGTCGCTGACATGGCTGGGGGCGCCGTCGGCGGCCTCTGCCAGCATCCCGGTTGCCGACATGATCTGCCCCGGCGTGCAATAGCCGCATTGGTAGCCGTCGCAGGAGACGAATTCCTGTTGCAGCGGGTTGAGATTTTCGGGCGTGCCGAGCCCTTCGATGGTGGTGATCTCGGAGCCTTCATGCATCACCGCGAGGCTGAGGCAGGAATTCACCCGCCGCCCGTCGACGAGCACCGTGCAGGCGCCGCATTGGCCATGATCGCAGCCCTTTTTCGAGCCGGTGAGTTCGAGATGGTCGCGCAGCGCGTCGAGCAGCGTCACGCGCGGATCGAGGTCGAGCGCGCGGGCCTCGCCATTGACGTGAAATGAAACCTTCATGGGGTCCCCCTTGTCCGGAATTCAGGTTTGGCGCAGCCGTTTGGGGAGGCGGGCGTTCAAACCAGCTTAATGGGGAACACCGCGCGCGCGGAACGGTTCCTGCGAGAAAACCCTCACGTTGCGGTGAGGGCTTCGCGGACGCGGTGCGCGTCAGGGGCGGGGGCGTGGTTGATGCCACGCCGCCCGCGGTATGTTTTCGCGCCGCGATCAGTTCTCCGGCAGCGCGTAGACGGCTACCATATCGCCCACGGTGGGCTTCAGGATCGAGTTGCCGCCCGAGATGAAGGCCACGTATTCGCGCCCTTTGTACTCGTAGATCGCCGGGTTCGCGACGACCGGGGCTTCAAGCTGCGAGGACCACAACTCCTTGCCGGTCTGGATGTCATAGGCGCGCGCCTTGGCATCCATCGTCGCGCCGATGAAGATCAGCCCCGACTTGGTCACCGCCGGACCGCCGATCGTGGGCGAGCCCATGCTCTCGGGCATGAAGAACCCGTATTTCTGCGAGCTACCCAGCGGCTTGCGCCATTTCACGTCGCCGGTATGCATGTCGATCGCGACCAGTTCGCCAAACGGCGGTTTCCAGCACGGCATCCCGAGCGAGTTCAGCGCGTTGCCCAAGCTCATGCCGTAGGGCGCGCCTTTCTGCGGGTAGAAGCCGTTCTCGTTGCCCGAACCACCGGCGTTCTGCTCGTAGTCCTGGCGCTCCCAGAGCTTGATGTATTGCACGATGTGGCTCGTGTTCACGACCGCGATCTGTGCGTCGGGATCGAAGGCCACGCCGCCCCATTGCACGCCGCCCGCACTGTCGGGATAGGCCAGCGTGCCTTCGCCCTTGGTGGTGGGCGGGGTGTACATCCCCTCATAGGTGAGGTTGTCGAACAGTTTCGAGCAGGCCCCGCCCGAAACGAGATCGGCAATACCCCAGACCTCGGGCTTCTTCGACTGGTCGAGAAGCGGCGCGGGTTTGGTCGGGAAGGGCTGGGTCTTGGCATAGACTTCGCCTTTCACCGTGCCGTCGCCCTGCGGGACGGGACGTTCCTCGATCGGCCAGACATCCTCGCCGGTCTCGCGGTTCACGACGAACAGGAAGCCCATCTTCGTGCCCTGCATCAGCGCCGGGATTTCCTTGCCGCCGACGGTGATGTCCATCAGCGTCGGCGCGGAGTTGATGTCGTAATCCCAGATGTCGTGGTGCACCCACTGACGCGACCAGACGACCTTGCCGGTGTCGAGATCGAGCGCGGTGGTCGAGGTGGCGTAGGGAATCTGCTCGGTCCGGTTGCCGCCCCAATAGTTCGGCGAGGGCGAAGCCACCGGCAGATAGACCATGTTCAGGCCCGGATCGACGGACATCGCGGTCCAGACGTTCGCGGTGCCGGTCTTGCGGCGGATGTTCTCGGGCAGGGTCTCGAAGGACCATTGCAGCTCCCCGGTCTGCGCATCGACCGAGAAGACCGCGCCCGGAGGAGCTTCGGCCGACTCCCAGTCCTGACCGGCCCAGCCGAGGATCAGGTGATTGCCCGCAACCGTCGGCGGCTGCAGCACGGACAGCGGGAAGCTGTCATTGACCGTGTTCCACTTATCCACGTTCAGCACGCCATTATCGCCGAAATCGGTGCAGGGCTTGCCGGTATCGGCGTCGAGCGCGAAGAGCTGCGCATCCATCGTGCCGATATAGACGATCTTCTGACAGACCTTGCCCGCGACCGGGTTCTCGGCCTGCCAATAGGCGACGCCGCGGTTCTTCAGCGCGGGCTGGGTCAGCGCCTCCAGCTTCGATTTCGTGTCGAAGGCCCATTTCTGCTCGCCCGTGGCCGGGTCGAGCGCCAGCACGCGATAGAAGGGCGTGCCGATATAGAGCGTGTCATTGGCGAAGATCGGCGTGGCTGACCAGACCGTCGCGGGCTTTTCGCCCGAGCCATCCGAGACGTCGCCGGTATGGACTTGCCAGACCTTCTCCAGATCGCCCACATTGTCCGGGTTGATCTGGGTCAGCGGCGAATATTTCTGGGCGGAAAGCTGGCCGTGGAAGCTGTTCCAGACGGGCTGCTCGGGCACCAGCGGCGTGCCGTTGCGTTCACGCGGGCCGCTGGCGAGCATCGGTTGGGCCACGCTCTCGGCGACCGGCTTGGGCTGATCGGCATTGGCGTCGGGGCCGGGCGGCGTGGCCTCGTTGGCCGCGGGATTGTCGGTCTGCTGATCGGTGCCGGACTGGCTACCGGTGTCGCTGGTGCTGCCAGTATCGGAGTTGGTGTCGGTGCCAGTGTCGGACGTCGTAGCTGCGTCCGTGGTCGCCGAAGTGCCGGTATCGGTCGAGCCGCTGTCGGTAGAGGTCGCGGTGCCGCTGTCGGTTGCAGTGCTGTCGGTCGCGGTCGTGTCCTGCGCATACCCGGCGGCAGCAAAGAAGGCGAGGGCGAAGGCGAGCGAGACGGTCTTGCGGTTCATGCGTAGGCTCCTTTCGAACGCGCGCCCCGGCTCGAGGCGATGTCGTAGATGAGGCCGATCAGCACGACGCCCATCGCCGCGATCAGCCACCATTCGTGGAGGAAATAGGCGGCCGCTGCGGTTCCCAGCAGGCCGAGCGCGACGAGGACGCGCAGGATCGTGCGGATCGCTCCGGGTTCGGTCATCTGGATCACGATCCCTGCGAGGGCGATCAAAATGGAGGAGGCGATCACCAGCCCCGCGCCGAATGTGCCGGTCACGCCGGTCAGGGGGGTGACGTAATTCCAGATCGCGATGGCGGCGCCGATCAACGCCCCCAGAACAATCAGGATGCTGCGTGGCCGTGATGCTGAGCGGGAATGTGCCAAAGGAACTCTCCTTGGTAAGTGCTTTCCCGCTCAACGCGCTCTGTGTCTTTTGAGGTCCATGAAAAAGTGAACCGATTTGAGGCCGCAGCGTAAGCGTGCATCGATTGCGGCTCCGGTCGCAGACATGAAAAGGCGCGCCAAGGCAGGGTTGGCCAAGCCAACACCCGCCCGGGCGCGCCGATCGGTTCGCTGCGTGTTCAGCGCTGGCGGTAGCCGCCCTGACGCTCCAGCATCCAGCCCGGATATTCGGCGGGCAGGGCGCTGACCTTGTCGAGGGTTTCCTGCTCTTCCGCGTCGAGCGTGATCTCGGTCGCGGCGATATTGTCGGTCAGCTGGTCCTTGCGCTTCGCACCGACGATGACGCTGGTGACGACGTCCTGATGCAGAAGCCATGCCAGCGCGATCTGTGCCACGCTCGCGTCGCGCTTCTCGGCCATCGGGCGCATCGCGTCGATCGCGTCATGGGCGCGGTCCTTCTCGACCGGCGGGAAGTCGAAATTGGCGCGCCGCCCGTCGGAGCCCTTGCCGTCGCGGTCGTATTTGCCAGACAGCAGACCGCCTGCCAGCGGGCTCCAGACCATCAGGCCCATGCCCGTGTCGCGCAGCATCGGCACCACTTCGCGCTCCAGATCGCGCCCGGCGATGGTGTAATAGGCCTGCAGCGACAGGATCGGGGCGAGCTTGCGCGCCTCGGCGATGCCCACCGCCTTCATCACCTGCCACGCGGCCCAGTTCGACAGGCCGATATAGCGGACATGGCCGTGCTGCACGAGCGTGGTCAGCGCCTCGAGCGTCTCCGAGATCGGCGTCATCGGGTCGAAACCGTGAATCTGGTAGAGGTCGATATGGTCGAGCTGCAGCCGCTCGAGGCTCTGCTTGCACTGCTCCATGATGTGATAGCGCGAGGCGCCGCGCTGGTTGATGCCCTCGCCCATCGGGCCGAGCACCTTGGTCGCGATCACCACCTCGTCGCGCGCGATGCCGAGATTACGCAAGCTCTGACCAAGGATGCGCTCGCTCTCGCCGCCGGCATAGACATTCGCGGTGTCGATGAAGTTGATGCCCGCGTCCACCGCAGTTTTCACGAGGCCGTCGGCATCATCCTGACGTAGCTGGCCGATCTGGCCCCACATGCCCTCCGAGCCGCCGAAGGTCATCGTGCCGAGGCAAAGTTCCGAGACGAGGAGGCCGCTGGGGCCAAGAGGTCTGTAACGCATGGATCGCTCCTTTCGCATCTTTCGGGGGCCAGGTTCGGACGGCCCCTCTGGTTTGGGTAGATGGGGCGCGCGGCGCTCGGGGCGAGGGTCGCGTGACAGTTGTGGCGCACGATCATGTCATCGCGTGCGAAGCAGGAAGGGGACGGCGCGGGGCGCGCCGCTCGCTCAGTCTTTGGCGCGCTCGATCTTCATCGGCGTGAACCACGGTGTGAGGATCACCACGCTCGCGATGACCATTGCGTAGCCGATCGCCGACATCATCGCGCCGCGATAGGCTTCGTGGTCGCCCGGCTCCGCGCCGCCCAGCATGCCGAAAAAGATCCCGCCCATGATCGCGATGCCGAACGAGATGCCGACCTGCCGGATCGCTTGCACCGCGCCCGAGGCCGAGCCGCTGTCGTTGCTATCCGCCGCCGAGAGCGAGACCTGAAACAGCGGCGAGACGGTGTTGCCCAGGCCAAAGCCGCCAAAGAAGAACCACGGCGCCATGCGCCACCAGCTGATCGTGTCGCCCATCGTCCAGATCGCCCAGAGCTGCCCTGCGAAGCCCGTCGCGATGAGGATGCCGCCGCCCATCACGCGCCAGCGGACCCAGCGCGACCCGAACCAGCCGGTCGTGGCCGAGGCGAGCAGCACGCCCAGCGGGAAGGGCGTCGTCGTCAGCCCCGATTGCAGGGGCGTGAGCCCGTAGCCCGCCTGAAGATAAAGCGCCATGGTGAAGAAATAGCTGGGCACCGCGGTGAACAGCGCCGCGTTCAGAAGGCTCCCCGACAGGAACGAGCCCGAGCGCAGCAGCCGCATCGGCAGAAGCTGGGGCGCGTTGCGGTCTTCCTGATGCCGTTGCCAGCGGATGAAGACCCAGCCAAGGATCGGAGCGGCGATCACCATCGGATACATCCAGACCTGCCAGCCGATCGACGGGGCCTCGACCAGCGGGAACAGAAGCGCCAGCGTCGCCACGGCTGCGATCGCGATGCCCACCTTGTCGATGCCCAGCTTGCGGTTGCCCGCGCCCTTGGGCACCAGCATCAGCGCCGCGATGAAGGCCGCGATGCCCAGCGGAATGTTCACGAGGAAGATCGGTCGCCAGCCCAACCCGTAGATATCGGCGGTCAACAGCAGCCCGCCCACGATCGGCCCCGCGACCGAAGCCAGCCCCGCAGTCAGTGCGAAGAGACCAAAGGCCGCCCCGCGTTGCTCTGGCGGGAACAGCCGCGGCACCAGCGCCAGCGTCTGCGGCGTCATGATCGCAGCGCCCACGCCCTGCACGATGCGCGCGGTGACAAGCGTCCCGATCCCGGGCGCGATGCCGCAGACCAGCGAGGCGGCGGTGAACAGCGCGATGCCCGACACGAACAGCTTGCGCCGGCCCAGCAGGTCGCCCATTCGTCCCGCCGGCAGCAGCAGGATCGCGAAAGAGAAGGTGTAGCCCGCGACGATCCACTCGATCAGGTTCGGCGGGGCCGCTAACTCGTTCTTCATCGAGGGCAGGGCGACATTGACGATCGTGATGTCGATCAGGTTCATGAAATTCGCCAGCAGCAGCACGGCTGCAGCCGCCCAGCGGCGTGCGGGCGAAAGTGGAGAGGCACTGTCAGGTTTGTTCATTCAGGGTCCGTTCTGTCGCGGCTGTGACGCCAAGCCTAGCTAGCGGTGGGGAGGGGCGGGTCAATAGCACGACCGAAGGCAAAACCGCGCATAACAACTTCCGGGTGTGTCAAAATACATACGTCAGGAGGCGCGAAAGTGGATCCTTCGCGGGAGAAGAGATTCGACGCGGAAGGGTCGTGAGCATGCCTCGGCTCACGCGACGGAGCTTGGCGTTCGTTGCAAATTTCAAGGGCGCCACGCAAGTTTCAGAAAGATTTCGCCGAGGTCCGAGAAATGCGCTCTCACATGGGTGTGAGCACCGTGACGTCAGACTTGCGCCGCGCCGCGATCCTGCCCTTGATGCCCCATCAACGAAAAATCGGGGCCCCGCGCTCACCCCTGCGTTGCGCGCGACCGGACCCCGGAAAACTGGAGGTATCCCTTGAAGTCGATTGCCGCGATTTCCGCTTTCGCCCTTATGCTGGGCAGCGCCGCACCCGTTCTCGCTCAGTCGAGCAAAGTGCCCGAAGGCACCAAGCTCGCCGCTGACCAGACCTTTACCTACTGGCTGCAGGACGATCTGAAGACGCTCGATCCCGATCTGAGCACCTCGAAGGACGGCAACGACGTTCTTCAGCAGATGTTCGAAGGTCTCTACCAGCAGGACGATCACGGTAAACTCGTGCCCGCGCTCGCGACGAGCTACGAGGTGTCCGACGACAAGAAGACCTACACCTTCCACCTGCGCAACGAGAAGTGGTCGAACGGCGACCCCGTCACCGCGCAGGACTTCGTCTATGCATGGCGTCGTCTCGCCGATCCGGCGACCGCCTCGCAATACTCGTGGTATATCGAGCTGATGCAGGTGAAGAACGCCCATGACGTGATCGCGGGCGACAAGAAGCCGAGCGAACTGGGCGTGAAGGCGCTCGACGACCACACGCTGCAGGTGACGCTCGACAGCGCGATACCCTATTTCCGCCAGATGCTCGTGCTGTCGTCGACCTTCCCGGTGCCGCAGAAAGTCGTCGAGGAACACGGTTCCGACTGGACCAAGCCCGAGAACATCGTCGTCAACGGTCCCTACAAGCTGAAAAGCTGGAAGATCGGCAACTCGATCGAGCTGACGAAGAACGACGCCTATTACGACGCCGCGAACGTCACGCTGACCGATCTGAAGTTCATCCCGATGCAGGATAACGACCAGGCGCTGACGCGCTACGAGGCGGGCGAGCTGGACTTCGTGCAGACCCCGGCCGGTCAATATCCGCGCCTGAAGAAGGAATACCCGGATGCGGCCCACGCTCCGCCGCGCTCCTGTGTCTATGCCTACCGCTTCAACGTCGGCCCGAACGGCCCCGAGGCGCTCAAGGACGTGAAGGTCCGCAAGGCGCTGTCCTATGCGATCAACCGCGACATCATCGTCGACAAGATCCTCAAGGGCGGCCAGAAACCGGCCTATACTTGGACCCACTGGGCGACCGCGAACTTCAAGGCGCCGGACGTCGCGTATGCCGACATGACGCAGCAGGAGCGGATGGACAAAGCCAAGGAGCTTCTGAAGGAAGCCGGCTACGGTCCCGATCACCCGCTGAACCTGCGGATCATGTACAACACCTCGGCCGACCACAAGAAAATCGCAATCGCGGTGCAGCAGTTCTGGAAGCAGCTCGGCGTGAAGTCGACCCTCGAGAACTTCGAGTGGAAGGTCTATCTCGACAAGCTCAACGGTCAGCATGACTTCGACGTGGCGCGCACCGCCTGGTGTGCCGACTACAACGAGGCGTCGACCTATCTCGACGTGAACACCTCGTGGTCGGATCAGAACTCGGGTCAGTGGTCGAATGCCGACTACGACAAGCTGATGAAGGACTCGAAGACAGCGGCCGATCCGCAGGAGGACTACACCAAGGCGGAGAAGATCCTCGCGGAGGACATGCCGCTTGCGCCGATCTACGCCTACTCGCTGCCGATGCTGCTGAACCCGCAGATCAAAGGCTACCCGTTCGATAACGTCCAGCTGAACTGGTACGCGAAGAACATGTACAAGGTCGCGAAGTAAGCCGGCTGAAACAATAACGGGCGGGCCGCACGATCGGCCCGCCCGACTTATTTCGGGACACTCTTATGATCGTCTACATTCTCAAGCGTCTCGCCATCGCGATCCCGACGCTTCTGGTGCTCATCATCGCGAGCTTCTTGCTGATGCACACGGCGCCCGGCGGGCCGTTCACCTCCGAACGTGCCGTGCCTCCCGAGGTGCTCGCCAATCTCAACGCGAAATACGGGCTCGACCAGCCGCTATGGAAGCAGATCGCGACCTATCTGTGGAACGTGGTCGCCCATTTCGATTTCGGGCCTTCGTTCTCGTACAAGGACCGCTCGGTGAACGACATCATCGCGCAGGGCTTCCCGGTCACGCTGACATATGGCTTCCTCAGCTTCATCGCCGCGGTTCTGGTCGGCGTCACCCTTGGCGTGACCGCGGCGATCAAGCGCAACTCGTGGCTCGACTATCTCGCCGTGGGTATCTCCATCGGCGCGCAGGTGCTGCCGAACTTCGTGATGGCGCCGATCCTCGTGCTGATCTTCACGCTGTCGCTGCACTGGCTGCCCGGTGGCGGCTGGAGCTTCGACGATCCGCGCTTCTGGATCATGCCGGTGATCGCGCTCTCGACCTCCTACATGGCGTCGATCGCGCGGATCACGCGCTCGTCGATGCTGGAGACGCTGAGCTCGAACCACATCCGCACCGCGCGGGCCAAGGGCCTACCGAAGCGCAAGATCATCATGCGCCACGCGCTGAAACCCGCGCTGCTGCCGGTGATCTCCTATCTCGGTCCGGCGTTCGTTTCGATGATCACCGGCTCGGTGATCGTGGACGTGTATTTCACCACCGGTGGGATCGGCAAAAGCTTCGTGGATAGCGCGCTCAACCGCGACTACGCGGTGATGATGGGGATCACCATCCTGCTGGGCACGCTGACCATCCTGTTCAACCTTGTCGTCGATATCGTCTACGGATGGATCGACCCGAAAATCCGGTACTGACATGGTCATAGATGAATCCAAGATGACCTCGCTCGCCGAGGCAACGAGCCGCGAAGACGTGGCGGGCCGCTCGCTCTGGGCGGATGCGCGCCGGCGGTTCTTCAACAACAAGGCCGCGATCTTCGGGCTAGGGCTGCTGGCCTTCGTCGTGGCCTTTGCGCTGTTCGGCAATCTGATCGCGGCGTGGAACAATTCCGACATCGATTACAACGTGATGGGCGATGCCACGGCCTCTGCGCCGTCCTTCGCCAACGGCCACTATTTCGGTGCCGACGATCTGGGCCGCGACCTGTTCGCGCGCACCGTGCAGGGCACGCAGATCTCGTTGCTGGTCGGCGTGATCGGCACGCTGATCGCGGTTTCGGTGGGCACGGTCTACGGTGCGATCTCGGGCTATTTCGGGGGCCGCGTCGATGGCTTCATGATGCGCCTCGTCGATATCCTACTGGCGATCCCCTACATGTTCGTGCTGATCCTGCTGCTGGTCATGTATGGCCGCTCGATCGGGATGCTGTTCGTGGGCGTCGGGTTGATCTCGTGGCTGGAGATGGCGCGGATCGTGCGGGGGCAGACACTGACCCTGAAGAACCGCGACTACGTGGAGGCCGCGCGCGCCATCGGGGTGCCTGCGCCGACGATCATCCGGCGTCACATCCTGCCCAACCTCGTGGGCGTGGTCGTGGTCTTCGCGACGCTGCTGGTGCCACTGATGATCCTGACGGAGAGCTTCATCTCCTTCCTCGGGCTCGGCGTGCAAGAGCCGCAGACCTCGCTGGGGGCGCTGATCTCGGAAGGGGCGGGGACGATGAGCTACGGCACGCTGTGGCAGCTGGCCTTCCCGCTGTTCTTCTTCGTCACCACCCTGTTCGGTTTCTATTTCGTAGGGGACGGGCTGCGTGACGCGCTCGACCCGAAGGAGCGCTGATATGCCATTGTTGGAAGTCAACGACCTCAATGTTCGTTTCGGAACGCAGGAGGGCGAGGTTCACGCCGTCAATGGCGTCAGCTTCGCATTGGAGCGTGGCGAGGCGCTGGGCATCGTGGGTGAGTCTGGTTCGGGCAAGTCGCAGCTCAGCTTCTCGATCCTCGGGCTACTGGCCGCGAACGGTAAGGCCTCGGGCTCGGTAAAATTCGACGGGCGGGAGATTTTGAACCTGCCCGAGCCCGAGCTGAACAAGCTGCGCGCAGACCGGATATCGATGGTCTTTCAGGACCCGATGACCGCGCTCAACCCCTATATGCGCATCTCGGACCAGATGGCCGAAGTGCTGATGCTGCATAAGGGGCTGAGCAAGCGCGCCGCCGTGGCCGAAGCTGCGCAAATGCTCGAACTGGTGAAGATCCCGGACGCGAAGAACCGCGTGCGACTCTTCCCGCATGAATTCTCGGGCGGGATGCGCCAGCGCGTGATGATCGCGATGGCGCTTCTGTGCAAGCCCGACGTGCTGATCGCGGACGAGCCGACCACCGCGCTCGACGTGACCGTGCAGGCGCAGATCATGGACCTGCTGGGCGAGCTGCGCCGCGAGCTGGGCATGGCGACCGTGCTGATCACCCATGACCTTGGCGTCGTCGCGGGCTTCTGCGAGCGCGCGATCGTCATGTATGGCGGTCAGGTGATGGAGCAGTCGCCCGTCGATCCCCTGTTCGCCAACCCGACCCATCCCTACACCAAGGGCTTGCTGGCCGCGCTGCCGCGTCTGGATGCGGATCGCGCGATGACCCCGATCCGGGGCAATCCGCCGAACATGACCGGCGCGCCGAAGGGCTGCCCGTTCTGTCCGCGCTGCGATTTCGTCGAAGAAAAATGCGCCGACGTGATGCCGCCGCTGGCGGAGTTTGCGCCGGGCCGCGCCCGCGCCTGTCACCGTTCCATTGAAACGATCGAGGAGGCCGCCGCATGACGACCCCGCTGATCGAGGCCCGCGACGTTCGGGTCACCTTCGACATCCGCCGCGCCTCGGACCTGCCTTGGACCGAGCCGCCGAAGCTGCGCGCGGTCAATGGCGTGAGCTTCAAGCTCGAGCAGGGCAAGACGCTCGGCATCGTGGGCGAGTCCGGCTGTGGCAAGTCCACGCTGGCCCGCGCGCTGATCCAGATGCTGCCCGCCGAGGGCGAAATCATCTGGCAGGGCAAGACCGATCTGCTGCCGCTCTCGCCGCGCCAGATGCTGAAATACCGCTCCGACATCCAGATGATCTTTCAGGATCCGCTGGCCTCGCTCGACCCGCGTATGACTGTGGGTGAGATCATCGCGGAGCCACTGCGCACCCATCGCCCGAAGATGGGCCGCAAGGAGCGCAAGGAGAAGGTCCGCGAGGTGATGGAGAAGGTCGGCCTGCTGCCGAACCAGATCAATCGCTACCCGCACGAGTTCTCGGGCGGTCAGTGTCAGCGTATCGGCATCGCCCGCGCTCTGGTGGTGGAGCCGAAGCTCCTGATCTGCGACGAGCCGGTTTCCGCGCTCGACGTCTCGATTCAGGCGCAGGTGATCGCGCTTCTCGAAGACCTGCGTCGCGATCTCGGGCTCACGATCATCTTCATCGCTCATGACCTGAGCGTCGTGCGCCATGTCTGTGATGAGGTGATGGTGCTCTATCTGGGCCAGATGATGGAGGCGGGCGCGACCGAGAAGCTCTTCGCCGAGCCGCAGCATCCCTATACGCAGGCGCTCCTGTCGGCGGTGCCGATCCCCGATCCGGAGATCGAGCGCAACAAGGTGCTGATCGCGCTGGAAGGCGACCTGCCGAGCCCGCTCAACCCGCCATCGGGCTGCCCGCTGCGCACCCGCTGCCCGCGTGCAAGCGAGATCTGCGCCACGACCCCGCCCACCGAAGAGGTCGCCGGACGGCAGGTCTTCTGCCACCATCCCGGCCCTGCCGCGGAAGTGCAGGCGGTGCTCTCGGAGAGCTGAATTCTTGTGCGGCGGGCGGGGTTTTCCCGCCCGCTCACACCAATTTGTGCGAGCTTACGTCGGGATATTTATCCGGACGGTCAAAGCACTGTTACGATCCTCGGATAGAGCGCTCCGGCAAGGAGCCAATTGTCTCGGAGGATCCCCCTTATGTCGCTTATTTCGCGTCGCCAATTCCTGATCACCACCACCGCTGCGGGCGGTCTCACGCTGGTCCACCCGTTCACGGCGCGCGCCGCCGAAGGGCAGGCCCACCTGCGCCTTCTGTGTACCACCGATATTCACTGCCACATCCGGCCCTATGACTATTATGCCGACAAGCCCGTCGACACGGTCGGCCTGTCGTGCACCGCGACGTTGATCGAAGGCGTGCGCGCGGAGGCCGCCAACACGATGATGTTCGACAATGGCGACTACATGCAGGGCAACCCGATGGCCGATTACATCGCCTATTCCAAGGGGATGAAAGAGGGCGACACCCACCCGGTCATCGCGGGGATGAACCTGCTGGGCTACGATTGCGGCACGCTGGGCAACCACGAATTCAACTACGGGATGGATTTCCTCAAGAAGGTGAACGACCGCGCGAACTTCCCGATGGTCTGCGCGAACTTCGCCCATAAGCTCGGGGCTTCCCCGCGAGAGGACAACCTCTACCTGCCGCCCTACCTGATCCTCGATCGCGACCTGACCGACGGGGCGGGGAACAAGATGCCGATCCGGATCGGCGTGATCGGCTTCGTGCCGCCGCAGATCATGCAATGGGACCGCGCGCATCTCGAGGGCAACTACCAGACCCGCGACATCGTCGAGGCCGCGAAAGCCTGGGTGCCGCAGATCAAGGAAGAGGGCGCCGATCTCATCGTGGCGCTCGCCCATACGGGCATCGACAATGGCCCGCAAAGCGACGGGATGGAGAACGCGGCCTTCTACCTCGCAGGAGTGGACGGGATCGACGCGGTGATCACCGGGCACCAGCACCTGAACTTCCCCGGCAAGGATTTCTCCGGCCCCGGCATCGACAACGACAAGGGCACGCTGCAGGGCAAGCCGGCGGTGCAGGCGGGCTTCTGGGGCAACCATATGGGCTTGATCGACCTGATGCTGAGCCGCGACGGCGGCAAGTGGAAGATCGACACCCATACCTCGGAAATTCGTCCGATCTTCGCACGCGGCGAGGATCGTTCGATCACGCCGCTGACCACGGATTACAAGCCGATCCTCGCCGCCACCGATCAGGTGCACGAAGAGACGCTGAAATATGTCCGCGCCAAGGTCGGCGAGACTGAGGCGCCGCTTTACTCCTACTTCGCGCTGGTGGCTGACGATCCGTCGGTGCAGATCGTCTCGAATGCGCAGATCTGGTACGTGAAGAAGCTGCTGGAGGGCACGCCCGAAGGTAAACTGCCGCTTCTGTCGGCGGCGGCGCCGTTCAAGGCGGGCGGGCGCGGCGGCCCGGATTACTTTACCGATGTTCCCAAAGGCCCGGTGGCGATCAAGAACGTCTCCGACCTCTACCTCTATCCGAACACGCTGCAGGCGGTGAAGGTCACCGGCGCGCAGGTGAAGGACTGGCTGGAGCGCTCGGCGGGCATGTTCAACCAGATCGATCCCGGCGCGAAGGATGCCAAGCTGCTGAACCCCGATTTCCCGTCCTATAATTTCGACGTGATCGACGGGGTGACCTATCAGATCGACATCACCCAGCCCGCCAAGTTCGACAAGGACGGTGCGGTGGTAAATGCCGATACGAACCGCATCGTCGAACTGAAATATGACGGCAAGCCGATCGACCCGAAGGCCGAGTTCGTGATCGCCACGAACAACTACCGCGCGTCGGGCGGCGGCAGCTTCCCCGGCGCGGACGGCTCGACGGTGATCTACCGCGCGCCCGACACCAACCGCGACGTGATCGTGCGCTACATCCACGACAAGGGCACGATCAACCCGAAGGCCGACGCCAACTGGTCCTTCGCACCTGCGGATGGCGCGACGGTGCTGTTCGAGACCGGCCCGAAAGCGCAGGACTATCTCGAAGACGTCAAATCCCGCGGTCTGGATATCGAACCGGCGGGCGACGGCGAGGGGGGCTTCGCGCTCTACCGCATCACGCTGTGAACTGCTTAGGACAGGGATCGAGAGGGGCGCCACTGGCGCCCCTTTTTTATGCGCTGCGGTCGTGAGGCGGTTTGTGGCTCTCATCTCGCGAATACGTGAACTCCGAGAGGGGCGCGATCTGACGCTGAAATTGGGGCGCGGATATCTCGAGTGGCTGCGTTGAGGCGGAAATTTTATTTTAAAACAATGGATAAGCCGGTCCCCCATTTCAGTGGCTCTACGGCTCGCGGCATTTGTTTCCGCATTTCCGGCCGCGTGCGAGTGGCGACAGAATAGCGCGGGCCTATCGTAGAAATGGAACAACGCCGGGAAAACCGGGCAGCGGACAGGAGTTTCAGTATGAGCATTGGTCGGATCGCGCGGCGCGCCGCGTTTGGGATGCTGCTTGCGGGCGGGTTCGCTGCGCAGGCGCTGGCGCAGGGAATGCCGGGCGGCACTCAAGGCCCGACCGAGGTCGGCGTGAAGCAGGTCGAGACGCAATCGGTGCCTTACACAGTCACCCTGCCGGGCCGCGCGGTGGCTTTTGAGCAGACTGATATCCGCCCGCGCGTCGCGGGCACCATCGCCTCTATCGACTACGGGGCGGGCCACAAGGTCGCGACGGGCGACGCGCTGTTTCACATCGACGACGACACCTATCAGGCGGAGCTGACCGCAGCCGAGGCCGAGAAGGCGGGCGCCGACGCCAATGTGCAGGCCGCGCAATCGCAAGTGGACCGCTACACCAAGCTGGAGAAGACTTCGATCTCGGTGAGCGATCTGGAGACGGCGAGGGTCGCGCTCGCGCAAGCCAAGGCCTCCGCGCTGAGTGCCGATGCCGATCTGCAGACCGCGCAGCTCAATCTCGACCGCACGGTGATCCGCTCACCTATCGACGGCTACCCGGATGTGGCGAGCGTCTCGGTGGGCTCGCTGGTCACGGCGAACCAGTCCGATGCGCTGACCACGGTGACGCGGCTCGATCCGATCTATGTCGATGTCTCGGAAAGCGCCGCGCGGATCATGCGGGTGCGCCAGCGCATCGACCAGGGCACGTTGCAGCGCGGTGATCAGCTCAAGGTCTCGCTGCTGCTCGAGACCGGCGCGGAATATGACGGCACTGGCACGCTGGTCAGCCCCGGTGCGACCGTGTCCGCGACCACCGGTACGGTCGATTTCCGGTTCAAGTTCGACAATCCCGACCGGCTGATCCTGCCGGGCCAGTTCCTGCGCGCGAAGATCACGCTGGGCACGACGCAGGCGATCCTCGTGCCGCAGCGCGCGACCACGCGGGAAGGGGATGGCACCCTCTCGGCCTTCATCGCGGCCGATGGCGCGGCGAAGAAGGTGAAGCTGACGACGGCGGGTACCTATCAGAACGCATGGATCGTGACCGACGGCATCGAGAGCGGCGATCAGGTGATCCTCGACGGGCTGAAGAACCTGCGCGACGGGGCCGAGATCAAGACGGTGCCGGTGACGATCAACGCGCAGGGCGTGGTGAAGGATGCCGCGGATAGCTCCGACAATACCGCCGACACGGCGAAGGCGGAGTGAGCCCGAGATGATCCGTTTCTTCATCCATCGCCCCGTCTTCGCGATCGTGCTTGCGCTGGTGACGATGCTCGCTGGCGGCTACGCGATCACCCGGCTGCCCGTCTCGCAATACCCGGAAGTCGCGCCGACCACGATCCGCATCTCCGCGAGCTATTCCGGGGCCACCGCGCAGGCGGTCGAGAACTCGGTGACGACCCCTATCGAGGACTCGCTGACCGGGCTCGACGGGTTGCTCTACATGGAGAGTACCTCCAATCAGGGCTCGTCGCGGCTGACGCTGACCTTCGACGGTTCGGTCGATCCGATCGATGCCGAGAACGAGGTGCAGACCAAGATTCGCAAGGTCGAGAATTCGCTGCCCGATGCGGTGCAGACCTCCGGGGTGAGCGTATCGCGCTCCTCCTCGGATATCCTGATGGTCGGCGCGCTGGTCTCGACCGACGGGAAATATTCGACCGTCGAGCTGGGCAACATTCTGGACACCGAAGTGAAAGGCGCGATCGAGCGCACCTCGGGCGTGGGCGGGATCAATGTCTTCGGCTCGGGCTACGCGATGCGGGTCTGGCTCGATCCCTACAAGCTCGAGCAATATCAATTGACGCCGATCGACGTGACCTCGGCCGTGCAGGCGCAGAACACGACCGTCTCGGTCGGCTCGCTCGGCGATCTGCCCACGACCGAAGGCCAGCAATTCACCGCGACCATCACCGCGCAGAGCCAGCTGACCTCGGTCGAGCAGTTCGAGAAGATCCTTCTGAAGACCGAGGCCGACGGCTCTGCGGTCTATCTGGGCGACGTGGCGCGGATCGAGATCGGGCAGGAGGATTACGGCAGCAACTCCAGGTTCAACGGGATGAATGCGGCGGGGTTCGGTGTGAACCTCGCGAACGGCGCGAATGCGGTGGATACGGCCTCGGCGGTGCGTGCGTCGCTGGACCGGATGTCGTCTTCGCTGCCCGAGGGCGTCGAATTCCAGATCGCCTACGATACCTCGCCCTTCGTGCAGCTCTCCATCGAGAAGGTCTATCACACGCTGGCCGAGGCGATCGTGCTGGTGCTGCTGGTGATCCTCGTCTTCTTGCAGAAATGGCGCGCGACGCTGATCCCCATCGTGGCCGTTCCGGTGGTGCTGCTGGGCACATTCGCGGTGCTGCTGGTCGCGGGTTATTCGATCAATACGCTGACGATGTTCGCGATGGTGCTGGCGATCGGCCTGCTGGTCGATGACGCGATCGTCGTGGTGGAGAATGTCGAGCGGGTGATGGAAGAGGAGGGGCTCAGCCCCCTCAAGGCCACCGAGAAAAGCATGTCGCAGATCACCGGCGCGCTAATCGGCGTGGCGCTGGTGCTGTCGGCGGTGTTCCTGCCGATGGCGTTCTTCCCCGGCTCGACGGGGGTGATCTACCGACAGTTCTCGGTGACGATCATCACCGCGATGGTGCTGTCCGCCGTGGTCGCGCTGATCCTGACACCTGCCTTGGCGGCGAAACTGCTGCGGCCTTCGACGGGACGAGCGATTGCGCCTGCGCGCGCCTTCAACACGGGCTTCGCGAAGATGCAGGGCGGTTACGCCAGCGCGGTGGCCCGTATCGTGCGCAAACCTTTCCTGATGGCGCTGGTTCTCGTGCTGGTGCTCGCGGGCGCGTGGGGCGTGATGACCCGGCTGCCCTCGTCCTTCCTGCCGCAAGAGGATCAGGGCGTGCTGATGGCGATGGTGAATCTGTCCGAGGGGTCGACCACGGCGCAGACCTCGGATGTGGTCGACCAGATCACGCAATACCTGCTGACGCAGGAGAAATCGGATGTGTCGTCGGTCTTCGCGACGCTCGGGTTCTCCTTCGGCGGCGGCGGGCAGAACACCGCGATGGTCTTCGCCAAGCTGAAGGATTTCGACGACCGCACCGGCGCGGATCAGACCGCTGCCGCCATCTCGGGCCGGGCCAACGCGCATTTCGCGGGGCTGCGCGCGGGGCAGGTCTTCTTCCTGCAGCCCCCCGCGATCCGCGGTATCGGCAACTCCTCGGGCTTCCAGATGTATCTGGTGGATCAGGGCAATAACGGCACGTCGGCGCTTAAGGAGGCGGGCGAGCAGCTCGTGGCCGCGGCGAAATCCGACAGCCGCCTGACCAATGTCCGCGTCAGCGGCGACGAGAACAAGGCGGCGCTGCAGCTCGATATCGACCAGCAGAAGGCCGAAAGCTTCGGGCTGACGCTGAGCAATCTCAATTCGATGCTCTCGGTGATCTTCAGCGGCAGATCGGTGAACGACTTCGATCTCAACGGAAATCTGCGCCCGGTGATCGTGCAGGCGGACGCGCCTTACCGGATGCAGCCGGAGGATATCGACACTTGGTATGCGCGCAACGCCTCCGGTGAAATGGTGCCGTTCTCATCCTTCGCGACGACGAAATGGGTTTCCGTCGCACCGAGACTGTCGCGCTATGACGCGGCCAATGCGATCGAGATCTCGGGTCAGGCCTCGGACAGCGCAAGCTCCGGTGCGGCGATGGACGCGATGGAGCAGCTGGTCTCCGATCTGCCCGGCGGCTACGCGGTCGCCTGGACGGGGCTGAGCTATCAGGAACGCCAGTCGGGCGATCAGGCGCCCTATCTTTATGCGCTCTCGGTGCTGGTCGTCTTCCTCTGTCTTGCCGCGCTGTACGAGAGCTGGTCGATCCCGCTCTCGGTGATGCTCGCCGTGCCGGTGGGGGTTCTGGGGGCGCTGGTCTCGGCCTGGGTCTTCGGGCAGTCGAACGATGTCTACTTCAAAGTGGGGATCCTCACGACCATCGGCCTAGCGGCGAAGAACGCGATCCTGATCGTGGAATTCGCCAAGAACCTGGAGGCCGAGGGCAAGGAGCTGATCCCCGCGACCATCGAGGCGGCACGGCTCCGCCTGCGCCCGATCCTGATGACCTCGCTCGCCTTCATGCTGGGCGTGGTGCCGCTGGCGATCGCGACCGGGGCAGGGGCGTCGGCGCAGAACGCGATCGGGATCGGCGTGCTGGGTGGCATGGCGGCCGCGACCTTCATCGGCGTCTTCATGGTGCCCGCCTTCTACGTCCTGATCCGCAAGCTGACGCCGGGGCGCTGAGCCGAAGGCGCGATCCCAATGCCAAGGCGGCCGCTCTACGCGCGCGACCGCCTTGGCGATCAATCACTTCCGCTTGAATCGGGGAAAACGGGGAACAAAGCGCTGAAGGCGCAAGTTTCCCTGCCAAGGAACGCCGGTAAGTGCCGGAAAAAACCGATAAAGGAGTGAAGTTATGCTGAGCATGATCGGGGGCCTCGTCGTCCTCATCCTCGATATCTGGGCCATCGTGTCGATCCTTGGCTCGGGCGAATCCACCGGCAAGAAAGTGCTGTGGATCCTGTTGATCGTCATCCTGCCGATTATCGGCTTCATCATCTGGCTGCTCGTCGGGCCGAAAGGCGCCAAGGCGACAGTGTAAGTCATGCAGAGCCGGGAGGGACGATATGAACAGCATCATCCGCAACATCGTCCCTCTCAGCTCGCTCTTGATGTCTGTGCTGGCGCTCGCGCTGGCCGTCTGGATCAGCCCTTGGTGGCTGATCCTTTTGCTTTTGACGGTGCCGCTACTGGCGCTCAGCCTTTATGACTATTTCCAGAAGGACTGGACGATCACGCGCAACTATCCGGGCGCGGCGCGCATCCGCTGGCTCGCCTACGATCTGCGGCCTTTCCTGCGCGCCTATATCGTCGAGGGCGATCTGGAGGGCAAACCCTACCCCTACGAGGCGCGCAACCTCGTGCATGCCCGCGCGCGGGGCCGGACCGATACCCATCCCTTCGGCACTGAGCGCGATGTGGAAGGCGCCGAATACCAATGGGTGAACCATTCCATCGCACCCGCCGAGCATCCCGACAAAAGCCCACGCATCACGGTCGGCAACGATCAATGCGCGAAACCCTATTCGGCGTCGGTGCTCAACATCTCGGCCATGTCCTTCGGGGCGCTGTCGGCCAATGCGGTCGAGGCGCTGAACCTTGGGGCCAAGCTTGGCGGGTTCTACCACGACACGGGCGAGGGGGGCTTCTCGCCCTATCACCAGAGCCACGGTGGCGACATCGTCTGGGAACTGGGCTCGGGCTATTTCGGGGCGCGCGACGATGAGGGGAATTTCGACCCGGAGCTGTTCAAGGATCAGGCCAGCCGCGATCAGGTCAAGATGACCGAGATCAAGCTGAGCCAAGGCGCGAAGCCCGGTCATGGCGGGTTGCTACCTGCGGCGAAAGTCACCGAAGAGATTGCCGAGACCCGCAAGGTGCCGGCGCATCAGGATTGCCTCTCGCCGCGCGGCCACAAGGCGTTTTCGACGCCCGCGCAGATGATGGAATTCGCGGCGAAGATGCGTGATCTCTCGGGCGGCAAACCGGTGGGCATCAAGCTGTGCATCGGTCAGCCGCATGAGGCTTTCGCGGTGGTGAAGGCGATGCAGAAGACCGGCATCTATCCCGATTTCATCGTCGTCGACGGAGCCGAGGGTGGCACCGGGGCCGCGCCGCTCGAGCTGTCGGATCACGTGGGCATGCCGCTGATCGACGGGCTCGTTCTGATGCGCAATGCGCTGGTCGGCGCGGGCGTGAAGGACAAGGTGCGGCTGGCGGCGTCCGGCAAGGTCTATTCCGGCTATGGGCTGGCGGAGAACCTCGCGATCGGGGCGGATTGGTGCAATGCCGCGCGGGCCTTCATGTTCTCGATCGGCTGCATTCAGGCGCAGCGGTGCCATCTGGGCACCTGTCCGACCGGGGTGACCACGCAGGACAAGAGCCGTCAGCGCGGCCTCGTGCCCGAGGTGCAGGGCCCCCGCGCGGCGCGCTTTCATGCCAAGACGCTGGAGGCGCTTGCCGATATCGTCGCAGCCGCCGGGCTGGAGCATCCGAGCGCGCTGCAGCCCCATCACATCGTGCACCGCACTGCCGTGCGCGAGGCTCGCACCATCGACAAGATCTACCCGTTCCTGCCCGCGGGCGTTCTCAACGACGATCCGGGCAGCACCGATTACGCCGACTGGTGGGAAGCGGCCGATGCCGACAGCTTCAAGCCGCGCATCGACCTCGATGCCAAGCGTACCAGCCTGCATCACAAAGCCGAATTGAAAGAGGCCTGACATGAGCAAGAGCGTATCCGAGATCATCGCCGAAACCCTGGTCTCGGCGGGGGCGCAGCGCGTCTACGGGATCGTGGGCGACACGATCAATCATTTCACCGATGCGGTGCGCCGCTCGGACCTGAGCTGGGTCCATGTGCGCCATGAAGAGGTCGGCGCGCTTGCGGCGGGTGGCGAGAGCTACATGACCGGGGAGCTGTCGGTCTGCGCGGGGACCACCGGGCCCGGGAGCCTGCATTTCGTGAACGGTATCTTCGAGAGCCACCGAAATGGGGCGCCCGTGGTGCTGATCGCCTCGAATATCGAGCGCGCGGAGGAGGGCTTGGGCTTCCCGCAGGAGGTCGATCAGAAGAAGGTCTATGAACAGGCATCGGTGTTCTGCGAGCGGATCAGTCATCCCGATCAGGCCCGCCGGATCACCGCGCAGGCGGCGCAGGCGGCGCTGACCAAGGGCGGCGTCGCGGTGGTCATCGTCAATGGCGACATGTTCCGCGAGACGGCGAAGGACGATCTGCACTGGGCGGTGCATCGCCCGCAGCCGGTGATGCGCCCGTCGGAGGCGGAGCTGGACGCGCTGGCGGGCATGATCGCCGAGGCCGAACGGATCACGATCTACGCGGGCATCGGCGCGCGCGGGGCAGCGGCCCAGATCCGGGCACTTTCGGAGCGGCTCGCCGCGCCGGTCGCGCATACCACGCGCGCGAAGGAGTTCATCGAGCCGGACATGCCCAACAATGTCGGCATGACCGGGATCCTGGGCAATCGCGCGGGTATGGAAGCGATGGGCGATTGCGACCTACTCCTCTGTCTGGGCAGCGATTTCGCCTATACGCAGTTCTATCCCGGAAAGGCCAAGATCGTGCAGCTCGACATCGAGCCCACCCGGCTGGGACGGCGCGCGCCGATCCATCTGGGACTAGCGGGCGATGTCGGCGACACGATCGACGCGCTGCTGCCGCGCCTTGTCCTGCGCGAGCCCGGCAAACATCTTGATCGGGCGCTGAAAGCCTATGCCGAGGACCTCAAGGGCTACCTCGATAGCGCGGAAGAACCCGACCCGAGCCTTATCCACCCGCAGCACCTGACCGAGCTGCTCGACCGGTTCGCGGCGAAGGACGCGATCTTCACTGCGGATGGCGGCTCGCCCATGGTCTGGCTGCTGCGTCACCTCTCGGCCAACGGGTCGCGGCGCTTCCTGACCTCGCTGCTGCACGGGACGATGGCCAATGCCTATCCGCAGGCGCTGGGCATTCAGGAGGCATACCCCGAGCGTCAGGTGATCGCGATGTGCGGCGATGGCGGAATGACCATGCTGATGGGCGACTTGCTGACGCTGGTGCAGGAGAAGCTGCCGGTGAAGCTCTTGGTTTATAACAACGCCTCGCTGGGCTTTGTGGAGATGGAGCAACGGGTGGAGGGGATGCTCGACGCCTTCACCGAGCTGCGCAATCCCGACTTCGGCGCGATGGCACGGGCGATCGGCATGGAAGGGATGCGGGTCGAGAGCGCGAGCGACCTCGAAGGCGCGGTGCGCGACTGGCTCGCTGCTCCGGGGCCTGCGCTGCTCGACGTGAAGGTGAACCGGATGGAGCTGGTGATGCCGCCGAAGATCAAACCGGCACAGGTGGGCTCGACCGCGCTCTTCGGCGTGAAGGCGGTGCTCAACGGGCGTGCCGATGAGGTGGTTTCGCTGATGCGCGACAACTTCCTGCGCTGATCGGGGCCGGGGCTAAACGCAGCCGCCGCAAGGGGTTCGCGGCGGCTGCTACCCGACGGAGACGAGTGTGGGGATATCTCCGTCAGGGTCTCGTGTTGCCCCCCGAGGGACAGAAACGGACAAATCCTCCGGCCCGAGCGCGCTGCACGCATTGTCTCGGCACAAAGGCGTCCAAAATGTCTATGCTGCACGAAGGACTGACCCGCCATGGGGAGGCTGATCGACGGCAACATTGGGCATTTGCACCGGATGGAACCCGTCACGCAACCGTAATCCTGTCGTACAGAGCGGATATTCGCCTGTGGTGCCGCAAGAAAAGGCAAACGACCGAAAACAGGAGGGCGACATGGACGAAACGGCGCGGATATTGGCAGAGGCCGCGCGCCTGCTGGAAATCACGCCGCGACGGGCCGAGCCGCTGGCGGGCGGCGATCTGAGCCCGGTGCTGGCGCTAGACCTGCCGACCGGAGAGCGGGTGATCGCCAAGGGCGGGCCTCACCCCGAGATCGAGGCGAGGATGCTGCGGGCGCTGGCCGAGGCGGGCGCACGGGTGCCGAAGGTGATCGCGGTCTCTCGGGTCTGCCTCGTGATAGAGGCTTTGCCGCAGAGCGGTGGGCTGCGGGGCGCGGGGTGGCTGGAACTGGGCGAGATGCTTCGGCGCCAACATCGCGCGCCGGGGGCACGGGATGATGCGCCCTACGGCTGGCCCGACGATTACGCCTTCGGCCCGGTGCCGATCCCGAACGCAGCGCACCCGACATGGCCTGAGTTCTGGGCCGAGGCACGGCTGCGCCCGTCGCTGCCTGCCTTGCCCGTGCCACTCGCCCGCCGGGTCGAGACGCTCGCCGCGCAGATTGACGAGCATCTGCCGCCACGCCCGTTCCCGTCCTTGCTGCACGGCGATCTCTGGGCGGGCAACGTGCTGGCCGACCAAGGGCACCTGAGCGGGCTGATCGACCCGGCCTGCTATTTCGGCGACGGCGAGGTCGATCTCGCGATGCTCCACCTTTTTGGCGCGCCGGGGCCGGAATTCGCCGCTGGTTACGGCGCGCTTGAACCCGGCTGGCAGGCGCGGCGGGCGATCTATCAGCTCTGGCCCGCGCTGGTGCATCTGCGCCTGTTCGGTTCGGGCTATCACGGACTAGTGGCGGGGCTTCTGGACCGGATCGGCGTCTAGCGGGGAACCAGCGCGTCGGTAAGGCGCTTTGCCTGCATCGAAAGGTGTTACACGGTGCAATTTGTGACTATCTCCCCTACGCAACTTCAGAAGCTGAACTGGTCGCGCGGCTTGCCCGCGGCGCTTGCACTGAGCGGGCTCGTCGCGATCGTGCTGTCGCTCGATCTGCCGCGGGGGCAGGAACTCGCGGCGCTTGGCGCGGGCTTCGCCACCTCGACAGGGCAGGGCAAGTCGATCCGCAATCGGCGCTGGCCGGTCACCTTCCTCGATATTGCGGGCAAACTGGTCGGGATCTTTGCGGGAATGATCGCGGCAAAGGTCATGATCGGTGGCGTCGCGCTGAGCGTGCCGGGAATGCTGCTTGGCGCGTTCGCCGTTGGCCTGCTCTCGCGCCGCGATATGAGCCTGTGGTGGCTGTTTCTGCAAAGCTGGCTGTTCTTCTCGCTCTCGACCTTTCTCGTGCAGTTCATTCCGTCGCCCGGGCCGGTGCTGCTTGCCGTCGGCGGTGCGATGGTCTGGGTCCTGGCGGTGGAAGAGGCGGTGCGGGTGATCTGGAAACACTTCGCACCGAAGACGGGGCCGAAGCTCGACGGGCAAGTGCCGCCCGATGGCGTTGCGCCGCTCAACTCGCTGATCGGTCAGGGGCTGCAGGCGATGGGCGCGGTGGGCTTGTCCTACGGGATCGCAGTGGCTTTCTCGATCAATCACCCCTACTGGGCGCCGCTCTCGGCGCTGTTGATGCTGCGCCCGCGTCCCGGCATGACATGGGACCGGGTGCTGGTGCGCAGCCTTGCGACCCTCGCAGGCGGGCTGGGGGCGAGCCTGCTTGTGCTGTGGCTCGGGCCGGACAGTGTCGTGATGCCGGGGCTCTATGTGATCTTCGGCGTGACTGCGATCCTGTTCGCACCGCCCGCGCATTACCCGACCTTCGTGGCCTTCCTGACCGCGCTGATCGTCGTGATGGTCTCTATGGGCAATGATGCGCCGCTGTCGAACGCATGGGGCCGGGTCGCGGGCACGGTGCTGGGCGGCGCCTCAGCCCTGGCGATGAGCTATCTCGCCCATGCGATCCGCAAGCGGCTCGGTTGGGAAGAAAGCCTGCCCGAAAGCGATGTCGCCTGAACGAAAACGGCCGCCCCGAGAGGCGGCCGTTCCAATTCGCGTGAGGGTGCGATCACTCGGGCAGGATGCGCACGCCGCCCTTCGCCGCCGAGCTGGCCAACAGCGCATAGGCCTTGAGCGCGGTCGAGACGGCGCGCTTGCGCGGCTCTGCCGGTTTCCACGGCAGCGGCCCCATCGCCTCACGCCGCGCGGCCAGCACATTGTCGGCCACGGCGAGGTTGATCGTGCGGTTCGGGATGTCGATCTCGATGATATCGCCCGTCTCGACGAGGCCGATCGTGCCGCCTTCTTCCGCTTCCGGGCTGACATGGCCGATGGACAGCCCCGAGGTGCCGCCCGAGAACCGCCCGTCGGTCAGCAGCGCGCATTTCGCGCCGAGGCCCTTCGATTTGAGGTAGGAGGTCGGGTAGAGCATTTCCTGCATCCCCGGACCGCCGCGCGGGCCCTCGTAGCGGATGATGACCACCTCGCCCTCGACAACCTTGCCGGTCAGGATGCCCGACACCGCGTCGTCCTGGCTCTCGAACACTTTCGCAGGGCCCGAGAATTTCAGGATCGAGTCGTCGACGCCTGCGGTTTTCACGATGCAACCCTGCTCGGCGATATTGCCGTAGAGCACCGCCAGACCGCCATCCTGCGAGAACGCATGTTCCGCGGTGCGGATCACGCCGTTTTCGCGGTCGCGGTCGAGCTCCTTGTAGCGGTTCTCGGTCGAGAAGGCCTGCGTGGTGCGCACGCCGCCCGGGGCCGCGCGGTAGAACTGATCGGTGGCGTCGTCATTGGCGACCATCACGTCCCATTTCGAGAGCGCCTCGGCCATCGTTTCCGAATGCACGGTGCGCACGTCCTGATGGATCAGACCGGCGCGGTTCATCTCGCCAAGGATGCCCATGATGCCGCCCGCGCGGTGGACGTCTTCCATGTGGACGTCCTGCTTCGCCGGCGCCACCTTGCAGAACACAGGCACCTTGCGCGAGAGGCGGTCGATGTCTTCCATCGTGAAGTCGACCTTGCCCTCATGCGCGATCGCCAGCAGGTGGAGCACGGTGTTGGTGGACCCGCCCATCGCGATATCGAGGCTCATCGCGTTCTCGAAGGCTTCAAACGTCGCGATCTCGCGCGGCAGCAGGCCCTTGTCTTCCAGCTCGTAATGGCGGCGCGTGATCTCGACGATCTTGCGGCCCGCCTCGAGGAACAGCTCCTTGCGGTCGGCATGGGTCGCCAGCATCGAGCCATTGCCCGGCAGCGCCAGACCCAGCGCTTCGGCGAGGCAGTTCATCGAGTTCGCGGTGAACATGCCCGAGCACGACCCGCAGGTCGGGCAGGCGGCCTTCTCGATCGCGAGCACGTCCTCGTCGGAATACTTGTCGTCGGCCGCAGCCACCATCGCATCGACCAGATCGAGGTCGTGACCGATGATTTCCGCGCCTTCCTTGCCGGCCTCCATCGGGCCGCCGGAAACGAAGATCACCGGAATGTTCAGGCGCATCGCGGCCATCATCATGCCGGGGGTGATCTTGTCGCAGTTCGAGATGCAGACCATCGCATCGGCACAATGCGCGTTGACCATGTATTCGACGGAGTCCGCGATCACTTCGCGCGAGGGCAGCGAATAGAGCATCCCGTCATGGCCCATCGCGATCCCGTCATCGACCGCGATGGTGTTGAATTCCTTCGCAACGCCGCCCGCGCTCTCGATCTCGCGCGCGACCATCTGGCCGAGGTCCTTGAGGTGGACGTGACCGGGCACGAATTGGGTGAAGGAGTTCACGACCGCGATGATCGGCTTGCCGAAGTCGTCATCGGTCATGCCGGTGGCGCGCCACAGACCGCGCGCACCCGCCATGTTGCGGCCATGGGTGGATCTACGGGAACGATAAAAGGCCATAAGTTTTCCGTTTCTGTCGCGCCCGAGGTGACTCGGGCAATTTCCTGTCGCGGGCCTGAATATAACATGGATCGCCCGATGAACAGTGGCGAGATGGCGCGGGTGGGGTGTGCGATGGTGCGAGATGTTGAGGAGAGCCGCGTCGCGGCGCAAAGGCTGACTGCTTTAAAGAAGGGGCGGGCGCGGCCCGGGCAGGCCGCCTGTGCCAAGAGGTGCCGCAAAGCTTGCGCATCCGCTCCTCACGCCTACCTTTCACGCGATGCCTGACACCGCCGCCACGCCCCTCCTGCCGCAACGCTTCGCCGACTGGTTCGCCAGCCGCGGCTGGCAACCGCACAGGCATCAGCTCGACGTGCTGTCGGCGCGCGAAGATACGCTGCTGATCGCGCCGACCGGGGGCGGCAAGACGCTGGCGGGGTTTCTGCCGTCGCTCGTCGATCTGGCCGAGGGATACGAGGGGCTGCACACGCTCTATGTCTCGCCGCTCAAGGCGCTGTCCAAGGATATCGCCCGCAACCTGCGCGCGCCGGTGGACGAGATCGGGCTGGACCTGCGGATCGAGGATCGCACTGGCGACACCTCGGCCACGCAGCGTCGTCGTCAGCGGGTCGATCCACCGCAGATCCTGCTGACGACGCCGGAGAGCCTCGCGCTGATGCTGTCCTACCCGGAAGCGCCGAAGATCTTCGCAGGGGTCAAGCGGATGGTGCTCGATGAAATCCACGCGCTGGCCGAAAGCAAGCGTGGCGATCAGCTGATGCTCGGCGTCGCGCGGCTGCGCAGCCTGTCGCCCGACCTGACCGTCACCGGGCTCTCGGCCACGGTCGAGGCCCCGGATGCGCTGGCCGATTTCATGGGCGGCGCGCGGGTGATCATGGCCGATCCCGGTCCGCCCCCCGATATCGAGATGCTGCCGACCGAGCGCCCCGCACCTTGGGCAGGCGGCGGTGGGCGGCACGCCGCGCGCGACGTGATGGCGGCGATCGAGGACGCGCGGCTCAGCCTCGTCTTCCTCAACACACGGGCCCAGGCGGAGCTGTTCTTTCAAGCGCTCTGGGAGGTGAACGACAACGCATTGCCGATCGGGCTGCATCACGGCTCGCTCTCGCGCGACGCCCGCCACAAGGTCGAGGAGGCGATGGCCAGCGGCGAGCTGCGCGCGGTGGTCTGCACCGGCTCGCTCGATCTGGGGCTCGACTGGGGCGATGTCGATCTAGTGCTGCAGGTCGGCGCGCCGAAGAACGTCAAGCGCCTCGTGCAGCGGATCGGGCGCGCCAATCACCGCTATGACGAGCCCTCGCGCGCGCGGATAGTGCCCGCCAATCGCTTCGAGATCGTCGAATGCGCCGCCGCCTTGGAGGCCGTGCGCGCGAACGATCTGGACGGCGGGGGGCGGCGCTGGCGCGGACCGCTCGACGTGCTGTGCCAGCATATCCTGCTGACCGCCAGCGCCGGGCCGTTCGAGGCGGATGCGCTTTACGCCGAGGTGCGGCGGGCGGGGCCTTACGCGAATTTGCCACGTGCGGATTTCGACGCCTGTCTCGAGTTCTGCGCGACGGGCGGTTACGCGCTGCGCGCCTATGACCGCTGGCAGCGTCTGTTGCAGCGTGATGGCAAATGGCAGCTCCGCGATCCCCGCGCGACCCGCGATCTGCGGATGAATATCGGCACGATCACCGAGACCGAGAAGCTGAAAGTCCGCCGCATATCCCGGCGCGGCGGCACGCCCTTGGGCGAGGTTGAGGAAGGCTTCGCCGCGTCTCTCACCCCCGGCGACACGTTCCTGATCGGCGGGCAGGTTGTCCGCTACGAGGGCCTGCGCGAGATGGTCGTGGAGGTGACGAATGCCGCCACGCGCGAGCCGAAGATCGCCGTCTTCTCGGGGCTGAAGATGGCGACCTCGCTGGAGCTGTCGCAAAGGGTGCAGCGCCTGATCGCCACGCCCGAGGACTGGGATCAGCTGCCGCCTGACACCCGCGACTGGCTGGCGCTGCAGCGTGAGATTTCCACGCTGCCCGCCCCCGGCACGCTGACCTGCGAGACCTTCCTGCGCGGCGGGCGAGCTTTCTTCTGTCTCTACGGATTTGCGGGGCGCAACGCGCATCAGACGCTCGCGCTGCTGCTGACCCACCGGATGGAGCAGGCGGGGCTCGGGCCGCTTGGTTTTGTCGCCACCGACTACGCGCTGCTGATCTGGTCGATCGATCCGGTCGAAGACCCCGCGCCGTTGCTGTCGGCCGAAGGGCTACGCGAAGGGCTTCGCGACTGGCTTGAGAGCAACGCGGTGATGAAACGCGCGTTTCGCTCCATCGCGACGATCGCGGGCCTCATCCAGCGCAACCTGCCGGGGCAGCGCAAATCGGGCAAACAGGCGACGTTTTCGTCCGATATCCTTTACGACACGCTGCGCCGCTACGACCCCGAGCACCTTCTGCTGCGTATCACCCGCGAGGAGGCGAGCCGCGGTCTCGTCGATTTCGAGCGGATCGAGGAGATGCTGGCCCAAGGGCAGAGAATCGTGCATATCCGCGCCCCGCATGTGACGCCGCTGGCCGCGCCCTTGTTGTTGGAGCACGGGCAGGTTGGCATTCGCGGCGGCACGGGCGAGGCGCGGCTGATGGAAGAAGAGGCGCAGGCGATGATGCGCGAGGCGGGGCTGGAATGAGAGAGATCACCTTCGCGGGGCAACGGTTCATCGCGCAACCGTCGGGCGCGCTCTATTGGCCCGGGGAAGACGCGCTGATCGTGGCCGATCTGCACTTGGGCAAGTCCGAGCGGATGGCGCGGCGCGGGGGCGCGTTGCTGCCGCCTTTTGAGAGCCTCGACACGGTGATCCGGCTGGAGGCCGAGGTGCTGCGGCTGCGGCCTTCGCGGCTGATCAGCCTAGGCGATGCGTTCGACGACGATGCGGCGGCGGGAGAGATCGCGCCCGAGATCGCCGGGCGTCTAACACGGATCGCGGCCCAGACCGAACTGCTATGGATCGCGGGAAACCATGATCCGATCGGCTTGGGCCGGACCGTGGAAGAGACGCAAATCGGCCCGCTCACCCTGCGCCATATTGCAGGCACCGGGCCGGACCTCTCGGGCCATTACCACCCCAAAGCGCAGATCGCGCGGCGGTCGTATCGGGCGTTTCTGGTGGGGCGCGATCACCTGATCCTGCCCGCTTTCGGCACCTATACCGGCGGCTTGGATTGCGACGGGCCGGAGCTGTCGTCGCTGGTCGGGGCAGGGGTCGCCGTGCTGACCGGGCCTGGCATGCCCGTGCGCCCGATCGGTCAGAGCGCCGCGCGCCAGTCTCTATAGCCCGCGCGGACCAACGCTTCGCGGGCGGCGATGAATCCGGGGCGGTCGGGCTCGGGGTCGGGGATCGGCGTGACGTCCGCCAGATCGTCCAGGCCCAGCCCGTGCTCGCGCCGCCCCGCCCGGATCAGCGCGAGATACCATTCGAACGGTGCGATCCCGTCCTGTCGCTGTAGCGCGCGATAGGTGAAGGCGCGCTGGCCATCCTCGAGCGTGAGCGCGATCTTCTCGTAGTGCAGCCCCGCGCCCTCTGCGGCATCGAGCGCGGGGATGTCGGTCTCCGTGATCTCGAACAGCACACCTTGGGTGCGCGCGTCGCTTTCGGTGATCGTAGCCTTCGCGCTCCCGTCGCGCCCGCGTTTCGAGAAATCGAGCGCATGTCCGGGAACCTCCGCCAACCCGAGCACGCGCGCCGAGGGGCAGCGCGCGGCAAGCCGCGAGGTCAGCAGGTTGGAGCCATAGGCGAGGTAGGGGATCATCCGCTCACCTGTAGGGTCATCGCGAATGTCTCCTGCGCGCCGGGGGGCAAGATCATGCTGTCGGGCCGCGCGGCCAGTTCCGGCCCGGCCCCTTCCGCGGCAGGCAGCCCATGCCACGGCTCGATGCAGATATAGGGCGCACCGGGTTTCTGCCACAGCGCGAGATTGGGCAAGTTGGAAAAGCGGAAATCGAGCACCGGCGCCCCGTCGGCGCGGTAGCGCAGCCCGTCGCCCGCGCCTTCGGGGAAGATCATCGCATCGTCCTCATACTGCGCCGGATCGAGGGTCAGCGCGCCCGCCGTTAAGGGCGAGGGCATCCGCGCGCGCCCCAGCATCCCATCCGCGAGCCGCGCCAAGGCAGGCTCCGCCCCGTTGCGCAGCTCGATCCGGTGCGGGCCGGTCGCGCCGGGCAGCGGCCAGCGGAACGCGGGGTGAAAGCCGAAGGAAAACGGCATCTCCCGATCGCCCGTATTGCTGACCGTGGCGGTGACGCGCAGCTCCGCCCCCAGGACCTCGTGGACGATCTCGAGCCGGAAATCGAACGGATAGGCCGCGGTCTCCTGCGAGGGTTCGAGCAGGTGGCAGCAGCGGCTTTGCGTCAGCTCGGTCACGCGGAAGGGCAGACGGCGGGCGAAGCCGTGCTTGGGGATTGCGTGGGGCGTGCCGTCGATCGTCACCCCTTCGGGCGCGGGAAGGCCGACGATGGGAAACAGGATCGGGGCCTGCCCGCTCCACCAGGCCGGGTCACCCTCCCAGAGCAGTTCCTGCCCCTGATAGCTCAGCCCCTGCATCTCGGCGCCCAGATCGGCGATGGTGACGCTGAGGCTTTGGGAAGAAATCTGGGGCATGTGTCGGGATCCGAAGGTTGTGACGTATCGCGCCTTGGTATCGCGCCGCCGGAGATGATCCAAGCCCGTGTCCGTTTCGTGCCACGCGAGGAGGGGTGAGCCGGGACTAGCGGCCTTCCAGTGGAAGGACGCCCCGGCGAACGCCCGGAGCGCGAGCGGAGGGCCGGACGGGCGCGTGTGGCGAGAGACGAGGGCAGCGCCCGACCCTTGGGGTGAGCCGCGTCTCGGAAGGCTTCCAGTGGAAGCCTTCAGCGGCGAACGCGCCGCGGGTCGCGGCGCAGGGGGCGCTTTGCTCTCGTCTGGTTTGAGCGGTTTATCTTGCAAGCCCGGAGGACGGGGAGGCTGCGGGCTGTGTCGCCAATGCGCCCTCCCTGGGGGAGGGTCGGGCGCTGCCCGGGCTGGTCGCCCGGGCGGACATCAGTCCAGAAAATCCGGGTGCTTTCTTAGTATCTTCAAAGCTACTGGCTGGATTGAGAATGCAAAAAGATCGCCTGCCCCGGGAATGCCGAGGTGGGAGGACCGAGTTAGTATCTTCTTCCCCTCCAAGAAATTTGGGGTGCCAGATGAAAGAGGAAACACAGCCGTCGAACGATCTTCCGATATGAAACTACGAAGTATCTGTTTCTCGTCATTCGACAGATTGGCGAGGTGGTGCTTCAAAAAGCGATAGTGGCGCCGATTGACGATGGCCTGGGTGACACTCTTCTTAAGCCAGTCAAAGACCTCCACAGCTAAAATACCAAGCGACAGAAGAAACAACAGTCCGACTGCAGGCCGAGATGTTGATAAAATTTTGGCCAAACCAAAGGTTTCTCTAATGTTCCCGGGAAGAAATAAGACTGCACCAGAAACAACGAGAAATGCCAGAGCTGTCCGCCAAGCAAAAGGTCTTAGAGCTGAAAGGCCCGCCAAGAGGCTCTCAAACATCCAGCTCCTCCACGAACTGCGCGTTCTCCTGAATATACTGGAACCGCAGTTCAGGCTTTTTCCCCATCAACCTTTCCACCAGATCGCCGGTCTCGTTCGGCTCGTCGTCGTGGATCGTCACCCGGATCAGCTTGCGGGTCTCGGGGTTCATCGTGGTCTCTTTCAGGTCCTTCGCGTCCATCTCGCCCAGACCCTTGAAGCGCTGCACGTCGATCTTGCCTTTGCCGCCCAGACCTTTCTCCAGCATCGCGTCCTTCTCGGCGTCATCGGCCACATAGACGCGCTTGGCGCCTTGGGTCAGGCGATAGAGCGGCGGGCAGGCCAGATAGAGGTGCCCCTGGTCGATCATCGGGCGCATCTGGGTGAAGAAGAAGGTCATCAGGAGCGAGGCGATGTGGGCTCCGTCCACGTCCGCGTCGGTCATGATGATGATCTTGTCGTAGCGCAGATCGTCGACGTTAAACTTGGTGCCGAGCCCCACGCCGAGCGCCTGCGTCAGATCGTTGATCTCCTGGTTCGAGCCGAGCTTGGAGCTTGCCGCGCCCAGCACGTTGAGGATCTTGCCGCGCAGGGGCAGCAGCGCCTGGTTCTTGCGGTCGCGCGCCATCTTGGCCGAGCCGCCTGCCGAGTCGCCCTCGACGATGAACAGCTCCGTGCCCGAACGGTTCGTGGCCGAGCAGTCGACCAGCTTGCCGGGCAGGCGCAGCCGCTTGGTGGCCGATTTGCGCTGGGTCTCTTTCTCCTGCCGACGCTTGAGGCGTTCTTCGGCGCGCAGCACGAGGAAATCGAGGATCGCACCGGCGGATTTCGTGTCCGAGGCCAGCCAGTTGTCGAAGTGGTCGCGCACCGCGCCTTCGACCAGACGCTGCGCCTCGACGGTGGCGAGGCGGTCCTTGGTCTGGCCCACGAATTCCGGCTCGCGGATGAAGCACGAGACCAGCGCACAGCCGCCTGTGATCAGGTCGTCGCGGGTGATCTGCGCGGCCTTCTTGTTGTTCACCAGCTCGCCATAGGCGCGGATGCCCTTGAGGATCGCCGACCAGAAGCCCGCCTCATGGGTGCCTCCCTCGGGGGTGGGCACGGTGTTACAGTAGGACTGGATGAAGCCGTCGCGCGACGGCGTCCAGTTGATCGCCCATTCGACCGAGCCCGGCACGTTGAACTTCTCGCGGAACTCCACCTTGCCCGAGAAGGGGCGGTCGGCATAGGTGCTCGCGCCGCTCAGCGTCTCGGTCAGGTAATCTGCGAGGCCGCCGGGGAAGTGGAAAGTCGCCTCGGTCGGGGTCTCGCCATCGTCGACCTCGGACTTCCAGCGAATCTCCACGCCCGAGAAGAGATACGCTTTCGAGCGCACCATCTTCAGCAGACGTGCAGGCTTGAACCGGTGGTGGCCGAAGATCTGCTCGTCGGCATGGAAGGTGACGGTGGTGCCGCGACGGTTGGGCGCCGCTCCGATCTTCTCCACCGGACCTTCGGGGATGCCGCGCGAGAAGCGCTGTTCATACAGCTCCTTGTTCTTGGCGACCTGAACGACCATCAGGTCCGACAGCGCGTTGACCACCGAGGCGCCCACCCCGTGCAGACCACCCGAGGTCTCGTAGGCGTCGCCCGAGAATTTGCCGCCCGCATGCAGCGTGCAAAGGATGACTTCCAGCGCGGATTTGCCGGGGAATTTCGGGTGCGGGTCGATCGGGATGCCGCGCCCGTTGTCGCGGATGACGACGGAATGATCGGCGAGCAGTTCGACCTCGATGCGGTTGGCGTGACCGGCCACCGCTTCGTCCATCGAGTTGTCGAGCACCTCGGCCACCATGTGATGAAGCGCGCGCTCGTCCGTGCCGCCGATATACATGCCGGGGCGTTTTCGCACGGGTTCGAGACCTTCGAGCACCTCGATCGAGGAGGCGTCATAGGAATCGGTCTGGGGCGTCAGAAGATCGTCGGCCATGCTGCTCGCTTTCTCTTGTAGTTTTCTAAACAAGAGATACCGCAGGTTGGGGCGGAGGAGCAAGAAGACCCCACCGCCCCGATCCGCTTCGAAAGCCCCACACCCCCGAAAACGTCCGGCCCTTACGCGACGCGCGCCATGAGCAGCATCGACCCCACCGCCATCGCGATACCGAAGACTTCCCGCAAGGCGAGTTTTTCACCGAACAGGACGACTCCCATCGTCACCAGAGCCATCAATGTGAAAAGCGCCGAGGCCACGCCCGTTTGTGCCAGCGACACATGCCGCATAGCCAGAAACCAACCTGCTGCCGAAGCGGCGTAAAGCACGCAACCTAGGAAGACAGACGGCGAATGCAGCGCGTGACCTTTATCAACGGCGGATTTCAGAACGAAATCTCCCGCGATCACGATCAGCGTCGCACCCAAACACAGGCCGTATCCAAGCAAAGCAGACATGGTTACCTCGAACCCTCTTCACCCCGACAAAATGACGTAAGGGAAGCTGCATTGCTAAGAGGAATTCACCCCGCTGCGGAAAACCCGACCACTTGGTCAGGGAGACCTGACTGAAAGGCGAAGTTGGGTTGAGCGCCTGCCCATCGCTTGAGCAGAGTGCGTATCCGCGCCGTCTTCGCATACACCTTTCGAATTAGGCGCGACGCGAGGTTCGCCGAATCAAACCGCCTCGGCTTCGCGCTTCTCCCACATCGCGCGGAAGGCTTTCCGGCTCTGGCACAGCTTGATCCAGCTTTGCAGGCGCGGGTAGGGGGCGAGGAAATCCGGGTGGTCCTGTCCGTAGCGCAGAACCTCGGCCAGATTGAGATCGGTCACGGTGAACCGGCCGCCCACGATATGGCTATGCGTCTCCAGATGGGTCTCGAGCGTGGTCAGCGGTCGGGCGAGCTTCGAGCATAGAGAAGCAATCTCGGCCTTGCCCTCGGGCGTGTCCTGCTCCTTGCGGCGATAGACGAAGCTCAGCGCGAGCGCGTCGGTCTCGATCCAGGTCGCGGCGAAGAGCGCCCATTGCTCCATTTGCGACAGTTCGCGCTCGTGCGCAGGGGCGAGCGGCCCTCCCGCCTTACGTGCGAGATGCAGGTTGATCGCGAGCGACTCCGTCAAGATCAGCCCGTCTTCCTCCAGCACCGGGATCGCGCCCATCGGCGAGAGCTTGCGAAATTCGGGCGAGCGGGTGTTGAGCGGAACCTCCGGCGCGAGCGGATCCTTGAAACGGTTCGCCTGCACGACTCGGCGCAGACGGAACGGCAGGCCCAACTCCTCGAGCAACCACAGCGCCCGGCTCGCCCGCGAATGATAGTTGCCGTAGATCGTGATCATGTCCGTTCCTTCGTTTCGCTCGATTTTGTGGCGTTTTTGCCGACGGAGGCCCAGCAGACACGGGTTTTTGATGCGTATCAAGGCACATCACGCGGGATTGCGCGATGCTCCGCAAGGTTCAGCCAACGGAGGGATACGCATGAAAGATCAGCTCATGAGCGACGCGACGAAACCGGCCAAGGCCGCAGCCGGGAAGGCAGAGGCTGTCGTCAAGCCGATCGATCCCGCCGAGGCGCATCCCGCGATCACCCCGCCAGAGCCGAAGACGACCGGCCCGAAGAGCTTCCCGCGCGTCGATCCCAGTGCGGTGCGGCTGGCTTTCGAGACCGGGAAATACCCCTACAAGCGCAAGATGGCGCGCGCCGCCTATGAGAAAGAAAAGGCGGAGCTTCAGGCCGAGTTGCTGAAGGTCCAGAAATGGGCGCAGGAGAGCGGCGAGAAATTCGTGATCCTTTTCGAGGGCCGCGATGCGGCGGGCAAGGGCGGTACGATCAAGCGCTTCACCGAACATCTCAACCCGCGCTTTGCCCGGGTCGTCGCACTCAACAAGCCCTCGGAAGAGGAACTCGGTCAGTGGTATTTCCAACGCTATGTCGAGCATCTGCCGACCGCGGGTGAGATGACCTTCTATGATCGCAGCTGGTATAACCGCGCGGGCGTGGAGCGCGTGATGGGGTTCTGTAAGCCCAACGATTATCTCGAATTCATGCGCCAGACCCCGGAACTGGAGCGTATGTTCGTGCGCTCGGGCATCCGGCTTTACAAATACTGGTTCTCGGTCACCCGCGAGGAGCAGCGCCGCCGCTTCCAATCGCGCGAAACCGATCCGCTCAAGCGCTGGAAGCTGTCGCCGATCGATCTGGCGAGCCTCGATCGCTGGGACGATTACACCGAGGCGAAAGAGGCGATGTTCTTCTACACCGACACCGCCGATGCGCCATGGACCATCGTGAAGTCGAACGACAAGAAGCGCGCGCGGCTGAACTGCATGAAGCATTTCCTGTCGACGCTGGACTATCCCGACAAGGATCCCACGATCGCAACTCCGCCCGATCCGCTGATCGTGGGCCATGCGAGCCATGTCGTGCATTCGTCCGAGCATATTCTTGGCGCATCTCTTCATCCCGATCAGCGCCGCGTGACCAAATCCTGAGCATGTGATTGCCGATGGCGATTTCGGTGACCGGTGGGGCTTGTCCCTCCGCCGGTTGCATTCCATGTGAAGGGTAACAACCGGAGGAGAGTATGGGCTGGAACGAAAGATTCGCCGGAGAAGAATTTCTCTATGGCACGACCCCGGCGGATTTCGTGGCGCGTCAGGCATGGCGTCTCGCTCCGGGGGCGCGGCTTCTGAGCATCGCTGACGGCGAAGGGCGCAACGGCACCTATCTCGCCAGCCTCGGAGTGCAGGTCACAGCCCTCGAACCGTCGGAAAACGCGCGCCGCAAGGCCGCTGAACTGGCGCAGGAGCGGGGCGTGTCGATGCAGACGATCGACGCCGATCTTCGCGGCTATGACTGGCCACGCGGCGAATATGACGCCGTTCTCGCCTGTTTCATCCAATTCGCCGATACCGCCTTTCGGGCGGAGATTTTCGACGGCATCGCGACCGCGCTCAAACCGGGCGGGCTCGCATTGATCCACGGCTTCGCGCGACGCCAGCCGCGCTACGGGACCGGCGGGCCGGGGGTCGTGGAGCAGCTCTACGATCTCGATCTCCTGCGCGACGCCTTCCCGCGCTGGGAGGTGCTGCATCAGGCCGATTACGATGCCGATCTCGACGAGGGCGCGGGCCATTCCGGCCGCGCCGCCCTGATCGATTTCGTCGCCCGCAAACCCGAGCGCTGATTCCGCAGATTTCGGCATAAAGTCAGGGTTTCGCGCGGCTTATACGCGGGGTGCCTGACGTTCCGTCGCAACTTAAGTGCGATTTCTAGGCGATTTGCGCGTTCGATCGGCAATAGGCCGGAACCTGCCTAAGACCCGGTGCCTCCCTATCGTCCCGGTAGGGGAAATGTGTGCCTGCGCACATAGGAGTGTCTTCGGATTGACACGAATGCGTGTAACCTCAAACCTGTACGTTTCTTGCCATCGCAGATTGGAGTTCCACATGCGTAAGCCTCTCCTCGCCCTGACCTTCACCCTCGCCGCCAGCGCCGCCTTCGCGCAGTCGCCCAAAGACGCTGTCGAAGCGCGCCAAGGTTTCTTCGATTTGCTCGGCGCCCAGATGGCCGTGCTCGCGCCGATGGCGCAGGGCAAGATGGACTTCGACGCCGCCAAGGCACAGACCGCCGCCAACAACATCGCGGCGCTCGCGAAGGTCGATATCTCGCCGCTCTTCGTCGAAGGCACCTCGGTCGACGACATGATGGAGACCCACGCGAAGTCGGAAATCTGGTCGAACATGGACCTGTTCATGGAAAAGGCGGACGCCCTCCATCAGGCCGCGGCGGAAATGCCCGATGCGGCGGGCAGCCTCGAGACGCTGCAGCCGGCGGTTGGCAAGCTCGGCGGCACCTGCAAGAGCTGCCATGACGAGTTCCGTTCGAAGTAACGCAGAATGAAAGACACCGCCGCCTCCCCCGCGAAGAAAACCGTCACGGTCTGGGACCCTGTCGTGCGTCTGTTCCACTGGCTTCTGGTGCTGGCCTTTGCCGCCGCCTGGGGCCTCGGGGAATGGGGGCCGAACCAGATGACGTGGCATTTCTATGCCGGCTACGCGATCGCGGGGCTGCTGGCGGTGCGTCTGATCTGGGGGTTCGTGGGGTCGCGCACGGCGCGGTTCTCGCATTTCCTCTATGGACCCAAGGCGGTGGCGGATTATCTTCGCCACCTGCCATCCAAGGAAAGCTCCGGCCATGTCGGGCATAATCCGCTGGGCGGCTGGTCGGTTCTTGTGATGCTCGGGCTGCTGATCGTGCAGGTCGTGACCGGGCTGACCTCCGATCCGCAGGATTACATCAATGTCGGTCCCCTTGCGGGCTCCGTGCCCGACAGCATCAGCACGAGCTGGGCGCCGAAAATCCACGAATTCGTGGCGACCCTGCTGCTGATCGTCGTCGGTATCCATATCGCGGCCATCGTCTATTACCGGACGTGGAAGGGTGTGAACCTGGTGAAGCCGATGATTACGGGTAAGAAAGAAGTGGGCGAGTAACCGCTCTCTTGACCGCCGCGTCGGGCGGGGCTAGCGCTCGCCCATGACGAGCACCGACCCATCCCAGAGCGCGCCACCGCCTCAGCCGCAAAACCAAGCGATGCCTCTCGCCCGCCACGTGCGGGCGATCTTCACTTTGGGTCTGCCGCTGATCGGCTCCAACCTCGCGCAGATGCTGCTCAACGTGACCGATACGGTGATGGTGGGCTGGTATGGCGTCGAGGCGCTGGCAGCGCTGGTGTTGGGCACCTCCTATTTCTTCTCGATCTTCATGCTGGGCAACGGGATCGCGCTGGCGGTGATGGGGCGCGTCTCGGCAAGCTTGGGTGCGGATGACGAGGTGCAGGCGCGGCGCGACACCCGGATGGGGATCTGGCTGTCGATCCTGTTCGGGCTCGCGATGCTGCCGGTCTTCTGGAATTCCGGCGCGGTGCTGGAGATGCTGGGCCAGAAGCCCGAGATCGCGGCGCTCGCACAAGATTACCTGCGCATCCTCGGCTTCGCGCTCGCGCCCGGCCTCGCGATGATGGTGATCCGTTCGTATCTGTCCGCGCAGGAGCGCACGGCGGTGCTGCTCTGGATCACGCTGGGGGCGGTTTTGCTGAACGCGGGCGTCAACTGGATCCTGATCTTCGGCAATTGGGGCGCGCCGGAACTGGGCGTGCGGGGGGCTGCCATCGCCTCGCTGAGCGCGATGGTGCTGAACCTTGTCGCGCAGGCGATTTATGCCGCGCGTGCGCCGGGCCTGACCCATATCCGGCTCTTCCAGCGGTTCTGGCGGCCCGATTGGGAGGCCTTCTGGATCGTCGCGAAAATGGGCCTGCCGGTGGGGCTGACCTCGGTGGCGGAAGGCTCGATGTTTCAGGCCTCGGCGCTGATGATGGGCTGGATCGGCACGATTGAACTCGCCGCGCACGGGATCGCGCTGCAGGTCTCCTCGATCACCTTCATGGTGCATGTCGGCCTGTCGAACGCGGCCACCGTGCGGGCAGGGCGGGCGCATGGGAAACGTGACCCGCGCCTTCTGCGTGACGGGGCGCGGGTGGTGACAGGGCTCTCCGTGGGCTTCGGTCTGCTGACGGTGGCGGTCTTCGTCTTCGCCGGTCCTTGGCTCACGCGGCTGTTTCTGGACGCGGAGAATCCCGCCACCCCGGAGATCGTCCTTTACGGCGTGCGCTTCCTGATGGTCGCGGCGATCTTTCAGCTGTTCGACCTGATGCAGGTGATGGCGCTGGGCCTATTGCGCGGCGTGCAGGATACGCGCGTGCCGATGTGGATGGCGGTGGCGAGCTATTGGCTGATCGGTATCCCGGCCAGCTACTTTCTCGCCTTCACGCTGGATTTCGGCGGCGTCGGGCTTTGGCTCGGCCTCGTGCTTGGCCTTGCCTCGGCAGGGGCGATGATGATGCGGCGGTTCTGGCGCGGGCCGTGGTTGCAGCCGCGCCAGTCAGTCGCTTAACGCACGCCAAGACCCGCCTTCATCAGCGTCTTGCGCACCGGCCCGAGCGAATAGAGCGCGCCCAGAACGCCAGCGCGCAGGTCGCGCAGCGGCTGGGCTTCGACCATCGAGGCGCGGTTGAGCAGGTCGATCCCCACTTCGCGCGCCTTCACCTCCGGCCAGCGGCGGCGGTGATAGGCATCGAGCATCTTCGCCTCGCCCAGATGCACCGGGTCTTCCTCGGCCAGCTTCAGAAGGCAGGCGAGATCGGCGAGGCTCATGTTCAGCCCCTGCGCGCCGATCGGTGGAATGACATGCGCAGCCTCGGCGATCAGGGCCACGCGCTGGCCCGAGAACCGATCCGCGATCTGCGTCATCATCGGCCAGACCGCACGGCGGGTTTCCAGCTTCAGCGGCCCGAGAAGCCCGGTCGAGCGTTCCATGATCGCCGCTTCGAATTCCTCCGTGGGCAGCGTGGCGAGGCGTTCGGCCTCGGCGGCGCGCTCCATCCAGACGATCGCCGAAGAGGATTTGCCGTCACGGTCGGGCAGCGGGACCAGCGTGAAAGGCCCGCCCGAGCGGTGAATTTCGGTGGAGACGTTGTCATGCGGGATCGGGTGGGTGACCGCGAAGGCCAGCGCCTTCTGGCCATAGCGGATCGTCTTGACGCCAAGCCCCGCCGCTTCGCGCACGAAGGAATTGCGGCCATCGGCCCCGATCACGAGACGCGCGCGCACATGGGTGCCGTCGGAGAGCGTCACCTCGGCACCGCTTTCGCGGGTCACGAGGCCGGTCGTCGCGACGCCGGGGCGGAAATCGACGAGCGGGTTATCGGCCAGCGCGGCCACCAGCTCGCGGCGCAGCAGCCAGTTCGGGAAATTCCAGCCGAAGGGCTCGTCGGACAGGTCGGCCGCGTCGAAATCGCGGGTCAGGCGCGCGGTCGGGCTTTCGCCTCCCGCATCCACGATCCGCATGATCTGCAGCGGCGCGGCATAGGGCAGGAGCCGATCCCAGATACCCGCCGCCTGCAGCACCTCGCGCGACGGGCGCAGGAACGCGGTCGAGCGCATATCCGCGCCCTCTGCCGCCTCTTCCGTGACCGGCGGCGTGGGGTCGACGCAGATCGTGGTGAAGCCCGCCTGCCCGAAGGCTGCGGCTGCCGTCAGACCGGCGACGCCGCCGCCGGAGATCAGGATATCGGTGTCGATGGGTGTGCGGGTCTCGGCCATGGGGCGCCTCCGTCAATGTCCGTGCCACTTTGCCCTCCGGCGCGGGCAGGTGCAATGATCCGCCGCCGGGATGCGACGCGGCGACACAGCGAAACGCAAGCCGAGCGCGTGCAGGTCCGGCAATGCGGGGCGCAAAAAGAAACGGCCCGGATCGCGCGGATCCGGGCCGTGTTCGCCAAGGGCGAGAATTCTTCTAATGCGACGTCAGCCGCCTGCGGTCATCACCACGATGAGGGCGAGCATGATCCAGGTGGCGCCCACGGCCCAGAGGATCAGGCCGCCAAGGCCCATGATCGCGACCATGCCCGCGGCCAGAGCCACGACGACAAGCGCGAGGGTGAACATGAAAGCCGGCGAAATCTGCTTGTGCTCGGTTTCGGAATGATCGGCCACATAGGCCGCAACGCCGGAATCGGCGGTCGTCATGGTCATAATCGATTCTCCCGTTTGCTGTCTCCCTGACAGGCCACCGTGACTTAAAGATGCATCTCGCTCCGATAAAGATGCGAAGCCGTGCCATATTGTCGCAGCGCCGTCACTTTCCCTTCAATCGCGCGTGATTTTGCGCAGGAACCCAGCGAGATCGGCAGTGTGATAGTGGATGTGATCCTCTGGCGCGGGAGCGGGGGCGACATGCACGGTCTTCATCCCGATCGCATGGGGATGGCGCAGGTTGCGGGCGTCGTCCTCGAACATCGCACCGCGGTCGGGTGCGATCCCGGCTTGCGCGAAAACCCGGTCGAAGGCCTCGGCGCGCGGCTTGGGATGGAACTCGGCATGCTCGACGCCATAGACCCCGTCGAACAGCCCGGTCAGCCCGCGCGCCGCGATCACCCGCGTCGCATAGGGGGCCGAGCCGTTCGTGTAGACGATCTTGCGGCCCGGCAGGGCTTCGATACCTTCGCGCAGCGCCTCATCCACCATCAGATGGTCGAGCGAGATCTCGTGCACCTCGTGCAGATAGGGGGCCGGGTCCACGTCGTGCTCGTGCATCAGACCCGCCAGCGTGGTGCCGTAAAGCTGCCAGTAGTGGTTGCGCAGATGGTCGGCCCGCGCGCGATCGACGCCCAGCGAGCGCATCACGAAATCGGTCATCTTCACTTCGATCTGGTCGAAGAGCCGCGCCTCTGGCGGGTAGAGCGTGTTGTCGAGATCGAACACCCAGGCGTCGACATGCGCGAACTCGGCGGCGAGATCGCGGTCGGCAGGGGTGGCGGAGGCGGGGGCAGGCGCGGAGCTGTCTGTCATGGGCTGCAAGCTAGGTCGCGGGGCGCGCAGGTGCAATCTGCTTGTCACCGGGGGCGGCCCGCGCCTAATCTCTGGCAGAACGCGAAAGCAGGTTGCATGCAAAAAGACGCCTACACTCTCATACTCGACGCCATCGACGAAGGCGTTTACCGCCCCGGGGACCGTTTGGTCGAATCCGAATTGGCGGAGCGGTTCGGAGTGTCACGCACCCCGGTGCGCGAGGCGCTGCAGCGGCTGGAAACCCAGCAAATGCTGGCCCGCGACGGGCGGTCGCTGATCGTGGCCTCGCTCGATCACAACCAGCTGGCGGAGCTCTATATCGTGCGCGCCGAGCTGGAGGCGCTGGCCGCGCAACTGGCGGCGAAACATGCGGCCCCCGAAGAGGTCCGCGTGCTGCAGAACATGATCGACGAGGATCGTGGTCAACTCGACGATCCGGAGGCGCTGAGCCGGGCAAATCGCCGGTTCCACCACCAAATTCACCTCGCCTCGCATAATCGTTACCTCGTCCAGCAGCTCGACCTCGTGCATCGCTCGATGGCGCTTCTCGCGACCACCTCGCTTGCGGTGAAGGGCCGGGGCGAGGCGGCGCTCGACGAGCATCAGGCGATTGTCGATGCGATCCGCGAAGGCAATGGCGATGCGGCGGCCTCGGCGCTGCGCGCCCATATCTCGCGGGCCTTCGAGACGCGTCTCACGCTCGACGCTGCGCATCACGGCACGGCGGGCCACTGGGCCGAGGCGCTCTGATCAGCCGATAAGCGGCGCATGCGCCAGACGCTGCGGTCCGGGCTTTGCCCCGGCCTGTGCGGCTGCGATTTCCTCGAGAAGCCTGTGCTGCGCGCTGTCCGGCGCTGTGCTGCTATGGGCATCGAAAATGCCGTGGCTCGTCTTGTCCCAGTAGAAGGGCCGCGCGACCAACTCATACAGCGCCTTCCAGCCCGCTAGCGCGCCCAGCGGATAATAGAGATGCAGCGTCGGAACCCATTTGATCAGATGGCGATGTTCCGCACCGCGGCAGGCCCAGGCCGAGGTCGTGATCGCGATCAGCTCCGACAGGAGGAAGGTGGCCATGACAAGCGCGAAGGCCGGGTCGGGCAGGGCACTCGCAATCGGATGCCAGACCCCGAACAGCGCTAGCCAGAAACTCCACAGCACCGGGGCCAGCACGTATTGCGAGAGCGATCCGAGGATCAGGATCTGCACCCCGATGAAGCGTTTCGTTCCGAGATCGCGCCAGAGCTGCACGGGATCGCGCATATGGACCGCCCAGGTCATCGCATAGCCCTTGAGCCAGCGTGAGCGTTGTTTGACCCAGGGCACAGCGCGGCAGTTGGCTTCCTCGTAGGTAACCGCCGGGATCAATTCGGTGCGGTAGCCGTGTCGCGCGAGGCGCACGCCGAGATCGGCATCTTCGGTCACGTTATGGGCGTCCCAGCCGCCCAGCTTCTCCAGCGCGTCGCGGCGGAAGAACAGGGTCGTGCCGCCCAGAGGCACGACGAAACCGAGCCGCGCGAGCCCCGGCAGGAACATCCGGAACCATGTCGCATATTCCACGGTGAAACAGCGTGCGAGCCAGTTGGTGCGCGGATTGTAATAGTCGAGGATGCCTTGCAGGCAGGCGGTCTCGGGTGGGGCCGCGAGGAAGCGTTGGGCGGCGATCTGCAGCTGATCCGGTTCGGGCGCGTCCTCGGCATCCCAGATCCCGATCACCGATCCGCGGCAGAAGTTCAGCGCGTAGTTGAGCGCGCGCGGCTTGGTCTTGATCGGCCCGTCCGGCACCGTGACCACCCGCATCCAGCGCGGCAGATCGGCGCCGGAAAGGGCTGCCAGAGTCATTGCGTCGGTCTGCTCGACGACGAGGATCACGTCGAGCAATTCGCGCGGATAGCGCAGCTTGCCGAGCCGTTCGACCAGTCGTGCGGCGATGTCCGTTTCGCGAAAAAGCGGGACCATCATCGAGATGATCGGGAGCCGGCCCCTTGGCGCGCTACGGTCGCACGGGTCAGGGGCGGGACGGCGGCGGGCGGTGAGTTCGCTCGCGAAAGCGGCCAGTTTGAGCGCTATGGAGCCTACGAGCGTGAGCATCACCCATGCGAAGAGAATGCCGATCAGGAGAGAAGGTGCGAGCCACAGGCCGAGACCCGTCACCACGAGAAACCCCGCCGCAATCCGGCTTGCACGCTTTTCGCTATGGTCACGGCAGCTCTCGGCCGGGTCGACCTTGATCTCGGCGCGGCGGATCAGGGCGGTCTGGCGGCGGGCCAACAAGCTGTCATGGATGCAGCGTTCCGGCGCCAGCACCAGCCTGTAGGGCGCATGGCGCGCGGGCAGGGCGTCGCGCAGCGCTTCGAAATCCTCGGGCCGTGCAGTCGCGATGAGGGTTACGCCGCCCACGCGCCGCCACGGCACCATCGCATGCCTCAGGCACAGTTCCGCCCCGACAGCGTCGATCAGACGTGGATCGGGCGGGCAGGCCTGCAGATCGACGACCGAGGCGTGCCATTGCTCGGCCAAGGCAGCTAGCAGATCGGCCTCGCGCACCCAGCCATTGGCCAAAAGAATGTTGCCCAGCCGCACATCCTCGCGTTGCCGCAATGCTGCGGCCTTGAGCAGATCGCCCGGGTCGATCGCACCTCGTTCCAGCAGGATTTGCCCCAAAGGCGGTCGGTCGGCACGGCTGGGTTTGCGGTCGGGCGTGCCCAGCGGATCACGCTTGGATCGCACCAGCGCGCCAGACGAATTCGCCGGTGAAGCGCGCTGCGCACGTTCCGCTGGTTCTGCTATCGCCGCCGGTATTTCGAGAAGCTGTCGCCGCGCGCCGCCCATGCCAATCCTCGCATCTGTCCCGCAGGGCAGAATGCGAACGCTTGGTTAACATGGTGTTAACGCCCGCCGGGGCCGGTTAGGCATCACGGCGAGCGATTGGTCGGAGTGCAGCTTACACCTTGCGCGCGCGCATCGCGGTCGCGAAGCGCTCGAAAAGGTAATAGCTGTCCTGCGGGCCCGGGCTCGCCTCGGGGTGATACTGCACCGAGAAGACCGGGCGATCGGATATGGCGATCCCGCAGTTCGAGCCGTCGAAGAGCGACACGTGGGTTTCCGAAACGCCCTTGGGCAGGGTCTGGCTGTCGACCGCGAAGCCGTGGTTCATCGAGGTGATCTCGACCTTGCCGGTGGTCAGGTCCTTCACCGGGTGGTTCGCCCCGTGGTGGCCGTGGTTCATCTTGATCGTCTTCGCGCCAAGCGCGAGCGCCAGCATCTGGTGGCCGAGGCAGATGCCGAAGACCGGCAGCTCGGTTTCCAGAATGCCCTTGATCATCGGCACGGCATATTCCCCGGTGGCCGCCGGATCGCCCGGACCATTCGACAGGAAGACCCCATCGGGCTCGAGCGCGAGCACGTCCTCGGTGGTCGCAGTCGCGGGCAGCACGGTCACGTCGCAGCCAGCCGAAGCGAGGCAGCGCAGGATGTTGCGCTTTGCGCCGTAGTCGATGGCGACCACTTTCAGATCGTTGCCTTCGGCTTTCTTGTAACCCTCGGGCCAGGCCCACCGCATCTCGTCCCAACGGTAGCTTTGCGCGCAGGTCACGTCCTTCGCGAGGTCGAGCCCTTCGAGCCCGGACCATTCGCGCGCCTTGCGCACCAGAGCCTCGATGTCGAAGACGCCATCGGGGTTGTAGGCGAGCGCGACATGCGGCGCGCCTTGCTGGCGGATCGCGCGAGTCAGGCGGCGGGTGTCGATGCCGCCGATGCCGATCCGGCCACGCTTTTCGAGCCACTCGACCAGCGTCTCGGCCGCGCGCCAGTTCGACGGCTCGGTCGGATTCCATTTTACCACCATGCCGGCGGCGACGGGATCGTTCGTCTCGTCATCTTCCGGGTTCACGCCGGTGTTGCCGATATGGGGGAAGGTGAAGGTCACCACCTGACCCGCATAGGAGGGGTCGGTCATGATTTCCTGATAGCCAGTCATCGAGGTGTTGAAGACCAGTTCGGCCACTGTCTCGCCCGGGCGGCCGAAACCCTTCCCGTAAAACAGCGATCCATCAGCGAGCGCGATCAACGCAGTGGGCTTTTCCGATGCGGACTGGCTTGCAGGCATGGCGCGACTCCCCGATGTCAAAATTCGCCGGAACCTAGACGCGCTGAACGCGGGGGTCAAGAGGCCATGAGATAATTACGAATTGCTTATTTATCAATGACTTGCGGATGTTGTGCGCGTTTCGCAATGCCGCTATTCTGGCGCCTTCACTGAAGTAGGGACACGATGTGATGCAAATGCGCGATAAGATCGCCGCCGCGTTGAAAGCGGCGATGAAGGAAAAGGATCAGGAGCGGCTCTCGACGCTGCGACTGGTCAACGCTGCCATCAAGGACCGCGAGATCGCGATGCGCGCCGAAGGCGAGGGCGAGGGCACTGTCGGCGACGCCGAAGTGCTTGCGATCATGGGAAAGATGGTGAAGCAGCGTCAGGAAAGCGCACGCGCCTATGAAGAGGGCGGCCGGCTGGAGCTGGCCGAGAAGGAACAGGCCGAGATCCGCGTGATCGAGGATTTCCTGCCGCGTCAGCTGAGCGAAGATGAGGTGAATGCCGCCATCGAAGCCGCCATCTCGAAACTCGGCGCGGAATCGATTCGCGACATGGGGCGCGTGATGGGCGAGCTGAAGGGCCAATACACCGGACAGATGGATTTCTCGAAGGCCGGCCCGATGGTGAAGGATCGTCTCGCCTCCTGATCTGATTTGGGTCTCTCGAGACTGGGAACAGCGCCCCCTTGTGGGGCGTTTTCTTTTGAGCGTTTGTCAAAGGAGAGGGCGATGCCGGCGCAATCGAAAGCACAGCAGAAAGCAGCGGGCGCGGCGCTCGCCGCCAAGCGCGGCGAGACCAAGGTCGGCGATCTTCAGGGCGCGTCGAAGGAGATGTATGACAGCATGTCCGAAAGCGAGCTTGAAGACATCGCGAGCACCAAGCGCGAAGGCCTGCCCGACACCAAGGACGACTGAGCGGTGCCGCCAAGGCTGTGCCTGATGTCTAGTGACGAGTAATGTGTTTGGAGAAATGGATGGGGCGTCTTTCGGGATTGGCCGTGATTGGGGCGGTTGTCGGGCTGGCGGGATGTGTCCCGGAACCGGGCCTGCATGATCTGAAGCGGAGCTATCCCGACCGCACGCTTTATCATTTCAATTCCTCTGCCTTGGGTGGCGAGGTGAGCTATCTCTGCGCGCCGGGCAACACGCCGAGGGCCACCAAGGCTCGCGCGCGCAAGGCCCATGCCGCCTATGAGGCCGAAATACAAAGCTACGGCGACAGGTTCGCCGAGACGCTGGTCTCCGCTCTGGAAGCCGGAACCGGGGCGAGTTCCGCCGCGCAAGAGGTCAACCGTGACAGCGACGCCTGGGCGCGTGAAGCCGCGTTGAAGATCGAAGGTCAGTATGAGTGCCTGCCCGTGGCCGCGCCGGGGGTCGGTATCTCGAAGTGAATTTCACGGTGGTCAGGGCGCGACAGGCGCACGTGCGGCAGCAAGCCGGATCACCAGTTCGCGGTGCAGCTGGCGGCGCTCTTCCGGGGTGAGAAAGGCGCCGATCTCCACCTCGCGCGGGCCGCCGCGCAGGGTGAGGTAGGCTTCGACCGGCCCGCCCTTTCCATGCAGATCAGCCTGCACCCAATGCGGATTGGCCGCCCAGTCGCGCGAGGGTTTGCCCGGTTCGTGGCGGATCAGGTGCAGGTCCGGCCCGTTGAAGGTCAGAACCTCGAGCACCTCCCCGGTGCGATAGCTATGCGAGATCGCCCACCAGACGCCTGCGATGGCGAGCGCGATGAAGGGCAGCAGCCCCCACAGCTCCACATGGCCCAGCAGCGACAGCAGCGGCAGGCTGACCATGACCACCGTGGCCGCGATGAAGAAGACGAAGCCTTTGCGCGGCAGGGAACGGTAGGGCCACAGGTGCAGCTGATCGGGCAGGGGCGCCGCCTCGGAGCGGGGCGCCTCCATGGTTTGGCCTTCGGTATCTGTCCAGCGATAGGGCATGATCCGCCCGGTCCTTCCTGCAACCTCTCGCCCTTTTGCAAACGGCCCCGGATCGCTCCGGGGCCGTTCTCGTTATCAGGAGATCTAGATCACTAGTGCGCGTGGGCGTGATCCCAATCCTCGCGCTTCGGGAGCTCCTCGAAAGTGTGCTCCGGCGGCGGGGAGGGCAGGGTCCACTCCAGCGTGTCGGCATACTCGTTCCAGTAGTTGTTCTCGGTGACCCGCTTACCCTTGAACAGGGTGTAGAACACGATGCCGATGAAGAACACGAAGCTGGCGAACGAGATGAACGCGCCGATCGAGCTGATGTAGTTCCAGGTGGCGAAAGCCTCCGGATAGTCGATGTAACGGCGCGGCATGCCCTGACGGCCCAGGAAGTGCTGCGGGAAGAAGATCAGGTTCGACCCGATGAACATCATCCAGAAGTGCAGCTTACCGGCCCATTCCGGGTATTGGCGGCCCGACATCTTGCCGATCCAGAAGTAGACGCCCGCGAAGATCGCAAACACCGCCCCAAGCGACATCACATAGTGGAAGTGCGCCACGACGTAATAGGTGTCGTGATAGACCCGGTCGAGCGGCGCCTGCGACAGCACCACGCCGGTCACGCCGCCGATGGTAAACAGGAACAGGAAGCCGATCGCCCAGAGCATCGGCGTCTTGAACTCGATCGAGCCGCCCCACATCGTCGCGATCCAGCTGAACACCTTCACGCCCGTTGGCACCGCGATCACCATCGTCGCCACCATGAAGTAGCTCTGCTGGGTCAGCGACAGGCCCACCGTATACATGTGGTGCGCCCAGACGACGAAGCCCAGCACGCCGATCGCCACCATTGCATAGACCATCGGCAGGTAGCCGAAGACCGGCTTCTTGGAGAAGGTCGCGATGACGTGGCTGATGATGCCGAAGCCCGGCAGGATGATGATGTAGACCTCGGGGTGTCCGAAGAACCACAAGATGTGCTGATAGAGGATCGGATCGCCGCCGCCCGACGGATCGAAGAAGGTGGTGCCGAAGTTACGGTCCATCAGCAGCATGGTGATCGCGCCCGCCAGAACCGGCAGCGACAGCAGGATCAGCCAGGAGGTCACGAAGATCGACCAGGCAAACAGCGGCACCTTGTGCAGCGTCATGCCCGGCGTCCGCATGTTGAGGAAGGTCGTGATCATGTTGATCGCGCCGAGGATCGAGCTGGCGCCCGAGACGTGCACGGCGAAGATCGCGAGATCCATCGAATAGCCGCCCTCGTTCACGGACAACGGCGGGTAGAGCACCCAACCCACGCCCGAGCCTGCGCCGCCACCGCCACCGGGGGCGAGCAGCGAAGCGATCCCGAGCGAGGTGCCCGCGACATAGAGCCAGTAGCTTAGGTTGTTCATCCGCGGGAACGCCATGTCCGGCGCGCCGATCTGGAGCGGCATGAAGTAGTTGCCGAAGCCCCCGAACAGCGCCGGAATGACAACGAAGAACATCATCAGGACGCCATGATAGGTGATCATCACGTTCCAGAGGTGCCCGTCGGGGGTGCATTCCTCGGCCGAAGCGATGAAGCGCGCGCCCTCGGCGCACATGTATTGCACGCCCGGCTCCATCAGCTCGAGGCGCATGTAAACTGTGAACAGGACCGAGATCAGCCCCACCGCGCCTGCGGTGAAGAGATACAAGATCCCGATATCCTTGTGATTGGTCGACATGAACCAACGGGTAAAGAACCCGCGCGTGTCATGTGCGCCCTCGCCGTGAACGGCTGCGTCCGCCATAGTGATCTCCCATTTCTCCCGTCAGACCCGGGTCTCCCGTCCCTTTGGGCCTGAATGAACGGAGGTTATGAATATTTCGATGGCAGGGCAAGAATTCTGCACACGCAGCCGTGAAAAAATGTCGCAGCTCTGTCAGGCGTGAGTGATGTGTGATCTCACGCCCTTTGCGGGCTGTGCGAGCGTCGGGGTGGCGCCGCGCGGGCGTTGCGAATCCGCGACGCTGGCACAAAAAAAGCGGACCCCCTAAAGGGTCCGCCAACGAACGCGTGATGCGTTTATGTCGCGATCAGGACGCGGGCGCGTCGGGCGACACTTCTGCCGAACCGAGGTAAGCGGCGATGTCTGCCTGGTCCTTGCGCTGTTTGTAGGCCATGCCCGATTTCGCCTTGGGATCGCCGGTCTGCTCCTCGAGGAACTTCGACGGATCGGTGATGTATTCGGCGAGCAGCTCTTCGGTCCAGACGGCGCCGGTATCGGCGTATTCCTTGATCCCGTCCTTGTATTTATAGCCATCCACGGATGCGACCTTGCGACCGATCACGTTGTAGAGGTTCGGGCCGACCTTGCCGCCTTTGTAGATCGCAGTGCCATCGGGGGCGACGATCGAGTGACAGGCCTTGCACCGCTTGAATTCGTTTTTGCCTTTCTCGACGTCCTGCGCAAGCGCGGGGCTCGCAACGGTGACGGCGGTGATCATGGCAATAAGGCTGAGTTTCATCGCGTCTTCCTTGTTCATTTTGAGACGAAGCTCGGGCCCTCCCGACCCGGCTTTCACAGGGCAGTCACGCTGCCTTGAAGGGCGTTCTAACATGCATGATTGCCTATGTGTCCACTAAACTTCTGAGGTCGCATTTAGTTTACTCACAAAAATGCGACAGAATGTCGCACGTAGCGCGAGATCAAGATCGGCCATTTCGACCGGCAGGCCGAGATCGACGAGGCTGGTCACCCCGTGATCGCGAATCCCGCATGGCACGATTCCCTCGAAATGCGTCAGGTCCGGCTCCACATTGATCGAGATGCCGTGGAAGCTGACCCATTTGCGCAGCTTCACCCCGATCGCGGCGATCTTGTCCTCGCGCAGGCTGCCATCCGCCGCCTTCGGCTTGTCGGGACGCTGAACCCAGACGCCGACGCGACCGTCGCGAATCTCGCCCTTCACGTTGAATTCGTCGAGCGCAGCGATCACCCAATCCTCGAGCTGGCGCACGAAGCAGCGTACGTCGCGCCCGCGCTTGTTCAGGTCGAGCATGACATAGGCGACGCGCTGGCCGGGGCCGTGATAGGTGTATTGGCCGCCGCGCCCGGCCTCGAAGACGGGAAAACGGTCGGGATCGACGAGATCTTCGCGCTTGGCCGAGGTTCCCGCCGTGTAGAGCGGCGGGTGCTCGAGAAGCCAGATCATCTCCTCGGCCTCGCCCGAGGCGATCTTGGCCACGCGGTCCTCCATGACGGCCAGCGCCTCATGATAGGGGACCGGGCTGTCACTTACGCGCCATTCGACCATTTCTTAACCTCACCCGCCGGAATTCCTCACCCGGCGTCAATATTCCTTGCCACATCACCGATTCGGAGCGCAAACTTGACCTATTGGTAAGGTCGCGCACCCCCCGCGCCGGTCACATTCCGACCGGTCCTGTCGTGCAGAAACATGGAATTTGCGGGGCAACAGGCAAGACCGGAAGTTATTTGATTGGAGGGTTCAGGGATGAAACACAAGTTCGTTCTGGCGGGTCTTGCGCTCGCTGTCGCTACGGGCGGACCGGCAGGGTCGGCGCTGGCGGGCGGCTCGGATATCGTAGGCGGGGTGATCGGTGGGATCATCGGCGGCGCGATCGTGAACGAGGCCAACCGTCAGCCGCGCAGGGTCACGAAGCGCACCTATTACAAGAAGCCGACCATGTCGTCGGCGCAGCGCGAGGCCAATCGCGAAGTGCAGGTCTCACTCAATCACTTCGGATGGAATGTCGGTACGCCGGACGGGGTGCTGGGGCGCAACTCGCGCGCGGGCATCTCGCAATATCAGGCCTTCATGGATTTCCCGATCACGGGCAAGCTGACCGATCTGGAGCGCACCATCCTGACCACGTCGTATCAGAAGGCGAGCTTGGGCGGCGCTGCAGTCACGCAGACGATCTCGACCCATCCGCAGGGGATGCGCGGGCTTCTCTTGCAGACGCGCGAGCAGATGCTGGGCACGGGGAAATCGACCTATGCCGGAAATTCGATCGGAGGCTTGCCGCCGCAGATCTCCGAGGCCGTGTTCGAAATCGCACGCAGCTCCAACGTGGAGCCGCAGCAGCTGATGGCGCGGTCTGGCTTCGTGCAGCTGGCCGATCTGAACAATGACGGGCGTACCGATTATCTGCTCGACACGTCGGTTCTGGGGCCGGGCTTCTGGTGCAACGACAAGAGCTGTGCGGTGCGGGTCTTCGCCTCGACGCCGAGTGGTTTCTCGCGCAACGACTTCCAAGCCTATAACGCGACGCCTGCGATGTTCACCTGTCAGGCGGGTACGTGCCAGAAGACCGGCGCGAGCGCCCAGAGCAACGCGCCGGTAACGGCTGCCGCGCCTGCGCCTGCTCCGGCGCCAGCCGCGCCGTCCTTCGCGACGCAGATGGCCTCGCAGCCGGCGCCCGCGATGCCGTCCTTTGTTGCACCCGCGCCGGTTACGGAACCGGTGCCGGTGTCGCTTGCGTCTTTCTGCGCGAAGACCAGTCTCGTCACCTCGTCCAATGGCGGCTTCGCCACCGAGGCGTCGCTCACCGATCCGGGGCAGGCCCTGGGCGAGCAGTTCTGCCTCGCACGCGGCTATGCGCTGGACGAAGGCGCGGAGCTCGAGGCCAATATCGGGGGCTTCTCGCCCGAACAGATCGCCGCGCAATGCCGCGATTTCGGCGCGCTTCTCTCCGAGCAAGTGGCCGCTGTCGGAACCACCCCGCGCGAGGCGACGCTTGCCAAGGTGAAAAGCTTCATCGACGGCTCGGGGATGAGCCCGGCGCAGCTATCGGGCACCGCGAAGGTCTGCCTGTCGGTCGGCTACCGCACCGACGACATGGATGTGGCGCTGGGCTCGGCGCTGGTTCTGGGCGGTCTGGGCGAGGGCGCCTATGACGAATTGGTCGGCCATCACCTGATGCAGGGAATCGGCACGACTGAGCGCCCCGATCTCGCGATGGGCTGGTACGAGAACGCGCTTTCGGCGCAGCCGGTCTTTGCCCCCGCGCAGCCCGAGCGCAGCGGTCTGATCCGCAAGGCGGCCCTGATGATGAACGGTCGCGCCGACGCCGCCACCGCGCCGAAGCCCGCGATGGCGCTGCCGAGCTTTGCGGCGAAGGCCGCGGAACTCGTGGAAACCGCAGCACCGCAATAATCTGCATCCTGCGCAGGCCGGGACCGCCCGGCCTGTCGCAACGGCAAGAGCGCGAATGCGAAAAATTCTCGCCAATCCCGAAATACCCCCTTTTCATCCCCCAAGCCTTTGGCTAATACGCGCCACACCAAGCCTAGACAGTGCGGTCGTGGCGGAATTGGTAGACGCGCAGCGTTGAGGTCGCTGTGGGGTAACTCCCGTGGAAGTTCGAGTCTTCTCGACCGCACCATTTCTCTCCTGAAGAGAAACCTGACAGACCCGAGGCGGGTATCCCCTAGATCGAAAATCTCACGTTGCAGCGCAGATGCGCGCGCAGGCCTGTATGTCTCTCGCTTTGTTGGTTTTCATTTGATTTCAAATGCCTGATGGGCTCGGGCGGGCGCCGTGCGCTCGGTTCAAGGCTCGGTAGGGCCTCTTGCTGATCCTATCCCTCGACAGTGGCTTACCCTGAGCGAGGATCGCATGACCTGCCATATCACCGGAATCGTCACATCCCCCGACGGGATCATCTGCGCCAATTGCACCGTCAGCTTCGAGCGGCTGGGCGGAATCGTCTCGACCGTCGAGCAAGGCGGAGTCACGGTCCGGGTGCCCAGGGTCGTCTCGGCCCAGACCGATGCGGAGGGGGCGCTCGCGATCGACCTGCCTGCGGGCGACTATCACGGCACCTGTTTCGGTGACGCGTGGGAGTTGCATTGGGAGTTTCTGGCCCGTGTGCCCGATGCGCCAAGCGAGAGTTTCGGCAATTGTATCGGTGCAGCCCCCGAGGAAGCGCCCGCAGATACGCCGCCCTCGGAGGCGAGCGCGGTCTATGTCGCGCTGGCGCAGGCTTGGGCGGAGGGCGCGGACCCGGGCGGTCCGGGGACGCGAAGCGCACAGACCTGGGCGGAAGCGGCGCAGGCCGGGGCACAAGCGGCGGGCGCAGGGGCGACGGCGACGGCGGCGGCCAGCGCGTCCGCTGCGGAAAGCCGGGCGGCGGCGGAACTGGCGCGTGATGCGGCGATGCTGAGCGGCGGAGTTCATGCGAGCGTTGCCGACGGGCTCGGGGCCACGGCGGAAGGCGCGCATTTCAGTGTGGCGGGCGAGGGCGCGCGTTTCGCGACGCTCTACCGTCACGCGGTCGGAGGCATCGCCGAGGAGGTCGCGAGCTACCCGTCAACCGAGGCGCTGGCGGCGCGGAGTTTTACAGAAATGCGCTCGGTCTTCGGCGGTAACGACTTTCGTGACGGCGCTGCGGGATGGGCCATCTCGGGGGCGGACACCGTAAACTGGGCCCTCGAGGGCGCGGAGGTCGCGCGCAACCTGTCGGGGCAAAGCTTCGGCGCGATGCTGATCTACAAGGACGTCCCCGGCGCGGGCGTCGAACTGGTCGCGGGGCACCGCTACGCGCTTTACGCCGATTTCGACGCAGAGGGCGATGTCGCCGCAAGCGGTATCCACACGCTCGGCTGGCGTCCCTTCGTGCTGCAATCGACGGCCGGATCGGCGATGGACGCGCTGCGCGTGCAGGTGGGCGAGAGCGGTGCGCCGATCCGCCACCGTGTCGCGCGGTGTTTCACCGCCGAGACGAGCGCCACGCGCGGCAATCCCTATATGGAGTTCGCGAGCCCGCGCGACGGGAGCGATCAGAACCTCCTGACCCTGTCGCTCAAGCTCACGCTGCGCTGCTTCATGCTGGTCGATCTGGGCGTGGCCGGGGAGCCTGCTTTCGACCTCAGCGAGGCAGAGGTGGCGGAGGCGCTGGCGCGGCTTGGTGCCCCCTATCATCCGCTGCCCGAGACCGCGCAGGCGATCAGTTTCGACGCGGTGCGTGCGGTCCAGACGGGCTACGCGCAGCAGGCGGGGCAGGCGACCCGCGCCGATCTTGCGGACATGGCAGAGGCGCTGCGCTCTCCTTGGGCGGGCAAGCGGGTCATCACCTTGGGTCATTCGCTGGTCTCGCAGGTGATGTGGCAACCGCATCTGCGCGAGATGCTGGCGCTCGAAGGGCACTCGGTGCGCGGAATTTCGGGCGGCACCTTGCAGCCCAAGCCGGGCGAGGCTGTGACGGGTATGTTCTCACGCGACTATATGGCGGGGCTCGCGAGCGACCTGATCAATTTCAGCGACGCCAGCGCCGGGAATACGACGACGCTGGGCCTGAGCGCGGATATCCGGGCCCGGAGTGCGGCGACGATCTTCTGGCTCGGCGCGAATGACGGGGTGACGGATCTGGCGAATGCCGGGTATCAGACCCTCGCGCTCGATGGGGCGCAGATCGCAGGGCTGGCGGCGAAGGCGGCGGCGCTCTCCGTGGGGAGCTTCGCAGAACCTGCCGAGGGCCTCGCGGCGACGCAAGCCGGGGCCTATTTCACGACTCCCGGCACGCAGCCGGGCTTCGATATCCTCTATGAGCATCGCAATACCGGCAGCGCCGAGGCGCGCGCGGTCTACCACCTTCCGCAACCCGGCACCGCCTATAGCTGCGACCGGATCATGACCGAGGCCGAGCAGGACGAGTTCGAGGCGCGCAACGCCGCGGATGGCGCGGCGGCCTTCCTCTCGGCGCCGCTGAGCACCGGGCATATCGTGACCTATGAAGGACTGTGGCACACGATGATCGCCAATTATTTTGTGGCGAGCGGCTTCGCGGCGCAGCCCGATCATCGGCTGTTCATCGTGCGCGAGCCGCAGGCTTTCTGGTCCTTCGATGGGACGCTCGACTGGCCGCAGGGCCATTTCGAGCGCAACGCGGTGCATGCGCGCGTGGCTGATCGTTGGGGCATTCCGCTGATCGATCTCTGGGGCGAGAGCGGCATCAATCTCGCGACGCGCGGCTGGTATCTCGCGGTCGAGGCAGGGGGCGATCTTCTGATCCATCTCAACGACCGCGGCGGGCGGCTGTGCGCGAGCCGGGTGGCGACACGGATGGCGCAGTTTCCGCCGCTCGATCCGGCGGGGGCAACGGATGGGGCGGCGCTGTCGCTGCCCGTGGATGCGTCCGGCCGCGCACCTTGGCAACCCGACAACACGGTCACGCCGGGCTGAACCCGGACCGATTTATCTCAAATCGCATGAACTCTCTCGCGCGCGTTAACCCTGCCTTGGGGCGCGCGCGGGATGATCGCCCCGGGTGAAACCGTTTTGGGGCTGATCGGACGATCGTGCGATGACGAGTTACGTCTTTCATGGCTATTTCCGGTCGGATTTTCTGATCGAGGGCGGCGGTTTGACCGTCGTCACCGGCAGCCGTTTGATGATCGACCCGAACTGGGACGTCGATATCAGCGGACGCATCTTCACCTTCACCGACGACGGCGCGAACCTCTCGGGCGACAGTTTCAACGACGAGGTCGGCAACGACAGCACGCAATCCGTCTCGGTGACCGATGCCACTGGCACGCCGATCGCCTCCGGGCAGGTGTATATCGAGAACGCGTTCACGCTGCTCGCCCCGGACGGCTCGACGATCACCGTCTATATTATCGAGATCGGCGGGACGATTGTCGGCGAGGTCGCCGATCAACCGCTGCAGCCCGGCGTCACCTACGAAGTCACTTCGATTTTCGACGTCTCGACTGGCCCCGCCTATACCGCGCTCTTCGACGCAACCTACGACCCCGACGAGGCCAACGCGATCCAGGGCGGAAGTCTGGATGACTCGCTTCAGGGCGGCGCGTTGAACGATCTGATCGACGGCGGTGCCGGGGCCGACACGATCGATGGTGGCACGGGCGACGACACGATCTACTACGGCGCTGGCGGCAGCAATCAGGCTGAGGGCGATCTGGTCTATGGTGGCGATGGCAATGATCTGATCGATGACGCCTCGGGAATTTCCTACGACTTCGACGACACGATCGACGGCGGGGCCGGAAACGATACGATCTGGGCCGGGGGTGGTGCGGATTCCATCGACGGCGGCGCCGATGATGACAGTGTTCATGGCGAAGCCGGAGACGACACGATCCTCGGGGGCGCGGGGGATGACTATCTCTACGGCGACGAGGGAAATGACTCGATCCTGGGCGAGGCAGGGGCCGATACGGTCCTCGGCGGCATCGGGGATGACACGCTCGCGGGCGGGGATGGGGACGACCACCTCGCGGGCGAGTGGGGCAGTGACCTTCTCTATGGTGATGCCGATGCCGATACGGTCCACCTGAGCGACGCGTGGGGCAGCGACACGGTCTTCGGTGGCGAGACTGTCACCACGGGTAGCGATTTCGACCTGCTCAACTTCACCTATTACTCGACGGGCGGCGTGGCCGTCACCTTCTCCGGATCGGAGAGCGGCTCCGCCAGCGCAGACGGCAACACGGCGAGTTTCAGCGAGATCGAAGGGGTCGTCGGATCGGCGCAGGGCGATCTGATCGACGCCACCAATGATGCGAGCGGGGTCTCTCTCGACGGTGGCGGCGGCGATGACACGATCACCGGCGGATCGGGCGCGGACACGCTTTCGGGAGGCGACGGCAACGACACGATCTGGGCGGTGGGCGGCGACGACCTGATCTCGGGTGGGGCGGGCGACGATACGCTACAGGGCGTGGGCGGCAGCGACACGCTGACCGGCGGGGCAGGGGCTGACGAGCTGCATGGCGGCGACGATGCCGACACTTTCCTGCTTTATGCCGGCGACGGGGCCGAGACGATCTTAGGCGGCGAAGGCGGCACCGATTGGGACGTGATCGAGCTTGGTCCGGGTGAGGCCGTCGTCCTCTGGACGGGTTGGGAAGCCGGCGCGATCAGTTATGACGGCGGCATTACCGTCACCTATTTCTGGGAGGTCGAGGAGGTTCGGGGCTCCGCCGACGCAGAGGCATTCGATGCCTCCGCCGCGGGGAATGCCGTCTCGATCGAGGCAGGCGACGGGGCCGATACGCTGACCGGCTCGGCGCTGGGCGACACGCTCGATGCGGGCGCTGGCGATGACGTCATAGATGCGGGTGCAGGGGCCGATACGATCACTACCGGGCTCGGGGCCGATACGCTCAGCTTCGGTGATGGCGACGGGCAGGACATCGTCACCGATTTCGATCTGACGGATGACGGGACGGGTTTCACGCTCGATCAGCTCGACGTCTCTGACCTGACCGATGGCACTGGCAATCCGGTCAATGCCTGGGATGTGACGGTCAGCGACGATGGCGCGGGCAATGCGGTTCTCAGCTTTCCCAATGGTGAGAGCCTGACGCTGACCGGTATCGCGCCCGCGCAGGTGGCGGGGGCGCCGCAGCTTTACACGATGGGCATCCCCTGTTTCACCGAAGGCACGCGGCTCGCGACGCCGCGCGGGCCGCGCCGGGTCGAAACCCTGAAGCCGGGCGATCTGGTCACGACGCTGGATGATGCGCCGCAGCCGGTCCTGTGGCATGCGCGTCGCCGGTTCGGCGCAGCGGCGCTGGCCGCTAATCCGCGGCTTTGTCCGGTGCGACTGCGGCCCGGCGCCTTCGGCAATCGCGAGGCGCTGGTTCTCTCCGGGCAACATTGCATCTGGGTGCCGGAGGGGCAGGGCGCGCTCGCGCGCGCGCGCCACTTAGAGGCAACGGGATGGGGCGGGGCGCGGGTGATGCGGGGGTGCCGGGAGGTGATCTATCACCACTTGCTGCTGCCGCGTCACGCATTGGTCAATGCCGAGGGCGCCTGGGTCGAAAGTTTCTGGCCCGGACCGCAGGCGCTGCGCGCGCTGACCCCCTCAGATCTGACCGATCTGCTGCGCGCCCACCCCGCCTTGGCGAAGGTCCATTTCCTCGGCGCGGCGCCGGAAGCGGTCTACGGTCCACGAGTTCGTCCGCCACTTACGTTGCGGAAGCTAGATCGTTCCAAATGCAAGTCGTGGTCGCTCCTTGCGCGACAAGCGACGCAAAACGGCAATTTTTCAGGCGAAACCGTGCTGTGATGCGTCGGTGACGTGGGTTTTTGATTTCCGGGTTGAAAAACGCAAATGCCCTTGCTTTAGTCACATGCACGGGAATTGACCAACGACAAAAAACAACGGGGAGCCCGCTTTGAACAACGCAGCTAGCGACGATGGATTCGTCGTATTCGACCGCGTGCAGAAGAGCTATGACGGCGAAACGCTCGTCGTGAAGGATCTCAATCTCTCGATCGGTAAGGGCGAGTTTCTGACGATGCTCGGACCGTCCGGTTCAGGGAAAACCACCTGCCTGATGATGCTTGCAGGTTTCGAAACCGCCACCAACGGCGAGATCCGCCTCGACGGCCAGAACATCAACATGGTGCCTCCGCACAAGCGCGGCATCGGGATGGTGTTCCAGAACTATGCACTCTTTCCACATATGACCGTGGGCGAGAACCTCGCCTTCCCGCTCGAAGTGCGGGGCATGGGCAAGGATGAGCGCGAAACCAAGGTTAAGCGCGCGCTGGACATGGTGCAGATGGGGAGCTTCATCCATCGCCGCCCGGCGCAACTTTCGGGCGGTCAGCAACAGCGGATCGCACTGGCCCGCGCGCTGGTCTTCGACCCCGAGCTGGTCCTGATGGACGAACCGCTCGGCGCGCTCGACAAACAGCTTCGTGAACATATGCAGTTCGAGATCAAGCACCTGCACGAAAGCCTCGGGATCACCGTGGTCTACGTGACCCACGATCAGGGTGAGGCGCTGACGATGTCGGATCGCGTGGCCGTGTTCAACGATGGGCGCATCCAGCAACTCGCACCGCCGGACGAACTTTATGAACGTCCGCAGAACAGCTTCGTCGCGCAGTTCATCGGCGAGAACAACAAGCTTCCGGGTCGGGTGGAAACGCTGAATGGCGACACCTGCACGGTGCGTCTGGAAACCGGCGAGATCATCGACGCGACGGCGGTGAACATCCGCGAGGCGGGGCAGGAGACGCTGGTTTCCATCCGTCCCGAGCGGGTCGAATTCAAGCCCGAGATGATGCCTTCGGGCGCCCATACGATCAACGCCGACGTGCTCGAAGTGATCTATATGGGGGACATCCTGCGCACGCGAATGAAGGTTGCCGGGTCGCCGGAATTCGTCATGAAATCGCGCAACACACTCGATCAGGTGCGACTGACGGAAGGCCAGACGGTCAAGATCGGCTGGCACCCGCAGGACGCGCGCGCGCTCGATCTCTAAAGAATGCGGAACGTGCGGTCCAAGCGCTGCACGCTCCGAACTGCCGCAAAAAGCGGCCAAGCGGCGAAAACGTCGCGAAACCACAAAAGCTCAACCAACTGGGAGTAAGACCAAGATGAAAAAAGCAATGATCCTGAGCACCGCGCTCGTCGGCCTCGTGGCCGGTGCGGCGCAGGCCGAGGAAGTCACTGTCCTTTCCTGGGGCGGCGCTTACGAGAAAAGCCAGGTCGAAGCCTATAACAAGCCCTTTGCGGAAGCGACCGGCATCGACGTGAACATGGAAGCCGCCGACAACCCGGCGACCCCGATCAAGGCGCAGGTCGAAGCGAACAACGTGTCGGTCGACGTGGCCGATGTTGAGAAATCCGACGCGATCCGCCTGTGCGACGAAGGTCTGCTCGAGCCGATCGACCCCGACACCGATCTGGCCGCGTCGCCCGACGGCACCCCGGCGAGCGAAGACTTCATCGATGGCTCCTTCACCGATTGTGGTGTGGCGAACATCGTGTGGTCGACCGTGATGTCCTACAACTCGGACAAAGTTAACGGTGAGCCGACCTCGATCGCCGACTTCTTCGACACCGCGAAGTACCCGGGCAAGCGCGGTCTGCGTAAGTCGGCCAAAGGCACGCTGGAATTCGCGCTGATGGGCGCAGGCGTTCCGGCTGCGGACGTCTACAAGGAACTCGGCACCCCCGAGGGCGTCGACAAGGCCTTCGCCGAGCTCGACAAGATCAAGGGCGACGTCGTCTGGTGGGATGCCGGTGCGCAGCCGCCGCAGCTTCTCGCCGATGGGGAAGTCGTGATGTCGACCGCCTATAACGGTCGTATCTTCAACGCCGAAGTCGCCGAAGGTCAGCCCTTCAAGATCGTCTGGGACGGCCAGCTGATGGACTTCGACTTCTTCGTGATCCCGAAGGGCGCGCCCCATATGGAAGCCGCGAAGAAATATCTGAAGTTCGCGACCGAGACCCAGCAGCTCGCCAACCAGGCGAAGTGGATTTCCTACGGTCCGGCGCGTAAGTCCTCGGCTCCGATGGTCGGTATGTATCAGGACGGCAAAACCGAGATGGGCCCGCATATGCCCACCGCGGAAAACAACATGCAGAACGCCCTGGTCAACGACTCGGAGTTCTGGGCTGACCACGACACCGAACTGAGCGAGCGCTTCAACGCTTGGCTCGCTGGCTAAAGCCAATAGGGCCGCGCGGCATTCCGGTGCCGCGCGGCTCGACCTGTTCGATGTCAGGAGCCCCGCGGATGTCAGCTTTCCGGTCGTCACTGGCCTGTTTGTGCATCGGTCTTTGCCTGTCGTTACCCGCTGCCTTGCACGCTCAGGCGCAAGACGATGCGGTCGTCGGCTACGAGACCGGCGATACGAAGATGAACGCGGCGATCGGTCAAGCCCGCGCGACCTATGAAAGTGTCTTCATTCCTGCGGTGCGCGCCCGGTCTGGCTCGCAATTCATGCTCAAGGCGGGGATCGATACGCCCGCCGATGGCCTCGAACATATCTGGATCGCGCCGATTTCGATCTCCGCGCAGAAAATCACCGGCATGCTGATGAACGAGCCCGTGCATTTCAAAGCGCATGCTGGGGACGAGATTACCTTCGCGCCGAACCAGATTTCCGACTGGAGCTTTCGCCGCGATGGCAAGCTTCACGGCAATTACACGACGCGGGTGATGCTGCCCGATATTCCCGCCGAGCAAGCCGCGAATTTGCGCGCGCAGCTCGCCCCGCTGCCCTGAGGGGCCAAGGAGACACGATGAGCGACGCAACGATGGATGCGAGCCTGAACGGCCCCGAACCAACACAGTTGAAGACCGCCGACGGGCTGCCGCTGAAGGCCGCCCTTGCGAAATCGCAACTCCGCGCAAAACGCCGCGCCTTCCTTCTGGTCGCGCCGCTGTTCCTCTTCGTTCTGATTACCTTCGTCGTTCCGATCGGGCAGATGCTGCTGCAGTCGGTCTATAACGACGGGTTCTCGAAGAACGCGCCGGCGCTGGGGCAATGGTTCAACGAACACCCCCTTGGGTCGCCGATCGACGAGAGCGCCTATACCGCGCTCGCCTCGGACCTCAAGCAGATGAAGGAAAACCGCACGCAGGGCGAGGCGGGGACCCGGATCAACTATGACGTGGCGGGCACGCGCTCGCTGTTCACCTCGACTGCGCGCAAGATCGAACGTCTCGAGCCGCCATGGAAAGAGTCGATCCTCGGCGTGAACGAGGGGTGGAGCGACCCGAACCTGTGGCGCGCGATGCGCTCCGCGTCGAGCCCCTACACGGTGGATTTCTACCTCGCCGCGACCGACCACACCCGCGACAAGGACAACAATATCGTGCCCGTCGATCCGCAGCGCGCGATCTACGGCAAGCTGTTCATCCGCACCGCGATCCTGTCGCTGGTGATCACCGTGCTCTGCATGTTCCTCGCCTTCCCGATCGCGCATCTGCTGGCCTCGCTGCCACTGGCGAAATCGAACCTTCTGATGATCTTCGTGTTGCTGCCCTTCTGGACATCGCTGCTGGTGCGGACGACCTCGTGGATGGTGCTGTTGCAGCAGCAGGGCGTGATCAACCACCTGCTCGTCTGGTCGGGTCTGATCGGCAACGATAACCGGCTGGAGATGATGTATAACCAGACCGGCACGATCGTCGCGATGACCCATATCCTGCTGCCCTTCATGGTGCTGCCGCTCTACTCGGTGATGCGGACCATCCCGCCGAGCTATGTCCGCGCGGCCCGCAGCCTTGGCGCGACCTCGCGGACCGCCTTCCGCCGGATCTACCTGCCGCAGACGCTGCCGGGGATCGGGGCAGGGGCGCTCTTGGTGTTCATCCTGTCGGTCGGCTACTACATCACCCCCGCTCTTGTCGGTGGTGCCGATGGTCAGCTGATCTCGAACATGATCGCCTTCCACATGCAAAAATCGCTCAACTGGTCGCTTGCTGCGGCATTGGCCTCGATGCTGCTGGGCGGCGTCATCATCCTCTACTGGCTCTATGACCGGCTGGTGGGCATCGACAACATGAAGCTGGGCTGAGGAGAAACACAGATGGCCGTTCCCGCATATGCAAGCCCGCTCGAGAGAACTTGGCACTACGCCTATCTCGTGATCTGTGGCCTGATCTTCTTCTTCCTGATCGCGCCGATCGTGGTGATCATTCCGCTGTCCTTCAACGCGGAGCCCTATTTCACCTTCACCGAGAAGATGCTCAGCTTCGACCCTTCCGGCTATTCGATGCGCTGGTATGACCTGCTGCTGACCTTCGGGATGCAGGAGCCGCAGGTGGAGCGTGGCTGGTCGTGGTGGATGGATGCCTGGCAGCATTCGACCTGGATCGACGTGGCGAAGAACTCGGTGATCATCGGCTTCTTCTCGACGATCCTCGCGACGGTGCTGGGCACGCTGGCAGCCCTCGGCCTGTCGCGCCCCGAGATGCCGTTCCGCCGTGCCATCATGGCGGTGCTGATCTCGCCGATGATCGTGCCGATCATCATCACCGCGACGGGGCTGTTCTTCTTCTACTCGAAGACCGGGCTCGCGCATTCCTATCCGGGCATCATCATGGCCCACGCGACCCTGGGCATTCCCTTCGTGATCATCACCGTGACCGCGACGCTGGTGGGCTTCGATCACTCGCTGACCCGCGCGGCGCAGAACCTCGGGGCCGATCCGCGTACGACCTTCTTCAAGATCGTGATGCCGCTGATCCTGCCGGGCGTGGTCTCGGGCGCGCTGTTCGCCTTCGTGACCTCCTTCGACGAAGTCGTCGTGGTGCTCTTCGTGGCAGGCTATGACCAGCAGACGATCCCGCGTCAGATGTGGAACGGTATCCGCGAGCAGATCAGCCCCGCGATCCTTGCGGTGGCCACGATCCTCGTCTTCGTGTCGATTGCGCTTCTGACCACGGTCGAGCTGCTGCGCCGCCGCTCCGAGCGCCTGCGCGGGATGTCACCGGGCTAAGGCGTCCAGCGTCAACGGGCAGCGCTCGCCCTCATAAAACGTCTCAAGGAGCCGGGTGAACACCGGCTCCTTTTTCTTTGAGGCGGCCTCGAACAGCGTCGCGCAGGAGCGCAGCTTCAGCGCATCGACCGGCCCCATGATCTCCTCTATGGGCATGCCTGCATGGGCGAGCACGGCCTCGGAGGCATCCACCAGACGCGCCCGCAACACCGGATCGGCGAGATAGGTCCGCGCCTCGGCCAGATCCGCGATCCCGTATTCCCGCGCGCGCGCAGAGCGCCCGAGCGAGGCCAGTTGCGGGAAGATCCACCAGATCCAATGGCTGGTCTTGCGACCTTGACGGAGTTCCGCGAGGGCGGTGGGGTAGTCGCGGGTTTGGGGGGCGTGGAAGCGTTGGGTCATGGGATGAGGCTAGCACGCTCTGGACATCGCGAGGAGGGCCGCGTCCGGCCCGAGGGTGGGCGCAATCGCGCCCGCCCTGGGGGCGGGTCGGGCGCGGCCCGGCCTAGGGCCGGGCGGTGGGGCAGGTGTTTAGTTCTTCAGTTTTTCGTCTCGAAGCGACTGTAATGCGTTGCCAAGTTCTGAAGAGCGCTTAAAGAGCCAATCTAGATACTTGAGCGACGACCCTTTTTCATGCTCCGTTCGAAGCATCGAATTGAGCAACTTTGCATTCTCGTTGTTAAAGAAGCGCATGAAGGAGAAGTAAGCTTTGACAAACTCCGGACCCAGTTCGGCATGAAAGTGGCCGCTATTCACCAACGGCGAAACTAGCGAATAATCAAATTCCGCAGTCGAGACGAATAGGTCCTGTTCGTCAATCTGTTGAGCGGAAATCAACTCCCTCAGTCCCGAAATGCGCTTTTTGAAGTCTTCAAGTGCTTGGAGGTTGATCGTGATCTCGGTTTTGAGGACTGCAATAGCGTTTTTTCGCTGAGAGTGTTTCACCAAGGCATTAAGCGCGTGCTGAACTAGTGCGCCTGCGACGATGCCGAGAAAGAGCCAAAACGCGTTCCAAAATGCTTGTTCCAAATTTCAGCTCCTAGCTTCAGCCCTCGCTTGCGCTCGGGCGTTCGGCACTGAAAACGCTCCACTGGAGCATTTTCGCCCCGGATCAAGATCCGGGGCCGTGCCTCACCCCCAAACCTCACAAAACTCCCGCCACTCCCCTTTGCTCATGCCAGAGGTCTCCTGCGTGATCTCCTCGCCCGCTAGACGGCGCTTCAGCAGCTCCACCGCCTTGCCCGACAGGTTCACCCCGCCCAGACGGTAATCCTCGAAGGCCGAATAGGCCGCGGGGACCCAGTCCTTGACGATGTCGCACATGGTCTCGGCATAGACGCGGATCTCGTATTGCGCGTGGCTGTCGGCGCGCAGGCGCAGGAAGTGGAAGAGGTTGTGCAGGTCCACCTTCCAATACCACTGCGTGTAGATATTGGTGGGCAGGTTCATCCGCGCCAGTTCCCGGGCGAGGCCCTGTTTGCCCGCGTCCTCGTCGGGCGTCAGCATGTCCTCGTAATGGTCATAGGCGCGCATCGCGTCGTCGCGCAGGATGTCGAGCACGCGGGCGGCCTCGGCGCCTTCGAGCACCTGACCGCGGCCCTGATGGTTCTGGCTCGATTGCGCGGCGAGCTGGCTGGCCTCGGGGATGTAGAATTCGCGGTCGAGGATCGAATAGCGCGCGGAGTATTCGTTGACGTTCGCGGTGCGGTGACGGATCCACTGGCGCGCGACGAAGACCGGAAGCTTGACGTGGAACTTGACCTCGCACATCTCGAACGGGGTCGAATGCCAGTGCCGCATCAGGTAGCGGATCAGGCCCGCGTCGCTGTTCACCGTCTTGGTGCCCCGCCCATAGGAGACGCGCGCCGCCTGCACGATCGCGGAGTCGTCGCCCATATAGTCGATGACCCGGACCACCCCGTGATCGAGCACTTCATGCGCGGTATAGAGCCGCTTCTCCATCCCCGGCGAGACCGCCCGTGCGGTCATTTGCGTCTCGGCGCGCTGTGCGTCGATCTCGGCTTGTTGTTCGGGGGTGAGCGCCATGATGTCCTCCGGATGTCTCGAATCGATCTCCACTATATATGCGATGGGCGGCTCTAGGAACCGCCATATCCTGTGGATAAGCCGGGGCGCTTGCCGCGGCTGCCTCAAGGGCTATCCTCCGGTTAACCGCAATCAGTTCCAAGGAAGCCCGTTCATGAAAATCGAATATCTGCACACGATGGTCCGCGTGCTCGACCTCGAGAAATCGAAAGCCTTCTACGAGCTTCTGGGCCTGAAGGAACGCCGCCGCATCGAAAACGACAAGGGCCGCTTCACGCTGGTCTTCATGTGCCCGCCCGATCAGGACGACGGCACGGCGGATGTGGAGCTGACCTGGAACTGGGACGGCGATAGCGGGCTGCCCTCGGACAGCCGCCATTTCGGCCACCTCGCCTACCGCGTCGAGAACATCTACGAGATGTGCCAGCACCTGATGGACAATGGCGTGACGATCAACCGCCCGCCGCGCGACGGTCACATGGCCTTCGTGCGCTCGCCCGACAATATCTCGATCGAGCTGCTGCAGATGGGCGAGCCGCTGCCGATCCAGGAGCCGTGGTCGAGCATGGAGAACACCGGCAGCTGGTGATCACTTACGGAAGTGATCCTTGAGCTTGTCGAAGGGGCTGCGGGTTTCCGTGGCCTCTTTCTTTTGCGGCGCGGGCTGCGGGGCGTCTTGCGGGGCAGGGGCGTCGGCTTTCGCCGGTGCCTTGGTTCCGGTCGAAGAGCGCGGCGGCGCGACCCGCAGGCTCACCGCATTGAGGAATTTCGAGCCGTCGCCCGCCGCCAGCGCGGGCGCCCCGTCCGAGATCCCGCGCAGCAGGTCGTCGAGCATCTCCTGCTCCGCCTTCGGGAAATCGTTGAGCACATAGCCCGCCACGCGGTCCTTGTGCCCCGGATGGCCGATCCCCAGCCGCACCCGCGCATAGTCGGGGCTCATATGCTGATGGATCGAGCGCAGCCCGTTATGCCCCGCATGGCCGCCGCCCTGTTTGAGGCGGCACTTGCCGGGGGCGAGGTCCAGCTCGTCATGGAAGACGGTAATGTCGGAGACATCGACCTTGTAGAAATCGGCCGTCGCGCGCACGGACTGGCCGGACAGGTTCATGAAGGTTTCGGGTTTCAGCAGCACAACGCGGGTCGAGCCGAAACGGCCCTCACTCACCTGACCCTGAAACTTGGCGCGCCACGGGGCGAAGCCGTGATCCTCGGCGATCCGGTCGAGCGCCATGAAGCCGATATTGTGACGGTTGTTCGCGTATTTCGCGCCCGGATTTCCCAGGCCCACCCAAAGCTGCATGCGTCTCCCCTTTCGAACGCCGGTGTCGAGGCTCTGCTCACAGAGGGATATGTGAGCGGGCGCGCAGGGGAAAGGGGGCGTCGCGCTTAAGCCGCGCGGTATTCGACATAAGTCGGGCGTCCCGACTCGCCTAGGATGATCGGGCGCTCTTGCGGCTCGGGCAGGGCGAATTCATCGAAGAGGCGCTCGCTGGTCTCGTCGATATTGCATTTCGCAATTTCTTCATACCCGTTGCGCGGGAGTCGTCTCGACGCGAAGCGGTAGAACGGGCGCAGAACCGGACGCAGCACGGCATAAACGGCGCGACCAATTGCGCTGAGCATTCTAGGCGGTAGCACCACGAATGCTGCAAGAATGAGTGCGATAAGCTCCAGCATGTGACTAGCCTTTAGGTTGTATTACCTTCGAAGCTATCGCGTTTTGGAAAAAAGGCGAGAAATTTTTTGTTCACATAAAGGTGAGCATGCGTCGCCTGCGGCGTGCCGCGCAGCTGGAAATTGCGGCTTTGGGCAAAGAAAAACGGGGCCCCGAAAGGCCCCGTCTCGAAAATCTCATCGGAAGAAGTATTACTCTTCGGTCGCTTCTTCGCTGGCTTCTTCGCCTTCGTCCTCGTCGGAGGAACCGCCACCGAAGCCTTTCGGCGGAGCGACGTTTGCGATCACGAAGTCACGCTCGATGGTCGGCTTGGCGCCTTTCGGCAGGTCCACGTCGGAGATGTGGATGGTGTCGCCGATCTGCTTGCCTTCGAGGTCGACCACGATCTGCTCGGGGATATCACCGGCGAGAACGTTGAGTTCGACTTCCGGGCGCACCGCGACGAGGGTGCCGCCGCGCTTCAGGCCGGGCGCCTTCTCGTGGTTGATGAACTCGACATGCACGAAGAGCGAGATGCGCGAGTTGCGGTGGGTCCGCATGAAGTCGACGTGGGTCGGCAGGTCCTTGACGACGTCTTTCTGAACGCCGCGGCAGATCACGCGGACATCTTCCTGGCCTTCCATCTTCAGGTTGAAGAGGGTGGACATGAAGCGGCCTTTACGCAGGCGGGTGATCAGGCGGTTGTAGTCGAGGTTGATTGCAACCGGGTCCTTGCCGTCGCCGTAGACGATACCGGGCACGAGGCCCTCACGACGCGCTTGCCGAGCGGCCCCCTTGCCCGTCCCCGTACGCGCCACGGCTTCGATCGTTTCGATCTCTTTTGCCATAACTGGTCTCCAATTTGTCAAAGTGATGGGCCGCCTCCAAGGGTGTCGGGCCCATGAAGCCGCGCGGATACTCGGGATTGGCCGAGTTGGCAAGGGGAAACCGACGGTGCGGCGGAATCCGGGTTGCTATAGAAGGATATCTGACTAATGTCAGAAAGTATCTCGGACACAGGTCAGGTATTCCCATGGACGCACTCGCACATATACGCCGGTTCAACCGGGCCGTCACCCGGCAGGTGGGCGCGCTGAACTCCTCCTTCCTCGATCGCGGGCGGCCGCTGGGGTCTGCGCGCGTGCTCAATGCGATCGGGCGCGGGCAGGGCGATGTTGCGAAGCTGCGGCAGGCGTTGGCGCTCGATTCCGGGCTGATGAGCCGTCTGCTGCGCGGGCTGGAAAGCGAAGGGCTGGTGGTGGTGGAAGACGATCCCGAAGACGGGCGCCGCCGCATCGCGCGTCTGACCGAGGCGGGACAGGCGGAATTCGCGGAATATGAAAGGCTCTCCGATGCGCAGGCGGCGGATATCCTCTCGCGCCATCCCGACCAGAGCGCGCTCTTGGCGGCGATGGACCTGATCGCGACCGCGCTGACCCGCGCCGAGATCGAAATCGTGCCCTGCGATCCGCTCGATCCGCGGGCGCGGGATTGCCTTGCGCAGTATTACGCGGAACTCGCCGCCCGGTTCGAAGGCGGCTTCGATGTGAACCTGTCGAAAGACCCCGAGGCCGACGCTATGCGCCCGCCCCGTGGCACCTTCCTGATCGCACTATCCGACGGGGTGCCGGTTGGTTGCGCGGCGCTGAAGGGCGGGGCGGACTACGCCGAGGTGAAGCGCGTCTGGATCGCGCCTGCCGCGCGCGGCCTCGGGCTGGCGCGGCAGCTGATGGAGGCGATCGAGGAGGAGGCGCGCGAGTTGGGCCAGATGCATCTGCGGCTCGATACGAATTCGGCGCTGCCCGAAGCGGTCGCGATGTATCAACGCTTAGGTTGGGATGAGATCGACCGATTCAACGACGATCCCTATCCCGACCGGTTCTTCGAGAAGCGCCTAAACCCTTAGGAGCCCGCCCTTAGGAATAGGTGTCGAAGAAGCCATTGGGGATCAGCAGATCGTCCCGGCCCAGATCCTCGATCCGACGCTCGCCGCACAGCGCCATCGAGGTGTCGAGCTCCTTCTGGATTACTTCGAGTGCCTTGGTCACGCCCGGCTCGCCCATCGCGCCCAGACCGTAGACATAGGCGCGCCCGATCATCACGCCCTTCGCGCCAAGCGCCAGCGCCTTGAGCACGTCCTGACCCGAGCGGATGCCGCTGTCGAGCCAGACTTCGGTCTTGTCGCCGACCGCGTTGACGATCTTCGGCAGCATCCGGATCGAGCTGAGCGCCCCGTCCAGCTGGCGCCCGCCGTGGTTCGAGACCACGATCGCATCGGCCCCGGTCGCGGCAGCCATCTCGGCGTCTTCCTCGCTGAGGATCCCCTTCAGGATCACCTTGCCGCCCCACATATCCATGAGCTGCTTGATCCGGTCCCAGTTCAGCGACTGGTCGAACTTCTCCGCAGTCCATGACGACAGCGAGGCCGGGTCGGCGGCGCTGTCCACATGGCCCACGATATTGCCGAAGAAGCGTCGTTTGGTCTGCAACATCTCAATGCCCCAGCGCCATTTCGTCGCCAGATCCGCCAGCACGGCCGGGGTGAATTTCGGCGGCGCGGTCAGGCCGTTCTTCAGGTCCTTGTGCCGCTGGCCCAGCAGTTGCAGATCGACCGTGATCACCAGCGCCGAACAGCCCGCTGCCCGCGCCCGCTCCAGCACCCGCTTGTTATAGTCGTCATCGGTCAGCGTGTAGATCTGGAACCAGAAGGGCTGGCTGACATTCTCGGCCACGTCCTCGATCGAGCAGATCGACATCGTGGACAGCGTGTAGGGTACGCCGAATTTCTCCGCCGCCTTCGCCGCCTTGATCTCGCCATCGGCGCGCTGCATCCCGGTCAGCCCCACGGGCGCGAGCGCCACCGGCATCGCGACCTCCTGACCCAGCATCGTCGATTTCGTTGTGCGCCCCGTCATGTCCCGCGCTATCCGCTGGTTGAGGCGGATCTGCGCGAAGTCCTCGGTGTTCTCGCGGAAGGTCTGCTCGGTGTACGAGCCGCTTTCCGCGTAATCGTAGAACATCTTCGGCGTGCGGCGCTTATGCAGACGTTTCAGATCGGCGATGGAGGTGATGACGGGCATGGGTGTTCCTCTCTCCGTGGTTAAGTTTCCTTACCAATCCCTCGAAATTTGCGCAATCACCCATCGCAAGGCTTGCAATCATGCGCGATCCGTTCCCATCTCGCCGAGCGAACACGAAAAGGAGAGCGGCGTGAACGAGATTTGGCTCGGCCTTATGGGCGGCATGGTGGCGGGCGTCGCAACGGCTGCCGGGGCGATCCCGGCGCTGCTCGGGCGCTCCATGAGCCAGCGCACCGCCGATACGATGCTGGGCTTCGCGGCGGGCGTGATGCTCTCGGCCTCGTATTTCTCGCTGATCCTGCCGGGCATCGACGTGGCCGAGACCATGTTCGGCTCGGTCTGGGTCGCCGCCGCCATCGCCGCGATCGGGATTGCCATCGGCGCGGGCTTCGTGGCCTGGCTGAACGCGACGCTGCCGCATGAGCATTTCACATCAGGGCGCGAAGGGGCGGATGCGGCGCAACTGGCGCGGATCTGGCTCTTCGTGATTGCGATCACGATCCACAACTTCCCCGAAGGCCTGTCGATCGGCGTCGCTTTCGGCGCGGGCAACGAGAATGGCTTCTCGGTGATGACCGGCATCTCGCTGCAGGACATCCCCGAGGGGCTGGCTGTGGCCGTCGCGCTGATCGGGCAGGGCTACACCCGCCGCAAGGCCTTCTTCGTCACCGCGATGACCGGGGCGGTCGAACCCGTAGGCGCGCTGGTCGGCGCGGCGGCGGTCTCGGTCTCCGGTGCGCTGCTGCCATGGGGCCTGACCTTCGCGGCGGGCGCCATGCTCTACATCATCAGCCACGAGATCCTGCCCGAAACCCACCGCAACGGGCATCAGAACCGCGCGACCGCGGGGCTGCTTTTCGGGCTGATCCTGATGATGTTCCTCGACGTGACGCTTGGCTAAACCCTCTTTACTTCCGCGCTGCCCCGGCGTAAGCGCAAACGCATGATCGCACGGACCGCATATATCACCCGTCCCCGACGTCGCCGCTGAAGCGCCTGACGTCCGATCTGCCGTGGCATGCCGCCACACCCTATCCCAAATCGCTGACCTTAGGCCCCTGAATGTTGACAGCCCCCCGGGACTGTTGCACGCATTTGCCTTCTCTTACTGGAGTTTGACCCGATGATCCCCTCCGTTTTGCCGACCTATAATCGCGCACCGCTCGCCTTCGTGAAGGGCGAGGGCTCCTGGCTGGAGACGGCGGACGGGACCCGATATCTCGACATGGGCGCGGGGATCGCGGTGAACGCGCTGGGTCATGCCGCGCCCGAACTGGTCGAGGCGCTGACCGAGCAGGCGAGCAAGCTGTGGCATGTCTCGAACCTCTATCAGATCCCGCAGCAGCAGGCGCTGGCCGATGCGCTGGTCGAGAAAACCTTCGCCGATACGGTCTTCTTCACCAATTCCGGCACCGAGGCCGCGGAACTCGCGATCAAGATGGCGCGGAAATACTGGTCCTCGAAAGGCGAGGACCGGGTGGAAATCATCACCTTCGAGGGCGCCTTCCACGGCCGCTCCACCGGTGCGATCTCGGCCACGCCGAACTCGGAAAAGATGGTGAAGGGCTTCGGTCCGCTGCTGCCCGGTTTCACCCAGCTTCCCTGGGGCGATCACGAGGCGCTCAAGGCTGCCGTCACCGACAAGACCGCCGCAATCCTGATTGAGCCGATCCAGGGCGAGGGCGGGATCCGCCCGGTGCCCGATCAATGCCTGAAAGGGCTGCGCGATCTCTGCGACGAGACCGGCGCGCTCCTGATCTTCGACGAGGTGCAATGCGGCGTGGGTCGCTCGGGACGGCTGTTCGCGCATGAATGGGCGGGCATCACCCCCGACATCATGATGGTCGCGAAAGGCATCGGCGGGGGCTTCCCGCTGGGCGCTGTGCTGGCCACCGAAGACGCCGCCTCTGGCATGGTCGCGGGCACGCATGGCTCGACCTATGGCGGCAACCCGCTGGGCTGCGCTGTCGGCGCGAAGGTGATGGAGATCGTCTCCGAGCCCGCCTTCCTCGATCAGGTGAACGCGAAGGCTGGGCTCCTGCGCCAGAAGCTCGAAGGGCTGATCGCCGCGCATCCCGACACGTTCGAGAGCGTACGCGGCACCGGTCTGATGCTCGGGCTCAAATGCAAGCGCGCGCCGACCGATCTCGTCGCGGCCGCCTACGATCAGCACCTGCTGACCGTGCCGGCTGCCGATAATGTGCTGCGCCTTCTGCCCGCGCTGAACATTTCCGAGGCCGATCTGGCCGAGGCGGTGACCCGTCTCGATGCCGCCGCGTCGCAACTCGAAAAGGCCGCCTGACTTCCTCTTGGCGTAAATATCCTCGGGGCTGCGCGGGAGCGCAGCGGGGCGGACAGCCCCTCAGGCCCCTCCACGAAAGACAAACCGATGAACCATTTCCTCGATATCCACAAAACCGACCCCGCCGCGCTGCGGTCCATGATCGACCAAGGCATCGCGATGAAGCAGGCCCGCAACGGTCGCCCGAAAGGCGCGCCCGATGACGAGCAGCCACTGGCCGGTCACATGGTCGCGCTGATCTTCGAGAAGCCCTCGACCCGGACGCGCGTCAGCTTCGATGTCGGCGTGCGCCAGATGGGTGGCCAGTCGATGGTGCTCTCGGGCGCGGATATGCAGCTGGGCCATGGCGAGACCATCGCCGACACCGCCCGCGTTCTGTCGCGCTATGTCGATCTGATCATGATCCGGACCTTCGAGGAGGAAACCCTGCTCGAGATGGCCGAATATGCTTCGGTGCCGGTGATCAACGGTCTCACCGACCGCACCCACCCCTGCCAGATCATGGCCGATGTGATGACCTATGAAGAGCAGCGCGGGCCGATCGCGGGCAAGAAGGTGGTCTGGTCGGGTGACGGCAACAACGTCTTCGCTAGCTTCGCCCATGCCGCCGCGCAGTTCGGCTTCGATCTGACTTTCACCGGGCCCGAGACGCTCGACCCCGAGCGCGCTTGGCTGGACGTGGCCGAGAAGGCGGGCCATCCGATCACCATCGAGCGGGATCCGGTCAAGGCGGTCGACGGCGCCGATCTCATCGTCACCGACACTTGGGTGTCGATGCACGATCCGGAATCCGCGAAGGAGCGTCGCCACAACCAGCTGCGCCCCTATCAGGTCAATGAGGAGCTGATGAGCCACGCCAAGCCCGACGCGCTCTTCATGCATTGCCTGCCCGCGCATCGCAATGACGAAGCGACGAGCGGCGTCATGGACGGCCCGGCCTCGGTGATCTTCGACGAGGCGGAAAACCGTCTGCACGCGCAGAAGGCGGTGATGCGCTACTGCCTCGGCAAGTAACGACTGCAGCCGGGCAGGAGTTACTCCAGCCCGGCGATGATCGCGCGCAGCGTCTCGATCCCGTCGCCCTTCTCGGATGAGGTCAGCACGATCTCGGGGAAGGCGGCCGGGTGCTTCGTCAGCGCCTTGCGCACCTGATCCAGCACCTTCTCGCAATCCTTTGCGCTGACCTTGTCGGCCTTCGTCATCACGACCTGGAAGGGGACGGCGGCGCGGTCGAGCAGCGTCAGGATTTCCTCATCCACCGCTTTCACGCCGTGGCGCGTGTCGATCAGCACGAAGGCGCGGCGCAGCGTGGCGCGACCCGACAGGTAATCCTTCAGCAGCGCCTGCCATTTCGCGACCACCGCGACGGGGGCCTGCGCGAAACCGTAGCCCGGAAGGTCGACCAGATAGGGGCCGTCCTGCGTGGTGAAATAGTTGATCTCCTGCGTCCGGCCCGGCGTGTTCGAGGCGCGCGCAAGGTTGCGGCGGTTCGTCAGCGCGTTGATCAGGCTCGACTTTCCGACATTGGAGCGGCCCGCGAAGCAGACCTCGATCCGGTCGGCAGGCGGCAGCCCCTTCATTGCGACGACGCCCTTGAGGAACTCGACGGGCGCGGCAAACAGCTTGCGCCCGCGCTCACGCGAAAAATCGTCGGGGGTCTCGGCCAGCGGGAAATTCAACTCCATCAGAGTACCTCGATCTTGTCGCCGCGCGCGATGCGGCCCGGTTTGGTGACGAGACAGAACACGCCAAGGTCGGTATGCCCGTAATGGCGGTCCAGTTCTGCCAGCATGTCGATATCGCGTTCGCCCGTCTCGAGATTGGCGTCCGTCGCACGGCAACGCCCGATACAGGCGCGCAGTTGCAGTTCCGCCTCGCCAACGCGCACCGTCTTGCCGATCAGGTCCATCTCCGCGAAGGGCTCCCAGCCCTCGACCCAGAGATTGGCGCGGAAGCGGCGGCGGTCGATCGGCTTGCCCACCCGCGCCGACAGATCGTCGAGCGAAGCCTGCCCGATCAGCGAAACATAGGGCAGGGGGTCGTCGGTGAAGGCCCGGTCGGGGCCGCGCACCAGCGCGGTCGGGCGCGGCGCACTGTCCGGCCAGAAGGTGCGCAGCCATTCGAATAGCTTGCGCTGGTCGGCTTCGCGCTCGGGGTCGATCTCGAGATGCCACTGCTCGGGATGCTCCAGCAAGATGTGCCCGTTATCGAGCATCCGCGACGTCACCCCCATCAGCCCCGGCGCGGAGCGCCCGATCACGAAGTTGATCTTCTGCCCCCAGCTATCGGCACGTCCCTCCGCGCCGACACCTACCTTGGAGCGCTCGTGCAGCACCGCCCATTGCCGGTCGCAAGGCAAGACGCGCCCCTCTTCAAGGGACGCGTCCTTCAGTTCCTCTACCCCGATCGACTTGATCGGATGTCGGTAGATGCGAGAGAGCGTTGCGCTCATTTCTTCTCTTCGGCGGGTTTCTTCCGCTGGAAGCTCTCTTTGATATTGCCGAACAGATCCGGGCGTTTCCCGTGCATCGACATGATCGTGTACTGCTGGAGGAACGTGATGGTGTTGTTCGTGATCCAGTACAGCACGAGGCCCGAGGCAAAGCTGCCCAGCATGAACATGAAGACCCACGGCATCCACGCGAAGATCATCGCCTGCGTCTTGTCCGTCGGCGCCGGGTTCAGACGCTGCTGGAACCACATCGACACACCCAGCAGGATCGGCAGGATGCCGAGCGACAGGATGAAGAGCGGCGAGCCCGGATCGGGCGCTGCGAAGGGCAGCAGGCCGAACAGGTTCAGGATCGAGGTCGGATCGGGGGCCGAGAGGTCATGGATCCAGCCGATCCACGGCGCGTGATACAGCTCAATCGTGACGTAGATCACCTTATAGAGCGAGAAGAAGATCGGGATCTGGATCAGAAGCGGCAGACAGCCCGCGGCGGGGTTCACCTTGTGCTTCTTGTACAGCTCCATCATGCCCTGCTGCATCTTCTGGCGGTCGTCGCCGGCAGCTTCCTTCATCTTCTCCATCTCGGGCTGCAGCTCTTTCATGCGCGCCATCGAGATGTAGGACTTCCGTGCCAGCGGGAAGACGATCAGCTTGATGATGAAGGTCAGTGCGATGATCGCCCAGCCCATGTTGCCGATCGCGCCATGCAGGAAGTGCAGCAGGCGGAACATCGGCTTGGTGAGGAAGTAGAACCAGCCCCAGTCGAGCGAGTCGACGAATTTCGGGATCGGGACATTGTCCTGATAGTCGCGCAGGGTTTCCCATTCCTTCGCACCGGCGAAGAGGTGGGTCTGCGCGTCGCCCTTGGCACCCGGCGCGACGTCGATCACCGGCAGGCGGGTCTCGGTCTGGTAGATGTCGGACTTCTCGCCGGAATATTTCACGACCGAGGTGAACGGGCCCGAGATCGGCGCCAGAACGGTCTGCCAGTATTTGTCGGTGAAGCCCGTCCAGCCGGCGTCCTGCACCTGCTTGATCTCGGCCTGCCCCTCGGCGCCCTTGTTATCGAGCTTGGTGATGTTCTTGTATTTGATCTCTTCGAGATTGCCGTCATCCATCGCCACGAGGCCTTCGTGGAGCACGTAGACGCGGCGCTCCTGCGGGATGCCGTGACGCGCGATGATGCCGTAGGGGGCAAGTTTCACGGGCGCATCGGTGCCGTTCTGCACCGACTGCTTGATCGTGAAGAGATACTTGTCGTCGACCGAGATCTCGCGCTGGAAGGTCAGGCCGTTGCCATTGTCCCATTGCAGCGTGACGGGGGTGTCGGGCGTGAGCTTGCCGTTGCCGACCTGCGTCCAGACCGTGTTCGGACCGGGCACCTGATCGCCGGGCAGACCGCCTGCGGGCAGCCAGCCATAGACGACGTAATAGGGCAGGGTCGAATTGCCGGTATCGCCGCTGATCGGCGACAGAAGCCGCACGTCGGGCGAATCCTCAGCCAGCGTTTCCTTGTATTTCTTGAGCGACAGATCGTCGAAGCGTCCGCCGAGAGTCGAGATCGAGCCCTCGACCGCAGGGGTGTCGATCTCGATCCGCGCGGCGCTCTGGGATTGGGCGCTCGCGGCTTGGGACATCGTCGCCGTATCGACCGGCGCACCTGTGGTGCTGTCCGCAGACTTCGGTGCGATATCAGTGCTTTCCGGCGTGGCGCTCTGCTCTGCGACCGGTTGGCTCGGTGCTGTTGTCGTGTCTTCCGTGGGCGGGAAGAAGTAGGTCCAGACGCCCAGCACGAGCGCAGAAAGCACCACCGCGAGAATGAGATTCTTGTTTTGGTTGTCCATGAAACCCTAATTCCACAAGCCTGTCGAAAACTTGCATGGGTTCAACAGAAGGGGCAGCCAAAGGTCAAGCCATTTTCCCTTGAAACAGTGGATCGGGCATGGTTTGCCATCACGCTTTTGGCGCAAATCCAGGGTCCGCAGCCGCAAAGGCCGGTCTGCGACTCGCTCTGCGGCCCGGTCTTTGGGGTGGCTCAACGCCTGCCGATCTGCGGCGTGGCGTCGAGCTTGGTGCGATGGCGTTCCGCCCATTCGAGGAATTCGCTGATCGGCATCGGCGCGGCAATCGCTTGGCCCTGCACCGCCGAGCAGCCCAACTGGCACAGCATCGCGTGTTCGGCGATCCCCGGCACCCCTTCGGCGAGCGTCTCCAGTCCCAGCCCCTCGGCCATCGACACGATCGCGGCGGTGAGGCGCTGGTGTTCGGTGTTGTGGTCGATCTCTGCCGTGAGCGAGCGATGGATGCGCAGCCGCTGCGGCCCGATCTGGCGGATCGTCTCCGCCGAGACGGGGCCGGAGCCGAATCCCGCCAGTTCGATCAGGCAGCCTAGGCGCTTGATCGCGTGCAGCGTATGGCTGCAGACCGGATCGTCGAGCCGTGCCACCATCGCCTGCGGGACGATCAGCCGCAGCCGGTTCGGGGCGATCTCGAAGCGGTCGAATTCCCAGGCCAGCCGCTCGGCCAGCTTCGGGTCGCTCATCTGTCCGGGCAAAAAGGGAAGCGAGGCCGGGCCAAAATCGCTGCCGTCGCGGGCGATGTCGCGCAGCGCGCCGAAGGCCGCGTAAAGCATGACCTCGGAGAAGCGCGCGCCCAGCCCTGCCGCCTCGATCGCGGGGAGTATCTCGCGTTCGGTCAGGATCCCGCGTTGCGCATGAAGCCAACGCGGGATCGCCTGAAATCCGCTGATATCGCCTGTGTCGGTGGAAATCTGCGGTAGGAAAAACGCCTTGATATGGCCTGCTTCGAGCGCCTCTCCGACACTGGCGGAGAGCGGATGCGGGCCCGGGTCTTTCGTGGCGATCTTGTCCGAACGGGAGGAGCGGATCGCACCGGGGCCAGATTGCATCGCGCGGTTGGCTGCGGTCTCGGCGCGCGAGAGCGCCGCCTCCGCCTCTGTGTTGGCGCGCGCGTCAGCCTTGGCCTGCGTGGCCGCGTCGTCGCGATAGGCCGGGGCCGCGGCACTTCGGCCCACGAGGTGAAACCCGATATGCATGGTGATCTGCTGCGTCTGCTCGGCAATCACGTAAGGCTCGCTCACCGCTTCCTGAAGGCGGCCGCAAAGCTGGATCATCCCTTCGAGGCCAAGCCGCGGCGTCGGGCGCAGCAGCACCGCGAACCGCGCGCCGTCCCAGCGCGTGACCACATCGCCGCTGCGCAACTGCGCCTGTAGCCGTTCGCCGATCCGGCGCAGCAGAAGGTCGAATTCCTTCGGGTGCAGTCGTCGCAGCACCTGATCGGGTGCGTCGAGCCCGAGGATCAGGCATCCGGTCGGGCGGTTGCGCCGCTGCGCATCCTGCAGGGACGCGGCCATCTCTGCAATCGCGGCACTCGGCGGCAGCAGGCCGGTTGCGGGGTCGCAGCCCTCCTCGTCGACCTCGGGCGGAACGGGCAGGGGGCGGGTCATCCAGCCCACCAGAATCGCGGTCAGACCGATCAGCACCATCGCCTCGGGTCCGACCCAAAGCAGGGCGAGCCCGCAGGCCGGCAAAAAGGCGATCATCTCGCGTCGGAGCAGAACCGGACCCGGCTTGCCCTGATATCGTGCGCGCAGCTCTGATTTGCGGGCGGCGCGCTTGCCCCCGTCATTTCCCATGACACCTACCCCCGTGGCACATGCGGGCCCCTAAAGGCCCCCTTCGCCAGCAAGGCTAGACGTCATTGGTGTTCAGCCGGTTAATCGCGCTCGCGCAAAACCGGGACGTTTTCGTTAAAATCCGCTTCACCCTCCGCGCGGCGCTCGAGCCCCGCGAAATCGAAGATCGAGGGGTCGCACAGATGCGAGGGGCGTGCGTTCATCAGCGCCTTGAACATCTTGTTCCGGCGGCCGGGGGCGTTCTTCTCCCAGCCGTCGAGCATCATCTTCACCTGCTGGCGCTGCAGCCCGTCCTGAGAGCCGCAGAGGTCGCAGGGGATGATCGGATAATCCATCGCACGGGCGAACTTCTCGCAATCGGCCTCGGAGACGAAGGCGAGCGGGCGATAGACGAAGAGATCGCCTTCCTCGTTCAGCAGTTTCGGCGGCATCGTCGCAAGGCGCGAGCCGTGGAACAGGTTCATGAAGAAGGTTTCCAAGATGTCATCGCGGTGATGGCCCAGCACCACCGCCGAGCAGCCTTCCTCGCGCGCGATGCGATAGAGGTTGCCGCGCCGCAGCCGCGAGCACAGCGCGCAATAGGTGCGGCCCTGCGGGACCTTGTCCATCACGATCGAATAGGTGTCCTGATATTCGATCCGATGCGGCACGCCCATCTTCTCGAGGAATTCCGGCAGCACGGTTGCAGGGAACCCCGGCTGGCCCTGATCGAGATTGCAGGCCAGCAACTCCACCGGCAGCAGCCCGCGCCACTGCAGCTCGTGCAGCACGGCCAGCAGCGTGTAGCTGTCCTTGCCGCCCGAGAGGCAGACCAGCCAGCGTTGTCCGCGTTCGATCATTCCGTATTTCTCGATCGCCTCGCGGGTCTCGCGCACGATGCGCTTGCGCAGCTTCTTGAACTCGGTCGTCGAGGGTGCGCCTGCGAAAAGCGGATGGATCGGGCTGTCTTCGTCATCAAGCATCTGGAGTGTCCTTCGCGTCATGCGCATGGGCGCAACGATGGGCGGCGTCAAATTCGGGATCGGCCCCGGGCACCGGGTCATAGCCATGCCCGCCCCAAGGGTGGCAGCTCAGGAGCCGCTTCCCGGCCAGCCAACCACCCTTCACCGCACCATGCCGTTCAAGCGCTTCGAGCGCATAGGACGAACAGGTCGGCTGATAGCGGCAGCCATGCCCCATCCAGGGGCTGAGCAGCAAGCGATAGGCATGAACCGGTAGGGCAAGGATTCGGGCGAGGGGGCTCATTTGCTTTTGCTCCCCTTGGGTTTGCGCGGCCGCGGCGGGGTGATCGGCAAATCGTGAATGACCGTGAGCACGGTCTCGAATTCGGCCAGCATGGCGGCGAAGTCGCGGGTGGTGGTCGCCTCGGGGCGCCCGACCAGAACATAATCCCAACCCGGCCGACCCGCCTTGGGCAGAACGGCGCGGGCGATCTCGCGCAGACGCCGTTTCGCGCGATTGCGCGCCACCGCATTGCCGAGCTTCTTCGAGCAGGTGAAACCCACGCGGATCAGATCGGGGGCGACGGGCTCGTCTCCGCGGCGCTTGCGCGCCTGCAGCAGAAAGCCGGGCATCCCCTTACGCTGCGCCGAGGCCGCTTTCAGGAAATCCGCCCGCTGCCGCAGAACCGCGGTCGGACGAGTCGGATCATCTGAGCGTATGGCGGCCATCAGGCGACCTCCGGCGAATAAACGGCGCGCAAAATAGCGAAGCCGCCGGTCTTTTCACCGATCTGACCCGAGGGCCCGACCTGCGAAAAGCATCCGGCGGCGTCAAAAGCCAGTCGCGGCTGTAACGGCCTTAAGCCGACAGACGCTTACGGCCCTTCGCGCGACGGGCGTTGAGAACCCGGCGTCCACCCTTCGTGGCCATGCGGCTGCGGAAGCCGTGGCGACGGGCGCGAACGAGGTTCGACGGCTGGAACGTGCGTTTCATCGTTTTCACTCCGGTTCGGGCCCAGAAACAGGATTCGAGGGCCAGATAGCATTTCGAAGCCGCTCTTTAGTGACCTCTCCCCAGCAAGTCAATTCGCCAAAGCGGGTTTTTTCCGGCTTTTCCGGTCGCTTCGCACGGATCGTGACCGCTCACGGGGTTTTGCCTTCTGCGCGAGCCGCCTATCTTGTGCGCAAAGCGCGGCTGACGCAGGGGACGGTATCCTTGCATCCTGACCGGCGGTGCATCAAGAGTGACATTGAAGGGGACGGGCCGATCCTGCGGGACGGCCTTGCGTTTGATAGGCGATGAAAGTGAACACTCTTTCAGGGCGGTTTCTGATCCTGACCACGGTTTTCGTGGTGCTCGCCGAGGCGTTGATCCTTTTGCCGGGTTTGGCGAATTTTCGCGAAGACTATCTTCTAACGCGACTCGAGCGCGCACAGATCGCCTCGCTTGCGCTTCTGACCACTGACACCACCATCGCACCCGATCTGGAAAAAGAGCTTCTGTCCAATGCGGGCGTCTTCAACGTGGTGCTGCGCAGAGACGCGGCGCGGCAGCTGGTGCTGTCCTCGCCGATTCCCTCTCCAGTGACCGAAACCTACGACCTGCGCGATTCGACCGAATGGACGCGGATTCGCGATGCGGTCCACGCGCTCTTCGATTCCGGGGATCGTGTGATCCGGGTGCTGGGTCAGCCGGTGCAGAAGGGCGGTATCGTGATCGAGGTGACGCTCGCGACCGAACCGATGCGGATCGCGATGGTGGAATACGGGCTGCGGCTCTTGTCGATCTCGGCGGTCTTCTCGGTGATCACCGCCGTTTTGCTGTTCCTTCTCGTGCGTCGCCTGATGGTCGTGCCGATCAAGCGGCTGGTCGCGCATATGTCTTCTTATGCGGACGCGCCCGAGGATGCCCGGCGCATCATAACTCCGCAGGCCAGCGTCGAGGAACTGCGCGTGGCGGAGGAGGCGCTGGCCTCGATGCAGCAGCAGCTCACCGCGTCGCTGCGCCAGAAGGAGCGTCTCGCGCAGCTCGGGCAGGCGGTCGCCAAGATCAGCCACGACCTGCGCAATATCCTGACCACGGCGCAGCTCTTTGCCGACCGGATGGAAAGCTCCGACGATCCCGGCGTGAAGCGCGCCGCCCCGAAGCTGACCGGCTCGATCGAGCGCGCGATCAACCTGTGCGAAACGACGCTCGCCTTCGGCAAGGCCAAGGAGCCGCCGCCGACGCTGTCGCGATTCATGTTCGGAGAGCTGGCGCAGGAAGTTCTGGAGAACGAAGAGCACCCGAGCGAAGGCCCGCTCGTCGATTTCGTCACCGACATGCCGCCGAATCTGGTGATCCGCGCCGACCGCGAGCAGCTTTATCGCGTACTCAACAACCTCGTGCGCAACGCCCGGCAGGCGATCGAAGCGACCGGCCAGAACGGCACGGTGGAGATCGGCGCAGGCGAGAATGCCGATGGCTGGTGGATTCGCGTGCAAGATAGCGGCCCCGGCCTGCCGGAGACTGCGCGCGAACACCTCTTCAAACCCTTCACGGGCGGCACGCGCGCGGGCGGCACAGGCCTTGGCCTCGCCATCGCCGCAGAGTTGATTCGTGGTCATGGCGGGCGTCTGGACCTGGTGCGGACCGACGGCAACGGCACCGAGTTCCGCATCTTCCTGCCCTCGGATATCGCGCTGGATTGCGCCTCCGAGAAGGGCGCAGGCGCAATTTCCTGAGCCTGCGCGGGGTTACGTTCCGGGAGGTGCGTACCGATCTTCAGGGCTTCCGCGAGGGCATCCAAGAATTTTGACGGTTTTCCAAAATTGCCTCGAATTTGCTCTTGCATCGCTCCGACGTGGCCGTTACATCGCCCCACATAAGCGGACCCGTAGCTCAGCTGGATAGAGCACTTGACTACGAATCAAGGGGTCGGGCGTTCGAATCGTCCCGGGTCCGCCATTTCCCCCTCCTACTGAAAGCCAATGCCTCGCAGGCCATGCCTGTCGTTCGCACTATTGTCTGCTGCGGTCTGCGCGCTCTCTTGATTGTGCATGTTGCGCCGTGGGCCTTCGGTCGTCCTTAGGGCTGCCTCATCGACAAGCTCTCGCTGCGCTGCGAGGGAGGCTCGGGACCGCGCATGGGTGTGGGGGGGGGGGGGGGGGGGGGGGGGGGGGGGGGGGGGGGGGGGGGGGGGGGGGGGGGGGGGGGGGGGGGGGGCTGCGGAGGCGTCCCAAGGGTGATTGCGGGTGCTGGTCGACGTTCTGCGCCTCCTCCGGGCTGGTTCCAAAGGCAGGGCGCCTAGAGGTCCTCTCAGGTCCCTCTCAGGCGTCTGTCGGGAGCGCCGTGAGGCTCAGCTGCTTTCAGAAAAGCAAACCCTCGGAAACGCGAAACCCCGCCACGAAGGGCGGGGTTTTCGGCGTATCGAAGTTTGTTTGGTGGAGCCAAGGGGAGTCGAACCCCTGACCTCTTGAATGCCATTCAAGCGCTCTCCCAACTGAGCTATGGCCCCACCGGAGGTCCAGCGGGTAGCCCCGCTGTGTGGGGAGGCGTATAGGCAAAGCGCCGCGGCGGTGCAAGAGGAATTTCGTCCCGAACCGCGCGAAAATTTCGTCTCTCTCACCTTCCCGAACGTCAGTCTTCATCCGCACCCGGAAACGGAGCGCGAGGCTGCGTACCGGGGCAGGGCGCCGGGCCAAAGAAAAAGGCGCCACGGTTTCCCGTCGCGCCTTGATCAATAGTCCCGAGCGGCCCAGCCGATCAGTTGTCTTCCTTATCCTCGGTGCTGACATCCGCGATGTCATCGAGCGAGACATTGTCGTCATCGTCGTCGTCGTCGAGCAGATCGTCGTCGAGATCCACGTCACCGTCATCGGTGTCGAGATCGTCATCTCCGAGACTGACGTCATCGTCTTTCTGAGACGACGTCTTGTCGGTCGTAAGCGTACGACCGCTGCCCGAGGTCAGAGCCTCGAGGGTAAAGGTGTTGTTGCAGACCGGGCAGGTCATCGGGTCGTTATTCAGGTCGTAAAAGCGGCTCGCGCAATGCGGGCACAGACGCTTGACGCCCCATTCCTCTTTCGGCATGGAATTCTCCTGCGCACTTAATCCAGCAGAGTCGCAGCCACCTGCCACATGCCGGGCAGGGTGTCAAAGCCTTTTCGTGCCTTTTCTGGTCGGGCTGCGACCCGCGGGCCACCTCTCGCTGTCGAACCTTTCGGAGAAAGCTTCTGTCCCGCACGCTCCCCATTCCCGAACTGCCTGAGGTGGAGTTGGTTCTGCGCCGCTCCGGGCGTGCCCGGCGGTTCTCTCTACGGGTGTCGCGGGTGGACGGCCGGGTGGCGCTCACGATCCCGCGGGGTGCGTCCGAGCGCGAGGCTTTGGCCTTCGCGCGCTCGCAAACCGAATGGCTGCGCAAGACCCTCGGTGCGATTCCGCCCGCGCAGGCGGTACGATTCGGACAGGGCATCCCCTTCGAGGGGCAGATGCTGACATTGGAGCCCGCACGATTGCGCAGCCCGAAGATCGACGGCGCGCGGCTCTTGGTGCCCGAAGACCCAGCGCGTCTGGGCGTGCGGGTCGAGACCTTTTTCAAACACGCGGCCCGGATGCGGCTCCATGCGGCCAGCGCGCGCTATGCCTCCGAGATCGGGCGCGACTTCGCCAAGATCACGATTCGCGATACGCGCTCACGCTGGGGCTCGTGCAGCTCAACGGGGGCGCTGTCCTATAGCTGGCGCCTGATCATGGCGCCGCCGGAGGTGCTCGACTACGTCGCGGCCCATGAGGTCGCGCATCTCGAGGAGATGAATCATTCGCCCGCCTTCTGGCGCGTCGTCGAAGCCCTGCGCCCGAGCTTCAAGACAGAGCGCGCCTGGCTCAAGCGCGAAGGGTCTGCGTTGCATGCGATCCGGTTTCGAGATTGACCCCGGCTGCTAACGTGATCACAAAAAGCGCATGACCACGATTTCCACACGTCCCATCGAGACCGCCGCCCATGATCGGCTTTACCGCGCCTTGCGTCAGCAGATCATGGTTGGGGAGTTGCTGCCGGGCACCGCGTTGACGCTGCGGGGCTTGGGTAAGCAATACGGTGTCTCCATGACCCCCGCGCGCGAGGCGCTGCGGCGGCTGGTGGCGGAAGGGGCGCTGACGCTGTCCAGTTCGGGCCGCGTCGCCACGCCGGAGCTGTCGAACGAGCGGATCGAGGAGCTGGCGGCGCTGCGCGCATTGATCGAACCGGAGCTGTCGGCCCGCGCCCTACCGCGCGCCCACCTCGCACTGATCGACCGTCTCGGCGCGATCAACGTCGCCAATGCCGAGGCCGTCGCGAAGCAGGATGCGGTGGGCTACATCCGCACCAATCTCGAATTTCACCGCACGCTCTATCTGCGAGCGCAGGCGCCCGCGATGCTCGCGGTGATCGAAACCGTCTGGCTGCAGCTGGGGCCGACGATGCGCGCCGTCTACACCAAGCTGCAGCGCAACGAACCGCCGCGCCACCACCGGATGATTCTCTCGGCTCTGCGGGCGGGCGACGAACCGGCGCTTCGATTGGCCGTGCGCACCGATGTGACCCAGGGTTTGCGTCACCTGGCCCAGCGTGGCTGGTAAAACCGCCCCTTAAGCGATGCGTGAGGGGCATAAAAACGGCTTGGGCGACTTGACGCGAGACGCCATTGCCCGTATTCCGCGCCAACAGATTTTCGGGCGCTGCCATGCGGCGCCTTCTCATGTTGGGGCCGGGCGCGCGATTCGCGTAACTTCGGCCAGGTAAGAAACGAAGGAAGAATGCCATGTCGCGCGTTTGCGAACTGACCGGCAAGGGCCCCACGACGGGCAACAAAGTGAGCCACGCGAACAACAAGTCGCGTCGTCGCTTCCTGCCGAACCTGAACGATGTCTCCCTGATCTCGGACACCCTGGGCCAGAGCTTCAAGCTGCGCGTTTCCGCAGCCGGCCTGCGCTCGGTTGACCATCGCGGCGGTCTCGACGCGTTCCTCGCCAAGGCGAAGGATGCAGAGCTGTCGGTGAATGCTCTGAAGATCAAGAAAGCGATCGCGAAAGCTCAGGCAGCCGCCTGATCCTTTCTGGATCCACAGTTACGAAAACCCCGCGCCTCGGCGCGGGGTTTTTGCTTATGCGGCGTTATCTGCCGTATTTCCCTCCCTGCGTCGTCACGCTAGTGTGAGCGCCATGTGGAGGACGCGCTTCAAGCTGCCAATCGGGATCGCCGCGGCGCTCATGCTGGCCATGACCAGCATGACGATGGCGGTCGCACGCGGTCAGGCGCGCGTCGCGGGCGAGGTGGTGCTCTGCACCGGCTATGGCGTGACCACGGTCAGCGTCGATGCCGAGGGCAACCCGACCGGTCCCGCCCATATCTGCCCCGACATGGTGCTGGCGATGATGGCCGCCGTCGCGCTCGCGCCGGCTCTGCCGACACCGCCCCAAGGCGAGGGGCGCAGTGTCGAGACGGTCGAGCCCGAGACCGCGCAGGCGCAGGCCGTCGTGGTGCCGCGCGCCCGCGGACCGCCCGTGACCGTCTGACCCCAAACTTTCAGACGAACACACCCACAGGAGACGCAAATGATCCGCAAATACCTGATGAGCGCGGCCCTGATCGCCGCAGCTCTCCCCGCCTTCGCCGCCGAACCGATCCAGATCCTCGATCCTTACGTCCGGGTCTCGACCCCGATGTCGAAATCGGCGGCAGCCTTCATGGAGATCAAGAATATCTCCGATCTCGACGATCGCCTTCTCTCGGTCAGCTCGAACGTCGCCGCGCGCGTCGAGTTGCACACCCACAAGCAAGGCCCGAATGGCGAGATGCAGATGCTCGAGGTCAAGGAGGGCTTCGAGATTCCCGCCAAGGACGAGCATGTCCTGCAGCGTGGCGGCGATCACGTCATGTTCATGGGGCTGAACCAGCCGCTCCACCAAGGCGACATGGTCACGCTCAACCTGCGCTTCGAGAAGACGGGGCTGATGGTCGTGGACATCCCGGTCGATCTCAACCGCGATCAACCCGCCGCGGCGACGCCGGATAGTGCACCGGTCGCCGATCCGCAGATTTCACATGAAGACATGACCCACGGGGAGCCGGAACATACCGAGCCCACGATGGACAAGAAAGAAAGCGATATGTGAGCGGAGCCGGGCAGGGCGGCGCTCAGCCGCCCAACTGCTCCAGCATCTCGGCTGCGGCCGCCGAGGCCGCGCTTTCGCCGCTGGCCACGGCATCGCCCAATTCGCGCATCTTGGCGCGGATCTCCGGGTCCTGACGCAACCGCGCAAGCAGCCCCTCGCGGACTTCGGCCTCGAACCAGTGGCGCGCCTGCTCGGCCCGGCGCTGATCGAAATGCCCGTTCGCGCGCCGCCACTCGGCCAGCGCGGTCATCTCGTCCCAGGCCTTCTCCAGCCCGTTCTCTTCCATCGCCGAGACCGGCAGCGCCTTGGGGAACCCCTCGGGGTCCTGAGGCCGCTTGCGCAGCAGCCGCAGCGCACCGGCGTAATCCGAGACCGTCCGCATCGCGGCCGGTTTCAGATCGCCATCCGCCTTGTTCACCAAGATCAGGTCGGCCATCTCCATGATGCCGCGCTTGACGCCCTGCAGCTCGTCGCCGCCCGCAGGGGCCATCAGCAGCACGAACAGATCCACCATCTCGGCCACGAGCGTCTCGGACTGGCCGACGCCCACGGTCTCGATCAGCACCACGTCGAAGCCCGCCGCCTCGCACAGAGACACCGCCTCGCGGGTGCGCCGCGCGACGCCGCCCAGATGCGCCTGAGACGGCGAGGGGCGGATAAAAGCATTGGGATCGCGCGAGAGCCGCTCCATCCGGGTCTTGTCGCCCAAGATCGAGCCGCCCGAGCGCGCCGAGGACGGATCGACCGCGAGCACGGCGACCTTCAGCCCCTTCGCGGTCAGCATCATCCCGAAGGCTTCGATGAAGGTGGATTTGCCCACGCCCGGCGTGCCCGAAAGCCCGATGCGCAGCGCCTGACGCCCTTCGCCCGCCAGCGTATCCAGCAATTCGACCGCCTGCGCGCGATGCTCGGCCCGGCCCGATTCCACCAGCGTGATCGCGCGGGCCAAGGCGCGGCGATCGGAGGCCAGAATGCGCGGAGCGAGGTCGGCGGGGCTTTGTTTGGTCATCGGCAGGCTTTCGCTGATTTTGGGTATTCGTGTCAAAAATGACATCAGACGTGAAGACTTAACGGTTACTTGCCTGCACCCTGCGACCTATGTCCAGACCCAATGGGAAATTCCTGACACGAGGATGCCAATGACATCTCTTTCGAACCGTTTGCCCCGCGCCTTGACCGCTGCGCTGACAGCGGCGCTGGTGATCGCGCCCCTTGGCGCAGCGCCCGCGCGCGCCGAGCAAAGCGACAAGATCGTCTTCGACGTGGTGCTCAAAGGCATCCGCGCGGGCGAGCTGGCGATCAACGGCAAGATCACCGATGGCGCCTATGGCGCGAACGGTGTGCTGCAGACGGCGGGCCTCGTGGGGCTGCTGCGCAAGATCAAGTTCTCGGCCAGCGTCTCGGGGCTTCATGACGGCGAGAACTTCACCCCGATGAAATATTCCGAGGTGGACGACGCGCCGGGGCGCAAGTCGAAGCACCAGATCATCTACAATAACGGCACCCCCGTTTCCGTCAGCCAGCAGCCGCCGCGCAAGCCCAAGCCCCGCGATGTCGATCCCGCGAAACAAGGCGGCACGGTCGATCCGCTAACTGCGCTCTATGCGGTTCTGCGCGATGTGCCGCGCGACGAGGCCTGCAAACTCGACGTGAAGATGTATGACGGCGCGCGGCGCTCGCAGGTGCGCCTGTTCGATCCGAAGCCCTATGGCAAGAACCTCGTCTGTTCGGGCGAATATCGCAGGCTCGAAGGGTTCACGGAAAAGGACATGAAGGAAAAGAGCCGCTTCGCCTTCACCCTCTATTACGAGCCGAGCCCGAAGGGCGGTTTGCAGGTCGACAAGATCGAGACCGACACGCTCTATGGAAAAGGTCGCCTCACTCGGCAATAAGGGGCGGGTGAACACAGACCGCCTCTCTCTTCCGATCGACGTGGTGCTGCCCGATCTCCGTGCGGCGCTGTCTGCCCATGGCCGCGCGGTGCTGATGGCGCCGCCGGGCGCAGGCAAGACGACCCGCGTGCCGCTTGCGCTGCTGGATCAAATCGAGGGCCGGATCGTGATGCTGGAGCCGCGCCGTCTGGCCGCGCGCGCTGCCGCCGAGCGCATGGCGGACTCTTTGGGCGAAAAGGTCGGCGAGACGGTCGGCTACCGCATCCGGGGCGAGGCGAAGGTCTCGAAATCCACCCGGATCGAGGTGGTGACCGAAGGCATCCTGACCCGCGTTCTGCAATCCGACCCGGAACTGACTGGCATCGGCTGCGTGATCTTCGACGAATTCCACGAACGCTCGCTCAACGCCGATCTGGGGCTGGCGCTGGCATGGGAGGTGCGCGGCGCGCTCAGGCCCGATCTGGCGCTGGTCGTGATGTCGGCCACGCTCGATGCCGAGCCGGTGGCGGCGCTTCTAGAGGATGCGCCGATCGTGGTGTCCGAGGGCCGGGCCTATCCGGTGGAGACGCGCTGGCTGGACCGTCCGGTCGACAGCTCGATGCGGTTCGAGGCCGCGATGGCTGGACTTATCGGGGAGGCCGCGGAGGCCACCGACGGGAGCCTTCTGGCCTTCCTGCCGGGTGAAGGCGAGATTCGCCGCGTCGAAGCTCTGCTGAAGGGCCGCTTGCCCGCCGATATAGCGATCCGCCCGCTGTTCGGCGCGATGGAATTCGCAGCCCAACGCGCTGCCATCGCGCCCGCGCCCTCGGGTCGCAAGCTGGTGCTGGCCACCGCCATCGCGGAAACCTCGCTGACCATCGAAGACATCCGCGTCGTGATCGACGGCGGCCGCGCCCGCCGCGCGCGCTTCGACCCAAGTTCGGGCATGGCGCGGCTTGTGACCGAACCCGTCTCGCGCGCCGAGGCCGAGCAGCGCCGGGGCCGCGCGGGCCGCGTGACGGAAGGCATCTGCTACCGGCTCTGGACCAAGGGCGCGGAAGGCGCGCTGCCCTCCTTCGCCCCGCCCGAGATCGAGGTAGCCGACCTCACCGGCCTCGCGCTGGAACTCGCGGTCTGGGGAACGGAAGGCGGCGATCTGGCCTTCCTTACCCCGCCGCCCGCACCCGCGATGGCGGAGGCGCGCGCTCTGCTCGAGGAACTCGGCGCGCTGAAATCAGGTCTGATCACCGAACACGGGCGCAAGCTCGCCAAACTGCCGTTGCATCCGCGCCTCGGCCATATGCTGTTGACCGCTGGCCCCGATGCTGCCCCCCTTGCGGCCCTTCTGGCCGAACGCGACCCGCTGCGCGGCGCACCCGCCGATCTGACCCTGCGCCTCAGCGCCATCCGCGACCCGAAGCGTTTCGAGGCGAACCACCCCTACACGCCGCATCGCGGCACGATCGAGCGTATCCGCTCCGAGGCGAAGCGGCTGGCCCGCCTCGCCCCCGACACGCGCGAGACCTATTCGCCCGCCGAGCAACTCGCGCTCGCTTACCCTGACCGCGTGGGCCTGCGTCGCAAGGGCGATGCGCCGCGCTACGTGCTGTCTGGCGGTAAGGGCGCGGTGGTGGCCGAGGGCGATCCGCTGGGCGCGCAACGCCTGATTGTGGTGAGCGATCTCGACGGCGATCCGCGCGAGGCGAAAGTGCGCCAAGGCATCGCGATCTCCGAAGCCGAGGTCCGCCGCCTCTTCGCCGATCAGATCGCATGGCACGATGTCTGCGACTGGTCCAGACGCGAGGGCCGGGTGATCGCGCGCAAGCACGAACGGTTCGGGGCGCTGGTGCTGGACGATCGCGTCTGGAAGGACGCCCCGCGCGAGGCATTGGCCCGCGGGGCACTGGCCGGGCTGCGCCAGATCGGGCTGCCGATGACGCCCGCCGCACGCCGCCTTCAGGCGCGGGTGGAGCTGTTGCGCGGGCAGGGGGCCGATCTGCCGGATTTCTCGGATGAGGGGCTGTTGGAGAGGGCCGAGGACTGGCTGCTGCCCTATCTCGGCAAGGTGCGGACCGAGGCCGATCTGCGCAAGCTGGACCTGACCGATCCGCTGCGCGCCGCGCTCGACTGGGAGCAGATGCAGCTGGTGGACCGGCTCGCTCCTGCGCATTTCGAGACCCCTCTGGGCCGTCGTGTGCCGATCGACTACGCGGGCGAGGCGCCGGGGATCGAGATCCGCCTGCAGGAGATGTTCGGCGTCACCGCCCATCCCACGGTCGGCCCGAAACACCTGCCGCTGCGGATCACGCTGCTGTCGCCCGGCCACAAACCCATTCAGGTGACGATGGACCTGCCCGGTTTCTGGGAGGGCTCTTACGCCGATGTGCGCAAGGATATGCGCGGTCGCTACCCCAAACACCCGTGGCCGGAAGACCCGCGCGAGGCCGATCCGACCTTGCGGGCCAAGCCGCGCAAGTAAGCTATGCGCACCGCGCGGATTGACCCCACGGGAGGCTTTCGCGCATATGGCGCGGGGCAACGAGGAAAAAACATGACCGAAACGCTGAGCTTCGAGGACCGCAAGCGCCTCGTGATGACCGTGCTGATGACGCCGGATCAGGCGAATTTCTCGGGCAAGGTGCATGGCGGCGCGCTGCTGAACTGGCTCGACCGGGTCGCCTTCTCGCTCGCCTCGCGCTACTCGCAGCGCTACGCGGTGACCCTGTCGGTCGATCAGGTGACCTTCCAGCAGCCGATCAATGTGGGCGAACTGGTCACCTTCCGCGCCAGCGTGAACCACACGGGCCGCACCTCGATGGAGATCGGCATCCGCGTCGAGGCCGAGAACATCACGGCCGGCACGCGGCGTCACACCAATAGCTGCTATTTCACAATGGTCGCGGTGGATGACGACGGTAAACCCGCCGCGGTGCCGAAGCTGGAGGCGGAGACGGCAGAGGAACGCCACCGCTGGCGCGCCGCTGAACTGCGCCGCGAACTGCGCCGTGAATTCGCCGCCAAGATGGACGCGGCCGCGGATCACGGCGAGGGGTGAGCTTTCGGGGGCAGGTGAAGCGACAGACGTAGGCCTCCCGCACCGAACTGGATCATTGAGACGCCCCACCGTTCGGGCGAGAGCCGCTCTCCTTTCATCCAGCCCACCGCAACGTCCCCGACCGGAGCTATATCGTCGCTCTCCGGCAGCCCGACGAGCTTCGGAATTCTTTCACGCAACTGCATGACCAAGGTCTGGACATTCGCGTCATCAAGCGGCGCGAAGCTATCCGAAATCGAGCAAGCCCCCTTGTTGGTGAGCAGGGAGAGATGGCTTTTCGGATCGACGTATTCATGGTGGTGGATCGTCATAGGGACATCGATCAGGCCTGAGATGTCGGCGCTTTCGCCTGTCAGCATCGGAAGGCAACGCTCCTCGAACATGCTGAGCATGGCGTGCGCCGGATCGTAAACGGTACGCGCATAGCCGTCTCGCAGGAGGTAGCCGACGGGCAGGCCGATCGCGATGGAGAGCGCCAGGTTGACGAAAAATTTGCGGGTCATTCGGAAAATGCGGCAATGAGATAAAGTCCGGGAAGGTTAGCACCCCCCGGAGGCTAAGCAAGTGCGCGCGACAGGCGAGGAACTTCAGCGGATCTCATCGCGATACCTCGCAAACGAAAAAGGGCGCCCCGCGGGGCGCCCTTTCGCATTTCGCTCGGACCTCGGCCGATCAGGCGTGGATCGCGCCGTCGCCGCAGGCGAGCGCGGCTTCGCGCACGGCTTCGGAGAAGGTCGGGTGGGCGTGGCAGGTCAGCGCCACGTCCTGCGCCGAGGCGCCGAATTCCATCGCCACGCAGATTTCGTGGATCAGGTCGCCCGCGCCGGGGCCGATGATGTGGCAGCCGAGGATGCGGTCGGTTTCCTTGTCCGCGATCAGCTTCACGAAGCCGTCCGACTGGAACACCGCCTTGGCGCGGCCATTGCCCATGAAGGAGAACTTGCCGACCTTGTAGGCGCGACCGTCCTGCTTGAGCGCCTCTTCGGTCTGGCCCACCGAGGCGACTTCCGGGGTGGTGTAGATCACGCTCGGGATCACTTCGTAGTTCACGTGACCATGCTTGCCCGCGATGACTTCGGCGACGGCCATGCCCTCGTCCTCTGCCTTGTGGGCGAGCATCGGGCCGGTGACCGCGTCGCCGATGGCGTAGATGCCCTTGGCCGAGGTCTGCCAATGCGCGTCGGTCTTCACCTGACCGCGCGGCAGCATCTCGACGCCGACGCCTTCGAGGCCCAGACCATCGGTATAGGGCTTGCGGCCGGTCGCGACGAGAACGGTCTCGGCTTCGATCGAGGCGTTGCTCTCATCCTTGCGCAGCTGGTAGTTCACCGTGGCCTTGCCGTTCTTCACGTCGACGCCCTGCACGGCGGCGCCCATGACGAATTTCAGGCCCTGCTTGGACAGGATCTTCTGGAAGTTCTTGGAGACCTCGCCGTCCATGCCGGGGGTAATCGCGTCGAGATATTCCACGACGGTCACATCCGCGCCGAGACGGGCATAGACCGAACCCATTTCCAGACCGATGACGCCCGCACCGATGACGACCATCGACTTCGGGATCTTGTTCAGCGACAGCGCGCCGGTCGAGGTCACGACGGTTTTCTCGTCGATCTCGATGCCCGGCAGCGAGGAGGGCTCGGAGCCGGTGGCGATCACGATGCTCTTGGCGTTATGGACGTCCTCGCCCACTTTCACCTTGCCGGCTTCCGGGATCGAGCCCCAGCCCTTGAGCCAGTCGATCTTGTTCTTCTTGAACAGGAACTCGATGCCCTTGGTGTTGCCGTCGATGACTTCCTGCTTGTAGGTCAGCATTTGCTTCCAATCGACCGAAGGCGATTTGCCCTTCAGGCCCATCTTGGCGAAGTTATGCTCGGCTTCGTGCAGCTGATGCGTGGCATGCAGCAGCGCCTTGGAGGGGATGCAGCCCACGTTGAGGCAGGTGCCGCCGAGGCTGTCACGGCCTTCGACACAGGCGGTTTTCAGGCCCAGCTGGGCGCAGCGGATGGCGCAGACATAGCCGCCCGGGCCGCCGCCGATCACGATCACATCATAGTCAGCCATTGTTCTTGCTCCTTGGATTGGGGCGCGAGGGGGCCTCGCGCCGGGAGGTCAGATCAGCGCGGCAATCGCCAGCGCCAGAATTGCGAAGAAGGAAAAGCCCCAGATGAGCGAGCGCCACGGCACCCAGCCCAGCAGATAGGACGGAATGTAGAGAACCCGCGCGATCAGAAAGATCCAGGCGAAGGCCGCAGTGGCGGCGCTCGACTGCCCGGTCAGGCCGATGACCAGCGCGACGGGGGCAAAGAGGATCAGCCCCTCGAAGGAGTTGTTCATCGCGCGCTGAATCCGGCCGAGCAGGGTCGAGATCGGCGGCGGCGTCCTGTCGCGCGGAGAGACGGGGTATTTCGTGCCGAGTTCCGTATTCGCTTTGACCGAATAGGCGATCATCAGCCCCAGATGGAGCAGGATCGCGAGGATGAGCACGGTGAGTTCGGGGGTCATGGGTCGCTCCCGGTGGAGAGGGCGGACCGGAGGGCTGTCTGCCCCCCGGACCCCCCGAGGATATTTGGATCAAGAGGAAGGGGCAGGGGGCTGCCGCCTTCGTCCCGGTCTTACAGGTCCATCAGCAGGCGGCGCGGATCTTCCAGCGCTTCCTTGACGCGCACGAGGAAGGTCACGGCGCCTTTGCCGTCGACGATGCGGTGGTCGTAGCTGAGTGCGAGATACATCATCGGCTTGATGACGATCTGGCCGTTCTCGACCATCGGACGTTCCTGGATCTTGTGCATGCCGAGGATACCCGATTGCGGCGGGTTGAGGATCGGCGAGGACATCAGCGAGCCGTAGACGCCGCCGTTCGAGATGGTGAACGAACCGCCCTGCATCTCGGCCATAGAGAGTTTGCCGTCACGGGCGCGGGTGCCCATCTCGGCGATCGTCTTCTCGATCGACGCGAAGCTCATCTGGTCAGCATCGCGCACGACCGGAACGACGAGCCCGTTCGGGGTGCCCACGGCCACGCCCATGTGGACGTAGTTCTTGTAGACGACCTCGTTACCGTCGATCTCGGCGTTGACTTCCGGGACCTCTTTGAGCGCGTGGCAGCAGGCCTTCACGAAGAAGGACATGAAGCCGAGCTTCACGCCGTGCTTCTTGTTGAACAGGTCCTTGTACTCGTTGCGCAGGTTCATCACGCCCGACATGTCCACCTCGTTATAGGTGGTCAGCATCGCGGCGGTGTTCTGCGAATCCTTGAGGCGCTTGGCGATGGTCGCACGCAGGCGGGTCATCTTCACGCGCTCTTCGCGCGACGCGTCATCGGCATTGACCGGGCCGCGCGGCGCCTGCGAGGGCGTCGAGGCGACGTTGACCGACGCCTGCTTCGGCGCGTTTTCGGCCTTGGCCACGTCTTCCTTCATGATCCGGCCGTCCTTGCCAGACCCCTGAACGGAGGCCGGGTCGATGCCCTTCTCGGCCATCAGCTTCTTGGCCGAGGGTGCATCCTCGACATCCTTGCCGCCCTTGCTGCCGCTCTCGGCGGGGGCTTCGGATTTGGCCTCTTCCTTCGCGGGGGCACTGTCGGAGGCGCCACCGGATTCGCCTTCAGCGATCACCGCCAGCTTGGCCGAGGCATCGACGGTCGTGCCCTCTTCGGCGACGATCTCCTTGAGAACGCCAGCCGCAGGAGACGGCACTTCGACGGAGACCTTGTCGGTTTCCAGCTCGCAGAGCATCTCGTCGGCCGCGACCTTGTCGCCAACCTTCTTGAACCACGTCGACACAGTTGCCTCGGTGACCGATTCACCAAGGCTGGGCACCATCACGTCGGTCATTTTTCCCTCATTCGATTGGGGCTGTTGGGCGGGTTTTTCCGCCGGTTTGTCGTCTTTCTTCTTCGGCGCGGGGCTGGCGCCGGCCTCTTCGATCGTCGCGAGAAGCGCATCGACGCCGACGGTCTCGCCTTCGGCGGCCACGATCTCGCCGAGCGTGCCGGCCGCGGGGCTCGGCACTTCGACGGTCACCTTGTCGGTTTCGAGCTCGCAGAGCATCTCATCGGCGGCCACCGTGTCGCCGGGCTTCTTGAACCAGGTGGCGACGGTAGCTTCCGTGACGCTCTCGCCGAGCGTGGGAACGCGGACTTCAGTGGACATCTATTCAACCCTCCAGTGCATCGTTGACGAGCGCGTCTTGCTCGGCCTTGTGGCGGCTTGCCAGACCCGTCGCGGGCGAGGCGGAAGCTGCACGGCCTGCATAGCGCGCACGGGCATGTTTCGCGTCGATCTTGGCGAGGACCCATTCGATATAGGGCTCGACGAAGAACCAAGCGCCTTGGTTCTTCGGCTCCTCTTGGCACCAGACGATCTCGGCATTCTTGAAGCGGGTCAGCTCTTTGGTGACCGCCTGCGCGGGGAACGGGTAGAACTGTTCCAGACGCAGCAGGTAGACATCGTCGAGCCCGCGTTCGTCGCGCTGTGCCAGCAGGTCGTAATAGACCTTGCCCGAGCACATAACGACGCGCTTGATCTTGTCGTCGGACTTCAGCTCCATTTCCGAGTTGCCGCGCTGGGCGTCGTCCCACAGCACGCGGTGGAAGCTGGACCCGGTGGTGAAGTCTTCCGTGGTCGAGACCGCCTTGGGGTGACGCAGAAGCGATTTCGGCGTCATCAGGATAAGCGGCTTGCGGAAGTCACGGTGGATCTGGCGGCGCAGGATGTGGAAGTAGTTCGCCGGCGTCGTGCAGTTCGCGACGATCCAGTTATCTTCCGCCGACAGCTGCAGGAAGCGCTCCAGACGGGCCGAGCTGTGCTCGGGGCCCTGACCTTCGAAACCGTGCGGCAGCAGGCAGACGAGGCCCGACATGCGCAGCCATTTCCGCTCGCCCGAGTTGATGAACTGGTCGAACATGATCTGCGCGCCGTTGGCGAAATCGCCGAACTGCGCTTCCCAGAGCGTCAGCGCCTTCGGTTCCGCCAGCGAGTAGCCGTATTCGAACCCGAGCACCGCGTATTCGCTGAGCATCGAGTCGATCACCTCGTAGCGGGCCTGACCCTCACGGATGTTGTTCAGCGGGTAGTAGCGGTCTTCGTTGTCCTGATTGACCAGCGCCGAGTGGCGCTGCGAGAAGGTGCCGCGGGTGGCATCCTGACCCGACAGACGGACCGGGTAGCCCTCGGTCAGGAGCGAGCCGAAGGCCAGTGCCTCGGCGGTCGCCCAGTCGAAGCCCTTGCCGGTCTCGAGCATCTGCTTCTTGTTGTCGAGCAGACGCCCGACCGTCTTGTGCAGCGCGAATTTCTCGGGCGCGGTCACGAGCGCCTTGCCGACCTCTTCGAAGGTCTCGGGCGCGATCGCGGTGGTGCCGCGCTCGTATTCACTCTTTTCCTGCTCCATGCCGGACCAGCGACCATCGAGCCAGTCGGCCTTGTTCGGCTTGAAGACCTTGCCGGCTTCGAACTCCTCGTTGAGATGCGACTGGAACGAGGCTTTCATATCCTCGATCTCGCCCTCGGGGATCAGGCCGTCAGCCACGAGACGCTCGGTGTAGAGCTGCAGCGTGGTCTTGTGGGTCTTGATCGACTTGTACATCACCGGGTTGGTGAACATCGGCTCGTCGCCTTCGTTGTGACCGAAGCGGCGGTAGCAGAAGATGTCGATGACCACGTCCTTGTGGAACTTCTGGCGGAACTCGGTCGCGACGCGGGCTGCGTGCACGACGGCCTCCGGATCGTCGCCGTTCACGTGGAAGATCGGAGCTTCCACCATCAGTGCGAGATCGGTCGGGTAGGGCGAGGTGCGCGAGAAGTGCGGCGCGGTCGTGAAGCCGATCTGGTTGTTCACGACGAGGTGGATTGTGCCGCCCGTGCGGTGGCCGCGAATGCCCGAGAGCTGGAAGCACTCGGCCACGACGCCCTGACCGGCGAAGGCCGCATCCCCGTGCAGCAGCACCGAGACAACCTTGGAGCGGTCCGAACGGTCGGCCAGCTGGTCCTGCTTGGCGCGGACCTTGCCGAGCGCGACCGGGTTCACCGCTTCGAGGTGCGAGGGGTTTGCGGTCAGCGACAGGTGGACCTTGTTGCCGTCGAACTCACGGTCGGCGGAAGCACCGAGGTGGTATTTCACATCGCCCGAGCCGTCCACGTCCTCGGGCTTGAACGAGCCGCCCTGGAATTCGTGGAAGATCGCGCGATAGGGCTTTTGCAGCACGTTGGCGAGGACCGAGAGACGACCGCGGTGGGGCATGCCGACCACGACCTCTTGCAGGCCGAGCTGACCGCCCCGCTTGATGATCTGCTCCATCGCGGGGATCAGCGCTTCGCCGCCATCGAGGCCGAACCGCTTGGTGCCCATGTATTTGACGTGCAGGAACTTCTCGAACCCTTCCGCCTCGACGAGCTTGTTGAGGATCGCGCGGCGGCCGGTCTTGGTGAAGGTGATTTCCTTGCCGTAGCCTTCGATACGCTCTTTCAGCCAGGCCGATTGCTCGGGATCGGAGATGTGCATGTATTGCAGCGCGAAGGTGCCGCAATAGGTGCGCTTCACGATATCCATGATCTGGCGCATCGAGGCGATCTCGAGGCCGAGCACGTTGTCGATGAAGATCGGACGATCCATGTCGGCATCGGTGAAGCCGTAGCTCTTCGGGTCGAGCTCCGGATGCTGACCGGTTTCGCGCATGTTCAGCGGGTCGAGATCGGCGGCGAGGTGGCCACGGATACGGTAGGCGCGGATGATCATCAGCGCGCGGATCGAATCCAGCACGGCGCGTTTGACCGCGGCCTCATCGACCGGAACGCCAGCCTCGGCGGCCTTCTTCTTGATCTTGTCGCCAGCAGCCTTGCCCTCGGCGGGGGCGGCGGGCCATTCGCCGGTCAGCGCGGCGGTCAGGTCGTCGGCGACTACCGGCGGCCAGTCGCGACGCTCCCAGCTTGCGCCTTCGGCGGATTTCTTCACGTCCTGATCGGGGTCACCGAGCGAGGCGAAGAAGGCAGCCCATGCGGTATCGACCGAAGACGGATCTTCGGCGAACTTGGCGTAGAGCTGCTCGACATATTCAGCATTCGCGCCTTGCAGGAACTGCGAGGCATTGAACTGGTCGTTGGGGGATTGGTCGGTCATTTTCCTCACCTTCGGTCGGTGAAACAGGGATCTTTGGAACTCGAACGTCTATCAGCGGCCCATTGAACGGTTGGTTAAACGCTGGGCGCGTGTGGTGGCGGGGTCGCGCGGCGCGCGAACGCCCTCGCGACGGATACAGGGGTGGAACGGGACATGATGTAGGGTCCTTTCCTTCGCGCGCGGGGCCATCACGGATACTCCGAAACCGGCACCTGCAGTCCCGGGCATATTGCCTTCTGGGTCAGTGATGTAGGTGCTGATGTCAGGACTTCCATGCAGGGCAGGGATGCGCGCAGTCTGAACTGCGACCGGTGAGCGGACGCCCGCGACCAGAGCGAGGCCTTTACGGGCGGGCTTCCCGGTACGATTGGCGACGCGCCATGCGCCGCGCGCTACGCGCTCAGCCGCAAAAAAAGACCGGCCCCCGTCGCTGCTTTCAAGCAGGGCGCATGCGACCGTCCCCGAAACGGGGAGGGAGGCGCGCCGTGCGATCCGCAGCGACATGGGTCCGGTCCTTTCCTTGGTCAGGATGCAGGGCCGCGTGCGCCGCGACCCCGCCTGTCTCAATGGGGCTTATTCGCCCTTGATCGCTTTCATCACAGCTTCGCCCAGCGTGGCGGGGCTGTCTGCGACGACGATACCGGCCGATTTCATGGCTTCGATCTTCGATTCCGCATCGCCTTTGCCGCCCGCGACGATCGCGCCGGCGTGGCCCATGCGGCGGCCGGGAGGGGCCGTGCGGCCAGCGATGAAGCCGGCGGTCGGCTTCCAGCGGCCTTTTTTCTTCTGCTCGGCGAGGAATTCCGCGGCTTCTTCTTCCGCAGAGCCACCGATCTCACCGATCATGATGATCGATTCCGTTTCCGGATCGTCGAGGAACATGTCGAGCACGTCGATATGCTCGGTGCCCTTGATCGGGTCACCGCCGATGCCGACGGCCGAGGACTGGCCCAGACCCATATCGGTGGTCTGCTTGACCGCCTCATAGGTCAGCGTGCCCGAGCGCGACACGACGCCGACCGAGCCACGCTTGTGGATGTGGCCGGGCATGATGCCGATCTTGCAGGCGTCGGGCGTGATGACACCGGGGCAGTTCGGGCCGATCAGACGCGACTTGCTGTCGATCAGCGCGCGCTTGACCTTCATCATGTCGAGGACCGGGATCCCCTCGGTGATGCAGACGATCAGCTCCATTTCCGCGTCGATCGCTTCGAGGATCGAGTCAGCCGCGAAAGGCGGCGGAACGTAGATCACCGAGGCGTTCGCTTCGGTCTTGGCTTTCGCCTCGTGGACCGAGTTGAAGACCGGCAGGCCGAGATGCTCTTGGCCGCCTTTGCCGGGCGTCACGCCGCCGACCATCTTGGTGCCGTACGCGATTGCCTGCTCGGAGTGGAAGGTGCCCTGCGAGCCGGTGAAGCCCTGGCAGATGACCTTGGTGTTTTCGTTGACGAGAACTGCCATGATTCTTAGCCTTTCACCGCTTTGACGATTTTTTCTGCGCCATCCGACAGGTTGTCGGCGGCGATGACGTTCAGGCCGGAATTCGCGATGATTTCCTTGCCTTTTTCGACGTTGGTGCCCTCGAGACGGACGACCAGCGGCACTTCGAGGCCGACTTCCTTCACCGCAGCGATCACGCCTTCGGCGATGATGTCGCAGCGCATGATGCCGCCGAAGATGTTCACGAGGATCCCTTTGACGTTCTTGTCCGAGGTGATGATCTTGAACGCTTCGGTCACTTTCTCTTTCGTGGCGCCACCGCCAACGTCGAGGAAGTTCGCGGGCTCCGCACCGTAGAGCTTGATGATGTCCATCGTGGCCATTGCGAGGCCAGCGCCGTTCACCATGCAGCCGATCTCACCGTCGAGCGCGATGTAGTTGAGGTCGTATTTCGACGCTTCGAGCTCTTTGCTGTCTTCTTCGGTCTCGTCGCGCAGCGCGGCGATGTCCGAGTGACGGTAGACGGCGTTGCCGTCGAAGCCGAGCTTGGCGTCGAGAACCTTGAGGTTGCCGTCGGTCATGACGATCAGCGGGTTGATCTCGAGCATCTCCATGTCCTTCTCAATGAAGGCTTGGTAGAGCTTGCCGAGAAGGCCGACCATCTGCTTCACCTGCGGGCCTTCGAGGCCGAGCGAGAAGGCGACGCGGCGGCCGTGGAACGGCTGGTAGCCGGTGGCCGGGTCGATCGAGAAGGACAGGATTTTCTCGGGCGTGTTCGCCGCGACTTCCTCGATGTCCATGCCGCCTTCGGTCGAGGCGACGATCGAGACGCGCGAGGTCACGCGGTCGACGAGCAGCGCGAGATACAGCTCGCGCTCGATGTCCGAACCGTCTTCGATGTAGATGCGGTTGACCTGCTTGCCCGCCGGGCCGGTCTGGTGCGTCACGAGCGTCTTGCCGAGCATCTGCTTGGCGAGCGTTTCAGCCTCTTCGACCGATTTGGCGAGGCGGACACCGCCCTTTTCGCCGGCTTCGGCTTCCTTGAAGTGGCCCTTGCCGCGACCGCCGGCGTGGATCTGCGCCTTGACGACCCAGAGCGGACCATCGAGTTCGCTGGCTGCGGTCTTCGCTTCTTCGGCCTTGAGGACGACACGGCCGTCCGAGACCGGTGCGCCATAGCTCTTGAGAAGCTGTTTGGCCTGATATTCGTGGATATTCATCCTTGGATACCCCATGCTGGTGCGATTTGAGGGGGTTCTAGGCTGTTAAGCGGGGCGGACAAACCGAAATCGCGACATTCTGCCCCACTCGCCCGGAAAAAGCGACATACGTGATCACAGCGCGGAAAGGTGTGATCACAAATCGGAAAATGCTGCGCTGTGGCATGGGAGCACTGGCACGACTCGGTCAATTGACCCTATCTGCGCAGAAGGCATCGGCAGGAATCGGATTTAGATGACGCAAGGGCAAGATATGCCGCGCTGGGGCGTGGTGGCGACGGTGGACGAGCCCGCAGCGCTGGTAGCCGCCTATGTCGCGCATCATCTGAGCATTGGCGCGAGCGAGGTCCACGTCTTCTTCGACCGCCCGAACCCCGAAGCCGAGGCGCTCCTTGACCCGGTTGACGGCGCGTTCATTCACCATTCCGGCGATGATGACTGGGCGCGCAGTTGGCGCAAGAAACGCCCCGCGCGCCATCAGGGCCGCCAGAAATACAATGCGACCCGTGCGCTGGCCGAAACACGGCTCGATTGGCTGATCCATTGCGACGCGGATGAATTCGTGAGCCTCGCGCGCCCGCTCGAATGGGAGCTGGCGAAGACGGGCGACCAGAAGGCGTGGCTGCGGTTGGAGGTCGATGAGCGCTGCTATCTCGACCGCACTCCGGGCCCAGACATTTTCGGCGGCGTGTTCCGGCGGCGTTGGGACGGGTTTCAGGACGACGGGCTGATGTTCTACGGCTTCCGGTCGCGCTTTTTAAAGAAGGGTCTCGCGGGTCATGTCGCCGGAAAACCTGTCGTGCGGGCCGGGCGCGGCTATGCGATCGGGGTGCACTTCCCGCTCAAAGACTGGGACAGCAAAGAAAACGATCTGCCTTATCGGCCCAGCTATAACGGTCGGCTGATGCATTTCGACGGGCTGACGCCGTTGCATTTCCTCCTCAAGATGCTGCGCCGCGCGACGACCAAGGTGCAGGGGCAGCCCGTGCCCTATGTCGGGTCCCGCAAGGCGCAATTCATGGAGGCTGCCGCGCGGGCGGCCGATCCTGCCGAGCTGATGGACCTCTGGTGGGAGGTGCAGGGGATGCGCGATTACGAGGCCGACGAGCTGGAAGCCCACGAGCTGCTGATCCGACCAGACGTGAAGATCGCGACTGAGACCCGCGCATTGTTCGGCGACAAAGTCGATCTTTCGCCCGCCGCCTTCGATCGCGCGCTGCTTCGCCATGAGGCCGAGCTGATCGCGCGGCTGCGCGCGGAATTCGGTTTCGACCCGGAGCCGCTCGTCAGTTCAGCGTGAACATCATCATGCCGGTGCGCCCGCCAACCAATCGCGAAAAGCGCGTCCAGTTCTCGGGCGTCAGCATCGGCGTGTCGGTGAAGTAAGGATCGAGCGCCCAGCCCTGAACCACCCCGGTCAGCGGCAGCGGCGCGGGATTTTCCAGCCACGCCCCCAGATCGACCCCGACCGGCACGCGCCAGAAGGGGAAAGACTTCTCGCTCGTCAGCAGCGCCTCGCCGTCGCTCAGCACCGCCCGCCACGTCTCGCCCAGACCGTCGGGAAAGTCCACGCCAAGCGCCTGATCCTGCGCATCGCTCGGAATCCATTCCGCCTGATTGTCGGTCTCCGCTTCGGCCAAATCCCAGAACTGCCGGTTATCCGCAATCATCGCCAGCCAATGGTCGCGCGCAGCACGGGTGCGTTGCGGATCGGGCTGCTGGTGGAGCATGTCGAGCACCGCCGCCGCCGGATCGATGAAGCCGAACATCATCATCCCGTCCAGCGACGTGGCTTGCCCGGTGCCCGTCGCCCTGTCGCGCGCTTCCACGAGTTTCGCATAGGTGTCCATCACCCGGGCGATGGCCGGTTCAGGGTCGAAGGCGAGGGTCAGCTCGCCCACGCCCGAGACCAGATGGGTATAGGCCGACAGCCAGGCCGCATCCGCATTGTCGAAGCGCACGATCCGCGAAGCACCGGCTTCGGCCTCGGGCGCGCGGGGCATGAACGCACCACGCAAAAGCGACACGGCGTCCTCGCCCCCGTCACGCGCGCCATCGCCATTCAGGTCAAACCAGAGATCGTTCAGGTCGATCGCAAGACCGAATTCCGGCCCATCGGCCAGCCCGTCGAGCGCGGTCTTCGCGCGGCCCATTCCGGCGATCAGTGCCTCGCTTTCGCGCGTGACCGCGTCGGCGGTGAAGGTTTCGCGCGGCGCGTCGCGCCCGCCGGGGACATTTCCGATGAATGGCATCAGCAGACGGGCAGCGCCCGCTTCCATCTGCCAGCGCATCGTCGTTTCAAGACTTGCGAGGAATTCCAGCCCGCCGAGCGCGAAACGGTCCTTCGGGTCAAGCGCGCCCCGCGATTGCAGATCGGCCAGCACCTGCGCGATCCCCTCCGCCCCGATCTGCGCCGAAATCGGATCGGCGGCAGGCGCCTCGCTCCGCGCGATCTTGGCGGTCACCGGCCCGTCCTGCGCATGCGTGATGAGAGGGGATAAAGTGAGCACGGCGGCAAGGCACGTGACGAGACGGGCGGAACACATGGCACTCTCCAAAACAAAGGGCGCGCCTACGAAGGCGCGCCCCAAGTTTGGATCAGTCGTGTTTTTCGATCAAGCGAGCGTGCTGTCGATACCTTTGCAGGCGGCCACGAGGCCTTTGACTGCGTCGACCGACTTGTCGAACATCGCCTGCTCGTCCTTGTTGAGCTTGATGTCGATGACCTTCTCGATGCCTTTGGCGCCGATCACGGTCGGCACGCCGACATAGAGACCGTCGAGGCCGAGCGCACCTTTGACGTAAGCCGCGCAGGGCAGAACGCGCTTTTGGTCTTTCAGGTAGGCTTCCGCCATCTCGATCGCCGAGGTGGCCGGAGCGTAGAAGGCCGAACCGGTCTTCAGCAGGCCCACGATCTCTGCGCCACCGTCACGGGTGCGCTGGATGATCGCGTCGAGCTTCTCCTGCGTGGTCCAGCCCATCTGCACGAGGTCGGGCAGCGGGATGCCACCGACGGTCGAGTAGCGTGCGAGCGGCACCATGGTGTCGCCGTGGCCGCCGAGCACGAAGGCGTTCACGTCACGCATCGAGACGCCGAATTCCAGCGACAGGAAGTGACGGAAACGTGCCGAGTCCAGAACGCCCGCCATGCCGACGACTTTCTCTGCCGGCAGGCCCGAGAATTGCTGCAGCGCCCAGACCATCGCGTCGAGCGGGTTGGTGATGCAGATCACGAACGCGTCCGGTGCGTGGGCAGCGATGCCTTCACCGACCGATTTCATGACCTTGAGGTTGATGCCCAGCAGATCGTCGCGGCTCATGCCCGGCTTGCGCGGAACGCCAGCCGTCACGATGCAGACATCCGCGCCCGCGATACCGGCGTAATCGTTGGTCCCCTTGAAGGAGCCGTCGAAGCCCTCGGACGGGCCCGATTCCGCGATGTCGAGCGCTTTGCCCTGCGGCGTACCTTCGGCGATATCGAACAGAACGACGTCACCGAGTTCCTTGATGGCGGCGAGATGGGCGAGCGTGCCGCCGATCTGGCCGGCGCCGATAAGGGCGATCTTGGGTCTGGCCATTTGGTCCTCCGGGTGGATGGATTGGAAAATAGATCGCAGGTGGAGTAGCCCTTTGGCTCGCAAAGGGCAAGGGCGCTGCGCTGCGGCGACACTGTTTGTATGCACTCGTATGCCGAAACTGGTTCCGCACACTGACGTGCGGTTCCGTTTCGTCACGCGCCGTGTCAGCAAGGGGGCAAGACGGGGCAGAGCGATTCTGTGACCCGCAGGGAAGGGAGCATCCGAATGGAGTTGAGCCTGCTCGGTTGGGCGCTGGCGCTGCTCGCCGCGGTGATGGTGGGGCTGTCGAAAGGCGGTATCCCGATGGCGGCCTCGATCTCGGTCCCGGTCCTGACGATCGTGATGGACCCGGTCGCGGCGGCGGGGTTGTTGCTGCCGGTCTATATCATCGCGGACATGTTCGGTCTCTGGGCCTATCGCAAGCATTTCGACAAGCGGGTGCTCGCGATCATGATCCCGGCCACGACGATCGGGATCGGCATTGGCTGGGCCACAGCCGAGGTCGTGTCCGAACGCTGGGTGACGCTGATGGTGGGGGTGATCGGCGCGCTTTTCGCGCTGAACGCGCTATTCCGGCATCGGCACGGCGCGCGGCAGGAGGCGAAAGTCGCGCCGGGCCTGTTCTGGGGTACCATCGCGGGCTTCACCAGCTTCGTCAGCCATTCCGGCGCGCCACCCTTTCAGGCCTATACGATCCCGCTGAATCTGCCGAAACAGGTCTTTGCGGGCACGGCGACGGTTCTCTTTACCTATGTGAATCTTGCGAAACTCGGACCGTTCATCGCGCTGGGCGAGGTGAACTGGGACAGCCTCGGCACCGCGCTGATCCTGGCGATCCCCGCCTCGGCCTCGGTGTTCCTTGGCGTCTGGCTGGTGAAGCGGATGCCCACGGAGATCTTCTTCAAGGTGGTGATCTGGGCACTTCTTCTGATCTCGCTGAAGCTGATCCAGCAAGCGATCACCGGGTGAGGGCGCGCCTAGAGCGCCGCGTCCTTTTCCTTGAGTGTCCCGTCGAGTTCCTCGAACGCCTCGCCCGAGGCGATCAGGCAACTCACGCCATCCGCCGGTGTGACGATGATCGTCCAATTGCCCGCCTCGGCTGCGAAGATCTCCAGCACGGAGTTATTCGCGGAGAGCGCCACCATGCGGCGGCTCTCGTGATATTTCGCTTCAAGATTGGCCACGATCTCATCTCGCTTGCCGCAGGCGCGCGACGGATCAGACGGGTCCCGCGTCTCTCCGTAAGAAGCCTGTGCGAAGCCGATCGCTGCGGCCAAGCCGAGCGTTAGCACATAAGTTTTGTTCAGCATTTTGATCCCTCTGAGGTCATCATCAAAGAGTGACGGCCTAGCTGTCAAGAAAGCTTTACGTCGCGGCTTCGTATCGCTGAACGTTGTGATTTTTCTGCGTTGCGGCAAATCTGGGCTTGCCGATTCTGTCTCATTCGTGCGATTTGGCGAAAGAAAATTACGAGATGGAGAATCAAATGGCCCGCCCGACCCGTTCCGTGCTCTACATTCCCGGCTCGAAAGAGCGTGCGCTGGAGAAGGCCACCGGGCTTGCCTGTGACGCGATCATCTTCGACCTCGAAGACGCCGTGGCGATCGACGAGAAGGCCAATGCGCGCGCGCTGCTCGCGAAGACGCTGACCGAGGCAGATTACGGTCCGCGCATGAAGATCGTTCGGATCAACGGGCTCGACACCGAATGGGGGCGCGAGGATGTGCTGGCCTTTGCGGACGCGATCCGCAACGGCGCCAAGGTCGATGCGATCCTGATCCCGAAGGTCTCCACCCCCGCCGATCTTGTCGCGGTGGCCGATCTCATTCAGGGCGTGCCGCTCTGGGCGATGATGGAGACCGCGCTGGGGATGCTCAACGCGGGCGATATCGCTGCCTATCCGCGGCTCGAAGGCATGGTGATGGGCACGAACGACCTCGCGAAGGAGTTGGGCAGTCGTTTCCGCGCCGACCGTCTGCCGATGCTGCCAGGGCTGGGCCTGTGCCTGCTGGCCGCGAAAGCGCATGGAAAGAACATCGTCGACGGCGTCTATAATGCGTTCAAGGATGACGAAGGTCTGAAGGCCGAATGCGAACAGGGCCGCGACATGGGCTTCGACGGCAAGACCCTGATCCACCCGGCGCAACTCGAGGTCTGCAATGCGGCCTTTGCGCCCTCCGAGGCCGAGATCGACCTCGCCCGACGTCAGATCGCTGCCTTCGAGGAAGCCGAGAAAGCGGGGCAGGGTGTCGCGGTCGTGGATGGAAAGATCGTCGAAAATCTGCATATCGTCACGGCGCGGCAAGTCCTCGCCAAGGCGGAGGCGATTGCCGCGCTTGGCAGCTAAGAGGCAATCGCAATGGCACTACTCATCCTCGGCGTCCTGATCTGGTCGCTCGCACATCTGGCAAAACGGATCTTTCCGGGCTTCCGGCGCGCGCTCAAAGGGGCCGAGCGTCCGATGGTCGCCGCGCTCCTCCTGATCAGCCTCGTTCTGATGTTCGTCGGCTGGCGCGCCGCCGATCCGGTCTTCTACCTCTGGACGCCGAACGCGGCGCTCAAGGGGATCAACAACCTGTTGATGATCTTCGCGGTCTACCTGTTCGCCGTCTCGGGCATGAAGCTCTGGCTCAGCGGCAAGATCCGTCACCCGCAGCTGACCGGCGTGAAGACCTGGGCCTTGGCCCACCTGCTGGTCAATCCGACCCTGCCGGGGATCATCCTGTTCGGCGGTCTGCTGGCTTGGGCGGTGGTCGAGGTCATCCTGATCAACAAGGCGTCGAAGCCCGCCAAGATCACGCCCGAGGTGAAGATGGGCAAGGAAATCGGCGGGATCGTCGGCACGCTGGTCCTCTACGGCCTGATCGCGGCGATCCATATCTGGTTCGGCCACAACCCGTTCGGAGCCTGATATGCAGATTTACCGCCTTCTGACCGAGGACGACACCTCGGCCTTTTGCCACAAAGTGAGCCTCGCGCTCTCGAAAGGCTGGGTGCTGCATGGCGATCCGCAATACGCCTTCGATCAGGCGAAGGGCGTGATGCGCTGCGCGCAGGCCGTGACCAAAGAGATCGAGGGGGAGTATCACCCCGACATGAAGCTGGGAGAGCAATGATGGGCAAGACCAATCCGGGCCGTTTCTTCGAGGATTACAAGCTGGGCGACGTGATCCGTCACGCCGTCCCGCGCACCGTCGCGGAAGGGGAGCGCGCGCTCTATCACGCGCTCTATCCGGCGCGCCATGCGCTCTATTCCTCGGACGAATTCGCGGCGGCCTGCGGATTGGAGGGCTCGCCGATCGACGATCTGATCGCCTTCCACGTGGTGTTCGGCAAGACCGTTCCGGATGTCTCGCTCAATGCGGTGGCCAATCTCGGCTATGCGGAAGGGCGCTGGCTGAAGCCGGTCTATCCCGGCGACACGCTGCGCTCGGAGAGCGAGGTGATCGGGGTCAAGCAGAACTCCAACGGTAAGTCGGGCGTGGTCTATGTCCGCACCCGTGGGCTGAACCAGGTGGGCGAAACTGTGCTGGAATATGTCCGCTGGGTGATGGTGCGCAAAGGCGATCTGGATGCGCCTGCGCCCGAGACCGTGTTGCCCGATCTGGCATCGGTCGTGGCGCCTGCGGATCTGGTGATTCCGGACGGGCTGAGCTTCGACGATTACGATTTCGATCTGGCGGGCGAGCCGCATCTCTGGGGCGAATACGACATCGGCGAGAAGATCGACCATGTGGACGGCGTCACCATCGAGGAAGCCGAGCACATGATCGCCACGCGCCTGTGGCAGAACACCGCCAAGGTGCATTTCGACGCGACCTTCCGCGAGGACGGCCAGCGCCTGATCTATGGCGGTCATGTGATCTCGATGGCCCGCGCGCTCTCGTTCAACGGCTTGGCGAACGCCCAGATGATCGTGGCGCTCAATGGCGGGGCGCATGCCAATCCCTGCTTCTCGGGCGATACGGTGAAGGCATGGTCGGAAGTGCTCGACAAGGCCGAGACCGGCGCGCCCGGCGTGGGCGCGATCCGTCTGCGTCTGGTCGCCGTGAAGCAGGGCGCGCCCGAGTTCGCCTATAAGGGAGAAGACGGCAAATACCTGCCCGAGGTCCTGCTCGATCTCGACTACTGGGCGCTGATGCCGATCTGAACTCGTCTCGAGAGACTCACTCGCGGGGGCAGAGCGCCCGCGAGCGTTAACATGTGATCACGCACAGAAATTATGTGATCACAAAGTGAATTTTTCGCCGTTCTTTATGCGCAAATGACAGGTTTTCAACCTTGCCCCCCGTGACTTGGGAGAAATTTACGCTACTAAAAGAGCCAATTCCGGCCAGCTCCGCGCCAGCGCGTGCCTCCCATCGAGGCCGACGAGAGCGCCGAGCCCAGCGAAAAGGGACCGATCATGGCTGAAGCGAAACAGGTTGAGCGTCCGCTTTCCCCGCACCTTCAAATTTACCGCCCGCAGATGACGTCTTTCTCGTCGATCATGACGCGGATCACCGGCAACGGCATCATCGTCGGCGTGCTGCTGCTCGTCTGGTGGCTTCTCGCCGCCGCGACCAGCCCCGACTACTTCAACTTCGTGAACGCGATCGCGACCTCGTGGTTCGGCGATCTCGTCTTCACCCTGTCGCTGCTAGGCGTCTGGTATCACTACCTCGCCGGCATCCGGCACCTGATCTTCGATGCGGGTAAATACATGGACATCAAATCCGCCGAGATGCTCGGCTGGATCTGCACCATCGGTTCGGTCGTGCTGACCGTGCTGACCCTCATCATCATCCAATTCTGACGGAGGCCCTCATGCGTTACCTCACCGACCGCAAGCGCGCCGTGGGCAAGGGCGCCTCGGGCACCGGCCCCGAGCATCACTGGTGGATGTCGGCCTCGGCCGTGGCTCTCGCCTTCATGATCCCGACCTGGCTCTACATCGTAGGTACTACTCTGGGTGCCGACCAGCAGACCGTGATCACGACCTTCTCGCAGCCCTTCCCGGCCATCCTGACCGCGCTGGTCGTGATCGTCGGCATGCGCCACTTCGCGAAGGGCACTGAGATCTGGATCGAGGACTACATCCACGGCACCGCCGCAAAGGCGACCAAGATCGCGATGCATTCGCTGGCTTACGTGATCATGGCGACCGCACTCTATGCACTCGGCAAGATGGTCTTCATCGGCCTTCTGCTGGGCAACTGAACGGGACGAGATAATGGCTGCTTACGAATACGAAACGCATAATTACGACGTGGTCGTGGTCGGCGCCGGTGGCTCGGGTCTGCGCGCCACGCTCGGCATGGCCGAACAGGGCCTGCGCACCGCCTGCGTGACCAAGGTCTTCCCGACCCGCTCGCACACGGTCGCCGCACAGGGTGGCATCGCCGCCAGCTTGGGCAACATGGGCCCGGACAGCTGGCAGTGGCACATGTACGACACGATCAAGGGCTCGGACTGGCTCGGCGATAACGACGCGATGGAATACCTCGCGCGTCACGCCCCCAAGGCCGTCTACGAGCTCGAGCATTACGGCGTGCCGTTCTCGCGCACCGAAGAGGGCAAGATCTACCAGCGTCCCTTCGGCGGCCACACCACCGAATACGGTGAAGGCCCGCCCGTGCAGCGCACCTGTGCCGCCGCGGACCGCACCGGTCACGCGATCCTGCATACGCTCTACGGTCAGTCGCTGAAGAACAACGCAGAGTTCTACATCGAATATTTCGCGATCGATCTGATCATGTCCGATGACGGGCAGTGTCAGGGCGTCGTCTGCTGGAAGCTCGACGACGGCACGATGCACGTCTTCAACGCGAAGATGGTTGTGCTGGCGACCGGCGGTTACGGCCGCGCCTATTTCTCGGCCACCTCGGCCCATACCTGCACCGGCGACGGTGGCGGCATGGTCGCGCGGGCCGGTCTCGCGCTGCAGGACATGGAATTCGTGCAGTTCCACCCGACCGGCATCTACGGCTCCGGCTGCCTGATCACCGAAGGCGCACGCGGCGAGGGTGGTTACCTGACCAACTCCGAAGGCGAGCGCTTCATGGAGCGTTACGCGCCGACCTATAAGGATCTGGCGTCGCGCGACGTGGTCTCGCGCTGCATGACGATGGAGATCCGCGAAGGCCGCGGCGTGGGCGAGCACAAGGACCACATCTTCCTCAACCTCAGCCACCTTCCGCCGGAAGCTCTGGCCGAGCGTCTGCCGGGCATCTCGGAATCGGCGAAGATCTTCGCCGGTGTCGACGTCACCAAAGAGCCGATTCCGGTTCTGCCGACCGTGCACTACAACATGGGCGGCATTCCGACGAACTACCACGGCGAGGTCATCAACCCGAAAGAGGGCGACCCCGATGCGATCGTGCCCGGCCTGATGGCCGTGGGCGAGGCGGGCTCGGCGTCTGTGCACGGTGCGAACCGTCTGGGCTCCAACTCGCTGATCGACCTCGTTGTCTTCGGCCGTGCCGCCGCGATCCGCGCTGGCAAGGTCGTCGACGCGGATGCGTCCAACCCGGTCATCCCGAAAGCCAAGATCGACGCGATCTTCGAGCGCTTCGACAAGGTGCGTTACGCCGATGGCGGCACGCCCACGGCCGAGTTGCGCCTCGAGATGCAGCGCACGATGCAGGCGGATGCGGCGGTGTTCCGCACCGACAAGACGCTGGCCGAGGGTGTCGAGAAGATGAAGGCGGTCGCCGCCAAGCTCGACGATCTCAAGGTCACCGACCGTTCGCTGATCTGGAACTCGGACCTGATGGAAACGCTGGAACTCGAGAACCTGATGCCGAACGCGCTGGCGACCATCGTGGGCGCCGAGGCGCGCAAGGAAAGCCGCGGGGCGCACGCCCACGAGGATTACCCCGATCGCGACGACACCGAGTGGCGCAAGCACTCGATCATGCATGTGGAAGGCGCGAACGTCGATCTGACCTTCCGCCCGGTCCACATGGACCCGCTGACCCCCGAGGATCAGGGCGGGATCGAGATCAAGAAGATCGCGCCGAAGAAGCGGGTCTACTGATGCGTCACGCACCGGCATATGGGCTTCTCGCGGCAGGGCTTGGCCTTGCCGCTTGCGGCCCTATTCCGGTCGAGCAGGCCGAGCGCCAGTGCTACGCCCAGTTCGCGCCCAAACCGCCCATCTCGGGCGAGGCGGGCATGGGGGTGACCAGTGACGGCTTCCGCTCGAACATGAAGGTCGAGCTCAATGTCGGGGCCTATGTGCAGGGCGATCCGTCTGCGGCCTACGACTCCTGCGTTTTCAGAAAATCCGGCCGAATGCCCACGCGGCCGCTCTATTCGTACTGACGGAAAGGGGACCAACCATGGTTCAGTTCACGCTTCCGAAGAATTCCAAGATCCGCGTCGGCAAGACCTGGCCGAAGCCGGATGGCAAGAATATCCGCAAGTTCCAGATCTATCGCTGGGACCCGGATACCGGGGAAAACCCGCGTCTCGACACTTATTTCATCGACATGGATAAGTGCGGGCCGATGGTTCTCGACGCGCTCTTGAAGATCAAGAACGAGATCGACCCGACGCTGACCTTCCGCCGCTCCTGCCGCGAAGGCATCTGCGGCTCCTGCGCGATGAACATCGACGGGATCAACACGCTGGCCTGTATCTACGGCCTCGACGAGGTCAAGGGCGACGTGAAGATCTACCCGCTGCCGCATATGCCGGTGGTGAAAGACCTTATCCCCGACCTGACCATGTTCTACGCCCAGCACGCGTCGATCATGCCGTGGCTCGAGACCAAGACGAACCGTCCCGAGAAGGAATGGCGTCAGTCGATCGAAGACCGCAAGAAGCTCGACGGTCTGTATGAATGCGTGATGTGCGCCTCGTGCTCGACCTCCTGCCCGAGCTACTGGTGGAACGGCGACAAGTATCTCGGCCCGGCAGCGCTGCTGCACGCCTATCGCTGGATCATCGACTCGCGCGACGAAGCGACGGCTGAGCGTCTCGATCAGCTTGAAGACCCCTTCAAGCTCTATCGTTGCCACACGATCATGAACTGCACCAAGACCTGCCCGAAAGGTCTGAACCCGGCGAAAGCGATTGCCGAGATCAAGCGGATGCAGGTCAACCGGGTCGTCTGATCCAATGCATATATTGGGGTGAGCCTATGGTTCACCCTCAACGATTTGTGGAAGGGGCGGCGCGAGCCGCCCTTTTTGCTGCGTTGCGGCAAATGCATATCGCACATGCAGCATTTTGGGTTTGATTCCGCGGAAAAATCCCTAAATCGGGTGGCAGGGAGGAACTCGAAACGTGACTGGAGAGAGTTCCATGGTCGACATCGTCAAATTCCCCAAAGGGGCGCAACCGATCCAGGTGGCCGAAGAGCATCTGGCTTACTACACCCCTGAGAAGTCCACGCCCGTATTCATCCCGACCGCGAAGACCGAAAATACCGACGGTCTCGAAGCGGTCGAGCTGATGTACGAGTATTACACCGCGGCTTGAGCGGTGACCTCCCGAATAGTTCTGTCGTGACTACCCCGGCTTCGGTCGGGGTTTTTCTTTGCGCCTTTCGCTCTTGGTCGGGGCAGGGCAGAGTGGCCGCGACAAGGAGGGAGCCCCATGCATCCGACGCCCGAGCACGCCGCGCCCGAAGACGCCCAAGCCCGCCGCGATATCGCCCCGGTGATCTGTTACCCGAACGATGCGCTGCCCGCACCGGACCTGTCCGCCTATCGCGCCGCGCGTGAGGGCTGGGAGAAGGTCGCCGATCTGCGCGTGCCCCCGCGCGAGGCGCTGGCCTTCGACGTGCCCGCCGGGCATTTCTTCCGCATCGCTTCGGTCGAGGGGCCGCAGGTGGGCGATCTGAACCTGTTCTCGGCGGACCTGTCCGAGCGGTTCTATTCCGGCAAGACGCGCGCGCTGCATGGCACGCATCTGAGCCGCGGCGACCGGATGTGGTCGGGCTTTCCGACGATGCGCCCGCTGGCGACGATCACCGAGGATACGCTCGACTGGTATGGCATCGACGCATTCGGCGGCTCGGTCCATGACGTGATCGGGACGCGCTGCGATCCTTACACGCATTGCCTGCTGTCAGATGGCGGGCAGTATCACCATTGCTGCCATTCGAACCTGACCCGTGCGCTGGCCGTAGCCCGCGATCTGCCGCTGCGCGAGGCGGAGGCGCTGGTGCATGACGTGCTCAACGTCTTCATGTGCACCGGCTTCACCCGAGACACCGGGCAGTATTTCATGAAGGCGAGCCCGGTGCGCCCCGGCGATTACCTCGAATTCTTCGCAGAGACCGATCTGCTGGGCGTGCTCTCGGCCTGTCCGGGCGGGGATTGCTCGTCCGAGCACAGCTCGGATACGGCGGCCTGCTACCCGCTGGGCGTCGAAATCTACCGTCCGAAATCAGCGCCCGAAGGCTGGGCGCCGCCTGCGCCCAACGCCTACGATCGCAGCCACGGGCTTTAGCGGTTCGAGGTCAGCGAAACGAAGACTTCCTCCAGCCCCGGCTGTTCGCTCGCGATGTCGCGAATCTCGACATCAGCGGCGCGCAGCGCATCGAGGATATCTTCCGCCGAGGTGTCGGTGCGCGAATAGGAAAACGCCATCTGCCCGCCCGGGCGGGTCTCCATGGTGACGCCTTCGGGTAGGCGAATCTCTTGGCTGACCTCATTGCGCGGCTCGACCACCAGCGCCTTGCGGTCCATCCGCTTGAGCAGGTTTGGCGTGGTGTCGCGCACGATCAGCTCTCCATTGTTGATGATCGCGATCTCGTCGCACATCTCCTCTGCTTCCTCGAGGTAGTGGGTCGTGAGGATGATCGTCATGCCCTGCTCGTTGAGCTTGCGGACATTGCGCCACAGCATCGCGCGCAGCTCGATATCGACGCCTGCGGTGGGCTCGTCCAGTACTAGGATCTGCGGCCGATGCACCAGCGCCTTGGCCAGCAGAAGCCGCCGCTTCATCCCGCCTGAAAGGTTGCGCGCATAGGCCTCGGCCTTGTCCGACAGCCCCACCAGTTCGAGAATCTCATCGGTCCAGCGCTCGGATTTCGGGACGCCGTAGAGGCCTGCCTGCATCTCCAGCGCCGCGCGCGGCGTGAAGAACGGATCCATGTTCAGCTCCTGCGGCATCACCCCGATCGCGGCGCGCGACTGGCGCGGGTTCACATCCTGATCGAATCCCCATATCACGACGCGCCCGTCGGTTTTCTTCACCAGACCCGCAAGAATATTGATCAGCGTCGACTTGCCCGCCCCGTTTGGCCCAAGCAGCCCGAAGATCGAGCCTTCGGGGATCGACAGGTCGAGCCCCTTCAGCGCTTCCTTCGGTTCCTGCTTCTTGCCGCCTGCATAGGTCTTGCGCAGCCCGGTAACTTCGATTGCCTGCTGTTCCAACTTGCCCCGCCTTTCGCGATTGCTAGAATGAAGCCCAAATTCAGGGCGCGGTTTTCGTGCCTTATATAGACGGAGCATCCATGACTGCCACCCATTCGCCTAATGCCCCCGAGGCACCCGAGACCGAGGTCGTCACCACCTGGAAGGTCGCCTGCGATGGCGGCGAGGGGGCGTTGGGTCATCCGCGCGTCTGGCTGTCGATCCCGCGTGACACCGGTTTCGTCGAATGCGGCTATTGCGACAAGAAATATGTGATCGACCGCGATCACGCGCATGACGATCACTGAACCACTTTTGCCAGCAGAGCGTGCGGCGCGGGTGAAAGCCAGCGCGGCGCGGCTCGACTTCGAGGATCCGTCGCTGTTTCGCGACGCCTTCGCGCGGCTCTTCGCGGTCCATCCCGAGCTTGATCAGGTGCTGCCCAACAGCGAAGGCGGGCAGCAGCTGAAATATGCCGCGATGATGGAGGTGATCCTCTCCACGCTCGATCCACCCGAGGAGCAGGAGCTGGAACTGCCCGGCCTCGGCCAGATGCATGTGCTCTTCGGAGCCGAGCCGGACTATTACGTTTGGCTGTCAGAGGCAGTGATCGCTGGCCTCGCGGCCAAGCTGGGCGATCACTGGACGCCCGAACTGGCCTCCGACTGGGCCGAGTTGTTCAGCAAGGTCTCGGCTCAGATGATGACCGGGGCCGCGGCGCTGGAAGATCAGCTTTAGGCACCGGTCTGCCTGCCGCGCCTCACTTATCCTTCTTCGCCGCCGCCTTCATCCGTTCGAGCAGCGCAGCCTTCGGGTCTTTCTTCCCGTAAGGCGTCTTGTCACTGCCATAGGCGTTGTGCTCGGCATGTTTGGGCGTGTTCTTCGGCGGCCTTGCGCCACCCATTTTGGAATAATCCATCGGTTCGATCCTTTGCGGTTGTCGCTTGAGATGGGGGATTTCAGGGGTTCTGACAAGAGGGCGCTTCGCTATGAGGGACGCACCCGAGCCCCGGGTGGGCGCTTTGATCCCTTGGAGGTCGGGCGCGGCCCTCCGCTTCCAGCCTCCCCGATCCTCTTCCCCTCCGCACCCCCCTGTGGCACAACCGGGGCCAACGCGCGAAGGAGGGCTCTCGCAATGGCATTCGGCAAAGGCTGTCACCTGCATCTTATCGACGGTTCGGCCTTCATTTTCCGCGCCTATCACGCGCTGCCGCCGCTCACGCGCAAGTCCGACGGGCTGCCGATCGGGGCGGTCGCGGGCTTTTGCAACATGCTGTGGAAATACATCGAAGATGCCAAGGGCTCGGACGCGCCGACCCATGCGGCGGTGATCTTCGACAAGGGCAGCCACACCTTCCGCAACGACCTCTACGATCAATACAAGGCCAATCGCGACGAGATGCCCGAGGAGTTGCGCCCGCAGATCCCGCTGACCCGTGACGCGACCAAGGCGTTCAACATCGCCTGCGAGGAACTGGCGGGCTACGAGGCCGACGACATCATCGCGACGCTGGCGCGGCAGGGCCGCGAGGCGGGCGGGCGTGTGACGATCATTTCTTCGGACAAGGACCTGATGCAGCTCGTCGGCGGCGGCGTCGAGATGTTCGACGCGATGAAGAACCGCGCCATCGGCGTCGAGGAGGTCGAGGCCAAGTTCGGCGTCGGCCCCGAGCGTGTGATCGACGTGCAGGCGCTGGCGGGCGACTCGGTCGACAACATCCCCGGCGCGCCCGGGATCGGCGTGAAGACGGCGGCGCTGCTGATCAACGAATATGGCGATCTGGACACGCTGCTGGAGCGCGCCTCCGAGATCAAGCAACCCAAGCGCCGCGAGACGCTGATCGAGAAGGCCGACCAGATTCGCCTCTCGAAACAGCTGGTGACGCTCGACGATCAGACGCCCATCGAATTCACGCTCGACGATCTGGAAATCCGCGAGCCGGATGTCGACACGCTGATGGGCTTCCTCAACGAGATGGAATTCCGCACGCTGACCCGCCGCGTGGCCGAGAAATTCGGTGCCGAGCCGCCGGCTGCGCCGGAAGTCTCGGATGTGCCGGCGAGCCATGACAACGCTACGCCCGAGGTCGAGCAGCCACCCTTTGACCCCGAAAGCTATGTCTGCATCCGCGACGCCGAGACGCTGACGCAATGGCTCGATGAGGCCCGCGCCAAGGGCTGGGTTGCGGTCGATACCGAGACCACCTCGCTCAACGAGATGCAGGCCGAACTGGTCGGCGTGTCGCTTGCCATCGAGGCGGGGAAAGCGGCCTATCTGCCACTCGGGCACAGCAAAGGCGAAGGCGATCTGTTCGGCGGAGCCGAGCGCGCCGAGGGGCAGATGGACCTCAAAGAGGCGCTCGCGCTGCTCAAGCCCGTGCTCGAGGATTCCGCGATCCTCAAGATCGGCCAGAACATGAAGTACGACTTCAAGATCTTCGCCCGCCACGGCATCCGCGTTGCGCCCATCGACGACACGATGCTGATGTCCTACGCGATGTTCTCGGGGCTGCATGGCCATGGGATGGATGCGCTCTCGGATCGCTACCTCAATCACCAGCCGATCCCGATCAAGGAGTTGATCGGCTCTGGCAAGAGCCAGATCACCTTCGACAAGGTCGAGATCGACAAGGCCACCCGCTACGCCGCCGAGGATGCCGATATCACGCTGCGCCTCTGGCAGCAGTTCAAGCCGCGCCTCCATCGCGAACAGGTCACTACCGTCTACGAGACGCTGGAGCGCCCGATGGTCCCGGTGCTCGCCGATATGGAAATGGCGGGTGTAAAGGTCGACGCCTCGGTGCTGTCGCGCATGTCCAACGCTTTCGCGCAGAAGATGGCGCAGCTCGAAGACGAGATCGCCGAGATCGCGGGCCAGCCCTTCAATGTCGGCTCGCCGAAACAGCTGGGCGAAATCCTGTTCGACACGATGGGCGTCGAGGGCGGCAAGAAGGGCAAGACCGGCGCCTATGGCACCGGGGCGGACGTGCTCGAAGACGTGACCACGATGGAGGACACCAACCCGCAGGCTGCGAAGCTGGCGGCGCGGGTGCTCGATTGGCGGCAGATCTCGAAGCTGAAATCGACCTATACGGATGCGCTGCAAACCCATGTGAACCCGGATACGGGCCGCGTTCACACCTCCTATTCTATCGCGGGCGCGAATACCGGGCGTCTGGCTTCGACCGATCCGAACCTGCAGAACATCCCCGTGCGCTCCGAGGAAGGTCGCCGCATCCGCGAGGCGTTTGTCGCGCGCGACGGCTGCAAGATCGTCTCGCTCGACTATTCCCAGATCGAGTTGCGCATCCTCGCCCATGTCGCGGACCTTCCCGAGATGCGCGAAGCCTTCAAGGACGGCCTGGACATTCACGCGGCCACCGCGTCGGAGATGTTCGACGTGCCGCTGGATCAGATGACGCCCGAAATCCGCCGCCAGGCGAAGGCGATCAATTTCGGGGTGATCTACGGGATTTCCGGCTTCGGTCTCGCGCGCAACCTGCGCATCCCGCGCGCCGAGGCGCAGGGCTTCATCGACCGCTATTTCGAGCGTTTCCCCGGTATCCGCAAATACATGGACGACACCGTGGCCTTCGCGAAAGAGCACAAATTCGTCCAGACCCTTTTCGGTCGCAAAATCCACACGCCCGATATCGGGGCGAAGGGACCGTCGGCAGGCTTCGCCAAGCGCGCAGCGATCAACGCGCCGATCCAGGGGGCAGCGGCCGATATCATCCGCCGCGCGATGGTGCGGATGCCCGAGGCGATCGAAGGCATCCCCGCGCGGATGCTGCTACAGGTGCATGACGAATTGATTTTCGAGGTCGAGGAGGCTGCGATCGACGACCTGATCAAGACCGCCCGGGCCACGATGGAAGGCGCGGCGGAGCCTGTGATGAAACTCTCGGTGCCGCTCGTCGTCGATGCGGGGCAGGGCGATAGCTGGGCTGCCGCTCACTGAGCCGCGGGCTGGCGCACCAACAGATTGGTCACGCGCCGTGCAAACGGCGCGACGATCAGCACTGACGGGTAGGAGAGCATCCAACTGGACACCCAGCTTGCCACCCACAGCGCCGTGAAGTCTTCCACCATCCCCGTCGCGCGGTAGGTCGCGATGCCCGAGACCAGAAACGACATGATCCCCGACAGGATCAGGCTGAAAATGAAATGCGCGTAGCGGGCGGGGATCATCGGGTCTCCTCCTTGGGCCGGAAAGTCAGTCGCTCGCATTTTGGTGATTGGACGTGAGCACGCAACGCACAAACCTGTGTGTTCATTCGCGCAGAGACACCGTCCCGCATTGACCCTGCCGCCCGGCAATGTTGAGACTGCGCATGCCTCCGGCGGGGATATTTGCGCCAAGCCGAATTGCACGCTTGGTCTTCGGCTTGGTCCAAATATCCCCCGCGGAGCGTCCCAACCGCGCCTCAGGCGCCGAGAACCGAGAAGAGCGCCCATGCCCCACGATCATCACCACCACCACAATCTGGACGATGCCAGTGACAACCGTGTGCTCTGGGCGGTGGTCGTCAATGTCGTGCTTACCTTTGCGCAGGTCTTCGGCGGGGCGATCGCGGGCTCGATGGCGCTGATCGCGGACGGGGTGCATAACTTCTCCGACGCGGCGGCGCTGGTGCTGGCCTTCGGGGCGCGCAAACTGGCCAAGCGCGGGGCGGATGCGGCGATGAGCTTCGGCTGGTCGCGCGCCGAGGTCATCGCGGCCTTCGTCAATTACATCGCGCTGATCCTGATTTCGGTCTGGCTGGTCGTCGAGGCCGTGGGGCGGATGATTCACCCGCCGCAGGTCGATGGCTGGATCGTGGTCTGGCTGGCGACGCTGGCGCTGATCATCGATCTGGCGACGGCCGCGCTGACCTATGCGCTTTCCAAGCACAGCCTGAACATCCGCGCGGCCTTCCTGCACAACCTCGCCGATGCCGGGGCCTCCGTCGCGGTGATCGTGGGCGGTATCGTGATCCTGCTCTACGACTGGCGGCTGGTCGATCCGATCCTGACGATCGGCATCTCGGTCTTCATCCTGTGGCATGTCGCGACCGATCTGAAACCGGTGCTGCGCATCCTGATGCTGGGCGCGCCGCCCGAGAAGGATTGCACGGAGGTGCAGGGCGCGCTGGGCGAGGTCGAGGGCGTCGCGAGCGTGCACCACGTCCACCTGTGGCAGATCGACGAGAAGCGCGTCTCCGTCGAGGCGCATCTGGTGCTGGACGAGGGGCGGGATTATGCCACGGTCATCGCGCGGGCCAAGGATATGCTGGCGCATCAGTTCGGCATCCACCACGCGACGCTGGAGCCGGAAAGCGCGAGCCTGGGCTGTGCCGATCACGCGGACCATGACGACCACGAAGATCATGGGCACGCAGATCACGGGCACTCAGATCATGCCCACGCGGGCCATCCGGCGCATTGAGTTAGCGCGGAAGCCAGCCCAGCGTTTCGCGCGTCTCCGCCTGCGGGGTGTATTCCGCTGACGCATAGCCCTCGTAGCCGTCAGCATCGAGCGTCGCGAAGAAACCTTCCAGATCGATCTTGCCCGAACCGGGGCCGCCGCGCCCCGGGGCATCGGCAAATTGCACATGGGCCGCACGGTGACCATGTTTCGCCCAAGCTCCCGCCACATCGCCGGTCAGCATCTGCGCGTGATAGGCGTCGAATTGCAGATGCAGGTTCGGGGCGGCGACCGCATCGAGAATCTCCGCCGCGAGATCGAAATCGTTCAGGAAATAGCCCGGCATGTCGATCGGGTTGATCGGCTCGATCGTCAGGCGCCGTTTCGGTGCGCGCGCCGCCGCCCAGTTCAGGTTCTCGATATAGGTCGCACGGGCCTCCGCGCCCTCGGCCTTGCCCGCCATGATGTGGATAACGCGCGGCTTCAGGATATCCGCGAAGCGCATCGCGCGGTCGAAATCGCGACGGAAGCGGTCTTCAAGCCCCGGCACGGCGGCAAAGCCTCGACCGCCGCCCGTATAATTCGGCGGCGGCACGTTCATCAGCACGAAGCTCAGGTCGTGACGGATCAACTCGTGGCGCATCTCCTGCGCGGAGGCGTCGTAGGGAAACAGCACCTCGACCGCATCGAACCCGGCCTGTTTCGCCGCTTTGAACCGCTCCATGAAGGGCAGTTCGGTGAAGAGGAAGGTCAGGTTCGCCGCGAATTTCGGCACGTTACAGCTCCGCGGCGCGAAGGATCGGGAAGAAGCTGCCCGCCGAGATCACGCCCGTCCACGCCTCGCCCTCATGCTCGCGCGTCACGGCGAGATCGACGAGCCGGTAGAAGCTCTTGCGGTCGATCAAAGCCTCCAGCCCGCGCCGGACATGCAGGTAGGGGCGGGGCTCGCCATCCTCGCTATGTTTCACCCGGATCGCGTGCTCCGCATCGGCCAGAACCACGTCGCCGACATTGGTCGTGAAGCGAATCGTTTGGTCGTCACCTTCGCCCTCTGTTGTGAAATCGACGGCGATGAAAGGCGCGTCCTCGACCCGGATACCGACCTTCTCGACCGGGGTGACGAGATAGTATTTCCCGTCCTCGAGTTTCAGAATCGATGAAAACAGTCGCACCAGCGCCTCGCGGCCGATGGGCGTGCCAAGATAGAACCATGTCCCGTCCCGGCGGATCTCCATATCGAGATCGCCACAGAAGGGCGGATCCCACAAATGCACGGGCGGCGGGCCCTTTTTGCTGGCTTTCTTGGCGGCATCGGCAAGCCCGTCTGCCGTTGGGGAAGGGGTCGAAACTGTCTGTTTGTGATCCGTCATGTAAATTTGGCCGTTGGTCGGAGCGTGGATATCTGCTTTGCTGGGAAAGATAGGCATCAACGGGGAGAATGTCATGGCCGAGCCCGAAAAGCTGATGGAAGATATCGAACGACTTGGCGGCAAGCTCGCACAGGCGCGCGCGTCGATCGACCGGCGATTCATCGGGCAGGACCAGGTGGTGGAGCTGGTTTTGGCCGCGATGCTCTCCGGGGGGCATGCGCTTCTGGTGGGCCTGCCGGGCTTGGGCAAGACGCTTCTGGTCGAGACGCTGTCCACCGTGATGGGGCTGGGCTCGAACCGCATCCAGTTCACGCCCGACCTGATGCCCGCCGATATTCTGGGCTCCGAAGTTCTGGAAACCGCGCCCGATGGCAGCCGCGCATTCCGCTTCCTCGAAGGCCCGGTCTTCTGCCAGTTGCTGATGGCCGACGAGATCAACCGCGCCTCGCCCCGGACGCAATCGGCGCTCTTGCAGGCGATGCAGGAGCGTGAGGTCACCATCGCGGGCGAGCATCGCCCGCTTGGCCCGCCCTTCCACGTCCTCGCCACGCAGAACCCGATCGAACAGGAGGGCACCTATCCGCTGCCCGAGGCCCAGCTCGACCGTTTCCTCGTTCAGATCGATGTCGATTACCCCGACCGCGAGACCGAGCGCTCGATCCTCTTGGCGACCACCGGCGTCTCGGCGGAAGGTGCGCATACCGTCTTCACCCCGGCCGAACTGATCGAGGCGCAGGGGATTGTGCGGCAGATGCCGGTGGGCGAGAAAGTCGTCGATGCGATCCTCGATCTGGTGCGACTGTGTCGTCCGCGCGAGGCCGAGGCGCCTGACTTCATCCGCGATGCGCTGGCCTGGGGGCCGGGGCCGCGTGCGGCGCAGGCGCTGATGCTGACCGTGCGGGCGCGCGCACTGATCAATGGCCGCCTCGCGCCGACGTTGGAGGACGTGCAGGCGATGGCGCGCCCGGTGCTGATCCACCGCATGGCGCTGAGCTTCGCGGCCCGCGCTCGTGGCGAGACTTTGGGCGATCTGATCGACCGCGCCGTGGCAGAGGTCACCGGGCCGCGCGCCGCCGGTGCCGCCGCTTGAGCGTAACCTCCGATACCGCAGCGTCGGGGCAGTCCCCCGCGCTGAGCCTGCGCCGCGAGGCGGAAGGGGCGGCCTCTGCGCTGCCTCCGCTGCTGGTCGCGGCGGAGCATCTGGCGGCGACCGTCCAGATGGGCGCGCATGGCCGCAGGCGCGCGGGATCGGGCGAGGAATTCTGGCAATACCGTCCCGCCCATGCGGGCGACGAGCTGCGCTTCGTCGATTGGCGGCGCTCGGCGCGCTCGGATAGCCAATATGTGCGCCAGCGGGAATGGCAGCTGGCGCAATCGGTCCATCTCTGGGTCGACGACGCGGCCTCGATGCGCTTCACCGGGGCCGAGAGTGGGCGCAATGCGCGCGTCACCAAATCAGAGCGCGCCCGTGTTCTGGGACTCGCGCTTGCGGTGCTGATGGTGCGCGGCGGCGAACGCGTGGGGCTGACAGGCCCGCTCGCACCGCCACGTCCGGGCCGCGCGCAGCTGATGGAGCTTGCAGGCCTTCTGTCGCGTGAGGCGGGCGTGCAGGATTACGGCGCCCCCGAAATCGCAGGCGTCACGCCGCAATCGCGCGTGGTGCTGCTGTCGGATTTCTTCGGTGATCTCGGACCGATCGAAGCCGCGCTGGGGCGTCTGGCCGATCGTGGTGTGTCGGGCGTGATGATGCAGGTGCTCGACCCCGACGAGGAAGACTTCCCCTATGACGGTCGCACGATCTTCCAGTCGATGACGGGCTCGCTGATCCATGAGACCCGCAAGGCGGGCGATCTGCGTTCGCGCTATCTCGACCGGTTGGCCGCGCGGCGCGATCAGCTCGCCCGGCTGGCGCGCAGCGCGGGCTGGCAATTCTCGACCCATCACACGGGCGATCCGGCGCAGGCTGCGCTGCTGTGGCTTTACTCCGCGCTCGAGAGGGGGCGCTGATGTGGATGCTTGGCCCCATCGGCTTCACCGCGCCCTGGCTTTTGCTGGGGCTGGCCGCGTTGCCGATCATCTGGCTGATCCTGCGCGCGGTGCCGCCCGCGCCGATCCGCAGGCGTTTTCCCGGCGTCGCGCTGCTCTTGGGCCTCAAAGACGAGGAAGTGCAGGCCGCGCGCACGCCGTGGTGGCTGCTGGCGCTGCGTCTTCTGGCGTTGGCCGCCGCGATCATCGGTTTTGCCGGGCCGGTCCTGAACCCGCAGCGGGCCGTGCCCGGCACCGGGCCGCTCCTGATCGTGGCCGACGGTAGCTGGGCCTCCGCGCGCGACTGGCCGCGCCGGGTGGAGCGGATGACGTCGGCGCTGAAGGATGCGCAGCAGGCGGGACGTCCCGCAGCAGTGATTTCGCTGGCCGATCCGCCGCCCGCGCAGGTAAGTTTCACGGATGCGGGCGCGCTGATCCAGTCGCTGCCCGGTATCCAGCCGCAGCCCTGGGCCCCGCAGAGCTTCGATGCAGCAAACCTGCCCGAGGGGAATTTCGAGACGCTCTGGCTGTCGGACGGCTTGGCCCGCGACAGCCGCGCGGGCGTTCTGACTGCGCTGGAGGCGCGCGGTCCGGTCAAGGTCTGGCAACCGCAACTGCCGGTCTTGGCGCTAGGGGCGGCGCGGATCGAGGACGGCGCGCTCGTCGTGCCTGCGCTCGCCTCAACCATCCCGCCCAGCCCGCGCGATGTCGCGGCCGTGGGGCGCGACCCGGCGGGGATCGAGCGCGAACTGGCCAGCCAGCCGCTGCAATTCACCGACAGCCGCGAGACCGAGCTGCGCTTCGATCTGCCGCCCGAGCTGCGCAACCGCATCACCCGGATCGAGATCACCGGCATGCGCTCGGCAGGCGCCGTCAGCCTGACCGATGACGCGGTGAAGCGCCGCAAGGTCGCGATCCTGTCGGGCGCGCGCGACCGCGAGGGGCTGGAGCTGCTCTCGCCCACCCATTACCTGCATCAGGCGCTCGCCCCCACGGCGGACCTGATCGAGGGCACGCTGGCCGATGTGCTGACCGCCGATCCGGACGTGATCATCCTCGCCGATATGGCCGATCTGCCCGAGCAATCGAAGCTGCACGACTGGGTCGAGAAGGGCGGGCTGCTGATCCGTTTCGCGGGGCCCCGCATGGCCAATGCCGATCTCGATGCCGATACGCTTCTGCCCGTGCAGCTGCGCGCGGGCGGCCGCTCGCTGGGCGGCACGATGAGCTGGGGCGATCCGCGCGCGTTGGCGCCCTTCCCGGAGAACTCGCCCTTCGCCGGGCTGCAAGTGCCCGACGATGTGACCGTGAAGGCGCAGGTGATGGCCGAGCCCACGCCGGACCTTTCCGAGCACACCATCGCCGCGCTGACCGATGGCACGCCGCTCGTGACCCGCGCCAAGATGGGGCAGGGGGCGGTCGTGCTGTTCCATGTCACCGCGAATGCCGAATGGTCGACCCTGCCGCTGTCGCTTCTGTTCCCGCAGATGCTGGAACGGCTCGCGGTCTCGGCCCGGCCAGCCGCGCCCGAAGAGGCTGATCTCGCAGGCCAGACCTGGGTGCCGCAGAAGCTGCTCGACGGGTTCGGACGGCTGCAGGACGCAGGCGCGGCGGCGGGCGTTCCGGGCGAGGAACTGGCCAAGGCCGAGCCGGGGCCGAAGCTGCGCCCGGGCATCTACACCGCCGAGGATCGCTCGGTCGCGCTGAACGCCCTTCCACGCGGCGCGACGTTGTCCCCGGCCAGCTGGCCTGCCAATGTCCCCGTCGAAGGGGCCTTCGAGCAGCGCGAAATGCCGCTGAAAGGCTGGCTGCTGGGCGCGGCGCTGGTGGCGCTGCTGATCGATATTCTTGCGACGCTGGCGCTCTCGGGCAAGCTATGGGGGCCGCGCGCGATGAAAGCCGCCGCTTTTGGAGCCGCCCTGATCCTCGCCAGCTTCGCACCGCCGCAAGCCCATGCCGAGGATATGGATCCCGCCCGTGCGATCGAGGCTGCGTCCAACGTGGTTCTGGCCGCGATGCCCACCGGCGATGCTGAGGTGGACCGGGTGTCCATGGCGGGGCTGAAGGGGCTGTCGCAGGTCCTCAATCGCCGCACTACGGTCGAGCCTTCCGCGCCGATGATGGTCGACCTCGAGAACGACGATCTGGCCGTCTTCACCTTCATCTACTGGCCGATCACCGCAGATCAGCCCGCGCCGAGCCCGATGGAATATGCCAAGCTGAACCGCTACCTGCGCGGCGGCGGCATGATCCTGTTCGACACGCGCGACGCCGATATCGCGGGCTTCGGCGAGGCGACGCCTGCGGGTAAGCGCTTGCAGGCGCTGGCAGCCCCCTTGGACATTCCGCCGCTTGCGCCGATCCCGGACGATCACGTGCTGACCCGCACCTTCTACCTGCTGCAGGATTTCCCCGGCCGCTACGACGGCACGATCTGGGTGGAGGCCCCGCCCGCCGATGCCGAACGCGCCGAGGGGATGCCGTTTCGCAACCTCAATGACGACGGGGTGACGCCGGTGGTGATCGGCGGCAATGACTGGGCCTCGGCCTGGGCCGTCGACGATCGCGGGATGCCGATGTTCCCCGTGGGCCGTGGCCGCACCGGCGAGCGTCAGCGCGAGATCGCGGATCGTTTCGGGGTGAACCTGATCATGCATGTGCTGACCGGCAACTATAAATCCGATCAGGTCCATGTGCCTGCGCTTCTCGAAAGGCTGGGGCAATGAACGGGATGTCGATCATCTTCGCACCGCTTCTGCCGTGGCCTGTGATCGCGGGCGCAGGCGTGGTGGCGGTCGTGCTGCTGGCGCTTGCGCTGTGGCGCGGGCTGAAAGGCTGGGCGCTGCGGGCGCTGGCGGCGCTGGTGCTGCTGGCGGCGATCGCGCAGCCCTCCTTGCAGCGCGAACAGACCGCGCCGCTGTCCAATATCGTGCTGCTGATCGACGACCGTTCCTCGTCGCAGAAACTCTCGGATCGTGTTGCGCAGACCGATACCGCCCTGACACGTCTGCAGGCGCAGCTCGACGCGATGCCCAATGTCGAGACGCGCCGGATCACCGTGCCGGACGGGGCGGACAATGCGGGCACCGAACTGGGCTCGACCCTGGCCGAGGCGCTCGCCGCAGAGCCGCGCGCACGGGTCGCAGGCGCGCTGATGGTCACCGACGGGCAGGCACATGATGCGCAGCTCGCCCCCGATCTGCCCGCGCCGCTGCAGGTGCTGCTGACCGGCAAGCGAAGTGACTGGGATCGTCGCATCCTGATCGAGACCGCGCCGTCCTTCGGGATCATCGGGGAAGAGACTGATATCCGCCTCAAGGTCGAGGATATGGGCAACGTGCCCGAAAGCGCGGGCGGCACGGCCGATCTGACCATCTCGATCGATGGCAAGGATCCGAAAAGCTACACGGTGCGCACCGACCGCGATCTGGAACTGCCGCTGACGCTGACCCATGGCGGGCAGAACGTGGTGCAGTTCACGCTGTCGCCGACCGAGGGCGAGCTGACCGATCGCAACAATGTGGCGACCGTGCAGATCAACGGCGTGCGCGACCGGCTGCGGGTGCTCTTGGTCTCCGGCCAGCCCCATGCGGGCGAGCGGACTTGGCGGAACCTGCTGAAATCGGATGCGGGGGTGGACTTGGTGCATTTCACCATCCTGCGCCCGCCCGAGAAACAGGACGGCGTGCCGGTGACGGAACTGTCGCTTATCGCCTTCCCGACGCAGGAACTGTTCGTCGACAAGATCGACGAGTTCGATCTGATCATCTTCGACCGTTATGGCGCGCGGGGCATTCTGCCGTCCGCGTATTTCGACAATATCAAGGATTACGTCGAGCGCGGCGGGGCGATCCTCGTGGCCGCCGGTCCGGAATTCGCGACCGTCGAGAGCCTCTATCAGACGAGCCTTGGCGATATCATGCCCGCGCGTCCGACGGGCCGGGTGATGTCGGAAAGCTTCCTGCCGCGCCCGACCGATTTGGGGCTGCGCCATCCGGTGACTGCGGGGCTGGAAGGCGCCCCCGCGCCCGAGGGCGAGGATACGGCCGCCGAGAAAGACGGCCCGCATTGGGGCCACTGGCTGCGCCAGATCGAACTGACGAACCCCACCGGCGAGGTGGTCATGTCCGGCGCCGAAGGCAAGCCGCTTCTGGTGCTCTCACGCGAAGGCGAGGGGCGCGTGGCGCTGCTGGCCTCGGATCAGGCGTGGCTCTGGGATCGCGGCTATGACGGCGGCGGGCCGCAGCTCGAATTGCTGCGCCGCATCGCGCATTGGGAAATGAAAGAACCCGAGCTGGAGGAAGAGGCGCTCTATGCCGAGATCGATCCCGGCGCGCTCTCGATGCGGATCATCCGCCGCACGATGGAAGACACCGCGCCGCCGGTGACCGTGACGCTACCCGATGGCTCGACGCAAGAGGTGCCGCTGACCGAGACAGCACCCGGCCGCTTCACCGCGCGTTGGACCGCGCCCGAGGCGGGGCTCTACCGCCTCAAGGACGGCGATCTCGAACGTGTCGTGGCGATGGGGCCTGCAAGCCCGCGCGAGTTCGAGCAGACGATCGCCAGCGGCGATCCCCTCTCAGCCGTGGTCGAGGCGTCGAATGGCGGCGTGACGCGGCTCGAGGACGGGGTGCCCGCCATCCGCGAAGTGCGCGCGGGTCGCCCGACATCGGGGCGCGGCTGGATCGGCATCACGCCGCGTGGTGCCACGGCCACGACCGATATCCGGGTGCAGCCGCTGCTGCCCGCCTGGGCCTGGCTGATCCTGGCGGCCCTGCTGACCGTGGGCGCGTGGCTGGTCGAAGGGCGCAATCGGCGCGGTGGCGGCGGCGATAAGGGCGGACCGACCGCAGCGTGATCCCTGCGGGGATTGCCCGGACACCGCTTCGCGTGTAGCAGGTGTTAGCGGTATCGGAATGAGGAGGCCCCCGATGATCCTGAGTTGTGGCGAAGCACTGATCGACATGCTCCCGCGCGAAAGCGTGCAAGGCGAGGCGGCGTTTGCGCCCTATCCGGGCGGTGCGGTGTTCAACACCGCGATTGCGCTGGGGCGGCTCGGTGCGCGCTCGGGGTTCCTGTCGGGGCTGTCGGAAGACCTGTTCGGCCAGATGCTGATCCGCTCGCTCTCCGATAGCGGGGTGGATGCGGGGCTTGCAGTGCGCTCGGACCGGCCCACGACGCTGGCCTTCGTCACGCTCACCGATGGCCATGCGAGCTACGCCTTCTACGACGAGAACACCGCAGGCCGGATGCTGAAGATCGAGGACATGCCTGCGATCCCGGCAGAGGTGAAGGCCATGTTCTTCGGCGGCATCTCGCTGCCGGTCGAGCCTTGCGGCGCGGCCTATGAGGCGCTGATGCTGCGCGAGACCGAGAGCCGCGTGACCATGATCGACCCGAATATCCGCCCCGGATTCATCGGCGATGAGGCGGCCTATCGCGCGCGGTTGGAACGGATGTTCGCCGTGGCCGATATCGTGAAGGTCTCGGACGAGGATCTGCGCTGGATCGAAGGGCCGGGCACCATTGCCGATCTCGCGCGCGGGATGCTGGCGAAAGGGCCGAAGCTTGTCTTCGTGACCGAAGGCGCGACCGGCGCGCATGGCTTCTCGAAACACTGCGAAGTGTTCGTTCCGGCGCGCAAGGTCGAGGTCATCGACACGGTCGGGGCAGGCGATACGTTCAACGCGGGCGTGCTGGCCGCGCTGGACCGTGCCGAGGCGCTCGACAAAGGTGCGCTCGCACGCGCCGAGGAAGGGCTGATCTCGGACTGCCTGAAACTGGGCGTGGCCGCCGCTGCGGTGGTCGTCAGCCGGGCAGGGGCCAACCCGCCCTGGGCGGACGAACTGGCATGAGGGCGCTGATCCAGCGGGTCTCCGAGGCCTCGGTCACCGTCGACGGCAATCGCATCTCCGAGATCGGGCCGGGCCTTCTGATCCTGTGCTGCGCGATGCAGGGGGATGACGAGAAAGTCGCCGAGAAACTGGCCGAGCGCGTCTCGAAGCTGCGCATCTTCAAGGATGAGGCGGGCAAGATGAACCGGGCGGTGGGTGACATCGGCGGCGCCTGTCTCGTGGTCAGCCAGTTCACGCTGGCGGCTGACACATCGCGCGGCAACCGCCCCGGTTTTTCTGCGGCAGCCCCGCCGGAAGACGGCGACCGGCTGTATCAGCATTTCGCCCGGCACCTCGAATCTCTGGGCCTGCCGGTCCAGACCGGGGAGTTCGGTGCGGATATGAAAGTAGCGCTTCTGAATGACGGGCCGGTCACGATCTGGATGGACAGCGCCGACCGTCCCTGAGCGTCGCGTGGGCAGTCTTGCTCCCCTGAAAATCGCGGGCTATTGCAGGCCATGGCCAAGCTCTACTTCCATTATTCCACGATGAACGCGGGCAAGAGCACGATCCTCTTGCAAGCCTCCCACAACTATATCGAACGCGGCATGGAGACCTTCCTCGTGACCGCGCGGCTCGACAATCGCGCGGGCGACGGGCGCATCGCGAGCCGGATCGGCATCGGTGCGGAGGCGGCCTGTTTCTCCGAAGAGACCGACATGTTCGCGCTGATCGAGGCGCGGCTGGCGGAGGGCCCCTGCGCCTGCATCTTCGTGGACGAGGCGCAGTTCCTGACCGAGACGCAGGTCTGGCAGATCGCCCGCGCGGTCGATGACCTGCGCGTGCCGGTGATGTGCTACGGGCTGCGGGTGGATTTTCAGGGCAAGCTGTTCCCCGGCTCGGCGGCGCTGCTCGCGCTGGCCGACGAGATGCGCGAAGTCCGCACGATCTGCCATTGCGGCAAGAAGGCCACGATGGTGGTGCGGATGGGCCCTGACGGACAGGCGCTGCGCGATGGCGATCAGGTGCAGATCGGCGGCAACGAGACCTATGTCAGCCTCTGCCGCCGTCACTGGCGCAAAGCGATGGGTGAGGCGTAAGCCTCAGATCTTCTCGACCACGACCGAGCCCACCGAATAGCCCGCCCCGAAGGAACAGATCAGCCCGATCTCGCCCGGTTTGAAATCGTCGGAATATTTCGAAAACGCGATGATCGACCCGGCGGAGGACGTGTTGGCGTAATCCTGCAGGATATTGGGCTGCTCGCCCGGCTCGGGATCGCGGCCGAGCACCTTTTTCCCCACAAAGTCGTTCATCGTCTTGTTGGCCTGATGCAGCCAGAGACGGTGCAAATCCTCGGGCTTCACCTGTGCATCGGCGAGATGGCCGAGGATGTGCTGCGCGACCATCGGCATCACTTCCTTGAAGACCTTCCGACCCTCTTGCATGAACTGCATGTCGCGACGGTCGGCCACGCCATCGGGGCGGGTGCGGCGCAGGAAGCCGTTATTGTTGCGGATGTTGTTGGAAAATTCCGTCGCGCAACGGGTGGAGCGGATCAGGAAGCCATGCGGCGCATCCTCACGCCGCTCGATCAGCGTCGCGGTCGCCACATCGCCGAAGATGAAGTGGCAATCGCGGTCGCGCCATTCCAAATGACCGGAAGTGATCTCGGGGTTCACGACCAGCGCGCGGCGCACGGAGCCCGTGCGGATCATGTCGGCGGCGGCCTGAATGCCGAAGGTGGCCGAGGAACAGGCGACGTTCATATCGAAAGCGAACCCGCCCGCGCCGAGAAGCTTCTGGATCTCGATGGCGACGGCGGGGTAGGCGCGCTCCATATTCGAAGCGGCGCAGATCACGAGATCGACGTCCTCGCCCTTCCGTCCGGCCTGCGCCAGCGCCTTGTTGCAGGCATCGAGCGCGATCTCGGCCATGATGCCCGGCTCGTCATCCGAGCGTTGGCGAAGGCGCGGATACATGCGCGTGGGGTCCAGCACGCCTTCCTTGTCCATCACGTAGCGCTGCTCGATCCCGGAGGCTTTCAGGATGAACTCGACCGAGCTATGCGGCTTGGCCTCGATCTCGCCCGCGGCGATGGCCTCTGCGTTCTCGGCGTTGAACAGATCGGCATAGGCGTTGAACGCCTCGACCAGTTCGGCATTCGTGATGACGTGTTCCGGCGTATAGACCCCGGTCCCGGTAATGACGGCTTGATGCATCGGATCCTCCTTGGCAGAGCCTCCCGCCAAGGAGGTGAAAGGTCAAGACGACACGCGATTGGGCGGCGCGTTGCCGTCACGAAAGGCGATAAGATTGTCGACCGCCATGTGGCCCATGTCGTCACGCACCTCAAGAGCGGCGGTGCCCAGATGCGGAAGCAACGTGACGTTATCCAGTGCGCGCAGGGCTTCCGGCACATAAGGCTCGCGCTCGTAGACATCGAGACCCGCGCCCGCGATCACATTGCCCTGCATCGCGGCCACCAGTGCCGCCTCGTCGACGATATCGCCGCGCGCGATGTTGATCAGATGCGCATGCGGCTGCATCTTCGCGATCTCCGCCGCGCCGATCAGGTGATGCGTGGCGGGGCTTGCGGGCACCGCGATCACCACGAAATCGGAAGTTGCGAGCAGCTCGTCCTGGCTCAGATGCGTCGCGGGGTAGCCCGGATCGACGGGGGTGCGCTTGGTGTAGGCGACCTCCATGCCGAAGCCGAAATGGCAGCGTTTCGCAATCGCAGTGCCGATGCGGCCCAGACCGATGATACCGACCTTCTTGCCCGAGACGTGCTGGCCAAGGAATTGCGTTGGCGTCCAGCCGGTCCAGTCGCCGCGCCGCACGAAGCGCTCGCCCGCCGAGGCACGTCGCGCGCTCATCAGGATCAGCATCATCGCGATATCGGCGGTCGCATCGGTCACCGCGCCCGGCGTGTTGGTCACCGTGATGCCCTTTGCCTCGGCGGCGGCCACGTCAATATGGTTATAGCCCACCCCGAAGTTGGCCACGATCCTCGCGCGGGGGCTACCCTCGAAGGCCGCTGCCGTCACCTTGTCGCCCAAGGTCACAAGAAGCGCATCGTATTCGGCCAGCGCCTGCCGCGCCTCGTCTTCGGTCATCGGCGCGGCCCCGTTGCGGAAGGTCACGTCGAATTCTTTCGCCACGCGGGCCTCGACCTCGTCGGTCAGCTTGCGGGTCACGAGGAGCTTCATCAGAACATCCTCCCGCCGATCGGCACGTCCTTGTCGGGCGTCAGCAGTACGACCTCGCCGTCTTCATCGGGCACGCCGAGCACCAGCGCCTCGGACATGAACGGCCCGATCTGGTGCGGCGGAAAGTTGACCACACCGAAGACCAGCTTGCCGACCAGCTCCTCGGGCGCGTAATGCACCGTGATCTGGGCGGAGCTTTTCTTCACGCCGATCTCGGGGCCGTAATCGACCCAGAGCTTGATCGCGGGCTTGCGCGCCTCAGGGAAGGGCTCGGCTGCGGTGATCCGGCCGCAGCGGATGTCGACCTTCATGAAGTCGTCGAAGGAGATGGTCATTTCCCCAGCTCCCGGTTGCGCGCGATATTCGCCGCGACCGCTTTGCGCATCAGGGGCGGCATGCCGGTCTCGGGGTCCATCAGAACCTCCAGCGCCGCAGCCGTCGTCCCGCCCGGAGAGGTCACGTTCTCACGCAGCTTGGACGGGCTCTCGTCGCTATCCTCGGCCAGTTGCCCCGCGCCGCCCACGGTCGCCTTGGCGAGCCGCAGCGCCAGGTCCGGATCGAGCCCCTCGGCCTCGCCCGCCGCGGCCATCACCTCGATCAGGTGGAAGACGTAAGCCGGGCCCGAGCCGGAGACGCCAATCACGGCGTTCATCTGTTCCTCATCGTCGAGCCGCACAACCTGACCCACGCCGGTCATCAGCGCATCCGCCGTGTCCAGATCATCGCTCGTCGCGTTCGGATTGCCGACAATCGCGGTCACGCCACGGCCGATCGCGGCAGGCGTGTTGGGCATCGCGCGCACCAGCCGGGCCTGCGTGCCCAGCATCTTCTCATAGCCCTCGATGGTGATCCCGGCGGCGACGGTGACAAACAGCGTATCGCCCTCGGCCATGGCCGAGAGTTGCGGCAGCGCGTCGGCCATCATCTGCGGCTTCACCGCGACCAGAACGACAGCGGGAGTCTCGGGCAGATCGGCGTTGAGATTCACGCCGGACTCTTTCAGCCAATCGGATGGATTCGGATCGACCACCCAGACCGAGGCTGCGGGCAGACCGCCCTTCAACAGCCCCTGAAGGATCGCGCCGCCCATGCGTCCGCAGCCCAGAATGACGAGGCCGCGGTCGGAAATCTTGTCAAAGCTCATGCTTCCCCCTTTTGGTTCGGGGGGAGATTAGGCGCGCCCGTAGGCCTCCGCAATGGCCACCTGCATCGCGTCTTCGGGATCGCGCTCGCCCCAGGTCGCCAGCTGGAAGGCCGGGTAGAACCGCTCGGAGGACACGACAGCCGCGCCGATCAGACGGTCGATCTGCTCCGGTCCGGGCAGCTGCCCGCCCGAGAGCACGAGCCCATGCCGCCAGACCATCAGCCGCTGATCCGGCCAGAAGGTGAAGGCGCCGGTCCAGACCCGGTCGTTGATGCGGTTGAGAAGCTCGTAAAGCGCGCCTTCGCGGGCCGGCGGCGGGTCCATCTCGAAAGTGCAGATCAGCCGCAGGGTTTCGTCCATCGGCGACCAGGCGAGGGTGATCGAGTAGGTCCGCCACTGACCCTCCACCGCCATTGCGATCTGGTCATCGGTGACCCGGTCGAATTCCCATTCATGGGCTTCGGCCAGCGTCTCGACGATGTCGATCGGGTGGAGTTCTTCGGCGTACAGATAGTCTTCGCTCAGTGCCATGCTCGTATCCCCCTGCCTTTTCTAGATGCCCGGGGTGCAGCTCCCCTAGGGCTTGTCGGCTTTACAAGGAACGGCGGTAGCAGCCGCCTGTCCCTACAAGATATCGTGTAGGCAGGTTGCTATTGTGTAAAGCAATTTCTGGTGGATAAGCCGGGTGGCCCCCACGAAATCTGGGGATAGTTCATCCACAACGCGGGGCGAATTGCGGATTGCTACACGCTAAGCATTTGAGATTGTTTGGAAACGCAAAAAGCGCCCGAAGATCGGGCGCTTTTTGAAGCGGTTTGGTGGAGCCTAGGGGGATCGAACCCCTGACCTCGTCATTGCGAACGACGCGCTCTCCCAGCTGAGCTAAGGCCCCGAACCGTGGCGTGGTATTTCGCGCAAGGCGCGGGCTTTGTCAAGCGACCCGCCCGTGGCTCGCGCGAAAAATTCCGCGTAATCCGCGTTATGCGGGCACCGAGATTTTCGACTTCACGAAATTGACCAGATCGCCTGCCGGGCGGGCGCCTGCGGCGCGGGCGACCTCGCGGCCCTTGGCGAACAGGATGAAGGCGGGAATGCCCTGAATCCGGTAGCGCTGAGTCGCGGTGGGGTTCACCTGCGTGTTGATCTTCGCCAGCCGCACATGCGGTGTCAGCTTCTCGGCGGCCATGTTGAACTGCGGCGCCATCGCCTTGCACGGGCCGCACCACGGCGCCCAGAAATCGACCAGCAGCGGCAGGTCGTCCTTTTCGGCCTTGGCGAGCGTCTTGAAGTCGACTTCGGTCACCTTGTGCGAGACGAGCCAGCCGCCGCAGGTGCCGCATTTCGGGTTCGCGCCCAGCTTCTCGGCGGGAACGCGGTTGGCCTGCCCGCAATCGAGGCAGGTCACACGGTAGCTTTGAGAGGATTGGGTCATGTCACCCCTCCTTTACATTGGGTTGCAAGATATATCGGGAACCCACTTCGGCTTTGCAAGGAGACGACATGACGCGCTGGAAAGAGCTGAGCCCCGAACGCCAGATGGACCTTCGCGCCGCCTATGACATCGAGATGGCGCGGCAAACCAATTCCTGTTCGCTCGACGAGAAGATCGCGCGCTTCGCCGAATGGCTCGCCCCGCAGGGCATCGCCTTCGGGATGGACGATCTCGCGAAAGGCTGACCCGCTCAGCGGCTCTTCAGGTAGAAGAGCGTTCCCCCGACGATCACCGCAGCGAGCACCGCCAGCGCGATCTTCCATGCCGACCACGGACGATCCCCGCGCACGCGGCCCGTCTGGGCGTTCACGACGAAGCGGTAGGAGCGGCCACGGAACTTGTAGGCGGCGGTCCAGATCGGCAGCAGGATATGCTTGAAGGTCTCGGCCGAGAACTGCGGGTCCATCGCGCCGATCCGCTGTTCGTCGCCGCCGATATCGCGGCGAATGTCGGTCTGGATGACGCGGATCATCTCGGCCTGCGCGGCGTGATGACCCTCCTGCAGTTGCACCGTGTAGCCTTCGGCGGTGAAGCCCGCGAGATAATCGCGCCGATAGGGTTCGAGCGCCGTCAGGTCCCACGGGCGCAGCGCCTGCACGTAATCGGGCGGCAGCGAGCGCGCGGCGTAGATCACCACATCGTCGAAATCGCGCGCCACCTGACCCGAGACCGGCGTCCAGCGGATTCGGCGGACCTGCTCGGTGCGCGGGCCCTTGTCGGTCTGTACGGTGCGCGTGATGTAATAGGCGTCGCCGCGCTGGCCGGAATAGCGGGTGCGGGTCGCGGCGTCGAAGGTCCAGAAGGGCGCGTAGATGCCGGTCATGCGCCGGCCCTTGCGGGCATATTGCGACAGCCCGTTAGGCGCGAACCACAGCGAGCCGAGCCATTTCGAGAGCGCCGCGCGCGCTTGGTCCTCGGTCAGCTGGAAGGGCAGCACCCCTTGCGGCTTGATCAGCCGCGTCGTGCCCGTATCGACCACCACGGGCGTCGCGCAGAACGGGCATTCGGTCGCGTGCTCGCCGTTCTGCAACTCGATCGAGGCGCCGCAATTGGGGCAGGAGACGGTGCGGTGCTCCTCCATCTCCTGCGCGGGCAATTCGCGGGTCAGCGCCTCGTCGAGCGGCAATTCGCGCAAGCGCGCCTCTCCGCGCCCGGTGGCGGAGGGAATGTCCTGCACATGGCCGCAATGATCGCAGACGAGCCGCGTCTGGCCCGGAGCGAAGCGCAGATCGGCGCCGCAGCTTTCGCAGTGATAGTGGCTCTCGCCGCGTGGGTCGGCAGGGGCGGCAGCCGCGCTCCGCCCCACTTTCGGGAAACCCAGCATTGGATCAGCTCGCAGGTGGCGCAGCAGGCGGGGGCGGCGGCGGCGCGATGGTGAAGAGCTGCGCCAGTTCGGTCACGTCCTCGGCGCGCATCCAGCCGTTCTGACCCGGCGTCCAGACGAGGCTGTCGCGGGTGAGCGAGCCTTCCGAGACCATACGCCCCAGATGCCCGCGCCCGTACGGGCCCTGCGTTTGCCCATTCACCGCGAGATGCCAGACCTTCTCCACCGGCGGCGGGGGAGGGGGCGGCGGCGCGGCGGCGGCGGGTTGCTGACCCATCTGCCCCCAGGGCCCCATCTGCTGGCCCATCGCCATGCCCATCCCGGCGCCCATGCCCGCGCCCATCGCGGCGCCCATCCCCGCGGAGGCACCGGAACCCGGCTGGCCCATCGCCTCGGCGGCATTGTACTGCATGTATTTGTTCAGATCGCCCACGATCCCCATCGATGTGCGCTTGTCGAGAACCGCCTCCACCGCTTCGGGCAGCGAGACGTTCTCGATGTAGAACTCGGGCAGCTCCAGCCCGTAATTCGCGATGGTCGGCGCGATTGCCTTGGTGATCAGCTTGCCCATGTCGGCGGTGTTCGCCGCCATGTCCAGGATCGGGATGCCCGAGCTGGCAATGGCGCGCGAGAACTCCTGCACGATCACGTTGCGCAGCTGGTAGCTGATCTCGTCAGAGGTGAACTCGCCATCGGTGCCGACGATCTCGGTCAGGAACTTGCCCGGATCGGTGACGCGCATCGAATAGGTGCCGAAGGCGCGGATGCGCACCGGGCCGAATTCCGGATCGCGCGCCATGACCGGGTTCTTCGTGCCCCATTTGAGGTCGTTGAACCGGGTGGTGTTGACGAAATAGATCTCGGACTGGAAGGGCGATTTGAACCCGTGATCCCAATGCTGAAGCGTCGTGAGGATTGGAAGGTTGTTGGTCTCGAGCATATAGAGCCCGGGCCCGAAGATATCGGCCAGTTGCCCTTCATGGACGAAGACGGCGGCCTGACCTTCGCGCACGGTCAGCTTCGCGCCGTATTTGATCGCGTGACCCTCGCGCTCGAACCGCCAGACCATCGTGTCTCGGGTGTCGTCGGTCCAGCCAATGACGTCGATGAATTCGCCGGAGAGGAAATCGAGAATGCCCATGGATGCGGTTCCTTCTTGGTTCTCAGCTTGCGCCGCCCAGCAATTCGGAGGCGATGGTGGTGACGATCGGGCGGGCCTCGCGTTCGGTCATGCCGGGCGTCAGGCGCGGGTCGTAAAGCATCTGCAGCAGCAACTCGTCATGCTTGGTCAGCAGCGAGAATTCCTCATCATCGTTGAAGATCGAGGGCCGCGCGCGCGGATAGTCATTGGCGAGACCCAGCCCCTGGGCCAGTTCCTCATGGATGCAGCTGGTGCGCAGTTCCGGCGGGTGTTCGCCCCGGATCACCGCGACCGCGTCGGTATAGATCGGACTGTCGCCCTGCGAGAAGGCGAAGACCACGCAATAAGTCGAGAGCGGCAGGTTGGTGATCGCCTCGACCGAGCTGTCATCGATCCCCGGCACCAATTGGCGCAGGCGCGGACCGATCGCCCGGCGCTCATCCTCGTTGAGGAACAGCACGTGGAAATTGCCGCCGCGGTTCACCACGCTGACCGGATGGCGCGAGGCGCGCGCAAGCTTGCCCGCATAGGCGCGCACTTCCGCGATGTCCGAGGCGCGGTCGGCCTTGGGGATCGAGGCGCCGAAGTCGATATCCATCCGCACCGGCTTGTCCCAGCGCCGCAGGCGCGAGGGGGTCTGGCGGGCGACGAACCCGCCACCCTGCGCCGCGTATTCGTCGTAAAGCGCGATATGGATGAAGTCCTGCACCAGCTGCCGCTGGTTGAACGGCGCATCGCGCGGCGCGACATCGGTGCGCAGCTGGCCGCGCGCTTCCATCTCGGCGGCGGTCTTGGCGAAATAGGCCGACATCTCCCGCGAGAGCGCGCTTTGCTTGGTAGCGTTCGAGCGATCGAGATCGGCCGGTGCGCTGGGCGGGCGCGCGGTCTTGTCCGGTGCGAGCGGCGAGCCGCCCAAGCCCGGCGCGCAGGCCGAAAGGGCCAGCGCCGCCAGCCCTGCAAGAACCGGAAAGGCCGCACGCATCCGTGTCATCCCGCAGCCCCGCCAGCCTGTGCGGAGGATTTCGCCGCCGACAGGGTGTCGCGCAGCTTGTCTTCCATTTCGACCAAGTCATGCTCTGCCGCGGCGCGCTTGCGCTTGCCTTCATCCGCGATACGCAAGGAGTCCTCGATCGTGGCGACCAGATCGGCATTGGCCGCCTTCACCGCCTCGATATCGAAGACGCCGCGCTCCATCTCGGTGCGGATCTCGGCATTGGCTTCGCGCAGATTCTTGGCATTCGATTTCAGAAGCTCGTTGGTCAGATCGTTGGCCTCGCGCACAGCGCCTGCCGCCTCGCGCGAGCGTTGGATCGTGACCGCCTGCGCCAGTTGGGTCTCCCACAGCGGCACGGTGTTCACCAGCGTCGAGTTGATCTTGGTCACGAGGCTCTTGTCGTTTTCCTGAACCAGCCGGATCGAGGGCAGCGACTGCATCGTCACCTGACGGGTCAGTTTCAGATCATGCACTCGGCGCTCCAGATCGTCGCGGGCTGCGCGCAGATCGCGGATTTCCTGCGCCTTGAGCACTTTCTGATCCTCGGACGCGGCTTCCATCGCCGCCTCTTTCGCAGGGATTTCCTCGCGGTCGAGCTGGGCCAGCTTTTCCTCGCCCGCCGCGATATAGAGCGCGAGTTCGTCATAGAAATGCAGCGTCTTGTCGTAGAGCATGTCGAGCGATTTGATGTCCTTGAGCAGCTTGTGCTCGTGGCTCAGCAACTCGTCGGTGACGCGGTCGATCTGGCCCTGCACCTCTTCGAACCGGGCGATGAAGTTGCCAAACGGCGCGGCGCGGCCCAGCAGCTTTTCCCACCAGCTCCGCTTGCGGCGCACGTCGAGCTCCGAGACCGAGAACCCGCGGATCGTGGTGACGATCTGGCGCAGGCTGTCCCCGGCGGGGCCGACATCCTTGTTCTTGACGCCCGAGAGCATCTCCTGGCTGATCGATTGCAGATCGACCTGCGCGCGCGAGCCGAACTGCACAATCGAATTCGAGTCGCCCATGTCCAGCTCGGCCATGCGCTTGCGGATTTCTTCGGCGGTCTCGGGCGGGGCCTGATCGAGCGGCGTCACCGCCTCTGCCGGGCCCGGCTCGGGCAGCAGCGAACCGCTGACACCTTCCACTTCGGTCATCAGCTCGGTTGCCTTTTGGCGGGTCGTCTCGGTCATCTCAGGGCCTCCTTGCGCCTGTCGGGGCAGTTCCCGGTGTCACTCATCAACTCACGCTTCGTCAATTCTCGCGGGTCGTCGGCACGACCCCTTCGCGCGCCAGCCGGTCGCGCAGCACGTCGATCTCGATCTCCAGCCCCTCGCGGCCATCTTCCAGCATCTTGCGGGTGCGGGCGGTGAAATTCGCTTCCAGATCATCGAGCAGCGCCGCGTAATCATCGCGTGCCTTTTGATCGCGCGTGTTGCGCCACAGATCGGCGAACTTGATCGTCGCGTCGCGCGCGCCCTCCAGATAAACGGTCATGTAGCGCCGCGCCTGCGCCAGATCGCCGGGATCTTCCTCGACCGCGCGGAACAGATCGCGCGCGGTGGTGGCGAACTGCTCGACCCGGGTGATCAGGACGCGTTCGCCCGAGGGGGTGATGGCCTTGCGCATCTCGGCCAGATAGGCCTCGCCTTCCTTGACCACGCGGGCGACGCGCTCTTGCTGAAATTCGTCGACGCCCTCCATCCCCTTGTCTTTCAGCGGATCGAGACCGAAAGCCACGAGCGAGACCACCGTGCCGATAGCCCCGATCCCGGCCGCGCCGATCACGCCCAGTTCGGGGGCCTGTGCGCCCAGTGCGAGCCCCAGACCATAGGCGACGGAACCCAGAATTTTCCGCGGGAAGGCCGGGCGCTTGGCCGAGCTGCGCGCGACATAGGCGAATTCGGCCCGCAGCCCCTCGCGGATCGTCCAGGCGGCGCCTGCGATCAGTGCGAAAGCGCCAAGCGCGCGGGCCAGTGCGAAGGGGCCTTCGCCGAAGGCGCCCAGCAGGAAGGGCAGAGCAGCGGCCACGATCCAGAACGGACGGCCTTCTTCGGGGTGTCTTGCATCGGGACGACGATGGGGCGGCACGCTGCGGGGATCGTGCAGGTCGGGCCCGCTGGCCGAGCCTTGGGGCGAGTATTTTCCGCCATAGCGTTGAGCCATCATACGCTCCCGGTGAGCGCGACCGACAGCGTCAGCGCGATCATCAGCCAGAAAGCGATTCTCTTTTGCGCCTCGCGCGACATCGCCAGCCCCTGCCATCGGACGCGAATTTCGACGTCCTCAGGGGAATTTATAAGCAGGCTGGCGGGTCTATGCCAGAGAGACGGTGTGAAATTCGCGTAAACTCGCCGAGGAAAAAGAAGAGGGGAAAACCACGGCGGTTTTCCCCTCCCTAAAAGCGCGTTTTCGCCGGTCAGTCGCGATTGCCACCGCGCGGCTTGCCACCGAAGGGCTTGCCACCGGGTTTCCCGCCCGGTTTGCCCGAATGCGACTTGAAACCGCCCGAGCGTGCGGGCCGGTCGCCGCGCGCGTCGCCGTGGGATTTGAACCCGCCCGAGCGTGGCTTGCCGCCCGGCTTTCCGCCATGCGATTTGAAGCCGCCCGAGCGGGGCTTGTCGCCGCCACGGTCGTCACGGCCACCTTCGTCGCGATCCCGGCTGAAGCGCGCCTTGTCGCCGAATTTCCCGCTGGGCTTGCCGCCGAACTTCCCGCCCGAGCGGTCATCGCGGTCGCGGTTGAAGCTGGGCTTGTCGCCGCGCGGCCCACGATCGGGGCGGTCGCCACGATCTTTCGAGAAACGCGTACCCCGGTCGCCGCGCTCGCCTTCATCGCGATGCGATTTGAACCCACCGGTGCGCGGCTTGCGCGGCCCGTCGCGGAAGGGGCGATCCTCGCGCCCGCCCTCTTCGCGATCCTTGCGGAAACGCGGTTTGTCGTCACGGCCGCCCTCGTCGCGGTCGCGGTTGAAGCGCGGCTTGTCGCCACGCGGCCCGCGATCCGGGCGGTCGCCCCGATCCTTCGAGAAACGCGGTCCACGATCGCCGCGCTCGCCCTCGTCACGATGCGATTTGAAGCCGCCGGTACGCGGCTTGCGCGGACGATCTTCACGGCCGCCTTCGTCGCGATCCTTGCGGAAGCGCGGCTTGTCATCGCGCCCGCCGTCATCGCGATCGCGCTTGAAACGCGGCTTGTCGCCCCGATCCTTGCGATCGCCGCGCTCCGGACGATCCCCACGCTCTTTGCGCTCGGGCTTGGCCTCGCCGCCCACCGGCTTGTCGTCGAGCAAACCGCCAAGCTGATCGCGCAGCATCCGGCGCTTCACTTCCATGACGTCGCCCGCCTTCATGTCCATCAGGCGGAAGGGACCGTAGCTGATCCGGATCAGGCGGTTCACCTGGAAGCCGATCTCGGTCATTGCACGACGGATTTCGCGGTTGCGGCCTTCGCGGATGCCCACGGTCAGCCACGCATTCGCGCCTTGCTGACGGTCGAGCGAGACCTCCATCGGCAGGAATTCCTCGCCGTCGATGGTGATACCCTGACGCAGCGGCTCGAAAGACTGCTCGGTCGGGCGGCCATTCACGCGCACGCGGTATTTGCGCAGCCAGCCGGTCTCGGGCAGCTCCAGACGGCGCTTCAACCCGCCATCATTGGTCAGCAGCAGCAGACCTTCGGAGTTGATGTCGAGACGGCCCACGTTCAGCACGCGCGGCATGCCTTCGGGCATCTCGTCGAAGATCGTGCGGCGGCCCTGTTCGTCTTTCTCGGTCGTGACCAGACCCAGCGGCTTGTAATAGAGCCACAGCCGCGTTTCCTGCGGCGCGTCGATCGGCTTGCCGTCGATGGTGATCTTGTCAGACGCAGCCACGTCGAGCGCGGGCGAGTCGATCTGCTTGCCGTTCACTGCAACCTTGCCGGCAAGGATCATCTTCTCGGCGTCGCGGCGCGAGGCCACGCCGGAGCGCGCGATCACCTTGGCGATGCGTTCTTTCGCGCTGGATTTGTCGGCGGATTTCGAAACGGAATTTTCGGGGGAGTTGTCGGGAGTGTCGGTCATGTCCGGTTCCTTCTAGGGGAGGGGGCGCGCGAGTCACTCGGGCGCGAAAGATGGCGATCTACACCTTTCTGCTGCGCGTGGGAAGCGTCTTGATAAGCGCGGATTTGCAAGCGATGAAGAGCCATGGAATTCCGGTCTTTCATGCAACAGGCGCTGGCAGAAGCCCGCGAGGCTGCCAAGCGCGGCGAGGTGCCCGTGGGCGCAGTCATAGTCTCCCCTGACGGTAGGGTGGTGGCCGCCGCTGGCAACCGCACCCGCGAGCTGGGCGATCCGACCGCCCATGCGGAGATCCTCGCGATGCGCGAGGCCTGTGCGCAGATCGGCTCGGAGCGGCTGCCGGGCTATGATCTCTATGTCACGCTCGAGCCCTGCCCGATGTGCGCCTCGGCGATCTCTCAGGCCCGGATCGCGCGGCTTTATTACGGCGCAGCCGATCCGAAATCGGGCGGCGTCGCGCAGGGGCCGCGCGTCTTCTCGCATCCGCAAAGCCACCACGTGCCGGAAATCTATGACGGCATCGGCGCGGCGGAGGCCGAGGCGCTTCTGAAGGATTTCTTCGCCGCGCGCCGCTGAGCGACGCCCGTCTGGACGGATTGCCTTTCCTGTGGCATATCAATCTCATCGCAGGCCCCAAGGGCCGCGACCCCCGACATTGGTATCAGTCAGAAGGAGCGGGCATGCGTCCGGCACTGCGTCTGCGCGAAGGTGGCCTTGCGGCCTATCAGCAAGAGATGAAATGGGTCGCTCTGGCCCTCGGCATCGCCTCGACTATCGCCATCGTGCAGAACTGGTACCCGCTCAATCTCTTTCTCAGCCTGCCGTTCTGCCTGATCTGGGCCTATCACGCCTGGCTCCATACCGAGCGCCAGCTGAAATATCTCAACATCATGTTCACCGGTTTCTACCTCTACGGGATCGCGCGCTATTTCCTGATGTCGCAGGGGCAGGGCTGAGGCGCGGGTCTTGTAACCCCGTCGGCCAGCGGGGATAGTCGCGCAAGATATTCGGGGATGATTTCATGAGCGACGAGAACGACAAGATACTCGAACAGGCCCGCCAGTTCATCGAGGCGATCCCGCATTCCCGCGCGCTCGGGATGCAGATGGACGAGATCCGCCCCGGCTGCGCGACCCTGTCGATGCCCTATGACGCGCGGTTCGTGGGCGATCCGCGCACCGGCGTGATCCATGGCGGCGCGGTTTCGGCGCTGATGGATACCTGCGCGGGCGCCGCCGTGATGAGCCACCCGCAAGCGGGCGCTTCCACCGCGACGCTCGATCTGCGCATCGATTACATGCGCCCCGCGACACCCGGCCAGCGGATCACCGCGCGGGCCGAATGCTATCACGTCACCCGCTCGGTGGCCTTCGTACGCGCCACCACCCATGACGAGGATGCCGAGCGTCCCGTGGCGACCGCCACCGGCGCCTTCACCGTCTCGCGCCCCGACAAACCCAAATCGGAGGGGCAAGCATGAGCCGTCCCAAGCCCGAACCCGTCCAGCAGGTCAAGCAGCGCCGCGACGGCGCGCTCAAGATGCTCGTCGAGGGCATTCCTTACGCGCAGTTCCTCGGCATCGGTTTCGACCGGCGCGGCGATGAGCTGACCGGCGTTCTGTCCTATGACGACAAGCTGATCGGCAACCCGATGCTGCCCGCGATCCATGGCGGGGTGACGGCGGCCTTTCTCGAGGTCACCGCGATCATCGAACTCAGCTGGTCCTACCTGTGGGACGATATCGAGGCGGGGCGGATCGATTTCGACGCGCTCACGCCCGAGAGCCTGCCGCGGCTGCCCAAGACGATCGATTTCACCGTGGACTACCTGCGCTCCGGCCTGCCGCGCGACGCCTATGCGCGGGCGCGGGTCAACCGCTCGGGGCGGCGTTACGCCAGCGTCCATGTCGAGGCGTGGCAGGACAACCGGACCCGGATCTTTGCCCAAGCGACCGGCCATTTCCTGATGCCCGCGCGGGACGACACCTCCGCCAATGGCTGAGATTACCCATGCGCGGGTTCTGAAGATCGCGCTGCCCATCGTCCTCTCGAACGCCACGATCCCGATCCTCGGCGCGGTCGACACGGCCGTGGTCGGCCAGATCGGCCTGCCCGCACCGATCGGGGCGGTGGGGATCGGGGCGGTGATCCTCTCGTCGCTCTACTGGATATTCGGCTTCCTTCGGATGGGCACGACCGGTCTCGTGAGCCAGGCGCATGGGACGGGCGATACCGGCGAGGTCTCTGCCGGGCTGATGCGGGCGCTGATCATTGCGGGCATCGCCGGGCTGAGCCTGATCGTGCTGCAACTGCCGCTCTTCTGGGCCGCGTTTCAGCTTGCCCCGGCGAGCGACGAGGTCGAGCGCCTTGCTCGCGACTACCTGCAGATCCGCATCTGGGGCGCGCCGCTCACCATCTCGCTTTACGCCTTCACCGGCTGGCTGATCGCGCTGGAACGCACGCGCGGTGTCCTCTTGCTGCAGGTGGCGATGAACGCGCTGAACGTGGGGCTGGATCTTCTCTTCGTGCTGGGCCTCGGCTGGGGCGTGCAAGGCGTCGCGGGCGCCACGCTGATCTCCGAGATCAGTGGTGTGGTGCTGGCGCTGTGGCTCTGTCGCGCGGCCTTCGCAGGCGGGTTGTGGCGGGCGCGCGCAATCTTTGATCGGGTGAAACTGGCGACGATGGCGCGGGTGAATACCGACATCATGCTGCGCTCGATCTTGCTGCAGGCGAGCTTCACCTCCTTCCTCTTCCTCGGCGCGGGGCAGGGCGATGTGACCCTTGCGGCCAATCAGGTGCTGCTGCAATTCCTGCAGATCACCGCCTTCGCGCTGGACGGGTTCGCCTTCTCCGCCGAGAGCCTCGTGGGCCAAGCGGTGGGCGCACATTCGGCTGCAAGGCTGCGCCGGGCGAGCATCGTGTCCTCGCAATGGGGGATCGGCGGCGCGCTCGCGCTGGGCGCGGTCTTCCTGCTCGCGGGGCCTGCGATCATCGACCTGATGACCACCGCCCCGAATGTCCGCATCGAGGCGCGCGACTATCTGATCTGGATCGCCGCCGCGCCGCTGATCGGCGGGCCGGCCTGGATGCTAGACGGCATCTTCATCGGCGCGACCCTGACCCGCGAGATGCGCAACGCGATGGTGATCTCGGTCGCGATCTACACGGCCGCGCTTTTCGTGCTGATCCCGCTTTTCGGCAATCACGGGCTCTGGGCGGGGCTGATGATCCTCAACGCCACGCGCGGCCTGACAATGGCGCGGCTCTATCCCCGTGCCGAGGCGAAAGCGGCAGCCGGGTAGGGGCGCTGCCCCTCTGCCTGCGCCCCGCCGCTCCCTTCCCCTTGGGAGAAATATCCCGGGGGTGAGGGCGAAGCCCGAGGGGGCAGCGCCCCCTTCAGACGGTATCTAGGTAAAGCTCGGTCTGTTCCTGATCCGACAGCTCGGCCATGTAATGCAGCTCCTGCCGCTTGGTCATGGCGAAATTGGTGATCAGGTCGCGGTCGAAGATGCGCGGCATGATCTCGCAATTCTGGAAAGCGTCGATCGCCGCTTCCCAGTCGGTCGGCATCTGCGGAAGGTCGAGCGCATAGGCGTTGCCCTTGATCGGCTCGGGCGCTTCCATCTTGTCCTCGATCCCGATCAGGGCGGCACCCAGAATCGCTGCGATCATCAGGTAGGGGTTCACGTCGCCGCCTGCCACGCGATGCTCGATCCGTCGCGCCTGCGGTCCCGAGGCCGGGATGCGCAGCGCCGCGGTGCGGTTCTCATAGGCCCAGGCGATGCCGGTCGGCGCATGGGCGTCGGGCACGAGCCGGTCATAGCTGTTCTCATGCGGCGCGAAGATCAGGCCCGAGCCCGACATCGCGGCCAGACACCCGGCGACCGCATGGCGCATCTGGTCCGAGCCCTGCGGTGTGCCGTCGTTGAAGATGTTGTTGCCCTCGGCGTCGAGCACCGAGAAATGCATATGCATCCCGTTGCCGGGCCATTCGTCGTAAGGTTTCGCCATGAAGGACGCGGCGAAGCCATGCGCGCGCGCCAGACCTTTCACCAGCATCTTGAACAGCCAGCTGTCATCGGCGGCCTTCAGCGGGTCGGGCTGGTGCGAAAGGTTGATCTCGAACTGGCCCGGACCCGCTTCGGAGATCGCGGTATCGGCAGGAATATCCATCGCCTCGCAGGCGTCGTAGAGCTGGCTGAAGAAGATGTCGAACGCGTCGAGCGCGCGGAGCGAGAGGACCTCACCGCCGGTGCGGCGCTTACCCGAGCGGGGCGAGGGCGGCACGCGCAGCGTCTTGCCGCTGTCGTCGATCAGGAAAAACTCCAGCTCGGTCGCGACCACCGGGGTCAGCCCCAGCGCCTTGTAGCGTTCCACGACGCGCGCGAGCGCCTGCCGCGGATCGCCCGCATAGGGCTTGCCGTCCATATGGAACATCCAGATCGGCAGCAGCGCGGTCGGCGCCGAGAGCCACGGCATCGGCAGGAAGCCCCGCTCGGTCGGCATCAGAAGCCCGTCGGCATCGCCGGATTCGAAGACAAGCGGGCTGTCTTCGACATCCTCGCCCCAGATATCGAGGTTCATCACCGAATAGGGAAAACGCGTCCCTTCGGTGAAGACCTTATCGGCGAAGCGGGCTGGCAGGCGCTTGCCGCGCGCCACCCCGTTGAGATCGGCCGCCGCCACGCGGATCGTGCGAACGTCGGGATGGTCGTGCAGCCAGTTCATGTGTCACCTGATAATCTGCGGCCTGAACCGGAAGCGCTTGCGGCTTTCCTGCGGCAGATGGCGGTTCAGGCGGCGGTTGATCACCCCGAAGACCGCGATGACGCAGAGCGTAAGCAGGATGAAGTAGAACGCCGCGATCGGGTAGGGGATGAAGGGGTTGAAGGTCTTGTCCGCGAAATACTTCGCGTAATAGAGCGCGTCGCCCTCCTGCCGGAACGCCGGGAAGCCCGAGAAGAACACGAGCGTCGTGGCGTGGAACAGGAAGATCGCCTCGTTTGTGTAGGACGGCCAGCCGAGCCGGAGCATCGTCGGCCATGTCACGCGGCGGAACTTGGTCCAGCCGGTCATGCCGTAGGCGTCGGCGGCCTCCATGTCGCCTTTCGGCACGGAGCGCAGCGCGCCGTAGAAGATCTCGGCGGCATAGGCGGAGGTGTTGAAGAACAGCACAATCAGCGCGCCTGCCCAGGCCCGCGTGATCCAGTCCGTCGCGACCGTGATCCCGAGGATTGGGAAGCCCGCACGGGGCAGCATCGCGAAGGCCTCGTAGGCGAGGAAGAACTGGATGAAGAGGGGCGAGCCGCGGAACAGGAAGATGAACCATTCGGCCGGTTTGCGGAAGATCGCGCGATCGGAGTTCTTCGCGACCGCGAGCGTCGTGGCGAGGAAGAACCCCGCCAGAAGCGCGAGAATGCCGAAATAGAGGTTCCAGATCATCCCCGAGCCGATCAGGGTGAATTGCTGGCACATCGTGAAATCGGAGCGCGGCAGCAGCCGCTCGCCGATGCCCACGGAGCGCAGCCCGTAATCCGCGATGGTCTGAATGCAGCTCATGCGTCCGCCTTTCTCAGCGCTTCACCAGCAGCCGTGGCCTGCCCGAAGGCGAGGCGGCGGTTGATGCGGGCCAGCACGATCTCGGAGAGCTTGGTCATCACCAGATAGAAGACCAGCAGCGCGAGGAAGTAATAGAGACGCCAGTCGGGATGCGGATAGGCGTAGATGCTCGACTTGGTCGCGCCGAGTTCGCGCGCCCAGTAGACGATATCCTCGATGCCCAGCAGGAACAGCAGCGGCGTCGCCTTGATGAGGATCATCCAGAGGTTCGACAGGCCGGGGATCGCATAGGCCCACATCTGCGGGATCAGCACGCGGCGGTTCACCTGCGCGCGGGTCATGCCGTAGGCCTCGGCGGTCTCCAGCTGCGCGCGCGGCACCGCCTGCATAGCGCCGAACAGCACGTTGGCGGCGAAGGCGCCGTAGACGATAGAGAAAGCCACCACGGCCAGCGCGAAGCCATAGGCCTCGTGATAGAATTGCGGGGCCGTGCCGAGCGGGATTTTCGCGGAGGCACAGACGTGGAATTCGTTACCCGTCCAGGCCGGGCCGGGATCGGGGCAGACCGCGCGTGACTTCAGGTATTCGAGGCCCTGGTCCATCGCGATCGGCACGAAAAGGAAGAAGATGATATCGGGCACACCGCGCACCATCGCGATGTAGCCCCGTCCGAGAAGGCGCAGCGGGGCGGCGCTCGACCGGGCGGCGAGTGCCCCGCCGAAGCCGAAGATCAGCGCCACCGGCGCGGTCACGGCCAGCAGGATCAGCACGATGCCGAACGAGCCATAGAACATGATCTGCTTACCCGTGGTCAGGTAGCAGAGCAGCCAGCCAAGCCCGTGAAGGGCAGAGGGATCGGAACAGCTTTCGAACATCGGACTTTCGGTCGGGACCGGAGCGGCTCATGCCGCCCCGGCCTCGTTTTCTGGATCAGTTCTTGAAGGTCAGGGCGTCGTCGCCGAAATACTTCTTGAGCAGTTCGTTGAGCGTGCCATCGGCTTTCAGCTTGGAAATGCCGTCGTTGAACTTGTCCTTCAGCTCGGTGTCGGACTTGCTCAGGCCGATGCCGATACCCTTGCCGAGCTGCACGTCGTCGCCCACGAATTCCATGTTGTCCTGGCCCGCGAAGGGCTTGAGCGCGTCCTTGTCGGCGAAGACCGCGTCGGCCTCACCGTTCTTCACGGCGGCGATCGTGTCGTCGAGGGTCGCGTATTCGGCCAGCGTCGCGCCGGTTTCAGCGACATGGGCCGCCTGAATGGTGCCGGTCTGCGCCGCGATCACGCCGCCCTTGAGGTCCGCGCCCGGGTCCATCGACATGTAGGACGAAGCCGCCGGCGGGTAATAGGCCTGGGTGAAGTCGATGGTCTTCTCACGCTCAGCGGTGATCGACATGCCAGCCATGATCGTGTCGTAGTTGCCCGAGAGCAGGTTCGGGATGATCGAATCCCAGTCATTGGTGACCCAGGTGCAGTCGAGGCTCTCCATCTCGCAGAGCTTGTCGCCGAGTTCGCGCTCGAAACCCGCGACTTCACCGTTATCGTCGATGAAGTTGTAGGGAGGGTAGGCGCCCTCGGTGCCCATGCGGACGGTCTGTGCCGCGGCGACGCCGGCCGAAAGGCCAAGGATGGCAGCGGTCAGGATCAGTTTTTTCATTTTGGTTCCCCGTTGTTAATTCTTGGGTTGGTTCACGCCGGCGCGGTGGCCGACAGGAATTGTTGCAGGCGCGTCGATTTCGGCGCGCCGAACAGAGCCTCTGGCGGGCCCTCTTCCTCGATCTTGCCCTGATGCAGGAAGACGACGTGGTCGGAGACGTCACGCGCCAGCCGCATGTCGTGGGTGACGAGGATCATGGTGCGGTGTTCGGCGGCGAGGTCCTTGATGACCTTTACCACCTCTTGCTGCAATTCCGGGTCGAGCGCCGAGGTGGGCTCGTCGAAGAGAAGCGCCTTGGGCTCCATGCACAGCGCCCGCGCGATCGCCGCGCGCTGCTGCTGGCCGCCCGAGAGCTGCGCGGGCCATGCGTCGCATTTGTCGCCGATGCCGACCTTGTCGAGCAATTGGCGCGCCAGCGGTTCTACCTCCGCCTTGTCACGGCCCAGCACCGTCACCGGCGCTTCCATCACGTTCTGCAAGATCGTCATGTGCGCCCAGAGATTGAACTGCTGGAACACCATCGACAGGTTCGTGCGGAACCGGGTGACCTGCGCGCGGTCGGCAGGGCGACGATTGAGCCCCTCGCCACGCCAATGCACAGACTCGCCTTCGAAGATCACATCGCCCTTCTGGCTGTCTTCAAGCAGGTTGCAGCATCGCAAGAGGGTCGATTTGCCCGAGCCGGAGGAGCCGATCAACGACACCACATGGCCGCGCGGCGCGGTGATCGAGACGCCTTTTAGCACCTCGAGCGAGCCGTAGCTCTTGTAAAGGTCACGGATTTCGATGACGGGCGCGTCTTTGGGCGCAGGCTCGTTTCGGGTCACGCAGGCAGCTTCTCTTTGTCCATCCGCGCAATCTGGCGCGATTTGACCGGTGAATGCAACTGCGTCTGCCCGGTTGACGATGGGGAAGGGGCCGAAATCACGAGCATCTGAGGAAAAAACAGGCGCGGAGCGGTCGCGCCCCGCGCTGCCTTGCCCGTCGAATTCAGGTGCGGCGTGCCTCGACGCGTTGCCGCGCCACCGCCGAATCGACATCGTTGACGCCCAGAAGCTTCGCCGCGAGCCGGATCAACGCATCCTCATGAGCATCGCGCACGCCATCGGCCAGCGCCACGTCCCACAGCGCCTCGATCACGCCGGTGCGGTCCTCATAGGCGACCTTGTCCTTCAGCGCGCGGGTGAAGCGGACCGTGTCGGGCGCGCCCGCCTCGACCTCTTCGGCGCGTTTGCGCATCTCGGTCGCTTCGAAGCCCGAGAGCCCGTTGCGCTGAGCGAGAACCCGGTCGATCCGGATTTTCTCCTCTTCGGTATAGTTTTCATCCGACCGCGCGAGCCGCACCAGAAGTGCGCCAAGCGCCAATTCGCGATCTTCCCCCTCCATCGGATCGGGGGCGGGATCGTTGAGCATATCGAAAAGGCGTCCAAACATAGGCATAGAGATAAGCGATGCGCGGCGCAGGGCAAGTCACGGATGCGAAAGCCCTGCGCGCGTGCCTCGCTTTTAGCCGACTTTCACGACCATCTTGCCGAAATTGCGGCCCTCCAGCAGGTCGTAGAGCCCCTGCGGCGCGGCCTCGAGGCCCTCCACCACCTGCTCCTTGTACTGAACCTTGCCCTCTTTCAGCCAGCCGGTCATCGCCTCGGAGAATTCCTGATAGAGCTCGATCGGGAAGCTGTCGAAGATGATGAAGCCCTGCACCTTCACCTTCATGCGCAGGATCGTCGAGAGGATCTGCGGCCCGTGATCGGGCCCCTCGGGCAGGCCTTGCAGGTTATACCACGCGACCATGCCGCAGACCGGCATCCGCGCGAAGGGGTTGAGAAGCGGCAGCACGCCGTAGAGCACCTTGCCGCCGACATTCTCGAAATAGACGTCGATCCCGTCCGGGCAGGCTGCGGCCAGTTGCTCGGCGAAATCCTCGGCGCGGTGGTCGATGCAGGCGTCAAACCCCAGCGTGTCGGTGACATGGGCGCATTTCTCGGCCCCGCCCGCGACGCCGACGACGCGGCAGCCCTTGATTTTGGCAATCTGGCCGACCGTTGCACCGACGGGACCGGAGGCGGCGGCAACCACAACCGTCTCGCCCGGTTTCGGCTCGCCGATCTTCAGCAGGCCCGCATAGGCCGTGTAGCCCGGCATCCCCAGAATGCCCAAGGCCCAGCTTGGGTTCTCCGGCTCCGGCCCGAGATTGAGCACCTGCGTGCCATCCGAGACGAAGAAGTCCTGCCAGCCCGAGGGCGAGAGCACATAGTCGCCCTTCGAGAAGCCCGCGACATCGCTCTCCATCACCTCGGCCACGACCTGACCGGTCATCACGCCGCCGATCTCGACCGGGGTCGCGTAGGATTTCGCATCCGACATCCGCCCGCGCATATAGGGGTCGAGCGACAGATAGACGGTGCGCAGCAGCATCTCGCCTTTGCCGGGTTGCGGCACGGCCTCGGTCTCGAGCTTCAGCGTGTTCTCGTTCGGCGCGCCTTTCGGGCGCTCGGCGAGGATGATCTTGCGGTTGGTGTCGGTGGTCTGTGCCATGAAAGCCTCCTGTTTGAGAGGCCAGCTAGCACGCGGTTCGCGCGGGGAAAGGGGGCGCTGCCCCCTCGGGCTTCGCCCTCACCCCCGGGATATTTCGGCAAGAGCGAAGGCAGGCACGGGCCGCCCCTTCGCTCTTGGAAAATATCCCGGGGTGAATGCCGTAAGGCAGAGGGGCAGCGCCCCTTAGCTGCGGGCCGCTTTCTCGGCGATGCCGGACGTCCCTTCGCGGCGCTCCAGTTCGGCCAGCACATCGGCCAGCTTCACGTCGCGCGCCGCCAGCATCACCAAGAGGTGATAGAGCACATCCGCCGCCTCATAGGTCAGGTTCTCGCGGTCGTTCTTCGCTGCGGCGATGATCGCTTCCACCGCTTCCTCACCGAATTTCTCGGCGCATTTCTCCGGGCCCTTGGCCAGCAGTTTCGCGGTCCACGACGTGTCGGGATCGGCGCCCTTGCGGCTCTCGATGGTCGCGGCGAGTTGGTCCAGAATGCTCATTGCAGCCTCATCGGAATGCCCGCGGCGGCCATGTATTCCTTGGCCTCGCGGATCGTGTATTCGCCGAAGTGGAAGATCGAGGCGGCGAGCACGGCCGACGCCCCGCCTTTCGTCACGCCTTCCACCAGATGATCGAGATTGCCGACGCCGCCGGAGGCGATCACCGGCACGTCGACCGCGTCCGAGATCGCCTTCGTCAGCTCCAGATTGAAGCCCGCGCGCGTGCCGTCGCGATCCATCGAGGTCAGCAGGATTTCCCCCGCGCCCTTCGCAGTCACGGTGCGCGCGAATTCCACTGCGTCGATGCCAGTGGATTTGCGGCCCCCGTGGGTAAATATCTCCCAGCGGCCCGGCTCTACGGTCTTGGCGTCGATCGCGCAGACGATGCACTGGCTGCCGAAGCGGTCGGCGGCCTCGGTGATCACGTTCGGATCGGCCACGGCGGCGGAGTTGAACGAGACCTTGTCGGCCCCGGCCAGCAGAAGCGCGCGCACGTCCTCATGGGTGCGCACACCGCCGCCCACGGTGAGCGGCATGAAACACTGCTCGGCGGTGCGGGTCACCAGATCGAACATCGTGCCGCGGTTTTCGTGCGTCGCGTGGATGTCGAGGAAACACAGCTCGTCGGCGCCGGCCGCGTCATAGGCCTTGGCGGCTTCGACCGGGTCGCCCGCGTCGATCAGGTTCACGAAATTGACGCCTTTCACGACGCGGCCATCGGCGACGTCGAGACAGGGAATGATGCGGGTCTTCAGCATGGGCGGCGCTCCTTTGGCGCTTTCATAACGCGCAGGTGCCGCGAGGCAAAGGGGCAGAGTGCTCAGACCGGCTCGACCGGGCAATGCGGCAGGAGGCGGCGCACCATCGCGGCCGAGCAGAGATCGGTCGCAGGCGTGGTCACGGCCGCCGCCGCGCCCGCGGCGCCTTGCTGCAACGCTTCGCGGAAGGACTTGCCGCGGGAAAGCGCCAGCGTGAAGGCCCCCACGAAGCTGTCGCCCGCGCCCACTTTCGACACGACGTCGACCTTCGGCGCCACGGCGAACCAGCGCGCATCCTTGGTGGCCAGCACGTTTCCGTCCGCGCCGCGCGCGACGATCACCGCATGGGCGAGCCCGCGCTGCACGAGGCTTTGGGCAAAATCGGCGCTATCCCGGCGTTCGGGCAGTTTGCGACCCGCCAGCCCCTCGGCCTCCAGCTCGTCCATCCGCAGCACGTCGGCGGGTTTCGCCTCGCTTTCCATCAGTTGGTGCAGCGCTTCGCCGGAGGTATCGAGGAAAAGCCGTGCCTTGGTCCGCGCCATCTTCGTCGCCAGACGCGCGGGGAAATCCTCGGGCACGCCGGGCGGCTGCGAGCCGGACAAAACCACGATCCCACCTTCGGGCGCGGCCCGTGCGATCCGGCTGAGCGCCTTGGCGACATCGCGCGCGCCCCAGTCTGGCCCCGGCATCACGAAGCGATATTGCGCGCCCGTGCTTTGATCCGTGGCGGTCAGGCTCATCCGCGTCTCGCCCGGCGCGGGGAAGGGGAAGACGGCGATCCCGGCCTCGGCCAGAAGCCGCATCACCCGATCGCCGGTGGTCCCGCCAAGGGCCACGAAAGCCGTGGAATTGCCCCCCAGAGCGGCGATCGCGCGGCTGACATTCAGGCCGCCGCCGCCCGGATCCGTGAGCGGCCGCGTACAGCGCAGCTTGCGCTCGGGGGCGACCTCGGGGGTCTCGATCGACAGATCGACCGTCGGGTTGAGCGTGATCGTGAGGATCGAGGTCATCGCGTCTCCTTTTGGCCCAGAGCCCGACTTTGCGGCGCGGAGCGCGCGCCTGTCAACGCAGTGTTAAGGGACGGTACGCTATGACTGCTCCCGTGCTGTTTCAAAGGAGTGTGAGGATGGTTCCGGGTGCCGATGATCCGCGATGGAAGAGGGTTTTGACGAGTCAGAGCGATTTGAGTGCCGCGTCGCTGGCGACGAAGATCTTGATTGCGCGCTTGCGTCGCGAGGTGGCCGCGCGCCCGGCCTCGCTTGGCGACAAGATCGCGGAGCTGCGTGAGTTCGTGACGAAAAATGCTTTTGCCGCCGGCGATGTCGCGGCGTTCTAGGCTCGAGAGGGGATCCGGTATGAAAAATGAGATGTTGGGCGTGGCCGAGGCCGCCGCGCGGATCGAGGCGGGCGACGTCATGGTCGTGGCGGGGGACGAGGCGCTTCTGGCGCAGCTCCCGCGCGGCAAATGGATCGGCGGCACCACCGTTTATTTCGTCACCGAAGAGGGCGGGGCGGTGGTGCGCGACAAGCTGTTCTGCACCCGGTTCGAGCGGACGACGGGCGCGGTGCCGCGTTGGCTCGAGGTGGGCGATCTGCCGAAGATCTCCGAAGGCTACGCCGAAAATGGCTTCACCATGATCATGATCCCCGCCTTCTCGGTGGCGCATTCCGACTTTGCGGTGGAAGGGCAGGGCTATCCCGGTCTCTTCGATCAGCCGCTTACGGGCTGGATCACCGGGGTACATCTCGACGAGCTGGGCAAACGCGCGCCGAAGGTGTTCGACGGCGCGACGGGCGTGGCGCATGATGAAGGGGCGGTGCTGCTGCATGTCGAGTTGCCCGATGGCGTCGCGGCCGATCTCGACATCCTCAATATCTTTGCCCAAGGCGAGGCCGAGGCGCTGACCTTCACCTTCCCGAAGGCGGGGTTCGAAGCCGAGGTGGCGACGGTCGAGGGGCAGGAGGTCAATCTCGCCCGCTACATCGCCGAGCATGAGCTCGACACGCGGCTGCCGCTGGTCGCAAATTACGCAGGTACGCTCGTCAATGTCTCTATCCAGGAGGTCGATGCCGAGGCAGGCAAGGTGAAGTTCTACGCCCCCGTTGTCGAAGGGGTCGAGTACCGTCTGGCGCAGGCGCTGGGCTCCTACGCGCAGGCCTTCGCTGAAGGCGCGGGGGGCAAAGGCGCCAAAGAGTATTCGTGCAACTGTATCCTGAACTATCTCTACGGCGAGTTGGAAGGACAGCGCACTGGCGGCTTCACCGGCCCCGTCACGTTCGGCGAGATCGCCTATATCCTGCTCAACCAGACCCTCGTGCGCATGGAGCTGCATGAGGGCGATGCCGCCGCCTGACGGGCGGGGCGCAGCCAGTCGGGAGCCTTACAGGCGTGCCCTCTCAGAGCGAGCTGATACAAGAAAAGCGCGCGCCGGTCGGGCGCGCGCCTGAAAAGTCTCCACGTGGGCTTTGCCCGCACCCATCACGGATCAGACGTTGAGCTGATAGGTGATCGGATGGAAGTGGAAGCCGGTGTCCAGCGCCTCGAGATGGCCGACGCCGGGGAAGGGCATGTGATAGCCGATGAAGGCCAGCTTGTCGGCGGCGACACGGCCCAGAAGCTCCTTGCGGGTCTTCGCGGCCATCTCCTTGTCCATGTCGTATTTCACTTCCCAATCGGGACGCTGAAGCGACCAGACATAGTGGTTCGACGTATCGGCGGCGAGCATCAGCCCTTTGCCACCCGACTCCACCATGAAGGCCATATGGCCCGGCGTGTGGCCGAACGCCTCGACCGCCGAGATGCCGGAGACGACCGAATCGCCACCCTTGAGATAGCTCATCTTCTCGGCCAGCGGACGAACCTTGGCCTCGAACGTGTCGTTGCCCGCATTCGACCAATGGTCGAATTCTTTCTGGCCGGTGATATAGGCGGCATTGGCGAAGGTCTCGCCACCGTCGCCCATCAGCCCGCCGATATGGTCGCCATGCATATGGGTGATCACGACATGGGTGATGTCCTCGGGCGAATGCCCCGCTGCGGCAAGCGCCGAAGTGATCCCTTCGGGCGACAGGCCGGTGTCGAAGAGGATCTTCTCCGAACCGGTCTCGATCAGTGTGGGCGTGAAGAAATTCAGAGACTTGTCGGCGGGAATATAGGCGGCTTCCGAGACGGCCGCGAAGTCTTCGGGGCTGGCATTCATGCCGAAGATCGTCTGCGGATCTTCCAGCTCGCGGGATCCGGCGAGCAGGGTTGTGATCGTAAGGTCGCCCATCTGCATCCGGCGATAACGCGGGATCGCGGGCGGGGCTTCGTTCGAGCTTTGCGCGGCGGCGCCGGTCCCGGTCAGAAGGGCGGGGGCGGCGGGCAGGAAAGCGGCGGTTTTCAATGCTGCACGGCGGGTCATGAAGGTCCTGGTCATCGGGTCTCTCCCTCTCGATGGTTGGTCTTCGCAGGTCGAAGTCTAGCGCATCGCGCCGCTTCCACAGAGTCGTGAACGTTGCGTGAGCCGCTTCGGTTCACTCCCACCAGCGATCGATCGACGAAATATCCGCGTCGGACCATCCAAGGTGATGCGCCAGTTCATGCACGAAAATATGGGTGACGAGGGCGCCCAAGGGCTCGTTGCCACGCAAAATCCACTCGTCGAGGATCGGCCGGCGGAAGAGCCAGATCACATCCGTGTGGCCGCCGGGGTCCATCACGGATTTCTCGGTCAACGGGATGCCGTCATAGAGCCCGGTCAGTTCGAAAGGGTCCTCGATGCCGAGATCGGCGAGCATCGCCTCGGAGGCGAAGTCTTCCACCCGGATCGCGACGCCCTGCGCGGCGCGGGCGAATTCCGGCGGAAGCGCAGCACGCGCGGCCTCGGCCAGCGCCTCGATCTCCTCGATGCCCGGCGCCGTGACCTCCGCCCAGTCGTAACCCTCGCTCATCGCACCCTCCAAGCCGCTCTGCACGCGCCGCATGGCCCCTCATATGGACAAACGGGCCGCCTTGTGAAAGAGCAGGCGCCAACAGGAGTTTGCCAAGATGACCACCGTTACCCGTTTCGCCCCGTCGCCCACCGGCTATATCCATGTCGGCAACCTGCGCACCGCGCTGATGAACTACCTGATCGCCCGCAAGACCGGCGGTCAATTCATACTGCGCCTCGACGATACCGATCAGGAGCGTTCGAAGCAGGAATATATCGACGCGCTGAAGCAGGACCTCGAATGGCTCGGCATCGAATGGGACCGCGAAGAGCGCCAGTCGCTGCGTCTCGACCGCTATGCCGAAGTGGCCGAGCAGCTGAAGGCCGACGGTAAGCTTTATGAATGTTTCGAGAGCCCGACCGAGCTGGACCTCAAGCGCAAGAAGCAGCTCAACATGGGCAAGCCGCCGGTTTATGACCGCGCGTCGATGCATCTGTCGGATGCCGAAAAAGACGCGATGCGCGCGGAAGGCAAGGAAGGTTACTGGCGCTTCAAGCTGGAACTCGAGCGGATCGAGTGGAAAGACGGCATCCTCGGCGATCTGTCGATCGACGCGGCCAGCGTGTCCGATCCGGTGCTGATCAAGGCCTCGGGGCAGGTGCTCTATACCTTCGCCTCACCGGTCGACGACGCGGATATGGGCATCACCCATATTGTGCGCGGCGGCGATCACGTCACCAACACCGCGACGCAGATCCAGATCATCGAGGCGATCGGCGGCAAAGTGCCCAGCTTCGCGCACCATTCACTGCTGACCGGCCCGCAGGGCGAGGAACTGTCGAAGCGCCTTGGCGCGCTTTCGATCCGCGATCTGCGTGCCGAAGGCATCGCCCCCGAGGCGCTGCTGTCGATGATGGCGCGTCTTGGTTCGAGCCAGCCGATCGAGCTGAAGATGTCGATCGATGAACTGGCCGACGGGTTCGAGCTGAACCACTTCGGTTCGGCGCCGACGAAATTCGACCCGGCGGACTTGATCCCGCTGACCCGCGCGCGCAACCAGCACCTGCCGTTCTCGGCCGTGGCGGATCGTATCGCGGAGCTCGGTATCCCCGAGGAGCAGCGCGAGCGCTTCTGGAAGGTCGCTTCGCAGAATATCGACAAGCTGGACGATCTGAAGGGCTGGGCCGATCTGTGTCTGAACGGCGCGGAGCCGGTGATCGACGAGGAAGATCGCGACTTCATCGCGCAGGCCATGACGATGCTGCCCGCGCCGCCCTATTCCGACACCACGTGGAAGGACTGGACCTCGGAGGTGAAGGAAGCGACCGGGCGCAAGGGCAAGGGTCTGTTCATGCCGCTGCGCAAGGCCGTGACCGGCATGGCGCACGGGCCCGATATGGGCGAGCTGATGCCGCTTCTGCACAAGGTTCCGGCGCGCGGCTGACGGCTCCGCCGCAGGCTTGCACAACCAATTCGAGAGGCGCGAGGGGTGAACCCCTCGCGCTTTTTGTTTGGGCAATTCGCGACCTCGTGAGGTCGTTTTCGGCGGTAAAGCGGCGGTTTTGGCGATTGGGGCTTGTCAGTTGCGCGGGGCCTCAGGTAATCGGGAGAAGTCGGATACGGGAGAATCCGGGGGAAACCTCGGTGCCGAAGGAGCAACCGCCCCGGTAAACTCTCAGGCAAAAGGACCGTGCCCGACGAAGGACTCTGGAGAGTGATGCGGCGTGCAATCGCGGCATCCGCCGAAGGGATAACGATCTCAGGCGTCTGCATCGCAGGCACGGACAGAGGGGGCATCGGGCGAGCCGGAAGGCTCATGAATCGATGCCGGATCATCCGGCTGAAGGGGAGGCCGCGATGAGCGAGTTGAAACGCACACCGCTATACGATCTGCATGTTGAGCTGGGCGCCAAGATGGTGCCTTTCGCGGGCTACGAGATGCCCGTGCAATACCCGCTGGGCGTGATGAAGGAGCACCTGCACACCCGCGCCAAGGCCGGGCTGTTCGATGTCAGCCACATGGGGCAGGTGATCGTGCCGGGCGAAGGCGCTGCCGAGGCGTTCGAGGCGCTGGTGCCGGTGAGCCTGATGGGCCTGAAAGAGGGTCGACAGCGCTATGCGATGTTTACCGATGAGAATGGCGGCATTCTCGATGATCTGATGGTGGCGAACCGTGGCGATCATCTCTTCGTCGTGGTGAACGCGGCCTGCAAGGAAGACGACATCGCCCATATGCGGGCGCATCTGGAATCGGTCGAGGAACTCACCGACCGCGCGCTGCTGGCGCTGCAAGGGCCCGCCGCCGAGGGCGTGCTGGAGGCGCTGGTGCCCGGCACCGCCAAGATGCGCTTCATGGATGTGGGCGTCTATCACTGGAACGGGGCGGAGCTTTGGATCTCGCGCTCGGGCTATACCGGCGAGGATGGCTACGAGATTTCCGTGCCCGCGGACCGCGCGGTGGAATTTGCCCGCAAGCTGCTCACCGATGAGGCGGTGGAGCCGATCGGTCTGGGCGCGCGCGACAGTCTGCGGCTCGAAGCGGGGCTTTGCCTCTACGGCCATGATATCGACACCACCACGACCCCGGTCGAGGGCAATATCGCCTGGGCAATCCAGAAGGTGCGCCGCAAGGGTGGCGAGCGCGAAGGCGGCTTCTCCGGCGCGGACCGCATCCTGAGCGAACTGGAAAACGGCCCGAGCCGCCTGCGTATGGGGTTGCGTCCAGAGGGGCGCGCGCCGATGCGCGAGGGCGTCGAAATTTTCGCCGAGGCCGAGGGTGGCGATCCGATCGGGCGCGTGACCTCGGGCGGCTTTGGCCCCTCGATCGAGGCGCCGATGGCGATGGCCTATCTGCCCGCGGGCACCGAGGAAGGCACCACTGTCTACGGCGAGGTGCGCGGCAAGCGTCTGCCCGCCAAGGTCGTGCCGATGCCCTTCCGTCCTGCAACTTACAAACGCTGAACAACCAATCGGGAGACGTTACATGAAATTCACCGAAGACCACGAATGGCTCAAAACTGAAGGCGACGTTGTGATCGTCGGCATCACCGAGCACGCTTCCGAGCAATTGGGCGATGTCGTTTTCGTCGAGCTGCCCGATGTGGGCGACACGGTCGAAAAGGGCGACGAGATCTGCGTGATCGAGTCGGTCAAGGCCGCCTCCGACATCCTCGCGCCGCTCGATGGCGAGATCGTCGCGATCAACGAGGATCTGGCCGACAATCCGGGCCTCGTGAACGAAGACCCGCTGGGCAAGGCGTGGTTCTTCAAGATGAAACTCACCGACGCGTCCGCGCTCGACGGCTTCATGGACGAGGCCGCTTACAAAGACTTCATCGGGTAATATCCATGACCTTCACCCCCACGACTTACGACAGTTACGATTTCGCCAATCGCCGCCATATCGGGCCCTCACCGGCCGAGATGGAGGAGATGCTCAAAGCCGTGGGGGCGCCGGACCTCGACGCGCTGATCGCCGAGACGGTGCCGAAAAGCATCCGTCAGGCCGAGCCGCTGGGCTGGGCGCCGCTGACCGAATACGGCCTCCTGCAGAAGATGGAAGGCGTCGCGAAGAAGAACCGCGTGATGACCAGCCTGATCGGGCAGGGCTATTACGGCACCGTCACGCCGCCCGCGATCCAGCGCAATATCCTCGAGAACCCGGCTTGGTACACGGCCTACACGCCGTATCAGCCCGAGATCGCGCAGGGGCGCCTCGAGGCGCTTCTGAACTTCCAGACGATGGTGTCGGACCTGACCGGCCTGCCTGTCGCCAATGCCTCGCTTCTGGACGAGGCGACGGCGGCGGCGGAAGCCATGGCGATGGCGCAGCGCGTGTCAAAATCGAAGGCCACCGCCTTCTTCGTCGACGAGAACTGCCACCCGCAGACGATCGGCGTGATTCAGACCCGCGCCGAGCCACTCGGGATCGAAGTGATCGTGGGCGCGCCCGAGACGCTGGAGGCCGAGAAGGTCTTCGGCGCGATCTTCCAGTATCCGGGCACTTATGGCCATGTCCGCGACTTCACCGCCGAATGCGAGGCGCTTCATGCCGCGAAAGCCGTGGCCGTGGTCGCGACCGATCTTCTGGCGCTGTGCCTGCTCAAGGAGCCGGGCGCGATGGGCGCGGATATCGCCGTGGGCTCTGCGCAGCGGTTTGGCGTGCCGATGGGCTATGGCGGCCCGCATGCGGCCTTCATGTCCTCCACCGACAAGATGAAGCGCGCGATGCCGGGCCGGATCGTCGGCGTGTCGATCGACAGCCACGGCAACCGCGCTTATCGCCTGAGCCTGCAGACCCGCGAGCAGCATATCCGCCGCGAGAAGGCGACCTCGAATGTCTGTACCGCGCAGGCGCTTCTGGCCGTGATGGCGAGCTTCTACGCGGTCTTCCACGGCCCCGTCGGGCTGCGTGCGATCTCGGAACGCGTGCACCTTCTGACCGTGCAGCTGGCCGATGCGTTGAAAGCGGCAGGCGCCTTGGTCGAGCCCGCGAATTTCTACGATACGATCACCGTTGAGGTGGGCGTGGGCCAGCAGGGCATCCTTGCCGCTGCGCGTCATCGCGGGATCAACCTGCGCAAGGTGGGCCGCGACCGGGTCGGGATTTCGCTCGACGAGACCAGCGATCCGGGCGTGGTGGCGAAGGTGCTCGACGCCTTCGGGATCACCGAAGCGGCGCCCGAGGCCACGCAACCGGCGGTGCCGGATGCGCTGCTGCGCGAGAGCGACTACCTCACCCATCCGGTCTTCCACATGAACCGCGCCGAATCCGAGATGATGCGCTACATGCGCCGCCTCTCGGATCGCGATCTCGCGCTCGACCGCGCGATGATCCCGCTCGGGTCCTGCACGATGAAGCTCAACGCAGCCGCCGAGATGATGCCGCTCACCTGGCCGGAATTCGGCTCGCTGCACCCGTTCGTGCCGCTCGATCAGGCGCAGGGCTATGCAGAGATGATCGACGATCTGACCGCGAAGCTGTGCGAGATCACCGGCTATGACGCGTTCTCGATGCAGCCCAATTCGGGCGCGCAGGGGGAATATGCGGGGCTGCTGACCATCGCCGCCTATCACCGCGCCAATGGCGACGATCAGCGCGATGTCTGCCTGATCCCGATGTCGGCGCATGGCACGAACCCGGCTTCGGCGCATATGGCGGGGATGAAGGTCGTGGTGGTGAACTCGGCGCCAAACGGCGATGTGGATCTGGAGGATTTCGAGGCGAAGGCGGCAGAGGCAGGCGACAAGCTCGCGGCCTGCATGATCACCTATCCCTCGACCCATGGCGTCTTTGAGGAGACGGTGAAGCGCATCTGCGACATCACCCACGAATATGGCGGTCAGGTCTATCTCGACGGTGCGAACCTCAACGCGCTGGTGGGGCTGGTGAAGCCGGGCGAGATCGGCTCGGACGTCAGCCACCTCAACCTGCACAAGACCTTCGCGATCCCGCATGGTGGCGGCGGTCCTGGCATGGGGCCGATCGGCGTGAAGTCGCACCTCGCGCCCTTCCTGCCGGGCCATCCCGAGACCGGCGGAGACGAGGGGCCGGTGAGTGCCGCGCCTTATGGCTCGGCCTCGATCCTGCTGATCTCCTGGGCCTATATCCTGATGATGGGCGGGCCGGGCCTGACGCAGGCGACCCGCGTCGCGATCCTCGCCGCGAACTACATCGCCGCGAAGCTGAAAGAGGGCTACCCGATCCTCTTCATGGGCAATCGCGGACGTGTCGCGCATGAATGCATCATCGACACGCGGCCCTTCGCGGAGGTGGGCGTGACGGTGGACGACATTGCCAAGCGCCTGATGGATAACGGTTTCCACGCCCCCACGATGAGCTGGCCGGTCGCTGGTACGCTGATGGTGGAGCCCACGGAGTCCGAGACCAAGGCCGAGATCGACCGCTTCATCACCGCGATGCTCTCGATCCGCGACGAGATCCGCGAGATTGAAGCGGGGGAGATCACCCCCGAGGACAGCCCGCTGCGCCATGCGCCGCACACGGTCGAAGACCTCGTGGCCGATTGGGACCGGAAATACACCCGCGAACAGGGCTGTTTCCCGGCAGGCGCCTTCCGGGTCGACAAATACTGGCCGCCCGTGGGCCGTGTCGACAACGTCTTCGGCGACCGCAATCTGATCTGCACCTGCCCGCCGGTCGAGAGCTATGCCGACGCGGCGGAGTAAATGAAGAAAGGCCGGAGCATCGCGCTCCGGCCTTTTCTCTTCTTCTCGATAAAAATATCGAGACGCGCCGGTTACTTCACCGGGTTGCGGTAGATCACGCGGCGCAGCGAGCCGGTTTTCGAGCGCATCAGCATCGTCTCGGATTCGATATAGGTCGGCTCGCGCTTCACGCCCTTCACGATCGAGCCGTTGGTCACGCCGGTCGCGGCGAAGATCACGTCCGAACGCACCATCTCGTCACGGGTGTAGACCTTGTCGAGATCGGTGATCCCGGCCTTCTTCGCACGGCCACGCTCGTCGTCGTTGCGGAACAACAGCTTGCCCCACATCTGGCCGCCCATGCATTTCAGCGCCGAGGCCGCCAGCACGCCCTCCGGCGCGCCGCCCGAGCCCATATACATGTCGATGCCGGTGAAATCCGGCTCGGCGCAGTGAATGACGCCCGCCACGTCGCCATCGGTGATTAGGCGGATCTTCGCGCCGGTCTCGCGGACCTCGGCGATCATGTCCTCGTGGCGCGGACGATCGAGGATGCAGACCGCGATGTCCTTGGTCTCGACGCCTTGCGCCTTGGCCAGCGCCTGAACACGCTCGGTCGGGCTCATGTCGAGCGAGACCACGTCCTTCTCGTAGCCCGGGCCGATGGCCAGCTTGTCCATGTAGACGTCGGGCGCGTGCAGCATCGTGCCGCGCGGCGCCATCGCGATCACGGTCAGCGCGTTGGGCATGTCCTTCGCGGTCAGCGTGGTGCCTTCCAGCGGGTCGAGCGCGATATCCACTTCCGGGCCGACGCCCTGACCGACTTCCTCGCCGATATACAGCATCGGAGCCTCGTCGCGCTCACCTTCCCCGATGACCACGGTGCCGCGGATTTCCAGCTTGTTGAGCTGATCGCGCATCGCGTTCACCGCCGCCTGGTCGGCAGCTTTCTCGTCGCCGCGACCGATCAGGTCGGCGGAGGCATGAGCAGCCGCTTCCGACACGCGGGCGAGGCCCAGCGAAAGCATGCGGTCGTTGAAATCACTCGGAGGGGTCATTTGGGTCTTCCTGTCTGCCTAGGCGTTGTGGGCCGGGCATAGGTAAAGCCTGTGGGGCCGCGAAGGGCAACCCCGTGAACGCTAACAGGAGGGGCCAGCCGCTATTGCGGTGAAAAATGGCACGCAATGCGGGGTTTGGGCAGCCTGCGGTCGCGAAAATAGGCGCCGTAATAATCCGCGTGATAGTGCGGGCGCAGCCCCGGCGGGCCCTCATCTGTGCCGCCCAGTTCCAGCGCGAGGGCGTGCACCGCATCGACCGTCGCACGGTCGGGCGCATCGAACCCGACCATCGGACCGTTGCCTGGGGCGGGGGCGTCGCCCTTGAAGGGGCGGGTGATAAAGAAGATCGGGCGGCTGTCATCCTCGGCGGTCCAGCCTGCCCACTGTGTTGCGGGCTCGGAAAAGCGCAGCGCCAGACCGAGCCGCTCCATCAGCGGGGCGTAGAATGTCAGCGCCCGGTCGAGATCGGAGATGCCCAGCGAGACATGGCTCAGCATCCCCATCCGCTTAGACCTCTTCGATGCGGATCGCGATCGGCTCGCCCTCGACCACGCGGGTCGCGGGCAGGGCGTCGATCGCGGCGTCGACTGCGTCGCGGGTCGTCTTGTGGGTGACGATCAGCACCGGGGCCGAGGTGTCGGCATGGCCGTATTGGCGCATCCGGCTGATCGAGACACCCGCCTCGCCCAGAACGGTCGCGACCTTCGCCAGCGCACCGGGTTTGTCCGACAGTTGCAGGCGCAGGTAATAGGGCGCGGGGATCGCGGTGACGGCGGGGGTGGGGGCTTCGAGCTTGTCTGCGGGCTGGCCGAAGACCGGAAGCCGCAACCCGCGGGCGAGGTCCATCACATCGCCCATCACGGCGCTCGCGGTCGGGCCTTCGCCCGCGCCCGCGCCACGCAGCACGATCTGGCCGACCGAGTCGCCTTCCAAAACGGTCATGTTGGTGCCGCCGGTCAGCTGACCCAGCGGCGAGGTGGCGGGCACGAGACAGGGCGTCATCCGCTGCTCCAGCCCGCGGCCGGTCATCTGCGCGACGCCCAGAAGCTTGATCTTGTAGCCCATGTCGCCCGCGCGGCGGATATCGTCGATCGAGATCCGCCCGATCCCTTCCAGCGTCACGTCGTCGAAGGCGACCTGCGTGCCGAAGGCGATGGAGGCGAGGATGGCGAGCTTGTGGCCCGCGTCGATCCCGCCCACGTCGAGGTTCGGATCGGCCTCGAGATAGCCGAGCGCGCGCGCCTCTTCGAAGACCGTGTCATAGGGCAGGCCCGCATCTTCCATCCGCGTCAGGATGTAGTTGCAGGTGCCGTTCATCACGCCCATCACGCGGCGGATGCCGTTGCCGGCAAGCCCTTCGGTCAGCGTCTTGATGACCGGGATGCCGCCCGCGACAGCGGCCTCGTAGCGGATCGTGCGGCCGAGGCTTTCGGCGAGTTCCGCGAGCGCCTGACCGTGATGTGCGAGAAGCGCCTTGTTCGCGGTCACCACGTCCTTGCCTGCTTTCAGCGCGGCTTCGGTCGCGTCCTTCGCGGGGCCATCATGGCCGCCCATCAGTTCGACGAAGACGTCGATGTCGTCGCGCTGCGCGAGCGTCACCGCATCGTCTTCCCACGCATAGCTCGAAAGGTCCGCATCGCGGTTCTTCGTGCGATCGCGGGCCGAGACGGCGGTGATTTCGACCGGACGGCCTGCGCGGGCTGCCAGCAGATCGGCATGGCGTTGCACGATCTTCACCACACCGATGCCCACGGTGCCGAGACCCGCGATGCCAAGACGCAAGGGTGCGGTATCTGAGACGGCGGACATAGGAACCTCATGAGAGAAACTGGTGGTTTGCGCCCTGTTAGCGGGAAAGCGCAGGCAGGGCAACGCGGCGTGCGGCTTCAACCGCTCTATGGCGTGATTTTATTGGCTGCGCATCGCGTCTGCGCGGGAGCGCAACGCATCGGCGCGGGCCTCCAGCTCGGGGGCCGGATCGGGGGTGAGGGGCTGATCGGTCAGGATCTCGTCCATCGGCAGCAGCGTCGGATAGCCCTCCATCGACTGTTTCGAACAGGCGGCGAGCGAGGCCAGCAAGGCAAACAGGGCGATCAGGGCAGGGGCGCGCATGGTTTCTCCTCTCGGGACAGGGGCAAACTATTGCGCGCGCGGCCCCATTGCCAGTGCCGATTGCGCCGCAAATCGGGTTTGATAATGAACGCCCGTTCAGTTAGCGTCGGTATCATGGCACGCAAGACTGGCTCCCATTCCGAGATTACCGGCCCGAAGATCCGCGCCGAAGCGCAAAGACTCTTTGCGCGGCACGGGTTTGCTGCGGTCTCGATGCGCCAGATCGCAGGCGCGGTGGGGGTCCAGGCGGGGGCGCTCTACCTCTATACGCCCGACAAAGAGGCGCTGCTGTTCGACCTGCTCAAGACCCACATGGACGAGCTGATCGCCGCGTGGCACGCCGAGCCCGGCGGGGGCGACGCCCATGCGCGGCTGGAGCGTTTCGTGCGCTTCCACATCCGCTTCAACCTCGAGCGGGCGGAGGCGGTGTTCCTCAGCTATATGGAGCTGCGCAACCTGAGCCCGGAGAATTTCGCGGTGATCGAGGGGCTGCGCAAGACCTACGAGACCGAGCTGGAAGCGATCCTGAAGGCAGGGCAGGACGAGGGCGTGTTCCTGATCCCGGATACCAAGCTTGCGACGATGGCGATCATCGCGATGCTGACCGGGGTGAATACATGGTTCCGCGAAGGTGGTCGTCTGAGCCGCGCCACCGTGGCCGATATCTACTGGGATATGGTGCGCAAATCGGTGGGTGCCTGAGCTAAGGAAAAGGGCGACCGAAGCCGCCCTGTACCTCTGTGATGAATTGCTTAACACGACTTAGCCGGGCTGAGCCTCCTGCGGCGGCGGCTCCAGAACCGGTGCTGTGGGCGCTTTCGGCCGATCGAATTGCAGGCTGTGAATGCCGCCGAAGCCTTCCCAGCCGCCCTGGAAGAAGAGATCGCCGCCGACGTTCCAATGCTCGCCCATCAGCCCGCCCGTGCCGAACCAGCCGCGGCTGCCATAGCCCATGCCCAGTTCCGCCATGGCGTTGTCTTGACCCGCGACCCCCGTCAGCTTGATCTTGCCCTGCACCGGCCCCGGACCGATGCCGAGATGCAATGACAGCTTCGCCCCGTTGATGTCGCCATCCGGATCGAGGTCGTAATTCATCGCGCCGAACACCCCTTCAAGGCCGCTCGCGCCCGGGCCGAAGGTCCAGTTCAGACCCACAAAGCCTTTGGTATCATTCGCCATGGCCGCGCTTGCGAGGCAAGCGGTCACCGCGGCAATCGTCATCATGCGTTTCATGGCACCCTCCACACTTGGTGTTAACGCTGGGTTAACCCTCACGCGGAAATTCACATGGCGCAATGATTTGTGTCACTTGCGGTGGATTTCCTCAGCGCTGTGTCAGGCGCGCAGCGCGGCCAGTGCCTCGGTCAGATCGAGCGCCCCGTCATAGATCGCGCGCCCCGAGATCGCGCCCGCGATCACGCCCGTGTCGCGCAGGGCAATCAGGTCGGGCAAGGACGACACGCCACCGCTCGCGATGACCGGGATTTCGACCGCGCGGGCCAGTGCCTCGGTCGCGGCGATATTCGGCCCGCCCATCGCGCCGTCGCGCATGATGTCGGTGTAGATGATCGCGGCGACGCCCGCGTCCTCGAAGGACTTCGCCAGATCGGTGACCATCACATCGGTCTCTTCCGCCCAGCCCTTGGTCGCGACTTTGCCGTTGCGCGCGTCGATCCCGACGGCCACCTGACCGGGGAAGGCTTTCGCCGCCTCGCGCACCAGATCGGGGTTCTCGACCGCGACGGTGCCGAGGATCACCCGCGCCAGCCCTTTGTCGAGCCAACGCTCGATCGTCGCCATGTCGCGGATGCCGCCGCCCAGCTGAGCGGGGACCTTGATGCGCGACAGGATCGCCTCGACGGCGGCCGCGTTCACCGGCTCGCCCGCGAAGGCGCCGTTGAGGTCCACCAGATGCACCCATTCGCAGCCCGCCGCCTCGAACTTGGCCGCCTGCGCCGCCGGGTCGTCACCGAAGACCGTGGCCTTGTCCATCTCGCCATGCAGCAGACGCACGCATTGGCCATCCTTGAGATCGATTGCGGGGTAGAGGATCATCTGTGGGCACTCCTGAACTGTCGCGATGCCTCTTGCCACGGGTTCGCGGATTTTCCAAGCCTGACGCGGACGTCACGTCAGTCTTGCCGGGAATCGCTCTTGCATGGCCTGATGCGGCCAGCAGGCAAAAGGGAGGAGATTTGCCATGACGACTTTGATGATCGCCGCAGCGACCCTGGCACTGGGCGCAGGCGCGGCGCTTGCCGACCCGATCGAGGGCACCTGGAAAACGCAGCCCGATGACGGCGCCTATGCCTATGTGGACATCGCACCCTGCGGCTCGAAGTTCTGCGGGACAATCGTTCGGACCTTCAAGGGCGGCAGCGAGTACAAGTCGGAGAACCTCGGCAAGCAGCTCGTGATCGGGATGGAGCCGAAGGGCAACAACAAATACCAAGGCAAGGTCTGGCGCCCGTCCAACAACAAGATCTACCTCGGCAAGGTCACCGTGAACGGCAACGCGATGGCGCTGGCCGGTTGCGTAGCGGGCGGTCTGTTCTGCAAGTCGCAGGACTGGCAGCGCGTGAAGTGATGCTTTTCCCGGCCCCTGCGAGGACGCAGTGGGCCGGGATTTCTCGCCGGACTTACTCCGGGATCAGATCGGCATAGGCGAACCCGTCGCGCATCACCGTCTCGCCCACCCGCACCGGGATCGGCGCGTCGAAGATCGGGCCCGCGCTGACGGCGGTATGAAACTCGCCATTCTCGCCGCAGGGATCGACGCCTTCGGGCAGATCGGCCAGCAGGCTTTCATCGAACCGCCGCCCCGCGAAGCTGGGATCGAGCTTGCTCGGGTCCACCGTCACCAGATGCGTGACGAACCCCGCCGCGATCATCTCGCGCGCCAGCTGATCCGTAGGCCGCTGCCAGAGCGGGAAGAGCGCCTCGACGCCCAGCGGTTTCAGCTTCTCGATCCGGTAATCGCGCACGTCTTCGAGGAAGAGATCGCCGAAGACCATCGTCTCGACGCCAAGTGCCTTCACCTGATCCATAGCCGAGGCCATCCGCGCCTCGTAATCCTCGTTCGAGCAGGGCCAGGGCAGCGGCACCTCGATCAGCGGCAGGCCCACGGCCTTCGCCTGACGGCGCAGCAACTCATTGCGCGTGCCGTGCATCGCGACCCGGTCGAAAGCCTCGTTGGTCGTCGACAGCAGCGCCACGACATCCGCGTGACCTTCGGTCCGGCAGGCATGAAGCGCCATCGCGCAATCCTTGCCCGAGGACCACGACAGAACCGCCTTCGGTGCCATCAGGGTTTCCAGCCGAGGAAATTCGCGATCAGCCGCAGACCGGTGGCCTGAGATTTCTCCGGGTGGAACTGGGTGCCCACGATATTGTCGCGCCCCACGATCGCGGTGATCTCGGCGCCATATTCGGCATAGGCCAGACGGTGCTGCGGCTCGGCCACCTTGAAGTGGTAGCTATGCACGAAATAGGCGTGATCGCCGGTCGAAATCCCGTCGAGCACGGCGTGATCGTTGTCGATCACCAGATCGTTCCAGCCCATATGCGGGACCTTCATCGACGGATCGGCGGGCTCGATCTTCACCACCTCGCCGGGGATCCAGCCGAAACCCTCGGTCTCGCGGAACTCGAGCCCGCGCGTCGCCAGCATCTGCATGCCGATGCAGATCCCGAGGAAGGGGCGGCCTTTCACGATCACCGCCTCCTCGATTGCCTGCGCCAGCCCCTCGAAGCGATAGAGCGCCGCGCTGCAGGACGGAAACGCCCCGTCGCCCGGCAGCACGATCCGGTCGGCGCGCGCGACGACGTCGGGCTCCGAGGTCACGACGATCGTGCCGTGCCCGGTCTCGTTCGCCATGCGCTGAAACGCCTTCTCGGCCGAGTGCAGGTTGCCCGAATCGTAATCGACCAGTGCCGTGAGCATCAAAGCGCCCCTTTGGTCGAAGGCAGCACGCCACCCATGCGCGGATCGGTCTCGACCGCCATGCGCAGCGCGCGGGCGACCGATTTGAACGCGGCCTCGGCGATGTGGTGGCTGTTGAAGCCATGCACGCGGTCGATATGCAGCGTGATCCCGCCATGGGTGGCGAGCGCCTGGAAGAACTCGCGCACCAGTTCGGTGTCGAACGTGCCGATCTTGTCGGTGGGCATGTCGCAGTTCCACACGAAGAAGGGACGCGCGGACAGGTCCAGCGCGCATTGCACCTGCGTGTCATCCATCGCCAGTGCGAAATGGCCGTAACGGCGGATGCCGCGCTTGTCGCCAAGCGCCTGCACCAGCGCCTGACCCAGCGCGATGCCGGTATCCTCGACCGTGTGGTGATCGTCGATATGCAGATCGCCCTTCGCGCGCACGGTCATGTCGATCAGCGAATGCCGTGCGAGCTGATCGAGCATGTGGTCGAAGAAGCCCACGCCCGTCTTGTTGTCATACTGACCGGTGCCATCGAGATCGATCTTGACGCTGATCTCGGTCTCGGCGGTCTTGCGGCTGATCGTGGCTTTGCGCATTGGGCGCCTCCTTGAAACTCACCGCCTTATAGGCCGGGGCAGGGGGCGCGCTCAAGCGGGGGCATGTCGATTGACGGGCAGTGGGGCGGAAAAACAAAAGCCTCCCCGAAGGGAGGCTTTTTTGTATTGGAGCGGGCGAGGCGATTCGAACGCCCGACCCTAACCTTGGCAAGGTTATGCTCTACCCCTGAGCTACGCCCGCATCCTTGGGTATTTGACCGAACTGGAGCGGGCGAGGCGATTCGAACGCCCGACCCTAACCTTGGCAAGGTTATGCTCTACCCCTGAGCTACGCCCGCGCCGGTTCGGTGGAGGCGGATTTAGGGGATAGCGGCGTAGGCTGCAAGAGGAAATTTTGCGCAAAGGGGAAAATTCCTGCCTGACGTTTCGGCAGGCGGCGCCGAGCCGCGTTGCAAGCATCTGGTGAGGCAAGAGGAGAGCGAGCCGGCAGGCTCAGGATGCGCCAATCGAGGGGGCTCTGCCCCCGCTGGCTGCGCCAGCCCCCCGGGATATTTGAGCCAAGCCGAAAACGAAAAATGCCCGACTCGATCCGCAGAAGGGCGGGCGAGCCGGGCCGTTTCGTCTTGGGCGGTCATCGGCGTCCCCGCCTGTTCCGCGATTCCTTGTTAACGCAGCTGTCGTTAAGACTTCGTTGCGCGCCTTCGGCTTGGCGGAAATATCCCGGGGGGCGCGCGGAACGCGAGCGGGGGCAGAGCCCCCTCCACCCCTTAGGTCAGCTCAGCGCCCGCCAGCCGATATCGCGGCGACAGAAGCCTTCGGGCCAGTCGATCGCGTCGACCATTTCATAGGCGCGGTCGCGCGCTTCCTGCAGGCTCTCGCCGCGGGCTGTGACGTTGAGCACACGTCCGCCGCTCGCGACGACGTGGCCGTCTTTCTCGGAGGTGCCGGCGTGGAAGACCATGCGCGAGCCGTCTTCGGGCAGCGCGTCGAGCCCGCCGATCACCGAGCCTTTCTCATAAGCGCCGGGATAGCCCTGCGCGGCCATGACCACCGTCATCGCGTGATCGGGCGCCCATTGCGCCTGCACCTCGCCCAAGCGCCCTTCCGCGCAGGCGAGCAGCAGGTCGAGCGCCTGCGCGCCCAGCCGCAGCATCAGCACCTGACATTCGGGATCGCCGAAGCGCACGTTGTATTCCACGAGCCGCGGCTGGCCATCCTTGATCATCAGCCCGGCATAGAGCACGCCCTGGAACGGGGTGCCGCGCTTGGCCATCTCGGCCACGGTGGGGCGGACGATCTCGTCCATCGCCTTCGCCTCGATCTCGGGGCTCAGGATCGGGGCGGGGGAATAGGCGCCCATGCCGCCGGTGTTCGGGCCGGTATCGCCTTCGCCGACACGCTTGTGGTCCTGCGCGCCGCCCACGGCCAGCACGTTCTCGCCATCGCACAGCACGAAGAGCGAGGCTTCCTCGCCCTCCATGAATTCCTCGATCACGACTTCCGCGCCTGCGCTTCCGAAAGCGCCGCCGAAAATTTCGTCGATGCCGTTGAAGGCCTCGTCAAGCGTCATCGCGACGATCACGCCCTTTCCGGCGGCGAGACCGTCGGCCTTCACTACGATCGGCGCGCCCTGTTCGCGGACATAGCCCTTCGCGCCTTCCGCGCTTGTGAAGCGGGCATAGGCTGCAGTGGGCGCGTTGCAGGCGTCGCAAATCTCTTTCGTGAAGGCTTTCGAGGCTTCCAGCTTCGCGGCCTCCGCCGAGGGGCCGAAGGTCAGGATGTTCTGCGCGCGCAGCGCATCGGCCACGCCCGCTGCCAGCGGCGCTTCCGGCCCGATCACGACGAAATCGACCGCATTGGCCTCGCAGAGTTCCAGCACCGCCGCCGCATCGTTCGGATCGATCGCCGCGCAATCGGCGATCTGCGCGATCCCGGCATTGCCCGGGGCCACGATCAGCCGGTCGCATTTCGGATTTTGCTTGATCGCCCAAGCCAGCGCATGTTCGCGCCCGCCGCCGCCCAGAACCAGAATGTTCATCGCTCGCCCCCTTGGCCTTCGCTTTCCCGCCTTCTAAGCTGCGCGAAACTCTGAGGCAAGGCGCCCCGGACCAACGCTCAAGCAGGCAGGCATATGGACCTTCTCGACGACGAAAGCGGCTCGAACGCGCATGACTACACCGTCTCCGAGATATCGGGGGCGGTGAAGCGGGTGATCGAGGGGGAATTCGGCCGCGTCCGGGTGCGCGGCGAAGTTGGCCGTGTGTCGATGCCGCGCTCGGGGCATATGTATTTCGACCTCAAGGACGACCGCTCGGTGATCGCCGCCGTCAGCTGGAAGGGGCAGGTGGCGAAAATGCAGGTCCGCCCCGAGGAGGGGATGGAGGTCTTCGCCACGGGCCGGATGACGACCTTCGCGGGCCAGTCGAAATACCAACTGATCGTCGACAATGTCGAACCGGCGGGCGCGGGTGCGCTGATGGCGATGCTGGAGGCGCGCCGCAAGGCGCTGGCCGCCGAGGGGCTGTTCGACGCGGGCCGCAAGAAGCCCATTCCGTGGCTGCCGCAGGTGATCGGCGTGGTGACCTCGCCCTCGGGCGCGGTGATCCGCGACATCCTGCACAGGCTCGCCGACCGCTTCCCGCGCCATGTGCTGATCTGGCCGGTGGCGGTGCAGGGACAGGCCTGCGCTCCGGAAGTGGCGCGCGCGGTGCGGGGCTTCAATGCGCTGGCGCCGGGCGGGGAGATCCCGCGCCCCGATCTGATCATCGTCGCGCGCGGCGGCGGCTCGATCGAAGACCTATGGGGCTTCAACGAAGAAGCCGTGGTCCGCGCCGTCGCCGAAAGCGACATCCCGGTGATCTCGGCCGTGGGTCACGAGACCGATACGACGCTGGTCGATCACGCAGCCGACCGGCGCGCCCCCACGCCCACGGCGGCTGCGGAAATGGCGGTGCCGGTGCGCGCCGAACTGGCCGCTTGGCTGTCGGAGGCACAGACGCGGATGATGCGGGCGGCGCGTGGGCGGCTCGATCAGCGCGGCCAGCGGCTGCGCGATCTGGCGCGCGGGCTGGGCCGTCCCGAGGCGCTGACGCAACCGGCGCGGCAAAGCTTCGATCTCTGGGCCGAGCGGCTGGGCCCTGCGCTGCGCACGCTGGTCCTGCGCAAGAATACCCGCTTCGCGCCGCTGGCTGCGCAAATCTCGCCGAACCTGCTGCGGCGCTTCATCCGCGATCGCTCGCGCGAGATCGAGGGGCTCTCGGCGCGGTTGGCGCCGGCACCGGCGGCCCGGATGCGACGCGCGACCCAGGATCACACGCAGCTTGCGCGGCGGCTGGATGCGGCGCGGGTGCGGATGATCGGCGATGCGCAAAGGCGCAACCGCGATGGCGCCGAGCGGCTGGCGGGGCTGGAAGCCCGGCTTGAGCGCTCCTTGTCCGCGCGGCTCGAGGCACAGCGTGAACGGCTCGAGAGGCTCGACCGGATGCGCCAGACGCTGGGCTATACCGAGACGCTCAAGCGCGGCTATGCGGTGGTGCGCGGGCCTGACGGCGTGGTGACCTCGCAGGGTGTGGCAGAGAAGCAGCCCGGCCTCGAGATCGAGTTCGCCGACGGCAAGCTCGCGGTCATCCCGGGCGGGGGCGGCAGTGCGACCGCGCCGAAGCCGAAGAAGAAAAAGCCCGAACCGGGCCCGTCTCAGGGCAGTCTGTTCTGAGGCTTAGACGCCCACATCCGGTCCCTGACAGATCAGCGGGTCCTGGCTTTCCGACAGGCTCACCAGCGGTTCCTGCGAGGGATCGCCCTTGAACTGTGCGAGCAGCCCCTGCGCCGTATCGTAGAAGGTCCAGCATTGCAGCGGCGCATATTCGCCGTAATCGAAGCAGATATACTGCCCGTCCTGATACCAGTCGCCTTCCTTGCACTCGCTTTCGGTGAAGGCCCAGATCACCTTGTGGCCGGGCTTGTATTGCTCGGACCCGTAGGGTTGGCCGAAGACCGAATAGGTGATGGTGCGCCCGACGGTGCGCTGATCGAATTGCTCCGCATTGAGCGGTGGGCCGAGCGGGTCGGCCGCCGCCGCCAGCGTCGGTATCAGGGCCAAGGCCGCGAGGGACAATGTCAGGATCGGGATCGGGCGCATGGGGGCTCCGGCAAGGTCTTTCACCCAACCTGCCAGATCGCGGCCCGCTTGCCTAGCGCGCGCTGGGCGCGTCGGCGTCGAGGGGCTGCGCTTTGCCCAAGGCCTTCACGCGCTTGTCCATGACCCGACGCCACAGCGGCGGGAATAGCGCCAGCGCCGCCATCGCGGGCAGGCTACGCGGCAGAACGGGCCGCCGCGGCTCGGCCAGATCGCCAAGCCGCAGCGCCGGATATTCTCGGGCCGGATGTGCGTGGTGATCCGAATGGCGCGGCGCGTTGAGCATCCACAGCGAGGTGATCGGCGCGGGCGCGTCCCAGCTGTGATGCGCATCGACCGGATCGAAACTGCCATCACCCCTACGTTTGCGTGACAACCCGTAGTGCTGGACGTAATCGGCGAGCAGGATCTGCACCTGCGCATAGGCGCAGAGCATTAGGTAAGCCACCACGCCCTCGGCCCCGAAAAGCATCCCGAACAGCACCGCGAACCACAGCCCGCCCAGCAGATAGGACGGGTAGGGACCGAGCCGTGCGATCCTCGCCTTGATCCGCGCGCTCAGCGGCGCTTTCGGATCGATCGCAGGCAGACGGGCGAAGCGGTTGCGCTCCATCTCGTAGCCGCCGATGAAGCTGCCGATCCAGGCCCGCGGCGCAAACGACCAGAACCCCTCGCCAAGCTGCGCGGAATTCGGATCGTCCGGCGTCGCGACGAAGCGATGATGGACAAGCCGATGCGCCGAAGTGTGATGCCCGAAAAGCAGCGAGATATAGACCCATTTCCCCAGCAGAAACAGCCGCTTGTCCGAGCGGTGGATCAGCTCATGCGCGTTGGAATTCGACACCTGCCCGAAGAACAGCCCAAAGGCCAGCCAGACCGCGATCCAGCTCGGCCCCTCCAGCAACGTATGCCCCGACATCGCCGCCACGCCGAGCACGAGCAGCACGAAATGCACCACCGCCAGCGTCGTCGACAGCGCGTCCGCTGCGGGGAATTCCGAGCCTTCCGGCGCATCGGGAGAGGGATGCTTCAGCGCCTCATCCAGGATGAACATGCACAGCCCGATCCAGACCAGTGCCGCCCAGGCCGCGATCCCGCCGAAGACGCCCGCCACCAGCAGAAGCGGCACCGGCAGAAGCGTCACGACAGCGAAACTGTCGACCCTGGGGATCTCGCGCGACCGCCGCAGCAGATTGGCAATTGCTCCGCTCAGGCGGCGCTTGCGTGAAGGGTCGTTGCCTTGGGTCACGTGCTGCGGGTCCGCTTCGCTCACTCTCAATAGTGCAATGGTTTTGCGCTATTCTTTCGCCAATTTCGACCCTTTTATGACCCCGCTTGCGGCGGCCGGGCTTTTCTGCGCGAGATGTGGCCATGATGTCCGCAGCCCCGATCAGTCTCCTTATCGCCGCCGTCTTCGCGCTGATTTACCTCGCGCGTCATGCAGGCGCGGGGGAAAGCGGTGCGAAAACCCTTGTGAAGACCGCCTCCGTCGTGGCGCTGATTCCGATGGCGGCGGCCATGGGCGCGCCGCTTGCGATCCTCGCAGGTCTCGCGCTCGGGGCGGCGGGCGATTTCGCCCTGTCGCGCCCCGGTCAGCGGGCCTTCCTGATCGGCATGGCGGCCTTCGCGGCGGGGCATCTGGCCTATCTTCTGGGGTTCCTCGACATGGGCGCGCAGCCCACTGCCTGGACGATCCCGCTCATCGCCCTGGGACTCTCGGCGGAGTTCTGGCTGCTGCCGCGCACGGGCGGGCTGTGCTGGCCGGTGCGGATCTATATCTGGATCATCGTGGCGATGGCGGCGGTGGCGATGGGCCTGCCCGCGGGCTATCTGATGGTGATCGCGGGCAGCCTTGCCTTCGTCCTCTCCGACCTGATCCTCGCGCTGGAGATGTTCGTGCTGCGCGACGCAGGCCGCAAACAGCTGGCGGCGCGCGCGCTCTGGGTGCTCTACTGGGGCGGTCAGGCCTTGATCGGCTGGGGCGCGGGATCGGGTTTTGCCGGGGGATAAGCCTTCCATCCGGGCCTGCGATGAACTAGGTGGAGCGTAAGGAAAGGCCTGATCCATGTCGTTTTTCAAAAAGCTCAAATCGCGTCTGACGCGTTCCTCCTCAAAGCTCGAGCAGGGCCTCGAGGATATCGTCGCCGAGAATGCGGCCAGTGAAGACGAGGTCGCGGAGACGCCGGAGCCTTCCGCGCCCGCGACGCCGGCAGAGACCTCCCCCGAGGCCGCGCCGCAGACCCGCGTCCAACCCGCGCCGGAACCGGAGCCCGAGGCAGAGCCTGAGCCCGAACCCGAGCCGCAGCATAACGAGACGATCAACCTTCCCGATCCGACGCCGCCCGCGCCCGGCTACGTGCCCGCGCCGGTGACCGAACCGGTCGAGGAGGAACACGCGCAGATCGCCAAGGCGCCGCTCGACGTCGAGCCCGCGCCCGAACGTCCCAGCCCCGAGCCGAAGAAGCCCGGCCTTCTGGGGCGCATCTTCGGCGGCGGCGAGGCGAAACCCGCCGAGCCGCGCCGCGTCCTCGATGACGAGATGCTCGAAAGCCTCGAAGAGCTGCTGATCGCCTCCGACATGGGCGTGGACACCGCGCTGCGCGTCTCGGCAAACCTCGCCGAGGGGCGGATGGGCCGCAAGCTCTCGGTCTCCGAGATCAAGGGGCTGCTGGCCCAAGAGGTCGCCCGGATCATGGAGCCGGTCGCGAAACCGCTGCCGCTTTACCCGAAGAAGCCTCAGGTCGTTCTGGTGGTGGGCGTCAACGGCTCGGGCAAGACCACGACGATCGGCAAGCTCGCCTCGCAATTCCGCGCCGCCGGCAAACAGGTCGTGATCGCGGCGGGCGACACGTTCCGCGCAGCCGCAGTCGAACAGCTGCAGGTCTGGGGCAATCGCGCCGGCGTGCCGGTCCTGACCGCGCCCGAAGGCTCGGACCCGGCCTCGCTCGCCTATGATGCGATGAAGAAGGCCGAGGCCGAGGGCGCGGATCTTCTGATGATCGACACGGCAGGCCGCCTGCAGAACCGCGCCGATCTGATGGAGGAGCTGGCCAAGATCGTCCGCGTGATCCGCAAGGTCGATGAGAGCGCGCCGCATAACACGCTTCTCGTGCTCGATGCGACGACGGGGCAGAACGCGCTGCAGCAGGTCGATGTCTTCCGCAAGATCTCGAACGTTTCGGGGCTGGTGATGACCAAGCTCGACGGCACCGCGAAGGGCGGGGTTCTGGTGGCGCTGGCCGACAAGTTCGGCCTGCCGATCCACGCGATCGGGGTGGGCGAACAGCTCGACGATCTCGCGCCCTTCGACCCGGAGGAATTCGCGCAGGCCCTCGTCGGTCTCGAAGACTGACACCGCGGAGGGGGGCGCCGCCCCCCGCGCGTGCGCGCTCCCCCCGGGGATATTTGTGCAAGAGCGAAGAGAGGGATGCGCCTTTCCTCTTCCCCTTGGTCGAAATATCCCGGGGGTGAATGGCCCTAAGGCCAGAGGGGGCAGCGCCCCCCAGCCCCCGAGATCACGAAGGACTTCCCCTTGAGCGACTGGATCATCTCCGTTTCGGGCACCGAGACCGGCAAGCACCTCGCGCTGGGCCTCGCGCTGCTCGCGGCCTTTCTTCACGCGCTGTTCGGGGCGCTGCAGAAAGGACGTCACGATCCGTGGCTCAGCCGCGCCGCGATCGATGCGAGCTACGGGATCATCGCAGCCCCCTTCGCGCTTTTCGTCGTGCCGTGGCCCGAGCCTTTCATGTGGCCGATCTTCGTGGGCGTCTTCTTCATCCATGTCGCCTACAAGCTGCTGCAGGCGGCCTGCTACCAGCGCGGGGCCTATACGGTGGTCTATCCGGTGGTGCGCGGCACCGGGCCGCTTTTCGCGGTCATCGGGGCGGGGTTCATCTTCGGTGAGCATTTCACGATCGGCCAATGGGCCGGGGTGGCGACGCTTCTGGCAGGCATCTACGGGCTTGCGCTCTACAATCTGCGCAACGTGACGGTCGATCGCGAGACGATGGTGCCGGCCCTGATGCTGGCCGTGGCGACAGGGGCGTTCGTTGCGCTTTACACCACCTATGACGCCTATGGCATCCGCGCGACCGCCGATCCGTTCACCTTCCTTGCGTGGTTCTTCTTCATCGACGGCTGGTTCATGCCGATCTTCACCGCGCGGCGCTGGACGAAACTGCCGAGTTCGGAAATGGTGCCGCTCATCAAGAGGGGTGTTATCGGCGCGATTGTTGCTTATTTCTCCTTTGGCTCGATCATGTTGGCGACACGGCTCGACAAGGTGGGCGAGGCGGCGGTGCTGCGCGAGACGTCTACGGTCTTCGCAGCGCTCATCGGCTGGCTCGTGCTGGGCGAGAAAGTGGGGCCGCGGCGCACGGCTCTGATGGCGCTGATCGCGGCAGGGGCTGTGATCGTTGAGATAGCAGGCAGGTAAAGGCAGATGGCAGAGAAAAAGATTTCCCCCTGGGTGAAAGCGGCGCTCGACTGGGGGCCGCTCATCGTGTTCTTCGTCGCCTTCAACCGGCTGAAGGACGGCACCTACACGATCCTCGGCACCGACTATTCGGGCTTCGTCGTGGCCACCGCGCTGTTCATCCCGCTGATCGCGGCGACGACGCTGGTTCTGTGGCTGCTGACCGGCAAGCTCTCGGCGATGCAGATCGCGACGCTCGTGCTGGTGGCGATCTTCGGTGGGCTGTCGGTCTGGCTCAATGATCCGACCTTCTTCAAGATGAAGCCCACCATCATCTACCTGCTGTTCGCGGGCATCCTCGGAGCCGGATTGCTGCGCGGCAAGGCGTGGCTGCAACTGGTGATGAACGAGGCGATGCCGATGGCGCATGAGGGCTGGATGATCCTGACCAAGCGCTTCGTCTGGCTGTTTCTGGGCCTTGCCGTGGCCAATGAGATCGTCTGGCGCACGATGTCGGACGCGCATTGGGTCGATTTCAAGACCTTCGGTCTGCCGATCATCATGATCGCTTTCATCATGTCGCAAGCGAAGCTGTTCGAGCGTCACGGGATCGATACGGAGGAAAGCGAAGAGGGCTAACTCCGCCCTGTCCGCGCCCGCCGCGATCCGTTACACCTTTCGCGACTGCCAAACCCGGAGCCGCTCATGAAAATCGCCACCTTCAACATCAACGGCATCAAGGCGCGCCATCAGGCGCTGGTCGATTGGCTGAAGGAGGCCGAGCCCGACGTGGCTTTGCTGCAGGAGATCAAGTCGGTTGACGAGGGTTTCCCGCGCGAGCTCTTCGAAGAGCTGGGCTATTCCGTCGAGACGCATGGCCAGAAAAGCTTCAACGGCGTCGCGATCCTCTCGAAGCTGCCTTTGGAGGATGTGACGCGCGGCCTGCCCGGGGACGAGGGCGACGAACAGGCGCGCTGGATCGAGGCCACCGTGGTCGGCGACAAGGGCGCGGTGCGGCTCTGTGGGCTCTACCTGCCCAATGGCAACCCGGTGGAGCTGGACGATGCAGGCCAGCCCGTCGAGGGCGGCAAATACGCCTACAAGCTGTCATGGATGGAGCGGATGAAGGCGCGGGCGGAAGAACTGCTCGCGCTGGAAGAGCCCTTCGTGATGGCGGGTGATTACAACATCATCCCGCAGGACGAGGATGCCGCGAAACCCGATGCGTGGCGCGGTGATGCGCTGGCGCTGCCGCAAAGCCGCGAAGCCTTCCGCCGTATCCTCAATCTCGGCTTTACCGAGGCGTTCCGCGCCCGCGTGCAAGGGCCGGGACATTACTCGTTCTGGGACTATCAGGCGGGCGCCTGGCAGAAGAATAACGGCATCCGGATCGACCATCTGCTGTTGTCGCCGCAAGCGGCGGATCTGTTGCGCGATGTCGGCATCGACAAGGAAATCCGCGGCCGCGACAAGCCTTCGGATCACGTGCCGGTCTGGATCACGCTCGACCTCTGAGCGCGATTGCCGCAACGTCATTTCCTCGGCCCCGTCGCAGCTGTGCATAGTGGCGGCGGAGAAGAGGAGACCCCACATGCAAGACAAGATCAGCCGGCATCCGGTGCCGAAACTCGCAGATATGCCCGAGGATATCCGCACGCGGATCGAGGCGGTTCAGGAGAAGGCCGGGTTCATCCCGAACATCTTCCTCGCGCTGGCGCATCGGCCCGACGAGTGTCGCGCCTTCTTCGCCTATCATGACGCGCTGATGGAGAAGCCCGGCAACCTGACCATTGCCGAGCGCGAGATGATCGTGGTGGCGACCTCGGCGGCCAATGAGTGCCAATATTGCGTGATCGCGCACGGCGCGATCCTGCGTATCCGCGCCAAGAACCCGCTGATCGCCGATCAGGTCGCGGTGAATTACCGCAAGTCCGAGATCACGCCGCGCCAGCGCGCGATGCTCGATTTCGCAATGAAGGTGAGCCTGCGCGCGCAGGAGGTCGAGGAGGCCGATTACGAAGCGCTGCGCGCCCATGGCTTCACCGATGACGATATCTGGGATATCGGCGCAATCACCGCGTTTTTCGGCCTGTCGAACCGCTTGGTGAACATGGCCGCGATCCCGCCGAACCCCGAGTTCTACGCGATGGGGCGCTGAGCGCCTCTGGTCTTCGCCCATCCGCGCGGTCTAGGCTCTGGCGAAACCAGCCAGTAGGAGCGCGCGATGGGCGATATCTTGATCCGGTGCGCCGAGGTGATCGTCACGATGGACGGCACCCGGCGCGAGCTGAAGGGCGCGGATCTGCTGCTGCGCGACGGGCAGATCGCCGCCGTCGGGCCGGGGCTGGAAAGCACGGGCGAGGTGGTCGAGGCCAAGGGCTGTGTCGTCACGCCGGGGCTCGTGAATACCCATCACCATCTTTACCAGACGCTGACGCGCGCGGTGCCGGGGGGCCAAGATGCGCTGCTATTTGGCTGGCTGCAGACGCTCTATCCGATCTGGGCGAAGATGGGGCCCGAGGAAATCCGCGTCTCGGCGCAGGTGGGGCTCGCGGAGCTGGCGCTGACCGGCTGCACCACCAGTTCCGATCATCTGTATATGTATCCGAATGGCGCGCGGCTGGAGGACACGATCCACGCCGCCGCCGAGCTGGGCCTGCGCTTCCATCCCACGCGCGGCGCGATGAGCATCGGCGAGAGCGATGGCGGCCTGCCGCCCGATAGTCTGGTCGAGCGCGAGGACGCTATCCTGAACGACTGCATCCGGGTCGTCGATGCGTTCCACGATGCGGGCGAGGGCTCGATGTGCCGGGTGGGCATAGCGCCCTGTTCGCCGTTTTCGGTCTCGCGCGAACTGATGCGCGACGCGGCGCTGCTGGCGCGCGACAAGGGCGTGATGCTGCACACCCATCTGGCCGAGAATGACGAGGATATTTCCTACAGCTTGGAGCAGTTCGGCTGCCGTCCGGGGCAATATGCGGAAGATCTCGGCTGGACCGGCGAGGATGTCTGGCACGCGCATTGCGTGAAGCTGGATGCGGGCGAGATCGACCTGTTCGCGCGCACCAAGACGGGGGTTGCGCATTGCCCCTGCTCGAATTGCCGTCTGGGCTCGGGCATCGCGCCGGTGCGGCAGATGCGCGATGCGGGGGTTAAGGTCGCGCTTGGCGTCGATGGCTCGGCCTCGAACGATGCAGGGAGCCTCATCGGCGAGGCGCGCATGGCGATGCTGCTGCAGCGGGTGCAAAACGGCGCCGACGCGATGGCCGCGCGCGAGGCGCTGGAGATCGCGACTTTGGGCGGGGCGCAGGTGCTGGGCCGTCCCGATTGCGGCGTGCTCGCGCCCGGAAAGCGCGCGGATGTGGCGATCTGGGATGTCTCGGGGCTGGAGGCGGCGGGGGCTTGGGATCCGGTCGCGGCGTTGGTGCTGTGCGGGCCGCCGAAGGTGAAACATCTCTTCGTCGAGGGCCGTCAGGTGGTGCGCGACGGGCAGGTGGTCACGATCGACCTGCCGCGCGTGATCGAGACGCAGAACCGTCTCGCGGCACGGCTTATGGGCTGAACTTTTCGCGCCGCACGGCCCCGGCGGCGCTCGCGATCCGCAGCAGGCGGCGTCGGTCGCCTGCAAGGGCAGCCTCCATCAGCCCTGACAACCCGCCGCGCGCCTTCAGATGCGGCCCGAGGTCGGAATGGCCGAGATCGGGGAAGATCAGGTGGTCGACGTTTTCTGCGCGCGGGAATGGCATCGCCTGATCCAGATCGTCATGCGCGCCGTGGAACAGGATCGCCCAGCAGGGCGCGGGCGGGAGCGGCGTGGTCTCGCGGGCGAAATGGTCGATCCGAGAGGTCCACTCGCTCCAGCGCGTCTCGCCCGGCACGACGCCGGGTTTGACTGAAGCCTGCGGCGACAGCGCGAGCACCACATCGACCGGGATCACCTCAGCCGCGACCAGCGCCGAGACCGCGCCCATCGAAAGTCCAATGGCGGCGATGCGGGTGACGGGGCGGCGGCGCGTCACCTCTGCCAAGGCGGCGCGCAGGGCAGCGGCGAAACCCGGGTCATTCGCCCAACTGCGGCTTTCGTCGCTGATGAACAATGCCCGGCGTGGGAAGCCGGGCGTGCCGCGCCCCGTGGCAGTGGCGACGAATTCCGGTGCGGGCGGGCGGCTTGGCTCATGGCCGATTGAGGCGAAGGAGATCACCAGATCATTGCCCCCGCCTTCGAGAAAATCGATGGTGAAGGGCGCGCGGGCGTAAATCCTCTCGAAGGCCGGATCGCTCAATGCAGCCGCTTGCCCGCGACCCATGTGCCCGCGATCGCGCGGTCGTCGCCCATCATGATCGTGGGGAAGATCGCTTCCCAGATGTCATTCGCACGGTCGGCACGCTGCGAAATGGCAAGCGTCGAGGCGAGGTCGACGGCGATGAAATCCGCCTCCATCCCGGGCGCAATCGCTCCGATCTTGTCGCCCATCCGCATCGACTGGGCCGAGCCCTGCGTGGCCAGCCACCAAAGCTGCGCGGGGTGCAGCGGCTGATGCGTCAGCTGCCCGATCTCATAGGCGGCGGCCATCGTGCGCAGCATCGAAAAGCTCGACCCGCCGCCGGTATCGGTGGCCAGCCCGATCCGCTGCCCCTCGGCCAGACGCGTCGGCCAGTCGAAGAGCCCCGACCCGATGAACGTGTTCGAGGTCGGGCAATGGATCAGCGCCGCGCCGACCTCCTTGATCCGGTCGGCCTCGCGCGGTTCCAGATGGATCGCGTGGCCGTAAAGCGCGTTCTCGCCCAGCAAGCCATAGGTCTCGTAGGTGTCGAGATAGTCGCGCGCCGTGGGATATAGCTCGCGCACCCAGGCGATCTCGTCCACCTGCTCGCTCAGATGGGTCTGCATCAGGCAATCGGGATGCTCCGCCCAGAGCGCGCCCAGAGCGCAAAGCTGATCCGCCGACGAGGTGGGCGAGAAGCGCGGCGTGATGACATAGCTCAGCCGGCCAGTCCCGTGCCACTTCTGCAAGAGGATGCGGCTGTCGTCATAGGCCGATTGAGGGGTGTCGCGCAAAGCCTCGGGGGCGTGGCGATCCATGCAGGTCTTGCCCGCCGCGGCGCGCATCCCGCGGGCCTTGGCGGCGATGAAGAAGGCTTCGACGCTGGCGGGATGGATCGTGCAATAACTGCACATCGACGTCGTGCCGTTCATCAGCGCCAGATCGAGATAGCGGGTCGCGATCTCTTCCGCATGGGCGGGATCGGCGAAGGAAATCTCTTCGGGGAAAGTGTAGGTGTTGAGCCAATCGATCAGCCGCTTGCCCCAGCTCGCGACGATCGCGGTCTGCGGGTAATGCACATGCGCATCGACGAACCCGGGCGACAGGAGATGATCGCCATGATCGACGATGTCGGCCTGCGGATGGGCGTCGCGCAGATCGTCGGCCTCGCCCACGGCGGCGATCAGACCGCCGTCGATCAGCATGCCGCCGCGGCGCCGGTGCGTGACCGCCTCCGGCCCTTCGACAAGCGCGTCGCCACGGTATTCCAGAACCTGCCCAAGGTGCAGCTCAGCCATCATTCTCTCCTGTCCGACGCGTCATGCTAGGGCGGGGCGGGGCGAAGGTAAATCTCTGCCGTCGCGGCGCTTCTTTTTCGCCCTCGCCCCCCTGTCCATCTGCGAGAAAACAGCTATGTTTCACGCGCGATCGGAATGGGGGCGACATGGCCGAAGCACTTGCCGAAGAGACAGAGCGCGAGGAAGAGGATTATCGGCTGAGCGGAGAGCTGGTCGAGGAAATTCTCGATGCCGTCGAGCAGGAAGATGCAGATCGCCTGAGCGAACTGCTCGAGCCCTTGCACGCCGCCGATATCGCCGACCTTATCGAACAGGTCTCCGGCCATGAACGGCGCGAAATCCTTCGCCTCTGGGGCCGCCAGATCGACGGCGAGATCCTGACCGAGATCGACGAGGGTATCCGCGAGGAGGTTCTCGCGAGCCTGCCGCCTGAAGTTCTGGCCGATGCGGTCCGCGAGCTCGATTCCGATGACGTCGTCGACCTGATCGAGGACCTCGAAGAGCCGCAGCAGGAAGCGATCCTCGGCGCGCTCGACGAGACCGACCGGGCCGCGGTCGAGAAATCGCTGGGCTATCCCGAATATTCCGCCGGTCGTTTGATGCAGCGCGAGGTTGTGACCGCGCCCGAGCATTGGACGGTGGGCGAGACGATCGACTTCCTGCGCAAAGCCAAATGGCTGCCCGACCAGTTCTATCACGTGACCCTCGTCGATCCGGGCCACCACCCGGTCGGCAATGTCACTCTGGGACGCATCCTGTCCGCCCCGCGCGCCTCGAAGCTGATCGAGATTTGTGAGGAAGAGTTCCGCAAGATCTCGGCCTATCAGGACGAGGGCGACGTGGCCTATGCGTTCAACCAGTATCACCTGATCTCGGCCCCGGTCGTGGATGAAGACGACCGCTTGGTCGGCGTCATCACCATCGACGACGCGATGTCGGTGCTCGACGAGGAACACGAGGAAGACATCCTTCGCCTCGCCGGTGTGGGCGACGAATCCGCAATCTCGGATACCGTTCTGGAAACCGTGCGTCAGCGCCTGCCGTGGCTCTTCGTGAACCTGCTGACGGCGATCCTCGCCTCGGCGGTTATCTCGATCTTCGAGGGTACGATCCAGCAACTTGTGGCGCTGGCTGTGCTGATGCCGATCGTGGCCTCGATGGGCGGCAATGCGGGCACGCAGACCCTGACCGTGGCGGTGCGCGCACTCGCCACGCGCGACCTGACCGACAGCAACGTCTGGCGGGTCGTGCGACGGGAAGCCATCGTGGGGCTGCTGAACGGTCTCGCCTTCGCAGTCGTGATGGGCGCGGTGGCCGCCTTCTGGTTCTCGGGCGCACAGCTTGGCATCGTGATCGGGCTGGCGATGGTGATCAACCTCGTGGTGGCTGCCTTGTCGGGCATCCTGATCCCGCTGGCGCTTGAGAAGCTCGGCGCGGACCCGGCCTTGGCCTCGGGCACCTTCGTCACGACGATGACCGATGTGGTGGGCTTCTTCGCCTTCCTCGGGCTGGCTTCTGTGGTTCTGCTATGAGCAAGGATCTCGCGCGCAAGGACGCTTTCGCGGCGCGCAAGGCCGCCCATGCTGCCGATGACGGCGCTGCGACCCGTGCGCTGACGGCGGCGCTAGAGCCTTTCGCGGGCAAGGTGCTGGCGGGCTATTGGCCGATCCGCACCGAGCCCGATCCGCGCCCGGCGATGGTGGCCCATGGCGGGCCGCTCTGTCTGCCGGTGGTGGTCGCGGAAGCGCTGCCTTTGGTCTTTCACCGCTGGACGCCCGAGACCGAGATGATCGCGGGCGCTTTCGGGGCGCATATCCCGGCGGAGGGCGAAGAGGTCACGCCCGAGGTGCTGATCGTTCCGCTGCTGGCTTTCGACGCGAAGGGCTATCGGCTGGGCTATGGCGGCGGCTTTTACGACCGCACGCTGGAGGGGCTGCGCGCCCGCGGCCCCGTCACGGCGATCGGCTTTGCCTTTGCGGCGCAGGAAGTGCCGGAAGTGCCCACCGAGCCGACCGATCAGCCGCTCGACATGATCGTGACCGAGGCGGGCATCCTACACCTTTGATCAGCCCATCCGCTCGGAGGCGTAGGCGCCGGGCGAGGCCGGGAAGACGACCGTCTTGTTGTCGTTCAGGAACACCCGGTGCTGCACATGGGCGTGGATCGCGCGCGACAGCACCTGCGCCTCGACATCGCGGCCCAGCGAGACGTAATCCGACGGGCTCTGCGCATGGGTGATGCGCACGGTGTCCTGCTCGATGATCGGACCTTCGTCGAGATCGGCGGTCACGTAATGCGAGGTCGCCCCGATCAGCTTCACACCACGCTCGTAAGCCTGCTTGTAGGGGTTCGCACCCTTGAAGCTCGGCAGGAAGGAGTGGTGGATGTTGATGATCCGGCCCGACATCTTCTGGCACAGCGCGTCCGACAGGATCTGCATGTAGCGCGCCAGCACGATCAGCTCCGCGCCGGACTCGTCGACCACGTCGAGCAGACGCTGTTCGGCCTCGGGCTTGTTCTCCTTCGTCACCTTGATGTGGTGGAAGGGCAGGTCATGGTTCACGACGACCTTCTGATAGGTCATGTGGTTCGACACCACGCCCACGATCTCGATCGGCAGCGCACCGATGCGCCAGCGGTAGAGAAGATCGTTCAGGCAGTGGCCGAAATTCGACACCATCACCAGAACCTTCATCTTCTCGCGCGAGCTGCGCACCGTCCAGTCCATCTCGAAATCGGTGGCGACCGGCTCGAAAGCGGCGCGGATCGCCTCGGCATCCTTGCCCTTCTCGGAGACGAAGCTGACGCGCATGAAGAACTGGCCCGTCTTCGGGTCGTCATATTGATGCGAGTCGGTGATGTTGCAGCCCTGATCGGCCAACACGTTCGCGATCCCCGCGACGATCCCCCGCGTCGAGGGGCAGGCAACGGTGAGAACGTAAGCGTCGGCAGTCTGGGTCATGTCGCATCCCTTTTGATCTTTCGCCCGGTTTCCTAGCGCGCCGGGGGTGGGGACACAATCACCCCGACTCCGGGGAGGAGCGCGGGAGAAAGCGACGGCGTTGCGGTGAAAAGCGGCATCGCGTCGGGGGCGCGGCGCGCGGCCTCAGGCCGCCGCGTTTTCGGGCTGCGTGCCGCGCAGGGATTCGATTTCGAGGAAAACGCTCGAAACCTCCGGGTGGGCCTCGTGGATTTTCTTCTGCACCGCCTCCACCGCGTGGAAGATCGCCTCGGGCGAGAGACCTGTGCGCATCTTCAGCTCGATATTCACCAGCACCTGATCGGGCGCGAAATGCATCGTTAGGAGGCGTTTGACCTCTGCGACCTCGTCGAACCCGGTCGCGATCTCGCGGATCGATTTGCGCACGTCGCGGTCTGCGGCCTCGCCCATGATCAGCGCGCGGGTCTCGTAGACGAGGATGATGGCGACGACGATCAGGATCGCCCCGATCACGATGGAGGCCGCGCCGTCGAAGAACGGGTTCTCGAACGTCACCGAGAGATAGACGCCAAGCGCCGCGGCGAGGATACCCAGAAGCGCCGCGCTGTCTTCGGCGACGACGACGAAGATCGACGGATCCTTGGAGCGGCGGAAGGCCTTGAAATAGCCTTCGCCCGGTTTGCGCTGCTTCAGAAGCTGACGGATCGCGATCACCCAGGACGTGCCTTCGGCGAGGAAAGCCACGAGCAGCACGCCGTAATTCCAGATCGGCTTTTCGATCGGCTCGGGGTTCTGGATATGGACGATGCCCTCATAGATCGAGAGCCCGCCGCCGATCGCAAACAGCAGCATCGCGACGACGAGCGACCAGAAATACAGCTCCTTGCCATAGCCGAACGGGTGTTTCTCGTCTGGTTCCTTCTTGCTGCGCTTGTGGCCCAGAAGCAGCAACCCCTCATTGCCGGTATCGACCACCGAGTGAAACGCCTCCGCCAGCATGGACGAACTGCCGGTGAAGGCCGCCGCCACGAATTTCGCGATGGCGATCAGGAGGTTCGCGGCGAGCGCGCCATAGACGGCAATCGGCTTTTCTTCGGAGGCTTGGGCTTCGGCCATGGCTGGGATCCTGCATCGGGGCGCGCGACGGGGAGGAACGACCGCGTGCCGGTGTCGTGATGCAGGAGTAACAAGGGCGAGGGTAGGGCGGTTCCCGAGGCCGGTGCGGCAGGGTTTAGCTGTTGCAGTTCAGCGCTTTCGCGAAGCCCGCAGGCGAGGTGTCGCGGCCAAGGCGCGTCCAGTTCACGGCGTTTGCGGACGTGACCGAGAGGGCAAGCAGTTCCGACCAGTCGAAACTGGCGACGATCATCTCGGGACCAGAGCCGCAATCGCGCACCCCGCCCAGGATCGTGTCAGAGCCGAAACGGTGATTGGTGAACTTGCCTCCCGCGAAGGTCGGGTGCAAAGCGCCGTTGCGATACTCGAAGAGGCGCAGCACGCCCAACCGATGCGGCGCGTCGATCAGCGCGATGTCGCGATGCCCGTTGCCATCGAAATCCGCGACGCCGATGGGCGCGAGCCAGTGGTTCGGCTCACCCACGAAATCGGTCGCGGCGAGGAATTCCGGCTTTCCCGATTTCACCGTGAGCACCAGAAGCCGCGAGCCGAACTTCAGATGCGATTGCACCACGATCACCTCGGCGATGCCATCGCCGTCGAGATCGCTCAGGCGCGGGCTCGTGTCCTCATAGACCATGTCAGGGTCGAGGCGCAGGTCATAGGTCAGGGTGCTGTGGCCCGAGAATAGCCCCTTGGGGCTGCCCGCCTTGCGGGTCACGTCGATCTGGAGATTTGCGAATTCATGATCGGGGCCGAGCGCGCCGTGACCATAGCGGTCCGTCGGCTCGGTGAACCGCGCGGCGACCGACATCTCGGCCCGCGCGGGCAGGGCGGCAGCGGTGACCAGCGCGAAAGCGAGGGCCAACGCGCGGCGCATCAGATCTGCTTTTCGGGAAGGTTGACGATCAAGCCGTCGAGCTCGTCCGTGACCTTGATCTGGCAGGTCAGGCGCGAGGTGACGGGATCGGGCTCGTACGCGAAATCGAGCATGTCCTCTTCCATCGGATCGCGCGGAGGCAGTTTCTCGATCCAGTCCTTGTCGACATAGACATGGCAGGTCGAACAGGCGCAGGCACCGCCGCAATCGGCGTCGATGCCGGGCACGCCATTGTCGCGCGCACCTTCCATCACGGTCATGCCGGGCTTCACGTCGATCTCGTGACGGGTGCCGTTGAATTCGACATAGGTGATTTTCGCCATAGCTCGGGGCCTCTTGTTCGTAATCAAAACGCGCTTGCCGGCGGGGCCGGTCGCAAGTGATCTAAGCTGCTTTCGGCGATTTGGCCAGAGGTGGGCTGTCACGGGCAAGGGATTGCCGCAGCGTAGATATCGGCTAGTGTGCCGGCCAAGGCAGGCGGAGACGAGAATGCGGCAGATCGCTGAAAACTTCGGCACGGCGCGGGCGGTGCTGGTGGCGCTGGGTGTGACGATGGGGCTGGCGGGCTGTCAGCCCTCAGCGCAGGGTTCGGACGCCGCGCCAAAAGATCCGCCCGCCAAGACGCTCGCCCATGTGCTGCAAAGCCGCCCGCCCGCCGACGACGCGCAGGGATGTTTCACCCAACTCAAAGGCCCGGCCAAGGTCGAGACCGTGACCGGGCAGGTGCAGGTCCTCCCCGAACAGCGCGATCCGAAGACCGGCAAGGTCACGCAGCCCGCGATCTATCGCGAATTGAGCGGTCAGAAGCTCGTCGACAGCGGCAAGCCGCGCTATTTCGAATCCGTCTGCTCGGAGGATCTGACGCCCGCTTTCGTTGCCATGACCCAGCGCGCGCTGGCGCTGCGCGGGCTTTATTCCGGCCCCGTCGACGGCAAGCTCGACCCGGCGACGGGCCGCGCGATCGCGGCCTATCAGGCACCGCGTGGCCTCGACAGCCCGACGCTTTCGGTGCGCGCCGCGCAGGAACTGGGCCTCTATATCTGGTCGAACTGAGGCCGTCCGCGCCCGCCATCGCATCGCCGCACACCCCTTTGCGCAGGCGGCGGGGTTGTGCCTTTGGGAGGAACGGTCTCTAACCGGGGGCCAAGGGATCAGGGGGCATCATGCAAAAGCTTTTCGGCAGCAACCTGCGCTTCATGCGCGACAATGCCCGCTGGCTCGGCGCGGGGTTTCTGCTGACGCTGTTCTCATCCTTCGGTCAGACCTTCTTCATCGGCCTGTCAGGCAATGACATCCGGGCGACGTTCGGCCTGTCGGGCGGCACCTTCGGCGCGCTCTACATGGTGGCGACGTTGGCCTCGGCCTCGACGTTGCCCTTCCTCGGGCGCACGCTCGACCTGATGCCCGGCTGGAAGGTCGTGCGTTTCACCATCCCACTGCTGGCGCTGGCCTGCATCGGGATCACGCTCGCGCCGAACCTGATCTTCCTGACGCTCGCGATCTACATGCTGCGGCTCTTCGGGCAGGGTATGATGACCGAGATCGCCTTCACCGAGATCGGCCGCTGGTTCGTCGCGAGCCGCGGCAAGGCGATGTCGCTGATCGTGCCGGGCCAACCCTTCGGCTCTGCGGTGCTGCCGGTTCTGGTCGTGCTGATCGCGCAGGTGAGCGGCAATTGGCATCTCGCGTGGTGGCTCTCGGCCGGGGTGCTGGTCTTGATCGCCTGGCCGCTCCTGATGCGGCTGATGCAGGTCGAGCGGGTGCCCAATGCGACCGAGGTGCAATCGAGCGCCTCGGGCACCGCGCGCGACTGGACCCGTACGGAGGTGATCCGCGATCCGGTCCTCTACATGCTGCTGACGGGACTGCTCGCGCCGCCCTTCATCGGCACGGTGATCTTCTTCCACCAAGGCTACCTGACCGAGCTGCGTGGCTACTCCCCGCTTGCCTTCGCGGCGGCCTTCCCGGTGATGTCGATCGCGACGGTGGGCTTCGGCTTCGTCTGCGGCGGGCTGATCGACCGGTTTGGGGCGCTGCGCCTGCTACCCTTCGTGCTGGCCCCGCTGACGCTTGCCTCGCTGACGGTCGCCTTGGTCACGCCGGTCTGGGGCGTCTATGCCTTCATGGCGCTGCTTGGCATGTCGAACGGGTTTTCGGGGACGCTGATGGGCGCGCTCTGGCCCGAGGTCTACGGGGTGAAGAACCTCGGGGGCATCCGCGCGATCATCGTGGCCTCGATGGTGCTCTCGACCGCCGTGGGGCCGGGGATCACGGGCGTGCTGATCGATATGGGAGTGGAGTTGCCGACGCAGATGCTGGGCATGGCGGTCTGGTGCGTGATCGCAGCCGGGAGCCTGACGATCGCCTCGCGCCGGGTGCGGGCGCGCGAAGCGGCACAATGAAAAAGGCGCCCCGCGGGGCGCCTTTTCTATCGTTTTGAACGGTGCGGATCACTCCACGGGGAGGGCCACGAAACGCGGCTCGCCAGCGCGGCGGATCAACAGCAGGATCGACTTGCGCCCCGCATCCTTCGCCGCCTGCACGCGCTCTTCGAAGTCATCGACCGCGGAGACCGGCTTCTGGCCGACCTCGGTGATCAGATCGCCGACGCGGAGACCCTTCTCATAGGCCGAGGAGGTCTCGTCGATCTGCTTGATGACAAGGCCGTTCGCCTCTTTCGTCAGGCCCATCTCGGTGCGCAGGTCATCCGTCAGCGGCGTCACGGTCAGGCCGAGCATGTCCTTCTCGACCTCCTGCGGGGCCTGCACGGCTTTCGGGGGCTGTTCGCCCTCAGCGGCTTCGCGGCGGCCCAGCGTCACCAGAAGCGTCTTGGCCTCGCCATCGCGCATCACGGTCACGCGGACCTTCTCGCCCACCGGCGCATCGGCCACGCGACGCACCAGATCGCGGGTGCTCTTGACCTCGCCGCCATCGAAGGAGGTGATCACGTCGCCCGCCTCGATCCCGGCTTCCTTGGCGGGGCCATCGGGCACCTCAGATACAAGCGCGCCTTCGGGGGCCTCGAGCCCCATCGCTTCGGCCATGTCGGCGGTGACGTCCTGGATTTTCACACCCAGCCAGCCGCGCCGCGTCTCGCCGTATTCCTTGAGCTGATCGACCACTTTCGCGACCACGTTCGAGGCCATCGAGAAGCCGATCCCGATCGAGCCGCCATTGGGCGACAGGATCGCGGTGTTCACGCCGACGACCTCGCCTTCCATGTCGAAGAGCGGACCGCCCGAGTTGCCGCGGTTGATCGCGGCATCGGTCTGCAGGTAGTCGTCATAGCTGCCGGACAGCTCGCGGTTGCGCGCCGAGATGATCCCGGCCGAGGCGGAGAAGCCCTGACCCAGCGGGTTGCCCATCGCCATCACCCAGTCGCCGACGCGCACGGCGTCGCTGTCGCCGAAGGCGACGAAGGGCAGGGGGGAATCGCTCTCGACCTTCAGAAGGGCGATATCGGTTTTCGGATCGGTGCCCACCAGTTTCGCGTCGAGCCGCTTGCCCGAGAAGAATTCGATCTCGATCTCGTCGGCATCTTCGATGACGTGGTTATTGGTGACGATATAGCCGTCTTCCGAGATCACGAAGCCGGAGCCGAGCGCGTTCGAGCGACGCGGCGCACCCCGCCCGTTCGGACCATTGGGGGCGTTCGGGTTCGGCAGGCCGAAATCGCGGAACAGATCCTCGAAGGGCGAGCCGGGCGGGAAGTTCGGCATGTCGCCGGTCGGCGCGGCCACCGTGGTCGAGGTGGTGATGTTCACCACCGAATTGGACACCTGATCGACGAGTTCGGCAAAGCTTTCCGGGGCGGCGCGGGCATAGGCGGGCCCGGCCAGAGGGGCGCAGGCGAGCGCCACGGCAAGCGTGGCGGCGCTCAATCCGGCGCGCAGCATGGATCCGGGTCCGGTGAGGATTGTCATATGGCTCTCCCTTGCTTCGCCGGTGCGGAAGACCGGCGCGATGCTCTCTTTGATTTGAAATGTAGGAGCAGGGAGGGGCGAAGGGAAGTTATTCGCCAAAATTCAAGACAGGAAATTGCGTCGCAGGGGGCTGAAGGCGCGCTCTCTTGCGTTTGAGGCGCGGGCGCGGGGGCGATTATCCGAACTGCCGCAGCGCCCAGAGGATCGCCACGCCCGTCGCCAGAGCCGCAAGGCCAAGGGCGCAACGTTGGCCCGCCGACATGGCGCGCAGCATGTCCAGCGCCTCCTCGATACGCGAAGGGGCCAGCGCAAGCGCCAGCCCCTCGATCACAAGGACCAGTCCCAGACCGGTCAAAAGCATCGCCATCACTGGCCGACCTGGCTCGCAGATGCGCTGCCCCGGCCTGCACCGGTTTCCGGCCCCGGGTTCTCCCCGATCGAGCGCAGGAAGCGCCCGTAATCGAAGTAGAGGCTGTCGGGCTGCGTCACCAGCGACGAAGTCTGCGTCTTCATCGATTGCGCGTAGAATTGCAGCGCGCGCACGAAGGCGAAGAACTGGCGATCCTTGCCGTAGGCATCCGCATAGACCTTGTTGGCCTGCGCATCGGCTTCACCGCGCACGATCTCGGCCTGTTTCTTGGCCTCGGACGTGACCTCGACCGCGGTACGGTCGGCGGTTGCGCGGATGCGCTGTGCGGCCTCGGCGCCGCGGGCGCGCTCGTCGGCGGCCTCGCGTTCACGCTCTGCCCGCATCCGGCCATAGGTGGAGGCGAGGTTTTGCTCGGGCAGATCGGTGCGCGTCAGACGCACATCGATCACGTCCACGCCCAGCGACAGCGCCTCGCGCCGTGCCAGATCACGGATGCGGTTCATCAGCGGCGTCCGGTCATCCGACAGCACAGCCGTCGAAGGGACCGAGCCCAGAACTTCGCGGATCGCGTTGTTCAGGATGCCGTCGATGCGGCTCTTTGCGGTCGTCTCACCACCCGCGCCAACGGCTTCGCGGAATTTCACCGCGTCGACGATGCGCCAGCGCGCGAAGGCGTCGACCACGAGACGGCGGTCATCCTCGGGCGTGACTTCGAGCGGCTGCGTGGTCAGGCTCAGGATGCGGTCATCGTATTTCACGATGGTGTCCACGACGGGGATCTTGAACCCGAGACCGGGTTCGGTCTTCACCTGCTGCACCTCACCGAAGCGCAGCACGAGGGCCTTTTCACGCTCGTCCACCACGAAGACCGAATTCAGTCCGAGGAAGATGAGAACAACGAGAACGGCAATTGCGATAGGTCCGCGCATCAGTTGCTTCCTCCCGTGTTAGCGGTCGAGTTGGTGTTGGACGTCGAGCTGGAGTTCTTGCGCAGCTGATCCAGCGGCAGATAGGGCACGACGCCGCCATTGCCGTCCTTGGTGTCCACGACGACCTTGTCGACGTTCTGGAGCAGCTTGCCCATGGTCTCGTAGAACATCCGGCGCTTGGTCACTTCGGGCGCTTTTTCGTATTCCGTGAGGATCGAGTTGAAGCGCGCGGCGTCACCTTCGGCGGCGTTCACGATCTGCGCACGGTAGCCCTCGGCTTCTTCCTTGACCTGAGCGGCCTCACCGCGAGCACCTGCCGTCACCTTGTTGGCATAGGCGTCGGCTTCCTTCTCGAGACGGTCACGTTCCTGCTGGGCGGCTTGCACCTCGCGGAAGCTGTCGATCACCTCGCGCGGCGGGTCGGCGCGGTTGAAGTTCACACGGACGATGTTGATGCCCGCATCATAGCTGTCGAGCGTGTTCTGCACCGCCGAGCGCAGATCGCCCGCGATCTCGCCACGTGCGGTCGACAGGATCGGCGCGAGGTTCGAACGTGCGATGATGTCGCGCATCGCGGATTCCGACACTGCGCGGATCGTGTCCTGCGGATCGCCGAGGTTGAACAGGTATTTCGCCGGATCGCTGATGTTCCAGACCACCTGGAATTCGAGATCGACGATGTTCTGGTCACCCGTCAGCATCAGGCCGGTATCGTTCGTGCCTGCGCGGCCCGAGCCGATATCGACGGTCTGTTCGCGCGTCACCGGAACCTTGGAATAGGTGATGAAGGGCCACGGCGCGAGGTTCAGGCCGGGGCCTTTGGTCGCGTAGTAGCGCCCGAACATCAGCTCCACCGAGCGTTCTTCCGGGTTCACCTTGTAGAGCGAGGAGCCGAGCCAGATCGCAACCAGAGCCACAAGGCCGATGACGACAGCGGTCTTGGCCGGGAATGGGCTCTTGCCGCCGCCTCCGCCGCCATTGGGACGGTTGGGACGATTGCCGCCCCCCTTGCCGCCCATCAGCACCTTGAGCTGCTCGGAGCCCTTGCGCATGAATTCCTCAATTTCCGGGATCTGTCCGCCCTCGCCGGGACGTCGCTGACCGGGACGCTTGTCTTCGCGGTCGTCGTCGCGGTCATCGCCGCCACCGCCTCCGCCGCCCCAGGGGCCTCCGTTGCTCATATGCTCCTCACCTTTCCGTTATCTTGTCGGACAGTTGGGTATCTTTTCCGTGATTTCAATAATGTCTTACAGGGTTCCGCATGGTCACGAGCTCTTCGCCCATGGTCGGGTGGACCGCGCAAGTCGCGTCGAACTGTTCCTTGGTTGCCCCCATTTTGACGGCGATACCGACCATTTGGATCAATTCGCCCGCTTCGGGGGCCACGATATGGCAGCCCAGCACGCAGCGCGTCTCGCGGCAAACGATCAATTTCATCAGCACCCGCGCGTCGGAGCCCGCAAAGCTCGAGCGCATCGGCCGGAAGCTCGAGACGTAGACCTCGGCATTGCCGCGTTCCTCTGCCTCTTCCTCGGTGATGCCGACGGTGCCGAATTCGGGCTGGGTGAAGACGGCCGAGGCCACCAGCTCGTGATCCGAGGCGCGGGCATTGGCGCCGAAGACGGTGTCGGCGAAAGCGTGGCCCTCGCGGATCGCGACCGGGGTCAGGTTGATGCGGTCGGTGACATCGCCCACCGCGAAGATCGAGGGCACGTTGGTCTGCGACCATTCGTCGACCATGACCTCGCCGCGCTCGCCCAGCTCCACGCCCGCGGTCTCGAGGCCGAGCCCTTCGGTATTCGGCGTGCGGCCCGTCGCGTAGAGCACCGCGTCGAACTCGTCCTCGCGCCCGTCGCCGCAGGTCACTTTCAGGCAGTTCTCGGTCTTCTCGATCTCGGTGATCACGACATGGGTGTGAATGTCGATGCCGCTCGCCTGCATCTGATCCACGATCAGATCGCGCGCCTCGCCATCGAAGCCGCGCAGCAGCGGCGAGCGGTTGTATTGCGTGACCTGCACGCCCAATCCGTTGAGGATGCAGGCGAATTCGCAGGCGATATAGCCGCCGCCGACGATCAGGATGCGCTTGGGCAGGGTGTCGAGCTTGAAGATGTCGTTCGAGGTCATCACCAGTTCGCAGCCCGGGAATTCGGGCACGAAGGGCCGTCCGCCGACCGCGACGAGGATATGCTTGGTGGTGATCTTCGTGCCATCGGCCAGCGTGACCTCATGCGGGCCAGACACGGTGGCGCGCTGGTCGAAGACCTTCACGCCCGCGTTTTCCTGGCCTTTGCGATAGATCGCTTCGAGCCGGTCAAGCTCCGCATCGAGCTTGCCACGGAAGCCGGGCCAGTCGAACTGACCTGCATCCGCGCTCCAGCCATACGCGCGGGCTTCTTCGATGGCCGCCGGTGCGGTGGAGGCGAAGACCATCAATTTCTTCGGGACGCAGCCGCGGATCACGCAGGTGCCGCCCATCCGGTATTCCTCGGCCAATGCGACGCGCGCGCCATGGCCCGAGGCAATCCGGGCGGCGCGCACCCCGCCCGAGCCACCGCCGATGACGAAAAGGTCGTAGTCGAAGCTCATGGGGGCGCCTTCCTTCCTGATATTCCTTGCGTCTTGGCTTAGCGGTCCATGCGCTCAGGAGCAAGGCGGGGACGGAAAGACGCGCGCAAGGCGGGGATGCGTCACAGCGTTGCATCCCCGAGGCGCGCGTCCGGCGCCAAGATCAGTCCATATCGCGGAAGATATTCTCGTCCTCGGCGAACTCGATGGTCTCGTTGGCCACCGTGCCCTCATTGATGTCGCGGATCTCGACCTTGCCGTCGGTGCCGCCGATGATGACCTTGTCGCAGATGTCGATGAACAGGCCATTCTCGACCACGCCGGGAATCTGATTTAGCACCAGCGCCAGCTGACGCGGGTTGCCGATGCGGTTGAGATGCAGATCGACGATGTAATTGCCCTCATCGGTCACGAAGGGCTGCTGACCGTTCAGGCGCAGCGAGGTCTGGCGACCCATCACATCCATCGAGTCGAGCAGTTCCTCGATCAGCGCGCGGGTAACCTGCCAGCCAAAGGGGACGACCTCGACGGGCAGGGGGAAGGCGCCCAGATGGTTCACTTCCTTGGAGGCGTCGGTGATGACGACCATCTGATCGGACGCGGTGGCCACGATCTTTTCCTGCAGCAGCGCGCCGCCGCCGCCTTTCACGAGGTTCAGGTCAGGGTCGAATTCGTCTGCCCCGTCGATCGTGATATCGAGCCATTTCGCTTCGTCGAGCGCCACGACCTTGATGCCGACCTGACGGGCGAGATCGGCGGTGCGCGTCGAGGTGGGCACCCCGATCAGCTGCAGCCCTTCGTCGCGGATGCGCTCGCCAAGGCAGCGCACCATCCATGCGGCGGTCGAGCCGGTGCCGAGGCCCACACGCATCCCGTCCTCAACGAGGTCAACGGCACGGCGGGCGGCGGCGAATTTCGCCTTGTCGATCGGGGAAAGGTCGGCAGCCATTTGGCACTCCATTCATGGGCAGTCTGAGTTGCCGATGCTTATAGGCAATCACAGGCGCTCAGGCGAGGGCTTTGTCGGCCTGTCTTCAGCGCAGGAGGAATTGTCGCATCCCGCCTGCCTGCTTGGCGTGGCGTTGCGCCTGCCCCGGCGGCAGGATCGGGCGCGCGGGCTGGGTGAGAAGCGGGTTCTCCGCCATCAGCGCACGCAGCCGCGCGGCCTCTCGCGGGCCAACCCCGTGCAGCGCCATCGGGCCAGGCAGAAGGCTTTCCACTGCCGCCCCGTCTGCGAAGACGATCTCATGCGCCTCGAACAGCAGATGCAGCCATTCGATGCGCGGACGCGGCGCCCGTGCGATCCCCGGCAGATCGAGCAACCCCTTGGCCGGGATCAGAAGCTCCCGCCCGCCAAGGATTCCCGCGCGGCTGCGAACCAGCAGCCGGTGCTGGGCCGAGACCTCAAAAGCGCGGTCATTGCCAAGCACGCCTTTCGCAATGCGGATCGGCGCGTTCTCGTCGCGCCCCGTCATCCGCCAACGGCCCGTCCAGATCAATTCGCGATAGCCGTTATCGGCGGTTTGCACTCTCATGCCCGGGCGCAGGTCTTCGACTGCGACTGGGCCGAGTTTCGTCGCGATCCGGGTGCCGCGTGCGAAACAGACCGCGAGGTCGGTATAAGGAATGACCGGATCGTTGCTGTCGATTGCGACGATGTCGTAGGTTTGCCCCGCGAAAAGGCGCTGGGATGAGGCGATGCCGTGCACGTCGCCCTCGAATTCGAGCACGAAGATCGTGATGTTGTCGGCCGGATCGGCGGAGCCCGCCGGACGAATGACATAGCTGTATTCAATCTCGACATCGCCTGCCGCCCCCGCGCCCCAGGCGATGCCATCGAATGTCATCGGGGCGGTGAGTTCCTGCGAGCCGTCCGCATCCTCGAGATTGGCGTCGTCATCGGTCAGATCGATCATCTGTACAGCAGCGGAGGCATCGATCGTGAAGCTGGTCGCACCCACCGCATCGGCATTCGCCAACGCGTTCGACCCGAACGGGTCCGGGCCCGATACGATCAGGTCCGAAAATTGCCATGCACCGAAAATCGGCATCGTGCCCACCACAGCCTTTCGCCGCTCAGGCTGCGCGATAATCCTGAATATCGCGTCAACGATGTTGCTTTTGCGCGTGGCGGGGTCGTTTTGGGGCTGTTGATCCGGGGGCGAACACGGCAGTCTGGGCCCAAATCAGGGCAGGGAGGTCGCATGTTTCTGAGCGTCTTCGATATCTTCAAGATCGGCGTCGGGCCGTCCTCGTCGCACACGATGGGGCCGATGGTGGCCGGCGCGCGGTTTCTCGACGCGCTCCGGGCCTCGCCCTTCACCGCGCATGGGGTGCGGGTGCGCCTGCACGGCTCGCTTGCCTTCACCGGCAAGGGCCATGCGACGGACCGCGCCGCGATCCTCGGGCTCGCGGGCGTGGTGCCCGAGAGCTACGACAATGATCTGGCCGAGAAATTGCTGGCCGCGAATGCCCGCGACCACCTATTGAAGCCTGACGGATTGCCGCCCTTGGCCTTCGACCCCGAGGCCGATCTGATCTTCGATTACGACACGTCGCTGCCCGGCCATGCGAATGGCATGGTGATCGAGGCGCGCGACGCGCAGGGCGACGTGTTGATGCACGAGGTCTATTACTCGATCGGTGGCGGCTTCGTGCGCACCGAGGCCGAATTGGCCGCGGTCGACGATGCCGCCCGCGACGCGCCGAGCCCGGTGCCGTTCCCCTTCAAGACCGCCGAGGAGATGCTGGCGATGGCCCATGCCTCGGGGCAGAGCATCGCGCAGATGAAGCGGCGCAACGAGGCGCGTTTCCGCGGCCCGAAGGAGATCGACGAGGGTCTCTCGAAAATCTGGATCACGATGCGCGACTGTATGGAGCGCGGGTTGACCAGCGAGGGCGAGTTGCCCGGCGGCCTGCGGGTGAAGCGCCGCGCCAAGGCGATCCACGAGAGCCTGAAGGCGGATTGGGGCCAGAACCTCGCACCGCCGCATCAGATCAATGACTGGATCTCGGCCTATGCAATGGCGGTGAACGAGGAAAATGCGGCCGGTGGGCAGGTCGTCACCGCGCCCACGAACGGGGCAGCGGGCGTCATGCCTTCGGTGATCCGTTACTGGCTCGATCATGTGCCTTCCGCGTCTTCCGCGAAAATCCCCGATTTCCTGCTGACGGCGGCGGCCGTCGGCGGGCTGATCAAGACCAACGCCTCGATCTCGGGGGCGGAATGCGGCTGTCAGGCCGAGGTCGGATCGGCGGCGGCGATGGCAGCTGCCGGGCTGGCGGCTGTGCTGGGCGGCACGCCCGAGCAGATCGAGAACGCGGCCGAAATCGCGCTGGAGCATCACCTCGGGATGACCTGCGATCCGGTGAAGGGGCTGGTGCAGGTGCCCTGTATCGAGCGCAACGGTCTGGGCGCGATCAAGGCGGTGTCGGCGGCCTCGCTGGCGCTGCGCGGGGATGGCACGCATTTCGTGCCGCTGGACGCGGCGATCGAGACGATGCGGCAAACGGGGCGCGACATGCACGAGCATTACAAGGAGACGAGCCTCGGCGGGCTGGCGGTGAACGTGCCGAACTGCTGAGGGAGAGACGCCGCGCGAAGATGGGCCCCGCCCGGGGCGACCAGCCCCGGGCAGCGCCCATTCGTCGGGCTTACGCCGCGCCACTGGCGCGACGGTCCCACCTCGAGGGCGCTTTGACACTGTCATCGCGCGCACGGGCGTCGGTCGGATGTGGCTCGATAAAGCGCAAACCACTTATCGTGCTCTTGCGCCCACCCGAGGTCGGGCGCTGCCCTCGCGGCGCTATACGCACTCTCAAAAACCGCTCCCCCTTGACTTTTCGCGCCATCACGTGCATTTACCCCCAATCGCCGCGCTGCCGCGTGAGCAAGCCGCGCCCGAGAGAGGCGCATCGGCGATACCTCCCGAGTTCCCATTCACGCAGGGTTCTGACACGCAAGACCGGACCACGCGGGACTAGCCCGCCTGTCCCGAGGTCTGCGTCAACCTGCGCTCCGGACAATCCCGTCCGGGCTGATCGCCGTGCGCATCCCCGTGTCGGGAGCCTCGGCCATAAAGGATAGGCATTGTCCGATTTCTCTTCGCTGGGGCTCTCCCCGGCCATTCTCAAGTCGCTCGCACGCGCAAAGTTCACCCAGCCGACCCCGATTCAGGAAAAGGCGATCCCGCTGGTTCTTGCGGGTCATGACGTGCTGGGCCTCGCCCAGACCGGCACCGGCAAGACGCTGGCCTTCGGCCTGCCGCTCATCGACAAGCTGATGGCGCAGCCGGGCAAACCCTCGCCCAAGACCTGCAAGGCACTGATCCTCGCGCCGACCCGCGAGCTGGTGAACCAGATCGCCGACAACCTCGCGGGGCTCGTTCAGGGCACCAAGATGAACGTCGCGACCGTTGTCGGCGGCCAGTCGATCAACCGTCAGATCACCATGATGCATCGCGGCAACGACATTCTCGTCGCCACCCCGGGCCGACTGATCGACCTGATGGATCGCGGCGCGGTCGACCTGCGCTACACCCGCCATCTGGTGCTCGACGAGGCCGACCAGATGCTCGACCTCGGTTTCATCCACGCGCTGCGCAAGATCGCGTCGCGCCTTGGCACGCCGCGCCAGACCCTGCTGTTCTCGGCCACGATGCCGAAGCAGATGGAGGAAATCTCGCAGGCCTACCTCACCGATCCCAAGCGCGTGCAGGTCTCGCCCCCCGGCAAGGCCGCCGACAAGATCACCCAATCGGTGCACTTCCTCGACTCCAAGGCCGAGAAAGCCCGCAAGCTGCGCGATATCCTCTCGGCCGATATGGGTGCGCTGACGCTTGTCTTCGCCCGCACCAAGCATGGCGCGGAAAAGCTGATGAAGAGCCTGCGCGCCGATGGCTACAACGCGGAATCGATCCACGGCAACAAATCGCAGGGCCAGCGTGATCGCGCGATCAAGGGCTTCCGCGATGGCAAGGTCAACGTGCTGGTCGCGACCGACGTGGCCGCGCGTGGGATCGACATTCCGGGCGTGTCCTATGTCGTGAACTTCGACCTGCCGGACGTGCCGGACGCTTATGTCCACCGCATCGGGCGCACCGCGCGTGCCGGGCGCGAGGGCGAGGCGATTGCCTTCTGCTCGCCGGATGAGGCCGATAACTTCCTGCAGATCGAAAAGCTGATGAAGATCGAGATCCCGACCGCGAGCGGCGAACGCCCGTCTGCGGCCGTGCGCCCCTCGGCGCGTGCAGCTCGAGGCCGCGGTCGTGGCGGTCCGCGCTCTGGTGGCAACAAGGGTCGCGGCGGCAAGCCTCAGGGCAAACCGCAGGGGCAGGGTCAGCCGCAAGGTCAAGCTCAGGCCCAGGCGCGCTCGAAACCCCGCGCCGAAGCCAAGCCCAAGGTCGATGCCGGTGGCAACGCCTCGCCGAAGCGTCGTCGCCCGCGTCGGCGCAATGCAGGCGCTGCATGAAATTGACACCGGGCCGCATCGCAAGATGCGGCCCGTTTCAGTTTGGCCGTCCGGTCCATTTGAGACGCGTCCGAACGATCCAATCGAAACGCATCCACAGCCTTCATCTGCATCGCTTCAATGTCATGTCCAACGCGGCGGCGAAGCCTTTTGCAGAGAAGTCGAAGACGCCCACTTTCGGAATGGAGACGGTGAAATTCGCGTTCCCGCCTGCCGCCTCAACTTGTTTTAGCGCGTTGATCGCAAGCTTGTCGGTGCGTTGATCCAGCCAGGCATATTGCCCTGTCGAACGCAGGCGGAATTTTCTCTGCCCGATTGTGATGGTCATTCCGCCAGAGCGGGGCAGCCGTCGGTCGGCATAGACAGACAGCTCCGGTTGCCGGCCCGAGTGCTTCGTCACCGCGACATAGAGAAGCGAGCCATTCAGCAAAATCCGCCGATCATTCGCGGTCGCTGTCCAGCAGGTCTTCATGGTGCCGCTTCTCTCTTCGAAGACGCTCCACTTCCCGACATTGCCGATGCTATCGGCGGCATAGGTTGGCGAGAGCGCACCGAGGGAGATCAGGGCGGCGCAGATAGTTACTCTGAGAAGTCGGCTCATGCGCGTTCCTCCGACCAACGCAATTTCCCTCGCCCACTGGGGGCGAGGTGAAAATAGAATAATTTTCGTCAGTTGGACTGAATTATGCGTCGGGGTGCCTAAGACAGAACCAAGGCGATCTCGCGGTTTGGCGGGTCACCCGACCTCCGCAAACACCTTTTTCAACGCCGTTTCCAGCTTCTCGAACATCTCGTCCATCTGCGGCTCGGTCAGGATGAAGGGCGGGCAGAGCACCACCGATTGCCCGAGCGGGCGGCAGATCAGCCCCTGATCGGTGCAGGCATTGGCGATGCGTTCCGAAACCGAGAGCGACCCGTCGAAGGGCGTCTTGCTCTCGCGGTCCTTCACCGCTTCCAGCGCCCACATATAGCCCACGCCGCGCAGCTCGCCGATATTGGGGTTTTGCGCGATCTGGGCGAGGCCGGCTTCGAGCCGCGGGCTCAGGCGGCGGACATTCTCGGCCAGCCCCTCGTTCATCACCACGTCGATCGCCTTCAGCGCAATCGCGCAGCCGACAGGGTGGCCCGAGGCGGTGAAGCCATGGGGGAACTCCTCGATCGCTTCGGAAGCCGCTTGCAGGCGGTCCGACAATTCCGGCCCGAGGATCACCGCACCCATCGGGAAGAAGCCGGCAGTGAGGTTCTTCGACGAGATGATCGCGTCGGGCTGGAAGTCATAGGTCTCGCAGCCCCATGTGTTGCCGGTGCGCCCGAAGCCGCAGATCACCTCGTCGGAGATCAGCGGGATGTCGTATTTTTTGAGGATCTTCGCGACCGCCTGGAAATAGCCCTTCGGCGGCGTGATCACCCCGCCCGCGCCCATCACCGGCTCGGCGAAGAACCCCGCTATCGTGTCCGCGCCTTCCTTGATGATCGTCGCTTCCAGCTCATTCGCGAGGCGCTGGGTGAACTGCTCTTCCGTCTCGCCCGGCTGCCCTTCGCGCCAGTAATGCGGGCATGTGAGGTGCAGGAACCCCGGCAGCGGCAGACCGAAGACCGAGTTATAGGGCTTGCCCGTCATCGAAGCCGAAACCGCCGTGACACCGTGATAGGCGTTCTTGCGGGTCAGGATCTTGCGCTTCTGCGGCTTGCCTTCGGCTCCGTGCAGGAACCACAGCATCTTGACCATCGTGTCATTCGCCTCGGAGCCGGAGTTGGTGTAGAACACCTTGCCGTCCTCGAAAGGCGAGACCTCGATCAGCTTCTCGGACAGCATCACCGTCTGATCCGACATCCGACCGAAGAAGGCGTGATAACCGGGGAAGCGCGCATATTGCGCCTGCGCGGCCTCGATCAGCCCGGGGTGGTCGAACCCCGCGACCATGTTCCAGAGCCCAGAATTCGCGTCGAGATATTTCCGCCCCTCGGTGTCGAAGATGTACGGCCCCTCGCCATGGGTCACAACGACCGCGCCGCGGTCATGGATCGTGGGCAGATCGGTAAAACCGTAGAAGCTATGCGCATCGGCGCGGGCCTGCCAGCTTTGGTCTTTCATCTCGCGACTCCTCCGGGATGGGCGATGGATGAAAGCGAGGCTATCCGCGGCGCGGTCGGCGTCAATGGTCCGCGATGTCTCAGGATGCCGCATGGCTTGCGTGCCGGGGCGGGGCAGGGCAGTCTGCGCCTCAAACCTTACCGCCTCCCCATCACGGAGCCTCCCATGCCCGCCCCCAATCCCCGCATCAGCCTCTGGGCGGTCGAGGTCTTCGTGGCCACGGCGGAGGAAGGCGCGACCACCGCCGCCGCGCGCCGTCTGGGCGTCTCGGCCTCGGCGGTCAGCCAGCAGCTTGCGGGTCTGGAGGGCGCTTTGGGTGCGGAGCTTGTGGACCGCTCGGCGCGGCCTTTCGCTTTGACGGCAGCGGGGCGGGCCTTTCTGCCTCATGCCGAGGCGATGCTGGACGAATTGGCCCGCGGTCGCGCCGGGGTGGGTCAGGCCGATCCGGCTGGGCTCACGAGTTTCCGGCTGGGCATGATCGAGGATTTCGAGGCCGAGGTGACGCCGCTCCTGCTGGCAGGCATGGCCGACGAGCTCAGCACCTGCCGCTTCGAGCTGGAAACCGGGCCGAGCCACCGGCTGCTGTCGAAGCTCGAAGCGCGGGGCTTGGATGTCGCCGTCGCCGCCGAGCCGCAGGGCGCGGCGCTCGACGGGATCGAGCTGCATCCGCTTCTGACCGAGCCGTTCCTCGCCATCCATCCCGCCGATGCACCTGCGAAAAGCGATCCGCCGCTGCCGCTGATCCACTATTCCCAGCGCACGCTGATGGGCCGCCAGATCGCCGCGCATCTGGCACAGACGGGCAAGGCGCCGCCGCATCAGCTGGAGCTCGACAGTTATCCTGCGATCCTCGCACTGGTCGCGGCCGGGCGAGGTTGGACGATCCTGACGCCGTCGGCGGTGCGCCATGCACCACGTGCGGGGCTTGCGCTCTCGCCGCTCGACGGGCCGCCTCTGACCCGGCGCATCGTGCTGGCGGCACGCGACGGGATGATGGCGGATTGGCCCGCGAAAGTGGCCGCCCGGTTGCGGGCACTGCTGCAAGAACGCGTGGTCGAACCGGCTCTGGCGGAAGCGCCGTGGCTGGAGGAGACGTTGCGGGTCGAGGCAGGTTAGCGCCTCAGCCGATCCCCAGACCTGTCAGGGCGGCGGCCAATTCCTCGCGCGGCAGCATCATCAGGGCTGGCCCCTCCAGCATGATCCGCACAGGCCCCGTCGCCCGGTTCGACGTGCCGACCCGTTCGGCGGGCGTGAAGCCGATCCCGTCCAGCGGCCATTGCAGCCCTTCCGAGCGCGCCTTTACCTCGCCGAATGGAAACAAAGAGACCCGCGTGCCTTCCGTCACATCCAGCGAGAGGGACGGCGGGCAGCGGAAGATCACCTCTTCCTCGGCCAGCATCACGACCCGGTGCGGCGTGCGGATCAGGTCGGTCATCGCGGCCAGCGTGTGATCCAGCCGCATCCCGGTAAAGCCGAGCGCCAGGATGAACGGCGCCTTGATCCGTTGCAGGCATTTCGCGAAATCGGTGCTGTCCTGCTCGGCCACCGGATGCACGCGCGGGCCAAGTGTGGCGCGCGCCGCATCCGACAGGGAATCGAGATCGCCGATCACCGCTTCGGGCTCGAGACCCATCGACAAGGCCCGATCTCCACCGCCATCGGCGGCCACGAGACAGGGGGCGATTGTCAACGCTTCGTCAACATCCGCATGGTTAACTGCGCCGGCGCCGAGAAGCGAAACCCCGGTTGACGAATGGACAATACTGCTAATCATGGGCTGATTGATGACGATTGTGGCAAAGAAAGACAATCGAGACCGGTAAAAAACCTTTCAAATGCCTTCTTTCGTCCACGCGAAAGAACCAGTTGGACAGGAATGTCGACGCATTGAGGTCCAATAGAAAGCGAGTGGTCCATGGTTGGTGCGAGCAAGATCCTGACCGTATCCTACGGCACCTTTTCGTGCACCTTGGAAGGATTTGATGAGCCTTTCAACACGATGAAGGCGATTGCGGAGTATTTCCGCGATCTGGCTGCCGACGACCGGTATTTCGGTGCAGAGCCGCCCCAGCCCGATGCGGAGATGCTTCACCGTATCGCAGAGCGCGAAATTCAGCGCCGGGTCGAAGCGAAAATTCAAGAAAACGGCGTTGTTCTGCGCCAGCAAGACACGCTTCTGGGTGGCGAGGCTGCAGCGGACGAAGCGCCTGCACCCGCTCAGGAAGAGCCGTTGGTGACGTCGGAGGTGCCGCAAGAAGCCGCGCCTTCCGCCGAAGCGCCCGCGCAGCCAGAGGTCGCCGAGACGCCCGAGCCGGCAGCCGCGCCCGAACCAGTCGCAGAGCGGCCCGAGCCCGAGATTGAAACCCAGCCCGCCGAACCCGAAGCAGGCTTCGCGCAGCCGGAAACCGTCGCCGCCAAGCTGCAGCGCATCCGCGAAGCCGTGGCCCGCGCCCGCGTGGTTCAGGCCGACAGCTTCTCCGAGGAAGACGAGCCCGTTTCCGTCCCCGAGGCGCTTCTGAACCGCTTCGAGACCGAGCCGTCGAGCGAAGCCGAAGATTTCGGCTATGACCTCGACATTTCCGGCCCGCTGAGCGCCGAGGAAATCGAACCCGAAGCCTCCGAACCCACGCAGCCCGAGGCCGAGATGCCCGAGGCGGAGGTGGCAGCAGAAGCCTCGGCAGACGCCGCACTCGAGCAGATTGCGGAAGAAAACGAAGAAGTGGCGGAAGTTGCTCGCGAAGACGAAGAGGTCGTCACCGAGGAAGAGCCCGTCGCCGAAGCGGATGAGACTGAAGCCGAAGACATCGCAGCAGCCGAAGCCGTTGCCTCGGAAGAGGACGCTGTCGACGAAGCCGAAGCCGCGTTTGGCCCCACCGACGATCACATGCAGCGCCGTCAGGCAAGCCGCCGCGCGCGCCGTTCGGCCAAGCGTGCCAAGCGCATCGCAGCGCTCAAGGCCGCAGCCGAAGAACTCGGTGCGACCGAAGAGGAAACGGTTGAGCAGGCCGAGGACCAAACCGAAGAGACCTCGGCTGATACCACCGTTGAGGCCGACGCGCCGCGGATGCGCGCGCGTGTGATCAAGGTGCGCCGCCGCGAAACGATCGAAGCCGCGACTGCGGAGGTTGCTGCGGACGCTTCGGAAGAGCTTCCGGAGCAGGCCGACGACGTGGCCACGCCAGACAGTGCAGAGGATCAGGCGATCCCGGCTGCCGAGCAGATCGAGGGCGACGGCGCGCAACAGGCACCCGAAGTGGCTGCCGAAGCCGAGCAAGACGTCGAAGCCGAGGCCGAGCTGGAGGCAGAGGCCGAGGAGGACGACCTCGCCGCACGTCTGGCCGCCGAATTGAGCGAAACGACGGAGGAGGCCAGCCCTGCTCCGGTCGCGCCGCAGGCAGAGCAGCCGCAGGACGAAGGTGATCGCGACAGCCGGATGCCGGGGCGCCTCTCGCCCGAGGCCGAAGCCGATCTCATGCGCGAACTCGCCGCGCTGCAGATGGAGAACCTCTTCACCGGCGCCGAAATCGAGACGGCTGACGAAACCCCGGAAGAGGCGGTTGCGCAGGCAGATGTCTACGAAGACCTCGAGCTGCCCGATATCGACCTGTCCGATCTGGAAGACGAGTCGGTCGACGCGCCGCTGGTTCTGACGCAAGACGAGGCCGCCGCGCCCGAAGCGGAAGAGCCCGAAGCAGCCACCAAAACCGCATCGCTCGACGCGCAAAACGTTCTGGTTCTGGGCAACGCGATCATCGCCGAAGAGGCCGAAGGCGAGACGTCGGAAGACGACACCGTGGCCGAAGCTGAGGCCGAGGATGAGGATATCTCCGCCGACGTGTTCGCACCGGAATTTGACGCCGAGGCCGCAGACGAGACCGAAGCCGAGGACGCGGAGGCAGAGGCCGAAACCGTCGAGACCGCCGACGCGGAAGACATGAAAGAGGCGGAAGCCCCGACCGAGGTTGCCGCACGCGAGGCCGCGTCGCTCTCCGAAGAAGAGACCGACCGCGAAGCCGAGGTGGATCGCCTTCTGGCCGAGGCCGACAAGCAGGCCGAAGTGGTCGAAACCCGCCGCCGCTTCTCCGCGATCGCGCATCTCAAGGCCGCCGTCGCCGCCACTGTCGCGGATCGTCTGGCCAAGGGGCAGGACACCGCGAAAGGGGGCGTCGAGGACGAGGACGGGTCCGAGCCTTACCGCGCCGATTTGACCCAGGCCGTGCGTCCGCGCCGCCCGGTCAGCTCGGGCGAGACGGCATCGCGCCGTCCCGATCCGTTGCGCCCCGCGCCGCTGGTGCTGGTTTCCGAACAGCGCGTCGACGCCGATGAAGCCTCGGATGTCGAGGAGGTCGAGCAGCCGGCTGCTCAGCCCGCCGCCGCGATCCGTCCGCGCCGTGTCTCGGCAGGTCAGTTCGCCGCTGCCCAAGGCGACGAATCCGAAGCCACGCCGATGAACCCCGAGCAGGCGACCAGCTTCGCCGAATTCGCGGAAAGCCTCGGCACGCAGGGCCTCTCCGATTTGTTGGAAGCCGCCGCCGCCTATACGTCGGCCGTGGAAGGGCGCCCGCATTTCTCGCCGCCGCAGATCATGCGCAAACTGTCCGTCATGGACGATGCGGCTGACGTGCCGCGCGAAGAGCGGATGCGCGTCTTCGGCCGCCTGCTGCGTCAGGGCAAGATCACCAAGGTGAAGCGCGGCCAATACGCGATCACCGAAGCCTCGCGCTACTGGGACGAGGCGAAGATGGCCTCGGGGCAGTAAGCCCGGCGACAGATCAGAAGGGGCGGTCCTGCGGGGCCGCCCTTTCTCATTGGATCAGTACAGCCGCGCGCGCAGGCACTGGATCAGGACGCGCGCGCCGGGGCCGATCAGCGCGTCGGGGAAATCGTAATCGGGGTTGTGCAGGGCCGGGCGGTTGCCCGCGCCCAGAAGCGCCATCGCGGCGGGACCGTGATCGGCGAAACGCCCGAAATCCTCGGAGGCGCGCATCGGCAGATCGGTCTCGGTGGTCTCGATCCCCTCGGCCTGCAGCGCCGCGCGCAGAATTTCGGTCGCTTCGGGAGTATTTTCGCAATGGCGAAAGACGTCGTGATAGGTGATCTCGCGCTCCAGCCCGAGCGCATCGGCAGCCTCATGCACCATCGCCTCGGCTTTCTCCACGAGCCCCGCCATCCCCGTATCGCGCTGGGTGCGCAGGGTCGCCCACAGCTCCGCCGCGCCGGGCGCGACACCGAAGGCGGGTTCGCCGAGCCGCGCATGGGTGATCGTCACGCGCGCGAAATCGGGATCGCTCTGGTGCAGATCGTTGCCGAGCGCCGTCAGGTCGGTCAGCAGCCGGGCCAGCGCCGAGGCGGGGGAACGACCGCTTTCAGGCAGCGAGGCATGGGCGGTCCACCCCGTGAGCGTGATTTTCATACCGCGCGAGGCGCAATTCATCACCCCGTCCTGCAGCGCCGCCGCCCCGAAGGGCACGCCGGGCATATTGTGCAGCGCGAAGGAGAGATCGGGCGCGATCTCGGCAAAGCGCGGATCGGCGATCACGGCCGCAGCCCCCGCGCCGGTCTCTTCAGCGGGTTGGAACAGCAAGATCGCGCGGCCACGCACAGGTCGGTTGCGCGACAGCCAGCGCGCCACGCCCGCGAGAATCGCCATGTGGCCGTCATGGCCGCACAGATGCCCCTTGCCGGGAAAGTTCGACCGGTAAGGCGGCGTGCCGGTCTCGTGGATCGGCAGCGCGTCCAATTCGCAGCGCAGGAGAATCGTCGGGCCGGGCTCCGCTCCCTCGTAGATCGCGGCGACACCGTGGCCGCCAAGCTCGGTCAGCGTCCGGTCCGGTGCGGTCGGCAGCAGCATCGCGACGACCCGCGCGGCGGTGTCGCGTTCCTCGCCGGACAACTCGGGATCCTGATGCAGGCGGTGTCGCCACGCGGTCAGTTCCGCGATGTCGGAATTGGTCAGACTGTCGGGCGGGAGGGGGCAGGGCGCGCTTGTCATCGGGCTAATTTGCCCGTTTTTCGGCGCGCCCGCCAGAGGGTGTCACGGCTGCGACGGATCGTCGGGATCGTCCTTGCCGACGCCTTTGAAGATCGGCTTGAGCGGCGCGATCCACAGCAAGCCAAGCACGACATAGACGCCGAACTCGGCCCAGATCGGCAGCCGCCCCCAGCGCGCACCCGCCCAGTTCACCACCGTCACAGCGACGACGATATAGGCGGGCAGCCCCACGACGAGGGCCAGCAGCGAGAGGCGTCGTCGGGCCTTGTAGCTCAGCGCCATCGGATCAATCCGCGAAGGGGTCGGTCACGAGGATCGTGTCGTCGCGCTCGGGCGAGGTCGAAAGCATCGCGACCGGGCAGTCGATCAGCTCCTCGATCCGGCGGACATATTTGATCGCCGCTGCCGGAAGGTCGGCCCAGCTGCGCGCGCCTTCGGTCGATTCGGCCCAGCCTTCGATCTCTTCATAGACCGGCACGCAGCGCTTTTGCTCTTCGGCGGCGGTCGGCAGATAGTCGAGCGTCTCGCCGTCGAGCTCATAGCCGGTGCAGATCTTGATCGTCTCGAACCCGTCGAGCACGTCGAGCTTGGTCAGCGCGATGCCGTTCACGCCCGAGATCGCGCAGGTCTGGCGCACCAGCGCCGCGTCGAACCAGCCACAGCGGCGCTTGCGGCCCGTGACGGTGCCGAATTCATGGCCGCGCGTGCCGAGGCGGTTGCCGTCCTCGTCGTCCAGCTCGGTCGGGAAGGGGCCTTCGCCAACGCGGGTGGTGTAGGCTTTGACGATGCCGAGGACGAAATCGATCGCGCCCGGGCCCATACCGGTGCCCGCTGCGGCCTGACCTGCGACCACGTTCGACGAGGTCACGAAGGGGTAGGTGCCGAAATCGATATCCAGCAGCGAGCCCTGCGCGCCTTCGAACAGGATGCGCTTGCCCTGCTTGCGCTTCTCGTTGAGCACTTTCCAGACCGGGGCTGCGTATTTCAGGATCTCCGGCGCGACTTCCTTGAGCTTTGCGATCAGCGCGTCGCGGTCGATCGCCTCGATGCCGAGACCCTTGCGCAGCGGATCGTGGTGCTGCAGCGCGCGGTCGACGCGGGCTTCAAGCGTCGCGTCATCGGCAAGGTCCGCCACGCGGACCGAACGGCGACCCACCTTATCTTCATAGGCCGGGCCGATGCCGCGACCGGTGGTGCCGATCTTGGTGCCCTTCGAGGCCGCTTCCTCGCGGGCGCGGTCGAGCTCACCGTGAATCGGCAGGATCAGCGGGGTGTTTTCCGCGATCATCAGCGTCTCGGGGGTGATCTCGACGCCCTGATCGCGGATCTTCTCGATCTCTGCGAGCAGGTGGAACGGGTCGAGCACGACCCCGTTGCCGATCACCGAAAGTTTGCCGCCCCGCACCACGCCCGAAGGCAGCGCGTTGAGCTTGTAGACCTTGCCGTCGATCACGAGCGTATGGCCCGCGTTATGACCGCCCTGAAACCGCGCGATCACATCCGCGCGCTCGCTGAGCCAGTCCACGATCTTGCCTTTCCCCTCGTCACCCCATTGGGCGCCGACGACGACGACATTGGCCATTGCTCTCTCCTTGGCAGGTGTAAAACCGCGCGAGGTATAGCGGCTGAGCGCGCGGTGCGAAAGCCCGCATTTGCGAGAGGTGGTTCACTCTATTCACGTGTGACGCGCGCGCGAGGAGGCAGGCGCCTCCGGCGGGATATTTGGACCAAAACGAAGGGGAGGGCGCAGGTGGGCCGCGCGGGTGTGCCGATTTGACCCCGCGAAAGCCGAAAATCCACCTCTGCGGCCTTGCACCCTCAGTCTCATCCGCCTAGATAGGCGCGTCGCAAGAAAGAAGGCCCGACCCGTTCATGGAAAACGTCGTTCTCTCGATCCATCTGATCCTCGCACTGCTGCTGATTGGCGTGGTGCTGCTGCAACGCTCCGAAGGGGGTGGCCTCGGTATGGGGTCGTCCAACAGCTCTGGCGGCGGTGTCGGCGGGCTGATGACCGGTCGGCAGGCGGCCAATGCGCTGACTCGCGTGACCTGGGTTCTGGCCGCTGGCTTCTTCGCGACCTCGGTGACGCTGACGGTTCTGGCCGCGCAGAAAGCGGGCAGCAGCTCGGTGCTCGATAGCGCCGCGCCCGAGCAGAGTGCACCGGCAGAGACCGCGCCGGCCAATGACACGACCGGCTCGACGCCGTCGCTCGATGTGGTGATGCCGCCGCCGGCAAGCGGGTCGGATGCCTCGACCGGCGGAAACGCGGGCGAAACCACGACGGATACGCAAAGCGGTCCGGTTACGCCGCCCGCCGCCAACTAAGCCGTTACTTCAGCCTGAAAACCGGTTCGCACCCACAAAACGTTGCGGGTGCGTCCTATCCAAACTCAATAGCTTGCGGTCTGGTTGCGGGCAGGCCGCGAATCGTGTAAGCATTAAATCCCGTGATCCTGACCCTCTTTGGGGCAGGGAAACCATTCGAATTTCGCAGATCACGGGGGTCTTCATGGCACGTTATGTCTTCATTACCGGCGGCGTTGTCTCGTCGCTCGGCAAGGGTTTGGCATCCGCCGCCCTGGGGGCATTGCTGCAAGCACGCGGCTTTTCGGTTCGGCTGCGCAAGCTCGACCCGTATCTCAACGTCGATCCGGGCACGATGAGCCCGTTCGAGCATGGCGAGGTCTTCGTCACCGATGACGGGGCCGAAACCGATCTCGACCTCGGCCATTACGAACGCTTCACCGGGGTTTCGGCCCGCAAGACCGACTCGATTTCCTCCGGGCGCATCTACACCAACGTGCTCGAGAAGGAGCGCCGCGGCGAATATCTGGGCAAAACGATTCAGGTGATCCCGCACGTCACCAACGAGATCAAGGACTTCCTCGATGTCGGCGATGACGAGGTCGATTTCATGCTCTGCGAGATCGGCGGCACGGTCGGCGATATCGAAGGCCTGCCTTTCTTCGAAGCGATCCGCCAGTTCAGCCAGGACCGCCCGCGCGGCCAATGTATCTTCATGCACCTCACGCTGCTGCCTTATCTGGCGGCGTCGGGTGAGCTGAAGACCAAGCCGACACAGCACTCGGTGAAGGAACTGCGCTCGATCGGCCTGCAGCCCGACGTGCTGGTTTGCCGCTCGGAGCAGCCGATTCCGGAGAAAGAGCGCGGCAAGATCGCGCTGTTCTGCAACGTGCGCCCCGAGGCGGTGATCCCCGCCTATGATCTGAAGTCGATCTACGAGGCGCCGCTGGCGTATCACCGCATGGGCCTCGATCAGGCCGTGCTGGACGCGTTCGGCATCTCGCCCGCGCCGAAGCCCGAACTGAGCCGCTGGGAAGACGTGATGGACCGTCTCGACCATGCCGAGGGCGAAGTGCGTGTCGCGATCGTGGGCAAATATGTCCAGCTGGAGGACGCCTACAAGTCGATCGCCGAGGCGCTGACCCATGGCGGCATGGCGAACCGCGTGCGCGTGAAGGCGGAATGGATCGACGCGGAGATTTTCGAGAACGAAGACCCCGCGCCCTATCTGGAAAACTACCACGCCATCCTCGTGCCCGGCGGCTTCGGCGAGCGCGGCACGGAAGGCAAGATCCGGGCGGCCCAATTCGCGCGTGAAAAGGGCGTGCCCTATCTGGGCATCTGTCTGGGGATGCAGATGGCCGTCATCGAGGCCGCGCGGAACCTCGCGGGCGTCAGCGATGCGGGCTCGGAAGAGTTCGACCACGAGGCGGGCAAGAAACGCTTCACCCCGGTCGTCTATCACCTCAAGGAATGGGTGCAGGGCAACCACCGGGTCGAGCGCAAGGTGACCGACGACAAGGGCGGCACGATGCGTCTGGGTGCCTATTCGGCCGCGCTGAAAGAGGGCTCGAAGGTCGCCGAGGTCTACGGCTCGACCGATATCGAAGAGCGCCACCGCCACCGCTACGAGGTCGACATCAAGTATCGCGAGCCGCTGGAGAAATGCGGCATGACCTTCTCGGGCATGTCGCCCGATGGCCGCCTGCCCGAGATCGTCGAGCACAAGGACCATCCGTGGTTCATCGGCGTGCAGTTCCACCCCGAGCTGAAATCCAAGCCCTTCGCGCCGCATCCGCTGTTCGCGGGCTTCATCAAGGCCGCGCGGGATCAGAGCCGGTTGGTGTAATTGAGGCTGACTGCCTAATGACAAAGTTCTGAGGTTACAGAGTAATGGGACGAAGACAGATCCGGCGCTGGCTCCAGTATCGTAGGTACGCGAGAGATGCTTCGGGTCTGATCGGAAAGGATGAGACCGCGCTTCGTGAATATTTCTCTGGGAAGTTCCGCAAGAGATCACATTCCGATAAAGTATTCTGTATCGGTTTCAATAAAACCGGAACGACGTCGCTAGAGAGAATACTCAAGGAACTCGGGTTGAGAATGCCGCATCAGGGCCTTCAGGAGAACTTGCTGGCTCACGTTTTCTCATCAGGGCGATACGATATTCTCAAGCGGTTTGTTTCAGACTTCGATGCGTTCCAAGATGTACCTTTTTCACAAGACTCTCTTTACGTTGCGCTAGATGCGCTCTTCCCGAACAGTAAGTTCATATTAACTGTTCGGGACGCTGACGCGTGGTACGAAAGTCTAACCCGATTCCATCAAAAAGTATTTGGTTTCAAGTCTGTCGACGAAGCGGGCCCAGATTTTTGGAAGGGTATACGGAACAATTATTTCTACGAACAGAATAAGCAATTTGTGACAGTGGTTGAGAACGGAAAGCCCCGCGAGGATTGGAGTCTCTTGTATGATCGCGATTTCTGCATCTCAAAATACTTGAAGCGGAATGACGAAATCATTCGATACTTTCTTCATCGACCGAATGATTTTCTCTGTGTCGATCTAAGCAAAAGCAAAGATACACGCGAGATTTGTCAGTTTCTCGATGTCGGTGACGATAAAATCGGGCCAATTCCTCACTTGAATTCGAGCGCGGTGCCTAAGTCCCGATAATCTTCTTCTTGGTGCCGGGCTAAAAAACCGCACTCAACCCTGAGCGGCTTTTTTCTTTTTCTTCTTGGAGGTCTTGGGCGCGGGCTTTTCCGCTTTGCCACCGCCGCGCGCCGGGTCGATGTGACGGGCAAGCTCGGCGGGGTCGAGGCGGATCAGCGCCTGGATGTAGCCCGAGGCCGCGTCGAGCAGCTCGCACAGGGCCGCCGCGCGCGGATCGGCGCTGCGGGCTTCCAGTGCGGACAGGTGGTCACGCGCGGGGCCGATGACGCGGCGCTCGCGCTCGGCCAGCATCAGGCGCGCCAGTTCCCACGGCTCGGTGGGCGCCACGAAGAAATCCTTGCGCGAGCCGGGCGAGCGTGCGGCCTGCACGAGACCCGCATCGCGCAATTCCTTCAGAGCGGTCGAGACATTGGAGCGCGACAGCCCAAGCTGCGTTACCAGATCGTCGGCCGAGGGCGCTTGCGCCGCGCGCCAGATCGCGCCGAGGCAGCGGCCAGCGGGGCGGGAAAATCCGAAACGGGGGGCGAGTTCGGCGAAGGCTTCGGGCAGTTCGGTTTCACTCATGCATCCATCCTCTGCCGCCTATTTTCGCCGCTCGGTTACGCGCCGGGTCGGCGCGCGGCGGACAGCCCCGCGATCAGCGCGGCCTCCCCGTCGCCCAAAGTGACCTGCGCGCCCTGCGCTTGCAAGCCGCGGGCGCAAATTTCCGACCAGCCGGGGGCGGAGGCGGAGGACAGCGCCAGCACGGTTTGCCCGAGCCACCACGGTTTCGCTGCGGCGAGTTCCGCGCCGAGCACGGCGCCAGTGGCGCGCGGGGCGGGACGTCCGAGGCTGAGGGGCGCCAATTCGCGGGCGAGGCGTTCGGGGCGCGAGAGCGTATCGGCGAGGGCTGCGTCGAACCCGTCGCCTGCCTCCAGCGGTGCGCCAAGGGCGGCCAGCATCGCGGCGGAGCCTGCGCGCATCGCGCTGACCACTTCGCCCGCCGAGATATGCGCCCAGATCGCGCTTGCGCCGCAGATCCAGATCACGCCGTCGAATTGCGGGAGGCCGGCGAGGATGCCGGCGATCCGGGCCGCCTCGGGGGCGGTGATCTCGGTGCCGTCGCTGTCTTGGATCAGGCCGGGCAGGGCGGGATAGCTTTGCCCGCCGATTTCGGTCAGCGGCAGCGCGCCTTCTGGGCGCGGCGTGCAGGGCAGGGCGCGCGGGGCAGGGCCTGCAGCGGAGGCCGCCACGATCGCAGCGGCCCCGTCGGGCAAGAGCGGGCGCGCGGCGGGCCCGGATTTGCGGTCGCTCACCGCCCCGTCCGAGACATGGGCGGCGCGCCAGCGCCCGAATTCTTCCGTGAGTGCGATCCAATCAGCCATGGCGCATCAGATCGCACGGCGGTCTTGCGGGATCAACCCTGCGACAGGCAGGCGGTGATCGTGTCCGCCATTCCCTGCATCAGGTCGTTGTACAGGCCGGGGCCATAGGTCAGCGCGGTGCCGGACGGATCGAGCGGCTTGCCGAGCGTCACCGGCGTGCCATCGACGAGGATTTCGACCATTTTCGGGTCGTGGTTCGCTTCCGGGAAGGCGCAGACGGCATCCTTCGCCGAGGCTTCGTCGCGCAAGCTCACCAGATGGGCCGCGCCGGGGGTCGAAGCGTCGCTGGGCGAGAGCGCACCCATGATGGTTAGCCCGTAATGATCGGCCAGATAGCCGTAAGCTGCGTGATAGACGAGGAAGGGCTTGTCCGCGACGGGGGCGAATTCGGCCTTGAGCTTGGCGTCGAGCGTCTCGATCCGGGCCTGCGCGGCTTCGGCATTGGCCGCGTAGGTGTCGGCATGTTCGGGATCGGCCTTGGAGAGGTCTTCGGCGATCAGGCCGAGCCAGAGCTTCGCATTGTCGGGGTCGAGCCACGCATGGGGATCGGTCATCTGATCGACCTCGGCGTGATCGTCGTGCCCCGCCTCGGCGTGACCCTCATCCTCGTCGAGATCGGCGCTGTGGTCATGCGGGTCCTGCGCAGAGAAGCTACGCTGCGTCGTTCCGGGTGCGTGAAGCAGCTCGACCGATTGGCCCTTCACGCCGACGCCTTCGATCGCGCGTTCCAGCCACGGCGTCAGGCGCGGGCCGACCCAGAAGACGAGATCGGCATCCTGCAGATCGCGCGCTTGGCTCGGCTTCAGCTGATAGTGATGCGCGTCCGAATTCTGACCGAGCAGCACTTCGGGCTTGCCCAGATCGCCCATCACCTGCGCGACGAGCGACTGCACCGGCGGCACATCGGTGACGACGCTGGGCACCTCGGCTTGGGCGAGGGCGGGCAGTGCGGCAAGCGCGCTCACGAGAACGGGAAGGGTGGGGCGCATCGGATGTCTCCTGTCCAACTTGATCTGAGGAGCGGAACATGTATGTTATAAAATCACTCGTCAAGAAGAAATGTGATAAGGTAACGCTCTCGTGGGATCTTCGACCTCTTCCGCCAAGGCTTTCACGCCTCATGACCACAGCCGATGCGCCGGCACGACGCTGGCGCGCGCCGAGGCTGTCGCCGCCGAAAAGGGCGCGCGTCTGACCCCGGTGCGCAAGCGCGCGCTGGAAATTCTGCTGGAAGAACATCGGGCTATGGGGGCCTACGAGGTGCTCGACCGGCTCGCGGAGGATGGGTTCGGCAAGCAGCCGCCCGTGGCCTATCGCGCGCTGGAATTCCTTGTCGAGCACGGTCTTGCGCATCGCGTGCGCCGCTTGAATGCCTTCGCCGCCTGCATGAGTCCGGGCGAGGAACATGCGCCGCTCTTCCTGATCTGCCGTAACTGTGGCGAGGTCGCCGAGGCCGGGCCCGAAGAGGGGGCCGAAGAAGTGCGCCGCGCGCTGCAGGGCGCGGCCGAGCGGCTGAATTTCCATGTAGAGCGGGCGACCGTCGAGGCGCTGGGGCTGTGCCCGAACTGCGCCGCTGAGGAGGCGCAATGAGCGAGTTGATCACGGCGCAGGGCCTGAGCGTGCGTCATGGCGAGGTCGAAGTGCTTCACGGCGTCGACTTCACGATTTCCCCGGGCGAGATCGTCACCGTCGTCGGGCCCAACGGCTCGGGCAAATCGACGCTGATCCGCGCGCTGATCGGGCTGGAACGCGCCGCGCGCGGCAAGGTGAACCGTCAGGCGGGGCTGCGGATCGGTTATGTCCCGCAAAAGCTGCATGTCGATGCGAGCCTGCCGTTGACGGTGCGCCGCTTCCTGTCGCTGCCCAAGCGCGTTTCCAACGCGCGGGCCGAGGCCGCCCTGGAGCGCACCGGCGTGCCGCATCTGGGCGGGCGGCAGATTTCGCGGCTTTCGGGCGGGCAGTTTCAACGTGTGCTTCTGGCGCGCGCCTTGCTGTCCGAGCCGCAGATCCTGATCCTCGACGAGCCGACGCAGGGGCTCGACCAGCCCGGCACGGCGGGGTTCTACAAGCTGATCGAGGAGGTCCGTCAGGAAACCGGCTGCGCGGTGCTGATGGTCAGTCACGATCTGCACGTCGTGATGTCGGCCTCGGATCGGGTGATCTGCCTCAACGGCCATGTCTGCTGTCAGGGCACGCCGAAGGTGGTGGCCGAGGCACCGGAATATCGCGCGCTGTTCGGGATGGGCACGCAAGGGGCTTTCGCGCTCTATCAGCACAGCCATGATCATGGCGAACACGCGGATCACGCGACCTGCGGCCACGATCACGACCACGCCCATGACGAGGCACAAGACAGCACTCAAACCCACGGGCAGGCGCATGTTTGACGATTTTCTTTTCCGTGCGGCGCTGGCCGGGATAGGCCTGACCTTCGCGACCGGCCCCTTGGGCTCTTTCGTGGTGTGGCGGCGGATGGCCTATTTCGGCGATGCGACCGCCCATGCGGCGATCCTCGGCGTGGCGCTGAGCTTCGCCTTCGGCATCTCGGTCTATCTGGGCACGCTCGGCGTGGCGCTGGCGATGGCGCTCACGGTGGCGCGGCTGTCCGGGCGCGGCCATGCGATGGACACGCTTCTGGGCGTGCTCGCCCATTCTGCGCTCGCTTTCGGCCTCGTCGCGGCGTCGCTGCAATCGGGGCTGCGGGTCGATCTGTCGGCCTGGCTGTTCGGCGATATTCTCGCCGTGTCGCGCAGCGATCTGGCCGTGGTCTGGGGGGGCTCGGCTGTGGTCGTGGCGCTGCTGGCATGGCGCTGGCAGGGGCTGCTGACCGCAACGATCAATGACGAGCTGGCGATGTCCTCGGGGCTCGATCCGCGGCGCGAGCAGATGGCGCTAACCATCGCGCTTGCGCTGACGGTGGCCGTGGCGATCAAGATTGTCGGCGCGCTGCTGATCGCGGCGCTGCTGATCATCCCGGCGGCCACGGCGCGGCAATTCGCGCGCGGGCCGGAGGGCATGGCGGCGGGCGCGACCGGGGTGGGGATCGCCTCGGTGCTGCTGGGGCTCTGGGGGTCGTTGCAGTTCGACACTCCTGCCGGTCCGTCGATCGTGGCGGCCTCGACCGTGCTCTTCGTGCTGTCCTTGCCGCTGCGTCGCGCGCGCTAAGCCGCGCTGCCGCTTGCCATTTCCCCTCCCGCGCGGTGAGATGCGCGGCAAAGGAGCCCCGATGGATCACCGCAGTTTCAAGACCCCGGCGCAGGCGTTCGTCGACCTTGCCGCAGGCAATCCGCAGCGCCGCATGGCTTTCGATCCCGCGCAGCGGCGCGCGGCGCTGCAGGCGCTCTCGCGCGCGATCCACGATTGCGAGGCGGAGATCCTCGCGGCGCTGGCCGAGGATTTCGCCAAGCCCGAGGCCGAGATCCGCCTGACCGAGATCCTACCCGTTCAGGCCGAGATTTCGCACGCGCTGCGCAATCTGAAGACGTGGACGAAGGTCCGCCGGGTGCGCCCGACCCGCGCGATGCTGGGCACCCGCGCGCGGATCGTGCCCGAGCCGAAGGGCACCGCGCTGATCATCGCGCCGTGGAATTACCCGCTGGCGCTGTCGCTCGGGCCGCTGGTCTCGGCCATCGCGGCGGGCTGTGCCGCCATCGTAAAGCCGTCTGAGCTGGCCCCGGCCAGCGCCGCCGTGATCGCGCAGATCGTGGAGGAGGCGCTGCCCGCCGATCTGGTGCGCGTGGTGCAAGGCGGGGTCGAGGTCAGTCAGGAACTGCTCGACCAGCCCTTCGATCATATCTTCTTCACCGGCTCGCCGCGGGTGGGCAAGATCGTGATGGCGGCGGCGGCGAAGCATCTGACGTCGGTGACGCTGGAACTGGGCGGGAAATCCCCGGTCATCGTCGGCCCCGGCGCCGACCTTAAGAAGGCCGCGCGGATGATCGCCTGGGGCAAGTTCGCGAATGCCGGTCAGACCTGCATCGCCCCCGATCACGTCTATGTCGCCAAGCAGATCGAAGCCCCATTTCTGGCCGAGCTGAAAGCCGCGATCGCGCGGATGTATGGTAAGACGGAAGAGGCGCAGGCGGCCTCGCGTGACCTCGCGCGGATCATCAACCCGGATCATTTCGCCCGCCTGATGGGCATGATCGAGAGCGCGCAATCCGCTGGCGCAAAGGCCCTGACCGGCGCCACGAGCGAGGCCGAGAGCCGCTATATCGCGCCGACCGTTCTTATGGGCACCGACCCGTCTATGCGCGTCGAGCAGGAGGAGATTTTCGGCCCCGTTCTGCCGGTCATCCCCTTCGACGATGCGGCCGATGTGGTGGCGCGGATCGAGGCCGGGCCGAAGCCGCTCGCCCTTTACATCTTCGAGCGTGACCGCGGGTTGATCGACCGGCTGCGCCGCGCGACCAGTTCGGGCGCGGTGGGCGTCAATGTCGCGCTGGTCCATTATCTGCACCAGAACCTGCCCTTCGGCGGGATCGGGAATTCGGGTGTCGGGGCCGCGCATGGCCATTGGGGCTTCGAGGCTTTCACCCATCTTAAGCCTGTGCTCGAGAACCGGTTCGCGCCGCTTGCGATGCTGATGCCGCCCTATCGCAGCGGACGCATGGCGAAGCTTGCCCAGAAATTCCTGCGCTAAGTCCGACTGCAGATTTCACGCGTGATCGCGTTCCGCCACAAGCACGTGTAATCGCTCCGGTTGGCGAAATCGCGCCCTAGTTGAACCCTTGTGATTAATAAGAAACAGGGGATTAACCAATGGCATCAACAGAAACGATGGCCGGAGGAGGCAAACTGCGGCGTGACGCCGGGGTCATCGGGCTGCTCTTTGCCTCCACCACCTCCATGATCGGCTCGGGCTGGTTGTTCGGCGCCTATCACGCCTCGAAAATCGCAGGGCCGCTCTCGGTCTGGTCCTGGGTGATCGGGGCGGCGATCATCATGCTGATCGCGCTGTGCTTTGCCGAGCTCTCCACGATGTTCTCCAAATCCGGCGCGCTCGTCCATATGAGCCATGCGAGCCACGGCGCGACGCTGGGACGGCTCTGGGGCTGGATGCTGTTTCTCAGCTATGCGCCGGTGCCCGCGGTCGAGGCCGAGGGGATTGTCACTTATGCCAATAACTACTTGCCCTATTTCCTGCGCGGAGACGGGTCGGGCACGCTGACGCTGGTGGGCTTCATCACCTCCGCGCTGCTCCTAAGCGTGCTGGCGCTGCTGAACCTGCTCGCGATTAAGGCGCTGCTGAAGGTGAACAACACCGTCACGTGGTGGAAGATCGCCGTGCCGCTGATCACCGTGGTCGGGCTGATCGCGGCCTCGTCCCATTGGGGCGTCTGGCATGCGGCACCGGGCACCTACAAGGCGCAGGGCATGTTCACCGCCATTCCCGCCGCGGGGATCGTGTTCTCCTTCCTTGGCTTCCGCACCGCGATCGACTTGGGCGGTGAGAGCGCCAACCCCGGCCGGAATATCCCGATGGCGGTCATCGGGTCGGTCATTCTCGCCGCGATCGTTTATATCCTGCTGCAGGTGGCCTTCATCATGGCGCTCTCGCAGGGCGATCTGGCGAATGGCTGGTCGTCGTTGAGCTTCAAAGGCTCTGCTGGTCCCTTCGCCGGTCTCGCGGCGACGCTGGGCATGGGATGGCTGGCGCTGCTCCTTTACGTCGATGCCTATGTCTCTCCCGGCGGGACGGGGCTGATCTACGTCACCGGCGGCTCGCGTATCCTCTATGCGGTGGGCGACACCGAGAGCGGGCCGAGCGCGCTGACCCACACGACCCGTCACGGCGTGCCGTGGCTGGCGGTCGCGGTGATGTGGGCCGTGGGCGTGTTCTTCCTGCTGCCCTTCCCGGCATGGCAGCTGCTGGTGGGCTATATCAGCTCGATCACGGTTCTGACCTACGGCCTCGGTCCGATCGTCCTGATGGTGCTGCGCCGCAGCCAACCCGATGCCGAGCGCGCCTTCCGCTTGAAAGGGGCGGAGTTCCTTGCGCCGCTGGCCTTCATCGCGTCGAACCTCGTGATCTACTGGACGGGTTTCTACACCGACTCGATCCTGTTCGGGATGCTGCTCGGGGGTTTCGCGGTCTATGCGGTCGTCTTCCACGTCGTGCAGAAGAAATCCGCCTCCGAGTTCGGCTGGGGGCATATCGGCTGGCTGGCGCTGTGGTTCGGCGGGCTTTGGGTGATCACCGGACTCGGCACCTCGGAACACGCGCTCAATGTGCTGAACTTCTGGAGCGGGATGGGCCTCGTCGCGGTGTGGTCGCTGGTGGTGATCTGGTTCGCGCTGCGCGCGGCTCTGCCCGCCGAGGAGACCGGCGCGCTGATGGAGCGTATCCAGCGCGGCAACTGAGCCTTTGCGAGATGACGCAAGGGCGCGCGGGGAAACTCGCGCGCCTTTCTTATTTGCGCTTCACCTTCCAGCGGCGATGAATCCAGAGCCATTGCTCCATGTGCTTGAGGATCATCTCCTCCAGCCCGTCATTGAGCGTCTGCGTCATCGCCTCGGGGGTGCTGTGCGGGACGGGCTTGTCGGCATAGATCTTGAAACTGAGCCCGTCCGGCTGGCGGATCGCGTAGATCGGCACCAGATCGGCTTTCATCTTCAGCGCCATTTCCGCCGCCGACAGCGGCGTGCGCGCGGGTAGGCCGAAGAAGCTCAGTTCCGCGCCCTTGTTGAAATGCTGGTCGAAGCCGAAGGCGACCATTCCGCCGTCGCGCAGGAATTTCATCATGTCGCCCAGCCCCCGGCGCGAGCGCGAGAACAGCGGCTCTGCGATGGCCGAGATGGTCGAGACATATTGCTCGTTGAAGAGCGGGTTGTTCATCGGGCGGTAGATCGCGCCGACCCGGTAGCCGCGCCCGGCCAGCGCCGCGCGCCACGCGTCGTAATTGCCGAAATGGCCTGCCGCGAGGACGACGGGGCGACTCTCGCGATGGGCGGCCTCCAGCGTCTCGGCGCCGGGGCCCTCGATCGGCAGATCGTGCACGCGGGCCACGAATTCCTCGCCGGAATAAATCTCCGCCAGCATCCGGCCCAGATTGTCGGGCATCTCGCGCTGCAGCCGCTTGATTTCGTCTTCGGACAGATCCGGGCAGGCGATACGTAGGTTCTCGCGGATTTTGCGGGTGAAGCCGAGGATCGGGGCGAGCCGCGCGACCATCCGCCCCGCTGCGGGGATACGCCGCTCGTAGGGCAGGCGCTGGACCAGCCGCATCACCGCCACGAAAAGGGCATTCGAGGCGCGGTCGGACAGGGTGGGTTCGCGGTTCTTCATCGTGTCGAGTGTCAGGCTCTGGCTTGGCGCGCGGCACGGCGCTCACGCGACCAGACATAGAGGCCAGCCCCCACGATCACAAGCGCCCCGGCAATCGTGAACCCGTCGGGAAACTGCCCAAACATCAGCCAGCCCCAGAAGGACGCGAACAGCAGCCCCGAGTAACCGAAGGGTGCGAGCGTCGAGGCTTCGGCCAGCGCGAAGGCGCGGATCAGCAGAAACTGAGACAGGCTGCCCGCAAGCCCGAGACCGAGGAAAACCCAGAGATCGGACAGCGCGATCGGCTGCCAGATGAAGGGCAGGGCGAGCGACGAAAGCGCAAGCCCGGTAAAGGCGGACCAAAGCTGCGAGGTGGCCGCGCTATCGCCACGCAGGTGGCGCGTCAGCAGCACCGCGCCCGCGAAGCTGAAGGCGGCCAGCAGCGCCAGAAACGCCGCCGGATGCAGCCCGCCGAAACCCGGACGCAGGATGATCATCGCGCCCATGAAGGCCGCCAGAATGCCGAAAATGCGGTGCGGGCCCAGCCGCTCGCCCAGAAACAGCGCCGCGCCCAGCGTCACGATCACCGGGTTGAGATCGCCAAGCGCGGTGGCGGTGGCCAGCGGCACATGTTTCAGCGCGTAGAAGAAGGCCACGATCGCGCCCATCTGGAACAGCGCCCGGCCCAGCTGGAACTTCGGCTGCGCGCTGCGGAGCCTGCGCGGCAGGCTGCCGCGATAGATGAAGGCGAGCACGGCGGCATTCACCGCGAAGCGCGCCCAGACGATCAAGAGCGGGTGATAGCCTTGCCCGAGAAGCTTCGCGAAAGCGTCCATCAAAGTCAGCATAGAGAACGCGCCGAGCATCAGCGCGATCCCCATCCCGGGACGATCGCCCTCGGGATGTGAAGAGGGGGCCACGCCGGGCCCCCTCGCAGTCGCTTTCAACCCGGGCAGAGCCATCAGAGGAGGCTCTTGACCTTCTCGGCCACGGCCTCGGGGGTGATCCCGAACTTCTCGTAAAGCTCACCTGCGGGGGCGGAAGCGCCGAAGCCCTCCATGCCCACGAAGCCGGCTTTCGCCTCGCGGCCACGCTCGCCCAGAAGCCAACGGTCCCACGGCTGGCGCACGGCGGCCTCGACGGCCACACGGACCGAGTTCGGCGGCAGCACGCGCTTGCGGTAGGCCTCGTCCTGCTCGTCGAACAGCTCCATGCAGGGCATCGACACGACACGGGTGCCGATCGCTTCCTTCTGCAGCAGCTCGCGGGCTTTGATCGCGATTTCCACTTCCGAGCCGGTCGCCATCAGGATCACCTGACGCTTGCCGTCGGCTTCGGCCAGAACATAAGCGCCGCGCGCGGTGAGGTTCTGCGGCTTGTACTCGGTGCGCAGCGTCGGCAGACCCTGACGCGACAGCGCCAGAACCGAGGGCGTGCCCTCCTGGTTCATCGCGATTTCCCACGCCTCGGCGGTCTCGATGACATCGGCGGGGCGGAAGGTCAGCGTGTTGGGCGTCGCGCGGCAGATTGCCAGATGTTCGACCGGCTGGTGGGTCGGGCCGTCTTCGCCCAGACCGATGGAGTCATGGGTCATGACATAGACCGTCGGCACTTTCATCAGCGCCGAGAGACGCATCGCGCCGCGCGCGTAGTCGGTGAAGCAGAAGAACGTGCCGCCATAGGGGCGCACGCCACCATGCAGCCACTGGCCGTTCATCGCAGCCGCCATGCCGTGCTCGCGGATGCCGTAATGGATGTAGCGGCCCTTGCGGTTCTCCGGGTTGAAGACCGTCATGTCCTTCGACTTGGTCAGGTTCGAGCCGGTGAGGTCGGCCGAGCCGCCGATGGTCTCGGGGCAGGCGGCGTTGATCACGCCCAGCACCATCTCGGACGCCTTGCGGGTCGCGACTTTCGGCGCGGCTTCGGCCTGCTCTTTCTTGAACTTGCGGATCGCGCCGGTCAGCTTCTTCGAGACGCCGCCTTCCATGATGCGGGTGAACTCGGCCTGCTTGTTGGCCGAGAGCTTGCCGAAGCGCTCGTCCCATTCGCCGCGCTCAGCCGCGCCGCGGGTGCCGATGGCCTCCCATTGCGACTTCACGTCGGCGGGGATTTCGAACGGGCCGTGATCCCAGCCGTAGATCGCCTTGGTGCGCGCGATCTCCTCGTCGCCCAGCGGCGAGCCGTGGGCCGAGTAGCTGTCCGCCTTGGTCGGTGCGCCGAAGCCGATGATGGTCTTGCAGTCGACAAGAACCGGACCCTTGGCTTTCTTCGCCTTGGTCAGCGCCTCGTCGATGGAGGCCGGATCGTGGCCGTCGCAGGCAAACACGGTCCAGCCCGACGCTTCGAAGCGCTTGCGCTGGTCGGTCTTATCGGACATCGACACGCGGCCGTCGATGGTGATGTCGTTATTGTCCCACAGCACGATCAGGTTCGACAGTTCCTGCATCCCGGCAAGGCCGATGGCCTCCTGGGAGATGCCTTCCATCAGGCAGCCGTCGCCTGCGATGACCCAGGTGCGGTGATCGACGAGCTTCTTGCCCCATTGCGCGCGCAGCGCCTCTTCGGCGATGGCCATGCCGACCGAAGTCGCGAGGCCCTGGCCGAGCGGGCCGGTCGTGGTCTCCACTGCGTCGAGCAGGAAGTTCTCGGGGTGGCCGGCGGTCAGAGCGCCCGACTGGCGGAAGTTCTTGATTTGGTCGAGCGTCACCTGCTCGTCGCCGCAGAGATAGAGCAGCGAGTAGATCAGCATCGAGCCGTGGCCGGCCGACAGGATGAAGCGGTCGCGGTCAGCCCATTTCGGGTTCTTCACGTCGAATTTCAGGTGGTTCTGGAACAGAACGGTCGCGACATCGGCCATGCCCATCGGCATGCCGGGGTGACCGGAATTTGCGGCCTGTACCGCATCCATCGCCAGTGCGCGGATCGCGGAGGCAAGTTTCCAATGCTCAGGATGGGCGGCGCGCAGCTCTTCGATTTCCATGAAACGTCCTTTCGCAGGGCAGCAGTTGGATGGGTCCGCGCCCCTGATAGCAGGGATCGGCCCAAGATCAAGCGCGGCCCACAAGTGCTTGGGGCAAAAGGGTGGGCTTGCCCTGTCGCAAAAGGTTAGACTTAACGAAACTCGCAGTCGGCCGCGATTCGGTCATGGCAAGCGAAAAACATGAGGACGAGGAGGCGCGTATGAGTGACATAGCCGAATACGAACGCCGCATCGCTTTCGCGCTAGAGCGGATCGGGCGCGGGGTCGAAGCGCTCAAGCAGCGCGAAGCATTGCAGGCGCAAGCGGCGCAGGATGCCACGCACCAGCTCGAGCCGGAGACCGCAGCGCCTGCCGAGGCGGAATTGCCCCCCGTGCCGGAGGCACCACCCGAAGCGATTGCCGATCCGGCGGAAGTGGCCGAGCTGAAAGCCGCGCTCGCCGCCGAGCAGGAAGCCAATGCGCAGCTCTCCGAACGCGTCCGCGCGATCCGCGAGAAACAGGACACCACGCTGGGCGCGATGGAGCGCAAATACGGCGCCGCCGTGCGCGCACAGGAAGCCGCTTTCAAGGAAGTCGCAGCGCTCAAGCAAGCCAACGCGGCGCTGGTCGCGGCCAATCGCAAGCTGATGGACGAGGGCGTGGCCTTCTCCGAGGAGGCGCTGATGGCCGAGCTGCAAAGCCTGCGCGCCGCGCGCGACGGCGAGAGCGCCGAGCTGGAGCAGATCATCGCGGGTCTCGACCCGATCATCGAAGCGGCGAACCGCGAGGAGGAGACCGATGCCTGAGGTGACGATTTCCATCGGCGGCCGCGATTTTCAGGTCGCCTGCCAAGAAGGTGAAGAACATTTCCTGCGCTCTGCTGCCGGGATGCTCGACAGCGAGGCGCAGGTGCTTCTGGGCCAGATCGGGCGGGTGCCCGAGAGCCGGATGCTGCTGATGTCGGGGCTGATGCTGGCGGACAAGGCCGCAGGCATCGAGGATCAGCTGCGCGACGCAATGAACCGTCTGGGCGAATTGCAGGCGAAGATCGACGAGCTGCAGTCGAACCCGGCGCATGTCGAAGTGCCGATCGTGCCGCCCGAAGTGACCGAAACGCTGGCCGAGATCGCCGCGCGCGCGGAGTCGCTTGCCGACCGGGTCGAGGACGACGCGTGAGGCGGGGGCTCTTTGGCGCGGCGCTCGTAGGTGTCGCGCTGGCGGGACCGGTCGCGGCGCAGGACGCGGTGCAGGGCACAGCCCCGGATGACGGGTCGGTGGAGCGGTTGGAGCCGCTCAATCCGATTGTCGGCGACGGCCCCTCGGCGGTGGTGAACGCCACCTATCATTGCGAGCGCGGCGCGGAAGTGCACGCGGCTTATCTCAACGACACCGATCCGCAGCGCGTCGTCGTGTTTCTACAGGGGCGGCAGGTTGTGATGAGCCATATCCGCTCGGCCGATGGTGCGAAATATGCCGAGGATGGCGAGGGCGAAGCCGGTTATGTCTGGTGGACGCGCGGCGCGCAGGCGATGCTCGACTGGATCGCCGAGGATGGCGAGGTGCAACCGCTGCTCAGGGCCTGCCGCCAAGAATAAGGGCCGCAACGCGGATCAGCGCGGCGGCCCTTGTCTTGTTGGTTCGGGAAACCTGAAGCGTCGCGCGCTTACTCGGCCGCCTTCATCTCGAAACCCTTCTCCAGCTGATCCGACGGCGTGATCGGATACTCGCCCGAGAAGCAGGCATCGCAATATTGCGGGCAGGAATTGTCGCGGCCCTCGGCCTCGCCCACGGCGCGATACAGCCCGTCGAGCGAAATGAATTTCAAGCTGTCCACGCCAACCCAGTCGCGCATCTCTTCTTCGGTCATCTGCGCTGCCAGCAGCTTGTCGCGGTTGGGCGTGTCGACGCCGTAGAAGCACGGCCATGCGGTCGGCGGCGAGGCGATACGGAAATGCACCGACTTCGCGCCCGCATCGAGGATCATGTCCTTGATCTTGCGCGAGGTGGTGCCGCGCACGACGGAGTCGTCGACAAGGACCACCCGCTTGCCCCGAATGAGCGACTTGTTCACGTTGAGCTTGAGGCGCACGCCCATGTTGCGGATCTGCTCGGTCGGCTCGATGAAGGTGCGGCCCATATACTGGTTGCGCGTGATCCCGAGCGCGAAGGGAATGCCGCTTTCCTGACTGTAGCCGATCGCCGCCGGGGTGCCGCTGTCGGGCACGGGGCAGACCAGATCGGCCTCGACCGGGGCCTCGCGGGCCAGTTCCACGCCGATCGCGCGGCGAGTCTCATAGACCGAGCGGCCACCGATCATGCTGTCGGGGCGCGAGAAATAGACATGCTCGAAGATGCAGAAACGGCCGGTGGAGGGGCCGAAGGGGCGCGAGCTTTCGATATGGCCGTCCTGAATGACGACCATCTCGCCCGGATCGATCTCACGGACGAAGTCCGCACCGATGATGTCGAGCGCGCAGGTCTCCGAGCTCAGCACATAGCCATGCTCGCCCAGCTTGCCCAGCACCAGCGGGCGCACGCCCAGCGGGTCGCGCACCCCGATCAGCTTGGTCCGCGTCATCGCGACGATGGAGAAGGCGCCTTCCACGCGGCGCAGCGCATCGGCGATCCGGTCGGCATGCTTGCGCTGGATCGAGCGGGCCATCAGGTGGATGATGCATTCGCTGTCGGAAGACGACTGGAAGATCGCGCCGCGCTCGATCAGCTCACGACGCAGCGCGTCGGCATTGGTGAGGTTGCCGTTATGCGCGACCGCGCAGCCGCCCATCGAGAACTCGCCGAAGAAGGGCTGGATGTCGCGGATCACCGCACCTTTGGAGCCTGCGGTGGAGTAGCGCACATGGCCGATGGCGACATCGCCCGGCAGCGTTTCCATCAGGCTCGACTTGGTGAAGTTGTCGCGGACATAGCCGAAACGGTGGGCCGAGTTGAAGCCGGTGGCGGCGTCATGGGCGACGATGCCGCCTGCTTCCTGACCGCGGTGTTGGAGGGCGTGCAGACCGAGGGCCACGAAATTCGCGGCGTCGGAAATGCCGACAACACCGAAGACGCCGCATTCTTCCTTGAGCTTGTCGTCGTCGAAAGGGTGGGCGTAGTGGGTCTTCTGGGCGGCGGGGCAGGACATGTCATCAGCTCCGTGTGACGCTAGGGGAGGGCGCTTTGGCCCATTTATAGACAAACGCGAGAGGTGTTAACCCCTCGCGCCTGTAAAACCGTCATGTGACTGACATCAATTGTCGGTCGCCGGAGGCAGTTCGTCCGTCCGGGCCGGGGCATCCGCGCCCGGAGGAGCGGGGCAGGCGGCCACAAGTTGTTCGTAACGCTGCACGATCCAGCCGGGTGCATCGGCGGGCATCGATTCGTCGAGTTGGCCCGAGGCGCGCGAGAACACTTTGGCCGAACGCGAGTCATCGACCACCGGCACGGGGTCGTTGCTCATCACGCGGTCATAGACCACGAAGGCCACCGCCACGAGGACCACCCCGCGCAGCACGCCGAACAGGAAGCCCAGACCCTGGTCGATCCCGCCAAGCGCCGAGCGTTGCACGGCCGAGGCGAAGAGCGGCGTGAGGATCGAGAACACGACCAGCGCCACGGCGAAGACCACCGCGAAGCCGCCGATCATGCCCAGCTCGCAGCTTTGGCCGATGAACTTGTCGAGGCCGGGGATCTGCTGCACCAGAGGGCGTGCCTCGTTGGCGAAGATATAGGCGACGATCGCCGCTGCGATCCAGCCGACGATGGCCAGCGCCTCGCGCACGAAGCCACGCGAATAGGCGAGGATCGCCGAAAGAATGATGACGACCGCCACGATGGCATCGACAATGGTGAACCCGTCCATTTGCGCTCCTGTGTTCTCGGCGTTAACCGGCGCCGAACATCTCCCCGGTAAATGTCACGAGATCGCCCAGCTTGCGCAATGCCATCCCGCTCGACCCTTCGGCTTTCGTTCCCGAGGGTGCGATCGCCTGTGAAAAACCAAGTTTCGCCGCTTCTTTCAACCTGTTTTCCGCCTGACCCACGGGACGCAGAGCGCCTGACAGGCTGATTTCCCCGAAAATCACCATGTCTGCAGGCAGTGCCACATCTTCGCGCGCGCTGAGAAGCGCGGCGGCGGCGGCGAGGTCCGCTGCTGGCTCCACCACTTTCATGCCGCCCGCCACATTGAGGAACACGTCGAGCCCCGCAAACGGGATGCCACAGCGCGATTCCAGCACCGCGAGAATGGTCGAAATCCGTCCGCTATCGAGCCCGACCACGGTGCGCCGCGGCGAGGCGAGCGTGGACGGCGCAACCAGCGCCTGAATCTCTGTCAGCACAGGCCGCGTGCCTTCGATTCCTGCGAAAACCGCCGAGCCCGGTGCGGGTTGGCCGCGCTCGGACAGGAACAGCGCCGAGGGGTTGGCGACCTCGGCCAGACCCGCGCCGGTCATCTCGAAGACGCCGATCTCGGAAGCCGGGCCGAAGCGGTTCTTCACCGCGCGCAGGATGCGGAACTGGTGGCCGCGCTCGCCTTCGAAATAGAGCACCGTGTCGACCATATGCTCGATCACGCGCGGGCCGGCGATCTGGCCTTCCTTGGTCACATGCCCCACGAGGATCACGGCGGTGCCGCGCTTTTTGGCGAAGCTCACCAATTCGTGTGCGGCGGCGCGCAACTGGCTCACCGATCCCGGCGCGCTGTCGACATTGTCCGACCACATGGTCTGAATCGAATCGATGATGACGAGGTCGGGGCGCTCGGTTTCCAGCGTCGTCAGGATGTCGCGCAGGGATGTTTCTGCGCCCAGACCGACCGGAGCATCGGCGAGGCCAAGACGTTGCGCGCGCATCCGCACCTGGCTCGCCGCTTCCTCACCCGAGATATAGAGCGCCTTCACGCCTTTGCGGGCGAAGCTGGCCGTCGCTTGCAGCAGAAGCGTCGATTTCCCGATGCCCGGATCGCCGCCCACGAGAACCGCCGAGGCCGCGACCAGACCGCCGCCCAAGACACGGTCCAACTCCTCCATGCCCGATTTCACGCGGGCCGGCGGGGTTTCCTTGGTGTCGAGAGCGGTGAGCGGGATCACCTTGCCCTTCGCGCCCTTCATGCCAGAGCCGGGCGTGGTCGAGATCGGCGCTTCCTCGTGGATCGAGTTCCACGCGCCGCAGGCGTCGCAACGCCCGGACCATTTGGCATGCGTTGCGCCGCATTCGGCACAGCGGAAGATCGCGGATTGCTTGGCCATAAAGTCAGCTGCGGTCCAGATTGGCGGCGATCAGGCTCGCGCATTGCTCGGGATGGGTGGCGGGCAGCATATGGCCCGCGCCCTCTACGCAGGCGACGCCCACGTCCGGAAGACGCGCGGCGATCGCCTCGGCAACCTTCGGCATCGTCGCGGGCGAGCGGTCGCCATGGATGATCATCGCGGGCGCGTCGATCTGCTCGATCCCGTCGGGCCGCGCGATCCGTGCCGGATCTTCGAAATTGGCGCGGCTGATGTTCTCGACCATCGGCATGCACGCGGTGAAGCGCTCGCGCTGCGTCTCGGAATAGCTGTCCCACGGTTGACCGGTGCCCCAGTCGCGCATGAAGCCGCGCGCCGCCGGCTCGTAATCGCCCGCTTCCATCAATTGCTCGAAATGGTCCTGCTTGGCCCGCAGGTCCTGCCAATCTGGGTCGTGCTCGGGGAGCGCCGCGAACAGGACCGGCTCGATCAAGGTCAGCGAACGGACGGCTTCCGGCGCGCCCACCGCGATGCGCAGCGCGACCGAGGCGCCGAAGCTATGCCCGATCAGGTCCACGGGGCGCTCTATGAAGCTGGCCGCGATCCGCGTCACCAGCGTCTGGAAGCTGCCCGGCTCGCTCGTGTCGCCGCGCCAAGGGGCGGATTGCCCGTGGCTCGGCTGATCGAAGGCGACGGCGTGGATCTGCTGGCCCAGCGGTATCAGCGCCTTCGCCCAGAGGTTCGAACTGCCCAAAGTGCAGTGGATCGCGATGGCGGGGCGCTCGCCCTGACCGAAGCTTTGCCAGAATACTTCCGCCCCTTGTCGTTGATCACGCGGCATTCAGAGCGTCCCCAGATAGTCGTCGAGCAGCTCCAGATGGTCCTGACCCCAGAACCGCTCGTCGGTATCGGTCACGATATAGAAGGGCGAGCCGAAGACACCGGCCTCGACCGCGTCCTCGAGGTTCTTCTCGTAGGTGACCGCGCCATCGAAGAGACCGGTGGTCGCCAGATTGCCGTCAAAGCCGTTGGCTTCCAGCGCCGCGCGGATCACCTCGTCCGAGGCGATATCCTTGTCCTCGGCCCAGCAGGCGCGCAGGATCGCGTTGACCAGACCGCCCACATCGCCGCCACCGGCTTTTTGCGCCGCGATGATCGCGTAGGAGGACGGTGCGGGGTTCGGCGGATAGCCGGGCGGGGTGGTGTTCATCTCCATCCCGAGCCGCGCCGACCAGCGCTTGAGCTCCTGCATCCGGTATTCCATCCGGCTCTGGTGGCGCTGCGCCGGGCGCACCCCGCCGGTGCGGTCGAACAGGCCCAGAAGGTCGAGCGGTTTATAGGTGACTTCGGCTCCGTGACGCGCCGCGATTTCTTCGAATCGCGGGCCGCCGAGGTAGGCCCAGGGGCTGAACGTGCCGAAATAGTAGTCGATCCGTGCCATTCATAACACTTTCTTGACAGTCGAAATTGCCGCCACGCTACCCCGGTGCTAAGGCAGGCGCAATCAAGCGAATCCCGCCGGCACTGACCGGCGTCACGAAGGAACTGGCCCATGTCCGTCGTCACTGAACCGAAGCTCATCTCCGGAAATTCCAACAAACCGCTCGCGCAATCCATCGCGCGGCGCATGTCGATGCATCGCGGCATGTCCGTCGGTTTGGTGGATGCGCGGGTCGAGCGTTTCAACGATGGCGAGATTTTCGTCGAGGTTTTCGAGAACGTCCGCGGCGAGGATATGTTCATCATCCAGCCGACCTCGAACCCGGCCAATGACAACCTGATGGAACTGCTGATCATCACCGATGCGCTCAAACGCTCCTCGGCCGATCGCATCACCGCCGTGATCCCCTATTTCGGCTATGCCCGTCAGGACCGCCGCACCAAGGCCCGCACGCCGATCTCGGCCAAGCTGGTCGCGAACCTGCTGACCGAAGCCGGGGTCGACCGCATCCTGACGCTCGACCTGCACGCAGCCCAGATCCAGGGCTTCTTCGACATTCCGGTGGATAACCTCTACGCCTCGCCGGTCTTCGCGCTCGATATCCTGCACAACTTCAAAGGCCAGACCGACGATATCATGGTCGTCTCGCCCGACGTGGGCGGCGTGGCCCGCGCGCGTGAGCTGGCCAAGCGGATCGACGCGCCGCTCTCCATCGTCGACAAGCGCCGCGAGAAGGCGGGCGAGGTTGCGGGCATGACCGTGATCGGCGACGTGAAGGGCCAGAAATGCATCATCGTCGACGACATGGTCGACACGGCAGGCACGCTGTGCAAGGCCGCCGATCTGCTGATGGAGCACGGCGCGACCGAGGTTCACGCCTATATCTCCCACGGCGTCCTGTCGGGTCCGGCGGTTGAGCGCGTGACCAATTCGGCGCTGAAATCGCTGGTCATCACCGACTCGATCGAGCCGACCGACGCGGTGAAAGCTTGCCCGAACATCCGCATCGTGCCGACCGCGCCGATGTTCGCGCAGGCGATACTGAACACTTGGTCGGGCACGTCCGTGTCGTCGCTCTTCGAGACCGACACGCTCGTTCCGATCTACGAGGGCATGTACACCCGCGACTGATCCGCGGTTCGCCCGAGACAGGAAAAAGGCCCGGATCAGAGCGATCCGGGCCGTTTTTCATTGCGCCCGATCCCGAGCGCCGGGTTACGAGGCTTTCTTGAGCGCCTTCTTCGCCTCTTTTAGCTTCTTTTCCTGACGCTCGACCTTGGCCTTGCGCGTCTTCACTTCCTGTTTCAGCTCTTTGAGCTTCGCTTTCTTCGCCATGATCAGGCTCCTCCGTGTCAATCCCTAGCAATAGCATGGTGCGGCAACGGTCCCGCGATGTATAGGGCCGGGCGTCGAAGGCGTTGTTTTCGCGTCGGACAAAGGTCGGGCTGGACAGCGCCGCGTGGCGCGGCGATGACTTGAGCATGCGCCTTTTCGCCCTCACCGCCCTCGTCATGGTCGCCTTCGCGGCCAATTCGGTGCTCAACCGGATGGCGGTGCATGATGCGGGCTGGGGGCCCGCCGCGACGGGCTTCGTGCGGCTCGCCTCGGGGGCGCTGGTGCTGCTGATCCTTGCGATCCGGGCGAAGGGCGTACGCGGACTGCGCCTGCCGGGCGCGGTGCTGGGCGCCGGCGTCGCGACGCTGGCGCTTTATATCTTTGGGTTTTCCATCGCGAGCGGGCTGATCGACGCGGGCGTCGGCGCGTTGACGCTGTTCGGGATGGTGCAGATCACCATGTTCGCGGGCGCCCTGTGGCTGCGCGAGGCGATCTCGCTCTGGCGCTGGATCGGGGCGGGGCTGGCCTTCGCGGGGCTGGCTGTCCTGCTGCTGCCCGCCTCGGGTGCCGCCCATATCGACCCGAGGGGCTTCGCAATGATGGCTCTAGCTGGCGTTGGCTGGGGGCTCTATTCGCTCAACGGACGACGCGCCGGCGATCCGCTGGTCGCGACCGCGCTCAACTTCGCACTCGCCACGCCGCTTGCGCTGATCTGGATGCTGAGCGCGGGCGATTGGGGGCAGGGGGAAAGCTGGGGCTGGACGCCTGCGATCCTCTCGGGCGCGGTGACCTCGGGGCTGGGCTATGCACTGTGGTATCGCGTGATACCGCAAATCCCCGCGAGCCTCGCCGCCATCGCTCAACTCTCCGTGCCCTTGATCGCGGCGCTGGGCGGGGCGGTTTTGCTCGCGGAGACGCCTTCGGCACGCTTCTGGCTGGCCGCGGCGCTGGTGATCGGCGGGATCGCCCTCTCGCTGAGGCGAAAAACCTGAGCGCATCTCTCGGATTTTCGGGCCGGAAACGGCTTGACCTCGGAACCTCCAGCGCTTCTTTAGTGTTTGACACACGTACCTTCGAACTAATGAGAGGACATCATGGCTTTTGAACTTCCCGATCTTCCCTATGCCCACGACGCACTCGCGGATCTCGGCATGTCGAAGGAAACCCTCGAATACCACCACGACATTCACCACAAGGCCTATGTCGATAACGGCAACAAGGCGATTGCCGGTACCGAATGGGAAGGCAAGTCGGTCGAAGAGATCGTGAAGGGCACCTACCAGCCGAACGCGGTTGCGCAGAGCGGCATCTTCAACAACGCTTCGCAGCATTGGAACCACACCCAGTTCTGGGAAATGATGGGTCCGGGCGCCTCGGCCATGCCGAGCGAGCTGGAAAAGGCGCTGACCGAAAGCTTCGGCTCGGTCGACAAGTTCAAGGAAGACTTCGCCGCCGCAGGTGCGGGCCAGTTCGGCTCGGGCTGGGCATGGCTCGTGAAGGATACCGACGGGTCGCTGAAAGTGACCAAGACCGAGAACGGCGTGAACCCGCTGTGCTTCGGTCAGACCGCGCTTCTGGGCTGCGATGTTTGGGAGCACTCCTACTACATCGACTTCCGCAACAAGCGCCCCGCCTACCTGTCGAACTTCCTCGACAAGCTGGTGAACTGGGAAAACGTCGCCTCGCGCATGTAATTTCCGCGCGCGATACGAATTGGAAGGGCGTCCTGCGGGGCGCCCTTTTTCGTTTGGTTTTTCCGCGACGGAACGACCCTGCGCAGGAACCGCAGGGCAGACGAAATGGTTTTCTCCTCAGTGATACGAAAACGAAGAGGAGGACGACATGGCCGAGCGCATTCGCTCCAACGATGGCAGACGCGAGACCGAAGAGGTTCTTGGCGAAAAGCCCGAGAACATCGAAACCCCGGACGGGCAAGGCAGCTCGGGCGGGAACCTCAATCGCAAGGTCGGCACGCGCGACGAGAAGAAACGACTGGATGAAACCTCCGCTGGCGCCACGCGCCCGCTCGGTGGCGACGAGCGTGACAGCGGCGAAAAGGAGAAGATGTAATGACCAAACTCTCCAAGGGCACTTGGGTCGTCATCGCAGATGGTGAGAAGGCGCTGTTTCTGGAAAACATGATGGATGACGAGGATCCCAACCTCGTCGTGCGTCGCGTTGACGAGCAGGAAAACCCGCCGGATCACGAGCAGGGCACCGACAGCCCCGGCCGCATGGCCGATGACGGTCCCGGCCATCGCTCAGCTTTCCAGGAGACCGACTGGCACGAGCTGGCGAAGATGCGCTTCGCCGACGATCTGGCCGAGCGGCTCTACAAGATGGTCCACAAGGGCCGGATCGAGCGGCTGGTGATCGTTGCGGCCCCGCGTGTCTTGGGCGAAATCCGCTCTGCACTGCACAAGGAAGTCTCCGACGTGGTGGTGGCCGAGATCGACAAGACGCTGACCAATCACCCGCGTGACGAGATCGAGAAGCTGGTGAAGGAAGAGCTCGCGACCGCCTAATTCGCGCCGCGATGCGATGACAGGAAAAGCGCCGTGCGGGTCTCGTACGGCGCTTTTTCATTGGGGATTTGGGAGGCGAGTAGGGAGCTTTGCGCTGGCGGTCCGAGCGCCACAGATCGCTCAACCCGCCATGCGTCTCCGGCCGTCTGTCGCGCAACGCAAAAACGCCGCGCGAGACCCGCGCGGCGTTCGTTGGATGAGAAGGATCGAGGCGGCTCAGTCGTCGCTCTCGAGGCTCTGCTTGAGCGTCTCGATATCCGGGTCGCTGGCGCGCGGCACGATCCGATAGACCGCGTTGACGAAGCAGAACACCGCGAACCCGAGAAGCCCCACGCAGATCGCCCCGGTCAGGAACTGCCCGAACGGGTGTCCGCGCAGCCAGTCGAAGACTTTGCCGAGACCGCCCGCGCTCGAGGGATCGTAGCTGTAAGCCGCATAGACGATCAGCGCGCCCATGATCGCAATCACCACGCCCTGCGCCACAAGCCCCGCTTGCAGCACGATATTGGCGCGCCGCGTAACCTCGTTGGCTTGCAGATGTTTCAGATAGGCCTTGGTGATCCCCTTATAGAGATAGTAGCCCCCCGCGCCGATCACGATCAGCCCGATGACACCAAGTGCGATGCGCCCCATCGGCGCGCCGAGCACCGTCGAGACCAGCTTGCTCGATCCGCCGCTTTGCGTCCGCGCGACCAGAGTCGTCACCGCGATACCGCCGATGCCCAGATGCACGAGGCCGCTCACGACGAGGCCGATCCGTGCGAACCACCCCTTCATCTCGGACCCATAGGCCTCGAGATCCCAGACCGCATCCACCACGCGCCAGATCGCGTAGGCCGCCATGCCGAGCGCGATGGCGACCAGCACCACGGCGCCCCAGCCGCTCGACAGCTTCTCCAGAACCTGCTTGGTGCCCTCGGCACTGCCGCCATGAAAAAGCGACCAGAGCGAGACACCGGCGACGACGATATAGACCAGCCCGCGCCCCCCGTAGCCCGTGCGCATGACGGGCACTGCCCAAGCGAAATCGTCGGGGTCGTGGCTGTTGGTGGCGGACATTGGCGGTCTCTCTCGGTACTGTGAATTGACGCAGACCCAATGCGTGGACGAGCGCACAGGTTCCCGTGAGGCGCAGCCTTTCCTTTCGCCCGCCAATCGGTCAGGGTCGCGCGGTTGAGAGAAGGGAATTTCGATGAACGAGGCGGTCAAAGGGTTCTGGGCGATGGTGACCGCCTGCGTCATCTGGGGTCTGTCGGGCCTTTATTACAAAATGCTCGACGGGATGCCGCCGATCGAGGTGCTCGCCCATCGCACGCTCTGGTCCTTCCTGTTCTTCGCCGTGATCCTCGGGCTGAAAGGCCGCCTTGGCGAGCTTTGGGCCGCGCTGGCGGAGCGTCGCGGACGCGGGGCGCTGGTGATCGCGACGGCGGCGCTGATGATCTCGGCCAACTGGTTCACCTTCATCTGGTCGGTCCATTTCGGCCATGCGGTGCAGGCGTCGCTTGGCTATTACATCTTCCCGCTCGTGGCCGTCGTCCTCGGGCTGATCGTCTATCGCGAGGCGCTGAGCACGCGGCAGTGGATGGCGGTCGCGCTGGCGGCCACCGCGGTCATCGTCCTGACGATCGGGCTGGGCGTCGCGCCTTGGGTCTCGCTGATCCTTGCCGCGACTTTCGGCACCTACGGTCTGATCAAGAAGGGGCTGCGCGCGGGCCCGATGGTCTCGGTCTGCGCCGAGGTTCTGCTGCTTTCGCCGGTCGCTCTGATCGTGCTCTGGGGCTATCACGCGGGCTGGTGGGGCAGCGCGCCCGGCGCGGGCCATTTCGGCGGTGACTGGAAGACGACGCTGCTTCTGATCTTCTCTGGCCCGCTCACCGGCACGCCGCTCTTGCTGTTCGCCTATGCCGCGCAACGCGTGCGGATGGCGACGGTGGGGCTGGTGCAATATCTCAACCCGACGCTGCAATTCGCGGTGGCGACGCTGGCCTTCGGCGAGACGGTCACGATCTGGCACGCGATCGCGCTGGGGCTGATCTGGACGGCGCTCGCGCTCTATTCCAGCGCCAACCTGCGGATGCGCCGCCCGCAGCCTGCGGCACAGCCCGCCACGCAGCGCGGTTTAGGCGAAAGCTGAGACGAGCGCGCGTTCCAGCTCCGCCACGCTGCCGACCGTCACGACGAGATCGCGCAGCGATGCGTCCGCGAATCCTTCCTCGATGACATGGTCGATCAGCGCCTCGAGCGGCGCCCAGTAGCCCTCGATATTGAGCAGATAGATCGGCTTCTCATGCAGGCCGATCTGGCGCCATGTCAGGACTTCGAACAGCTCGTCGAGCGAGCCCGCACCGCCCGGCAGCACCACCACCGCATCGGCGTTCATGAACATCACCTTCTTGCGCTCGTGCATTGTCTCGGTGACGACGAAGGTGGTCAGGTCGCGCTTGCCGACCTCGCGCGGGAAGAGATGCTCGGGGATCACGCCGAAGGTGCGCCCGCCCGCGGTTTGCGCCGCGCGTGCGACCTCTCCCATTAGCCCGACATCGCCCGCGCCGTAAACCAGCTGCCAGTCGCGCGCGGCGAGCATCTCTCCGGTTTCCTGCGCTGCTGCCGCATAAGCAGGCTTCGCGCCCGAACGAGAGCCGCAATAGACACAGACGGAACGGGGAAGGGTCATGACGGTGTCTCCGAAAATGCATTGTTATTGAGCGGTGATACCGGGGTTGCTAAGTTCCCTCAAGGGACCGGGTGACCTAGCCGCACATAAGAACAGGCGGCAGGCTCCGAGGGATGACGTGAAGGCGGGACTTAAATGAATGAAAACGTGACGGATCAACCAGTCGAGAGCTCCGGGCTCGGGGCGGTGAAAGGGGGGGCGGTCGCGCTGCTCCTTGTGGTCTTGGGGCTGGTGCTTTGGGGCGTTCTGCGCCCGGTGGAACGCGAAGGGGCGCAACCGTCGGGGACAGATGCGACCGCCGCGACCGGGTCCGCCGGGGCGCCGCAAACGACACAAGAGGGGGGCGCGGAGACGGCCTCCGGCACCGCCGCGCCGCAAAAGCAAAGCGTGGAAACCGTGGCTCAGGAAGCGGAAGAAGCGGCGAGTGCCGTGGCTCCGCTGGCTGAGGAACCCACGGATAAGCTGGTTGAAACGACTGGTGAGACTGGTGCGAAGACATCCGCGACGGCAACCGCCACCGGGGGTGACACTGGTGCTGCCACCGCGGCCGACGGTGTCACTGCGAAGGCGGCGCCGGACGGCAAGCCGCTCGCCCAGGTGCAATTCGATGCGCTGCGCGCCGCACCCGACGGATCGGTGACGCTCGCCGGGCGGGCCGAACCGGGCGCCAAGCTCGATATTCTGGTGGATGGGAAAGTCGTGGCGAGCACGCTGGCCGATGGCGGCGGCAGCTTCGCCTCGCTCTTCGATCTGCCGCCTTCCGATGGCCCGCGCGCGCTCTCGCTGCGGGTGACCGGTGCGGATGGCACCACGCGTGACAGTGCCGAGACGCTCGTGCTGCGCGGCCAGCCGAAACAGGAGCGCCTTGCTTCGGCAGGGGAGAGTACTGCGTCCGGGACGGCAGCGAATGGTGCGACATATGGAAGCGGCGGGGCGACGGATGGTGCGGCGATGACCGGCACTGACGCAGGCGCGTCCGCCGCCACCGGGACCGACGCGGCCCCCTCGACACCCACGCCGCCGGCAGCCCCGCTCATCGCGGATGCCGATGGCGCGCGGCTGCTTGCGCCGAAAAGCGACGATCTGGTGATCGACACGATCTCCTTCGGCTCGGGCGAGGTCGCGCGCAGCGAAGGGCGCGGCGCGCCCGAGGGCACGACGCTCAGCGCCTATCTCGACGACACGCTCGTCGCCGAGGCGCAGCCGGGTGCGGATGGGCGCTGGTCGCTCAGCCTGCCTGGCTTGGGCACGGGCGAGCATAAGCTGCGGATCGACGCGCAGGATGCGTCCGGCAAGGTGGTCGCGCGGGCCGAGACCGGTTTCGACCAACCCGACGAGATTCTCGTGGCAAGCGCGGCCGATCCGACCGGTGCGCAGGCGGCTTCGGTGCGCGCGACCGGAGAGGTCGGCGACGCGGTGAAAGTGGTGCAGATCGTGAAGGGCAATACGCTCTGGGCGATCGCACGCGAGGTCTATGGCGACGGGTTCCTATATGTGCGGGTCTTCGACGCCAATCGCGACCAGATCCGCGACCCCGACCTGATCTATCCGGGGCAGGTCTTCAACATTCCCGCCCCCGATGCGCAGCCCGCCGACGCTGCGCAGTAGCGCACAGACCGCTTGCATGGCTGGACTCCTGCGCGCCGCCGAGTAGGTTGCGCGCAGGTTTGACCGGTGAGGGGCGCTGCCCCGCTCCCTGATGGGAGCCCCCGGGATATTTTCGCCAAGAGGAAGAGGAGGGCGCGATGCCTCCGGCACAGATCACGACCAAGGGCAAGATGAATGCCGAGGAACGCGCCCGCGGCTGGCGCACGATCCGCGCGGTGCTGCCCTATCTCTGGGCGCATGAAGCCCCGTGGGTGAAGCGCCGCGTTGTCTTCGCGATGGTGATGCTGGTGATCGCCAAGATCATCTCGGTCGCGACGCCCTTCGTCTATCGCGAGGCGGTCAACGCGCTCTCGGGCGAGGGCACCTCGGCGGCCTGGGCGCTGGGCATGGGGGCGGTGGCGATCACCGTGGCTTACGGCGTCGCGCGCCTGATGACGGTGGCCTTCGGCGAGCTGCGCGATGCGATCTTCGTGAAGGTGGCGCAACGCGCGCTGCGCCATCTGGCGCTGCAGACCTTCACCCATATGCATCAGCTGAGCCTGCGCTATCACATCACCCGCAAGACCGGCGGCCTCAGCCGGATCATCGAACGCGGGGTGAAAGGCGTCGAGTTCCTGCTGCGCTTCATGTTGTTCTCGGTCGGCCCGCTGATCGTCGAGCTGACGCTGGTGGCAATCATCTTCGCGGTCGTGTTCGACTGGCGCTACGCGGCGGTCGTGCTGGTCACCATCGCGGCCTATATCAAGTTCACCTTCAAGGTCACCGAATGGCGCGTGAATATCCGGCGCGAGATGAACAAGGCCGATACGGCGGCGAACCAGAAGGCGATCGACAGCCTGCTGAACTTCGAGACGGTGAAATATTTCGGCGCGGCCAAACGCGAGGCCGAACGTTACGACGACTCGATGAAGGGCTACGAGGCGATGGCGGTGAAGACCGGCCAATCGCTCGCGGCGCTCAATGCGGGCCAGACGCTGATCATCACGATCGGGCTCGTGACGGTGATGGTCATGGCCGCGATGCAGGTGCAGGCGGGCACGCTGACGGTCGGCGATTTCGTCATGGTGCAAGCCTACATGATCCAGATCACCATGCCGCTGGGCTTCCTCGGCACGGTCTATCGCGAGATCCGGCAGGCGCTCGTCGATATGGGCGAAATGTTCGATTTGTTGCAGCAACCGGCTGAAATTCAGGACAAAGAGGATGCAGACGTTCTGAAAGTGAAAGGCGGGCATATCAGCTTCGACCATGTCGAATTCGCCTATGACCCGACGCGGCCGATCCTGAAGGGGATTTCCTTCGACGTGCCCGCTGGCCAGACCGTGGCGCTGGTCGGGCCCTCGGGCTCGGGCAAATCCACGATCGGGCGCCTGCTGTTCCGCTTCTACGAGGTGACCGGCGGCGCGATCCGCATCGACGATCAGGACCTGCGCGATGTGACGCAGGAGAGCCTGCAGCAGTCGATCGGCGTGGTGCCGCAGGATACCGTGCTGTTCAACGACACGATCCGCTACAACATCGCTTACGGGCGCGCCGATGCCTCGGACGAAGAGATCGTGGCGGCGGCGAAGGCCGCGCGCATCCATGACTTCGTGCTCAGCCTGCCCGAAGGCTATGACACGGCCGTGGGCGAGCGCGGTCTGAAGCTCTCAGGCGGCGAGAAACAGCGGGTGGGCATCGCGCGCACGATCCTGAAGAACCCGCCGATCTTGTTGCTCGATGAGGCGACCTCGGCGCTCGATACGCAGACCGAACGCGATATCCAGATGAGCCTGAAGGCGATGGGCGAGGGGCGGTCCGTGATCACCATCGCGCACCGCCTGTCGACCATCGCGGATGCCGATCAGATCCTTGTGCTCGACAAGGGCGAGATTATCGAGCGCGGCCGCCACGAGGAGTTGCTGGCACAGCGCGGGCGCTATGCCTCGATGTGGGCGCGGCAATCGGCGGAAGAGGAAGACGAGGCGGAGCAGGGGGCGGCATAGGTGAGAGGGCGGCGCCCGACCCTTGGGTGGGCGCGTCGCTCCCTAGAAGGCTTGGCGCTTTATCTCTAAAGCCCGCAGGTCGGTCGTGCCTGCGCCCAAATCGCCAATGCGCCCTCCCGGGGGGAGGGTCGGGCGCGGCCCGGGCTAGCCGCCCGGGCATTTTCGTAGCTTCATTCCGCCGCGTCGGGCCGTGTCACCAGATGCGGCTTCACGCCGCCTTCGGGCGCATCCTCGTCCCAGATGATCTCGCGCCCTCGCATTTTGCGCATCGCGCGTTCCAGCGCGAGGTCGCGCGCAGCCCGGCTGTCGATGCCCTGCATCAGTGCCGAAAGCGCCTTGGTCCCGCGATAGGCGCCGGTCTTGAACCAGACCCGGATCGCCAGCAGCGCGGGCGTCAGAACCAGCGTCAGCACGGTCGCGGTGCCGAGGCCGAACACCACTGCGGTCGCCAGTTGCTTCCACCAGAGCGCGGTCGGGCTATCGATCGAATAGCCGCCATTGAAGAAATCGAGCGACAGGCCGAACATCATCGGCGCGAGCCCTGCCATCGTGGTGATCGTGGTCAGCAGCACGGGCCGCAGGCGGGCCTCGGCGGTGCGGATGATCGCCTCGAGCTCGGGCATGTAGCGCGAGAATTCCTGATAGGTGTCGATCAGGATGATGTTGTTGTTCACCACGATCCCCGCCAGTGCGACGATGCCGACGCCGGTCATGATGATCGAGAATTGCTGGCCCATCACCAGCATCCCGATCAGCACGCCTGCGGTGGACAGTACGACCGCCAGCAGCACCAGCACCGAATTGTAGAAGCTGTTGAACTGCGCGAGCAGGATCACGAACATCAGCGCCAGCGCACCGCCGAAAGCGGTCATCAGGAAGTCTTGGCTCTCGTTCTGCTCGACCAGATCGCCGGACCATTCGTAGCTGACGCCCGGCGGCAGCGCGGCCTCGTTATCGAGCCACTCCCCCAGTGCCGCGATCCGTTCGTTGCCGGTGATCGGCTGGCCGTCCTCATTGGTGAGGCCCTCTTCGACCCCCGCCTTGATGTCGTAATAGCGGGTCTGGTCGATCCGGTCGATCTGGCCCAGCTTGGGGGCGGGCGTGCGGGTGATGAAATTCGCGAGCGGCACCAGCCCCTCGGAGGTGCGCAGCTTCAGCGTGTCGAGGGTCGACAGCACCCGGTCTTCCTCGGGCAGGCGCACGCGGATCTCGATCTCCTCGTCAGATGAGGGCACGCGCATCGTGTCGAGCAGGATGCCGCGCGTCACCAGCTGCACCATCCCGCCCACCGTCGCCACATCCGCGCCGAAACGGCCCGCGCGGGTCACGTCCACGTCGATCACCCAGTCGATGCCGGGCAGGGGGCGCGTATCCTCGATCGCGGTGACGCCCTTCATATCCGCCATATGCGCCTCGACCTGCCGCACGGCCTTGTCGAGCGCTGCGAAATCGTCGCCCTCGAGCCGCAACTGGATCGGCTTGCCGGAGGACGGCCCGCGATCCTGGGCGAGATATTCGGACTGGATGCCGGGGATCGTGGCGATCTTCGCCATGATCTTCTCCATCACCACGTCGCCATCGAGCGCCGGGTCGTCCTTGCGCTCGGCCCAGGGGATCATCTCGACCTGAATCTGACCGATCGTGTCGCGCGGCGCGCTGGCCCCGCCATTGTTCTGGTTCAGCCCGCCTTCGCCCGCGAAGGAGAAGACCGCGCCGACGCCGGGCGTGCCGATCACCATGTTCTCGGCTTCCTGCAGCAGCGCGTCCTTCTCGGTCAGCGAGAGGTTGCCGCGGCCCCGGATATAGACGATCGCCTGTTCGACCTCGCTATCGGTGAAGAACTGGGTGCCGTTATTGTTCCTGCCGTAATAGCCGAAGGTCATGACGACGCCGGTCACGATCACCGCGACCACGATCAGCGGCATGATCGGATTGCCCGCGATAGCGGCGGTGAAATGGCCGAAGGGGCGGCGGCGATAGCCCGCCTCGATGGGCTTCGGTTTGCCTTGCGGCTTGGCCGCCGTGAAGGTGATCGAGCTGAGCAGCGTAGCTATCACGAAGAGGATCACGCCGGGCAGCGAGGCCAGCAGATTGCCCGAGGCGGTATGCGTGCCCGAGAAGAAGGCCGGGTTGAGTGTCAGGAGCGCGCCGAGGAAGACGAGTCCGGCCGAGGCTACGGCAAGCAGCAGGCGCAGCCCGTACGGCCAGCCCTTGATGACCCGCGCGCCCATGTCGAGACGACGGCTCATCCGGCCCGCGACGCCGCCCACGACGGGCAGGTAGATCAGCGCCACGACCAGCGAGGCCGAGAGCACGAAGATGATTGTGACCGGCAGCATCCCCATGAACTCGCCCGGCACGCCCGGCCAGAACAGCATCGGCAGGAAGGCGCAGAGCGTCGTCGCAGTGGACGACACCACCGGCCAGAACATGCGCTTGGCGGCTTCGGTGTAGGCGGCCATCGGGCCGGAGCCTTCGGAAATCCGCTTGTCGGCATATTCCACCACGACGATCGCGCCATCGACCAGCATCCCCACCGCGAGGATCAGGCCGAACATCACGATATTCGAGATCGGCACGCCCATTGCGCCCAGCAGCAGGAAGGTCAGCAGGAAGGAGGTCGGGATCGCGAAGCCCACCAGCAGCGCCGAGCGCGTGCCCAGCGTCGCCAGCACCACGATCATCACCAGCGCGATCGCGGTCAGAACCGAGCCTTCCAGCTGGCTGACCATCGCGCCCACGGTTTTCGATTGATCGAGCGAGATGCCCACATCGACCGCGCGTTGCAGCGGCTCGGGCCATTTGCTCTCGGTCTCGGCCACAGTCTTGCGCAGCAGGTCCACCGTGTCGATGACGTTGTAGCCCTTGCGCTTCACGATCTGCAGCGCCACCGTCGGCTCGCCGTTGAAGCGCGCGGTGCCGGTGCGGTCCTCGAAGGTCAGGCGGATATCGGCCAGATCGCCAAGCGTCACGACGCTCTCGCCGTTCTTCTTCACTGGCAGGGCGTAGACATCCTGCGCGGTCTCGAAGGTGGCGGGGATCTTCACCGAGAAGGCGCCGCCATCGGTCTCCACCTCGCCCGCCGCGATCAGTTGGTTGTTGGCCTGCACGACATTGATCAGCTCGGGGGCGGTGACGTTATAGGCCTCGAGCTTCAGCGGATCGATCACGACTTCCAGCATCTCGTCGCGCTGGCCCGCAATCTGGGCTTCCAGCACCGGCTCCAGCCCCTCGACCTCGTCCTGCAATTCGCGGGCAAGCTGTTGCAGGGTGCGTTCGGGCGCATTGCCCGAAAGCGTCACCACGACGATCGGGAATTCGGAGAAATTGATCTCGTTGATCGAATATTTCTCGGCCCCGTCCGGGAACTTGCCCTCGGCGGTGTTCATCGCATCGCGCACATCGGCGATGATCTTCGTCTTGTCCCAGCCGAAGTCGAATTCGAGCATCAGCCCCGCGTAATTCTCCTTCGCGATGCCGGTCATCTTGTCGAGCCCGTCGAGGCCCGCCAGTTCCGTCTCCATCGGCTTGACCAGTAGCTTCTCGGAATCGGTGGCCGAGATGCCGGGGAAGGGGACCGAGATGAACAGCATTGGGATCTCGATATCCGGCTCGCCCTCCTTGGGCAGGCTCAGATAGGCGGTCAGCCCCGCGAGGATCGAGATCGCCACGAAGGCGATCACCATCCGCGCGCGCGCTGCGGCCCAATCGACGATGCCGGTCATTGCGCGGCCCCGTCGGCGGCGTCTGCGGCACCGCCATCAGACTGCGGGGCGGGCGTCATGGGCGCAGGCGCGTCATGGGCCGCATCCCCCGGCGCGTGATCGACGAGGGTCACGGCCACGGGCGAGCCCTCTGTGACGTAGTCCTGTCCGACCACGATCACCGTCGCGCTCTCCGGCAGGCCCGCCAGCCAGACGCCCTCGGGCGTGTCACGCAGGAAGTCGACCGGGGCGAAACGGGCCACGCCGTCCACCGCCAGCCGCACGCCCAGCTTGCCCTGATCGTTCAGCGTCATCGCGGAGGCGGGCAGGAAATGCGCCTTGGTCCCATCGGCGGCGACGATCATCTCGACCGTCTGCCCTTCGCGGATCGAATGGTCGCCATTGGGCGCTTCCGCCTCGATACGGAAGGTGCGCGTGGCGGCATCCGCCGATTGCGAGACGAAAGTGACCTTGCCCATCACCTCGCGCCCGGTCGCAAGCCGTGCGCCGACCATCGCGCCGGACTGCACACGGTCGATCTCGGTCTCAGGGACGTATCCCACCAGCTTGATCGGATCGAGCTGGATCACGGTGGCGCACAGCCCGCCCGCCGAGAGCAACGAGCCCAGTTCGGCGGTGTCTTCCTCGATCATCCCGGCAAAGGGCGCAGTGATCTCGAGCCGCGCCAGTTCCGTCTGCGCGGCCTCAACGGCGGCGCTGGCCGCTTCGAGCGCCGATTGCGCGGAGGCGGTGGAGGTCTCCGACCGGTAGCCGCCTTCTTTCAGCTTCTCGGCAGCAGTGGCGTTGAGCCGCGCTTCCGCCAGCCGGGCCTGCGCTTCGGCCAGTGCCGCGGGCCGCGTGCCGGGATCGAGCTTGCACAGCAGTTGACCTTTTTCGACCTGCGCGCCCTTGCCGAGCGGTTCGGAAATCACCTTGCCGGTCGTCTCGGAGCGCACCTCCACGCGGCGCGCGGCCTCGGTCTGCCCGCGCGTCAGAACGCCCTGATCGAGCGGTTGTGCGGTCGAGACCATCGCCTGCACCGGCACGGCGGGGGTGCCGGCCTCCTCCATCTGCTGCGCTTGCTCGGCAGGCGTCGCGGCATCGCCGAGATAGCCCATCAGGCGGTCGCGCTCGAACACCAAAAGGTAGAGCGCGACAAGAACGAGGATCGCGTTAAGGATCGGGACCGGACGCATCGGCGGGCTCCTGTATGTGGGCACGGCGTCTCGCCAAAATGGGGACTGAACCGCAGCGTTCAACTTACCGAGAGCGGCGCGTGATCTCAAGGCTTGCATTCCTCAGGGATCCGCGTGACCAGCGCGGTCCGTGCGGCCCTTGGCAGCGCCGGGGGAGCCGTGTAAGAGGGGCGCCAAAGCTACGAGGAGACCCGCGCGTGAGTGATACCGACAGTTTCATCGACGAAGTCACCGATGCCGTGCGTCAGGACAAGCTCTGGGCGGCGTTCAAGAAATGGGGCTGGATCGGCGCGGTGATCATCCTCGCGATCGTCGGCGGCACCGCTTGGAATGCGTGGCAGAAGGAAAAGACCGAGGCCGATGCGCGCGCCTTTGGCGATCAGGTGATGGCGGCCGTGAACGGTGACGCCACCAGCGCCGATCTCGCCAAGGTAACGCCCGACGGTCCCGGCCGCACCGCGGTTCTCAAGATCATGCAGGGCGACGCCGCGATCGAGGCGGGCAAGCCCGACGAGGCGATCAAGTTCTTCGACGCGGTCAGCGCCGAGCAGGGCCTGCCGCGTTCGATCAGCGATCTCGCGAAGCTCAAGGCGGTGATCGCGGCGGGCGACAAGATGGACGCCGCCAAGCGCGATGCGACGCTGCAGGAACTGGCCACCCCCGGCGCACCCTACCGCCTTCTGGCGATGGAGCAGCAGGCGGCCGCAGCCGTCGCATCCGGCGACACGGACGGCGCGATCTCGATTGCCCAGCAAATTCTTCAGGACGCCGGCCTCACGCCGGGCTTGCAACAACGCGCGACAGAGTTGATTGTGGCGCTGGGTGGCGAAGTGCCGACCCAGCCGGGGCAGACCGCTCCGGCACCGCAAGAGTAAAGGGTTGAACCGGCGCGTCTTTATCGGGCGTGCGGGCACTGCAAGAGAGCCGAGACAGGCAGGGGGAACGGGCGTGAAGCTGAGCAAGACGATCTGCGTGCTGAGTGTGGCGGCTTTCGTGGCAGGCTGTACCAAGGAAACGATCCTTCCCGGCGAGCGTCTCTCGCCCCGCGACGCGCTGCGCGCCGAAGAGGGGCTGCCGCCGGCCGACGCGCCGGCCCAGCAGTCGCTGCCGATCTCGCTGCCGCGTCAGGTGGGCAATGCCGAATGGCCGCAGCGGGCTGGCTCGGCGACCCATAGCCTGTTCAATGCGGCGCTCGGCAACGGCACGACGCCGGTCTGGTCCGCCGATATCGGGTCGGGCAATGCGCGCCGCTACCGCATTACCGCCGATCCGATCGTGGGTGGCGGCAAGGTCTATACGCTCGACAGTCAGGCCCGTGTCACCGCGACCGCGACCAATGGCGGGCGCGTCTGGCAGACCGACATCACGCCTCCGGGCGACCGCGAGGGCGATGCTTCGGGCGGCGGCGTGGCCTATGCCAACGGCACGGTCTACGTGACCTCCGATTTCGCTGAGCTCGTCGCGATCGACGCAGCCACCGGCGGCATCAAGTGGCGGCAATATTTCGACGCTGGCATCGGCGGTGCGCCGACCGTGAAGAACGGTGTGGTCTATGTGGTCGCGCGCGATTCCTCGGCCTGGGCGATCCGCGCCAGCGACGGCAAGGAAATCTGGCAAGTGCCGGGTGCGCCGTCGGCTTCGGGCATGACCGGCGTCTCCTCGCCTGCGGTGACCGACCGCATGGTGATCTTCCCGTTCCCCTCGGGCTTCCTGAGCGGCGTCCTGCCGCAAAGCGGGATGCAGATGTGGAACTCCAAAGTGCCGGGCGCACGTCCGGGCGTGGGCTATGCCAATATCGTCGATCTGACCGGCGATCCGGTCGTGGTGGGCGATACCGTCTATGCGGGCTCCTCGGCGGGCAAGCTCGCGGCCTTCGACGTGAATTCCGGCGAGCGGATCTGGACCGCGACCGAAGGGGCCAACAGCCCTGTGCAGGTTGCGGGCGGCTCGATCTTCCTCGTCTCGGATCAGGGCAAGATCGTGCGTCTCGATGCCAAGACCGGCGATCAGATCTGGTCGAAGGATCTGCCGTACTACACCAAGGACAAGCCGAAGCGGCAGCGCGACATCGTCGCGAGCTACGGCCCGGTTCTCGCTGGCAACAAGCTGTTCGTCGCGTCTTCCGACGGCGTTCTGCGCGTCTTCAGCCCGATCGACGGCAGCCTGATCGGGCAAGCGAAGATCCCGGGCGGGGCTGCGACCGATCCGGTCGTGGCGGGGCGCACCCTCTACGTCGTCGGCGGCGATGGGAAACTGCACGCTTTTCAGTGAGCCCTTTAGGGTGTAAGGGGGCCGCTTACGACCGCCCAAGGAGGGCATCATGAGCTTTACCCTGGCCATCGTGGGCCGCCCGAATGTCGGAAAATCGACGCTGTTCAACCGGCTTGTCGGCAAGCGACTCGCGCTTGTCGATAACATGCCCGGGGTCACGCGCGACCTGCGCGAGGGCGATGCGCGTCTGGGCGATCTGCGTTTCATCGTGATCGACTCGGCCGGTCTGGAACTGGCCGAAGACGACAGCCTTCAGGGCCGGATGCGCCGCCTGACCGAGCGCGCCGTGGAAGAGGCCGATATCTGCCTCTTCATGATCGACGCACGTGTGGGCGTGACCCCGGCCGACGAGATTTTCGCCGATATCCTGCGCAAAAAGAACGCCAACGTCATCCTCGCGGCCAACAAGGCCGAAGGGGCGGCGGGCGATGCGGGCGCGATGGAGGCCTGGAGCCTTGGTCTGGGTGAGCCGCTGCGGATCTCGGCTGAGCATGGTGAAGGTCTCGACGATCTCTACACCGCGCTGGTGCCGCTGGCCGACGAATTCGCCGAGCGCAACGCCGCGAACGCCCCCGTCACCGATATCGTGATCGAGGACGAGCTCGAGGAAGGCGATATTCCCGCCTACCAGCCGCCCTCCGCCGCGAAGCCGCTGCAGCTAGCTGTGATCGGGCGCCCGAATGCGGGCAAGTCGACGCTGATCAACAAAATCCTGAACGAAGACCGCCTGCTGACCGGCCCCGAGGCTGGCATCACTCGTGACGCGATCTCGGTCACCGCCGATTTCATGGGCACGCCGATGCGGATCTGGGACACGGCGGGGATGCGCAAGAAGGCGCGCGTCACCGACAAGGTCGAGAAGCTGAGCGTGGCCGATGGCCTGCGCGCCGTGCGCTTCGCCGAAGTGGTCGTGGTGCTGCTCGACGTGAATATTCCCTTTGAAACCCAGGACTTGCGGATCGCCGATTTCGCCGAGACCGAGGGGCGCGCGGTCGTGGTCGCCGCGAACAAATGGGATCTCGAAGAAGACAAGCCCGAGAAGCTGAAGGAGCTGCGCGAGGCGTTCGAGCGTCTGCTGCCGCAGCTGAAAGGGGCGCCGCTGGTGACCGTCTCGGCCAAGACCGGCAAGGGGCTCGACCGTCTGCACAATGCGATCCTGAAGGCCCATGAGGTCTGGAACCGCCGCGTGCCGACCGCGAAGCTGAACAACTGGCTGACCGCGATGACCGAGGCGCACCCGCCGCCGGCGCCCGGCGGCCGTCGGATCAAGCTGCGCTACATCACGCAGGCGAAGACCCGTCCGCCGGGCTTCGTGGTGAAATCGACCCATACCGACAAGATCCCCGAAAGCTACGAACGCTACCTGGTCAACGGTCTGCGCGAGAGCTTCGACATGCCGGGCACGCCGATCCGCCTCTACATGCGCGATCAGGGCAAGACGAACCCCTATAAGGATCGCAAGAAGTCGATCCCGTCGCGCCTGAAAAAGCACGTCGATGCGAAGAAGCGCTCGGCCCACAAGGAATCGGCGCGGAAAGCGCGCGAGGCGAAGAAGGGCGAGTAAGGCTCTAATCCTAAAAGAAAACGCCCGCCGGAGGATGTCGAAATCTCCGGCGGGCGTTTTTCGTTTCGGCGATGTCGGCGCGCTTTACAGAAAGCCCAGCCGATCGAGGGCCGCTTGGGCGCGTGCGCGCTCTTCGGTCGAGTCCGAAAGCGCGCTCGCATTGATCTCCGCCATCAGTTTCGACAGCGTCTTTTCCCGGCGCATCGCGATGATCTGCGCGGGGATCTGGTCTTCGCCGATCTCGAGGATACGGCTCATCAAGACGCTATTCCGCTTGTGCGTGACTGTTACGGACATGTGCAGCTCTCCCGGCGACTCACTTCGAACACGGAAACGTTAACAACGTTCCCGGCCGGAGTCTTGCGTCGCCGGGTCGCAGCTTCAGGCCAGCTTGCCGTCGACCAGCCGCGTCTTGCCACCCAGATAGGGATGCAGGCAGGCGGGCAGGGTGACCGAGCCGTCCTCTTCCTGACCGTTCTCCAGCACCGCGATCAGGCAGCGTCCGACCGCGAGGCCCGAGCCGTTGAGCGTCGCGATGAATTCGGGCTTGCCGCCGCCCTCGGGCTTGTAGCGCCCGTTCATCCGCCGCGCCTGGAAAGTGCCGCAGGTGGAGACCGAGGAAATCTCGCGATAGGTGTTCTGGCCCGGCAGCCAGACCTCGAGATCGTATGTCTTCTGCGCGCCGAACCCCATGTCGCCGGTGCAGAGCACGATGCGACGATAGGGCAGCTCCAGCGCCTCCAGCACCGCCTCGGCGCATTTGGTCATGCGCTCATGTTCGTCGATCGCGGTCTCGGGCGTGCAGAGCGTCACCATCTCGACCTTCTCGAACTGGTGCTGACGCAGCATCCCCGACGTGTCCTTGCCTGCGGACCCGGCTTCCGAGCGGAAACAGTTGGTGTGGGCGCACATGCGCTGGGGCAGGGCGGCAGCGTCCATGACCTCGCCATTGGCGTAGTTGGTCAGCGTCACCTCGGCGGTGGGAATCAGCCACCAGCCATTGGTGGTCTGATAGCTGTCCTCGGCGAATTTCGGCAGTTGCCCGGTGCCTATCATCGCCTCGTCGCGCACCAGCACGGGGGTGATGTTCTCGGACAGATCGTGTTTGTCGACATGCAGGTCGAGCATGAATTGCGCGAGCGCCCGGTGGACGCGGGCGACCCCGCCCTTGAGCACCACGAAACGCGAGCCCGACAGCTTTGCCGCCGTCTCGAAATCCATCTCGCCACCCACGGCGGACAGCTCGAAATGCTCTTTCGGATCGAAGGCGAATTCGCGCGGCGTGCCCCAGCGGCTCACTTCGACATTCTCGTCCTCATCTGCACCATCGGGCACATCGGCCAGCGGCAGGTTCGGGATCGTCATCAGCAGATCGCGCAGCTTGCCGTCGAGCTCGCCCGCCTCGGTCTGCATCTGCGCGACTTCGGCTTTCTTCTCGGTCACCAGTGCGCGCAGGCGCTCGAATTCGGCCTCGTCGCCTTTCGCCTTCGCGGCGCCGACTTGCTTCGACGCGGCGTTCTGATCGGCTTTCGCGGTCTCGGCAGCGTGGATCGCCGTGCGGCGCGCCTCGTCCATCGCGAGAATCTCGGGCGAGAGCGGCGAGAACCCCCGCCGCGCCAGCTGCGCGTCGAATTCTTCGGGGTTTTCGCGGATTGCGCGGATATCGTGCATCTCACCATCTCCAAGACTGTTGCGGGAAAGGCTTTAGCGCATGAAAGTGAAAGCGAAAACCCCCGGCGATGCGGCCATGACACAGGTCAATGAATTCGAGCCTGTGGAGTGGTTGTATTCTGTCGGGTGAATACATATTCAATAACCGGAATATAAATTGCAGGCGCAGGGGCGCGCCGGTAAGGGAAGGGAACCCGAGATGACGTTGAAGCTTCTGCCGTTGGCATTCGCCGCGTTGATCCTGCCGGGAATCGCGTTGGCGCAGGACGGGGCGATTACGGTCGAACCGCAGGTCGTGACCGATTGGAAGTCTGTCTACGGGCAGGTCGAGGCAAAGAACACGATTGCAGCGCGTGCGCGGATTTCCGGCACGATCACCGCGCTTGACGTGACCGAGGGCGACGAGGTCAAAGCCGGTCAGGAGATCGGCAAGATCACCGACCAGACGCTCGATTATCAGATCGGCGCGGTCGATGCGCAGATCAATGCGCTCGAAGCGCAGCTGGAAAACGCGAAGACCGAGCTCAAGCGCGGGCAGGAATTGCAGGCGCGCGGTGTCTCGACCTCGCAGAATGTCGATCAGCTTCAGACGCAGGTGAATGTCTACGAGGGCCAGATCGCGGCGCAGAAAGCGCAGCGCAAGGTCTATGAGCAGCAGCAGGAATTCGGCACCGTGACCGCACCGATCGACGGCAAGGTCGTGACCGTTCCGGTCACCAAGGATGCCGTCATCATGGGCGGCGAGACGATCGCGACGATCGGCGGCGGCGGGTTCTTCCTGCGTCTATCGATCCCCGAGCGTCACGCCGACACGCTGCACATGGGCGACACGATCATGATCACCGATCCCGACGGCAAGGAAATCGAGGGCAAGCTGGCCAAGATCTACCCCGAGATCGAGGGCGGCCGTGTCCAGGCCGATGTCGAAGTGCCCGATCTGGATTCGCGCTTCGTCGGCGCGCGGCTTCTGGTGAAGCTGCCGATGGGCGAGCGTGACGCGATTGTCATCCCGCAGGACTATGTCTTCAACCGCACCGGGCTCGATTTCGTCCGCGTGAAAGAAGCGGACGGCACCTATCTGCGCACGGTCGTGCCGGGCGTTAAGGTCAATATCGACGGCCAGGACATGGTCGAAGTTCTTACCGGTCTGAACGCCGGCGACACGGTGGTGCCGAACGATGAGCAATAACCAAGGCACCGGGCCCGAGACGCCCGAAGACGACGAAATCCACGTCAAGCTGGGGATTGCGGGCGGCCTCACGAAGTCCTTCATTCGCTCGGCGCTGACGCCGCTGATGATCCTCGCCGCAATCGCGGTGGGTCTGGTCGCGCTGATCTCGCTGCCGCGCGAGGAAGAGCCGCAGATTTCCGTGCCGATGGTGGATATCCACCTGCAGGCGCCGGGCCTGAAGGCGCAGGACGCGATGAAGCTGGTGACTGAGCCGATGGAAACCATCGTGCAGGGCATCAACGAGGTCGAGCACGTCTATTCGCGCACGCAGGACGATTATTCGCTGGTGATGGCGCGCTTCAAGGTTGGCACCTCGTCGGATGCCGCGATCCTGCGCGTGCATGAGAAAGTCCGTGCGAATATGGACAAAATCCCGAAAGGCATCCCCGATCCGGTGATCGTGGGCCGCGGGATCGACGATGTGGCAATCGTCTCGCTGACGCTGACCGGCAAGGACGGCGCGCAGGTCGACAGCGACGAGCTGACCCGTGTCGCGCGCGAGCTGCAGACCGAGGTCACGAAGATCCAGAACGTCGGCCTGACCTATCTGGTGGGCGACGCCACGAGCGAGATCCGCATCGAGCCCGAGCCCGACAAGCTCGCGCTCTACGGCGTGACGCTGCAACAGCTCTCGAACAAGGTCACGCAGGCGAACCGCGCCTTCAACACCGGCAATATCCGTCATGAGGGCAAGCAGATCAGCCTGTCCGCGGGCGAGACGCTGACCGCACCCTCCGAGATCGCGGGCCTTCTGCTGACCACGCGCGACAACCGCCCCGTCTATGTGGCCGATGTCGCGAAGGTCTCCTATGTGCCGGACGCCTCGGACCATATCGTCTCCAACGTGCAGCGCGACGCCAATGGCAAGATCGAGCGCTCGCCTGCCGTGACGCTGGCCATCGCCAAGCGCGCAGGCTCCAACGCCGTGGTCGTGGCCGAACATATCCTCGACCGCGTGCACGAGCTGCACGGCCAGCTGATCCCCGACAATGTCGAGGTGAAGGTCACCCGCGACTATGGCGAGACCGCGAACGAGAAGGCCAACGAACTGCTGTTCCACCTTGGCCTCGCGACGGTCTCCATCGTGGGCCTCGTGCTGGTCGCGATCGGCTGGCGGGAATCCATCGTGGTCGCGGTCGTCATTCCGGTGACGATCCTGCTGACGCTGTTTGCGGCCTATATCATGGGCTTCACGCTGAACCGGGTGTCGCTCTTCGCGCTGATCTTCGCGATCGGTATTCTCGTCGATGACGCCATCGTGGTGATCGAGAATATCGCGCGACACTGGGCGATGAAGACGCCCGGAAGTCGTGTGACCAAGGCGATCGAGGCCGTGGCCGAAGTGGGCAACCCCACCATCGTCGCCACCCTGACCGTTGTCGCCGCGCTGCTTCCGATGCTCTTCGTGTCGGGGCTGATGGGGCCCTACATGTCGCCCATTCCGGCTGTCGCCTCGGCGGCTATGATCTTCTCCTTCTTCGTGGCGGTGATCATCACCCCGTGGCTGATGGTGAAGGTCGCGGGCAAGGCGCAGCTGCATGGCCATCACGGCGATGACGACGCCTATGGCGGCGAACATGCGGGCGGCAAGCTCGGCCGGATGTACAGCGCTGTGGCGCGTCCGATCCTGAAGACCAAAGGCCGCTCGGGTCTGTTCCTGCTGGTCGTGTCGGTGCTGTCCTTCGGCTCGCTGGGGCTGCTCTACACCAAGCATGTCACGGTGAAGCTGCTGCCCTTCGACAATAAATCCGAACTCTCGGTTGTGGTCGATATGCCTGCGGGTACCTCGGTCGAGGGCACGGATGCGGTCGCTCAGCAAGTGGCCGAGATCGTGACCAAGCTGCCCGAGGTGCTCTCGGTGCAGACCCATGCGGGCACCTCCGCGCCGTTCAACTTCAACGGGCTCGTGCGCCACTACTACCTGCGCGCGCAGCCCAATCAGGGCGATGTCGAGCTTCAGCTTGCGCCGAAAGGGGAACGCGACCGCACCAGCCACGAGATCGCGCTGGAGATCCGCGAAAAGATCAAGGCGATCAAGCTGCCCGAAGGCGCGAGCCTGAAGACGGTCGAACCGCCGCCCGGTCCGCCGGTGATCGCGACGCTTCTGGCCGAGGTCTATGGCCCGACGCCCGAGATGCGCCGTGACGCGGCCCGCCGTATCGAGAAGGCGTTCAAGCAGGTGCCCTATATCGTCGACGTGGATAACAGCTTCGGCATCCAGCCCGACAAGCTGCGCGCCACGGTCAATTCCGACGATCTGGAGTTCTACTCGGTCTCCGAAGGCGATGTCTGGGACACGCTCGGGATGCTGAACGGTTCGACCACGGTGGGCTATTCCCATCGCGGGCAGGAGCGCCAGCCGATCCCGATCGTGATGGAGCGCTCGAAGTCGAACAAGGTGATGAACGAGGCAACGCTCTCGACGCCGATCCCCGCCAATGTCCTGCCCGGCGCGCGCGGCGTGGTGGAACTTGGCGACGTGGTCAGCGTCGACAAGGAGAAGGCGTCCTATCCGATCTTCCGCCATAACGGGCGCGAGGCCGAGATGGTCACCGCAGAGCTCGCCGGCAAGTTCGAGGCGCCGCTCTACGGGATGCTCGCCGTCGATGATGCGATCAACAACATGGACTGGCCCAAGGGCGAGAAACCGGTCGTGTCGCTGCATGGCCAGCCACAGGACGAAAGCCATGTGACGCTTCTGTGGGACGGCGAATGGGAGGTGACCTGGGTGACCTTCCGCGACATGGGCGCGGCCTTCGCCGTGGCGCTTCTGGGAATCTACATCCTCGTCGTCGCACAGTTCGGCTCGTTCCGCCTGCCGCTGGTGATCCTGACCCCGGTGCCTCTGACCTTCCTCGGGATAATGCTCGGCCACTGGATCTTCCACGCGCCGTTCTCGGCCACGTCGATGATCGGTTTCATCGCGCTGGCGGGGATCATCGTGCGTAACTCGATCCTGCTGGTGGACTTCATCCGCCATGGCAGCCACGAGGGGAAATCGCCGACCGAGGTGCTGATCGAGGCAGGGGCCATCCGCTTCAAGCCGATCCTGCTGACCGCGATCGCGGCGATGATCGGTGCGGTGGTGATCTTGGCCGACCCGATCTTCCAGGGTCTCGCGATCTCGCTCCTGTTCGGTCTGCTCAGCTCGACCCTGCTGACGGTGCTCGTGATCCCGGCGATCTACCGGATCTTCAAGACCTGATCCGGTCACCGACCTGAAACGCAAAACCGCCCGCACGTCTCTCTCGTGCGGGCGGTTTTCTTTATCGGATCGCGGAGCGGCACCCCCTTCGCCTTGGCGAAAATATCCCGGGGGTGAGGGCAAAGCCCGAGGGGGCAGAGCCCCCTCCTTGTTAAGTGTTGTCGCCCTCCGGCGACGGGGGCAGAGCCCCTTAACCCGGTTGCCTCTCAGCCCAGCCTGCGAAGATCTTCTCCAGCGCGACGACGGCGTAGTAGAGCAGGATGCCCAGGAAGGCCAAGGCGATCAGCACCGCGAACATCAGCGGGTAATCCCCGTTGGTCTGGCCCGACAGGAACAGCGCGCCGAGGCCTTTGCCATGCGGCGAGATGATCTCGACGAGGTTGGTGCCGATGAAGGCCAGCGTCACCGAGACCTTCAGCGCGCCAAAGAACTCGGGCAGGGTTTTCGGCAGGGCAATCTTGCGGAAGATGGTGAATTTCGAGGCCCCGAGCGCGCCGAGAATATCGCGATATTCGGGCTCCAGCGTGGACAGACCGATCCCCACCGACACGGCGATCGGGAAGAAGGAGATCATGAAGGCCATCAGCACGGTGTTGAAGTCATGCGCGCCGATGAAGAGAAGCGCGAGCACTGGCACCACGGTCGCTTTCGGCACTGCGTTGAAGCCCACCAGCAGCGGATAGAGCGCATCGCGGGCGGTGCGCGAAAAGCCCATCACCATCCCGAGGAACGTCCCGAAGACGATTGAGATCGCAAGCCCCGCCACGGTGCGCCACAGCGTCTGCCAGCTATCGATCAGGAACAGGTTCCAGTAGCGCATATAGGCGGCGGGCAGGTCCGAGGGCGAGGCCATGACGTAATTCGGCCAGCCATTCGCCCAGACGATGAATTCCCAGATCGCGAGGAAGGCGATGATCGACAGGATCGGGGTGAGGATTTTCTTGAAGTCCATCAGTGCATCTCCTCGTCGCGGCCCTGAGCGATCCGGATCTGGTCGCGCAGCAGATGCAGCATGTCGACGGCTTTCGGCTCGTAGAGAACGTCGATCGTGCGATCCTTCGGCAGGTCCACATCCAGCACATATTGCGTATGCGCCGGGCGGCCCGAGAGTACGATGACCTGATCGCCGAGGAAGACGCTCTCGCGCAGGTCATGGGTGATCAGCACGGCGGTGAAGGGCTCGGCGGCGCGCAGGTCGCGCATCGTCTGCCACAGATCCTCGCGGGTGAAATTGTCGAGCGCGCCGAAGGGCTCGTCCATGATCAGCACGTCGGGCTTATGCACGATGGCGCGGCAGAGCGAGGCGCGCTGCCGCATCCCGCCGGACAGCTCGGAGGGTCGCTTAGTCTCGAACCCTTTCAGGCCCACCATCTCCAGCAGATGTTCGGCGCGCGCGACCTTCTCGGATTTTGCCATGCCCGGAGCCACGATCTCCAAGGGCAGCATGACGTTCTCGATGATCGAGCGCCATTCCAGCATCACCGGGTTCTGGAAGGCCATGCCGACGGTCTTGCGCGGGCTGGTGACCTTCTCGCCATGCAGCCAGACCTCTCCCTGATCGGGCTTCATCAAGCCCGCCACCAGACGGGTGAGGGTGGATTTCCCGCAGCCCGACGGGCCGACCACGGCGCAGAACTCGCCCTGCGGCACGCGGATGTCGAGATGATCGAGCACGGGCAGGGGGCCATGCTTGGTTTGATAGGCGTGGGTCACGCCGCGAATGTCGATGAGGTTTTCCATGAGGGTCCGGCGCGAGAAGGCAGAGAAAAGGGGCGGGCGCGTCTGCGGCGCCCGCCCCCGAGACGGTGACGGATCAGTCGATCTTCAGCTCTGCCGCGTCGGGCAGGTATTCGCTGTCGAAATAGAGCGCCGCGTCAGGCGTGTTCTGGAACTCGTAGACGGTCTTCGTCTGCTCGATTGCGGTGGCCATACGGTCCGCGTCGATCCCGCCCATGCCGTTTTCCTTGACGTAGTCGGTCAGCACATTGGCATCGATCGCCATCTGCAGGCGCTCGGTCTCCAGATCCTTGTCGGCGGCGGGGTTGCGCTTGAGAAGCGCGTCCACGGCCTTGCCCGGATCGGCGACGGCGGCTTTCCAGCCCTCGGCGGTCGCTTTGATAAAGCCCGTGATCTCTTCGGGATGCGCCTTCGCGTAATCGGTGTTCACGATGATCGCGTTGCCGTAAAGCGCCACGCCGTAATCGGCCATCAGCAGGATCGACTGGTCATCCATGCCGACACCGAGGCGCTTGAGGTTGAGCGTCGAGGAGAAGGAGAAGCCGGTGACCGCATCGACCTTGCCCTCGGCCAGCATCGGCTCGCGCGTGGGGAAGCCGACGGGCTCGACCTTGATCTTGTCCATGTCGAGGCCGGTCTCCTTGGCGAAGATCGGGAACTGCGCCCAGGCGCCATCCGGCGGCGGCGCGCCCAGCACCTTGCCTTCGAGGTCTTTCGGTTCGTTCACGCCAAGCGACTTGCGGCCGACCACGGCAAAGGGCGGCTTGTCATAGACCATCATCACCGCGGTGACGGGGGCGCCGGGGTTCTGATCGAGGAATTTCATCAGCGAGTTGATATCGGCGAAGCCCACCGGATAGGCGCCGGTCGCCACTTTCGGAATCGCGTCGAGCGAGCCCTTGCCCTCTGCGATCTCCACGTCGAGCCCGGCCTCGCCGTAATAGCCCTCGTCCACGGCGAGGAAATAGGGCGCCGAGGGGCCTTCGAATTTCCAGTCCAGCGCGAAAGGCATCTTGGTTTCGGCCTGTGCCAGCGTGGCCGAGAGGCCAAGCGCGAGCGCCGCGAAAAGCCCCGGTTTGATGTGCAGCATGATATCCCTCACTTCGTTAATCCGTTTTCGCCCCGATCCTGACCGGCGGCGCGCGGGGGTAAACTCAAACCGCGCGCGCCATGCGAGCAGGCGAGGCGCTCACGGTTTCGTGATTAAGTTTTGGGCGGTGTGCTGCGAGAATGCAAGAAAATTAGGCGCGGCATCGGCGAGCGCTCAGAGCAAAATCTCGAGGGGCAGAAACCCGGTCGCGTCGACCGGTCCGGAAGACGCGCGCAGCCCCGCCTGTTCCAGTTCGCAGAGATAGGCCGCGGCGCCGGGACCCGTATGGTAGAGCGCACGCGCACCGGGCAGGGGAGAGAACCGCCAGATCGGTGGGGCGTCGAGATGCAGCGGCCCCACTTGTGCGTCGATCTCTTCGAGCAGCAGATCGCGCACCAGCACCGGCTCCGGATCGATTGGAACGGGACGGCCCCGCCGCTTGAAGCCGCCGCCGCCCGACAGGCGGAAATCATTGCTCACGACGATGAAGCGGTCGGTGTTGCTGATCCGGGCGCCCTCATGGCGCAGGTCGCGGATGCGCCCGGGCGCGGCGGGCCGCAGGCTGCCATCGGGGCGGAAACGCGGGGGCTGAGAGAGGTCGATCTCGTAGGTGATCCCCGAGATCACGTCGAAATGGTAGCTCGCGAAGGTGAGGTCGCAAAGCATCCGCAACTGCCCATCGGGATGCTGTTGGTTGTAGATCGAGGCCGCCTGTTCGAGCCAGTCGCGTAGCTCCGCGCCGTTCAACTCCACCGCGCCGACGGTATTGTTGAACAGGTAGATATCATCGACATGGCTCATCCGCAGCGGGCCGGGGGGGATGTCGATGAAATGGGCCGAGCCCGCCGCGCCGCCCGATTTGAAGCTCGACGCAGCGCCGAGGAGCGGCAGGTCCGCCTCGGGGCGACCGGCGAGCCGTTCGCGGGCGAAGCGCTGTTTCGCCGCGCTGATCAGCGCGAGCGTCCGGTCCGGCGCGATCTGTGTGAAGTAGCTGTGCAGCGGCTCCGCAGTGGTGCCGATGGGACGGCGGATGTGATCGAGCGTGCGGCGATGGGCACGATCGGAGGCGGCAAGCACCGCCGCACTGTCCGGCCCGGCCTCGTGCTGCGCCGGGCGCAGTTCCGCCCGATGCGCTGCGAGGCTCCAGCCGTCCTGCGTCTGTTCCAGCACGAGGTCGAGCACCCCGAGATGTGTTCCGCGCGCGCCCGCATTGAGCGCGGGCTTGCCGTGAAGCGTGCCGAGAACGGGGTCGATCCCCGCGAAGGCCGGTCGTGTGGCATCGGGAAAGCCGTGGTGGTCATGCCCGGCCAGCACGACGTCGACCCCGTCCAGCCGCGCGACCGCAAGCGCCGCCCGTTCGGCAGAGTTTTCGGGGTCTTGCGATGCCTCGTCCCCCGGCGGCAGCGGCGAAATCCCGGTATGGGCGAGGGCGATCACAAGATCGGCGCCCGAGGCGCGGATCAATTGCAGCTGGGCCTCCGTCGCCTCCAGAAGCGAAGAGGTCGAAAGCTCGGCCCCTGGCCGGGTCTCGAGCCAGGCGAGGCTGGGGGGCGGCAGCACGCCGATCACCGCGATGCGCAGGGTCCGCTCGATGCCGTGACTGTCGAGCAGGCGGCGTTCGAGCATTGCCCAGGGGCGGATCGGCGTGCCGATGGAGGCGCGCAGATTGGCGCAGAGGATCGGGAACCTAGCAGCTTCCAACGCTTGAACGAGCGGCCCGATCCCGAAATCGAACTCATGATTGCCAAGCGCCGCCGCGTCGTAGCCCAGAGCGTTCATCGCCGCGATCATCGGATTTTCGCCGTCGTGGCAGCCTGCGATCTTGCATGGCTCGCTCCAGAGCTGCGTCAACGGCGTGCCCTGAAGAAAATCGCCGCAATCGAACAGAAGGCAGTTCGGGGCTTCGCTGCGCGCTTGCGCGATTTCCGAGGCCAGCGCTGCCAAGCCTCTGCGCGGGGCAGGGCGGTCATTGAAGTAATCGTAGCCCCGAGCTTGACCATGCAAATCGGTCGTCTCAAGAAGCCTCAGCGCGAGCGTGACGCGCTGATCCGAAAACTGGCCGGGCCAATCCCGGTCAGACAGTTTTCCCATATGATCCCCTTGGCCCGAAATTGACCTTTTATCGTTGTAATGCCGCCATTTGGCGGTCGCGTGTCCCCATACGCAACCTAGAGTAGTGGCTCGTCCCTTGCCAAGTTTTAAATTGACGTGACGTACTCGCGAGGTAAGGCGGGTGGCGAATGTGGCCGATGCGCGTCACCTGATCGGCACTGGTCTCGGGTCGCCGGCTCGTGGCATGGGTAGGGCGTTCCGCAGGAGTTTTTCATGCCGCCCGATTCCCTCGCCGAGACCCAGCAACCGATTTCGCAGCCCGCCCGACTGTCTCAGGGGCGCGCGCTCGACCCCCGTGGGCTGGCCTTCGCCGAAGCGCCGGGCACGCTCGAGCGGGCGGCCCATCTGCGGGGCGATGCAGAGCGGCTCGCGGAGCTGCGCGCGGGCAAAACTGCGCGGGTGGTTGCGCTTTGGCGCGGGCGTCCGCTGTTCGGCCCCAAGGGGCTGCATCTTCTGCGCGCGGGCGAGACGGCGCTCGAGGCGATGCCGGGACCGGAGATATTCCTCGGGTGTCACGACGGGTGTGCGCTGTTTTCCCGCGATGTCTCTGCCTTCGAACCCGAGGGCGAACGACCCGACGGGGCTGCCTTCTTCGACGCCTCCGAGCAGCGCCATCCCGATCTGCCCGACGATATCGTCTTTGCCGAGCTGCGCGGCCGAATGGGGATTCTCAGCCCGGTTGAGGCGGAGATCGCCGCCACCGCGCGCGGGCTCGTCGAATGGCACCGGACGCATCGCTTCTGCTCCACCTGCGGCGCCGAGAGCGAAGCCGAACAGGCGGGCTGGCACCGGCGCTGCCCGGTCTGCGAGCGGCACCATTTCCCGCGCACCGATCCGGTGGTGATCATGTTGATCACCCATGGCAACCGGCTCTTGCTAGGGCGCGGCCCGCATTGGCCCGAGACGATGTATTCCTGCCTTGCGGGGTTCATGGAGCCGGGCGAGACGGTGGAGGCCGCCGTGCGCCGCGAGGTCTTCGAGGAAGGCGGCGTTGAAGTGGGCGAGGTCTCTCTCGTGGCCTCGCAACCCTGGCCGTTTCCGGCCTCGCTGATGCTGGGCTGTCGCGGGGTGGCGACGACCACCGAGATCACCATCGACCCGGTCGAGATCGCCGATGCGCGCTGGATCAGCCGTGAGCGGCTGCTGCAGGTGGTGGCGGGGCGCGATCCTGAGATATCTGCGCCACGCCAAGGCGCGATTGCCGGTTGGCTCATGCGCGAGTGGCTTGCAGATCGGCTGGAATGAGGCCAGTTTGCCCCGCACGGTGCGCCACTCCCCGGCCTCCGATCTGCCCTGAGGAACTCGCCTGATGAAATTGTCGACCCGCACCGATATATCCGCGCCCGCCGGTTTCGTCTTCGAGCGGCTCGCGGATTTCGGCAGCTTCGAGCGTGTGGCGATGCGGCGCGGGATCACGCTGAAACGGCTCGACACGCTGAGCGAACCCGGCGCAGGCATGTCCTGGGATATCGGCTTTCGCTTTCGCGGCAAGCAGCGCCAGATGATCACCGATGTGAAGCAATTCGAAGTGCCGGAGCTGATCGTCTATGAGGGCGTGTCGAACAGTTTCGAGGCGGTGATGGATTTCGATCTGACCGATCTGTCGAAGACGCGCACGCGGTTGTTGGTGGGGTTGGACCTGAGGCCGCGCAGCCTCGGCGCGCGGCTGATGATCCAGTCGGCCAAGCTCGGCAAGGGCAATCTGGAACGCCGCTTCAAGGAGCGGATCGACCAGTTCGCGCAGGATATCGAGCGTCAGCACGAGAAGTCCGCCTGACGCCCTGATCCTCAGCCGTCGCGTTCGGGGGCGGCCGGATAGACGCCCAGAATTTCCAGATAGCTGGTGAAGTAGTCGAGTTCTTCGAGCGCACGCGCCAGCGCCGGATCGTCCGGGTGGCCTTCGACATCGGCATAGAACTGCGTCGCGGTGAAATGCCCGCCGACCATGTAGCTTTCCAGCTTGGTCATGTTCACGCCATTGGTCGCGAAGCCGCCCATCGCCTTGTAGAGCGCGGCCGGGATGTTGCGCACCCGGAAGACGAAGGTGGTCATCATCTTCTCGCCGCGCGGGCGGGTGTCGGGCTCGGTGCCCATGATGAGAAAGCGCGTGGTGTTATGCGCGTGATCCTCGATATGGCGGGCGAGTATGTTGAGCCCGTAGGTCTCGGCGGCCATGTCGGAGGCCAGCACGCCGACGCTCCGGGTCTGCGCCTGCACGAGTTCGGCCGCGGCGCCCGCGCTGTCGGCGGCCGCCTCGCCACGGATGCCGTAGCGCGCAAGGAAGCTCGCCGCCTGCGGCAGAAGCACCAGATGCGCGCGGACCTTTTCCAGCTCCTCGATCTCGACGCCGGGCAGGGCCATCAGACTGATATGCACACGCACGAAGGCCTCATCGAGAATATGCAGCCCCGATTCCGGCAACAGGCGGTGAATGTCGGCCACCCGCCCGTAGGTGGAGTTCTCCACCGGCAGCATCGCGAGATCGGCATCGCCTTTCTTCACGGCGGCGATCACGTCCTCGAAGGTGCGGCAGGGGACCGGCTCGAGGTCCGGGCGCGCGTCGCGGCAAGCCTGATGCGAATAGGCGCCCAGCTCGCCCTGAAAGGCGATCCGTCCGGTTTTCGGCGATTGTCCTTGGCGGCTCATGTGCAATCCCCCGCACTGATCTTGTCTTGCGCCCTGCCTAGCCCGTGCTCGCGCGGAAGGGAAGGGCCGGGGCGCGGGAGGCTCACGCTGCGTCATTCATTATCCACCCTCTGAAAATCCGATCACATCTGGTAAAGTTCCCTTGATCTGAAAGGCCCTGTGCGGATAGATGCGCGGGACGACGACGCATATCAGGGACGAGACATGTTCAATACCATGACCTTTACCAAGGCGGCGGGCGCGTTTCTGGGCGCGTTGCTGTTCTTCCTGCTCACGGCCTGGGCCTCGAGCGCGCTCTATACCGTTGGCGAGAGCCACGACGCTTCGGGCGGCAGCGAGCACGAAATGAAGGACATGATGTCCGCAGCGCCCGGCGACCTGCTGGCGACTGAGGACGCAGGCGATGGCGCGGCTCAGGAAGAGCAAGTCGCACAGATCGAGCTTGGCACCGGCGACGCGGCCAAGGGCGAGAAGATCTTCGGCAAGTGCAAGGCCTGCCACTCGATGGAAGGCAAGAATGGCGTTGGCCCGCATCTCGATGGTGTGGTCGGTCGCGCAGTCGCCTCGGTCGGGGACTTCTCCTATTCGGACGCCCTCAAAAGCCACGGTGGCGAATGGACGCTCGAAGCGCTCAACTCGTGGCTGGAGAACCCGAAAGACTACATCCCGGGCAACAAGATGTCCTTTGCCGGTCTGAAGAAGCCCGAAGACCGCAACGACGTGATCGCCTATCTGCAAGAGAATTCGAACTGAGGCAAATCCCTCTCGAATCTTCTCAAGGCCGCCTCTTTGGGCGGCCTTTTGCATTTCCCGTCCTGCTTTACAGATTCGTAACTTGCTCCCTGCGCACTTAGGCTTTTAGCTAGGCAGACGCGAAAACGCTTTGGAGCAGGGAGCAGGTGTGCATGGCAAAAGCGCGAGTGGCGAGTAAAGCGATCGATACGGATTGGACGCAGGTGGCGCCGCGCGCGCTGAGCGGGCTGGTTGCAGCGGGTCTGATCTGGGCGGGACTGGCCTTCGGCGCACATGCACAAGACAGCACGCAAAGCGGCGATACGATCACCTCCTACGGGATCGCGACGCTCGGACATCTGAAATATCCGGCGGATTACACCCATCTCGACTACGTCAATCCGGACGCGCCGAAGGGCGGAGAAATCTCGGAATGGGCGCCGGGCGGGTTCGACAACTACAATCCCTATTCGATTCAGGGCCGGGCCGCCGCGCTGTCCTCGGTTCCGCTGGAATCGCTGATGGAGGGCACCGCCGATACGGTTGGGGAGCTGTATTGCCTGCTCTGCAAAAGCCTCGAATATCCGCCGAGCAAGGACTGGGTCGTCTTCACGCTGCGCGACGGGATCAAATTCTCCGACGGCACGCCGCTGACTGCGCAGGATGTGGTCTTCTCCTATGAGCAGCTGCGCGACAAAGGGCTGAGCTCCTTCCGCGCGGTGATCGCCCAGCAGGTCAAATCGGCCGAGGCGATCGACGACACGCACATCCGTTTCGAGTTCCAGCCCGATTACCCGCGCCGCGATATCATCCAGTCGGTGGCGTCGCTGCCGATCTTCTCCAAGGCGCAGTTCGAGAAGGAGAACATCGATCTGTCGGAGACCTCGCCGGTGCCCTTCATCGGCTCGGGCCCCTACGTGTTCGACAGCGTCAAAAGCAATCGCGCGATCACGTGGAAGCGCAACCCCGACTATTGGGGCAAGGACCTGCCGATCAACAAGGGGCGCTCGAATTTCGACAAGATCCGCGTCGAGTATTTCGGCGATTACCAATCGGCTTTCGAGGGCTTCAAATCCGGCACCTACACGTTCCGCAACGAGGCCAGTTCGATCATCTGGGCCACCGCCTACGACTTCCCGGCGATGCAGACGGGCGAGGTCGTTAAGGCGGAGCTGCACAACGGCAACATCGCCTCGGGGCAGGGCTTCGCGATCAACCTGCGCGAGCCGAAATTCGACGATCTCCGTGTGCGCGAGGCGCTCGATCTGGCGTTCAATTTCGAATGGTCGAACGACACTCTGTTCTACGGGCTCTATGACCGGGTCGAGAGCTTCTGGGAAAACTCCAAGCTGCAGGCGCAGGGCAAGCCCTCGGCGGAGGAGAAGAAAATCCTCGAGCCGCTCGCCAAGGACCTGCCCGACGGCATCCTGACCGACGATGCGGTGATCCAGCCGGTCTCGGGCAAGCGCCAGCTGGACCGCAAGAACATGCGCAAGGCGGCGAAGCTGCTGGAAGACGCGGGCTGGGTCGTCGGCGATGACGGCATGCGTCGCAACGCCGAGGGCGAGAAGCTGACCGTGGCGATCCTCAACGACAGCCAGACCTTCGACCGTGTCATCAACCCTTATGTGCAGAACCTGCGCGCGCTCGGCATCGACGCCAGAATGGATCGCGTGGATGACAGCGAATATGAGAACCGCCGTCGCAGCCACGACTTCGACATGATCACCACCCATCTGGGGCAGGACGAAATCCCCGGCTCGAACCTCCAGCAGTATTTCGGCTCGGGCTCAACCGATGATGTGTTCAACGCGATGGGGCTGAAGAATCCGGCCATCGACAAGATGATCCGCATGGTCGAAGAGGCGAATACCGAAGAAGAGCTGCTGCCGCGCGTCCATGCGCTGGATCGCAGCCTGCGCGCCCTGCGCTTCTGGGTGCCGCAATGGTTCAAGCCCACCTATACGGTCGCTTACTACGATATGTACGATCACCCGGAAAACTTGCCGCCCTACGCTCTGGGAGAGCTGGATTTCTGGTGGTATGACGCCGACAAGGCCAAGAAACTGAAAGCGAGCGGCGCACTCTGAGCGACCGCCGATAAACGAGCAGAGGGCCGGACATGGGCGCCTATATCCTGCGGCGATTGCTGATGGTGATCCCCACCTTGCTGGGAATCATGATCATCAACTTCACGCTGACGCAATTCGTCCCCGGCGGGCCGATCGAACAGGTCATCGCCCGTGTGCAGGGCGAGGCGGATTCGATGCGCAATATCTCGGGCGGTGGGGATGCGGGTACGCAGAACCAGGGCGGCGTCGAGGATAGCGGCTATCAGGGCGCGCGCGGCATCTCTCCGGAGCTGCTCAATCAGCTCGAGGTGCAGATGGGCTTCGCGCGGATCGTCTGCGATGACGGGTTCACCGGCACGCCCGATCTGGCGGACCCGGCCTGCCACAAGGAGAAGATCCCCGCCTGGCAGCGCTTCGCGATCATGATGAAGGGCTATCTGACCTTCGATTTCGGCAACAGTTTCTTCCGCAACGAGAGCGTCGTGAACCTCGTGATCGACAAGATGCCGGTTTCGATCACGCTGGGCCTGTGGTCGACGATCCTCGCCTATATCATCTCGATCCCGCTGGGCATCCGCAAAGCGGTGCGCGACGGCACGCCCTTCGACACATGGACCTCCGGCGCGATCATCGTGGGCTACGCGATCCCGGGCTTCCTGTTCGCGGTTATGCTGATGGTGCTGTTCGCCGGCGGCAGCTATTTCAAGATATTCCCGCTACGCGGCCTGACATCGGATAATTTCGACCAGCTGACGATGATCGGCAAGGCGCTCGATTACCTGTGGCACATCGCGCTGCCGGTGACGGCGACGACCATCGCGAGCTTCGCGACGATGACGCTGCTGACGAAGAACTCCTTCCTCGACGAGATCAACAAGCAATACGTGATGACCGCCCGCGCCAAGGGCCTGTCCGAGAAGAAGGTCCTCTACGGTCACGTCTTCCGCAACGCGATGCTGATCGTGATCGCGGGCTTCCCGGCGCAGTTCCTCGGCATCTTCTTCGGCGCGTCGATCATAGTGGAGACGATCTTCTCGCTCGACGGTCTGGGCTTGCTGGGCTTCCAGGCGGCGGTGGAGCGCGACTACCCTGTGATCTTCGGCACGCTCTACATGTTCGGGCTGATCTCGCTCGTCGTGAACATCATCTCCGACATGATGTATGTCTTCGTCGACCCGCGGATCGATTTCGAGAAGAGGTCCGGCTGATGGCATTGTCTCCTCTCAACCAACGCCGCTGGCGCAACTTCAAGGCCAATCGCCGCGCCTTCTGGTCCGCGATCATCTTCGCCGTGCTCTTCGTCCTCGCGATGTTCGCGGAGTTCATCGCGAACGACAAACCCATCGTGGTCAGCTACCGCGGCGAACTGTACTTCCCGATCTATAACTTCTACCCCGAGACCGCCTTCGGCGGCGATTTCCGCACCGAGGCGATCTATCGCGACCCGACCGTGCAATGCCTGATCGAGACCGGCGGCACCGAGGGCTGCTTCGACGCGGACGACCCGAAGGCCTTCGCGAACGAGGCGCTGCAGGCGGGCGAGGTCGATGGCGAAAAGATCGAGAAGGGTTGGCTCCTGTGGCCGCCGATCCCCTACAGCTACAACACGATCAACGATGTGGGCACCGCGCCCTCGGCCCCCGATGCCGATCACTGGCTGGGCACGGATGACACCGCGCGCGACGTGCTGGCGCGGGTGATCTACGGCTTCCGCACCTCGGTGCTGTTCGCGCTGATCGTGACCGGGATCGGCTCGATCATCGGGATCGCGGCAGGCGCCGTGCAGGGCTATTTCGGCGGCAAGGTGGACCTGTTCTTCCAGCGTATTCTGGAGATCTGGTCTTCCACGCCCGCGCTTTACGTCATCATCATCCTCTTCGCGATCCTGGGGCGAAGTTTCTGGCTGCTTGTCATGGTCTCGATCCTCTTCGGCTGGCCCGCGCTGGTCGGCGTCGTCCGGGCCGAGTTCCTGCGCGCGCGCAACTTCGAATATGTCCGCGCCGCCCGTGCGCTTGGCGTTTCGGACCGGGTGATCATGTTCCGCCACATCCTGCCCAATGCGATGGTGGCCACGCTGACCATGCTGCCCTTCGTGATCACCGGCGCGATCGGCGCGCTCGCCTCGCTCGATTATCTGGGCTACGGGCTGCCGTCGTCGGCGCCGTCGCTTGGGGAACTCGCGCTGCAGGGCAAGCAACACCTGCAAGCACCGTGGCTGGCCTTCTCGGCCTTCTTCACCTTCGCCATCATGCTCTCGCTTCTCGTCTTCGTCTTCGAGGGTATCCGTGACGCGTTCGATCCCAGAAAGGTGTTCCGATGAAACCGGTTCTCGAGGTCGAAAACCTGAAGGTCGCCTTTAGCTCCGAGGGCAAATTCACCCCCGCCGTGAAAGGCGTGAGCTTTACCGTAAATGCGGGCGAGACCGTGGCACTCGTGGGCGAGTCCGGCTCGGGCAAATCGGTGACCGCGCTATCGACCGTGGCGCTGGTCGGCGGCAATTCCAAGGTCGAGGGTTCGATCCGCTACGAGGGCCGCGAGATGGTCGGCGCGACCGAGCGCGAGCTGATGCAGGTGCGCGGCAACGATATCAGCTTCATCTTCCAGGAGCCTATGACCTCGCTGAACCCGCTGCACACGCTGGAAAAGCAGATCGGCGAAAGCCTCGCGCTGCACCAGGGCGTGACCGGCGAGCAGGCCAAGAAACGCATCATCGACCTGCTCGACAAGGTTGGCATCCAGAACCCGGCGGACCGGCTGCAGGACTATCCGCACCAGCTCTCGGGCGGGCAGCGCCAGCGCGTGATGATCGCGATGGCGCTCGCGAACGGGCCCGATCTGCTCATCGCGGACGAACCCACGACCGCGCTCGACGTGACGATTCAGGCGCAGATTCTCGAACTGCTGGCCGATCTGAAGCGCGACATGGGGATGAGCCTTCTGTTCATCAGCCACGACCTCGGCGTGGTGCGGCGCATCGCGGACCGGGTCTGCGTGATGCAGCATGGCGAGATCGTGGAGCAGGGGAAGACCGAAGACATCTTCGCCAATCCGCAGCACCCCTATACGAAGAAACTGCTGGAGGCCGAACCCACCGGCCGCGCCGAACCGGTCCCCGAGAATGCGCCCGAACTGGTGCGGACCGAGCATCTGAAAATCTGGTTCCCGATCCAGCGCGGTCTGCTGCGCAAGACCATCGGCCATGTGAAGGCGGTCAACGACGCCTCGCTGTCGGTCAGGGCAGGGGAGACGCTGGGCATCGTGGGAGAGTCCGGCTCGGGCAAGACCACGCTCGCGCTCGCGATCATGCGGCTCATCGCCTCCGAAGGGCCGATCATCTACGAGAACCAGGACATCTCCAGCTGGCAGGCGAATAAGCTGCGCGCGCTGCGTCGCGACATGCAGATCGTGTTCCAGGACCCGTTCGGCTCGCTCTCGCCGCGCATGACGGTGGAGCAGATCATCGGCGAGGGGCTGACTGTCCACGGCGTCGATCCGGGCCGCAACCGTCGCGAGATGGTGGCCGAGATCATGGAGGAGACCGGGCTCGATCCCGCGATGATGGAGCGCTACCCCCATGAATTTTCGGGTGGCCAGCGCCAGCGGATCGCCATCGCCCGCGCGATGATCCTGCGTCCCAAGGTCGTGGTGCTGGACGAGCCGACCTCCGCGCTCGACATGACGGTGCAGGTGCAGATCGTGGACCTGCTGCGCGACCTGCAGAAGCGCCACGGGCTCGCGTATCTGTTCATCAGCCACGACCTTCGGGTGGTGCGCGCGCTCAGCCACAAGATCATGGTGATGAAGCGCGGCGACGTGGTCGAGGCGGGCAACGCGGCGGAGGTCTTCGCCAATCCGCAGACCGCCTATACCCGCCAGTTGATGGTGGCCGCCTTGGGGGAGAGTTCGCTGACCCCCGAGATTGCATGAATATCCTCTTCGTTCACCAGAACTTCCCGGGCCAGTTCGTACATCTGGCACCGGCTCTGGCCGCGCGCGGGCATGACGTTCTGGCCCTGACGGTCGAGACGAACCAGCGCCCCTCGCCGGTGAAGGTGGTGAAATACCGTAAGCCCGAGCCGGTCGAGATGTCCTCGCGGCTCACGCGCCTCTACGCCGAAAGCGCGGCGCGCGGGGCAAAGGTCGCGCTCGCCGCCCGGCAGCTGCGCGACAAGCACGGCTATGTGCCGGATGTGATTTTCGGCCATTCCGGCTGGGGCGAGACGCTGTTTCTGCGCGAGGTCTGGCCCGAGGCGAAGCTGCTGGTCTATGCCGAGCTGATGTATCGCACGACCGGGATGGACACGGATTTCGACGCGGAGTTCCAGCGCCCCGGCCTCGAGACCCGGATCTCCACCACCGCGCGCTCGGCCCATCTGATCCAGTCGATGGTGCAGGCCGAGGCGGGGCTTGCCCCGACCGAGTTCCAAGCCGAGACCTTCCCGCCGGAGCTGCGCGCCAAGCTCACCATCTGCCATGACGGCGTCGATTGCGCGCGGCTCGCGCCGAACCCTCAGGCGCGCTTCACCGTGCCAGAGACCGCGCTCACCTTCCGTCCTGGCGACGAGGTGCTGACTTTCGTGAACCGCTCGCTCGAACCCTATCGCGGCTTCCATTCCTTTATGCGCGCGCTGCCCGATGTGCTCGCCGCGCGGCCCGAGGCACATGTGCTGATCGTGGGCGAGGAGGGGCAAAGCTATGGCGCTCCGCCGAAGGACGCCAAAAGCTGGAAGCAGAAATTCCTCGACGAGGTGCGCGACCGGCTGGACATGAGCCGCGTGCATTTTCTGGGCCGCATCCCTTACGGCGATTACGTCGACATGCTCCATGTCAGCCGCACCCATGCCTATCTGACCTATCCCTTCGTGCTCAGCTGGTCGCTGATGGAATCGATGGCCGCCGGCTGCGCCATCGTGGCCTCGGATACCGCGCCGGTGCGCGAGGTGATCACCGACGGGCAGACCGGGCGGCTGGTGGATTTCTTCGATATCCCCGGTTGGTCGAGGGCACTGACCGAAGGGCTGGCGACCCCGCAAAAATTCGCCCCGATGCGCGATGCGGCCCGCGCCCATATGTGCGAGCGTTACGACCTGCGCACCCATTGCCTGCCGCGCCTGATCGCCTTCGTCGAGGGCGCGATCGCCACACCCTGATACGCGCCCGTCCGCGAGACGGACTCGACTCCGCGTCCTGCGAGACTTAAAAAGAACAAAGCACGAACAGATGACTCGAACCCTAGGCTCAGCGACATGCTCGACGGGCGCACACGGCGTATTCTCACCCTCTGGTTTCCCCGGCTGGCGAACGACCGGGTTCTTCGGGCACAACCGATTGAAGGGCCCTTCGCGCTGGTCCTGCGTGAGGGCAATACCGACCGGCTGCACTGCCTGAACGCCGCCGCCGAGGGGCAGGGGCTCGCGCGCGGCATGGCGCTGTCCGAGGCCCGCGCCTTCTGCCCCGCGCTGCAGACCGCGCCCGCCGATCCTGCCCGCGAGGCGCAATTCCTCGAAACCCTGCGCCGCTGGGCCACGCGCTACTGCCCTTGGGTGGGGCTGGAGGACGAGGGTCTGGTGCTCGACATCACCGGCTCGGATCACCTCTGGGGCGGAGAAGAGCCGATGATGGCCGAGATGACCGCCCGGCTGGAACGTGCCCGGATCACCGCGCGGCTGGGCCTCGCCGATACGCGCGGCGCGGCTTGGGCGCTGGCGCATTTCGCCCCCGGCCGGGCCGCGCCGGGCGCGCGGCTCTCGGCACTGGGCAAGCTTCCCGTCGCCGCGCTGCGCCTGCCGCATGACACGGTCACGGGGCTGCAGCGGCTGGGCCTGCGCGAGATCGGCGATCTGACCCGCACACCGCGCGCGCCGCTCGTGCGTCGCTTCGGGGCGGGGCTGATGGCACGGCTCGATCAGGCCTTGGGCGATCTGCCCGAACAGGTCTCGCCCGTGGCCGATCCGCCCCATTACGGCACTCGCCTGACCCTGCCCGAACCGATCGGCCAGCAGGACGACGTGATGGCGGGGATCGAGCGGCTGCTCGACCGGCTCTGCGCCAAGCTCAAGGAAAACGAGACCGGCGCGCGGGTGCTCTGCCTCACCCTGCGCCGCGTCGATCAGGCCAGTCAGGAGGTCGAGCTGCGCCTTGCCACTCCGCTCCGTGACCCCGCCCGGATCGCGGCCCTCTTCGCGCGCGGCATCGAGGATATCGACGCGGGCTTCGGCATCGACCAGATGCGCCTCGCCGCCACGCAGGTCGAGGCGCTCCCCGCCCGTCAGGTCGGCGCCATCGCCACCGAGCGGCGCGATAAGCTGGGCGATCTCATTACCCGGATCGGGCTGCGCATCGGGCTGGAGAACGTCCAGCGCTACCTGCCCGCCGACAGCCATATCCCCGAGCGCAGCTTCCTGATCGCGCCCGCCGCCTTCACCGAGCCCGAGGGCAACTGGCACCAGCCGCATCCCCGCCCGCTGCGGCTGTTCCCGCCCGAGCCGCTGATCGCGGATGCGCCCGATCCGCCGCGCCGCTTCCGCTGGCGACGGCAATCGCTCAGCGCGGAACGTATCGAGGGGCCGGAGCGGCTGACCCCGGAATGGTGGTTCGACGATCCGAACTGGCGGCGCGGGATGCGCGACTATTGGCGCGTCGAGACCGGGCAGGGGCTGCGGTTCTGGATGTTCCACACGCCACAGGATCCCGGCTGGTATGTCGAGGGGATCTTCGCATGATCGCCCCCTTCCTCTTGGCACAAATATCCCGGGGGGCGCCCGACGGGCGCGGGGGCAGCGCCCCCTCGGCGGTCGTGACCACCGCCAACACCCCCGCCATTCCGCTCGCCTATGCGGAGCTTTGCACCACCTCCAATTTCACCTTTCTCACCGGGGCGTCGCACCCCGAGGAGCTGATGGTGCGCGCCGCCGAGCTGGGCCTCGAGGCCATCGCGATCACCGACCGCAATTCGCTCGCGGGCGTGGTCCGGGCGTTTTCGGCGCTCAAGGAACTCAAGCGCGAGATCGGCGAGGCGCTGCGCATCCGTTCGGAACTGCAGCGCGACGAAAGCTCTCGCCAGCCCATCGGCTCGCCGCAGGATCTGGCCCGACCCACAACCGCGAAACTGCCGAAACTGATCGTCGGTGCGCGGCTGGTGCTGACCGATTGCCCGGTCGAATGGGTGGCGCTGCCCACCGACCGCGCGGCCTATCACCGGCTGAGCCAGCTTCTGACCCGCGGCAAGCGCCGGGCGGGGAAGGGGGAGTGTCACCTGACCCGCGCGGACCTGCTGGAGGGTTGCGCGGGGATGATCCTGATCGCCCTGCCGCCTGCCGATCTGGCCCGTGCCTATCGCCCGCTGCAGGAGATGCGGCGGCGCTTTCCGGGGCAGGTCTTCCTTGGCGCGCCGCCGCGCTATGATGGCTCGGATCAGCGCTGGTTCGACGCCTGCGCGGCGCTCGCGCTGAGGGCCTCGACGCCGATGGTCGCGACCGGCGACGTGCTGATGCATCGCGGGTCGCGCCGGCAACTGGCCGATGTGTTGACCTGTCTGCGTGAGGGCTGCACCATCGACGCGCTTGGCACCCGCGCGCTGCCCAATGCGGAACGCCGCCTGAAAGGGGCCGAGGACATGGCGCGGCTCTATCGCCGCCACCCCGCCGCCCTGCGTCGCAGCTGCGAGATCGCGGCGCGCTGCGGCTTCGATCTCGACGAACTCAGCTACGAATATCCCGATGAGGTCGCGCAGAACGAATCCGCGCAGGACCGGCTCGACCGGCTTGCCCGCGAGGGGCTGGCCCGGCGCTCTCCGGGGGGCATCTCGGAACGTCATGCGGGGTTGCTGGAGAAGGAACTGCGCCTTGTCTCCGAGCTGGGCTTCGCCGCCTATTTCCTCACCGTCCATGACATCGTGGGCTTCGCTCGCAGCCGCGGCATCCTGTGTCAGGGGCGCGGCTCGGCGGCCAATTCGATCATCTGCTGGGCGCTTGGCATCACCGATGTCAGCCCCGACCAGATCGGCATGGTCTTCGAGCGGTTCATCTCGAAATATCGCGGCGAGCCGCCCGATATCGACGTCGATTTCGAGCATGAGCGCCGCGAAGAAGTCATCCAGTGGATCTACGAGCGCTACGGCCGCGACCGCGCGGGCCTTTGCGCGACCGTGATCCATTTCCGCACCCGCGCCGCGATCCGCGAAGTGGGCAAGGTGATGGGGCTGAGCGCCGATGTCACGGCAAGCCTCGCGGGCCAGATCTGGGGGATCTCCGGCAAGGGGCCGGATCACGCGCGGATGGGCGAGCTGGGCCTCGACCCCACCGATCGGCGGCTGTCGCAGACGCTGAAACTGATCGGCGAGATCATCGGATTTCCGCGCCATCTCAGCCAGCATGTCGGCGGCTTCGTCATCACGAAAGGCCGCCTCGACGCGCTTTGTCCGATCGAGAATGCCGCGATGGAGGGGCGCACCTGCATTGAATGGGACAAGGACGATATCGACACGCTGGGCATCCTGAAGGTCGATGTTCTCAGCCTCGGGATGCTCACCTGCATCCGCAAATCATTCGACCTTCTGGCGGGTCACGAGTCGCTCGAGATGTCGCTCGCCACCGTCCCGCAGGAGGATGCGCCGACCTATGACATGCTGTGTCGCGCCGATGCGGTGGGGGTGTTTCAGGTGGAAAGCCGGGCGCAGATGAACTTCCTGCCGCGGATGCGCCCGCGCACCTTCTATGACCTCGTGATCGAGGTCGCCATCGTTCGTCCCGGCCCCATTCAGGGCGGCATGGTCCACCCCTATATCAACCGCCGTCAGGGCCGCGAAAAGGTCGATTTTCCCTCCAAGGAACTGGAAGGCGTGCTGGGAAAAACCCTCGGCGTGCCGCTGTTCCAAGAACAGGCGATGCAGATCGCGGTGGTGGCTGCAGGCTTCACGCCGGAGGAGGCCGACCGCCTGCGCCGCTCGCTCGCGACCTTCCGCAAGATGGGTACGATCGGCACTTTCCGCGACCGCTTTGTCGAAGGCATGCTGGCGCGCGGCTACACGCCCGATTTCGCCGATCGCTGCTTTTCCCAGATCGAGGGCTTCGGCGAATACGGCTTCCCCGAAAGCCATGCGGCCGCCTTTGCGCATCTCACCTATGTCTCCTCCTGGCTGAAGTGCCACCACCCCGCGATCTTCGCCTGCGCGCTCCTGAATTCGCAGCCGATGGGGTTTTATGCGCCCGCCCAGATCGTGCGCGATGTGCGGGAACACGGGGTCGAAGTGCGGCCTGTTTGCGTGAACCATTCGGGCTGGGACAGCTCGCTGGAACGCCGCGCGGACGGAGCCTTGGCGCTGCGTCTGGGCTTTCGCCAGATCAAGGGATTTCGCGAGGAGGACGCAGGCTGGATCGTCGCCGCACGGGGCAATGGCTACCCCGATCCCGAGAGCCTCTGGCTGCGTGCGGGCACGCCGCCGCATGTGCTCGAACGGCTCGCCGAGGCCGATGGATTTACCGGAATCGGCCTCACGCGGCGCGATGCGCTCTGGGCCGTGAAGGCGATCCGCGCGCCCGCGCCGCTGCCGCTTTTTGCCGATCCGATGGACGGGGAAGGGGGGCGCGAACCGGCCGTGGAGCTGCCCGCGATGCATCTGGGAGAGGAGGTCGTGGAGGATTACGTGGCGCTGCGCCTGTCGCTGCGCGCCCATCCGATGGAGCTGCTGCGCCCCTCGATTTCCGGTCTCACGCCACATTGCGAACTGGTCGGCACGCGGCAAAATCGGGTCACCGTTTGCGGCCTCGTGATCACCCGACAGCGCCCCGGAACGGCCTCCGGGGTGATCTTCATCACCCTCGAAGACGAGACCGGTGTGAGCAATGTCGTGGTCTGGCCGAAGCTCTATGAGCGGTTCCGCCGGGCGGTGATGGGCGGGCGGTTGCTGCGGGTCTCGGGGCGGCTCGAACGGGAGGGGGTGGTGGTCCATCTGATCGCCGAAAAGATCGAGGATCTGTCCCCGCGACTGGCCGATCTGGGACACCCGCTCGACGACGTTCTGGGCCTCACCACACCCCAGGCGGACGACGCTCCACGTCCCCGTCCGCAGACCACCGCGCGCCATCCGCGCGAGCAGGCGAAACGGCTTTTTCCGAGCCGAGATTTCCATTGACTGGAGAAGAGCTCAGCGCTGGAAGCAGCTTGCTTTCTTGCCGAAACCGGCGGGCGAGCAAATCCATTTGCCCTTGCCGATGAACCGGGTCTGCACGACGCGCGGCGTGGCTTGCGCTTTGCTGGTGCGACCGGCGAGCCAGTCAAATTTTGCGCCGCCCTGACCGGCGGTGCTTTTGGCGGAAACACGGATTGGTTTGAGGTCCAGCATGCCGGCTTGTTGCGCATGGGCGCTGCTCAGCGGGGCTGCAAAGATCAGGCCGGCCACGACAAGGCGGGCCGCTTTCACGGATAAAAACGTCATCGGAACTGTAATCCTGTCTGCTCACGTTGCGGTCTGACCCCTCCCGTCTGCGCGGAAGAGGGCCGATTGCGTCCTCGTGCCAGCAGGATTGGTCGATCTCAGCCTACGGGTCAAGTTGGTAGGTGACGTGGCGGGAAGCAGGCGGATTTGTGGCGAAATGCAAAGAGGCTGCGCGAGAGAAATTCCCGCGCAGCTTCAATGTCTTGTCTAGCAGTGGTGTTGTAGGCGAAAAATCGCCACTACCTATGGTGGCTCAGGTCAGAACTTGGTTCTTGATTCGCCAATCCGGCGCGCCGAAGCCTTCGGGCCACGGGTAAACCTCGCGCTGGTTGAAGTAACTGACACCGACGAGGCTCGGATAGTCGGGCAATTCCTGACGCACCCGGTCGCGCCACATCGAGACATAGGACTGGTTTCCGACATAGCCGAGCTCGGCCACCGCAACCGGTTTGCCATAGGTTGCAGCCCGCGCGTAGCGGGGCGCGAAGATGTCGTCGAAGGTCTGATCGCGCCCGAACTTGGCCTGATCCCAGGCTTGCAGCCCGAAGACCGTGAGGCCCACGATGTCGGCGTAGTCGTCACCCGGGTAATAGTCGCCCATGTTCTCGTCGCCCAACGGGGACCACATCAAATTGATCTTCGGCGCCCGGTCGCGGGCGACGTCGGTCATCCGGCGATAGGCCGCGATGTAGTCGTCGGGGTTCCAGTCCGACCAGATGAACTGGCCGGATTTATCGTCCATCTCATGAGCGAAGCGCAGCGTGACCGGGCTTTGCAGCGTCGCCAGCACATCGGCTACCGCGATCATGTTGGCGTCGTATTCGCCCCGCTCGATGCCGCGGCGCAGATATTGCGCCGTGTTGCGCTCCGAGCGCGACCATGTCCAGGGCTCCAGCGTCACCAGAAGCGCGCGGTTGCGTTCGAGCGCGTAGCTGTCGGCATCATTCAGCGAGGGAAGGAAAACGTCCTCCCAGGGCAGGAACAAGTGCTCGATCACCACGCCCGAAAGATCCGCAAAGTCACCATCGGGATCATAGACCCCGAACGGCAAGGAGCCGGGCGGCACGCTGACATCCGCAGCGAACGCCGGCCGCGCCGATACTGTCAGTCCCAACGCCGCGGCACCGGCCATCATCTCGCGACGGGTCATCAAATCATTAGCCATGTCAGTCTCCTCCTTTTCAGTGCGAAGCCCCGTCACTTCCAGCTCGGTTTGACGTGGAACTTCGCTTGTCCCGGAGCGCCCATGCCGGCCCCCGAGACGATGTATTCGACCTTTGCGAGCTGAACCGATTTCAGCCCGATCATGAGCGCGTAGACGCTTTCGCCGCCGCGGAGCCAAAGGGCTCCGAAACTGAGCGAGACGATGACGCTCAGCGTGCCCATCTGAACCGCCATATCGCGCGGCCAGCCGCGCCAATCGATCTGAACGCAGCGCGCGCGCGCGCCGAAGATCACACTCAGCAAGACGAAATAGAACGCGGCGTTGAACATGGAGAGGAGGTAAAACCCGCGCGCCTCGATGACGTCGTCGATCAAGAGCACTGGCAGCAAGGCCCCCAGGGCCAGCCCGCCGTAAACTGCGATGATCCGCTCCGGCAGCATCGTCGAGGCGGCTTCGCCTTTCGGCGTGATCCGGAAATCGACGAACTTGCCCGAGAGCCGGTCATAGACGGCCATGACGCATCCCCAGAGCACCCAAGGCCATTGCATCATCACGAAGAGTGCTTTCTCCCACGCGATGATCTTGGCGTCGCGCGGACGGAAGAATTGATCGCGCCGCAGCATGAAGGCGAAGATCAGCGTCACCGTGCCCGCGGGCAGCACATGTCCGATAAAGGCGGGATAGGTCACGTCTGCAAAGCGCATGTCGAAGCTGATGGCGATGAGCGGGGCGACATACATCATCGACATCGAGAGCGCGAAGAAGACATACCAGCTTTGGCAGAGCACGAAGAGGAACTTCAGCCGCCACGGCATCTTGCCGACATAGTCCGGCATGTAGCGGAGAAGGAGGCTCAGCAGCGAGCGCGACCACTGGAACTCCTGCGTGATCAGGTCGGTTACAGTCGCCGGGCCATCGCCGATCGCAATCGCATCTATCGCGTGAACGCCGCGCCAGCCCGCCGCGTTCATCAGGAGCGTGGTCGAGTGATCTTCCGCGAGTTCGGGACCTAGACCGCCAGCTTCCTTCAGCGCGGAGGTGCGCACAGCGTAATGAGAGCCGATGCACATCGGCGCGAATACTGCAGTGTAGCCCGCTTGAAAAACTCCGTGGAAGGCTGCTTCGAAATAGAGCCTCGTGCGCGCGGCCCAGCTTTCCTTGGCATTGGACGCACAGATCGACGGCGCACTGACATACCCCACCGCCTCATCGGCGAAGGGGCGCAACATTTCGCGCAGGTATCCCGGTTGCGGGACGTGATCGGCGTCCAGCTGGCTTACGATGTCATAATCGCGATAGCCCCAGTGGTCGTAGAAATAGGCGAGGTTGCCTTCCTTGCAGCGGGTCCGCCGCGGCCATTCCTGCCGGTGGTAGTCCGCGATGCCGTGGCGGCTGGAGATCTTCACCCCGTGAATCTTGCACCATGCGCGCGTCTCGGGCGAGGGCGCTTCGTCGGCGAGCCACGTGTCATGCGGATAGTCCTGCGCGAGCATCGCCTCCAATGTCCGACGAACGACCGAAAAGGGTTCGGATGGAGTTTTCGTTGTGATCATCGCGACGCGCCACCGACCCGGCTCCGGAAGGGGCGACGAGGGGCGGACCGCCTGCAGGAAGATCACGAAGAAGTAGATCTGCATTGCCAGAAGCCAGATCAGCACGCCCGTGAGTATCAGGTAAGGAACCGTCGCAAGGATATGCGACGGTGTCAGCCACCAGCTCCAGAAATAGACCGTCGCGAGCATCCACAGCGCAAACAGCACCCGATAGCGCAGTGCCTGCCTCGGTGTGAGGATGGGCGCGAGGTGTCCGGCCTCGATCGCAGCGCGTATGTCGGGGCGCTGGATCATTCGGCGGCCGTTGCGGTTATCGGGGCGGTTGCGGTTTCAACGCCCGCTATCTCCGCCCGGAAATAGGCGATGGTCGGCACGAGACCGCTGCGCAGCGCGATCTCCGGACGCCAGCCCAGCCGGGTCTCGGCGCGGGTGATGTCGGGACAGCGCTGCATCGGATCGTCGAGCGGCAGATCCGAGACGACGAGCGGCGCGCGGCTTTCGCACATGTCGCGCACGATATGGGCCAGCTCGGCGACGGTATATTCGCCCGGATTGCCCAGATTCACCGGATCGTGCCCAACCGTCTCGCTTTCCATCAGCGCGACCAGCCCGCTGATCAGATCATCGACATAGCACAGCGAGCGCGTCTGCGTGCCACCACCGTAGAGTTGGAGCGGCGCGCCACGGATCGCCCGCGTGACGAAATTCGAGATCACGCGTCCATCCTCGGGGTCCATACGGGGCCCGTAGGTGTTGAAAATCCGCGCGATGCGGGTGTCGATGCCGCGAATGGCCTGAAGGTCGTGGAACAGCGTCTCCGCCGCGCGTTTGCCTTCGTCGTAGCAGGCGCGGGGCCCGGTGGTGTTCACCCGGCCGCGATAGTCTTCGCGCTGGGGCGAGATGTCCGGGTCGCCATAGACCTCGGAGGTCGAGGCTTGCAGGATGCGTGCGCCGGTCCGCTCGGCCAGGCTGAGAAGGTTCATCGACCCCGCGACGCAGGTCTGGAACGTGTGCAGCGGATCCAGCTGATATTTCGGCGGCGAGGCCGCGCAGGCGAGATTGTAGATCCGGTCGATCTCGCCATGCATCTGCAGCGGCGCGATGACGTCATGCCTGAGGAAGGTGAAATCGGGATGTCCCATGAGATGGGCGATGTTCTTTGTCCGCCCGGTCAGCAGGTTGTCGATGCAGATCACCGAGTGACCGGCCTCGATCAGCCGGTCGCACAGATGCGACCCCAGAAACCCGGCCCCTCCGGCAACCAGACAGCGCAACTGCCCTTTATGCCGGCGCGGCGGCGCCCAAGAGATATCTTGCGTCTCGAAACGTGGCAGATGCGTCATGTTCTCCCCCCACAGAAGAACGGCAACGACTGCCCAGTCCGGTTTGAGGTCAACTTAATCGCTCTGGGCCGGACCAGGCCCGTCGATCCCGATTACAGATATTTCAAAAGCGTAGGGGGCGATTTTCGGGCCGATCAAGCGAAAGCAAAGCATTTCGACCGAAATTCGGAAGGCCGAAAAAAATCGACCTTCCGATAGATGAAGTTTGCACGCTAAGGTTGAGTGCGGCGCTGCCGGTTCGACTTGTCGTCTTCGCGCCTATCCCTTGATTCGACTTGGACAATCGAGCCGAGAGAAGGGCTAAAGCGCCTTTTCTCAGAGGTCCGACAGGCCCGCCGTCAGGTTGTGCAGGCGCCGGGTCTTCTCAAGCAGGTCTTGCGCTTCGTCCTCGGAGAAGGGGGCGCTGGATCGGGTGAACCCCGAAATCGAGCGCGAGCCGTTCTCCAGCACTGCGCAGGTCAGGCCATTATAAAGTCCGTGGGATTTCGCACCCTTCAGAACCCCCTTGGGGTCATCGAGATCGTCCCACCGCACGATACCCACATGCTGCAAGCCCCACAGGACGACAGGGTCGTCCATCATCATGCCCTTTTCGCTATATTCGTCGATCCACGGCTCGGGATATGTGCGATAAAGGATGTTCGGGCGGGTGAAGCGGATATGCAGGGCAAATGCGAAACCGGTGTCGCAGGTTTGCCCGAGGTCCTCTAGCAGGCTGGCGATTTCCTTGCGGTTTGCTGTTTCCATCACGGGAATTCGTCTTTAGGTTGTTGGTACAAGGCTGCAGCGACGCGTGCGACGGTAGGCTGCGACCGCAGTGAGTGCAAGTGAATTGACCATCAGAATATGGAACTGAGGGATTGCGAAAAGCGATTGAATGAAATCGCCCCGGCCGGGTTTTACCTCGCGCTCAGGGTTGGATATGCATTTCCCGAAGCCGAACTCAACCGTTTGAACAGCGACTGGGTCGACATGTACACCCAGCATGGACTGGTCGTGCAGGACCCTTCGATGCACTGGGTCTACCACAATGTCGGGTATGTGCGCTGGGTCGACCTGAAGGATGATCCCCGAGACGTCGTCGGCATGGCTCGACGGATGGGGCTGACCTACGCCGCCACGATCTCTTACAACACGCCAAGCGATGCCGGGCGCCGCAGCCACGCGGTCCTGTTCCGGTCGGATCGCGATTTCACCGATGCCGAACTTCATGAAGCTTTCGATATGCTCAAGGCCTTGCATGTCGACGCCTCGCAACGCTCGCTCACGGATGCCGAACTCGAGGCGATCCGCTTCCGCGCCGACGGGCTCTTGATCAAACAGATCGCCGCGGAACTCGCAATTTCCGAAAGCGGCGTTAAAGCGCGGCTGTCTTCTGCGAGCCGAAAACTGGGGGCGCGAAATGCGATTGAAATGCTCGCAATCGCGACTTCAAGGCGACTGATCTAGGTATATACAACCTAAAAGAGTGAATTTTTCACAAATACGTGGTTTCGATGGAGCTATCCAGAAGGAGGCTCCAATGCAAAACTGCACTTTCGAATTTTCGCAACTTCACCACTTCGGCACTGCTTTTTACGACTTCCTGCGCCTGCGCAAGGAGGTCTTCGTCGACACGCTCGGTTGGGACGTGCCGCATAACGACGAAGTAGAAATGGATCAATACGATACGCCTCTGGCGCATTACTCGCTCGTGCAGAAGGACGGGCAGGTGGTGGGCGGGGCACGGGTCATGTCCACCGCGGCGATCTGGGGCGGCAACACCTACATGCTGCGCGACGCGCATCTGGGGAAGCTGCCCCATATCCCGCCGGAAATCCTGCCGACCGAAATCGCGAGCGAGAGGGTCTGGGAATGCACGCGGCTCGTGATTTCCGACGCGCTCACCACGCAGGCGGAACGGTCGACCTGTCTGCGGCTCATCGTCGACGGGCTGGTGGAGCGCGCGAAGGAGCGCGGCGCAGAAGAGTTGATCTGCCTCTCCTCGCTCGCCCTGATGCGGGCTCTGCGCCAGCTTGGCTACGATGTGAGCCGGATGGGCCCGACCTATCGCAACGACGAGGATGGGCGCCAATACGCGGCGCTGCGGATGCCTGCGGAATATTCCACGCAGCGGCGTCGTGAAATGGCCGAAGCCTGTGTGATCGCAGCTCAGTCGGCCCCGCGCCAGTTGCATACTGCCGCCTGATCTAGGGCAGCCTGTTCCGGGGCCGCCTGATCCGGGCTCCGATAGAAAAAGGGCGCGCCCATCGTCCGGGCGCGCCCTTAGCTTTCGGCGTCGGTCGCGTGCTTAGCGCACGACGAAGACGCAGCAATTCGAGTGTCGCACGACCCGCGCGGCGTTCGGGCCGAGCAGGTAATCGCTGAGATCGGGGCGATGCGCCCCGAGCACGATCATGTCCGCGCCGTCCTTTTCGGCCAGCGACAGGATCTCGTGATAGGCGGTGCCGACGCCCACGATGTGGCGCACCTTCGCGTTCAGCTCGGGGCCGACCACCTCGGCGACGAAGTCATGCAGCAGCTCGCGCGCATGCTCCTTCGCCTTCGCGGTGTGATCGTCCGAGAAGAAGGCCCCGACCACCGCCGAGCCGTAATCGGGCACCACGGTGATCACGTCGAGCTGGGCGTCTTCCATCTTGGCCAGCCGCGCCGCCCATTCGAGCACTTTGCGCTCTGTCTTGGGGCGGTTCATGTCGATCGCGCAGAGAATGGTATTGGTCATGCCGGTTCTCCTTCAGCAAAGGCCGCGTCGTCGTCTTCCTTGCGCCGATTTTGCAGGAAAGCGATGAGCGCGAGAAGGGCGAAGGCGGGGATGAACATCAGCTCTTTGGGAAGCTGATCGTTCGGCACCTTCACGTTGGACAGGGTGACGGGATTGTCACCATAGAAGTCGAAGCCCTGCAGTTTGGTCTGCAGCTCCGTGCCGAACATCGGCTCGTCCGCGACCATCTTGCCGTCCGTCTCGGTGAAGCTCAGGCCGAGCTTGTCGAGCCGGTCCTGACCCGTCGCGCCCTCGGGCACCTTGACCAGCACCGTCATGTCCTTCGGATCGCCCGTCGTATAATCGGGCCCCGAGAAGACCAGCCGCAACTCGCGACCGACCGGCGCCTTGTCGAGACGCTGCGTGATATTGGCAGGCGGCACCTCGTTATAGGGCGGCTCGATCATGTTCATGAAATAGCCGGGACGGAACAGGGTGAACGCGATCAGAAGCAGCGCCACCGTCTCCCAGATCTTCGAACGGGTGATGAACCAGCCCATCGTGCCTGCGGTGAAGACGAGGATGCCGATCGTAGCCACGATGAAGACGAAGATCGCCTGATACCAGGTCACGTCGATCAGCAGCAGGTCGGTGTTGAAGATGAACACGAAGGGCAGGGCGACCGTGCGCAGCGAATAGAAGAAGGCGGTGAAGCCCGTCTTGATCGCATCGCCGCCAGAGACCGCCGCCGCCGCGAAACTCGCCAGCCCCACCGGTGGTGTCACATCCGCCATGATCCCGAAGTAGAACACGAACAGGTGCACCGCGATCAGCGGCACCACGAGGCCCGACTGCGCGCCCAGATGGACGACCACGCCCACCATCAGCGAGCTGACGACGATGTAGTTCGCGGTGGTCGGCAGGCCCATCCCGAGGATCAGCGACAGGATCGCCACGAAGATCAGCATCAGGATCAGGTTGCCACCCGAGAGGAACTCGACGAAATCGGCCATCACCTGACCGATCCCGGTCAGCGAGACGGTGCCCACGATGATCCCGGCGGTGGCCGTGGCCAGACCGATTCCGATCATGTTGCGCGCGCCGTCGATCATGCCGCCGATCAGGTCGAGAACGCCTTCACGGAAGCGGCTCATGGGCGCGCTTTCGCCGCGGAACATCGCCTTGAGCGGTTTCTGCGTGAGCAGGATGAAGAACAGCAGGAACGAGGCCCAGAAGGCCGACAGGCCCGGCGATTTGCGCTCGATCATCAGGAAATAGACCAGCACGACGATCGGCAGCAGGTAGTAGAGGCCCGCCTTGTAGATGTCCTTGATCTCGGGGAGCTTCACGATCTCCGAATTCGGATCGTCCGGCTCCAGGTCGGGGGCTTTCGCAGCGACCCAGACGAGCCCGAGATAGACCACGACGACGAGCAGGGCGAGAACCCAGGCCGCGCCCTCGGGCACCATCGAGGTGATGAGGCGCACCGGGAATTGGGTGGCGTAGCACAGGGCCGCGAAGCCCGCGAAGAAGGCGAACATGCCAAAGGCCGTACGCCAGACCGAGACCACGCGGTCGCCGATCGTCGGCATCCGGTTCTTCACCGCCTCCAGGTGCACGATGTAGAACAGTGCGATGTAGGAGATGATCGCCGGGATGAAGGCGTGTTTGATGACCTCCAGATAGGAGATGCCGACATATTCCACCATCAGGAAGGCGGCAGCGCCCATCACCGGGGGCATGATCTGGCCGTTGACCGAAGAGGCCACCTCGACCGAGCCCGCCTTTTCAGCCGAGAAGCCCACGCGCTTCATCAGCGGAATGGTGAAGGTGCCGGTGGTGACCACGTTTGCAATCGACGAGCCCGAGATCAGGCCGGTCGCGGCAGAGCCCACGACGGCGGCTTTTGCCGGGCCACCGCGCAGGTGACCGAGCGCGCCGAAAGCCATCTGGATGAAGTAATTGCCCGCGCCGGCTTTCTCGAGAAGCGCGCCGAACAGCACGAAGAGGAAGACGAACTTGGTCGAGACGCCAAGCGCGATGCCGAACACCCCCTCGGAGGTGATCCACATATGCGACATGGCCTTGCGCAGGCTCGCGCCGGCCCAGCGGATCTGTTCGGGGAAGAACTCCGAAGAGCCGAAGAAGACGTAGCACAGGAACACGATCGCCAGCAGGACCATGATGGGCCCGAGCGTGCGATAGGCTGCGATGAAGAGGAAGATGATGCCGAGGACGGAGATATAGGCGTCCTGCATATCCGCGAGCCCGCCATTGTCGACGATCTTCTGGTAGAAGAAATAGCCGTACATCGAGAGCAGCGCACCGCCGACCGCGAGGATCCAGTCATACCACGGCACATGGTCCTTGGGTGAGGATTTGAACAGCGGATAGGCCATCGCCGAGAGGAAGATGGCATAGGCCAGATGGATCTGGCGGGCGTTGTTGATCAGGTCGCCCGGCAGCACATACGGCCCGATGGGCGAGGCCAGAAGCACCTGAAAGATCGACCAGCTCAGCGCCACCACGGCGACCATGAGCCCGACCCATCCCTTGGGGCTGCGCGCCCCGCTGTCAGAAGCTTGGACGAGCTCCTGTAATTCCTGTTCGTTCAAGGCGCGATTTTCCGCCATCGTTCCCCCTAGCGGCCCACAGGGCCGTCCGCCTGTTCCGGCATGATCTTAAAGCTGAAACTAAAAAAGGCGGGCACGCAAGCGCGCCCGCCCAGTTATACGCAGGGCTTATTTGATCCAGCCCTGCTCCTTATAGTACTTCAGAGCGCCCGGATGGATCGGAGCCGAGATGCCTTTGGTGACCATCTCTTCCGGCGTCAGATGCGCGAAAGCCGGGTGCAGCTTCTTGAACTCGTCGAAGTTGTCGAAGACCGACTTCACCAGAGCGTAGACGACATCATCGGGCTCATCGGCCGAGGTCACTAGTGTCGCGCGCACACCGAAGGTCTGCGTGTCGTCGGGGTTGCCGCGATACATGCCGCCCGGAATGGTGGCTTTCGCGTAGTAGGGGTTGTCGGCGACCAGCTTGTCGACCGCGTCACCCGTGACGTTCACGAGGGTCGCGTCGCACGAGGTGGTGGCTTCCTGGATCGAACCCGAGGGGTGACCCACGGTGTAGACCATCGCGTCGATCTGGTTGTCGCAGAGAGCTTTCGACTGCTCGGCTGCCTTCAGCTCGGTTGCGAGCGCGAAGTCCGAGGTTTTCCAGCCCATCGCGTCCATCAGCACTTCCATCGTGCCGCGCTGACCCGAACCGGGGTTGCCGATGTTCACGCGCTTGCCCTTGAGGTCAGCGAAGTTCTTGATGCCGCTATCGGCACGCGCGACGACGGTGAAGGGCTCGGGGTGGATCGAGAACACCGCGCGCAGCTTCTCGAACGGACCCTGATCGGAGAACTTCGAGTCGCCCTTGTAGGCGTGGTACTGCCAGTCCGACTGGGCGATGCCGAAGTCCAGCTCGCCCGAACGGATGGTGTTGATGTTGTAGACCGAACCGCCGGTGGATTCGACCGAGCAACGCACGCCGGTTTCCTTGTGGCTCTTGTTCATCAGGCGGCAGATCGCGCCACCGGTCGGGTAGTAAACGCCGGTCACACCGCCGGTCCCGATGGTGATGAAGGTCTCGTCGGCTGCGTTCGCCGCGGGCGCGAACAGCGCACCGGCGACGGCCGCGATGGCCCCGAGTTTGAAGAACTTTTTCATTGAGTAACTCCCGTTGGTCGTTTTTGGGTCTCGGTTCAGAAATACGGCCCGCGTCGGTCAGCGCGCATAGACTTCGTCGAGAAGCCTGTTGCGCCGTTCGACCTCGGCGATCCGTTCGGTTGCGCGGGGTCCCGCGCGCTTCGCCACCAGCGCCAGAATTGCTTCGAGCAAGAACAGCGTGGCAACGTAACTCGTGTAGAAATGCGGGCTGTCGGTGGGCACGATGAAGGTCTCATCGGCCGCGTGCAGCGCCGGACAGCTGCGGCTGTCGGTAATCAGCGCGACATAGGCGCCCTGTTCATGGGCATGAATCGCGCTGCGGATGGTGGAGCGCGCGAAGGGCGGCTTGGTGATCACCAGAACCGCGTCGCGCTCATCGAGCCCGGCGAGCGTGGCGCCCAGCGACGAACCCGCCCGTGCGCCCAGCTCCCAGTTATCGCCGAGGAAATTCGCGATATAGGCGGTGTATTCCGCGATCCCCGTCGAGCCGAGCGCGCCCAGCAGCACAACCCGGCGTGCAGCGGCAAGCTTGTCGGCCACGGCCTCGAGCCGTCCCGGCTCGATCGCGGCGGTCAGGGCTGCGATATTGTCCTGCGTGGCTGCGGCATAGCGGTTGAGGAAGCTGCTCTGCGGATCGACGGCGTCCTTCTGCAGCCGATCGGCGCGGTCCGCGAAGGGGGACACACGGCGACCGATCTGGTCGCGCATGGTCTCGCGCAGCTCTTCGAAATTCTCGTATTCGAGCGCATGAGCGAGGCGGGTGAAGGTCGCGGGCGCAAGGTTCGATTCGCTCGCCAGCGTGCGCAGCGAACGGGTGGCGATGCTCACCGGGTTGTCTGCGATATAGTCTCCCGCCTCACGCAAGCGCGTGGAAAGGTTGCTATATTGCGCAGCCAATCGCTGTTCGAAACTGCCGGACAATGCTCCTCCCCAGGTTCCATCACCAGTTATCGCGTTGAGGTGACCGTTTCAATTGTTTCATATATTGTCAATGCGCAAAACATATGTTTCATGGGGTAATCAGCGATCCTCACGCATTCTTGTCCCGAAGGAGGGACCGATATGAGTCACGTATTCCCCCGCCACACGAAGTCCAATCCGCCCTTGGCGGTAAAGGGCGACGGTATCTACATCCTCGATGCCAACGGGAAGCGATATCTCGATGGGTCCGGGGGCGCGGCGGTGTCCTGCCTCGGTCACTCTGACGCCGACGTGACTGCCGCGATCAAGGCTCAGATCGACAATATCGCCTTCGCGCACACGAGTTTCTTCACCTCAGAACCCGCCGAACGGCTGGCCGATCGCCTCATCGCTCACGCACCGGGGAGCCTCGAGCGCGTCTATTTCACGTCCGGGGGATCGGAGGCTGTGGAGAGCGCGCTCAAGATGGCGCGGCAGTATTTCGTCGAGAAGGGCGAGCCGAGCCGGTCGCATTTCATCGCGCGCCGCCAGTCCTATCACGGCAACACGCTGGGCGCGCTGGCCGCTGGCGGCAATGCGTGGCGCCGGGAGAAGTTCAACCCGCTGCTGATCGACGTGAGCCACATCGCACCCGTGCATGAATACCGCTGGCGTGAGGAAGGCGAGACCGCCGAGGAATACGGTCTGCGCGTCGCAAACGAGCTGGAGGCCGAGATTCAGCGCCTCGGAGCCGAGAACGTCATCGGCTTCATCGCCGAGCCGGTCGTCGGCGCCACGATGGGCGCGGTGCCCCCGGTAAAGGGCTATTTCAAGCGTATCCGCGAAATCTGCGATCAATACGGCATCCTGCTGATCCTCGACGAGGTGATGTGCGGGATGGGCCGGACCGGCACGCTGTTCGCCTGCGAGCAGGACGGGATCGCGCCCGATATCGTCACCATCGCGAAGGGGCTCGGTGCGGGCTACCAGCCCATCGGGGCGGCGCTCTGCACCTCCGAGATTTACGACGCCTTCGTCAACGGCTCGGGCTTCTTCCAGCACGGCCACACCTATATCGGCCACCCGACCGCGACCGCCGCGGGCGATGCGGTGGTGAAAAAACTGACCGAGGGCGGCCTGGTCGCGCGGGCGGCGCAGCAGGGCGAAGTGCTCGACGCGGCGCTGCGCGAGGCATTCGGCCAGCATCCGCATATCGGCGACATCCGCGGGCGCGGCATGTTCCGCGGGCTGGAGATCGTGGCCGACCGTGCTACGAAAGAGCCGATGGACCCGGCCAAGGCCATCAACAAGAAGCTCAAGGCGGCGGCCTTCGAGGCCGGGCTCGTCTGCTACCCGATGGGCGGCACGATCGACGGCCAGCGCGGCGACCACATCCTGCTCGCGCCGCCCTTCATCATCACCGACGACCAGATCGGGGAATTGGTGGACAAGCTCGGCACCGCGATCCGCGAGGTTCTCGGGTGAGCCTGCCGCATATCATGGTCGCGCCGAACGGGGCGACCAAGACGAAGACCGACCACCCGGCGCTGCCGATCACCTTGGACGAGATTGCGCAGACCGCGCTGGCCTGCCGCGACGTCGGGGCAGGGGCGCTGCATCTGCACCTGCGCGACGATGCGGGCGGGCATCTTCTCGATAGTGGTGCCTATGCCGAGGCGCTGGCCCATCTGCGCCCGCTTCTGGGCGAGATGGGGATCCAAATCACCACAGAGGCTGCGGGGCGCTACGAACCGGGGCATCAGCGCTATGTCGCTTTGAACTCGGGCGCGCAGATGGTCTCGGTCTCGGCGCGCGAGATGCTGCGCGACCATGAATTGCTGGCGATGAAATTCTATGAGGAGGCCGCCGAGCGGGGGATCGCGGTGCAGCATATCCTCTACTCCCGCGAGGATGCCGAGGCGCTGGCGCGCATCCTGCCCGACCGCCTGCTGCGCGCTCCAGGGCTGCAACTGATCTTCGTGATGGGCCGCTATGTCGCGGGGCAGGTCTCGACGCCGGCTATGCTCGATCCGTTCCTCGACTGGATGCAGGCCGAGGCGATCACCCCCGACTGGGCGATTTGCGCCTTCGGCTCGGGCGAGACCGACTGCCTGCGCAATGCGCTCGCCAAGGGCGGCAAGGCGCGGGTCGGGTTCGAGAACTCGCTGGTGATGGCGGACGGGACCACCGCGCCCGACAATGCCGCGCGCGTGGCCGAGATCGCAGCCCTTTAGTCGAGTGCCGGATGCCCTTTCTCGGGGCAATCGGAGAGGTCCGACCGGTCTTCCTCGGGAAGCTGCTTGGAAATTTCGCGCAGGGCGCTGCGCAGACCTTCCTCCATCACGGGGTGATAGAAGGGCATCGCCAGCATGTCGAAAGCGCTCATGCCCGATTGGGTCGCGAGGCCGAAGAGATGCGCGAAATGCTCGCCCTCGGGCAGCGCCATCTCGCAGCCCAGCAGCTTGCCGGTTTCAGGCTCGGCATAGACGCGGATCATTCCATAGGCTTCCTCGGCCAGCCGGGCGCGCGATTGCGTCGCGAAATCCGCGCTTCCGATCAGGATGTCCTGCCCGTCGAGATCCTTGAAGCTCTGCCCCACGCGCACCGCATTGGGCGCGCTGAAGGCGATCGCCATCGAGGTCCGGCGGCGATAGCAGCGCGGGGTGTCGGCCACCGCGTTGCGCCCCGCGATATGCCCCTCGTCGGCGGCTTCGTGCAGGATCGGGCGGATCGCATTCGCGTCGCCCGCGAGGAACACCCGCAGATCGCCGATCTGGGTGGTGGAGGCGTCGACCTCGGGCATCCCGTGATCGTCGAGCGGCACGCCCAGCGTCTCCAGCCCGAGCCCCGCGATATTGGGGCGGCGGCCCATCGCGGCGAGCACGGCATCGGCCTCGAATTCCGCGCCGCCTGCGCCTTTCACGATCAGGCTGCCCGCATTGCCTTCGGAAATCTCCGCCGGGGCGCCCAGATGCAGCGGCAACTCCGCCGCGATCGCGTCGCGCAGGAGTGCCGCGACCTCGGGGTCGGTCATGCCAGCGACGCTTTCCAACGCATCGAAGCCCGCGACCTCGATCCCCATCCGGGCCATCGCCTGTGCCAGCTCCACCCCGATCGCGCCCATGCCGATCACCGCGATCCGCTTGGGCAGATCGTCGAGGGTGAACAGCGTGTCGGTGGTCAGGATGCGCTCGCCGAAGGTCTTCCACGGCCCCGGCAGCACCGGCGACGAGCCCGTCGCGAGGATGATCGCATCGGCGGTCACTTCGCCATGGCCCGCGATCTCGATCCGGTTCGGGCCGAGGAGCGTCGCACGGCCCGAGATCGCTTTGTCGCCAAGGGCTTTGGGCACCGCGCGCGGCGATTTCGTGAACCCGTCGCGCATCCGTTTCATCCGCGCCATCACGGCGGGCACATCGATGCGCAGCGCCTCGGCGCCGGAAATCCCGAAGGCCTCGAAATCGTGGCGGCGGTGGAAGGCGTTGGCGGCTTCGATCAGCGCCTTGGAGGGCATGCAGCCGCTTTCGGCGCAGGTCGTGCCCCAATGGCCGTCGTTGACGATCAGGAAGTCATCGGTCGCATGGCGCACTTCGCGCAGGGCAGACAGCCCGGCCGAGCCAGAGCCGATGATAACGACGCGCGCGTGCTGTGACATGAAACCTCCGCTGATCTGTCGTGAACCGAACCGTTCAGCGAGGTATACGTTCCAACCACTTGCGCGGTAAAGCCCGCGCCTCGCCGCGAACCCGCAGACTGCGCATCGCCACGATCTGGCCGAGCGCGCGATGCGGCGCGATTGTGCGGAAGATATCGCGGATCATGCGTGCGTCGGCGGCGACGCCCGCGCGCCAATTGCCCAGCTTCGCGGATTTCATCGGACTGTCGACGCCGGGCCAGGAGACGACGGCGATCCGGGCGCGCTCTGCGATCCACAGCCGGTTCATGAAGACTTCCAGCCCGAAGCGGGGCAGGGCGTTGAGGGCCTCCAGCCGTTCGCCCAGCATCTCGCGCGGGATCACCCGCTCGCCCGAGATGTAATCGAGCCCGATCACCCGCCAGATGCGCGGCGCGTTGCGGCGCAGGCTGATCGTGACATCGGCCTCCCCGCTCGCCACCGGCGCGATCAGCGCGCCCAGATCGGCATGGGTCAGCCCCAGCAGATCGCTGTCGAGCAGCAGCAGGTGGCTGCCCGCGGCCTCCGCGATCCCGGCGGCCACGGCTGCGGTTTTCCCGCCGTTCTGCGTCTGGCGCAGCACCCGCAGATGCGGATGGGCGTCGCGATACCCTTCGGCGATCTCGGCGGTGCCATCGCTCGAGCCGTCGTCGATCACGATCACCTCGGCGATCTGGCGATGGTCCAGCACACGCTCCAGCACCGCCGCGATCCGCGGGGCCTCGTTATAGGCGGGCAGAATGCAGGTGATCGTCGTCATGTGTGCGACCTCTTGCGGCGAAAGAACCAGATCGTGCCGCCAAGAATGATCACGACCAGCAGGATAAGCGAGCCTTTCGAAAGCCAGCTGTCGATCTTCCCGATATGCGAGCCGAGCCAATAGCCGAGCGCCACGAAGGCCAGCGATTTCGGGATTGTCGCGATCAGGTTGGTCAGCATGAAGACCCAGACATTCATCCGCGCGACCCCGGCCGCGACCAGCACTGGCGCGCCCGCCGAATGGGTCAGCTTGCCGAAGACCAGCGTCTTGATCCCTTTGTTCTGGAAGTGCCGCGCTGCACTCACGAGCCGCGCGCGGCTCAGGCCCAGCTTATCGCGCCACTTCTTGGGCATCCGGTTCAGCCCCCATCGGCCAAGCGCATAGAGCCCCAGATCGCCGACGAGATCGGCAAGGATCACGATGATCGCCACCGACCAGACCGAGAACATGTTCTGGCTGGCGAGCCACGCCGCGATCACCGTCACGATCGGCCCTTCGAGCACCGCAATCGGCGCCAGCACGGCGAGGCCGTGTTTCGCCATCAATACGGAGATCGTCTCAAGGCCGATCATCAGGTTACTCCGTGACAGGGGCGTCGCTGCGGGCGACGTCCCGGTGGGTCATGTCATTGCCGCGCCAGGTGAAATCGCGCCCGAACCATGTCATCAGCCACAGCGCGGGCAGCATCGCGTCGCGGATCGCAAAACCCGCAATGTCGCGCGCCGAGGCGGGCCAGCCCGCGATCCGGGCGAGCAGCACTTCCGCACCGTACCACAGCGCCACCAGAAGCGGCAGGGCGATCCACGGCATCGCGCCCAGAGCGGCGAGGACGAGCGCGGCGAGGAAGGGCAGGAACGGGCCTTGCGCGATTTCGGCAGCGAAAATCATCACGAACCCGTCGCGGCGCACCTTGGACCAGCGCAGCTGGCGCTCCCAGACCTCCCGGGCCGCGCGCGTCCCGATCGGTTGTGCAAAGAGGTGCCGCGTCAGCCGGACCTTCAGGCCCTGACGGCGCACCAGTTTGGTCGAGGCCACGTCCTCGGCCATGTTGCGCCCGAGCGCCGCGAAACCGCCGCCCGCCATCAGGATATCGCGCCGCCAGAACAGCGATTTGCCTTGCGCGAACCCCATCCCGATCATGTCGGCCGCCACCTGCCAGCGCGCCTGATTGGTGTTGAGGAAAGCGGCCTCCACCGCGCCCCACAGATTGCCCGGGCGCTCGGCCACCGGCGGGGCGGATACGAGCCCGGTGCCGGGCCGCCACTCCGCCACTAGCCGCTGCAGGTAGTCGCGCGGCAGCAGCAGATTGCTGTCGGCCATCGCGAGCCACTCAGCCTCGGTCGCCGACAACCCCTTGTGCAGATTGTTCAGCTTCGGATTGCCCGACACCGCGTCGAGCCCGGTCAGAAGCCGCGCGCGCACCTGCGGGTTCTCTTCGATCAGGCGACGCACCAGCGCGCAGGCCGGATCGCGCTCGGAGGGCGCGCAGAAGATCACCTCGTAATTCGGATAGTCGAGGTTGAAGGAAGACCCGAGCGTCTCCGCGTCGAAGGGATCGATCCCGCAGACCGGGCGCATCAGCGCGATGAAAGGCAGCTCGTCGGGCACCGGCTTCGGCGGGCGGGACTCGCGCCATGCGGTCATCGCAGCGCTGAGAAGATGCGCCGTGAGGGTGAGGCCCAGAAGGGCGGCAAGGGACAGCAGAACGATCGTCATGCGCGAACCTTTGCGACGGCGGGGCGGGTGCCGGTCTCTGTGACCGCTGCGGGCTCCGCGCCCCATTGAAGAAGTTGCAATGCGCCGGAACTATCCTCGGCCAAGGCGGTCAGGCTGTCCACCCAGTCGCCGCAATTGGCGTAGGTCATCCCGTCGACATCGCGCAACGCGGGCTTGTGCGAGTGGCCGCAGATGATCCCGTCGACCCCGGCCTCGGAGGCAAGCGCGATCAGACGATGCTCGTAACCCGAGCCGCGTGCGATCAGATGATTGATCCCCTCGATCGCGAGCTGGATCAAGGTGCGCTCGGTCTCGGAGACGTCGCGGCGGCGGCGCAGCCAGGCATCGATGCCGCGGAACAGCGCGTCCATCCGGCTCCCGAAACGGGTCATCGCGTGCCAGCGCAGGATGCGCGCATCGCATTGATCGCCATGCACGATGAGGTAGCGCTGCCCATCCGCGCCGACATGCAGCGCCGTCTCGGTCAGCTCGAAGCTGAGGAAATTCATCCCCGGCGAGCGCAAAGCCGCGTCGTGGTTGCCGGGCAGATAGACGATGCGAGTTCCGGCCTCGGCATGGGCTTCGAGGGTCTCGATGATCTCGGCGTGAATGTCGCCCCATTGCACGGGCCCGCCATGCCAGAGATCGAGGATGTCGCCGACGAGGTAGATCGCGTCGGCCTGAACGCTTTGAAGGAAGTCGAGGATCGGGCCAGGGCTGCACCCGCGCGAACCGAGGTGGAAATCCGACAGGAAAAGGCTGCGGTAGCGTTGTTTGTTGTGATGGCGCGATCGGCTCATGTCACATCTCCGGTGGATCTGCAGGGAGGGGCAGGCACCCGGCGCCTGCGCGGAGAAGCGGAGCGGAAACAGTCGGGAAAATCACAGGCTGTATGTTGTTGCCCATAGGGTCCTTCCGCTCGTTGCTGCGCTGCCCATCGCCTTTCGACGTGACATGGATGTGACGGCTACGTGAACCTGTAGTGTCACCTAGAGGCAGCTGTGCGGTGATCAACCATAAGCATGTGAAATACTAAGCAACTTCCGGTGAGCGCACGATATCTTGCGGTTTGTTTCACCCGAAAGCATAGTGATCGCGGTCTCGACGATTGGCGAAGGAGAACGCGATGGCAGGATATCTGACCACCCATGTGCTCGACACGGCACGAGGATGCCCGGCGGAAGGGCTCAAGATCACGCTCTTCGCGCTCGACGGGGTCGACCGTGAGGTGCTGGCCGAAATGGTGACGAATGCCGATGGGCGCACCGACTCGCCGATCCTGCCGGTGGAGCGGTTTCGCACCGGTCAGTTCGAACTGATCTTCTCCGCGGGCGACTATCTGCGGGCGAGCGGGCAGGGGGCGCCAGAGCCGCTTTTCCTCGATGAAATCCCGATCCGGTTCGGCATGAATGACGCCGAGGCGCATTACCATGTGCCGCTTCTGCTCTCGCCCTACGGCTACTCCACGTATCGCGGCAGCTGAGCGCGGGGCCTCCATCTGCTTGCGTTTTGAGCAACCGGACAAAATTCGGGCGGTTCCGCCGCGCCATCGCTTGCGCTCGGGCGTGGCTTGGGAAACTCTGAGCGCAAAACGAGGGATGACGGATGGATTACACGTTTTTTCTGGAATGGGTGCAGTTCGCGGTGCGCTGGCTGCACGTGATCACCGCGATCGCGTGGATCGGGTCTTCCTTCTATTTCATCGCGCTTGATCTGGGGCTGGTGCCCGAACCCGGTGCCCCCAAGGGGGTGCATGGCGCGGCGTGGCAGGTCCATGGCGGCGGCTTTTACCATATTCAGAAATACCTCGTTGCACCTTCGCAGATGCCCGACCGGCTGACATGGTTCAAATGGGAAAGCTACATGACGTGGCTTTCGGGCTTTGCGATGATGGTGGTGCTGTATTGGACGCAGGCGCAGTTCTACCTGATCGATCCGCGGGTGATGGAGTTGCCCGTGTGGGGGGCGATCCTGATTTCGATCGGCTCGCTCGCGCTGGGTTGGCTCCTCTACGACCTGATCTGCAAATCGCGTTTCGGCGAGAACAACACGCGGCTGATGCTGGGGCTCTACGTCATTCTCGTCGCGATGGCCTGGGGCTACACGCAGGTCTTCTCAGGCCGCGCGGCGCTGCTGCATCTGGGCGCCTTCACCGCGACGATCATGACCGCGAACGTCTTCCTGATCATCATTCCGAACCAGAAGATCGTGGTCGCCGATCTCATGGCGGGGCGCACGCCCGACCCGAAATACGGCAAGATCGCCAAGCAGCGCTCGACCCATAACAACTACCTGACGCTGCCGGTTATCTTCCTGATGCTGTCGAACCATTATCCGCTAGCCTTCGCGAGCGCGTATAACTGGCTGATCGCCTCTCTGGTGTTCCTGATGGGCGTGACGATCCGGCATTTCTTCAACACTCATCACGCCCATAAGGGCAAGCCGTGGTGGACCTGGGGCGCGACCGCGGCGCTGTTCGTCGCGATCGTCTGGCTGTCCTCGATCCCGAAGGCGGATGCCGGCGAGGACATGGAGGACAGCGCCATGTTGACGCCCTTCGAGCAGCGCTTCGCGGCGGCGCCCGGCTTCGACGAGGTGAGCGGCATCGTCATGGGGCGCTGTTCCATGTGCCATGCGAGCGAGCCCGGCTATGAAGGGATCGGACATGCGCCCAAGAATATCAAGCTGGAGACTCCCCGCGAAATTGCCGCCGCCGCACGGCAGATCTATGTGCAAGCCGGGCTGACCGATGCGATGCCCCCCGCGAATTTGAGCTACATGGAGCCGCAGGAGCGCGCCGCCATCCGGGCTTGGTTCCGGGCGGGCGAAGCCGGGACGCAAGGAGCAGGCGAGACGGATCGGGCGGAGGCCGCGATTGCGGTGCCTCATCCCAACGCGTCCTGATTGCCGTGCAGTGCAGTGCCAAGGCATTCAGTTAACTCCTTCTTCGCTTAGAAATCCTCCCAATCGTCATCTGTTGGCGGTGGCGGCACCGCCAGCGCGGTGTTGCCCGACACGCTGACCTGGTGAGAAGATTTGGGGCGGACAGATTGCCGCGGCGCAGATGCTGTGGGTCCGGATGTTTCGGGGGAAGCTGCCGCCACAGTCGCTTCCTCTGCAGGCGATGTACTATCTGCTCCCTCATTCGGAGCGGCCTCGCCAAGTTTGAATTGCCCCATTGCCGCGCCGAGTTCCATCGCCTCGCGTTCGAGGACCTGGCTTGCGGCGAGCGCCTCTTCGAACATGGCGGCGTTGTGCTGGGTGACCTGATCGAGCTGGGTCACGGCGGAGTTGATTTCCGTCAGGCCGGCGCTTTGCTCCTGCGTCGCATTTGCGCTGTCCGCGACATAGGCGAGCAGATCGGAGACGGAGGACTGGATGCCGCCAAGCGCATCGCCCGCTTGGCCTACAAGGCCGACGCCGCGCTTCACCTGCGCCGAGGAGTTCGCGATCAGTTCGGCGATTTCGCGCGCGGCATCCGAGGAGCGTTGCGCGAGTGCGCGGACCTCCGAGGCGACGACGGCGAAGCCGCGCCCGGCCTCGCCAGCGCGGGCGGCCTCCACCCCGGCATTGAGGGCGAGCAGGTTGGTCTGGAAGGCGATCTCGTCGATGACGCTGGTGATCCGACTGATCTGCTCCGAGCTTTGCTCGATTTCCGACATGGCCTGCACGGCTTCTGACACGACATGGCCGCTTTGTTCGGCGCTGCGCCGGGCGGTCTCGACGAGGTCGTTGGCGCGACCGGCGGCGTGGGCGGCGGCCTCTACCGAGGCGGTAATCTCGTTGAGCGCTGCGGCGGTCTCTTCCAGCGTCGCTGCCTGCCGTTCGGTGCGTCGCGCCATGTCGTCGGAGCTGGACGAGATCTGCCGCGCCTCGGTGCGGATCGATCCGGCATTGTCGAGCACCTTGCGCATCGCGCCCCGCAAATCACCGATCGCGCTGTTGAAATCGCTGCGCAAAGCCTTGTAGTCGCCTTCGAATTCGGTGGTGATCTCGGCCATGAGATCCCCGGCTGAGAGCCCGGCCAAGGCCGATTTTAGTGTCTCCACGATGTTCTGCTGGGCGGCCATCATCGCGCTGCGCTCGGCCCGCCGGGCTTCGGCTTCCAGATGTTGTTGCGTTCGGTCGCTCGCAAGAACGCTGAACATGACCATCTTGCCGTCCGTATCGAGGATCGGATTGACCGAGCCTTCGAGCCAGGCCTGACGGCCATCGGCGCAGCGCAGCACGAGCATGCCCGCAAAGGGCTGGGGGTCGCGCTGGAGGATTTCGCAGACTGGCTGCCCTTCGAAGGTGATCTGACCGGCGACGGACATTCCCTCCATCTTTGCGCGGGGCGCACCAAAAACCTCGGCAAATGCGTCGTTGACCGTGTCGATCGTCACGTCAGGGCGCAGATCGACTCGTAGCAGGTTGGCGTCGATCGCGGAAATCAGAGAGGCGTTTCGCTGTTCTTCGGTGATGTTGCGCCATTGCGAGACATGGCCGATCTTCTCCCCCGCATCGTCGATGACGGGACTGACGAGGGCGAGAATCGATCCGGCACGCATCCGTCCTTCGAGCGTGAGCGTGTCGCGTGCGCCATCGTCGAGGGCGGCGGCCGTTGTCGTGCCCGCCGGCAAGATGAGATCCGCGCGCGTTCCCAAGAGCTTGTCGGGATCGAAATCCGGGTTGTGGACGCGAATTTCCGCAGCGAAGGGGCGCAGCAATTCCGCGGCCGCCTCATTGGCAAAGGTGATGACGTGGTCGTTGTTGGTAAGAATGATCGCGACCGTGGCGCTTTCGAGCGCGGCGCTATGCATCCGTGCGGCACGGTTATGCGATTCGGCGGTCGCGAGTTCGGACTGGAAGGTCCCCAGAGTGCGGGCGATCGCACCGATTTCGTCGCGGCGACCGGTAGCCGGGATGTCCGTATCGAGTTGTCCCCCGGCCACGGAGCGCATCGCCTCCGTCACGCGGGTGAGGGGGCGGGTGATCAGCCAGCGCGCGCCCAGCATCACACCGCCGAGAATGCCCGCGAAAATCAAAGCGGTGAAAGCGAGGTTGCGCACCATGTCCTTTTGCGCGCGAGCGATGGCGGGGGCCGGACTCCAGCGCAGGGCAATCGCGGCGATCGGCGGATCCTCCGGGGAAATGCGCAGCGGAATCGCCTCGCTCAGCCCATCTGCCGAGACCGCCCTGTCGTTGGCCTCAAGCGCGCTTTGCGCCAGAGCGATAAGCGCGGGATCGGGCGCGCCCGCCTCGGTCATAACGGTGCCGCGTCTGTTGAGCGCGATTGCGGATTGGCCAGCGCCGTCCGAGCCCGCGAGCACGTTCTCTAGCTCATGCGTCGCATCCGCAACCCGCCCCGTGATCAGCGCATCCGTCACCGAATCGCCGAGCATCGGCAGGATCTGGTCGAGATGTGCCCGCGCCGCCTCATTGGCGCGACGATGGTTCGAATTGATCGTGAGCAGCGTCATCAGCGTCGCGAACACGAACCCCGCCGCCGCGATCAGGATCAGCAATTTGAGCATCACGGTGTGCCAGGCGCTTGCACCAGCCTCGGATTTGGACATGTCCGCCTCATTTTTCCACACGGGCGCATTCCCGCAAAATCGCCGACACGCTACGTCCAGACCCTTTCCATGCGATTAACACGCACCCGCCGACGGCCAATATTTGCGCCGCGGCAGCCCTTCGCGCGGGGTCAGCGCCCTTGAAGGTCCCCGATGCGGTCACTAAGACTTCTGTAAAGATCACACGCTATGAACAGCGTCGAACGACCAGGAAGGGCCGAGATGAAAGATCCCCACGAGTTTTACATGAACACGCTGGTGCCGATGGTGGTCGAGCAGACCTCGCGCGGCGAGCGTGCCTACGACATCTACTCGCGCCTGCTGAAAGAGCGCATCATCTTCCTGTCGGGGCCGGTCCATGACGGCATGTCGACCCTGATCTGCGCGCAGCTTCTCTTCCTCGAGGCCGAGAACCCGAAGAAAGAGATCGCGATGTATATCAACTCGCCGGGCGGCGTGGTGACCTCGGGTCTCTCGATCTACGACACGATGCAATACATCAAGCCGAAGGTCTCGACCCTGGTGATCGGGCAGGCGGCGTCGATGGGCTCGCTGCTGCTGACCGCGGGCGAAAAGGGAATGCGCTTCTCGCTGCCCAACAGCCGCGTCATGGTGCACCAGCCCTCGGGGGGCTATCAGGGTCAGGCGACCGACATCATGATCCACGCCCGCGAGACCGAGAAACTCAAGCGTCGCTTGAACGAAATCTACGTCAAGCACACCGGCAACGACTACGACACGATCGAGGCCGGTCTCGAGCGCGACAACTTCATGTCCGCCGAAGAAGCGAAGTCCTGGGGTCTGATCGACGAGATCCTCGAGAGCCGCGTCAGCGACGACGGAGAAAAGTGATCCTCCCGCTTAACTTCGGGGCGATTTTGACATTGAGGTGACGGTTGGCCTGTCCTAGTCTTGATGGGACAGGCCAATTCACGAAGCCCGGGGGCAGCCCGGGCAGCAGAGGTAAGAGATGGCGAACTCGAACGGCTCCGACAGCAAGAACACGCTCTACTGCTCGTTCTGCGGCAAAAGCCAGCATGAGGTCCGCAAGCTGATCGCGGGCCCGACCGTGTTCATTTGTGACGAATGCGTCGAGCTGTGCATGGACATCATCCGCGAGGAGACGAAATCGGCCGGGCTGAAATCCACCGATGGCGTGCCGACCCCGCGCGATATCTGCCAGGTGCTCGACGACTACGTGATCGGTCAGGAACATGCCAAGCGCGTGCTCTCGGTTGCGGTGCACAACCACTACAAGCGCCTCAATCACGGCACGAAGACCGACATCGAACTGGCGAAGTCGAACATCCTGCTGATCGGCCCGACGGGCTGCGGCAAGACGCTTCTCGCCCAGACGCTGGCGCGCATCCTCGATGTGCCCTTCACGATGGCGGATGCGACCACGCTGACCGAAGCCGGTTACGTGGGTGAGGATGTGGAGAACATCATTCTCAAGCTGCTTCAGGCTTCGGAATACAACGTCGAGCGGGCGCAGCGCGGCATCGTCTATATCGACGAGGTCGACAAGATCACCCGCAAGTCGGACAACCCGTCCATAACGCGCGACGTGTCGGGCGAGGGTGTGCAGCAGGCGCTTCTGAAGATCATGGAGGGCACCGTGGCCTCCGTGCCGCCGCAGGGCGGGCGCAAGCATCCGCAGCAGGAATTCCTGCAGGTCGACACGACGAACATCCTGTTCATCTGTGGCGGCGCCTTTGCGGGGCTCGACCGGATCATCGCGCAGCGCGGCAAGGGCTCGGCGATGGGCTTCGGCGCGGATGTGAAAGACAGCGAAGACCGCAACATTGGCGAGCTGTTCAAGGATCTCGAACCCGAGGATCTGCTGAAATTCGGCCTGATCCCGGAATTCGTCGGCCGTCTGCCCGTCATCGCGACGCTCACCGACCTCGATGCCGAGGCGCTGGTGACCATCCTGACAGAGCCAAAGAACGCGCTGGTAAAGCAGTATCAGCGTCTCTTCGAGATCGAGGGCGTGTCGCTGACCTTCACCGACGATGCGCTGACCGCCATTGCGAAGAAAGCGATTGAGCGGAAGACCGGCGCACGTGGCCTGCGTTCGATCATGGAAGACATCCTGCTCGACACGATGTTCGAACTACCGGGCATGGAAGAGGTCGAAGAGGTCGTGGTCAACGAAGAGGCCGTGACCCAGAGCGACGCCAAGCCGCTGCTGATCTATGCTGAAGCCAAGAAAGAAGGCAAATCGGCGAGCTGATCGCGGTCCTGCCAAGAATTAGACAAGGGGCGAGCTTCGGTTCGCCCTTTTGTTTTTGCCAAGTGGGGCTCCTGTAGGCCGCGCAACGTTGCTACGGAGAGGCTTCGCTCCACTTTCCATAGGCAGGCGTGAGGCCTCACATAGCGTGGCGCAGCTGACCACCCGGGAGCCGATTTCTCAACCGTCTGGTGCTTGAGGTACCAAATTCCGCCTCGCAGACGCCCTGATCCCCGCACGGGCACTGGACCTCGACGCCCCAGCGGATATAACAGGCGGGACGCATTGCGGAGGTTGCCCCATGAAGTTTCTGCTTCGAATTCTCACCTGGTGGAACGGCTCGACCGTCGGCACGCAGCTTTTCACCGCGCGTAAGGGCGTGAAAGTTGGCGAGGACGAGCAAGGCAACATCTATTACCGCACCAAGGACGCCAAGCGCCGCTGGGTGATCTATAATGGCGAAAGCGAAGCGAGCCGTATCCCGCCGGACTGGCATGGCTGGATGCACTTCACCTATGACGAGCCGCCGACCGACAAGCCGCTGGCCCACAAGCCTTGGGAAAAGCCGCATGAGGCAAACCACACCGGCACCGAAGCGGCCTATGTGCCGCCGGGGTCGATTCGCCTCGCGCATCCGGTCGAGCGCCGCGATTACGAGGCTTGGCAGCCCGAGTAAGGCCACCCCGCTATGAGCGAAAACCGCACCGAGATCATCACCGGCGCGATCGTGCTGGTCGTGGCCCTGGGCTTTCTGGTCTGGGCAGGGCGCGGCATGGACATTGGCGCCGATGGCGGTTCTTATCCGCTGCATGCCTCCTTCCGGTCGATCGGGGGCGTTGTGCCCGGCACCGATGTGCGACTTGCGGGCGTGAAGGTCGGGACGGTGACGGATGTCGCGCTCAACCCGAAAACCTTCTTCGCCGATACCACGATTTCGGTGAAAAACGGCGTCGCGCTGCCTGAGGATACGGTGATTGCCGTGACGCAAGACGGGCTCTTGGGCTCGAATTATATCGACTTGATCCCGGGCGGGGCGATCGACGACCTGAAGCCCGGCGATGAAATTCTCGACACGCAAAGCGCGGTCTCGATGCTGAACCTGATGCTGAAATTCGCAGGTGGCGGCGGTGGCGACGGCGCAGGGGAGGGGGCGCAATGATCCGCGCTTTGGTTTTGATCGCGGCGCTCGTTCCGGGGCTCGCTGCGGCGCAGGACTTCACGCAAACGACGCCGGACGACCAGATCCCGCAGGATGAGCCCGCGAAAGGGCTGGCCGACGGTACAGGCGCGATGCTGCGCGGGCTCGACAAGGTGTCGGGCATCGCCTCGGACATCAATTTGAATGTCGGGCAGAGCGTCAAATACGGGTTCATCAAGGTGACGCTGCGCGAATGCCGTTACCCGGCCGACGATCCGTCCTCGGATGCCTATGCCTATGTGACGGTGACCGAAGAGGACAAGCCGCAGCCTGATTTCTCAGGCTGGATGATCGCTTCCAGCCCCGCGCTCTCGGCGCTCGATCATCCGCGTTACGACGTCTGGGTCATACGCTGCAAAAGCGACTGAGGCGCAGGGATCAGGCCTGAGGTGAAGTCGCATTCCCGCGTCAGCGCCTGCGCCAGACGCGCGCGATATTCGATCCGGGTCACTTCGATCGCGCCCATCGAGGCCAGATGCGGCGTGATGTATTGCGTATCGAGCAAGGTGAACCCGGTCTGGCGCAGCCGGTCCACCAGATAGGTCAGCGCCACTTTCGAGGCATTGGGACGGCGCGAGAACATGCTTTCGCCGAAGAACGCGCCGCCCAATGTGATCCCGAAAATACCGCCCGCGAGCGCACCGTCCTGCCAGACCTCCAGACTATGCGCGAAGCCCGCCGCATGGAGCTGATCGTAGAGCGTGAAGAGCGGGCCGTTTATCCACGTCTCGTCACGATCTGCGCAGCCTTCGACCACACCCCGAAATGCCGCGTTTGTTGTGATACTGTAATCGCCGCGCCGGATTACCTTCGCGAGAGAGCGCGAAATGTGGAATTTGTCCAAGGGCACGATCCCGCGCAGAGCCGGGTCGAACCAATGCAATTGCGGATTGTCGCGGCTTTCGGCCATCGGAAAGATGCCCTGCGCATAGCCCGCTAAAAGTAGTTCCGCGCTCAACCTGTCCGTCATTATCTTGCCCGGTTTTCTCGTTACGCCTAGGCTCGCCAACAAGATGAACCAGAGCGGGGCCGAGCGCAAATATGGGTTTCTACGATTTCCTCCCCGAGATCGACCGATACGCCGAAGATCCCGGCACGGTGGAGCGGATGAACCTGCGCCACAAGATGATCATCAAGCCGCTGGCGCAGGAGATCGCGGGCAAGCGTGTGCTCGATCTGGCGGCTCATGATGGCCGCTGGGCCTATGCCTTCGCGGCGGCAGGCGCCTCGGAAGTGGTGGGAATCGAAGGGCGGCAGGAACTGATCGACCGCTTCGACCAATTCCCCCGCGCCCATCTGCGCGAGAAGGTGAAGCTGATCTGCGACGACATCTTCGACGGGATGCAGAAGCTGATCGACGCGGGCGAGCGTTTCGACGTCGTGGGCGTTCTCGGTATCCTCTACCACGTGATGGACCATTTCCGGCTGTTCCAGCTGGTGCGCCAGCTCGGGCCGGAACTGGTGATCGTGGACAGCGAATTCGCGCAGCGCCCCGGCCCGGTGATCCTGTTGATGCGCGAGCGCACCGACAACGAACTGAACTCGATTCCGCAGATCGAGGGCCAGGAAAAGGCGTTGATCGGAATCCCGTCTTTCCCGGCGATGAGTGCGATGGCCGACGTGCTCGATTACGACTGCCACTGGCTGGACTGGGACCAGATCCGGCAGGGGCAACGCAGCCATATTGGCGACTACTATCGCCCGAAGGACAAAGAGAAAAAGCGCGGCACCTGCCTGCTGACCCCGAAATGAAAAACGCCCCCGAAACCGGGGGCGTTTTCGCAAATTTCGAACCGATCAGAGGTTCTTTTCGAGCCATTTCTCGAGCCAGTGGATCGAGTAGTTGCCGCTCTGGATGTCGGGCTCTTGCAGGAGCGCGTTGAACAGCGGCACGGTGGTATCCACCCCGTCCACGATCAGCTCGCCAAGCGCACGATGCAGACGCTGCAACGCCTCGTGGCGGTCGCGACCATGCACGATCAGCTTGCCGATCAGGCTGTCGTAATAGGGCGGGATCGAATAGCCGTCATAGAGCGCGCTATCCATCCGCACGCCAAGCCCGCCGGGCGCGTGGTAATGGGTGATCCGACCGGGGCACGGCGCGAAGTTCGGCAGTTTCTCTGCATTGATCCGCACTTCGATCGCGTGACCGCGGATCGAGAGCGTGTCCTGATCGAATTCCATCGGCTCGCCGGCGGCGACCTTGATCTGCTGGCGCACCAGATCGACACCGAAGATCGCCTCGGTCACCGGGTGCTCGACCTGAAGACGGGTGTTCATCTCGATGAAATAGAACTCGCCATCCTCGTAGAGGAACTCGATCGTGCCCGCGCCGGAATAGCCCATCTCACCGATCGCGTTGGCGCAGATGCTGCCGATACGGGCGCGCTCTTCGGTGGTGATCGAGGGGCCGGGGGCCTCTTCGAGCACCTTCTGGTGGCGGCGCTGGAGCGAGCAGTCGCGCTCGCCCAGATGGACGCCGCGGCCTTTGCCGTCGCCGAAGACCTGCACCTCGATATGGCGCGGCTTCTGCAGATATTTCTCAATATAGACTTCGTCATTGCCGAAGGCGGCTTTCGCCTCGGAGCGTGCGGTGCGGAACGCGACCTCGAGCTCTTCTTCGGATTTCGCGACCTTCATCCCGCGACCGCCGCCGCCAGCGGTGGCCTTGATGATGACGGGGTAGCCCATGTCACCGGCGATCTGCTTCGCAGCCTCGGTGTCGGGCACGCCACCCGCAGAGCCCGGAACGACCGGAATGCCAAGGTTCTTCGCGGTTTCCTTCGCGGTGATCTTGTCGCCCATGATGCGGATATGGGCGGCCGACGGGCCGATGAAGGTGATGCCGTGATCTTCGAGCACCTGCACGAAGGCGGCATTCTCGGACAGGAACCCGTAGCCCGGGTGAATCGCCTGCGCGCCCGTGATCTCGCAGGCCGCGACGATAGCGGGCACCGAGAGGTAGGATTGCGTCGAGGAATTCGGGCCGATGCAGACCGACTCATCGGCCATGCGCACATGCATCGCGTCCGAATCCGCCGTCGAATGGACCGCGACCGAGGCGATCCCCATCTCGCGGCAGGCACGGATCACGCGCAGCGCGATCTCGCCCCGGTTGGCGATCAGGATCTTGTCGAACATACCGGCCCCCTTATTCGACGATCATCAGGGTCGAACCGTATTCGACCGGCTGACCGTCATCGACGAGGATGCGCTTGACCGTGCCCGATTTCGGGGCGGGGATGTGGTTCATTGTTTTCATCGCTTCGACGATCATCAGCGTCTGGCCTTCCTTGACCTGATCGCCGACCTTCACGAAGGCCGATGCGCCCGGCTCGGGCGAGAGATAGGCGGTGCCCACCATGGGCGAGGCCACGGCGCCGGGGTGATCGGCGGGGTCTTCGACGGGGGCGGCTTGCTCGGAGGCTGCGGATTGCGCCGCCGGGGCCGCTGCGGGCGCCGGAGCGGGGGCAGCTGCGGGCGCAGGCGCGGCTGCCTGCACAATATTGGTCTGTTTCGACACCCGCACTTTCAGGCTGTCATCTTGCGCGTAATCGCGCGTCACGGCGATTTCCGTCAGCTCGTTCGAATTGAGCAGTTCGGCAAGGGCCTGAATGAAGGCCACGTCGTTGTCACGGGTATTTTTGGTCATGCGGTCCTCGAAGGGTGCTTTGAAATGGAGCCCATTCTGCGGGGCTCTTTGGTGCTGGAGGCGGTTATACGCGAGGTAACGCGCGGTGAAAAGCCGCATCGACCGTCCTCGTGTCAGGGTTTCGCGATCTCGTGATTGCCCGATAATTGAGCAAGGGTGGGGTAGGGGGCGCTGAACTACCGGGCAATCGGGCGGGAATTGGCGACCCGCCGCGCTGCGGCATATTTTACCACTTGATAAAATTCAATCCTGTGCGAGCGTAGGGAATAAGAAAAACTGACAGGGAGCCCGCAAGTGTCCAATAGCCAGCTCACCGAAGGGATCGCGCCAGCACGGCTCGACCCGGAAAGCTACTGCACCAATTTCGCCGATCACGCGCCGCCGCTGGGGACGCAAGAAGCCCGCATCGCGGCCGATCGCTGCTATTTCTGCTATGATGCGCCATGCATGGAAGCGTGCCCGACCGCGATCGATATTCCGCTCTTCATCCGGCAAATCTCGACCGGAACGCCGGAAGCCGCAGCGAAGACGATCTTCGATCAGAACATCATGGGCGGCATGTGCGCCCGTGTCTGTCCGACCGAGAACCTCTGCGAAGGCTCCTGTGTCCGCATGGATTCGGAAGGCGAGCCGGTCGAGATCGGCGCGCTGCAGCGTTTTGCGACAGATACGCTGATGGCCAAGCAAAGCCACCCCTACACCCGCGCCGAGCGCACGGGCAAATCGGTGGCGGTCGTTGGGGCCGGGCCTGCGGGTCTCGCCTGTGCGCACCGTCTCGCGATGAAGGGCCACGAGGTCACCGTTTACGACGCGCGCTCGAAGCCGGGCGGGCTCAACGAATACGGTATCGCCAGCTACAAGACGCCGGGCGGATTCGCGCAGGCGGAAGTCGACTGGCTGATGCAGATCGGTGGCATCACTATCGTCGAGAATTGGCAACTTGGCCGCGTCGGGGATGGCGATCTGGCCGAGCTGCTGGGCGATTACGACGCGGTCTTCCTCGGGATGGGGCTGTCGGGCGTGAACGCGCTGCGCCTCGATGGCGAAGACAAGGATGGCATCCGCCCCGCGACCGAGTTCATCGCGGAGCTGCGTCAGGCCTCCGATCTGGCCGAGCTGCCGATCGGGCGCGACGTGGTCGTGATCGGCGGCGGCATGACGGCGGTCGATGCCGCAGTGCAGTCGAAGCTGCTGGGCGCGCTCAACGTGACGCTCGTTTATCGCCGCTCGCGCAGCGAAATGCCCGCCAGCACGGTCGAGCAGGAGCACGCGCTGACCCATGGCGTGAACATCATCGAGAACGCCGCCCCCATCGCCATTCATGGCAACGGCGCGGTGCGTCAGGTCGAGTTCGCCTACACGAAGAAAGGCCCCGACGGTCTGGAGATGACCGAGGCGACCTTCAAACTGTCCGCCGATCAGGTCTTCAAGGCGATCGGTCAGACGCTGGGCGATATGCCTCCGAAGGTCGAAGTCGCGGGCGGCAAGATCAAGGTGGACGGCGCAGGCCGCACCTCGGTCGAACGGGTCTGGGCGGGGGGCGATTGCACCCATGCCGGCGAAGACCTGACCGTGACCGCGGTCGCGCAGGGGCGCGATGCGGCTGAAGAAATCCACCAATTCCTGATGGAGGGCTAAGAGATGGCCGATCTGACTTCTGAATTCATCGGTATCAAATCCCCCAACCCGTTTTGGCTCGCCTCCGCGCCGCCGACGGATAAGGAATACAATGTCCGCCGCGCGTTTGAAGCCGGCTGGGGTGGGGTCGTGTGGAAGACGCTGGGCTCGGAAGGTCCGCCCGTCGTCAACGTCAACGGCCCGCGGTATGGCGCGATCTACGGCGCGGATCGCCGTCTGCTCGGTCTCAACAATATCGAGCTGATCACCGACCGTCCGCTGCAGACCAACCTGCGCGAGATCAAGGCGGTCAAGCAGGACTACCCGGACCGCGCTATCATCGTCTCGCTGATGGTGCCCTGTGACGAGGAGAGCTGGAAGGCGATCCTGCCGCTGGTCGAGGAAACCGGTGCCGACGGGATCGAGCTGAACTTCGGCTGCCCGCACGGTATGGCCGAGCGTGGCATGGGCTCTGCGGTGGGGCAGGTGCCCGAATATATCGAGATGGTCACCCGCTGGTGTAAGCAATATTGCAGCCTGCCGGTGATCGTGAAGCTCACGCCCAACATCACCGACATCCGCCGCCCGGCGGAGGCTGCCAAGCGTGGCGGGGCCGATGCGGTGTCGCTGATCAACACGATCAACTCGATCACCTCGGTCGATCTGGACGATTTCGCGCCGGAGCCGACGATCGACGGCAAAGGCACCCATGGCGGCTATTGCGGTCCGGCGGTGAAGCCGATCGCGCTGAACATGGTGGCCGAGATCGCGCGCAATCCCGACACGGCCGGTCTGCCGATCTCCGGCATCGGTGGCGTGACCACCTGGCGCGATGCGGCAGAGTTCATGGCGCTCGGGGCTGGCAATGTGCAGGTCTGCACGGCGGCGATGACCTATGGCTTCAAGGTCGTGCAGGAAATGATCTCGGGGCTGAGCGATTACATGGATCGCAAGGGCTTCATCTCGACCTCCGAACTGGTGGGGCGCGCGGTGCCGAACGTGACCGATTGGCAGTATCTGAACCTCAACTACGTCACCAAGGCCGAGATCAATCAGGACGATTGCATCAAATGCGGTCGCTGCTACGCGGCTTGCGAGGATACCTCGCACCAGGCAATCGCGGTGACCGAAGACCGCGTCTACTCGGTCAAGGACGAGGAATGCGTGGCCTGTAACCTCTGCGTCGAAGTCTGCCCGGTCGAGTGCATCACGATGCGCAAGATGGACAAGGGCGAGGTGGATCCGCGCACCGGCGAGACGGTCGGCGACTACGCCAACTGGACGAGCCATCCCAACAACCCCTCGGCTGCGACGGCAGCCGAGTAAGGGCAGGGGCCTAGCGGGTCACGTCGAGGTTCGGCGCGACCTGCGGGGCAACCTGAGACCATCCCTCCTGCGACGCGCCGCTCCGATGATCGGAGGGCGCGTCGTTTTTATCTTCCGTCTGCGGCGCAGGCTCGGCACGCGCCTCCTTGGCGGTGTCGGGCGCTTTGACCTCCGCGCGCTCCTCCGTCGATGTGCCGGTGGTCTGGATCGTGTCGGCGGGCTTCACCGGCTCCGGGGCCGGGGCATCCGAGGTCTCCACGAGGTCCGGCGCAGCCCAGAGCGCAGCGGCCTGAGCCTCGAGCGGCGTGACCTCGAATGTCGGGATCGGGCCGGTCAAGGCATCTGGGTCGGGACGTGCATCCCCATCGCGTTTGCCGAGTGAACGGGACGGTTGGCTTGCATCCTCCGTGCCCCGATCCTGCCCTTCCTCCTTCAGCGCGCTGGCGCCGCGTGCCGCGCGCGCTTCCAAGGCACGCACTTGCTGCGCGCGATCCTGCGACGTTTGGGTGTCTACATTCGCGCCGAGGCCGCCGTTGGTATTGGCCGCATTCGCCGCCGCCTCCACCGTGCTGGCAGGCGCTGTCTTCGGGGCCGCCACCGTCAACAGAGGCGACCACCCGACCTGAGGCATCAACCCCGAAATCCGGTCCATCCCGAGCTCCATATTCCTGCGCCCCCACGCATCCTCAGACTGTGCCGGGGGCGTTACCGGACCGTTAAGATCAGGCAGAAACTTCGGGGGATAGTTACGGAAGGTCTAACAGCTCAGGGCGCGAGCAGCCGCGAGAACAGCATATCGAGGAACGGCGCCGCCCCTTCGATCGGGTCTTTGCCCGGGCCGAGAACCGCGCGCACCTGCGTGTCGAAATCGGCGTAATGCTGGGTCAGCGCCCAGATCGAGAAAATCAGGTGATGCGGATCGACCGGGGCAAGACGCCCCTCGGCGATCCAGCCCTCGATCACCTTGGCTTTCTCGTCCACCAAGGTCTTGAGATCAGTGGACAACCCCGCGCCCATCCGGGGGGCGCCCTGCAAGACCTCGTTGGCAAACAGGCGGCTTTCGCGCGGCATCTCGCGGCTCATTTCGAGCTTGCGGCGCATGTAGCGCATGATTTCCTCGCGCGGCTCGCCCGCAGGATCAATCGCGCGCAGCGGCGCGAGCCAGATATCGAGAAGCCCAGCAAGAAGCGCCTCGTGGATCGCCTCTTTAGAGGGGAAGTAATAGAGCACGTTCGGCTTGCTCAGCCCGGCTTCCGCAGCGATCTGGTCGAGCGTCGCGCCGCGGAACCCATGCGCAGAGAATACGTCCAGCGCCGCCTCGAGAATCTTGCCGCGATTGACCTTCTGTATCCGGGTCAGCGGGCGCTTGCCGTCATCGTCGCTGGTGAAGTCGCGCGGGTCGAGGTCGTCTGCCAAATATTCGTCTCCCAGTTCGTGTTTTATGTTAACCGAAGCGTTACTGCGGGATCAATCGCTACGGGGCGCCAGAATGCGCTTTTGGCGCGCATTGAAGGCCGCTTGACTGGTTCCTAAGCTGTGCTAGCGTGAGTCTGACCATTCGGTCAAACTAGACATCCCGGCCGCGTCTCGACCCGGCCTTCCGACCGGAGTTTTCCCTATGGCGCTCGACCGCAAATCACCCAACGATCTCAACGCTTTCTGGATGCCCTTCACGGCGAACCGCCAGTTCAAGAAGAACCCGCGCATGTTCGTGGGCGCGAAAGATATGCATTACACCACCTCGGACGGACGTCAGGTGCTCGACGGCACGGCTGGCCTGTGGTGCTGCAACGCGGGCCATTGCCGCCCAAAGATAACCGAGGCGATCCAGAAACAGGCGGCCGAGCTTGATTACGCACCCGCCTTCCAGATGGGCCACCCGATCGCGTTCGAGCTTGCCAACCGCATCCTCGACATCGCGCCCGACGAGATGGCGCATGTTTTCTACACCAATTCGGGCTCTGAATCGGTCGAGACCGCGCTCAAGCTCGCCATAGCCTATCACCGTGCGCGCGGCGACGGGGCTCGCACTCGCCTGATCGGGCGCGAGCGCGGCTACCACGGCGTGAACTTCGGCGGCATCTCGGTCGGCGGCATCGTCACCAACCGCAAGACCTTCGGTCCGCTCGTGCCGGGCGTCGATCACCTGCCGCACACCCATCTGCCCGAGGAAAACCGCTGGTCGAAGGGCCTGCCCGAGCACGGCGCGCATCTGGCCGACGATCTCGAACGCATCATCGCGCTGCATGGCGCCGAGACCATCGCCGCCGTCATCGTGGAGCCCGTCGCGGGGTCGACTGGGGTGCTGCTGCCGCCGAAAGGCTACCTGCAGAAGCTGCGCGACATCACCCGCAAGCACGGCATCCTGCTGATCTTCGACGAGGTGATCACCGGTTTCGGACGCACGGGCGCGGCCTTCGCCGCCGAGAAATACGGTGTCGTGCCGGATATGATGACCACCGCAAAGGGCCTCACCAACGGCGTGATCCCGATGGGTGCGGTGCTGGCGACGGCCGAGGTTCACGACGCCTTCATGAACGGCCCCGAGCATATGATCGAGCTGTTCCACGGCTACACCTATTCGGGCAACCCGATCGCCGCTGCCGCCGGGATCGCGACGATCGAGACCTATCGCGAAGAGGGCCTGTTCGAGCGGGCCGCCGAGCTCGCCCCCTATTGGGAAGAGGCGCTGCATTCGCTCAAGGGCGTGCGCAACGTGATCGACATCCGCAACGAGGGGCTGATCGGCGCGGTCGAGCTGGAGCCGATCGCGGGCGAACCCACGAAGCGCGCCTTCTCGGCCTTCCTGAAGGCCTATGAGAAAGGCATCCTGATCCGGACCACCGGCGACATCATCGCGATGAGCCCGCCGCTGATCATCTCGAAAGAGCAGATCGACGAGCTGGTCGGCACGCTCAAAGAGGTGCTCGAAGAGGTCGAGTGATCGGGCTCAAGCCGAGATGACAAGACGGCCGCGCAGGGTTGCGCGGCCGTTTTTTTGTTGCGGCGTGGTGCTTGAGGGCGCGGGGCGACCAGCCCCGGGCCGCGCCCGACCTCCCCCCCGGGAGGGCGCATTGGCGATGTCGTCGCGGGCATATCTGTCTTGCGGGCTTGCGAGATTAAGTGCCTGGCCACAGGTGACGCGACGCGCCCACCCGAGGTCGGGCGCGGCCCTCGCGGCGCCGCCCCAATATGGGGGCCTCAATACGGGTTCTTCGCCCCGCGATCCTCGCTCAGCGATTGCTGCGAGCGCTCCACGATCATCTCGATCGCATCTGCCAGATGCTCCTCGCCGATCGCCTTGTCGCCGCGCGCGACCCGGATGCGATGCGCCTCGATCATCACCTCGGCATGGGACGATCCGCGCGGTGGCTCGAACTTGTAGGTGGCCAGCTCGATCAGCAGCCCCAGCGGATCCTTGAAATAGATCGAATCCATGAAGCCGCGATCCTTCACGCCGGAATGCGCGATCCCACGTGCATCGAGCCGCGCCACGACCTGCCGATGCGTCGCCATCGAGACGTTGAAGGCGAGGTGGTGCACGCAGCCCGGATCGGTGGGCGTGCGGTCATGGACGGGCTTGCGGCTCTCATTGGTGAAAACGGTGATCAGCCGCCCGTCGCCCGGGTCGAAATAGAGATGCCCCTCGTCGGCATTGTCCAGATTGGGTTGGTCGAAGATGAACGGCATCCCGAGCAGCCCTTCCCAGAAATCGATCGAGCTCTGCCGGTCCGCCCCGGTCAGCGTGATGTGATGGACGCCCTGCACCTGCATCTTGCGCATGTCTTTCTCCCTATCTCTCTTGCGACCAAGTTAACTCATGCTGTGCGCAGGTCTAGAAACAGGATCTGTGCAGTGCCGCGCGAAACCCCGCCGAGCACCGTTTCGCCAGATTGCGCGACCTTGTGGCGGCGGGGGCGGGGACTATGTTGCGCAGGGATGCCCGGAGACTCGCAATGCTGCGCCTGACCTTTGTCCTTGCCCTGATCTGCCCGCTGCCTGCCATGGCAGAACTGGTGCCGTGCGAGACCTCCATTCGCGGCAAGACCTATTCCTACGTGTATGATGCGGAGAACGCGGCGCTGAAGGAAAGCCGGTCGCTGCGCGAGAAGCTGTTTGGCGAGAAAGGGGAGGTGACCTGCCCGGCGCTGGTCACTCTGCGCGCGCTGACACCCGAGATGGATGACGAAAGCCGCGCCCCGTTTTGCCTACAATGGGAAAAGGAGGCCGAGACCTATCTGGGCTACGACCGGGGCGAGCGCGACGCCTACGGGCTCTGCCGCAAACCGTCGAAAAGCATCTGCGAGCGCATCAAGGGCACCGCGAAGGCCGCTGGCGATCTGCGCGACGATGCGGAAAGCGCCGTGGGCGATGCGGCGAGCAAGGTTCTGGGCAAGAAAATCGGCGGCATGATCGTCTCGGATCAGGCCGGAAACCTGCAAAAGAAGCTGCGCGATGCGGGGCTTGGCGTGCTGGCGGGGGCCTCGACGCCTGCGCTCGCTGCCACGGCGGTGGTCGTGGGCGGCGCGATCTACGTGTGTTCGGATACCGGCGCGGAGGCGGTCGGTCTGGAGGCCGATCCGGTCGAGCCGACCTCGGACGGGAAAGAGCTTCTGGGAGCGAAACTGCCCGAGACGCATCTGCCTGCGGGCGTGGCCGGGGCACCGATGCGCCCGGTCGAGACCGAGACGCTGCCCGACGCGCCCGAGGCATCGGAGGCGGCTTCGCAAGCCCCGGCGGCGGATGCAAAATCGGATGTCGCCCCCGTCGGCGCGCCGAATATCACCGTCGACCCGGCGACGAACTGAGCAATCAGGCGACTCCGATCCCGCGCAGGACGATGCTTTTCACGCAGGTCTTCGCCTCCTCCCACTGAGCGTCGCTCAGCGGCGCGCCGCCGTTCAGCGTCTCGATCTGATGCGAGAAATCGGCGTAGTGCTGGGTGGTGGCCCAGAGCATGTAGAGCAGGTGATGCGGGTCGACCTCGGCCATTTTGCCTTCCGCAATCCAGCGCCGGATGATCACCGCGCGGCCTTCGGTCCAGTCGCGCAGCGTCGTCTCCAGATAATCCTGAATCACCGGCGCGCCATGCATCACCTCTGACGCCCAGACCTTCGAGCCGTTCGGGTGATTGCGCGAAATCTCCATCTTGGCGTCGATATAGGCCCCGATCCCCTCAGCCGGTCCGCTTGCTTCGTCGAACACATCCGCCGCTTCCAGCCAGATGTTAAAGATACGCTCCACGACCCGGCGATAGAGCGACTCTTTCGTGTCGAAATAGTAATGCAGATTGGCTTTCGGGAGCCCGGCCACATCCGCGATCAGCTGCATCGTGGCGCCGCCGAATCCGGCCTCCGCGAAGACCCTCTCGGCGGCTTTCAGGATCGCCTCTTCGGTGGCGCGCCGGGCCTCGGCGCGGCTTCCCCGGCTGGCTTGCCCATTTTTTGTGCGCTTGCCGCTCTCATTATCTTTCATTCAAAATACGTCCTGATTTTTGTTGACCGAATGGTCAGACCGTGGCCCACTCAACCTGACCATACGGTCAGAAAAAGATTCGTCGCAAGAGGGGATAACCCCCACGCAGCCGACAGGGAGTTATGAAATGTCAGCACCCGGAGAAAACCTCCGCATCAATCCCGATCGCCTTTGGGACAGTCTCATGGAGATGGCCAAGATCGGTCCCGGCGTCGCCGGGGGCAATAATCGCCAGACCCTCACCGATGCGGATGCCGAAGGCCGCGCGCTATTCCAGAAATGGTGCGAAGATGCCGGCATGACGATGGGCGTCGACACGATGGGCAACATGTTCGCGACCCGCGCGGGCGAAGACCCCGATGCGCTGCCGGTCTATATGGGCAGCCACCTCGACACGCAGCCCACGGGCGGCAAATACGACGGTGTCCTCGGTGTGCTCGGCGCGCTGGAGGCGGTGCGCTCGATGAACGATCTCGGGATCAAGACCAAGCACCCGATCGTCGTGACCAATTGGACCAACGAAGAGGGCACGCGCTTCGCCCCGGCGATGCTGGCCTCGGGCGTGTTCGCGGGCATCCACACGCAGGACTGGGCCTACGATCGCGAAGATGCGGAAGGCAAGAAGTTCGGCGACGAGCTGAAGCGTGTCGGCTGGGTCGGCGACGAAGAGGTCGGTGCGCGCAAGATGCACGCGATGTTCGAGTTGCATATCGAGCAGGGCCCGATCCTCGAAGCCGAAGGCAAGGATATCGGCGTCGTCACGCATGGGCAGGGCCTCAGCTGGACCCAAGTGACGATCACCGGCAAGGATGCGCATACCGGCTCCACCCCGATGCCGATGCGCAAGAATGCGGGCCTCGGCATGGCGCGCGTGCTGGAACTGGTCGACGAGATCGCCTGGTCGCACAAGCCCCATGCGGTGGGCGCGGCTGGCCATATCGACATCTACCCGAATTCGCGTAACGTGATCCCCGGCAAAGCCGTGTTCACCGTCGATTTCCGCTCCCCCGATCTGAGCGTGATCGAGGATATGGAAAAGCGACTGCGCGAGGGAGCGAAGAAGATCTGCGACGAGATGGGCCTTGAGGTGGAGTTCGAGAAGACCGGCGGGTTCGACCCGGTCACCTTCGATCCGACCTGCGTGAGCGCCGTGCGCAGCGCCGCCGAGCGGCTGGGCTATTCGCATCGCGACATCATCTCGGGCGCGGGCCACGATGCCTGCTGGATCAACGCGGTCGCGCCGACGGCAATGGTGATGTGCCCCTGCGTCGACGGGCTGAGCCATAACGAGGCCGAGGATATCTCCAAGGACTGGGCAGGCGCGGGCGCCGATGTGCTGTTCCACGCCGTGCTGGAATCCGCGGAAATCGTAAGCTGAGACGGGCGGAAGAGGGGGCGCTGCCCCCTCGGCGCTAAGCGCCTCACCCCCGGGATATTTGAACCAAATCGAAGGCGGAAGACCTTCGTGGGAGGTAAACAATGACCAAAGTCATCAAGAACGGAACCATCGTCACCGCCGATCTGACCTACAAGGCGGATGTGCTGATCGACAGCGGCAAGATCATCGAGATCGGCCCGAACCTGAAAGGCGACGAAGAGATCGACGCGACCGGCTGCTATGTGATGCCGGGCGGGATCGATCCGCACACCCATCTCGAGATGCCCTTCATGGGCACCTATTCCAGCGACGATTTCGAGAGCGGCACCCGCGCGGCGCTGGCGGGCGGCACCACGATGGTCGTCGATTTCGCGCTGCCCGCGCCGGGCGAGGGGCTTCTGGAAGCGCTCAAGCGCTGGGACAACAAATCGACCCGCGCGCATTGCGACTACTCTTTCCACATGGCGATCACCTGGTGGAGCGAGCAGGTCTTCAACGAAATGAAGCAAGTGACTGAGCGCGGCATCAACACCTTCAAGCACTTCATGGCCTATAAGGGCGCGCTGATGGTGAACGATGACGAGCTCTATTCGAGCTTCAAGCGCTGCGCCGAGCTGGGCGCGATCCCGCTGGTCCATGCCGAGAACGGCGACGTCGTGGCAGAGCTGTCCGCGAAGCTGCTGGCAGATGGCAATAATGGCCCCGAGGGGCACGCCTATTCGCGCCCGCCGCAGGTCGAGGGCGAGGCCACCAACCGCGCGATCATGATCGCCGATATGGCAGGCGTGCCGCTCTACGTCGTGCACACCTCCTGCGAAGAGAGCCACGAAGCGATCCGCCGCGCCAAGATGCAGGGCAAGCGCGTCTGGGGCGAGCCGCTGATCCAGCACCTGACGCTCGATGAGAGCGAGTATTTCGACAAGGATTGGGACCACGCCGCACGTCGCGTGATGTCGCCGCCCTTCCGCAACAAGCAGCATCAGGACAGCCTCTGGGCCGGTCTCGCCTCGGGCTCTCTCTCGGTCGTCGCGACCGATCACTGCGCCTTCTCGACCGAACAGAAGCGCTATGGCGTGGGCGATTTCACCAAGATCCCGAACGGCACCGGCGGTCTGGAAGACCGGATGCCGATGCTCTGGACCTATGGGGTCGAGACCGGCCGGATCACGATGAACGAATTTGTGGCGGTGACCTCGACCAACATCGCGAAGATCCTCAACGTCTATCCGAAGAAGGGCGCGGTTCTGGTCGGCGCGGATGCCGATCTCGTGGTCTGGGATCCGGAAGCGACCAAGACGATCTCGGCCAAGACCCAGCAATCTGCCATCGATTACAACGTGTTCGAGGGCAAAGAGGTCAAGGGTCTGCCGCGCTATACGCTCAGCCGCGGTGTCGTCGCCTGGGCCGATGGCAAGATCCAGACGCCCGAGGGCCACGGCGAATTCGTCGCCCGCGATCCGGGCATGCCGGTGACCAAGGCTCTGTCCACCTGGAAAGAGCTCACCGCGCCGCGTCCGGTCGAACGCAGCGGTATCCCGGCGACCGGGGTATAAGGCGCAATGGCGGCCCCGGTCAGTTCCGGCGTTTTGGAGGCTGCGGTCTATGTCGAGGATCTCGACGCGACCGAAGCCTTCTACGGCGGGCTGCTGGGGCTCGAGCGGCTAACCCGTCGCGACGGGCGGCATGTCTTTTTCCGCTGTGGCGACAGCGTGATCCTGACCTTCATCGCTCAGGCCACGCAGCAGCCACCCGACCCGGAGGCGGCGCTGCCGGTTCCACCGCATGGCGCGGTCGGACCGGGGCATGTATGCCTCGCGGCGGACGCGGATCAACTCAACGAATGGGAACGACATTTGAGGGACAATAACGTGGAGATTGAGGCCGACTTCTATTGGCCGAACGGGGCGCGGTCGATCTACCTGCGCGACCCGGCGGGCAACAGCGTCGAGATTGCGGATAAAACCCTGTGGAGGCGCGGATGACGGCAGCACCGGTAATTCAGGCCCGCGGGCTCGAGCTGACCTTCGAGACCAATGACGGGCCGGTTCACGCGCTGAAAGATATCGACCTCGATATCGAGAAGGGCGAATTCGTCAGCTTCATCGGCCCCTCGGGCTGCGGCAAGACGACCTTCCTGCGGTGCATCGCGGCACTGGAGACGCCCACGGGCGGCTCGCTGACCGTGAACGGGATCTCGCCGGAGGAAGCCCGCAAGGCGCGCAGCTACGGCTACGTGTTTCAGGCGGCGGGTCTTTACCCTTGGCGCACGATTGCGGGAAATGTGAAACTTCCGCTGGAAATCATGGGCTATTCCAAGGCGCAGCAGCAAGAGCGTGTTGAAAAAGTGCTCTCGCTGGTCGACCTCGAAGGCTTCGGGAAGAAGTTTCCGTGGCAGCTTTCGGGCGGCATGCAGCAGCGCGCCTCGATCGCGCGGGCGCTGGCCTTCGACGCCGAGATCCTGCTGATGGACGAACCTTTCGGCGCGCTCGACGAGATCGTGCGCGACAAGCTCAACGAAGAGCTTCTCAAGCTCTGGTCGGCCACCAACAAGACGATCGGCTTCGTGACGCACTCGATCCCGGAAGCGGTCTATCTGTCGACCAAGATCGTGGTGATGTCGCCCCGTCCGGGCCGCATCCACGAGGTGATCGAGAGCACGCTGCCGAAAGGGCCGCGTCCGCTCGACATCCGCGACAGTGAGGAATTCCTGCAGATCGCGCATCGGGTGCGCGAGGGGCTTCGGGCGGGGCATGCCTATGATGAATGACGCGATGACCCCTACCGCGAGCAGGGGGCTGTCCGCCCCCCTCTGGCTGCGCCATTCACCCCCCGAGGATATTTCGGCCAAGCCGAAGGGGAGGGCGGTCTCATGAAGATGATTGCACCCGTTCTGACGGTTTTGGCCGCGATCCTGCTGCTTTGGTACGCAGCCACCGTCTGGATGAACTCGCAATGGACCTACGATCAGGCCGCACGCGCCGGTGAAGAGGTCACGTTCTCCGAGCTTGTCACCGACACGCTGACCCAGAAACGCCCCGTGCTACCCGCCCCGCATCAGGTCGCTGTCGGGCTTTGGGAAGGTGTGGCCGGGCAGAAGATCACCTCCAAGCGCAGTCTTGTCTTCCACGGCTGGATCACGCTCTCGGCGACGCTTGCGGGCTTCGCGCTGGGCACCGGCCTTGGTATCCTGCTGGCGGTGGGGATCACCCATAGCCGGGCGATGGATCTGAGCGTGATGCCCTGGGCAATCGCGAGCCAGACGATCCCGATCCTCGCCATCGCGCCGATGGTGATCGTGGTTCTCGCGAGCCTCGGCGTCACGGGGCTGCTGCCCAAGGCGATCATCGCCGCTTACCTGAGCTTCTTCCCCGTGCTCGTCGGCATGGTGAAGGGGCTGCGCGCGCCCGATCACATGCAGCTCGATCTGCTGAAGACCTATAATGCGAGCCAGGGCGCGACCTTCTGGAAGCTGCGGCTGCCGTCGTCGATGCCGTATCTCTTCGCCTCGCTGAAAGTGGGCGTGGCCGCGAGCCTCGTCGGTACCATTGTGGCCGAACTGCCGGCGGGCGCGACCCGCGGGCTTGGCGCGCGGCTTCTGTCGGGCAGCTATTACGGGCAGACGGTGCAGATCTGGTCCGCGCTGTTCGCAGCGGCAGCGCTCGCGGCGATCCTCGTGGTGGTGGTCGGCATCATCGAACAAATCACCCTCAAGCGAATGGGGATGGTGCAATGAGCTGGCTTATTTTCGCAATCGTCTTCTGGCTGGCGGCCTGGGCCCTCAATACCTGGCTTGCGCGGCATCATGGCTCGGAGCGTTGGGCGCGTTTCCTGATCCCGGCCTTGTTCGGCATCACCCTCCTGCTTCTGTGGGAAGGTCTGGTGCGCGGGCTGAATATCAGCCCGGTGATCCTGCCCGCCCCGAGCCAGATTGCGGCGAGCCTGATGGCCTCGACCGATGTGCTGCGCGAGGATTTCGTGCAGACGATCCTGAAAGGCGCGCTTTCGGGCTATATCATCGGCTGCGGCGCGGCGGTGGTGGTGGCGATCCTGATCGACCGCTCGCCCTTCCTGCAACGCGGGCTGCTGCCGATCGGGAACTTCGTCGCGGCCCTGCCGATCGTCGGGATCGCGCCGATCCTCGTGATGTGGTTCGGCTTCGACTGGCAGTCGAAAGCGGCGGTCGTCGTGGTCATGGTCTTCTTCCCCGTTCTCGTGAACATGGTGGCGGGTCTGGCGGCCACGAATGCGCTTCAGCGCGACCTGATGGCGACCTATTCCGCAAGCTATTGGCAGGGGCTTTTCAAGATGCGCCTGCCAGCGGCGATGCCGTTTCTCTTCAATGGATTGAAGATCGCGACGACACTGGCTTTGATCGGTGCGATCGTTGCCGAATTTTTCGGCAGCCCGACGAAAGGAATGGGCTTTCGCATCTCGACCGCGGTGGGGCAGCTTGATCTGCCGCTCGTGTGGTCGGAAATTACCGTTGCGGCCCTCGCGGGCTCGGGCTTCTATGGGCTTGTCGCCCTGATCGAGAAGCTGGTGACTTTCTGGCACCCGTCGCAACGGGCCCGGACGTAAGGGCAAGGAAGAGCCTGAGAAAAACCTAAAATCCCGGGCGTAAAGATCCGGGGCCAACAGTGGAGTGAAAGATGAAGAAACTGATCGCAGGGGTGGCCGCAAGCCTCACCATGGCGGGGGCCGCTTGGGCCAACGAGGACGTGACGCTGCAGCTGAAATGGGTCACGCAGGCCCAGTTCGCGGGCTACTATGTCGCGCTCGACAAGGGCTTCTACGAGGATGCGGGCCTCGACGTGACCATCAAGCCGGGCGGCCCCGATATCGGGCCCGAGCAGGTGATCGCAGGCGGTGGCGCCGATGTCATCGTTGACTGGATGCCGGCGGCGCTGGCGGCCCGCGAGAAAGGGCTTCCGCTCGTGAACATCGCTCAGCCCTTCAAGAAGTCGGGCATGATGCTGACCTGCCTCAAGGAAAGCGGCATCAAGACCCCCGAGGACTTCCCCGGCCATACGCTGGGCGTGTGGTTCTTCGGCAATGAATACCCGTTCCTGAGCTGGATGAACCATCTCGGCATCTCGACCGAAGGCGGCGACGATGGTGTGACCGTGCTCAAGCAGGGCTTCAACGTCGATCCGCTGCTGCAAAAGCAGGCGGCCTGTATCTCGACCATGACCTATAACGAGTATCTGCAGGTGCTCGAAGCGGGCATTCAGCCCGACCAGCTGGTGACCTTCAAATACGAAGACGAAGGCGTCGCGACGCTCGAGGACGGTCTTTACGTGCTCGAAGAGAACCTCAAGGACCAGGCCTTCGTCGACAAGATGGCGAAGTTCGTGAAAGCCTCGATGGAAGGCTGGAAATACGCCGAGGAGCATCCCGACGAGGCCGCACAGATCATTCTCGACAATGACGAGACCGGTGCGCAGACGATGGAGCACCAAGTCGGCATGATGAAAGAAGTCTCCAAGCTGACCGCTGGCTCGAACGGCACACTCGACCCCGCCGATTACGAGCGCACGGTCGACGTTCTGATGTCGGGCGGTTCGGACCCGGTCATCACCAAGAAGCCGGAAGGCGCTTGGACCCATGATGTGACCGACAAGGCTGGCCTCGAATAAGAGAGACATTCTCGCGAAACACGAAGCCCTCCGGTGCGCCGGGGGGCTTTTTCATATTCGGGGTTTCTTAAGGGGAATCGGGTTTGCTGAGCGCCAGGAGGCACTCGCATGGCCGATCGATCAATGACCGCGCAGCGTGCGCGCGCCCGCGCACGGGCTCGCAGGCGTCAGCAGCGCACGCACCCGGCCCTGACCGCGTTCTACGCGGTCGTCGTGATCAGCGTCGCGGGCGGGCTGTTCTACCTCGCATGGAAAAGCCAGTTCGCGGCTCCGCCGAGCTACCTTTTCGACACGCCCACCCAGCCGATCGAGGCCGCCTATTGCCTCGCCGTGGTCCGTGCGCTCTCGGGCGGCGGAAGCGGGGGATATATCGGGCAGGCGCAGGATTTCTGGCTGAAGCGCCTGCTGACATTCAGCGGCGATGTTGCGGGCAATATCGCGAAGGGCGAAGATGCGCTCGGGCACCATCTGATCGGCAGACCTGTGCCCGATCGCCAATGGCTCGTGGATGCGATGGATAAGTGCTCCAACCGCGCGGTGAATTACGGGGCGCATTTCGGGGCCTTCGATTAGCGGCGAACCGCGGCGGCCTGTTGGAGTGTGCCTGCAACGAGCCCTTAGCGGGAGGGCGCGTCAGTTGACGAAGCTTCGCCAGAGGGCGTGCCGAGGAATGCCGCCTCCGCCGGCGACAGATCGGCCCGCGTGCGGGGCAATGCGTGGGGCATTTCGGCCTGAATCCACGCCACCAGCTCCTCGCGAATATGGCAGCGCAGATCGTAGGTGCGCGGACCGTTGCGCGCGGAGGCGAGGATACGCACCTCCATCACCCGCTCGCGGAAATCGGTCACCTGCAACGCGAAGACCTTACCGTCCCAGAGCGGATCGGCGCGGGTGACCTCTTCGGCCTTCGCGCGGATCGCGGCGACGTCGGCCGTGTGGTCGAGATAGATCATGACGGTGCCGATCAGATCGGCGCTTTCGCGGGTCCAGTTCTGGAAAGGTTGCTCGATGAAATAGCTCAAGGGTACCACGAGCCGCCGCCAATCCCAGATGCGGATGACAACGTAAGTCGATGTGATTTCTTCGACATTTCCCCATTCGCCCTCGACGATCAGTGCATCGTCGATGCGGATCGGCTGTGTCAGGGCAAGCTGGATGCCCGCAAAGAGGTTCTTGAGCACCGGCTGCAGTGCAAGACCAACCACGATGCCGGCGGCCCCACCCGCCGCCAGAAGCGACACGCCATATTGGCGCACGGCGGGAAAGGTCATCAGGGCGGCTGCGACCGCGAGGATCACGATCATCACTTTCGCCACACGCATCAGGATGCGGGTCTGGGTGACGTGCTTGCGCGCCAGCAGGTTGTCTTCCGCGTCGAGCTTGAAGCGCCGTAGATGGATCGTCGTCCAGATGTAAAGCGCGGTATATGCGATCCAGGCGAGGCACAGGATCAGCGCGACCAACAGAATATGGGTGATTGCACCGGTGACTGCGGCGCTGGCTGGCGCTAGCCCGTTCGCAAAGCCAAGCGCCGCGATCAGCAGGATCAACCGCATCGGTTGCGCCCCCCGCGCGACAAGCGAGCGCCAGAACAGATCGCGATCGGCCACCGCACGGTTGAGCGCCGTGAACAACACCCTAAACAGCAGCAGCGCGATCAGCGCCGCCATAACATAGGCGATCAGCGCCACCGCCCAGTCCGGCAGGAATTTCTGCGCCGTATCGATGGCACTGGCCAGTTCGGTCTCGATCGTCTCGGGCTCCATCCGGGTCTCCGCGAATTGCCGCGCGCTATGCTGCGCTGCCGCATTGATGATGGCGCATCGAGCGGAGCTGTCAAATCGGGCCGGGAATTGACATCGATCATAGAGCGAACAGGCCGGCAATGTAGATTGACATATGGGGAAATCGTCCCATACCGAGAATTGGAGAGAGCCATGAAAAACCGCTTTTTCGCACCCGCCGCACAGCTTGCCGCGCTCGTCGCGTTGGTCGCGTTTGCAGGCTGTACGCAGCTTGAAAGCGATATCGGGGAATGCGAGCCGGGTGTCGGGGGCATATCGGGCATGGCCACGGTCGCGCCCTCTGGAACGGGATCCTGCTGAGGTCCTGTAAACCGCTGTAAAACTATTTTCTTCTTCTGCACTTGTTTGTAAAAACGGGTGCAGGAGGAGTTTACATGGCCCGTTCCCCGCTGACCGGCACCCGCATCCGCGAGCGGCGCAATGCGCTTGGCTTGAAGCAGGCTGAACTGGCGCGGGCCTCCGGGATTTCGGCAGCCTATCTCAACCTGATCGAACACAACCGCCGCCGGGTCAGCGATGCGTTGATCGAGCGGATCGCGGGTGCGATGGGCGTCGATCCGGTCACGCTGGGCGAGGGGGCGGAAGGGGCGCTGTTCGCCGGGCTGCGCGAAGCGGTCGCGTCGCTGGAACTGGCGGAGACAGGCAGCGGCAATGGCGCAGGCGGTACCAGCCAAGCCGCGCCCGATCTCGACCGGATCGAGGAATTCGTCGGTCGCTTTCCCGCTTGGGCCGCGCTTTTGGTGAACCGTCAGGCGCGGCTGGCCGAGTTGGAGCGCGTGGTCGAGACCTATGCCGAGCGCATGGCGCAGGACCCATTCCTGCTGACCTCGCTGCATGAGGTGCTCTCGGCGGTGACATCGCTGCGCTCCACCGCCGCGATCCTTGTTGAGACCGAGGATATCGAGCCGGAATGGCGTGCGCGGTTTCTCAACACGATCCAGGAGGAAAGCCTGCGCCTGTCGGGAACGGCGGAGGCGCTGGTCGGCTATCTCGACGAGATGGAAACCGCCGAGACCGGCCTGTCCTCGCCGCAAGAACAGCTCGAGGCGTGGCTCGAGGCGCGCGGCTGGCATGTCCCGGAACTGGAGGAGGCGGGCAACGATCCGGAAGCACTGATCGCGGGCGCGCCGGAATTGGCGTCCTCGGCGGCCCGGGAACTGGCGCGCGGCCATTTGCAGCGGCAGGCGGAGGATGCGCGCGCCTTGCCACTCGATCCGGTGCTGGCGGCGCTGGCCGAGCTCGGCCCCGATCCGGGTGCGCTGGCGGCACGCTTTGCCGTGCCGCTCGCGCAGGTGTTGCGGCGGCTCGCGGCGTTGCCAGAGGGCGCGCCGGGCTTGGGGCAGCCGGGATTGGTGATCTGCGACGGCTCGGGCACGCTGACCTTCCGCCGCGCAGCCCCCGGGTTTCTGCTGCCGCGCTTCGCCGCGGCCTGTCCGCTCTGGCCGCTTTATGAGGCGCTTGCACGGCCGATGCAGCCGATCCGGGCGCTGGTCGATATGGCGGGGCGCTTGCCGCAACGCTTCCTGACCTATGCCGTCTCCGAGCCGCGTCCGACGGGGTTCGACGGTCCGGTGCTGATGCGGGCCACCATGCTGATCCTGCCGGCGCCCGCACAGAGCGCTGATGCGCCAGCGCGTCCGATCGGTGCGTCGTGCCGGATCTGCCCGCGTGGCGAGTGTCCGGGGCGGCGCGAGCCCTCGATCGTCGCGGATGCGTCGGCGGGGAGGGCGTGAGGGTTTGACAGGGCGCGACACGGTGGCGATAGTCGAGTGAGGGGGATGGCTATGGCGCAAAGACAGGTGCTGTTGATCGAGGATGAGCCGCATATCGCGGAAGCGATCCGGTTCATCCTGACGCGTGCGGGCTGGACGGTGTCGGTGCTCGAAGACGGCGCGCGCGCAATGGCGCGCATCATCGGCGATCCGCCCGATGCAATCATCCTCGATCTGATGCTGCCGGGGCGCTCCGGTCTCGAAATCCTTGCCGATATGCGCGCGGATGCCGCGCTGCGCGATTTGCCCGTTCTGATGCTCAGCGCGCGCGGGCAGGGGCGCGACCGCGATGCCGCGACCCGCGCCGGTGCGACGGCCTTCCTCGCCAAGCCATTTGCCAATGGCGATGTGCTCGACCAGCTCGAAGCGATCACTGGCGGGGGCGCAGCGCGCCGGGAGCCCGCCTGATGCCGCAGACGGGCCAGCCGCTCTTTCTTGCCCGCCGTTCCTATCGCCGCCGCCGCCTGATGGATGCGGCGCGGCTTTTGCCGATTGTCGGGCTGGTGCTGATCATGATGCCGGGTCTGTGGCACCCGGCGCAGACCCCTGTGCCCGACACCGGGCGTGGCGGGCTCTACCTTTTCGCGGTCTGGATCGTACTGATCGTCGCGGCTTTCGCCATTTCCCGCGGGCTTGGCCCGGTGCTCAACGCAGAGGACGTGCCCGAAGGCAATGGCGAGGCCGAGGGCCCAACCGCCGCCGCAACCGCCAGCCGCGCGTCGGACGCGCCGCCGCCGGAGGGCTGAGATGCCCTTCAACAATCTCGTCGCGGTCTGCCTGACCTATGTGATCGTGCTCTTCTCGGTGGCGTTCGTGGCCGAACGCCGCGCGCAGCGCCGCCGCCTGCGCTTCCTGCGCTCGCCGGTGATCTACACGCTCTCGCTGTCGATCTACTGCACCGCCTGGACCTTCTACGGCGCGGTCGGCTACGCGGCGCGCTCGGGGCTGGAATTCCTGACGATCTACCTTGGCCCGACGCTGGTCTTCGTCGGCTGGTGGTGGGTGCTGCGCAAGCTGGTGCGGATCGGGCGCACCCATCGGGTAACCTCGATCGCGGATCTGATTTCCAGCCGCTACGGCAAGTCGAACACGCTGGGCGTCATCGTCACGCTGATGTCGGTCGCCGCCGCCACGCCCTACATCGCGCTGCAACTGCAATCTGTGACGCTAAGCTTCGGCGTCTTCGCCGCGGGCACGCCCGAGGGCTGGGCGCTGCCCGACCAAGGGGCGACGGCGCTGTGGATCGCGGGCGGGCTTGCGATTTTCACCATCCTCTTCGGCACCCGAAACCTCGATGCGAACGAGCGGCACCACGGGGTCGTCACCGCGATTGCGTTGGAGGCCGTGGTGAAACTGGTCGCGCTGGTTGCGGTGGGCGTCTTCGTCGTATGGGGGCTGGGCGGCGGGCCGATGGATATGCTCTCGCGGATCGACGCCTCGAAGATCGCGGAATGGGATCTCAATCCTGGACGTTTCGCGGGGCTGACCTTCGTCTCGGCGGCCGCGATCCTGACCTTGCCGCGGATGTTTCAGGTGCTCGTCGTGGAGAATGTCGACGAGCGGCACCTCGCGACCGCAAGCTGGGCTTTCCCGGCCTATCTGATGCTGATGAGCCTCTTCGTCGTGCCGATTGCGGTGATGGGGCTGGAGCGGATGCCCGAGGGCGCGAACCCCGATCTGTTCGTGCTCACGCTGCCGCTGTCCGAGGGGCAGGGGAAGCTGGCGCTGCTGGCCTTCTTGGGCGGGTTTTCCTCGGCCACGTCGATGGTGATCGTCGCCGCCATCGCACTGGCCACGATGGTGTCGAACCATATCGTGACGCCGCTCTGGCTGGCGCTGCGCCGACAGGGCCCGCGCGCGCAGGGCGATGTGCGCGGGCTGGTTCTGGCCTCGCGCCGGGTCTCGATCATCGCGGTGCTGGCGATGGGCTATGCCTATTACCGGATGTCGGGCGGCTCCGAGGCGCTGGCGGCGATCGGTCTGATCGCCTTCGTGGGCGCGGCGCAGGTGCTGCCCGCGCTGATCGGCGGCATTTTCTGGCGCGGCGCGACCCATGTGGGCGCGGCGGCGGGGCTGGTGATCGGCTTCGCGCTTTGGGCCTATACGCTGTTCCTACCCTCGGTGGGCGATGCCGGGCTGATACCGCAGATCGTTCTGGATCACGGGCTGTTCGGGTTCGAATGGCTGCGCCCGCACGCGCTGTTCGGGATCGCGGGGCTCGACCCGCTGCTGCATGCGCTGTTCTGGTCGCTGCTGTTCAACACGCTGGCCTTTCTGGTCTTCTCGATGCTGTCCTTTCCCGGCCCGATGGAGCGGCTGCAGGGCGTGGCCTTCGTCAATATCTACGATCAAAGTCCCGCCGCGCGCTCTTGGGTGCAAGGCGGCGCCGAGGCCGAGGACCTGCTGTCGATGTCGCAGCGGATTCTGGGCGCCGAGCCTGCGCAACATTTCTTTCAGGCGCAGGCGGCGGGGCAGGGCAAGGCCGGGTTCCTCCCCGACACCACGCCCGATTTCCTCGCGCGGCTGGAGCGCAAGCTGGCGGGCTCGGTCGGGGCCTCGACGGCGCATGCGATGATCGCGCAGCTCACCGGGGGCACCTCGGTGTCGATGCAGGACCTGATCGCCGTGGCGGGCGAGACGGCGGAGGCCAAGGAATACACCGCGCGCCTCGAGGCGAAATCCGAGGAGCTCGCGCGGGTGGCGCGGGCGCTGCGCGAGGCCAATGACAAGCTGCAGGATCTGTCGGTGCAGAAGGACAGCTTCCTCAGCCAGATCAGCCACGAGCTGCGCACGCCCATGACCTCGATCCGCGCCTTCTCGGAAATCCTGATGGAGCCCGATCTGCCGGACTCGATGCGCGCGCAATATGCCGAAATCATCCATGAGGAAGCGCGCCGCCTGACGCGTCTGCTCGACGATCTGCTCGACCTTTCCGTGCTGGAGAACCGCCGCGCACAGCTCAATGTCTCGGTCGCCAATCTGCACGACCTGATCAACCGCGCGGTGCAATCGGCCTCCTCGACTCAGCCCGAGCGCGCCTTCCGCATCGAACGCGATTTCCCGACCGAGCATATGCCGATCTTCACCGATGCCGATCGGCTGGTGCAGGTGATGATCAACCTGATCTCGAACGCGCGGAAATATTGCGATGCCGAGAAGGCGGTGCTGCGGATCGAGGTGAAGCGCCGCGGAAAGCGCGTGCAGATCGACTTCATCGACAACGGCGCGGGCATTCCGAAGAAGAGCCAGAAGCTGATCTTCGAGAAATTCGCCCGTTTGACCGATCAAAGCCGCGCCGGCAGTGCGGGCCTCGGCCTCGCGATCTGCCGCGAAATCATGACCAATCTCGGCGGTACGATCGACTACGTGCCGGGGCAGGGCGGGGCCGCGTTCCGCATCACCCTGCCGCTGAGACGCAGCGATCAGCGCGCGCCCTCCGATCAGCCGCCCGAGAGCGCGGCCCTTTCGCGCTAAGCCGCGAAACGCGAGGCATTTTCAACGTTTTGTAAACCTCGATCTGCCAAAGCTGGGCGATGAGACCCCGAAGGCGGGTGGATGGAGACCATGGTTCACGAGCGCGAGACATCGGTGCTGCGGCGTAAGACCGAGGCGGCGAAGGCGGGTGCGGGCGCGGCCCCGATCACGCCTGCACGCGCGATTACGCTCGCGCTGTCGAAGGTCGCGCAGGATATGCTCGAACTGCCGCTGCAGGTCGCCTCGATCGAGGAGGCGACGCGGTCTCTCGCCGATCTGCCCGAAATGCTTGAAGATCTGTCGCTGCTTGCGGTGATCGAAGGGCCGGGGGAGGCGCTTGGCGTCCTCGCATTGCCGCCCGCCACCTTGGCCACGCTGATCGAGATGCAGACGATGGGACGGTTCGGCAAGACCATGCCTGCCCCCCGCAAACCCACCCGGATCGATTCCGCCATCGCCGCCGATTTCGTCGATGCGGTGCTGGCCGAGATCGAGGAGGGTTTGATCAGCGACCCGGCGATTTCTTGGGCCGGAGGCTTCCGCTTCGCTTCGCATCTCGACGATCCCCGGCCGCTGGGTCTACTGCTGGAAGATGTCAGCTACCGCGTCTGGACGGCGCAGCTTGGCTTCGGCACTGGGGGCGAACGCAGCGGCGGCTTCCTTTGGGCGGTTCCGCGCGAAGGGCGGGGCGGGGCGATGCGCCGCGCGGCCCCGACGGCGGGCGAAAATCCGGAGGGCGGTTCGGGGCCCAAGGCGGAAAACTTTACGCCCGAAGATCCCGCGCGCGACTGGTCCGACACGTTCGAACGCTCCATTCTGGCGGCCTCCGCGCAGCTCGAAGCGGTCCTGCACCGCGTTACGCTGCCGCTGTCTACCGTGCTGACACTGCGCCCCGGCACAGAGATCCCGATTCCGGAAGACGCGTTGGAGAAGATCACACTGGAGGCGCAGGGACGGCGCAAACTCTCGCTCGCGCGTTTGGGCCAAAGCCACGGGCTACGCGCGCTGCGCCTGTGCGAGGAAGACGAGGCGGCGAATGGTGCTGGCCGTGGGGCGGACAGTTTCGATGCCGGGGCGTCGCCCTATGCGCAGGGCCCGACGCCCGACGAGGTGCCGGGCCTGTCCGGCCTCGGCGACCCGCTCGATCCGGCCTATGATCCGGGGGATGGCCTCGATGCCGCCCACGCGCCCGAGCCGCGCGGGTTGGACGGGCTTGAGCCCGACATGGATTTTGGCGAGCCACTCGATCTTGATGCGCTCTCCTCGACGGAAGACGACGCGCTGCCGCCGCTCAAGATCCAATCGGGCATGTGATCGCACCCCCGCCATGGGGGCGCGAATGCAGGTTGCGGCGGCGGGTTATGCGCCGCGCGTCGCCGAGGTTGCGGGCGTCTCTTTGGTCCCGTTCTCGCAGGGCGGCACTTCCAGCGTGCTGCGATCCAACAGGCTCAGCCACGCCTTTGCCCGCGGTGCGAGCGCCATCCCGACCCCCATCGCGATCAGGAACAGCCAGCCTTCCCAGCCATTGAAGGACAGCGAGCCCATCGCGGGGCCGGGGCACAGCCCCGCAAGGCCCCAACCCGCGCCGAACAGGAGCGAGCCGAGCACGAGATTGCGGTCCACGAGCCGCGGAAACGGCCCCGGCATCGGCGAGCCCAGCATCGAGGTTTCGCGGCGTTTCGCGAAGATCCAGACGAAGAACATCACGCTCACCGCGCCGCCCATCACGAAGGCCAGCGTCGGGTCCCAATCGCCGAACACGTCGAGCCAGCCCTGCACCTTTTTCGTGTCGACCATGCCCGCCACGAGAAGCCCCGCGCCGAACAGCCCTCCCGAGAGGAATGCGAAGAAATTGCGCATCAGATCACTCCCAGAAAATGCCGGAAGATCACGAGGACCAGCGCACCGCCGAGCAGGTAGAAGGCGGTGGCGACGATCCCGCGCAGCGAAAATCGCGAGATGCCGCAGACGCCGTGGCCCGAGGTGCAGCCATTCGCGATCCGCGTGCCCAGGCCCACCATCAGGCCTGCGGCTACGATCACCCAGACGGAACTGGTCATATGGGTGTCGACTGTTGTGTAAAGCGGCACGAGAAGCGGTGGCACCGCGATCAGCCCGCCGAGGAAGGCCACGCGCTCGGACACGGTCTCGCGGCCCGAGCCGTCGACCAGCCCGCCGATAATGCCGCTTGCGCCCATGATCCGGCCATTGACCAGCAGAAACAGGCCCGCGCCCGCGCCAATCATCAGGCCTCCCACGAGGCCCCAAATCCAATCTTGATGCATGAGCTCTCCCTGTGCTCAATTGCGGATCGAACGGGCTCTCCCGGACCCGTCAGAGTTGTAATGCTAGACCTCACGCCCGTGACGGTGCAAGCAATTTGATATCTGCATATGTGCGTGAGTGCGACCGGTTGATTTGCGTCAAGGCGGATAAATGCTTGCCTGTTTAGGTGGTTGTATCGATCAAGGAGGACAGGATGAAGTCGATTGAAACGCGCAAGAGCGAACTCGAAACCCGCCGGGCGCAACTCTCGGAACGGATGGCGCAGGTCGAATCCGAGCTTGAGAGCCACGAAGAAAAAGATTGGGACGACGCCGCGATCGAGCATGAGAGCGACGAGGTTCTCGAAGACCTCGGCCAGTCGGCGCAGTCCGAGATCCGCGCGATCGACGCCGCCCTGGCCCGGATCGAGGCGGGCGAATACGGCTATTGCGTCACCTGCGGCGAGCGCATCGACGAGGCGCGGCTCGATCTGCTGCCCGCAACGCCGTTTTGCCGGGCACACGCACCGGGCGCGAAGGCGACCCGCCAGTAACCCTGAGCCTATCGTTTCAAAGGGGCAGGGGCAGTCAATTGCCCTGCGCGCCTCCCCCGGGGATGCGCGATTTCCCTTTTGTTTTGAACCTGCTTCGCTTTAAACTTCGCGCGGCGGTGGATCGCACGGAATGCCCCGCCACAAGTGGGGGACGATGGCGAACCGGGTGAAATTTCGCACACAGGACGGGCTTGCTTGGCTGACGCTCGCGGCGCTTGACGATCAGGGCGCGCGGGCCGGTATCACGGCCCAGATGCGCCGCGCGATCGGCGGCGTGCTCGACCGGGTCGAAGGCGACAAGAGTCTGCGCGGTCTGGTCCTGCAGGGCGGGGCTTCGGGCTGGCCCTGCGCACCCGACCCGCTGGACGATTTCGACGCGATCATGCCGCGCCCGGCGAAGGGCGAAGAGGTGCCGAGCCTGTCGGAGCTTTGCCGACGACTCGGGGCTCTCGATCTGCCGGTGCTTGCGCGGCTCTCCGGGCGGATCGCGGGCGGCTCGATGGCGCTGGCGCAGGCCGCCGATCTGCGCATCGCCGATCCCGATACCTGTTTCGCGGCACCGGAATTCGCGCTTAGCGGCTTCGTCGGTGCAGGCGGCCTCGTGCGGCTCGCGCGGCGGATCGGCGGTGCGCGGGCGCTTGCGATCGTGGCCGCCGGTGAGGAGGTCGAGGCCGAGCCCGCCCGGGCGCAGGGCCAATGCGATCTTGTGCTGGGCGCGACCGATCGCAGCCAGATTGCCGCCGCTCTCGATATGCTGATCGCCGAGGGTGTACCGCGCACCGATACCGCGCTCGACGATCCCGCAACCTATCTCAACGATCTCGCGCCGCTGCGGGCACAGCTGGGAAAGGGCGCGCTTGCGCCGGTCGGCGCGCGCCTGTTCGAAGTGGTCGAAGGCGCGCTGTTGCTGCCGCTCGACGAGGCGCTCGATGTCGAGGCGGTGGCCTTGCAGGAACTGCTCGAGGCGCCGCTGTCGCGGGCATTGCGCCATTCCGCGCGGGTCACGCGTCGCGCCGCCCATCTGCCCGGCGAGGGCACGCCTACCGCGCCCGCGCCGCTGCGCATCGGCCTTTGGGATCAGCCCGCCGCGATGGCTGGGGGGCTGCTGGCCGCCGGGCACGAGGTCGTCTTCGGCGCTAGCGATCCCGCCGCGATCGAGACGGCTTTTGCCGATATCGCGCGCAAACAGGAGATCGCGGTGCAATCCGGCGCCCTGTCGCCCGACATTCGCGAGGCCGATTGGGCGCGGCTCGGTGCGGCGATGACCCGCGAGGGGCTGTCAGGCTCGGATGCGCTGATCGCCTCGGGCAAAGGGAATTTCCCAGCCGCGCCGCTGAGCGCGCGCAACGCCGAGGATCTGGCTGACGGCGCGAAGGACTTCGGGCTGCGCTGCACCGGCGATCTGTGTGAACTCGTGCCGCCCGAGGGCGCGCTGCCTGCCGATCTCTACGCGATGGCGGGGCTCCTGCGGCAGGGCGGGGCGCAGGTTCTGCGCGGCGGTCCCGGCGCGGGCGGCATCGCCGATCATCTCCGCGTCGCCTATATCGCCGCGGCAGAGCGTTCGGTGCTGGCCGGGGCCTCGGTCGCGCAGGTCGATGCGGCGATCCGCGAGGCAGGCGGCACGCGCCCACCGCTGGAACTGGCCGACCGGTTGGGCGTCGACGCCGTGCTGGAGGATTTCGTGCGGCTGCATCGCCCGTTCGGCCCGCTTCTCAGCCTGCTCGCGCTCGATGCCGCTGCGACCGGCGCGCGGCGACAGGGCTTTTACGATTGGTCCGAGGGCACGCCGCGCCCGGTCCCCGATCAGGCCGAGGCGCTCACGGCTTTGCGCGATGAGGCCGGGATCATGCCGCGCCGTCTGTCCAATGCGCGCATCCGCGCCCGGATTCTGGCCGAGCTTGCCAATTGCGGCGCGGGGCTCTTGCAGCACGCGCAGGCGCATCGGGCGGGGGATATCGACGTCGCGGCGCGCCATGTGCTGGGCTTTGCACCGCAGATGGGCGGCGTGATGTTCGCCGCCGACCGCGCGGGCCTTCTCGGGACGCGCAAGCTGCTGCGCGAATTGGCCGAAGAGGGTGCGCCCGAGCCGGTCACGCTATGGGATGTGCTGATCCGCAACGGCAAATGCTTCGCCGATCTCGACGACGCGTGAGGGGGCGTGCCTGAAGGGGCAGGGCCGCCTCAGCCGAGGAAGATGCCCAGCACCACCATCATCAGCCCGATCACCGACACGAACAGCGCGCCCATATTGATCGCGATGATCTTTTGCAGCCGTGCGCGCAGCTCTTCATCGGGCAGGCCGGCGCGTTTGGCGCTGGCCACTTTGACGATGCAATACAGGATGCCGAACAGCCCGATCACCGAGACGACGGCCCCTGCCCAGATCAGATTTTCCATTGCGGCCTCCGAAAGTTGCGCGCGCCTGCCTAGCCCGTCGCGGGGGGTATGGCAAGAAAAACGCGGGCACCCGCGATCTTGCGGGAAGAAGCGGGAGGGGCGGGCGTCCTCCCATAACTCGCCGATCCGCGCGCGCCGCCTCTTGATGCGCGCAGACGCTCGGGCTAGTCAGAGCGCCGACCCCCGTTCGCAAGCAGGAGAGGCCCATGCCCAACGATGCCGCCTACAATGTCACCGCCGATGAGCTGCGCCAGTTTGTCGAGCAGTTCGAGAGCCTCGAAGCCGAGAAGAAAGACATCGCCGAGCAGCAGAAGGACATCATGTCCGAGGCCAAAGCCCGCGGCTATGACACCAAGGTGCTGAAGAAGATCGTCGCCCTGCGCAAACGCGACAAGGATGACGTGGCCGAGGAAGAGGCGATTCTCGACCTCTACAAATCCGCGCTGGGGATGGGCTGAGCGCTATTGCGCGCCGGACGGTGATCCGGCGCGAACCGCGCCCTTTGCTCAGGGGGCGATGAATTCCACACCGGGCATCCGCGCGATCGCGGCGACGTCGGCATCGTATTGCGCGGTGATCTCGTCGACCAGTTCATCGGTCCAGCCCGGCAGCGGTGCCTCGATCTCGAGCGCCTCGGGCTGGGCGTATTTGTCGAGGAAGGCCGCCACGATCTTGCGCCGGTGCAGCACCGATTTCGGCGGGTTCGCGTCGAAATAGCTGCGCAGCCGTTCGATCCCCTCCTCGGGCATGATCTGACGCAGCACCATCATGTCGCCCTTGAGCGCCTGATCCTCGGGCAATCCGCCGACCGAACGCAGCACTTCGGGCCAGATCAGCGGCAAATCCTCGTTGCACCAGATCACGAAACGCCGCCCGCCCGCGGCTTCCACCATCTGGCGGATCAGCGGCTCCCAGCGCAGCTCGCGCGGGTCGTGGCCTTCCATGATCTGCTCGTAACTGCGCTTGGGCAGCCGCGCGACCAGTTGCGGGATCAGGCTCGCGGGGTTGATCAGCGCGAGATGAAACTCGGTCTCCGCATCGGGAAAGAGGTTCGCCAGCGGCGCGAGCTTGCCCGGTGCCATCGCGTAGAAGCCGCGCTTGGTGATCACCCGCTCGGGGATGCACAGGAAAAACGCGTGGCTGAACACTAGCCGATCCAGCACTGGAGCCTCGGTGCTCGCCTCGATGATCGCGTCCTGCACATCTTGCGGGGCAGGGCCGCCTTTCAGCGAGACCAGCGCGTCGCGCAGCACCATCCGGTAGCTGCGGGGCGCGGGCACGGCGATGCGGTGAGACTCGAGGAGCCGGTCATTGCTCGAAAGCGCGCCCACGATGCGATCTTCATCGGTCGAATGCGCTCCGAGATGGAAAACGACTTTCATTCTGCGCGCCTCAATATCGTCTGCCGGGTCAAGCCCTTATTGTTGCCGCTCACTCTAGCCGCTCCCTTCTGGACAGGCAAATGTGTTTCGGGGTAGGAGGGGCGAGACAATTCCGACAAAACTGATCGGGAAAACCCGTGCCCAAATCTGCCCAATCCCTCTCGGTCCCCCCTGCGCCTGCCTTGCGCGGGCGCTTGCGTGCAGGGGGTGGGCTCTGGTCGCTCGGGGCCGTGGTGATCGCGGTGCTGGTACTGGCGCCGATCATGGCTGTCGGGTGGATGGCGCTCGATCCGCGCGACAATATCTGGCCGCATCTGATCTCGACGGTGCTGCCGCGCTACCTGATCAATACGGCAGTGCTGACGGGCGGCGTGGGGCTTCTGGCCTCGGCCATCGGGGCGGGGGCTGCGTGGCTCGTGGTGATGTATCGCTTCCCGGGGCATCGCATATTGCAATGGCTGCTGCTTTTGCCGCTCGCGATCCCGGCTTATGTCGGCGCCTACGCCCTCACCGATTTCCTCGACTATTCCGGCCCGGTGCAGACCGCGATGCGCGGTGCCTTCGGCTGGGCCTCGGCGCGTGACTACTGGTTCCCCGAGATCCGCTCGCGCGAGGCGGCGGTCGTCGTGCTCTCGGCCGCGCTCTACCCCTATATCTACCTGATCACCCGCGCGGCCTTGCGCGAGCAATCCGGCGCCAGCTACGAGGTCGCCCGCGCCCTCGGCACCGGGCCGTGGGGGATGGTCTGGCGCGTGGGCCTGCCGCTCGCGCGCCCTGCCATCGCCGCAGGGGCCGCGATCGCGATGATGGAGACGGTTGCGGATTTCGGTGTCGTCGATCATTTCGGCGTGCAGACCCTGACGACGGGCATTTTCTCGACATGGCTTTCGGGTGGCAATGCGGGCGGGGCGGCGCAGCTCGCGCTGGTGATCCTCGGGATCGTCCTCGCGCTCCTTATGCTCGAGAAGCTCTCGCGCCGCCGCGTCCACTATTACCAAAGCGCGCGTCAGGCGCGCCCCGTTCAGCCGCAGCGCCTTAAGGGCGCGGCTGGCTGGGTGGCGACGCTGGCCTGCGTTCTCCCGGTGGCTTTGGGCTTCGTGCTGCCGGTCGCGGTGATGGGCAGTCATGCGCTCGCCAATCCCGAGGCGTGGTTCGGCCGGGGCCTCGGGCTTGCGCTATGGCACACCATCATGACCGGGGGCGCGGCCGCCGTGATCACGGTGACGCTCGCGCTGTTCATGGTCTACGGGGTACGCCTGTCGGGGCAGCGCCTGCCGCGCGCGGTGCTGCCGCTGACGACGCTGGGCTATGCCGCGCCGGGTGCGGTGCTGGCGGTCGGCATCCTGATCCCGCTCGCCGGTCTCGATCACATGCTGGCCGACACCGTGCTGGCAATCACCGGCCACGATCCCGGTCTGCTGCTGACGGGCTCGGCCTTCGCGATCATCCTCGCCTATGTGGTGCGATTCTTCGCCATCGCCCAAGGCGCAAGCGACGCCGCCTTCGGGCGCGTGCCGCCCTCGCTGCCGATGGCCGCGCGCTCGCTGGGGCGCACGCCGGGGGGCGTTCTGCGCAGCCTCTACCTGCCGCTGATGCGCGGCTCGGTCGGCTCGGCACTGCTTCTGGTTTTCGTCGATTGCGTGAAGGAGCTGCCCGCGACACTGCTGCTGCGCCCGTTCAATTTCGAGACACTCGCCACGCGCACGCAGGAAAAGGCGAGCCTCGAGAACCTCGGCGATGCCTCGCCCGCCGCACTTCTGGTCTGCGCGGTGGGGCTGGTCGCGGTCGCGATCCTCGCCCGCGCGGATCAGGCGCGCGCCGATCTTGCCCGCGCACGCTGAGCGGCGTCTTGCGCGAATTTCCAAGCCGCGCTATTGCGGGCCCGTCACGCCGGCGTAGCTCAGTTGGTAGAGCGTCTGATTTGTAATCAGGGGGTCGGGGGTTCGAGTCCCTCCGCCGGCACCACCTCACCGCGCCTATGGGCGTGCATTGGAGGGCGCGATGGACGGCACCGCTCAGATTTCCGGAGCTCTTCCGGGGCGCATGTTCGATACGCTCGTGCTCGGAGGTCCGGCGATGTGGGCGATCGCGGCGCTGTCCGTGATCTCGCTCGCGGTGATCATCTGGAAAATCTGGGATTTGCTGGCCGCTGGCGCGTGGTCGGGCGGGGCGCATAGCCAGGCGGCGATCGCGGCTTGGGCGGCAGGCGATCCCGACGGGGCCGAGGCGGCTCTGGCCGGGCGGCGGTCGTTGCGCGCGCAGCTGGCCCGCGCCGCGATGGCGAGCCTGCGCGATCCGCAGCTCAATCGGGCCGGGGCGGAGGCCGAAACGGGCCGCGTCGCGCGCGATCTGCTGGCACGCGCACGCTCGGGTCTGCGGGCGCTGGAACTGGCCGTGGTGATCGGCCCGCTTCTCGGGCTTCTGGGCACGGTCGCGGGCATGATCGCGGCCTTCCGCGCGTTGCAGGAGGCGGGCGTTCAGGCCGATCCGGCGACGCTTGCAGGCGGTATCTGGGAGGCGCTTCTGACGACGGCGGCGGGCATGGCTGTGGCGATCCCGGCGCAGATCGCGCTGTCGGGGTTCGACGCGGTGGTGGACCGCCTGCGCCACGACATGGAAGACGCCGCGACCCGCATCTTCGCCCGTGCGCCCGCCACGCTCACCGAGCGGCCCCGCGCCGCCGCCGAGTGAGGCGCGCGCGATGTTCGCCTTCGGTCAACCGCGCCCCCGCCGCCGCCCGGCGCTGACGCCGATGATCGACGTGGTCTTCCTGCTTCTGGTGTTCTTCATGCTCGCCTCGCGCTTCGGGGTGGAGCGCACGCTGGACCTGACCTTGGGCGGCGGCACGTCTGGCGCGGACTGGTCCGGGCCGCCGCGTCTGGTCGATGTGGGCGAAGGCGGCATGGTCAGCCTGAACGGGCAGACGGTCGCGCTCTCCGATCTGGCAGGCGCGCTGCAGCCGCTGATGGATCAGCCTTCAGATCCGGTCGTGCTGCGTCCGAAAGAGGGCGATCTGAGCGCGCTGACGCAGGTGATTGAGGCGTTGCGCGGCGCGGGGCTGAGCAATCTGGTGCTGGTGCCATGAGGCTTTTCACCGATCCGCCGCGGCGCAGCCTGCCGGAGCCGCTTTTGCCGATGATCAACGTGGTCTTCCTGCTGCTGATCTTCTTCCTGCTGGCTGCGACGCTGGCCCAGCCGACGCCTTTCGAGGTCACCCCGCCCGAGGCAGCGGGCGAGGGCAAGACCGATCCCGGCGCGCTGGTCCTGTTTGCGAATTCCAAGGGCGAGATTGCCTATGGCGAGGCACGCGGCGATGCGGCGATTGCGGCGCTGGGGGCGGCTGCGCAGGATGCGCGCGCGGACTGCGGCGATTGCGCCGACAGCCTGACCCTGCGGGCGGATGGGAAGCTTCCCGGCGACGCGCTGGCGAAGTTGATGCCGCAGCTGGCGGGTCTCGGTTTCACCGATCTCAAACTCGTGGTGCGGGGCAAATGACGCTGCGCGGGTTGGCTTTCGTGGGCGCGCTTGGCGCGGCTTTGGCGGTCCATGCGGGCGTGCTGATGGTCTGGGAGCCCGCGTCTGCGGGCGGTGCGCAATCGGCAGGTGACGGGGGCGAGGCGCTCGTCTCGCTTGCGCCGTCTTCGCCGTCCATGGCCGCGCGGGTGGCCGAGTGGGAGCGCCCGCCTGAGGTCGAGACGGAGGTCGCGGCGACGCAGCCTGAGGCTCCAACCGCGCCCGAAGCGCCTGAAACCCCGGCCGCGCCATCCGATCCCGCGCCGCGAACCGCGACTGCCCCGACGCTGACCGCGCCACCTGCGCCCGATGCGGCGCTGCCCGAACAGGCCGAGCCCGCGCCGCCCGACATGCCGCGGCCCGAAGCCAAGCCCACGCCGCCTGTACCGAAACCAGCGAAGCCGAAACCCAAAGCACCCGCGAAGAAACAGGCCTCGCAGCCCGCCCCCGCCCAACCGAAGCAGCAGGCGAAGGGGCAGGGCGACAAAGGGGCGGCGGGCGACCGGCGCGCGGCTCCGGCGGCGACGCTTTCAGCGGGGCAGATCAACGCGCTGATCGACAGCTGGGGCGGCCAGATCCGTGCCCGTGTCGCGCGCCATCAACGCATGCCTGCGGGAGCGCGCCGGGGCGTTGTCGGCGTGATCGTGACCGTGGCGCGCGACGGGCGGCTCCTCGGTGTGTCGGTCGCGCAAAGCTCGGGGCATGCGGATCTCGACCGGGCGGCGCTCGACGCCGTGCGCCGGGCGAGTCGCTTCCCCGCAGCGCCGCAAGGCTTGGGCAAACCCAGCTACAGCTACTCCTTGCCGATGGCCTTCCGCTGAGCGCGGCTTGCACCCGTGCGCGCCGCAAGGCAGGGTAGCGCCAACCAAGGAGCGAGCATGCCGATCAAGAACCGTTTTGCCGAGATGCACGCGGAAGCCACCGCATGGCGGCACGATTTTCACCGCAATCCCGAACTGCTTTACGATCTGCCGCGCACCTCCGGCCGCGTGGCCGAGCTGCTGCGTGAATTCGGCTGCGATGAGGTGGTCGAGGGGATCGGGCGCACGGGTGTCGTTGGCGTGATCGAAGGGCAAGTCGCGCGCCAGGGCGGGCTGCGCTGTGTCGGTCTGCGCGCCGATATGGATGCGCTGCCGATCCGCGAGAAAACCGGCGCGGAACACGCCTCCGAGGTCGAGGGCAAGATGCATGCCTGCGGCCATGACGGGCACACGTCCACCCTGCTCGCGGCGGCGAAATACCTTTGCGAGACGCGTGCCTTTACGGGTCGTGCCGTGATGATTTTCCAGCCCGCCGAAGAGGGTGGGGCCGGGGCCAAGGCGATGATCGAGGACGGTCTGATGGAGCGTTTCGGCATCGAGGAGGTCTATGCGCTGCACAACATGCCGGGGATGGAGCCGGGCAGTTTCGGCATCCGGCCTGACGCGATGATGGCGGCGGCGGATTTCTTCGACATCGTGGTGACCGGCAAGGGCGGCCATGCGGCGAAACCGCAGGAAGTGATCGACCCGGTGCCGATCTCCGCGCATCTGATCCTCGCGCTGCAAAGCATCGTATCCCGCGCGACCGATCCGCTGGAGGAGATCGTGCTGTCGGTCACGACGCTGGAGACCGATTCGAAAGCGCTCAATGTGATCGGCAATTCGGTGAGCCTTGGCGGGACCGTGCGCACGATGAGCGCCGAGACCCGCGATCTGGCCGAGCGCCGCCTGCGCGAAATTGCGCAGGGGGTGGCCGCGACACATGAGGCGACGGCGGAGGTCGACTACCGGCGCGGCTATCCCGTCACCCGCAACGATGCGGCGGCGGCCGAGGTCGCAGCGCAGGTGGCCGAGGCCGTGGCAGGCACCTGCGATCGCAGCGTCGACCCGATGATGGGGGCGGAGGATTTCGCCTATATGCTGGAGGTGCGCCCCGGGGCCTATGGCTTCATCGGCAATGGCCCCAGCGCGCCGCTTCATCACGCGGAATACGATTTCAACGACGCGATCCTGCCTGCGGGCGCAAGCTGGTTCGTCGGCATGATCGAGGCGCGCTTGCCAGCAGGGTGAGCCTCAGTGCATGACCATAGCCCGCGCTGGTCTCAGCGCATCACCATGACCGCGCATTTCGCATGGCGCACGACGCGCGAGGCGGTCGAGCCGATCAGGTAATCGCCAAAGCCCGGACGGTGCGACGCGATCACGATGCAATCGGCCCCGATATGTTCGGCGTAGTTCAGGATTTCATGGCCGGGCTGACCTTCGACAATCGCCCAGGCGCCCGCGTCGAACTCCGCCGCGCGCGTGGCGAGGTCGTGCTCCAACGTCTTGCGCAATTCCTCCGCATAGCCCTCGGGCATGTAGTTGATCGCATAGGCGGGGACGTCTTCCATCACATGCAGCAAGGTGATGCGCGCCCCGTCGCCTGCCAGCGCCCGCGCGACATTGAGCGCGGCATCGGGGTTGTGATCTTCGTCAAAGGCGACGGGCACGAGAATGTTGGAATACATTGGTTTGGCTCCCTTTCTTTGTCGGGAGCCTGCCAGACGGTCTGGCCCTGCGCATTGATTTGAGTCACCCCGGACGGCGGCAAAGACGCCAGATGACGCCAAGGAAGACGAGAACCGCGCCGCCCCAAAGCGCGGGCGTCAGACCGGGGCGATAGATCAGGGAGGCGAAGGCCTCGCCGGGCAGCCACCCGCCGCCCGTGGCGGAGGCGAAGCCGCCAGCGACGCGCTCGGCCACCCAATACCAGCCAAGGGCGAATAACGCCGCGAGCAGGGCCCGCAGCGGCCACGGCCCGGAAATCGCGGCGAGAAGTGCGAGCGGCAGGATCAGAACGGCGCTGGCCTTTGCGACATCGAAGGCGAGGCTCAGCCCCGTGACCGTTCGCGCACGCTCGGCATAGCCAAGCCCTGCGAGCGTGTCGAAATTGCCGAGCATCAGATGCGCCCAGAGCGTGAGCGCCACGAGCGCTGCGCCGATCAGACCCGCGCCGAGCGCGCGCGACGCACGCGCGGAAGGTTTCATCCGCCGGTATGGCTCATGTGGCGCGACATCTGGCCCGAGACGGTCTGGCGCGAATAGTCGAAATCATGGCCCTTGGGCTTGCGCGAGATCGCCTCGCGGATCGCGGCTTCCAGGGCGGCATCGTCCTCGTTGGCCCGCAGGGGCGCGCGCAGATCGGCGTTGTCCTCCTGGCCCAGACACATGAACAGCTCGCCCGTGCAGGTCACCCGCACGCGGTTGCAGTTCTCGCAGAAATTATGCGTGAGCGGCGTGATGAAGCCGATCTTTTGACCGCTTTCCTCAAGCCGCACGTAGCGCGCGGGGCCCCCCGTCGATTCCGCCAGATCGGTCAGGGTGAACCGCTCGGCCATCGCGCGGCGCACATCCGAGAGCGGCCAGTATTGATCGAGCCGCAGGTCGTCGCCCATCTCGCCCATCGGCATCACTTCGATGAAGGTCAGATCGAAGCCTTCCGCCGCGCACCAGTCGATCAGGGTGAACAGCTCGTCCTCGTTGAAGCCCTTCAGCGCGACGGTGTTGATCTTGACCTTGAGGCCCGCGCGTTTCGCCGCCTCCAGACCTTTGAGCACCTGTTCGAGCCGCCCCCAGCGCGTGATCTTCGCGAATTTGTCGGCGTCGAGCGTGTCGAGCGAGACATTGATCCGCTTCATGCCCAGTGCCGCGAGATCATCGGCGAATTTCGCAAGCTGCGAGCCGTTGGTGGTCAGCGTCAGCTCGCGCAGATCGCCGGTCTCCAGATGCCGCGAGATCGAGCGGAAGAAGGTCATGATGTCACGCCGCACCAGCGGCTCGCCCCCGGTGATGCGCAGCTTCTTCACGCCGAGGCGGATGAAGGTCGAGCAGAGCCGGTCCAGTTCTTCGAGCGTCAGCAGTTCTTTTTTCGGCAGGAACTGCATGTGTTCGGCCATGCAATAGGTGCAGCGAAAATCGCAGCGGTCGGTGACCGACACCCGCAAGTAGTCGATAGGGCGGGCGAAGGGGTCGATGAGGGGCGTGTTATCCATGGTTCGGAAAGTAAGGCGCGGCGGGCGGGGCGGCAAGGGTCGTCGCGTGGATCACGTGCGGGCAGGGCGCAGAGCGGGGGGTGGCAGTCGCCTCGGACTGCGCATAGGCTCGACTAAATTTTAAGGAGATTTCGAATGCGCAAACCCCTCTCCCGCCCGATCTTGGCGCTCACGCTGATGATGCCGATGGCGGGCTGCGCCACGCTTGGGCTGAAGGGTCCGAACGCCGCGGGCTCGGCGACCACCGCAGCCCCCGACGCCGCCACTCCGGTCGCGGCTCCGATCCCGAAGCCGAGTGCGAAAACCGCCGACTCCCTTGATACCACGACCGCAGAACAGCGCGCAGAGGCGGCGAAGAAGCCCGTGGGCGGCGAGACCAAGCTTGGCACCACCATCGCGAGCCTTGGCGATCCGGCCGATCCGGGCTTCTGGGTGAAGACCGGGCTGGTCAAAAGCGAAACCCCCGGCCGGATCGAAGACCCGAAGACCGGCAAATCCGCGAAGGTCACGCTGATCCCGTCGGGCAAGGCGGCTGGCTCGGGCTCGGAAGTGTCGCTGCCCGCGCTGCGTCTGCTCGAGGTGCCGCTGACCGATCTGCCCGAACTTACCGTTTACAAGCTTTGAGTGGCGCGCGATGAACCCTCTGCGCGAGATCGACATTCCGCCGCTCTGGCTGGTGCTCTTCGCGGCGCTGGTCTGGGCGCTGGGGCAGGTCGTTCCGATGCCGTTTCGCTATGATCGCGCGCTCGGGATGATCGCGATCGCGCTGGGACTCGCGCTTATGCTGGTCGCGGTGGGGCAGATGCTGCTTCACCGCACCACCTTCATTCCGCGCCGTGACCCGTCCGACCTCGTGACCTCCGGGGTCTTCGCGCTGTCGCGCAACCCGATCTATCTCGGCGATGCGCTGGTACTGGCGGGGCTGGCGCTGATCTGGCACGCGCCTTTGGGGCTTCTGCTGGTGCCGGTCTTCATGTGGTTCATCACGCAGCGCTACATTCTCGGCGAGGAAGCGCGGATCGCCGCGCATTTCGGCGACGCTTACACCGCCTACCGCGCCCGGACCCGCCGCTGGCTCTGATCGGGCCGCGGCAAAGTGCTGCGCCCGTCAAAAAAGCTGGTGACGGTGCAATCGGGTCGCAGCGCAAAATGGACGACCTAACGCTCTGATAATAAACCATAAATCATCCAAAAGCTCGGTATTCAATGGTATACACGAACCGGTGAGGCGCGCCGTGAACGATTAACAAGGTTTTACGGCCCATCGGTGCTTGTGAAACATTATTGCGCGATGCTAAGGAGTACGACGCAAGATTCCGGGTGCGCAGGCCATCGGCTAAACGCACCGCTATCCAAGGGGGAGTTAGAGTGAAAATCGGAGCTCCAAAGGAGATTTTCGAGGGCGAGGCGCGGGTCGCCATGACGCCCGACTCGGCTTTGCAGCTGCAAAAGCTGGGCCATGAGTGCTTCATCGAGACCGGGGCAGGCGTCCGTGCCGGCTTCACAGACGAGGCTTACGAGGCCGCGAATGTAACCGTCATCAAGACCGCCGCCGCGCTGTTCAAAGAGGTGGATTTCGTCATCAAGGTTCGGCCGCCGAGCGATACAGAGGTCAAACGCCTCAAGCCCGGCCAGACCCTGATCTCGTTCTTCTACCCGGCCCAGAACGAAGAGCTTCTGAAAGCCGCCGAGAAGACCGGCGCGAACGTGATCGCGATGGACATGGTCCCGCGGATTTCGCGCGCGCAGAAGATGGATGCGCTGTCGTCGATGGCCAATATCGCGGGCTACCGTGCGGTGCTCGAGGCAGGCAACAACTTTGGCCGTTTCTTCACGGGTCAGGTGACGGCGGCGGGCAAGGTTCCGCCGGCGAAAGTGCTCGTGGTTGGTGCCGGTGTGGCCGGTCTTGCCGCGATCGGTGCCTCGACCTCGCTGGGTGCGATCACCTACGCCTTCGACGTGCGTCCCGAAGTGGCCGAACAGATCGAGTCGATGGGCGCCGAGTTCGTCTATCTCGACTTCGAGGAGGCCGCGAAAGACGGCGCGGAGACGGGTGGCTATGCTGCGCCGTCCTCGCCGGAGTTCCGCGAAGCCCAGCTTGCGAAATTCCGCGAACTGGCGCCCGATATCGACATCGTCATCACCACCGCGCTGATCCCGGGCCGCGACGCCCCGGTGCTCTGGACCAAGGACATGGTCGAGGCGATGAAGCCCGGTTCCGTGATCGTGGACCTCGCCGCCGAGCGTGGCGGCAACTGCGAACTGACCGTGCCGGACCAGAAGATCGTGAGCGACAATGGCGTGACCATCGTCGGCTACACCGATTTCCCGAGCCGCATGGCGACGCAGAGCTCCTCGCTCTACTCGACCAACATTCGTCACATGATGACGGACCTGACGCCCGAGAAGGACGGTGTCGTCGTCCATGACATGGAAGACGACGTGATCCGCGGCGCGACCGTGGCCTATCAGGGCGAGATCACCTTCCCGCCGCCGAAACCCAAGGTGGCCGCGATCGCGGCGCAGAAGCCGAAGGAAAAGGCCAAGGAGCTGACGCCGGAGGAGAAACGCGCCGCCGAGGTGGCCGAGTTCAAGAAGCAGACCCGCAACCAAGTGACGCTGCTCGCCGTGGGCGCGATCGTGCTTCTGGGCGTGGGCCTCGTGGCACCGGCCAGCTTCATGCAGCACTTCATCGTCTTCGTGCTCAGCTGTTTCGTGGGCTTCCAGGTGATCTGGAACGTCTCGCACTCGCTGCACACGCCGCTGATGGCTGTGACCAACGCGATCTCGTCGATCATCATCCTCGGCGCGCTGTTGCAGATCGGATCGGGCTCGTGGCTCGTGATCCTGCTCGCTGCGCTGTCGGTGTTCATGGCCGGGATCAACATCTTCGGTGGCTTCATGGTCACCCGGCGCATGCTCGCCATGTTCCAGAAGTCGTAAGAGGGGGAGAGCGTAATGGAAAACGGATTCTCGACCGCCGCCTATGTCGTCGCGGCAGTTCTCTTCATCCTCTCGCTGGGCGGCCTTTCGGGGCAGGAAAGCGCGAAACGGGCCGTGTGGTATGGCATCGTCGGCATGGGCCTTGCGGTTCTGGCGACGCTGATCGGCCCCGGCTCGGGCCTGTGGCTTCTCTCGGTCATCCTGATCGCGGCCGGCGGCATCATCGGCTGGTTCGTCGCGAACCGGGTGCAGATGACGGAAATGCCGCAGCTTGTGGCCGCGATGCACTCGCTGGTCGGTTTGGCCGCCGTCTTCGTGGGCTACAACGCCTATATCGAGATGGCGCGCGTCGGCGCGATGGGCATGGAAGAACAGCACGCGCTGAAGGGCTTTGCCGCTCTGATCGCGCATAAGACGCCGGTCGAGCTGTCGATCCTGCGCGTCGAGCTGTTCCTCGGCGTGTTCATCGGGGCGGTGACCTTCACCGGGTCGGTCGTGGCCTTCGGCAAGCTCGCGGGCAAGGTGACCTCGAAGGCCACCAAGCTGCCGGGCGGGCATATGCTCAACGCAGGCGCCGCTATTCTCTCGGTGATCCTGCTGATCCTGTTCATCAACGGGGCGGGCGCTTGGGCGCTCATCGCGATGACGCTTCTGGCCTTCTTCATCGGTTACCACCTGATCATGGGTATCGGCGGCGCCGATATGCCGGTCGTGGTGTCGATGCTGAACTCCTATTCGGGCTGGGCCGCGGCGGCGATCGGCTTCTCGCTGGGCAACGATCTTCTGATCGTGGTCGGCGCGCTGGTCGGCTCCTCGGGTGCGATCCTGTCCTACATCATGTGTAAGGCGATGAACCGCTCGTTCATCAGCGTTATCCTCGGCGGCTTCGGCGGTACCTCCGGTCCCGCGATGGAAGTCGAGGGCGAGCAGATCGCGATCGACGCCGACGGCGTGGCCTCCGCTCTGCGCGACGCAGATAGCGTGATCATCGTGCCGGGCTACGGCATGGCAGTGGCACAGGCTCAGCAGGCCGTGTCGGAACTGACCCGCAAGCTGCGCTCTCAGGGCAAGGAAGTCCGCTTCGCGATCCACCCGGTCGCGGGTCGTCTGCCGGGCCACATGAACGTGCTCTTGGCCGAGGCGAAAGTGCCTTACGATATCGTTCTGGAAATGGACGAGATCAACGAGGACTTCCCGGATACCGACGTGGTGATTGTCATCGGCTCGAATGACATCGTGAACCCCGCCGCACAGGAAGATCCGAACTCGCCGATCGCGGGCATGCCGGTTCTGGAAGTCTGGAGGGCCAAGCAGGTCTTCGTCTCGAAGCGCGGTCAGGGCACCGGTTATTCGGGCATCGAGAACCCGCTGTTCTACAAAGAGAACACCCGGATGTTCTATGGCGACGCCAAGGACTCGGTGAACCAGCTGCTGCCGCTGATCGACTGATCTGCAGGGCAGGGAAATTGGAAACGGCCGGTCGAGGGACCGGCCGTTTTCGTTTGGGATGACTGGCTCGGGGCGACTAGCCCCGGGCCGCGCCCGACCCTCCCCCCGGGAGGGCGCGTTGGCGATGTCGGCGCGGGCATGGAAGTTGTTCGGGCTTGCGAGATAAACCGCCCAGCCACATCCGTTGCAACGCGCCCACCCGAGGCTCGGGCGCGTCCCTCTGTCGTGAAGTAGAAAACCTGGGGCCTTACGCCCCCGCAGCCTCACCGGCCAGCTTGCGAATCCGTTCCACCATCGCGCGCAACCCGTTCGAGCGCTGCGCCGACAGGTGGTCGTTCAGGCCCAGACGGCCCAGCTCGGTGGGCGCGTCCACCTTCAGGACGTCTTCAACCGTCAGGCCGGAGTAAAGCGCATGCAGGATCGCGATCAGGCCCTGCACGATCATCGCGTCGCTCTCGCCCTGAAAGTCGAAGGTCGCCTGCGGGCCCTCGCCCTCGATCCGGGGCAGCAGCCAGACCTGGCTCGCACAGCCCTCCACCTTGGTCGCAGGCACCTTTACCGCATCGTCCAGGGGCGGCAATTCGCGGCCCAGCTCGATCACGTGACGGTAGCGGTCCTCCCAATCGTCGAGAAATTCGAAGGTCTCGGCAATCTCTTCAAAGGCTTCGCGCGCCATGGTTACTCGCTCCTACGGACAGGGAATTGCCTATTGGGTAACGGGTTCGCGCCCGAGGGTCCAGACGCGGCTTTTCAAAAGCGCTACAATGGGCTACCACAAATCCGGGTCCAGACCCGGGACAGTATCGGAGCCATCATGAACAAAGCCCTGATCGCGGCACTTGCCCTGACGCTCACCACCGCAGGCTGCGGCACAATCCGTGACAGCAAGCTCAACCCGTTCAACTGGTTCGGGCGCGACACGGCTGCACCGGTGGAAACACTCGCGCCGCGCGGCGGCTACCCCGTGAAGGTCGGCAAGCCGAACCAGCAGCAGGTGTCGCAGGTTTCCTCGCTCTCGGTCGAGAAGATCCCCTCGGGCGCGATCATCACCGCGATGGGCCTGCCGCCGACGCAAGGCTATTGGGATACCGATCTGGTTCCGCTGAATGGCGGTGCGCCGGATGAGAACGGCACGGTGACCTATGTCTTCATGGTTTCGCCGCCGCCCGCCGACAGCCCCGATGCGCGCCGGGTGATGACCCCGCAGTCGCGCGAGGTTTCGGCGGCTGCGTTCCTGAGCACTTACAAGCTGCAGGGCGTGCGCAAGATCGTGGTGCAGGGCGTTTCCAACGCGCGGTCCGTCGCGCGCTGATCGTCACTTCAGTTGATTGAGATGAGGCTCGGGGCGACCCGGGCCTTTTTCTTGTCGTCTTGCCCGGATCAGCCGCGACAGCGGCCCGGGCAGCGCCCGACCGCCCCCTCGGGCGGGCGCTTGTGGGGTGTCAGCGCGCGCACTGAACGCGTCCGAAACTTTCAGGGATAAAGCGAAGACCACCAAAGAAGGGGGCGCCGACCCGGCGGTCAGGCGCAGCCCTCTGGTATCCTCACACGTCGATCAGCTTCACCGCGCCGCTATCGGCGGTCAGCGCCACTTCGCCCTTGGCCAGACGCAGTGCGTCAGTGCCGAAGACCTCCGCGCGCCAGCCCTGCAGGGCGGCCACGTCGCGCTTGCCGGCGGCGATGCGATCCAGATCGGACGAAGTCGCGATCAGCTTCGCGGCGACGCCTGCCTGCTGCGATTTCGCCTTCAGAAGTACCCGCAGCAGATCGCCGAGCGCGGTGTCGACCTGCAATTGCTGGGCCTGATTATCGGGGCGGGGCAGCTTCTCGTTGGGCATCTCAAGCCCTTCGCGCACCGCCGTCAGGATGCCCTCTGCGATCTCGCCCTTGCGGGCCTCGCGCAGCAGCAGTCGCGACTTGCCCAGCTCTTCGATCGAAGAGGGCTTCGTCGAGGCCAGCTCCAGCAGCGCGTCATCCTTGAAGATCCGGCTCCGCGGGATGTTGCGGTTCTGCGCGTAACCTTCGCGGAACTGTGCCAGCTCGCGCACGATGGCGAGGAAACGGCCCGAATTGGTCCGCGTCTTCACGCGCTTCCACGCCTCTTCGGGGCGGTTGATGTAGGTCTCGGGGTTCAGCAGAACCGCCTCTTCCTCTTCGACCCAGGCGTCGCGGCCGGTTTTCTTCAGCTGTTCGTCGAGGAATTCGTAGATCACGCGCAGATGGGTCACATCGGCGATGGCGTATTTCTTCTGTGCCTCGGTCAGCGGACGGCGCGACCAGTCGGTGAAGCGCGAGGATTTGTCGAGCGACTGCTTGGCGATCTTGCGCACCAGCGTCTCGTAGCCCACCTGCTCGCCGAAGCCACACACCATCGCGGCGATCTGCGTGTCGAACAGCGGATCGGGGAAGACCTGCGCGTCGGTGTAGAAAATTTCCAGATCCTGCCGCGCTGCGTGGAAGACCTTCACGGTCTCCTTGTGGCGGTAAAGATCGTAGAGCGGCTCGAGCGAGAGATCGTCGGACAGCGGGTCGACCAGAACGGCCTCGCCTTCGGTCTCGCCATGATTGGGGAGCGCCATCTGCACGAGGCACAGCTTGGACCAGTAGGTCCGCTCGCGCAGGAATTCGGTGTCGACGGTGACGTAGGGCTCTTGCTTGGCCTTTTCGCAGAAGGCCGCGAGGGCCTCGGTCGTGGTGATGGTCTGCATATCGCGCTTTCAATTCGGTGCGGGCTCATCCCGCGCAGGTGCAAATTCCCTAGACCTTCATGGGGCAAAAGGGAAGGGCGGCGCGTGTTACGGCCCGGTTTGCGTGGCAGAAGCGCCAGTTTCAGTGCTGCAGGAGGAACGCGGCCCAGGTCAGCCCATAGAGGATGGGCTGGTGGATCAGGTAGATCGGGAGGGTGTGGCGGCCCGCGAACAGCGCGACTTTCATCACACCGCGTGTCTGATCCGGCTGGTAGCGCGCGGCGCGTTTCCAATAGCCCAGACGGTCGAGCAGTTTCGCCGCGCCCATGCCGATCAGGAACGGTCCGATCCACGGGAAGACCGGCTCGAAATCCATCGAGGGGCGCCACTTCGTCGACAGTCCGAGCCACCAGAGCCACGGGTGATTGAAGATCTCGAAGGCGTAGTTCAGATGCACCCAGACCGCGATCACGCCGAGTGCTGCCAGCAAGATCCACGGCAGGAACAGAAGTGCGGCACCGATCAGCGAACTGACGGCGATGGAATGCAGGATGCCGTAATAGATGAAGTATTCCGGCATCATCACATAGGTCGCCGCACTCACCAGTGCCGCCGCGACCACCACCTTGCCGATCCGCTTCCAGAACGGGGCGGCGCGGAAGCCGTGGCGATGGGCGAGCACGAGGCTGGCGCCGGCCATGAAGATGAAGGTGCTCGCAACCACGCGGGCGAAATCGAGAAAGGCCGGATGGAAGACCGTGCCGCGCGGCAGGAAGCCGAAATTCTCGAGATCGTAGGTCAGGTGGAAGATCGCCATGCCGATCAGCGCCACGGCCCGGATCAGGTCGGGGGCGATCATGCGCCCGCGCGGGGCCGTATCCGGGGTCGTGTCCATGCGTCAGTCATGCGCGAAGCGACGGCCGCTCGCAAGCGGATGCGGCGCATTTCGGCGTGAGCGTGCTTACAGAAAGACGCTTACAGAAAAACGGGCGTGCGGTCGCCCTCGGCGAACCGGCGCAGCACCGCCGGATAGAGGCGATGTTCCTGCACCAGTACGCGGGCCGCCAGATCGTCGGGCGTGTCGCCCGGCTCGATTGGAACGCGCGCCTGACCGAGGATCGGCCCGTCATCGAGCACCGGCGTCACCTCATGCACCGTGCAGCCCGCCACCGCATCGCCCGCCTCGATTGCGCGCTTATGGGTGTGCAGCCCGGGATATTTCGGCAAGAGCGAGGGGTGGATATTGAGCATCCGGCCCTCGAACTGCGCCACGAATTCCGGCGTCAGCACCCGCATGAAGCCCGCGAGGCATAGCACATCGGGCTTCGCGGCGAGGATCGGTTTCAGCAGCTCGGCCTCGAAGGCGGCACGATCCTTGCCATAGGGTCGGTGGTCGATGGCGGCGGTGGGCACGCCCATGCGCGCGGCCTTCTCCAGCCCCGACGCCCGTGCGTCGTTCGATGCGACCAGCACCGGGCGGGCAGGGTGGTCCTCTGCCATGCTCTCGACCAGTCGGACCATGTTCGAGCCGCCGCCCGAGATCAGGATCGCGACACGGATCACAGCAGCGCGCCCTCGTAGGCGATGCCCTCATTGGCCGTGACGGTGCCGATGCGGGTGACGGTTTCGCCTTCGCCTGCGAGCAGGGTGGCGATCTCGTCGGCCTTGTCCGCCGCGACGACGACGATCATGCCGATGCCGCAATTGAAGGTTTTCAGCAGTTCGCGCTCTTCCATCGAAGCGGTCTCGGCCAGCCAGCGGAACACGCCGGGCAGTTCCCACGCGTCGAGGTCGATCGTCGCGCCCAAGCCCTCGGGCAGAACGCGGGGCAGGTTCTCGGTCAGGCCGCCGCCGGTGATATGGGCCAGCGCATGAACGCCGCCTGCGCGCACCGCGGCCAGGCATTGTCTGACGTAAAGCCGGGTGGGCGCCAGCAGCGCCTCGCCCACCGAGCCCTCATCGAAGGGGCAGTCCGCGTCCCAGCCGAGGCCGGACATCTCGACCACCTTGCGCACGAAGGAATAGCCGTTGGAATGCACGCCGTTCGAGCCGAGGCCCAGAAGCACGTCGCCCTCGGCCACGCCTGCGGGCAGGTCGGTGCCCCGCTCCATCGCGCCGACCGCGAAGCCCGCGAGGTCGAAATCGCCCTTGGAATACATGCCCGGCATTTCCGCCGTCTCGCCGCCGATCAGCGCGCAGCCCGATTGCGCACAGCCTTCCGCGATGCCCTCGATGATGCGCGCGGCCTGATCGAGCTCGAGCTTGCCGGTCGCGAAATAATCGAGGAAAAACAGCGGCTCCGCACCTTGGCAGACCAGATCGTTCACGCACATCGCCACGAGGTCGATGCCGATCGTGTCGACATTGCCGGTGTCGATCGCGATGCGCAGCTTGGTGCCCACACCATCGGTCGCGCCGACGAGGATCGGATCGTTGTAGCCGGCCGCCTTCAGATCGAACAGCGCGCCGAAGCCGCCCAGACCCGACATCGTGCCCGAGCGCTGCGTGCGCTTGGCTGCGGGTTTGATCCGGTCCACCAAAGCATTGCCCGCGTCGATATCGACGCCCGCATCGGCATAGGTGAGGCCCTGTTTTTTCTCGGTCATCGCGGCGCACTCCGGCAAGTAAACTCTTGGCCGAAGCCCTAGCGTAACCGCACGCGCCCCGCAACGTCGAAGGGGATGGGTGCGCGCGCTTTCTTGACGCGCGCGTGCGGCCTGACTAGAGGAATACGCAATGGTGGGCCTGTAGCTCAATTGGTTAGAGCAGGGCGCTCATAACGCCTTGGTTGCGGGTTCAAGTCCTGCCGGGCCTACCAGTTTTCCGCCGAAATTTCCGCGGCTTCGTGGCCGTGTTGCCACGACTCTCCCTATGCGTGTCGCCTCGCCCGGAAAGCCCCCATTTCGCCCAATTTGCGCCGTGAGACGATCACGAACCCGCGCCAAATGAGGGCCTTGTTAGAGTATCAGTAACTATAAAAATCGAGCAGCCACGTCATAGGCCCCGATATTTTTGCACAGTCTTCGAAAGTCGGAGACCGGTCCCTCGCGGGCCTGTCCGGCAGAAACAAGGTAAAGCAGCGGCGACATGGCCACGACGTTCAACTGGATATATCTCGGCGTCGCCGAGGACGCGAACGGCAATATCTACTACTTGGATTCCCAAGAGGGAAATTCGAGCATGGAGAATTACAACCTTCTCCAGAACGCCTCCGCCGGGTCCTCCACCGATCCGCTGTTCAGCCACATCACCGAAGCAACGCTGATCGACAATGGCGGCTCGAGTGGCGTTCTCGACACCAATAACAACACGTCCAACGACACGATCCGGACCGATATCGGGGACGGTCAGGGCGTGCGCGATTTCACCTATGACGGTCTGGTGGTCTACAACACGACGATCACCTACACCGACGGCACCACGGCGAATGTGCAATCGGTCCTCGTGCAGACCACGACGGGCGAAGTGTTCCTCGCGCCGGAACTGTCGAATAATGCAACCACGGCGGCCTATGAGGCCAAACCGATCCAGTCGATGATCATCGGCTCAGCGGTGAGCTATCAAAACACCAATCTTGCGCAGGATCGCTACGTCACCGGCTTCGACGACGGCTATGTCGACGGCACCGATAGCGCGGACCGGATCGACGTGAACTACGTCGAGCCGATCGCGAATGGCTCCGACCGCGTGGACAATAACGATGCGGGGCTCGCGGGCAGCAGCGGCAATGACGACTACATCCGCGCCTATGGTGGCAACGACACCGTGCTGGCCGGGCTCGGCAACGACACGGTCGATGGCGGCACGGGCGACGATTCGATCGATGGCGGGTCGGGCAACGACTCGCTGATCGGCGGAACCGGCAATGACACGCTCCTCGGCGGCAGCGGAAACGACACGCTCACCGGGAACGATGGCAACGATTCCCTCGATGGCGGCGCGGATAATGACTGGCTCGATGGCGGCATCGGTAACGACACGCTGATCGGCGGTCTCGGGAATGACCGGCTGATCGGCGGTGCGGGCAACGACTCGCTCGATGGCGGGGCGGGGACCGATACGCTCGATGGCGGCACAGGCAATGACACGCTGCATGGCGGTGCGGGCGGCGATATCCTCTCGGGCGGAACCGGGATGGACTATGTCGACTATTCCGACTCCGCGAGCGCGGTGAACATCAACCTCGGCGCGGGCACGGCCACGGGCGGCGATGCGACGGGCGATACGCTCAGCGGCGTCGACGGGATTTACGGCTCGGCGGGCAACGACACGCTGATCGGCTTCGACGGCGCCTCCTCGGACCCGACGGATGGCTACACCAACGTCTTCTACGGCAATGGCGGCGACGACTATATCGACGGCGCGGGCGCGGATGACATCCTCTACGGCGGCACGGGCAATGACACCGTGCTGGGCGGGTCGGGCAATGACTCGCTCTATGGCGACGCAGGCAATGACAGCCTCGTTGGCGGCACCGGCAACGACACGCTGTTCGGCGGCGACGGGAACGACGTTCTGCAAGGCGGCGCCGGCAGTGATCAGCTCTATGGCGGGGCGGGCAATGACACGCTCTCGGGCGGCGGCGGTGACACTCTCGTCGGTGGCGCGGATGCCGATAGGTTCATCGACCTCGTCCCTGGCGACACGATCGACGGCTCGGAGACGGGCGACGATTTCGATATCATCGACCTCAGCGACTGGGGCTGGGACAATGTCGCCGTCCATCGCGACGCGGCGAACCCGGAAAACGGCACGATCGATTTCTATGACGGCAATGGCGCGGTCGTCGGCACGGTCAACTTCTCGAATATCGAAAAGGTCATTCCCTGCTTCACGCCGGGCACCTTGATCGCAACACATAGCGGCGCCCGCGCGGTCGAAAGCCTGCAGGTCGGAGATCGCATCCTGACCCGCGACAGCGGCTTTCAGCCCATCCGCTGGATTGGCACCCGTGCGCTCAGCGCGGCGGAACTGCTGGCGAAGCCGGAATTCCGCTCCATCAAGATCGCACCGGGCGCGCTGGGCGCGAACCAGCCCGAGCGCGAGATGCGCGTCTCGCCGCAGCACCGCATCCTGCTGACCGGGCCGCGTGCGCAGCTGATCGCGGGCGAGCCGGAGGTGCTGGCCGCAGCGCGCCATCTTGTCGGACTGCCCGGGATCGAGATCGACGAAGAGGCCGAGGCGGTCACCTATATCCACGTGATGTTCGACAATCACGAGATCGTTTTCTCCGACGGGCTTTGGACCGAGAGCTTCCAGCCGGGGCAGGCGACGATGAACGATATGGATCAGGCGCAACGGGCCGAATTGCTCGCGCTGTTCCCCGAACTGGACGGCAAAGTCGAAAGCTACCTCGCCGCGCGGCCCAGCCTGAAACGCCACGAAGCCCGGATCATCGCGGCCGCCTGATGCGGCCCGAGCCACTTCCGCGTGACCTGCTTGCCCTTGCGTTCCCCCGCTCCGGATCGCTACAGGGGTTATTGACCCGTGGATCAATAAAAGGAGCGCGCTGCAATGCCTGACCTCGAAACCTCCCCCAAGGACGACAGCAAGCCGCGCCCGAATATCCTGATCCTGATGGTCGACCAGCTCAACGGGACGCTCTTTCCCGATGGTCCGGCGGAGTGGCTGCACACGCCCAACGTGCGCAAGCTGGCCGAGCGTTCCGTACGGTTCGAGAACGCCTATACCGGCTCGCCCTTATGCGCACCGGGGCGTGCGGCCTTCATGTCGGGCCAGCTTCCCTCGACCACGGGCGTCTATGACAACGCAGCCGAGTTCCGCTCTGACATTCCGACCTATGCCCACCACCTGCGCCGCGCGGGTTACCAGACCTGCCTCTCGGGCAAGATGCATTTCGTGGGCCCCGATCAGCTTCACGGCTTCGAAGAGCGACTGACCACCGATATCTACCCCGCCGATTTCGGCTGGACCCCGGATTACCGCAAGCCCGGCGAGCGGATCGATTGGTGGTATCACAACATGGGCTCGGTGACCGGGGCAGGGGTGGCCGAGATTTCCAACCAGATGGAATATGACGACAACGTCGCTCATGAAGCCAAGATGAAGCTCTACGATCTGGCGCGGGGCAACGATGCGCGCCCGTGGATGCTGACCGTCAGCTTTACCCATCCCCACGACCCCTACGTCGCGCGCAAGAAATACTGGGACCTCTACGAGGATTGCGACCATCTCGAACCCGAGGTTGGCACGATCCCTTACGAGGAGCAGGACAACCACTCGAAGCGGATTTTCGACGCCAATGACTGGCGCGAGTTCAATATCACGACCGAGGATATCCGTCGCTCGCGCCGCGCCTATTTCGCGAACCTCTCCTATCTCGACGACAAGATCGGCGAGCTGCTGCAGGTGCTCGAAGACACCCGGCAGGAGGCCACGATCCTCTTCGTCTCCGATCACGGCGACATGCTGGGCGCACGGGGGCTGTGGTTCAAGATGAGCTTCTACGAGGGCTCGTCCCGCGTGCCGCTGATGATCTCGGCGCCGGGGCTGGAGCCGGGGCTGGTCTCTGATCCGGTCTCGACGATCGACGTCACGCCGACGCTGTGTGATCTGGCGGGAATCTCGCTGGACGAGATCGCGCCATGGCTCGACGGGCATTCGCTGCTGCCGCAAGCCAAGCGCGAGCCCCGTAAAGAGGCGGTGGCGATGGAATATGCCGCCGAGGCGTCTTACGCGCCGCTCGTGAGCCTGCGCAAAGGGCGCTACAAGCTGAACCTGTGCAATCTCGATCCCGATCAGCTCTTCGACGTTGAGGCGGACCCGCATGAGTTGACCAACCTCGCAGGCGATCCCGCCCATGCCGAGGCCTATGCCGCGCTGAAGGCCGAAGCCGCCGCGCGCTGGGATCTGGATCGTTTCGACGCGGAGGTCCGGGCCAGTCAGGCGCGCCGCTGGGTCGTCTACGAGGCGCTCAGCCAGGGCGGCCAGTATCCGTGGGATTACCAGCCGCTCAAGAAAGCTTCCGAGGCCTATATGCGCAATCACATGGACCTTAACGTGCTGGAAGAAAACAAACGTTTCCCGCGCGGGGAGTAAGGGCGCACGGCCCGGGGCGTGCCAGCCCCGGGCCAATCCCTGGCGCCTTTCACTACCCCGTGAGCGCCTTTCCGGAACGCCGCGCCGCCCTAAGCTGTTGTCCAACCCAACAGGCAGACAGGAGATCGACCATGAGCGTTCCGACCCTCACCCTCAATGACGGCATCAAAATCCCGCAGCTGGGCCTCGGCGTCTGGAAGATGGACGATGCCGATGCGCCCGCCATCATCCAAAACGCTCTCGACGCGGGCTATCGCCATATCGACACCGCCGCCGCTTACGGCAACGAGGCGGGCGTGGGCCGCGGCATCGCGCAAAGCGGCGTGGCGCGCGAAGACATCTTCGTGACCTCGAAGCTCTGGAACGACCGGCAGGGCTATGACGAAACCAAGCGCGCCTTCGACGAGACGATGGGCAAGCTGGGCTTCGACTATCTCGACCTCTACCTGATCCACTGGCCGATGCCCGCCAAAGACAAATATGTCGAGACGTGGAAAGCGCTGATCGAGCTGCGCGACGCGGGCCGCATCCGCGCGATCGGCGTGTCGAACTTCCTGCCCGACCATCTCGAGCGGCTGATCGAGGAGACCGGCGAGGCGCCCGCGATCAACCAGATCGAGCTGCATCCGCGCTTCCAGCAGGCCGCGCAGCGCGAGGTGCATGAAAAGCTCGGCATCACCACCGAATGCTGGTCGCCGCTGGGGCAGGGCGAGGCGCTCGCGAACCCGATCCTGACCGAAATCGCGGCGCGCTATGGCAAGTCGGCGGCGCAGGTCACCCTTCGCTGGCAGATTCAGCTAGGTTGCGTGACGATCCCGAAATCCGCTAATCACGAGCGGATGCGCGAGAATATCGACGTGTTCGATTTCGAGTTGACCGAGGATGAGATGGCGCAGATCAAGGATATCGACAGCGCGGAAGGCCGGATCGGGCCGGACCCCGCCACCGCCGATTTCTGAGAGGGCCAATGGGCCATGCCACCCCGGCGACGCAGGCGCTGACCCGCGCCAAGCTCGCCTTCGAACTGCACGAATATGCCTATGAGGCCGGTCAAGATAAGATCGGCCTCCATGCGGCCGGTGCGCTCGGAGTGGAGCCTTCGCGGGTTCTCAAGACCCTGATGGTCGAGGTGGATGGCAAGCCCGCCTGCGCGGTGATCCCGTCTGACGCGACGCTGTCGATGAAGAAGGTGGCTGCGGCCTTCGGGGGCAAATCCGCGAAGATGATGGAGCCCGCCAAGGCCGAGAAGCTGACCGGGTTTCGCACCGGCGGCATCAGCCCCTTCGGGCAGAAACGCGCAAGCCCGGTGGCGTTTGAGCAGAGCGCGCTCGGCTACGAGACGATCATCCTGAACGGCGGCAAGCGTGGACTGATGATCGAACTTTGCCCCGCTGCGGCGCTGTCAGCCGCGCGGGCCGAGGCAAAGCCTCTCATCGCCGATCAGTGACCGCCCATGCCCTTGCGGATGCGCCGGATCATCAACCAGACCGCGAGGATCACGATCGGCGTTAGCCCCGCCATCATCAGCTCTTTGCTCAGCCCGATCTTCTTCGAGAGCGGATAGGCGAGATAGCCCGCGACCGAGATCGCATAATAGCTGATCGCGACCACCGACAGCCCCTCGACCGTGTGCTGCAGGCGCAGCTGCAGGTCCGATCGGCGATCCATGCTTTCCAGCACTTTCTGGTTCTGCGCCGAGCGTTCCACATCGACCCGCGTGCGCAAGAGCTCGCCCGCGCGCGCCGCCCGCGTCACCATCTGCTGTAGCCGCGTTTCGGCCGATTTGACCGTGCGCACCGCCGGATCGTAGCGACGAGCCATGAACTCGCTGAGCTTCTGTCGCCCCTCGAACCGGCTCTCGCGCAACGCCTCCACCCGCTCGCGCACGATCGCCTCATAGGCACCGGTCGCGGAGAAGCGGAAGGAATGCTGCACCGCGAGGCTCTCCAGTTCGGCCGAGATTTCCAGCAGGTCGTGCAGCGTCTCCTCGGCGGAATTGGCGTCATTGCCCATCCCGTCGACGATCTCGGTCAGGCGTGGGTCGAGCGCGTTGAGCCGCTTCGACAGGTCGCGCGCCCGCGCAAGCCCCAGCATCGACATCGCGCGATAGGTCTCCAGCTCGCAAAGCCGCTGCACCGTGCGCCCGATCCGCCCCGGCCCGGTGCCGGGGCGCGCGAAGACGGCAAAGCGCATCTGCCCGTTCGGGTCGATCCGGAAATCGCCCGCGACCACCGCCGCCCCGTCGAGCACCCAGGTGCACACAAGGCTTTCGGTGACGAACCATTGCTCCAGCAGCGGCGAGATGTCGTCGGGGTTCTCGGGCAGCTCCTCGATGCGGATCTGCACCGCTGCGATCCGTCCGCCGGGTGCCGCATCGATCCAGCTATCGGGGTAGATTTCGGTCTCCGCCGGGTCGAAGGCGCGCGACGACACGCCCTTGCCGAACGCGAGATATGTGGTGAATTCGGTATGGCTTTCCCATTTCAGCTCGTGGCGCCCGATCTTGCCGCCGTAATGGGTGATCACCGCCTTCGGCTGCGCCGCGCCATGGCGCGTCAGAAGATCGACGAGGTGATCGTGATCCTTGCTGCGGTCGCGATTGGCGGCATCGCGCGGCTCCTTGAAGGCGACATAGACCGCATGTCCCGGCACGCCCAGTTTCGGATAGGGGCGGGCGTGCAATTCATTCACAAGCGCATAGCGCTGGGGATGGTCGGGCAGGTGGGGCTTTGGATCGGCGGTCATCTCTCAAGTCTCACTCACGCGGGTGTTACCCTCTAGCTGCGGCGAAATTCCCCGCTGATCAAGCGTTTGACGGCATGCATCGGAATACCGGGCAAATCTGCCACAGCGCCGCGCGGACCGCGACGGGGCAGGGGGCGCTGCCCCCTCGGCCTGACGGCCTCACCCCCGGGATATTTGCGCCAAGGCGAAGGGCGAAGTGTTAAAACGGCACGTCGTCGGCATCGGCGGCGGGCACGACGAAGCTCGACAGCAGACGTTTCTCGCCCGCTTTGTCGAACTCGACCACCAGCTTGTCGCCTTCCGAGCCCATGACCTCGCCATAGCCGAACTTCTTGTGGAAGACCCGGTCGCCGATCTCGTAATCGCTCTCGCCCTTGGCGTCGATCATCATATGGCGGGCCTCGCGCGGTTGGCTGGTCCCGCGCGATTGCGCGTTTTGCAGCCGCCGCCAGCCCGGCGAGTTGTAGACATCGGCACGCGAGACGCGGTCTTCCATAGCCGAGGACCCGCCGAAGCCGCCCCCGTTCATGCCACCACCGTAGAGCCCCGGAGGCGTCAGCACGTCGATATGGGCGGGCGGCAATTCGTCGATGAAGCGCGAGGGCATCTGGCTTTGCCACTGGCCATAGACGCGCCGGTTGCCTGCGAAAGAGATCGTGCAGAGCTCCTCGGCGCGGGTGATGCCGACATAGGCCAGTCGGCGCTCTTCTTCGAGGCCCTTCAGGCCGCTTTCATCCATCGAGCGCTGCGACGGGAACAGCCCATCCTCCCAGCCCGGCAGGAAGACCACGGGGAATTCCAAGCCCTTGGCCGCGTGCAGCGTCATGATCGAGACCTTCTCCTCGGTCTCGGCCTTGTCGTTGTCCATGATCAGCGCGACGTGTTCGAGGAAGCCCTGCAGATTGTCGAACTGCTCCAGCGCCTTGACGAGTTCCTTGAGGTTCTCGAGCCGCCCCGGCGCTTCCGGCGTCTTGTCGTTCTGCCACATCTCGACATAGCCGGATTCCTCGAGGATCCGTTCGGCCAGACGCACATGGCTGAGGTCATTCGCGGGCGCCACACCATCCTCGGCGGGCTCGATCAGCAGGTCGTCATCTTCGGCCCGTGTCACGGCGGTCGCGGGCGAGGCCTGCACGACCTCCTCATGCCAGCGCGCGACGTTCTCGACGAAGAGCCGCAACTGCCCACCCGCCTTTCCTGACAGCGCGCCTTCGGCCACCAAGAGCCGCGCGCCGTCCAGAAGGCTCAGCCCGTTCTCGCGGGCGGCCACCTGAATGCGCTGCTGCGCCTTGTCGCCAAGGCCGCGCTTGGGCGTGTTGATGATCCGCTCGAAAGCCAGATCGTCATCGGGCGAGGTCACGAGGCGGAAATAGGCCATCGCGTCGCGAATCTCGAGCCGCTCGTAGAAGCGCGGGCCGCCGATCACGCGATAGGGTAGGCCGATGGTCAGGAACCGGTCCTCGAAAGCGCGCATCTGATGCGAGGCGCGCACGAGAATGGCCTGTGAATTCAGGCTGATGGGCGGGTTGCCGCGGGTCCCGCGCTGGATCGCCTCGACTTCTTCGCCGATCCAGCGAGCCTCTTCCTCACCATCCCAATGACCGATCAGGCGCACTTTCTCGCCGCCTTCGGCCTCGGTCCAGAGCTCCTTGCCCAGACGGCCTTCATTGGCCGTGATCAGCCCGGACGCGGCAGAGAGGATATGCGCGGTCGAGCGGTAATTCTGCTCCAGCCGGATCACCGCGGCGCCGGGAAAATCCTTCTCGAATTTCAGAATGTTGCCGACCTCGGCGCCACGCCAGCCATAGATCGACTGGTCGTCATCGCCCACGCAGCAGATGTTCTTGTGGCCCTGCGCGAGAAGCCGCAGCCACAGATATTGCGCGACGTTGGTATCCTGATACTCGTCGACGAGGATGTATTTGAACCAGCGCTGATATTGCGCAAGCACATCCCCGTGGGTCTGGAAGATCGTGACCATGTGCAGCAGCAGATCGCCGAAATCGACCGCGTTGAGCGTCTTCAGCCGCGCCTGATAGGCGGCGTAAAGCTCGGAGCCGCGATTGTCGAAAGCCGCCGTCTCGCGGCCCGAGACCTTTTCGGGCGTCAGCGCCTTGTTCTTCCAACCGTCGATGAGCCGAGCCAATTGCCGCGCGGGCCAACGCTTCTCGTCCATATTCGCCGCAACGATCAGCTGCTTGAGCAGCCGGATTTGGTCGTCCGTGTCGAGAATGGTGAAATTCGACTTGAGCCCCACCAGTTCGGCGTGGCGGCGCAACAGCTTCACGCAGACCGAGTGGAAGGTGCCGAGCCACGGCATCCCCTCGATCGCACCGCCCAGGTGGCGACCCACGCGCTCTTTCATTTCGCGCGCGGCCTTGTTGGTGAAGGTCACCGCCAGCACCTCGTTCGGGCGCGCGCGGCCGGTGTGGATCAGATGCGCGATCCGTGCGGTCAGCGCCGAGGTCTTGCCCGTGCCCGCGCCTGCCAGCATCAAGACCGGCCCGTCGAGCGTCTCGACGGCCTGGCGCTGCTGGGGGTTCAGTTTCTCGAGATACGGCGCGCTCCGCGCTTGCATGGCGCCCGCCATGGCACGTTGCGACAGGCTCGCAGCCCCTTCGTAAGGATCGTCGTCATCAGCCCAATTCATGGGAGGCAATCTAGCGGTTCGGCCTTCAGAGGGAAAGGGGCATGTTCAGCATCTGTTCGCCTGACGTGAGCTTCCGCGCCCGTCTTCGCTCTTGTGATAATATCCTGGGGGGGCCGCAGGGCGGGGGCAGAGCCCCCTGCACCAATTGCCCTGCGCGTCAACGCGGCGGGCACAGCGCCCTCTACCCGCTCTCAGCCCTGATGGATCAGCGTGGCGAACAGCTTCGGATCGACGCTGGCCGAGGCGAAGGTCTCGCCCTCGGTCAGCATGGCCACGGCGTCATGGCTGTGCAGGCTTTCCTGATGGCTGGCCACGATGCGGAAATCGCCGATCCGGGCATCCGCCAGAAGGCGCTCGGCGAAGGCGCGCACGGCATCCTCGACGAAGATCGGGTTGGCGGCGTTCAGTTCGGCGAAGGCCTGTTCGTCCTCGCGCTTGACCATGACCTGCGTCTCGGTCGGCACGGCGGCGCGGGCGAGATCGATCATATCCTCGAACCACAGCACCTCGCCCGGCTCGACCACGGCCGAGATCCGCGCGACGGAGCGCTGCGAATGGGGCGTCGCCAGCTGGCCACGGCTGGCGCGGGCATGTTCGGACAGCTCCAGCGAGCACGGGCAGGTCGAGGAATAGACGTAATCGAGATGGATCACCTTGGTGCGCACACCACCCGTCTCGATCAGTTCCAGCGCGATATCGTAATACTGCCAGCCTTCCAACCCGGAGCGCAGCGAGGGCCGCTTCACCGGGAAAGAAACCCGCATCATCAGACGGGCGTCGAAGCTCTCGAGATTATCCATGTAATCGTCGAGCGCGGCTTCCATCACCTCGAAGGAGAAGGTCTTCTCCGCGTGGACGTAGAAGCTGCGCATCACGCGGGACATGTTGATGCCCTTCTTCTCCGCTTCGAGGCTGACCGTCCCGGTGACCGACGCCTCCAGCGTCAGATCGCCATTGTCGCGGGTATGAAACCGCACCGGCAGGCGGAAATTCGAGATGCCGACATGTTCGATCCGGGTATGGGCGCCCACGATCAGCGAGGACGGGCCATTCTGGAGGTCGGGCATCGTCGCCTTGTAGGTCTCGTCCGCCTCGAAAGTCGCGTCATAGTCGCGGCTCAGATCGGGGTAGTTCGAGACCTCGTGGCCCGGCAGCAGCCGCGCGATCGCCGGATCGAGCTGTGCGACCTCGACCGGGTCGGCCTTCGCCGCCCATGCGCGCAGCACTTCGAGCGCGGCGCGGGCGTCGTCATTGTCGGGGGTCTCGATCCTGCCTTGCACGTTCATATCCTGTCCTCCGGTGCGCCCGGTCCCGCCAGATATGGGGTTTTTAGGGGCGATGTCCAAGACAATACGCCGGTTCGCGGCAATCGGTTCACCCCGTTCAGGCCGCGTCGAGCGCCCCCTTGATGTCAGCGATCAGATCGCCGCCGTCCTCGATGCCCATCGAAATGCGGATCAGACCGGGGGTAATCGCGATCGCCTCCCGCTCCTCTTCCGACAGATTCTTGTGGGTCGTCGTCGCCGGATGGGTCGCAATGGATTTCGCATCGCCGAGGTTGTTCGAAATCGACACGATCTGCAGCGCGTTGAGGAAGCGGAACGCCGCCTCCTTGCCGCCTTTCAGGTCGAGCGCGAGCATCGTGCCGCCCGAGCCCATCTGCTCCATCGCCAATGCATGTTGGGGATGATCCATCAGGCCGGGATAGACGGTGCGGGCGAGTTTCTCATGACCTGCCACGGCGCTGGCCACGGCCGCCGCGTTGGCCGCCTGCGCGCGCACCCGCAGATCGAGCGTCTGCAACCCGCTCAGCAGAACCCAGGCATGGAACGGGCTCATCGCGCCGCCGGTGTGCTTCACGTAAGTTTCCAGCGGACCGCGGATATACTCTTTCGAACCCAGCACGACACCGCCGAGCACGCGCCCGCCGCCATCGATATGCTTGGTCGCGGAATAGACGATCACATCTGCGCCAAGTTCCACTGCACGCGAGAAAATCGGCGAGGCGAAGACGTTGTCGACCACCACCGTCGCGCCGCCCTCATGGGCGATCTTCACGATGCCCGCGACATCCATCACTTCGAGGCCGGGATTCGAGACGCTCTCGAAGAAGCAGACCTTCGTCTCGGGGCGCATCGCGGCGCGCCACGCGTCGCGATCGGTGCCGTCGACCAGCGTCACATCCACACCGAAGCCCTGAAGCACTTTCAGCACATGCAGGCAGGAGCCGAACATCTGGCGCGCGGCCACGATGTGATCGCCCGCCTTCACGAGGCAGGTCAGCGCGCCGTTGATCGCGGCCATACCGGAGGCACAGGCGAAGGCGTCTTCGGTGCCTTCGATCGAGGCCATCCGGTCTTCGAACATGCGCGTGGTGGGGTTGCCGTAGCGGGCATAGATGAACTCATCGTCGGAGGCGTTGAGGAACCGCGCCTCGGCGGCTTCGGCCGAGGGATAGGCGAAGCCCTGCGTCAGGAACATCGCCTCGGCCAACTCGCCATATTGGCTGCGGCGAATGCCGTCATGGACGAGTTTGGTGCGGGTCTTGCGCTCGGTCATCGGGGCCTCCTGCGGCGGTCTGTCGCGGCTTGAGGCTGCGATAGCGCGCAGGCGGCGTAGGGTCAACGCATAGCGGTGATGTCCCATTCGCACAAAACGGACGGCGCCCGGCGTGGCGCATTCCACTCCCTGCCGCTGCAGGCTCACGCGAGGGCACGGGAACTTTCCGACGAAAAGCCGCGTTCGGATTAGAACAACAACCCGCGCCTGCGCTCCTCCCCCGAGGCCCAAATGCCGCTTCTCAAGGTCCATGCCAGCTCCGAGCTGCCCGCCGATGTCATCGCTCAGGCGCGCGCGCTGCCGGAGGGTGCCCCGGTCGTCTTGATGATCCACGGCTACGGCTATGCGGCGGGCGTCGAGGGGCGCGATCCCTATCAGCATATCTTCGCGATGGAGCCGAGCTTCAATCTGCATACCGCGATCAGCTGGCCGCGCGCGCTCGGCTTCGACGGGAGCAATCCGGGCGAAGGGCTGGGCATCGCGTTCAGCTGGCAATCGACGGGGCGGCTGACCCGGATCTACGACATGGCCGAGATCGCCGCACAGCGCCTTGCCCGTCTGATCGGTGCGCTTCATGCGGCGACCGGACGTCCGGTGGGCATCATCGGCCATTCGATGGGCGCGCGGGTCGCGCTGCGGGCGCTGCGCCATGCCCATGCAGGGCAAGTGGCGCGGATGGTACTGCTGGCCGCCGCGGAATTCCAGAGCCGCGCCGAGGAGGCGATGGCGAGCCCGGCGGGCCGCAGCTGCGAGGTGCTCAACGTCACCAGCCGCGACAATGACCTGTTCGATTTCCTGTTCGAGTGGGGCGTCGCGGGCGGGCGCGAGCGGTCTTTGGGAAATGGCCTGTCGCAGCCCATGCGCAACTGGCTCGATCTGCAGATCGACGCGCCCGAGGTGATCGAGGTTCTCGAAGATCTCGGCTACGCCGTCGCCCCGCCTGCGAAACGCGTGTGCCATTTCGCCTGCTACATGCGCGAAGGGCTGTTCGACCTTTACCGTCAAGTGCTGCGCCAGCCCGACCGACTGCCGCTTCCCTTTCTCGCCGAAGCGCTACCTAAGGCGCAAGACCCCCGCTGGTCGCGCCTGTTTGCGCGTCCGCGCACACCGGGTTTCGCCTTGCCCTCGTTTCAGCGAGCAGCAAAGTAGAGCGGAACCTGCCGCCTAACCTGACGGAGACCCCATGATCGACCTCTATTTTTGGCCCACGCCGAACGGCTGGAAAATTTCCATCGCGCTCGAAGAGATGGGCCTGCCCTACGAGACCCACCTGGTAAATATCGGCAAGGGCGAGCAATTCGAGCCGGAATTCCTGAAAATCTCGCCCAACAACCGGATGCCCGCGATCATCGACCGCGACGGCCCGGATGGCGAACCTGTCTCGATCTTCGAAAGCGGCGCGATCCTGCAATATCTCGCCCGCAAGACCGGCCAGTTCTACGGCGAGACCGAGCGCGACCGGATCGCGGTCGATGAATGGCTGTTCTGGCAGGTCGGCGGGCTGGGCCCGATGGCTGGTCAGGCGCACCACTTCCTGAAATACGCGCCCAAGCTCGAGCCGCCGCAGGACCTGCCCTATGCGAAGGATCGCTACCGCGCCGAGACGGGGCGGCTCTATGGCGTGATGGACCGCCGTCTGGCCGAGACCCGTTACCTCGCGGGCGATTTCTACTCGATCGCGGATATGGCGTCCTGGGGCTGGGCCTCGCTTTGGGAAGGGCAGGAGCAGACGCTCGACGACAAGCCGAACCTGAAGCGCTGGCTCGACGAAGTCGGCGAACGCCCGGGCGTCAAAGCGGGCCGCGCCCTGTCTGCCGATGAGCGCAGCGACAATTCGAGCCGCGAAGCGCAGAAGCATCTCTTCAAGCGCTGAAAGCCGGACCCAAGACATGAAAAAGGGCGCCTCACCGGGCGCCCTTTTGCTTTGATTGATCAGGACTGGATCAGTTGATCGTCAGGTCCAGCGTGATCTCGCAGTTCAGAAGTTTCGAGATCGGGCAGCCTTCCTTGGCGCCCTCGGCCGCCTTGCGGATGGCCTCTTCGTCGCCGGTGCCCTTCACGGTCGAGGTCAGCGCGGATTTCTTCACCGCGAAGCCGTCGCCCTCCTTGTCGAGCGAAATTTCCGCCTTGGTGTCGATCACGACATCCGAGACACCTGCCTGCTCGAGCTGAAGCGACAGCGCCATCGAGAAGCAGGACGCGTGAGCCGCGCCGATCAATTCCTCGGGATTCGAACCGGGCTCATCCTCGAACCGGGTGTTGAAACCGTAGGGCTGCGACTTTAGCGCGCCGCTCTCGGTCGAAATCGTGCCTTTGCCGCCCTTGATGGTGCCTTCCCAATGGGCCGATGCGTGCTTGCGGATCATGAATCCCTCCTATGCGTTGCATTCGCGGAGACAACGAGACGGAGGGCCAGTTGTTCCGCCTCACCGCCCGCGCCCCACCAGCCTATCATATTCCTGAATGGCGAAGCGGTCCGTCATCCCGGCCACGTAATCGAGCACGACCCGCGCCAGCGCCTGCTTCGATTCGGGCCGCGTGCAGTCGCCGCCGAGGATGCGCGCGCGGGAGACTTCCTGCTGCCACTCCTCGGGCAGAAGCTCCGGGCGTTCCATGAACAGCGGGAACAGCGCGTTGATCATTTCGGTCACGCGCTTGCGCTCCACCACCACGGAGGGCGCGCGATACATGCGCTCGAACAGGAATTGCTTGAGCACCTTGAGGCTTTGATAAAGCGGCTTCGAGAAGCGGATGATCGGCCCGTCCATCTGCCGGATATCATCGACCGATTGCGGCCCGAGCGAGGTCAGACGGTTCTCAGCCACCGCGATCACGTCCTCGACCATCACGCCGAAGACCCGGCGCAGCGCCTCGTGCTGGCGGCGCGTGCGGTCGAGACCGGGATGCAGCTTGTCCACCTCGGCGAAACAGGCTCCGATCACCGGCAATTCGCACAGATCGTCCTCGTCGAAGAGCCCCGCGCGCAGGCCGTCATGCAGATCGTGGTGGTTATAGGCCACGTCATCGGCCACGGCCGCCACCTGCGCCTCGGCGCTGGCGTTGGTCTCCAGCTCCAGATCCCAGGCCGCATCGACCTCGGCCAGCGCATAGGGCAGCTCCTCACGGCTCGGGAAGCTGTGCGAGCCGCCCTTGTCGGAAATTGCGGGCCCGTTGTGCTTGGCGATACCTTCCAGCGTCTCCCAGGTCAGGTTCAGCCCGTCGAAGCCCGCGTAATGCTTCTCCAGCTTGGTCACGATCCGCAGCGCCTGCGCATTGTGATCGAAGCCCCCATAGGGCTTCATCAGCTCGGCCAGCGCGTCCTCGCCCGTATGCCCGAAGGGCGGATGGCCCAGATCATGCGCCAGCGCCACCGCCTCGGCCAGATCGGTGTTCAGCCCGAGCGTCCCCGCGATAGTGCGCGCCACCTGCGCCACCTCGATCGTGTGGGTCAGGCGCGTGCGGTAATAATCGCCCTCATGTTCGACGAAGACCTGCGTCTTGTGCTTGAGCCGTCGGAAGGCTGAGGAGTGGATGATCCGGTCCCGATCGCGCTGGAATGGCGAGCGGAAAGTGGACATGCTTTCGGGGTGAAGCCGCCCGCGGCTCTCGCCGGGCTGGCAGGCATAGGGCTTGAGCACTGGTAAAACCTCGTCTTGTCGGCACGCTTCGGCCCTCCTATATCTCGGATGTGACGGAAATACAGGCCCCGTGGGGTCAGGAAGGCCAATCCGATGCAACTCCCTCCGAAAGTGACCGAGCGCGCCTTTGCGCGTCTGGCGGAAATCAATGAAGGTCGCGAAGCGCCGCAAGCGCTGCGCGTGGCCGTCGAGGGCGGCGGCTGTTCCGGTTTTCAGTATGATATCAAGCTCGAAGAGACGCCTGCCGGCGACGACATCGTGCTTGAAGGCGCGGGCCAGAAGGTGCTGATCGACCCGGTCTCGCTGCCCTTCCTCGAGAACGCCACGATCGACTTCACCGAAGAACTGATCGGCGCGCGCTTCGTGATCGAGAACCCGAATGCATCCAGCTCCTGCGGCTGCGGCGTCTCCTTCGCGATGTAACGATGCAGGCGATGCGCCTTGTCTGAAAGGCGCATCCTCGCTTCCTCTTGATATAAATATCCCCGCCGGAGGCTCCCTTCCTCCGGCGTCACTCCTCCAGTGGCAATTTGCGAAAATCGAACCCATCTTCCAGCGTCGGCTTGATCACATCGAAATAGGGCGAGAGATCAAAATCGCGCGGCGTGAACAGCGACGAGTGCCGGATATGCAGGATCTCCCCCTGGCTGTCGGCGCTGCCCATCTCGATATCGGGCAGGATCGGGTAATGGACCGAATGAAACGCCTCGGCGATCACGGTCGAACAGATCGCCCGCGTCGGATCGCCCGATCCCAAAGCCAGCATCCGCCGCCGAAACCGATGCGGCACAGGCGGGCGCGGCAGAAGATAGCGCACGAGGTCGATCACGTTCTTCAGATCGTATTGCCGCCCGACGGCGCTCTGCATGTAGTCGATCACCTCTTCCAGCCGATCATGCCCAAGCCCCACGGGGCGGCAGATGCGGGTGTTGAGATGCGCATAGGCCGCAAGCCCCGCGATCCGCACGCCTGCCTCCAGATCGGCCTCGATCAGCTCGCCGCCGGGCGGACCGCCCGAATAGAAGGCGGCATGGGACCATGTGGAATGAGTGAGATATTTGATCGCCGCCGAGATCCGCCGATCGCCCTCGACCAGAAGCACATCGCCGGGACGCAGCGTGGCGCGCAGCGCGCGGGTCGGGATCACGCCGAAGGGCTGGTAGAAGCGGGTCTGCTTTTGCAGGAACCGCGCCATTCTCTTACCGGACATCCGAGACAGCTGCGCCATGATCTCCTCCTTGCTCAGAGGTAGGTCCGACGCGCGCTGCTGCACAGCTCAGGCGCAGAGATGTGATTTTCGTTACCTGGCGCGCGATGCGCCTGCGCTTATTTCGGCGGCAGCGGCCCGCCCATATCGAGCCCGGTATCCATCGCCGCCGCGCGCGCCTTCTCGATCCGCGCCCAAAGGGTGGGGTCTTCCTCGCCCTGCGGCCAGACGCCCGTCAGCGCAAAGCGGAAGCGCGCGGAATGGCGCGCCTCGCGCTCGATCCGGTCGATGAACTCCGCGCCATGTTCCGCCACCAGATCCTCCAGCGGACCGGCGGCGAGCATCACCACCTGCCAGATCGTCGTAGCCCCCGTCAGCGCCTTGCGGATGAAAGTCCAGAGCACCTCGGGATATTCGCGCAGCTCGAACACACAGAGCACCGACCACGGAAACTCCTCGCCCTCGGGCTCCTCGGCATTGTCGGCGAGCCACAGATCGACCAGCGCCTCGACCGTGCGCACGTCTTCCGGAGCACTGGCCTCATTGCACAGGATCGAAACGAGTTCGGGGGGAAGGGGGGTGGTCATTGCATCATTTCCTTGGTCGCCGACAGCGTCACGCCTTCATAGTCGCGCTCGACCCGGTCGATGTCCCATTGCAGGCGCGTGAGGAACACCACGTCGCCGTCGTGATCATAAGAGATGTGCTGCTTGTTGGCGTTGACCAGCTTCTCGACCGCCGCCTTGTCGCCCAACACCCAACGGGCGGAGGTGAATTGCGAGGCCTCGAACCGCACGGGGATGCCGTATTCCTGCTCGATCCGGCTCGCCAGCACCTCGAATTGCAGCGCGCCCACGACGCCCACGATGAAGCCCGAGCCGATCGCGGGCTTGAACACCTTGGCCGCGCCCTCTTCGGCGAATTGCATCAGCGCCTTCTCCAGATGCTTGCCCTTCATCGGGTCGGTCGCGCGCACCGATTGCAGCAGTTCCGGCGCAAAGCTCGGGATGCCGGTGAAGCGCAGCGCCTCGCCTTCGGTCAGCGCGTCACCGATGCGCAATTGCCCGTGGTTTGGAATACCGATGATATCGCCGCCCCAGGCCTCTTCCGCCAGTTCGCGGTCGGCGGCGAGGAACAGAACCGGGTTCGACACGGCCATCTGCTTTTTCGAGCGCACATGCAGCAGCTTCTGCCCGCGCGTGAAATGCCCCGAAACCAGACGCACGAAGGCCACGCGGTCGCGGTGCTTGGGGTCCATATTCGCCTGCACCTTGAAGACGAAGCCCGCGACTTTCTTCTCCTCGGGCGCCACATCGCGCCCGGCAGATTTGAAGACCTCCGGCTCGGGCCCGAATTCGCCGATCCCGTCCATCAATTCCTTCACGCCGAAGCTGTTGATCGCGGAGCCGAACCAGATCGGGGTCAGGTGCCCTTCGAGAAAGCTCTGGCGGTCGAAAGCGGGCAGCAGCTCGCGCGCCATTTCGACCTCTTCTTTCAGCTTTTCGAGCTGATCGGCGGGCACATGTTCAGCCAGTTTCGGGTCGTCCAGACCGGAGATCTTGATCGATTCCGCCACCTTGTTGCGGTCCGCGCGGTCCATCAGCTCCAGCCGGTCGTGCAGCATGTCGTAGCAACCGAGGAAATCCCGGCCCATCCCGATCGGCCAGCTTGCCGGGGCCACGTCGATCGCGAGGTTTTCCTGAATCTCGTCGATGATCTCGAACGTGTCGCGGCTCTCGCGGTCCATCTTGTTACAGAAGGTCAGGATCGGCAGGTCGCGCAACCGGCAAACCTCGAAGAGCTTGCGGGTCTGGCTCTCCACGCCCTTCGCGCCGTCGATCACCATGATCGCCGCGTCGACCGCCGTCAGCGTCCGGTAGGTATCTTCGGAGAAATCCGAGTGGCCGGGCGTGTCCACGAGGTTGTAGCGGAAGTCGCGATACTCGAAGGACATGGCCGAGGCCGAGACCGAAATCCCGCGATCCTGTTCCATCTTCATGAAGTCAGAACGCGTCCGCCGCGCCTCGCCCTTGGCACGCACCTGCCCCGCCATCTGAATGGCGCCGCCGAAAAGCAGGAACTTCTCGGTCAAGGTGGTCTTGCCCGCATCTGGATGCGAGATGATCGCGAAGGTGCGGCGACGGGCGATTTCGGGCGGGAGCGCGGGACGGTTCATCATGCGCGCTCGTTTAGCCTGCCCGCGCGCGCCTTGCAATCGCGGCGATGGGGCTTGAAACGGATACGGCGCTGGGTGCAGCGCCCCCCTCACGCCAACGCCTTAGCTCACCAGACCCGGCACCGGCAGCCCGGCCGATTGCCAGAGCAGCACGAAGTTCAGCCCGAGCACCATGAGCGCCCCCAGCACCGCGAGCCACAGAACCGGCCCGCGCAGGGCGAACTTGCCCATGATGTCGCTGCGCCGTGCGAAGATCAGCAGCGCGATCATCGGGACGGGCAGGGCGATCGACAGCACGACCTGGCTCATCACCAGCGCGTCGGTCGTGTTTACCCCCAGCCAGACGACGACGAAGGCGGGCGCCATCGTGATGACCCGGCGAAGCCAGACCGGGATGCGACGGCGGATGAAGCCCTGCATGATCATCTGGCCTGCCATCGTGCCGACGACCGAGGAGGAAACCCCCGAGGCGATCAGCGAGGTCAGGAAGGCTGCCGCCGCGAACCCGCCCAAGAGCGGCGTCAAGGTGTGATAGGCGGTCTCGATCTCGGCGACTTCGGAATGGCCCGCATGGAAGGCCGAGGCCGCCATGATCACCATTGCCATATTGACCATGCCCGCAATCGCGAGGGCGATGATCACCTCGCGGTTGGAGAACTTCACCAGCCGCGCCTTCTGCACCGGGTCCCGCGTCAGGGCGCGGTTCTGCGTCAGGCCGGAATGGAGGAAAATCGCATGCGGCATCACGGTCGCGCCGATGATGCCCACCGAGATCGTCAGCGCCGTCGCGTCAGGCATCGAGGGGGCGAACATCCCCGCCACGGCCCCGGACCAGTCGACCGGCGCCACGAACATCTCGGCGAGGTAGCAGGCCCCGATCAGCGCCACGAGCGCGCCGATCACGATCTCCATCGGGCGGAAGCCGCCGCGCTCGAACATCAAGATCGCATAGGTGACGACGGCGGTGACGCCCATCCCCCAGATCAGCGGCCAGCCGAACAGGAGCGAAAGCCCCAGCGCGCCGCCCAGAAACTCCGCCAGATCGGTCGCCATCGCCGCGATCTCCGAGACGATCCACATCGCAATCGTCACAGGTTTCGAGAAATTCTCGCGCGAGAGTTCTGCGAGGTTTTTGCCGGTGACGATGCCCACGCGCGCCGAGATCGCCTGAAACAGCATCGCAATCAGGTTCGCCCCCAGCACGACCCACAAAAGCGCATAGCCATAGCCCGCGCCCGCCTGAATATTCGTCGCGTAATTGCCCGGGTCCATATAGGCGACCGAGGCGATGACGGCTGGCCCGAAGAACAACAGATACCCGCCGCGTCGGTTGCCCGACAGCACAGCCTCCATCGCCGTGCGGGTGCGGCTCGTCATGTTTTCCTTGCGGGTTAGTTCAGTCATGGGGCCCTCGTTTATGCTGCTCCTGCGAAATGTAGCCTTGGCTACAAGATTCGCAAGTGGCTAATTTTCGTTGACAGCACAACACGCGCCGCGCGAAGCTTTGCTTGGCATATCGGGCACGACACGTTATCCGGTCCGCTCTGGAAATGGTGCCCGAAAGGCCCCGACCGGTATTGAGACAAAGACCGTCAAGGCAGGCGAATGACTGACACCGATCCCTCCCAGATCAAAGGGTTCAACCGGGCCCGAGAGCGTGCGGCGCGCGCGCTTTTGGAAGACTATGTCGAGATGATCGCTGATCTGACGGCGGAATTCGGCGAGGCACGGATCACCGAGATCGCGGCGCGACTCGGGGTGGCCCATCCGACCGCGACGAAAGCCGTGGCGCGGCTCAAACGCGAAGGGCTGGCCGTGTCGCGGCCCTATCGCGGGGTGTTTCTCACGGAGACTGGGGAGGCGCTGGCCGATCAGGTACGTGAACGGCACCGGACCGTTGTGGCTCTGCTGCGCGCCGTGGGCGTGCCGGAAGAGGTCGCGGAGATCGACGCCGAAGGGATCGAGCACCATGTCTCGTCGCGCACGCTGGAGGCGTTCGAGGCCTTCCTCGCGTCAAAGGCTGGCAAATAGCTCCGACAGCCGTTCGGCCTCGCCGGCAAGGCCCCAGGGCGGATTCACGATAAACATCCCAGAGCCGATCATGCCGTGGCCCTCGCGGGCGGGCGGGAATCGAACCTCATGGCTTAGCGCTTCGGGGAAGTCGCGGCGCAGGGTGCGGACCATCGTCTCGTGTGCGCCCGAGGCGAGCATCGGATACCAGAGCGCGATGATCCCGACATTCCATTTCTTCGCGATATGGCCGATCAGCTTCGGCATCGCCGTGTAATCGGCCTTCTCCTCGAAGCTCGGATCGATCAGCATCATTCCGCGACGCGGGGTCGGGGGCGTCAGCGCCAGCGCCATTTCGCGGCCGTCGGCCTTGTGCAGGACCGCGCCGCTTCGCCGCGTGGCCGTGCGCAGGGCGGAAAACTCCTGCGGGTGCAATTCACATAGCTGAATCGTGTCCATCGGCCGCAACAGCGCCTGCGCCACCAAAGGCGAACCCGGATAAGCTTGCGCGCCGTGCTGCGCACGCACAGCGGCCAGCGCGCGCATATAGGGATGATTGGGTGCGAACCAGCCCAAGCCTTCCACCCGTGCAATCCCGGCCGCTGCCTCGCCGGTCTTCGCGGCCTCCGCACCGTCAAGCGCATAAAGCCCGCGCCCGGCATGGGTTTCGAGATAGCTCAGCGGCTTGTCCTTGCGCGTCAGGTAATCGAGCGCGGAGGCAAGCAGCGCGTGCTTGTGCACATCGGCCAGATTTCCGGCGTGATAGGCGTGTTGGTAAGACAGCATCGGTTCGGTCTCCTTGCGCCCTTCCTGCCGGTCGGCGCGCGCGAGGGCAATGCTCTTCTTCTCGAGAGAAACATCCCGGGGGCGCGCTAAGCGCGCGGGGCAGCGCCCCTCCTTCGGGTCAGCCTGTCTGAGAGTAAAAGAAAACGGCGGCGCCCAGGGAGGAGGAGGGGCGCCGCCGTCTCTTTTCTGCCGTCAGGTCTCAGGGAGGAGGAGAGAGACCCTTTGGCACTGTCGACACCGCTTCAGGGAGGAGGAGGAAGCGGCGTCACACCCTCGGGTCCAGGGAGGAGGAGAGGACCCTCGGTATTTTGTGGCGGCACCCTCAGGGAGGAGGAGGAGAGCGCCGCCGAAACGATCGGCCCAGGGAGGAGGAGAGGGCCTTTCGTAACAGTTTGGGCCTGTCGGCCCGGATATCAAGTGCTGCACTGCAGCATGCGACAGCCTGTCGCAGCTTTCCGCCGGTGATAGGCGGCGACCTCAGGGAGGAGGAGAGAGGTCGCCGCCTGCTCGGCGCGGATCTCTCAGGGAGGAGGAGAGAGAGATCCGGGCAGCTCGGATCCGGCATCGCGGCGTCGCGCCGCTCGGGGCCGGTATGTTTGGTGTGGCGGCGCTCTCAGGGAGGAGGAGAGAGAGCGCCGCCGCAGTCCTGAGCCCCAGGGAGGAGGAGAGGGGCTCGGGAAGCGAATTACTTGCCGTATGCGGCCTCGTAGGCCACGCGGGTGATCATCGAGCTGTGCAGCCCGAGGTCGTTCAGCTCGCGGCTGTTGAGCGAGCGCAGTTCGTTGAGCGTCTGGCGATACACCTTGCGGCGGGCCAGGGCTTCGGTCAGTTTCGATTTCAGCGCGGCGAAGCCGCCTTCGTTCAGTTGGATGTCTTGTACGAGTGCCATCGTTTTAGCCTCATCTATCTACTTGCGAGGGCCGCTGCCGGTTCCAGCTTGTCGGCCCGAATTCGTTACTTCGTGTTCCGTCGTTGGGCTAAAGATGGCGCTAATGCTGCGACTGCACAATGCCGGGAAGCCTCATTGCCGCCATGCAGAAAATGCATGAATGATTCTGACCCATTTTCGAGACGCAGACGCAAGATATGTGCGCTTGCCTTGGGGCGTTTGGGGGATTCCTGACCATTTGGGCAGTTCTCGACTTGAACTGCGCGGCAAAAACGCCACAGTTCCGGCCAAATCACGAGCAGTCGGGCCGATGACGGACCCGGGAATGGAGGAATCTGCATGGCTCTGAGCAAGGAAACGGTTCTTGCGACGTTGCAATCGGTAGAAGTGCCGGGCGGCGGGACCGCGATCAGCCGCGATCTCGTGCGCGCGCTTGCGGTGCAAGATGGCGTGGTGCGCTTCGTGCTCGAAGGCGCGCCGCAGCCTGAACTGGAAGCGATGCGCCCCGCGCTGGAAGCGGCAATCAAGGCGCTCCCCGAGGTGACGAGCGTGACGGTGGTGGTGCCCGCGGGCGCGCCGCGCGGTCTTGGCGGCACCGCTCAGCAATCGCAACAGCGCGGCCCCGCGATCGGCGGCCATCCCAAGCCCCAGCAAGGTCCGCAAAAAGTGCCGGGCGTGAAGAAGATCATCGCCGTGGGGTCGGGTAAGGGCGGCGTCGGCAAATCCACTGTCGCGTCGAACCTCGCCGTGGCGCTGATGCGCGCGGGCAAGAAGGTCGGTCTACTCGATGCGGATATCTATGGTCCCTCGCTGCCGCGCATGATGGGTGCGAGCAAACGGCCCGCCTCGCCGGACGGCCAGACGATACTGCCGCTGCAGGCGCATGGCGTCACGCTGATGTCGGTCGGTCTCATGCTAAAAGAGAGCGAGGCGGTGATCTGGCGCGGCCCGATGCTGATGGGTGCGATGCAGCAGATGCTGTTCCAGGTGAAATGGGACGAATACGGCCCGCTCGACGTGCTTTTGATCGATCTGCCGCCGGGGACGGGGGATGTGCAGCTCACGCTGTGCCAGAAAACCGAGCTGGACGGGGCGATCATCGTCTCGACCCCGCAGGATGTCGCGCTGCTCGATGCGAAGAAGGCGATCGACATGTTCCAGCGGCTGAAAACCCCGATCCACGGGCTGGTCGAGAACATGTCTTCTTATGTGTGCCCCAATTGCGGCCACGAGGCGCATCTCTTCGGCCATGGCGGGGTCGCCGCGGAAGCGAAGGCGCTGGGGCTGCCCTTCCTCGGTGCGCTGCCGGTCGATCTGGATGTGCGGCTCGCCGGCGATGCGGGCACCCCGGTTGCGGCGGGCGAGGGGCCGGCGGCCGAGGGCTATGCCGCTCTTGCGCAGGGGCTGGTCGATCGCGATCTGCTCTGATCTCAGCTCCAGGCCAAGCTCACGCCAAAAAAGGCGCCCGATCCGGGCGCCTTTTTTCTGGTCACAGGGGCGTTATGGGAAATCATGGCACCTTTCATGGAACTTCACGGGAGCGTAGAAGGCATGTGAGCGGAGATTCGCCATGATACTGGGCGGAATCACGCCCCCTTCACGCGCCCTCGCGCAAAATCACCCTGTGGTGAGCGCTGAAATCAGTGGTGTCGCGGGTTCAAATTGCGGCTCAAAAACCACAGGTTCCGCGTTGAGCGAAATTTTTTGGGATTTTACGGGAAGCTCTGACGGCTCCGGTTTTTCTACCATATATAGTAAATTGCCGTCATGCTTGCGCTAGGTGTGGCCTGATTTCGGTACAACACGTTGTAATGGAGTCTCTTCGCGAACAACATATGCCCAGTATTCGGCAACTTTTTTCTTGCGTGCCATGAATTCCCATGGCATCCCTAATTCATCGGAAGCGAAGACAAATAGAGGCACTAAGACCTCACGGCGAAATGCAGGTTTCATACAGGCCATCGCTTCACGAAAACAAAGAGATCCGGCGCGCGAGCGAGCAGATATCCCCATCCCCCCAGGTGGCGCGTGCAGTCGGACATACCCAGTAATGGGAACGAGGGCGGCGGATTGGGCAGTGGCAGCAGCCCAATCCGCTGTTTTCATTTCGGGCCCCGCCCGGCGGGACAGGTGATAGGAGCGCGCTTTGGCGGGCATGTTCATAGGCGAATACACCTTCAAGGTGGACAGTAAGGGTCGCGTGTCGATCCCCGCGCTGTTTCGTCGTGAGCTGGAAGAGGGCGACCCCGAGCGCCCGAACAAAGATCGCCCCCGCATGGTCATCGTCTACGGCGCCGACACCCAGAAAATGCTTCAGATCTACACGCAGGCCGCCTTCGAGGCGCTGGCCGCCGATATCGCGGCGCTGCCGCGCGGCTCGAAGCAGCGCACGATCCTGCAGCGGATGGTTTTGTCCAAATCGCACCCGACCGAAGTCGATCCCGATGGCCGCCTGGTTCTCCCGGCGGCTTTGCGCACGAAGATCGGTCTCGACAAGGAGGCCTATTTCTCCGGCGTGGGCGAGACTTTCGAGATCTGGAACCCCGAGACCTTCGCCGCTGCCGATGAAGCCAATATCGATCAGTGGATCGACGAGCAGGGCGAAGATTTCGACCCGCTCAGCCTATTGTCGCAGGGGTGAGCCATGACGGATCGGGACGCCCTGCCAGACGCCCCCCACGTCCCGGTATTGCTGCGGCCGCTCCTTCGGGCGGTCGCGCCTGTCTCTGGGACTTGGCTTGACGGAACCTTCGGCGCGGGCGGCTATGCGCGCGGATTGCTGGAGGCGGGCGCCGACAAGGTGATCGGCGTCGATCGCGACCCAGCCGTGTTCGAGATGGCCGAGGCGTGGCGCGGCGAGTATGGCGACCGGCTGGAACTGGTCGAAGGCACGTTCTCCGAACTCGATACTTATAGCGACGAATTGCTCGACGGGGTGGTGCTGGATCTCGGCGTCTCCTCGATGCAGCTCGATCAGGCGGATCGCGGCTTTTCCTTCATGCGCGACGGGCCGCTCGACATGCGGATGTCGCAGGAAGGGCCTTCGGCCGCCGATCTGGTGAACGAGACGGACGAAGCCGAGCTCGCTGATATCCTTTATCAATATGGCGAAGAGCGCGCCTCCCGCCGGATCGCCAAGGCTATTGTCGAAGCACGCAAGACCCAGCCTTTCGAGACCACGCAGCAACTGGTCAAAGTGATCGAGCGCTGCCTGCCGCGCCCGAAGCCGGGGCAGAGCCATCCCGCTACGCGCAGCTTCCAAGGCTTGCGCATCGCGGTGAACGACGAATTCGGCCAGCTCATCGAGGGGCTGGAAGCTGCCGAGCGCGCGCTGAAACCCGGCGGGCTTCTGGCCGTGGTCAGCTTCCATTCGCTCGAAGACCGGGTGGTGAAGCGCTTCTTTGCGGCGCGCTCGTCGACCGGCGGGGGCGGTTCGCGCCACGCACCGGTTCAGCAAACCCTTGATCCCGCTTTCGAGATTACCGTGAAGGGCGACGGGCCCGACGCAGAGGAACTGGCTGAAAACCCGCGCGCACGTTCGGCCCGGCTTCGGGTGGGACGGCGCACCGAGGCGCCCGCCGGCAAGGCCGATCGCACGCAATTGGGGCTTCCGAAGCTCGTCACCGGGGAAAAGAAGGGGAAACGCCGTTGAGACTGCTTGCCTATCTTGCCGCCTCCGCCTGTGTCCTCGCGCTCGCCTTCTGGGCCTATCACGTCAACTACGACACGCAGGACCGGATCGACGAGCTGCGCGACCTCAACCGGGAAATCGCCTCGCTCAACGAGGGGCTGTCCGTGCTCAATGCCGAATGGGCCTATCTCAACCGTCCGCAGCGCCTGCGCGAACTGGTCAATCTCAACTTCACCTCGCTGCGTCTCCTGCCGATGACGCCCGAGCAGTTCGGGACCGTGGCGCAGATCGCCTATCCGACGCCGCAGGCTGATGATGCCGACGCGTCGAACGCCGATTTGTCCGGCCTGTCCGACCCGATCGAAGTCAAGGCCGATCCTGAGGGAGGGAACTGATGCGCACGCCCCTTCGTCCGCTTGCCCGTATTCTCGACGCCCGCGAAAAAGGCGAAAACCCCGACGCGATCGAACGCGAGAACCGCCGTCTGCGCGGCGAGGCCACCCGCGACAAGGCGCGCCAAAGCGCCGAGGGCCGCCTGCTGGTCATGTCGGTGATCTTCCTCGCGGCCTTCCTGACGGTGGGCCTGCGCATGGGCTCCTTCGCCGCCGCGCGCCCCGAAGAGCCGCAGACCGATTCCACGACTGAACAGATCCACGCCCAACGCGCCGATATCGTCGACCGCAAGGGCAGGGTGCTCGCGACCAACCTGCTGACCCACTCGCTCTATGCGCAGCCGCCGATGATGATCGACCCGCTGGGCACCGTGGACAAGCTGGTGAAGATCTTCCCCGATCTCGACCGCGACCGGCTGAAGAAGGATTTCACCGGTCATCGCAAATTCGTCTGGATCAAGCGCCGCATCAGCCCCGAGCAGATGCAGGCGGTCCATGATATCGGCGATCCCGGCCTTCTGTTTGGTCCGCGCGAGATGCGGCTTTATCCCAACGGCCATCTCGCCTCGCATATCCTTGGCGGCGCGCGCTACGGGACGGAAGGCGTGAACTCCGCCGAGATCCTCGGCGTGGCCGGGATCGAGAAGGAATATGACAAGTGGCTGCGCGATCCGGCCAATGGTGGGCAGCCGCTGAAGCTCTCGCTGGACCTGACCGTGCAGTCCGCGCTCGAAGACGTGCTCTCGGGCGGCATGAAGCTGATGAACGCCAAGGGCGCGACGGCGGTGCTGATGAAGGTTCAGACCGGCGAGATCGTCGCGATGGCGAGCCTGCCCGATTTCGACCCCAACGACCGGCCCGCGCCGCTTCTGAAGGGCGACCCCTCCGACAGCCCGCTGTTCAACCGCGCGGTTCAGGGGATGTACGAGCTGGGCTCCACCTTCAAGATTTTCGCGGTCAGCCAAGCGATGCAGGATGGTCTGGTCACGCCCGAGACGATGATCGACACCAAGGGTCCGCTGCGCTGGGGCAAGTTCCGCATCCACGATTTCCACAATTACGGCAAGCAGTTGTCGGTCACGGATGTGATCGTGCACAGCTCGAATATCGGCACTGCGCGGATCGTCCAGAAGATCGGCCCCGAGAAGCAGCGCGAATTCCTCGGCAAGCTGGGCCTTCTGGAGCCCTCGCCGGTGGAGCTGATCGAGGCGCCGACGGGCCGCCCGATTCTGCCGAAGAACTGGTCGGAGCTGTCCGCGATGACCATCGGCTACGGCCACGGTCTTTCCGACAGCCCGCTGCAGCTTGCGACGGCCTATGCGACGATCGCCAATGACGGGCGGCGCGTGCTGCCGACGCTGATCGCCAACGGCGGCCCGCGCAAGCCGCATAAACAGGAATTCGGGGCCCCTGAAGGCACGCAGGTCGTGTCTCCGGCGGTGGCCCGCAAGGCGCTGGCGATGATGCGCGCCGTGGTGACGCGCGGCACGGCGAGCTACGGCAATGTCGCGGGCTATCAGGTCGCGGGCAAGACCGGCACCGCCGACAAGCCCGATCCGCAGGGCGGCTATTACGACAAGAAGGTGATCTCGACCTTCGCGGGCGTCTTCCCGGTGACCAACCCCGAATATGTGCTGGTTCTCACGCTGGACGAGCCGACGGATACCTCCGGCGACACGCCGCGCCGCACCGCAGGCTGGACCGCCGTGCCGGTCGCGGCCGAGACGATCCGCCGTGTCGCGCCGCTTCTGGGCCTGCGCCCCGAACCGACCACGCCCGACACGCTCGACGGCATCAGCCTCGTCAAGAAAGACTGACCTTTCCGGGCTGTCAGCGGGTCTCGCGCCACGCGCATGAACTCGCGCAAAGAGACCGGGGGCAGGGCCTGTCGCCTTGACCTCGCAGACGCGTCGCCGGATAAGTGCGGCAAGCTGAATGAAGGACGGATACGATGGCTGCGGGCACCAAAATGCTGAGCGAATTGGGGCTGACGCCGCTGCAGGGCGCAGACTGCGCGATCTCGGGGCTGTCGGTCGACAGTCGGCAGGTCAAGCCGGGCCATCTTTTCGCGGCGCTGCCGGGTACGCAGATCCACGGGGCCGAGTTCATCCCTTACGCTTTGCGCATGGGCGCGGCTGCCGTGCTGACCGATCGCGCGGGCGAGAAGGCCGCGCGCGAGGCGCTTGAAGGCACCGACACCGCCATCGTCATCACGCAAGACCCGCGTCAGGCGCTCGCTTTCGCAGCGGCGCTGTGGTTCGAGCGCCAGCCCGAGACCCTGATCGCGGTGACCGGCACCAACGGCAAGACTTCCGTGGCCACCTTCACCCGCCAGATCTGGCAGCTCATGGGGTTCGAGGCCGCGAATATCGGCACGACCGGCGTGGAAGGCAGCTATTCCGCCCCGTCGCCGCATACCACGCCCGAGCCCATCACTCTGCATCGCCTGCTCTCGGATATGGCGGGGGTCGGTGTGACCCATGCCGCGATGGAGGCCTCGTCCCACGGGCTGGCGCAGCGCCGGCTGGATGGCGTGACGCTCTCGGCGGCCGCGTTTACGAATTTCACGCAAGATCACCTCGATTATCATGCGAGCTTCGAGGAGTATTTTGCCGCCAAGGCCGGGCTCTTCACCCGCGTTCTGCCCGAAGACGGGGCGGCGGTGATCAATCTCGACGATCCCAAGGGCGAGGAACTGGCGCGCTACATCACCGCGCGCGGTCAGGAACTGATCGGCATCGGCCATACCGAGCAATGCGAAATGCAGATCCTTGGCCAGCGATTTGACGCGACCGGGCAGGATGTGCGCTTCTCGTGGGAAGGCTGGACGCAGATGACCCGCCTGCCGCTGATCGGCGGGTTCCAGGCGATGAACGTGCTCACGGCGGCGGCGCTCGCCATCGCCTGTGGTGCCGACCCCGAGGACGTCTTCGCGACGCTGCCGAAGCTCTCCACCGTGCGCGGGCGGATGCAACTCGCCGCCACCCGCGACAATGGCGCGACGGTTTTCGTCGACTACGCCCATACGCCCGACGCGGTGCAGACTGCGCTCAAGGCGCTGCGCCCGCATGTGATGGGCCGCCTGATCGCCATCGTCGGCGCGGGCGGGGATCGTGACGCGACCAAGCGCCCGCTGATGGGGCAGGCGGCGGCTGAGAACGCCGATATCGTCCTCGTCACCGACGACAACCCGCGTTCCGAAGATCCCGCGACGATCCGCGCCGCCGTGCTGGAAGGCGCACCCAAGGCGCTGGAAGTGGGCGATCGGGCCGAGGCGATCCTGCGCGGCGTCGATCTTCTGCAGCCGGGCGATGCGCTCTTGGTGATGGGCAAGGGCCATGAGAGCGGCCAGATCATCGGCTCTGACACCTATCCGTTCGACGATGCCGAGCAGGCCTCGGTCGCCGTCGCCGCGCTGGACGGAAAAATCTGATGGCCGTTCTCTGGACCTCGAGCGACGCGGCCGCCGCGACGGGTGGCGAAGCCACGCAACCCTTCGCCGCGACCGGGATTTCCATCGATACCCGGACGATTCATCCGGGCGATCTTTTCGTGGCGCTCAAGGATGTGCGCGACGGCCATGACTTCGTTCGACAGGCCCTCGACAAGGGCGCAGCGGCTGCGCTGGTCAGCCGCATCCCCGAGGGCTGCACGAAGGACGATCCGCTGCTGATCGTGGATGACGTCCTCGCAGGCCTAGAGGCTTTGGGGCGGGCAGGGCGCGCACGTGCGCGGGCCCGCGTGCTCGCCGTCACCGGTTCCGTCGGCAAGACGTCCAGCAAAGAGATGCTGCGCGCTGTCCTCTCCGCCCAAGGCACCGTCCATGCCGCCGAAGCCAGCTTCAACAATCACTGGGGCGTCCCGATCACGTTGGCGCGCCTGCCGCAGGACGCCGATTTCGCTGTGATCGAGATCGGTATGAGCAACCCGGGCGAGATCGCGCCGCTGGCGAAGATGGCGCAGCCCCATGCCGCGATGATCACCACCGTCGCGCCGGCCCATCTGGCCGCTTTCGACAGCATCGAGGGCATCGCGCATGAGAAGGCGTCGATCTTCGAGGGGCTCATCGACGGCGGCATCGCGATTGTGCCGTCCGGCCTCGAGGTGTCCGACATTCTGCGCAAGGCCGCCCAGCAGGCCGGAACCATGGTCAGCTTCGGTCCCGAGCCGGGCTCGGATTACCGTCTGATCGACGCCCGCATCGCGGGCGACGCGACCGTCGTTCAGGCCGATCACCACGGCACGTCGATCCTGTTCAAGGTGATGACCCCGGGGCGGCATTTCGCGAATAACGCGCTCGGCGTGCTTGCCTTGGCCGAAGCTGCGGGCTGCGATCCGACCATTGCCGCGATGGATCTGGGCAACTGGCAGCCCCCCGCCGGGCGTGGCCAGCGCGAGCGGGTCTATATGGATGTGGTGGACGAGGCCGAGAGCTTCGATCTCTTCGACGACGCGTTCAACGCGAACCCGGCCTCGATGTCGGCAGCTCTCGAGGTCCTGGCAGGCGCCAAGCCGCGCGACGGGGTGGGGCGCACCGCGAAAGGGCGCCGCATCGCAATCCTCGGCGACATGCTGGAGCTTGGCGACGACGAGGCGGCGCTGCATGCGGCCATCGCCGATCACCCCGCCATGGCGAAGATCGACCTCGTGCATCTCGCGGGGCCACGCATGGCGGCGCTCCGCGAAGCGCTTCCGCGCGCCAAACGCGGCGAATGGTATGAAAAGGCGGACAAGCTGGCAGAGCGCGCCCGCCACCTGATCGACCCCGGCGACGTCGTTCTGGTCAAAGGATCCAAAGGCTCCAAGGTGAGCGTCGTCGTGAGCGTATTGAAAAAACTCGGCCAGCCCGGCGCGGCCGAGGCCCATAAGGGAAAAGACTAATGTTGTATTGGCTGACCGACTTCTCCGATGGCGGGGGCGTCTTCAACCTGTTCCGCTACATCACCTTCCGCGCGGGCGGGGCCTTCTTCACGGCGCTTCTGGTGGGGTTCATCTTCGGCCCCTGGCTGATCGGTATCCTGCGGCGCACGCAAGGCAAGGGGCAGCCGATCCGCGATGACGGGCCGGAGGGGCATATCTCCAAGGCCGGGACGCCCACGATGGGCGGCATCCTGATCCTGACGGCGCTTCTGGTGTCGACGCTTCTCTGGGCGCGGCTCGACAACGGCTATATCTGGGTCGTGCTGATGGTCACCTATGGCTATGCCGCAATCGGGTTCGCCGATGACTACGCCAAGGTGTCGAAGCAAAACACCAAAGGCGTCAGCAGCAAGGCGCGGCTTGCGCTCGGTTTCCTGCTCGCGCTTCTCGCGTCTTTGCTGACGTGGTATCTGCACCCGTCCGATCTGGAAGGGCGGCTGTCGATCCCGTTCTTCAAGGATCTCGTGCTGAACCTCGGCTATTTCTACATCCCCTTCGCGATGATCGTGATCGTCGGCGCGGCCAATGCGGTGAACCTCACCGACGGGCTCGACGGGCTCGCGATCATGCCGGTGATGATCGCCGCAGGCACGCTGGGCGCCATCGCCTATGTCGTGGGCCGCACCGACTTCACCGAATATCTGGGCGTGCAATTCGTGCCTGGTTCGGGCGAATTGGTGATCTTCACCGCGGCGCTGATGGGCGGCGGTCTGGGCTTCCTGTGGTATAACGCCCCGCCGGCTGCGGTCTTCATGGGCGATACCGGCAGCCTCGCGCTTGGCGGCGCGATCGGCGCGATCGCGGTCTGCACCCAGCACGAGATCGTCCTCGGTATCGTCGGCGGACTCTTCGTGGTCGAGGCGCTGTCGGTGATCATCCAAGTCGCCTATTTCAAACGCACCGGGAAACGGGTGTTCCTGATGGCCCCGATCCACCACCATTTCGAAAAGAAAGGCTGGTCGGAGCCGCAGATCGTCATCCGCTTCTGGATCATCTCGCTGATCCTCGCGCTGATCGGTCTGGCGACGCTGAAAATTCGCTAAACCACACCTCTTTGCTAAGCGCGCAGCCGCGCGCGTGATGTCTTTCGGCGCGCCCTGGTTCCTCAGGGCGCGCCTTGGTTTCTCTCAAAATTAATTGAGCGAACCAGAGCCGCAGTCACCAGTTGTCTCCCCGAACCGCGACACGAGACGTCGCAAAGTTTTAACGAGGAGAACCCGATGACCCGCAAGTTCAACATCATTCTGTCGACGACCGCTCTCGCTGCCACGCTCTCGCTGGGCACCATTGCAAGCGCCGCAGATGGCGTGACCACCGGTGGCTCGTCCGAAAACGGCCAATACGGCCTGGTCGACTACAAGATGCAGATCGTGCCGAATGACCAGACCTCCGACGGCACCGCGCCCGCGGTCAACGTCACCTCGGGCGGCGACGTCAACAACACCGCCGGTGTCGCAGGCAAGAAAGTCGGCGCTGCGATGACCGACCAGACCTCGAACGGCGAAGACTCGATCCCGGCCGAGAACCAGCTGAAGAAGCAGGCCGGTATCGTCGGCAACGAAGTCCAGACCGGCGTCAACGATGCCGTCGTGTCCTCGGACGGCGCTGCGGTCGGTACGATCGAGAAAGTCATGAACATGGGCGACAGCGACGAAGTCTATGTCCGCACCGACGATACGCTCGACACGACCGTTTCGATGTTCAAGATCACCGTTCCGGCCTCGGAAGTCGGCTCGGGCAAGCTGACGCTGAATGCGAGCCTGTCGGACATTCTCTCGACGCTCGAAAAGCAGCAAGACCAGAAGTCGTAATCTAGCGACGTCTCCTAGAAGACCCTTTGCGGCGCGCACGGATCCTCCCCTCCGTGCGCGCCGTTTTTGCATGTCCGGGCCGTGGCGCGCTGCGTTCCCCCTTTCCCCTTCGTATTGGTTCAAATATCTCGGGGGTACGGGGGCTGGCCCCCGATAAAGAACGACGTGATAGAACGACGAAGACGCGAGGCGGCCCCCGCTGCCCTTGCGCGAGGCGACAGGAGAGACCCATGATCCCGGTGCAGGGCTTTGACGGACAGAAGGTGGCGGTGCTCGGGCTCGGGCGCTCGGGTCTGGCGACGGCGGCCGCGCTGCGCGCAGGCGGGGCCGAGCCGCTGTGCTGGGATGACAGCCCCGAGGGCCGCGCCCGCGCCGAGGAAGCGGGCTATAGCTGCCGCGACCTGACGCGCCACGGCGCTTTCGAGGAGGTCGCGGCCCTGATCGTCTCGCCCGGTATCCCGCATCTCTATCCCCAGCCCAACCAGGTGATTTCGGCGGCGATGGAGGCGGGCGTGCCCGTCGATAACGATATCGGCCTGTTTTTCGCCTCCTGGGCGACCGATGATTTCATGCGTTACGATCAGGCGCCGCGCACGATCTGCGTCACCGGCTCGAACGGAAAATCCACGACGACGGCGCTGATCCATCACATTCTGGAAGAGGCCGGGCGACCGACGCAGATGGCGGGCAATATCGGGCGCGGCGTGCTCGATCTGGAGCCTGCCGAGAATGGCGAAGTGGTGGTGCTGGAGCTGTCCTCCTATCAGACCGATCTGGCGCGCGCGCTGACGCCCGACATCGCGGTCTTCACCAATCTCTCGCCTGACCATTTGGATCGCCACGCAGGCATGGGCGGCTATTTCGCGGCCAAGCGTCGTCTTTTCGCGGAAGGTGGCCCGGATCGCGCGGTGATCGGCGTCGATGAGCCCGAGGGCGTCTATCTCGCCAATCAGATCATGATGGGCCGCAATGATGACCGGCTGATCCGGGTGTCCTCGGCGCGCAAGCTCGGGGATTGGGGCTGGTCGGTCTTTGCCCGCAAAGGGTTCCTCAGCGAATGGCGCAAGGGCAAGCAGGTGGCCTCGATCGACCTGCGTGATGTGACCGGGCTGCCCGGTGCGCATAACCACCAGAACGCCTGCGCGGCCTATGCCGCCGTGCGCGCGCTGGGAATTGCGCCGCGCGTGATCGAGCAGGCGTTCCATTCCTTCGCCGGTCTTCCGCATCGCAGCCAGACCATCGCGGAGAAGCGTGGGGTGCGCTGGGTCAATGACTCCAAGGCGACCAACACCGACAGCGCCGCGAAGGCACTCGAGGCCTTCCCGAACATCCGCTGGATCGCGGGCGGTCTGGGCAAGGAGGGCGGGGTGGCCTCGCTCTCCGAACATCTCGGTGCGGTGAAGAAAGCCTATTTCATAGGCCACTCCGCGCGCGATTTCGCGCTGGAACTGGCGGTCGAGCATGAGATTTGCGAGACGATGGAAGCCGCCGTCGCCGCCTGCGCCCGTGACGCCGAAGAGGGCGACACGGTGCTGCTGGCCCCGGCTGCAGCGAGCTTCGACCAATATCCGAATTTCGAGAAGCGCGGCGATCATTTCGCCCAGCTCGTGGACGCGCTGCCCGGCTGAGGCTCGGGCGTCTACGCCGTCCGCTCTCACATCTCGCGACAACGGCAGTCCCGCTTCGGGGCTGCCAAAGATTCCGGTGCCTCTGTCACCGAAGCCGTACGCTGGATGTAGCTCGAACGGTGTAGCGTCCTGAACGGCACCGTTCCGCCGCACGCGTCAAACCTCCGAAACAAGACGAAATTCGCGCGCCTCAAGCTGAGTCGCGAGAGCGGCGCTGCTGGGTGATCGCTCCTCCATACGGCGTATCTGGCGTCCAGATTTCGGCATCACCGTCAAGAAATACAACTTTTGGTTGTTATTTCGCGACGCTGAACCGATGCCGCTACGTCAAAACGCTCGCAATCTGAATCTTGGCTGCCCGGCTCAACAGGGGACACGGGGCCATCATTTCCGCCGGGGTGGGCCGGCATTTCAAAACGGAGAAAGACCATGAAACTGTTCAAACTCGCTTCGCTGCGCCGTCTGAAGAAGGACGAAGAGGGCGTCACGGTCGTCGAATACGGCATCGCGCTTTCCGTCGCTTTGGGCATCGGTTCTGCAATTTACACTGGTCTCGCTGGCGACATCGAACTCTCGATGGAAGCGGCGGGCGGTGCGATGCCGACGGCTCAGCCGACCGGTAGTTACGACTGAAAAGTCTTCACGCGTCGCGGTGAGCCGAGGCTGACCGCGACGCGGAGTCAGCACCATCAAACGTAAAAAATATTCACGGAGAGCGCCATGCGTATCGCATCTTTGCTGACCTTCACTGCAGGACTCGCCGTGGCAGGTGGCTCGGCTTACCTGGCGCGCGATTTCTTCGAGGCGAAATACAAACGCGACCTCGCCGCCGAGCGCGAAGGCCTCGTCGAGGTCCTCGCCGCTGCACAGAACATTCCCTTCGGCCAGACCATCGAGGCGCAAAAGCTGACCTCGATCTCCTGGCCGAAAGAGGCGCTGCCGCCGGGGGTCTTCACCGATTACGCAGCACTCCTGCCCGAAACGGGAGGAGAGCCGCGCCGCGCCCGCGCCGAGATCGCGCAGGGCGAGTTGATCCTCGCTTCCAAGGTCTCGAATTACGGTGAGAAAGTCACGATCGTTCAGACCCTCGGCCCGAACAGCCGCGCCATGGCAATCGAGGTCAACGCCACGAGCGGAGTCGGCGGCTTCGTGACGCCGGGCGACCGCGTCGACGTGATGATGACGCGCGGCAAGAACGAGTCGCTCAAGACCGTGACGATCCTGCAGGACGTTCGCGTCATCGGGGTCGATCAGGAAGCGGATCAGAAAGTGAAAACCCCCGGCGTGGCGCGCACCGTCACCGTCGAGGTCTCGCCCGATCAGGGCCAACGCCTCGCGCTGGCGCAGAAGGCGGGCACGCTGAGCCTGACGCTGCGCACGCTCGACGAGGCCGAGAGCGATCCGCTGCCCTCGATCGGGCTGGCGGACATCCTCAGCGAGCGGTCCGCGAACAAGCTCGAACCCACGCCCGTGCGCACGGTTACGATCCGACGCGGCACGGAAGTGACCCATACGACGATCAAGTGAGGCGCGGGGTCGATGGGGCGCATCCAGAACAGCATCCGGCGTTTCGCCCGCGAGGAAGACGGTACGATCCTCGTCTTCTTCGGGATGAGCCTCGTGGTGGTGCTCGGTCTGGTCGCGCTCTCCTTCGATCTGGGCCGGCTCGGCAGCACCCGCTCGGAGCTGCAATCCTTCGCGGATTCGGTGGCGCTGGCGGCTGCGGGCGAACTTGACGGCAATTCCGACGCGATCACCCGCGCCGATGCGGCCGCTCAACTCATCGTCGACAGCCAGACGTTTGCGACTGGCGCGCAGGTGCTGGGAGCTGCGAACGATGTGACCCTGACCTATCTCAGCGCCCTGCCGGACAGCGACAGCGACGCGACAAACGCGGTGACCACCGATCCGGCGAAGGCGGCCTTCGTGCGCGTTGATGTCAATGAGCGCGAAGTTCAGGGCGTTTTCGCAGCCGCTTTCACCACGATGGGCGGGTATGACGCGTTCGACGGTTCGGCCACGGCGCAGGCGGTGGCGGGGCTCGAAATTCTCGCCTGCGATGTCACGCCCTTGATGTTCTGCGTCCCGCCCGGCTTCGACGCGGAAAAGAATATCGGACAGATGATCCTGCTGCGCTCGGGCGGAGGCGGCGATGCCGCCTGGGGGCCGGGCGATTTCGGGTTCCTCGATCCGAATGGCGCGAAAATCGATGACGAGGGGCCTTGCGCCAAGAAATCCGGCGCGCAGCTCGACGCCTGCCTGCTCGGCGCCGTCAGCAAGATCACCCAATGCTTCAACCAGCGCGGCGTCGACCTCGAACCGGGCCAGAAGGAAGGGCGCAACGCGGCGATCTTCAACGTGCGCTTCGACATGTATCAGTCGATCATGAACGGGCTGAGCAACGATCCCGATTATGCGCCTGCGCCCAATGTCATCAAGGGGATCGTTGCCGCCAATCCGAGCGGGAAGGATGGCACGACGTCGAATGGCGGCGGGAAAAATACCTGCATCAAGGAAAATGAAGAGCTTTCGCCCGATACGGTCGGCCTGCCGCGTGACGATTGCTTCATGGAAGGGGCCGCTGAGCCCTGCGGTCGCTTCGGCGATGGCGACTGGTCGCAGGGCCGCATCACCTACATGCAGAAGAATTATGGCATCGACATCACGGCGGAGGGTGCCACGGATCCTTTCGCGGATGCCGACACCCGCTATGACCTCTATCTTGCCGAGATCGCGGCTGCGGCTGGCGGCGACATTCTCTCCGGGCGCGCCGAGACGGGCCTGCCGAGCTGCGCACCCGCGGCCGCCCCTAATGCCGACCGACGCGTGCTGATCGTCGCGGGCATCGATTGCAGCGCGGAGACGGGCACGGTTATCAAGGGCGCGGCCACGGATGTCCCGGTGAAGGAATTCGTCAAAGTCTTCCTCACCGAGCCGGTGGGCGAGGACGGATCGAGCCCGCCGACGATGGATATCTGGGGCGAAGTGATCGGGTCCGCCAGCAATGGCGACCAAGAGGAGCTGGGCACGGGCGGCATGGTCCGCGACGTCGTCCAGCTTTACCGGTGAGCGCGATGCGGTGGTTTCGCGCATATCGCCTCCGCGCCCCGCGCCGCATCTGGCGCAACGACGAGGGCGCGCAGCTGGTGGAATTCGCGCTGGTGCTGCCGCTGATGCTCATCCTCTTCGCGGCGATCATCGAGAGCGGGCGGATGTTTCTTGCCTATCAGACGGTGATCGGCGGGGTGCGCGACGCGAGCCGCTACCTCGCCCGGATCACCCCGCGAGACATCTGCGAAACCGGCGGCAGCGTCGACGATCAGGCGGCGACGCTCGCGAATATCGTCGGCAACGCGATCACCGGCGGCAGCGTTCTGGGGGGCGGGATCACCGTCACGACGGTGGAGCCGAGCCTCGATTGCATCGAAGGCAGCTATCGTTTCGGCGATGCGCCGATCGTCGAAGTGGCGGCGAATGTCACGATCACCTTCCCCTTCGCCGGTCTCTTCACCCTCATTACACCCACGACGCTCGGCACCGTCACCACGACGATCGCCGACCAGAACCGGGTCTTCGGCTCATGACCGGGCCTCTCGCATATCACGCGCGCGCACTGCGCCGTTTCCTGCGCGACGAGGAGGGCGCGACCCTTGTCGAGTTCACGCTGGTCTTTGGGCTCTACCTGCTGGTGTTCTTCGGGCTTCTGGATTTCGGGCGTCTGGCCTTTCACTATGTGAATATGCAGCGCGGGTTGCAGGTCGCGGCGCGACTGGCAGCGGTGCGTCCGGCGGCATGTGCCGGCGTGCCGGAGATGAATGAGCGCGGCGTGACGCCAAAAGACGAGACCGAGCCACAATTCGGTACGAATTGCAGCGCCAAGAGCTGGGTCTGCGCGGCTCCCGCCACGGTGAGCTGCTCGGGCGCGACGACGAATGCGACCGTGGCCGAGATCTGGCCGATCGTCGCCCCGGCGCTGCCCAATGGCTCGACCGCGGCGAACCTGTCCTTCAGCTATTCCTACGATTCCGAGCTTGGATTTCTCGGCGGGCCCTATGTGCCGATGGTCACCGTCGAATTGCAGAATGTGAGCTTCCAGTTCGCGACGCCGCTGGGCGCGCTGGTGGGGCTCGTGACCGGCACTGCCGATGAAAATCTTGATGCAGATATCGCCTTCCCGAGCATGAGCACGTCGATGCCGGGCGAGGACCTCGCGCAGGGCGCGGGAAGCTAAAGCAAGGGGAGACATGAAATGACCCGTAGAACCAAACCGATATTCCTGGTGCCCGAGCCGAGCGCGCGCGACCTTGCCGCGCCCGCTAAGCGCCGGCTGACCTTCTCCGCCGAGGCCGAGCGCCTGACGCATGCGCGGGCGCCCGACGAAGAGGGGCAGGTCATCGCGGTCGCGCGCAGCCGCGGCGGGATCGGGGCCACGATGCTGGCAGTGAATCTCGCCCATCAACTGGCGGCTCAGGGTGTGAAGAAAGGTCAGGCGCCGCGCCGCGTCGGGCTGATTGACCTCGATCTGCAATTCGGCATGGTCGCGGGTTTCCTCGATCTCGATCCGAGCCCGGCGCTCTACGACATGGCGCGCAGCGGCGCGGTGCCGGACGAGACCTTCCTCGATCAGTCGATCCAGCATTCGAAAGACGGGCTGGAAGTGCTCTGCGCCCCCGCCGCTTTCGCGCCGCTCGGTGCGCTCGGGGCCGATCAGGTCACCGAACTCATCACGCTGATGCAGGCGCGCTGCGATTACGTCGTCGTCGATCTGCCGCATGCGCTGATCGATTGGGTCTCGCCGGTGCTGGCGCGCGCGTCCCTGATGTATCTGGTGACCGATCTCGCGGTGCCTTCGCTGCAGCAGGCCCGCCGCCTGATCGACGCCTATCACGAGGAGAACCTCGCGCTGGAGATCGAGGTGGTCGTGAACCATCAAAGCCGTCCGCTGATGCGCTCGCGGGTGCAGCAGGAGGCGGCGAAGGCGCTCGATCGCGATCTGAGCCACTGGCTGCCCGACGACCCGCGCGCCGCCAAGGAGGCTGCCGATCGCGGCGTGCCTCTTGCGCGGATCGGGCGGCGCTCTGCGCTGTCGAAAGCGATTGCCGGTCTGGCGAAGGGGCGGCTCGCGCAGAGCGCGGCCCGGACGAATTGAGGGGGAGCACGAGATGTTTCGCAATTTCACGGATCGCGGGTCGAAACCGACCGAGACCGAAAAGGTGATCCCGCTCGGCAAGCGCTTCGCGGGCAGCCCGCCGAAAGACGCGCGCGAGATGGCCGCACAGCAGGTCGCGCCCAAACCGCCCGCGCCCGAGGTCGACGAAGAGAGCCAGCGTCGCGCGCTGGAGCTGAAAAGCCGTCTGCATGACGCGCTTCTGGACCGGCTGAACCTGTCGATGCTCGACAAGGTCGTGCCCGAGGAGCTGCGCCGCGAAGTGGCGGCGCTGGTGAGCGAGGAGCTGCGCGACGCGAAAACCCCGCTGCGCGCGGAGGAATTCAAGACGCTGGTCGACGAGCTTCTCAACGAAGTACTGGGGCTCGGCCCGCTGGAGCCGCTACTGGCCGACCCGTCGATCAACGACATTCTCGTCAATGGCTGCAACCGCGTCTTCGTCGAGCGCCACGGCGTCCTCGAGCGCACGGCGGTACGCTTCCGCGACGAACGCCACCTGCTGCGGATCATCGACAAGATCGTCTCGCGGGTGGGCCGCCGGATCGACGAGAGCAACCCTTGGGTCGATGCGCGGCTCGAAGACGGTAGCCGCGTGAACGCGATCATCCGGCCCTGTGCGATTGACGGGCCGAGCCTGTCGATCCGCAAATTCGCGCGCCAACCCTATACGATGGAGCGGCTTGTCGAGACCGGGATGATGACGGGGGCTGCGTCGCGGTTCCTGCACGGGCTGGTGCATGCCCGCAAGAATATCCTGATCTCGGGCGGCACCGGCTCGGGCAAGACGACGCTTCTGAACGCGATCTCGGCCGCCATCGACCCGCGCACGCGGATCGTGACGATCGAGGACGCCGCCGAATTGCAGCTGCAACAGGAGCATGTGGTGCGGCTGGAAACCCGCGCGTCCAATCCGAACGGGCAGGGCGCGGTGATCCAGCGCGATCTGGTGAAGAACGCGCTGCGGATGCGCCCCGACCGGATCATCGTGGGCGAGGTGCGCGGCTCGGAAGCCTTCGACATGTTGCAGGCGATGAACACGGGCCATGACGGCTCGATGACCACGGTCCACGCCAATTCCGCGCGCGACGCTCTGGGGCGGATCGAGCAGATGGTGACGATGATCGGCCTCGACATGCCGCTCAACGCGATCCGCTCGCAGATCGCCTCCGGCCTCGACATCGTCGTGCAGATCGCGCGCATGTCCGACGGTCGCCGCCGAGTGCTCTCGATCTCCGAGATCACCGGGCAGGAGGGCAATATCGTGATGATGCAGGACATCTTCACCTTCCGCAAAACCGGCACCTCCGCCGATGGCGTGATCGAGGGCGAGTTCACCGCCACCGGCCTGCGTCCGCGCTGCCTAGAAGACCTGATCGCGGCGGGTGTCGCGGTCGATCCGTCCGATTTCAAGATGCGGGGGAACTGAGCCATGTGGGAGATCATCGAAAAGGACCTCGCCGCCTATGTCGCCTATAGCGGCATCGCGCTTGGCGTTCTGCTGGCGCTGACGGGCGGCCTGCACCTGCTCAACCGCACCGAGACCAGCGGTGAGGCCAAGAGCCGCCGGATGAAGATGATCGCGAAGGGGCGCGACACCGAGGAGATGCTCGCGCTGCTCAAGCCCAACCCGCGCAAGGGCTGGATTGCCCGGCTGCCGAAGCGGTTCGACCTGCCGCGTCTGCTGCATCGCGCGGGCTTCCGGATCGGGCCGGACAAGTTTCTGCTGATCTGTGCCGCGTTTGCGATCGGGAGTTTCGTGCTGGCGCTCGCGCCGCTTGGTCCGCTGCGGGCGGCCTCTGCGGCTGTGACGATCGGGCTGGTGCTGCCCTTCATGGTGCTGCGCTCGCGGGCGACGCAACGGATGAAAGTGCTGACGAGCCAGCTGCCTGATGCACTCGACATGCTCGCGCGGGGTCTGAAGATCGGCCATCCGCTGAATATGTCGATCGGCGCCGTGGCCGAGGAGATGCCCGATCCGATCGGCACCGAATTCGGCATCATCTTCGATCAGGTGACCTATGGCGAAGACCTGCCCGACGCGGTGCTGGAATTCGCTGAGCGGGTGGGGCTGGAAGACGCCGACTATCTCGCGGCCAGCATCGGTATCCAGCACGGCACGGGCGGCGATCTCGCCCGCGTGCTCGAAGTGCTGGCGGCGACGACGCGGGGCCGGATTTCGATGCGGCGCAAGATCCGAGCGATCTCGGCGGAGGGGCGCGCCTCGGCGTGGTTCCTGACCGCGCTGCCCTTCATCATGTTCGGCTTCACGTCGCTGATTTCGCCGAATTACTACGGCGAGGTCGCCGATCATCCGATGTTCCGCACGATGGCGATCATCGTCGTCACGCTGATCATCCTGAACGCCGTGGTGCTGCGCCGTCTGGTGCAGTTCCGGATCTGAGCCGGGGAGAGAGAGCATGTTGATGACACGGATCGAGGATTTCGCGCTTCGGATGGGCATCGCGCCCGAGACGCTTCTGGCCGCTGGGATCGGCTTCGGCCTGCTGCTTCTGATCGTCGGGCTTCAGGCCGCCTTCCAGCGCGACCGCGCCGTCGAGCGCATTGCGGCCATCGGCGGGCCGAAAACGGGAGGACGCGCCGAGCACGGCTATCTCAAGGCGCCGGAGGCACGTCCGGGCCAGATCCTGAAGGCCTTCGTGCCCGCCGACCGCCAGACCCGCTCCAAGCTGGAACGCAAACTTGCGCAGGCCGGGCTGTCCGGGGCCAGCGCTTTGCGCCGCTTCACCCTGGTCCGGATCGCGCTGGGCGTCTGCCTGCCGGGTATTTTCATGGGGCTTCTGTTCGCCGCACGCAGCCCCGAAATCGGCCTACCGATGGGGCTGGATGCCCGTCTCGGCAGCCTGAGCGGCATGGCGACCTATCAGATCCTGACCGGGCTCGTCGCAGGCGGCTATCTGCTGCCGCTTATGTGGCTCAACAGCCGGATGCGCGAGCGGCGGCTGCGGATCGAAGAGAGCTTCCCGAACGCGCTCGATCTGATGCAGGTCGCGATCGAGAGCGGCATGGGGTTCGATGCGGCGATGACCCGCGTGGGCAACGAGCTTGCGGAGACGTCGCCGGAGATTTCCTTCGAGTTCCTCTCGGTGCAGCGCCAGGTTCAGGCCGGGCGCGAGCGCGAGGCGGCACTGCGCGACATGGCCGACCGGACCGGGGTCGAGACCGTGCGCGCCTTCGCCAATGTCGCGAGCCAGTCGCTGCGCTTCGGAGCCTCGATGGCGCAGGCGTTGACCACCTATGCGGCCGATCTGCGCGGTATCCGCGAGATGCGGGCCCAGGAAAAGGCCAATCGCCTGCCGGTGCAGATGTCAGGGGTTCTGGCCTCGCTGATGCTCCCGGCGCTGATCCTGATCGCCGTTGGCCCGGTGGTGATTCGCTATTTCGTGAATTACGCGCAGTAAATCGAATCGTTTCCAAATTCGATCTTTTCCCAAAGCATTGTTTACGGACAATTTTTTCGGCCGAAATGTCGACTTAAATGCCGAATATGCAACCTTTGATTGCAGTGGGTATCAATAGAATCATCCACAGGAGGCTGTGGATATAGTCCAAATGGCTAGCTTAGGAATTAACGCATTTAGGGGTTACGCTTAGAGATGGTCTACGCGCTGTCACGCACATAAGTGGGCCACATATAATAGTTTCTGGGGATGGTGGGGACCACGCGGGACTATGGGACAGCCGGGGCTTCGCCCGGGCAAGAGCGCGCTATCGAAGCGGGCATGATTGGGGCCGTTGCACAGTGGTGTGAGTGTCTGCACGGGACGAACCCGCTGCGCATGGCGCTAAGATATCTGACCGACAGTATCGGAGCCGAGGCCGTCATATTGGCGCGCTATCCGCGGGATGCGGGCGCATCGGCACGGGCGTTGGTCCATGACAGGGCGCGATCCGGCTGCCGGCTTCCGCTGGAGCAAAGCTTCGCAGGCGATCTGCTGGGCGATTATCTCGACAAGGCGAAACGGGGCTCGACCTGGTATCGCTCGATGCAGGACGAGGACGTGCCGCAGGCGGTCGCTTCGGCACTGGCCCGGCGCAACCTTGTCGAAATGGTCGTCATTCCGCTCGAGATCAGCGATCGCTGGGTCGATACGCTGGAGCTGCATTTCACCGAGAAGCTGCGCCAGTATCAGCAAGCGGTGCTGACCACGCTCGGCGATACGCTGAGCCGCACTTGGCACAACCGCGCCCGCGGCATGTTCACCGAGACCTTGCTGAAATCGGCCGCCAAACAGGCCGCGCCGCTCATCGGCTCGCCGATCCTGAGCGCGGATAACCCGGCGCGTCTGAGCCGTTCGGAATATCGCGTCTGCCTGCTGCTGCGTCATGGCCAGTCGCCCGACCAGATGCTCGCGGAGCTGGGGATCAAGGAATCCACCCTGCGCACCCATCTGAGCAATCTCTACGCCAAGACCGGCGCGCGCAATCTGGCGGAACTGACCTTCCAGCTCGTCTCCGAACTGCCCTTCGAGCTCGCCGGCGCCAGAGCCGGACGGGTCGCATGACCGGGCAGCTCCTGCCGCTGGCGGCGCTGGCCCCGGTCTTGATCTGGGTCGCGCTCAGCGATCTGCGCGAGATGCGCATCCCGAACAAGATCGTGCTGATCACGCTTGGCTTCTTTGCGCTCTGCGCCCCGTTTCTGGGCCCGCACGAACTGAGCCTGCGCCTTGCCGCGGGCGCGATCACCTTCCTCGTCGGCTACGTCTTTTTCGTGCTGCGCGCCTTCGGGGGCGGGGACGTGAAATTTCTCGCGGCCCTGATGCTATTCGTACCCTCTGCGGCGATGGGGGAGTTTCTGATCGCCTTTTCCGTCGCGCTTTTTGCGGGCTCGGCGCTGACGGTGGGGTTGCAAAGCGCGCCGGTCGCGACGCGGCTTGGGCCCCGCTTGGGTTGGAAGAGCTGTTACGCACGGGGAAAGCTCCCGATGGGCGTCTCGATCGCGCTTGCGGGTCTGGCTTTGCCTTATCTGGTCGGCGGGTAGGCCCCGCCAAGGGAGGACCTATGTCACGCAAGATTTGGACCAAGTCGCTCGGAGTGGTCGCTCTGGCTTTGTGCACGGTCAGCGCACCACTTCTCGCGGACGAAACGAAGCCCGACGTCACCGAACGCGCGCAGGCGCTCGTCTGGGGCTCTGGCGATGTGAAACCCGATCCACAGACCGGGCTCTCGATGTTGGAGGACGCCGCGGCGCAAGGCGATCCCGAAGCGGCTTTGGCCGCAGGTGACCTGCTCCTCTGGGGCGGTCCTGTCGCTGCGGATCGTGATCGCGCCGTTGGTTATCTCGAACAGGCGGTCGAAGCGGGCAGCTGGGATGCGCACCGTCTGTTGGGCAAGCAGCTGATCGGCGGCTGGGCTTTGCCACGCGACACTGCGCGCGGGGTCGACCTGCTTGAGACGCAGATCGCAAAGGGCGATGCGAAAGCGGCGCTGATCTTGGGCGAGGCCTATCTCTACGGAACGGGACTGCCGCGCGATTATGCCAAGGCGCGCGACCTGTTCGAGACCGCAGCAGAGGCGGGCGACGCGACCGGATTGTGGAAATACGGCGAGACGCTGATGTGGTCGCAGCGCGATCCGAAGACAGCGCAGGCGGTTCTCGAACGCGCTGGCGCGGCGGGTGTCGATGGCGCCTATGCGACGCTGGCCGAGGGCGCGATGTATGGCTATCTCGGCAGCGGAAAGGTTTCGCGCGCGAAGTTCGACGGCTATGCCAAGGCCGCCCGCGCGGCCGGAAACGAACGGATCGAAGTGCTCGACGCCACGCGCCGCATCTGGGGTATCTCGATGCGCGGCGATGGCAAACAGGCGGTGGCGCAACTGCGCGAGGCTGCCGAAGCGGGCAACAAGACCGCAGCGCGCTATCTGGTCGGTCTCCTGCGCGACGGCAACTCCTATAACGTCCGGCGCGATCCCAAGGGGGCATCGGACTTCCTCGAAGCGCATAGCGATCTGTTCACGCCCGCAGAACGTGAGAATTACGCGATGACGATCCGTGTGGCGAGGCATCGGCACGATGCCGATTTCGCACCGCTCGCAGGAGAGATCGCGCCCGCCCGGGGGAAGATGAATGCCGCGCAGGCGCGCGATCTGTTCAAAGCCAATCCGAGGCTCGCGGTCTATATGATCCAGAAAGACCTTGCCGATAAGGGGCTGTATCGCGGCCCGCTCGACGGGTTTGCCGGGCGCGGTACGCTGCGTGCGATGGAGCGTGCCTGTGGCACGATGCCGGGCGATATGGCCTGCCGTGACGGGGTTCTGGCGCCCGAGATCGTCGGCGCGATGCTGCGCGAAGGGTGGGGCTCGTAAGTGACATCGAAGGTTCTGGTCACCGGCGGCGCGGGCTTCATAGGCTCGCATTGCTGTAAGGCGCTGGCTGCGGCGGGGCACGCCCCCGTCGTCTTCGACGATCTGTCGCGCGGCCATGCCGATGCGGTGCGCTGGGGGCCTCTCGTCGAGGGCGATCTGCGCGACCGGGAACTGGTCGAGAAAACGCTCAAGGAGCACCGGATCGACGCTGTGATCCATTTCGCGGCGCTGGCCTATGTCGGCGAGAGCGTGGCCGAACCCACCCGCTATTACGACGTCAATCTGGGCGGGATGACCGCGCTTCTGGGCGCGATGCAGGCGGTGGGGCTGGACAAGATCGTCTTCTCGTCGAGCTGCGCCACCTATGGCACGCCCGCGACGCTGCCGATCTCCGAGGACACGCCGCAAAACCCGATCAACCCCTATGGCCGCAGCAAGCTGATCTGCGAATGGATGCTGGAGGATGCCGCCGCCGCGACCGATCTGCGCTTCGCGGCCCTGCGCTATTTCAACGCGAGCGGCGCCGACCCGAGCGGCGAGATCGGCGAGCGGCACGATCCCGAGACCCATTTGATCCCGCTGGTGCTGCGCGCGGCCTCGGGGCAGGGCCCGGCGGTGAAGGTCTTCGGCACGGATTGTCCCACGCCCGACGGCACCTGCATCCGCGATTACATCCATGTCGACGATCTGGCCCGCGCGCATCTTCTGGCGCTCGATCACCTGCAGGGCGGCGGCGACAGCCTGAAACTGAACCTCGGCACCGGGCGGGGCGCGTCGATCCGCGAGGTGATCGCCTCGGTCGAGCGAGTGACGGGGCGCAAAGTGCCCTTCGAGGACGCCCCACGCCGCCCCGGCGATCCGGCGGAGCTGGTGGCCGATCCGTCCCGTGCGCGCGACGCCTTGGGTTTTACCGCGCGCTACCGTGAACTTGACGAGATCGTGTCTCATGCCGCCCCGTGGTTCGGCCTCTGACCTCGGGTTCGCGCTCTGCCGGGGTTGAGCCTGCCGCCCAGCCATCTATCTTGCGGCTCAACGCAATTCAGGAGGCTCTCATGGCAAGCGACGCAATCGATCCGCAACTTCTCGACCGGCTGGCCGAGGTTGCCGTGCAGGTGGGTCTGAACCTGCAAGACGGTCAGGATCTGGTGTTGACCGCGCCCGTCGAGGCGCTGCCGCTGGTGCGCCGGATCGCCGCCGAAGCCTATCGCGCGGGCGCAGGCACCTTCACCCCGATCCTCAGCGATGGTCAGATCACGCTGGCCCGGTTCGAGAACGCGAAGGACGAAAGCTTCGACCGCGCACCCGACTGGCTCTATCAGGGCATGGCGAAGGCTTACGAGAGCGGCGCGGCCCGCATGGCGATCGTCGGCGAAGACCCGATGCTGCTGTCCGAACAGGACCCCGAGAAAGTCTCGCGCGCCGGCAAGGCCAACTCCATTGCCTATAAACCGGCGCTGGAGAAAATCTCGAATTTCGAGATCAACTGGTCGATCGTGAGCTACCCGACGGTGGCCTGGGCCAAGCGCGTCTTCCCCGATCTGCCGGAAGAGGAAGCCGTGGGCAAACTGGCCGACGCGATCTTCGCCGCCTCGCGCGCCGACCAACCCGATCCCGTCGCCGCATGGGAGGCGCATAACGCGGCCCTGCGCAAGCGCCGCGACTGGCTGAACGAGCAGCGCTTCTCGGCGCTTCATTTCACCGGTGGTGGCACCGATCTGACCGTGGGCCTCGCCGACGATCATGAATGGAGCGGTGGTGCCTCCGAGGCCAATAACGGTGTTGTCTGCAACCCGAACATCCCGACCGAAGAGGTCTTCACCACGCCCCATGCCGAGCGCGTCGACGGGGTCGTTCGCGCGACCAAGCCGCTGTCGCATCAGGGCAGCCTGATCGAGAATATCGAGATGCGCTTCGAGGGCGGCAAAGTGGTCGAGGCGAAGGCCAGCCGCGGCGAGGCGGTGCTGCAGAAGCTGATCGACACCGATGAAGGCGCGCGCCGTCTGGGTGAGGTCGCGCTGGTGCCGAACGGGTCGCCGATCTCGGCCTCGGGGCTGCTGTTCTACAATACGCTCTACGACGAGAATGCCGCCTGCCATATCGCGATGGGGCAGTGCTATTCGAAATGCTTCATCAATGGCGGCGAGCTGAGCGAGGACGAGGTCGCGGCGAAGGGCGGCAACAGCTCGATGATCCATGTCGACTGGATGATCGGCGGCCCCGAGACCGATATCGACGGTATCAAGCCCGACGGCACCCGCGTCCCGGTCTTCCGCAAGGGCGAATGGGCCTGATAGCCCGCAAGACCTGACAAAGTTTAGTGCCCGACGCGCCGATTGGTGTGTCGGGCGCTTACATTTTGTGCAGGTGCGGCGAATTTCGCCTCACGCGGCGCAGTTCGTTGCGCCCGGCGTAGGATGGCACCGCTGCGCGTGGCCGCTGCTTGACGAAAACGGAAACTGGGCGAAATCTGAATATACGGGTCGGGCTTGGCCGACCCTCTTGGGCAACTCGCGCACCCTTGCGCTGTGTGAAGGGCCGCCCGGCCGACGCAGGTTTTCGATCCTCCTCCCCGAAAACGCGTTCAGGCCGGGCGGTGCCCAGCCTGACCAGCAAGAAATCGAGATTTCCGCCCGCTTAGTTCCCGGTATCGAGGCTCTTCGAGATCAGTTCTTCGCGGCTCTTGGCGAGCGAGGGATGGATCAGCGCATTCTCGATCGCGGCGACCTGCGTGAAGCCTATGTCGTTGAGCTTCTTCCCGTTCGTAAACTCCGCAGCGCGCGCTTGATCGAACATGCTGAGATGCGGATCGGCCGGCATGAAATAGGCCGGGTCGGACCCGCTCGAGCTCTGCTTGGGCGACTGCGATTGCGGCCCAAGGTCACCGGGCGGCTGCGACGTGACACCGGCTTGCGCGATACCGGCCCCAAGGCCAAGCGCCACTGCAAGGCTGCAACCGAAAGTGGCGGCGGTAAAACGGGTCGTCATAGGCAGTTTCCTCATTTCTTCTTCAGGGCCATACGGATCAGCGTTTCCTTCGCCGTGCGGTCGACATTCTGAACCAGCGCTTCCTTGATCTGCACGATCTGGCGGTCAGTCAGGTTGGACAGGTCGACATTGCCGACGAGGAAATGCACGCGTTGGATCTCCAGCGCATTGAGCGGCTGCTGCTGCGCGGCGGCCAGCGAGGGCAGCGCGGCGCAGGCGAGGGCGGCGATCAGGGCGATCGATTTCATCATGAGTCTCCTCAGGGTGCTCTTCCCAACGAAAATGCAGTTGCGCGCGCGTGGGACAAGCGTGGTCGCGCGCAAGTTTCGGTGAAGGTCGCTTGCCCTATGCGTCAAGATGGGGATTCACATCGCGAATTCATCATGATACCGTAACTATTAACAAGCAGAGGGCAGACATAAGCTCTCGCGAAATACGGGCAGGATCGAGGCAATGAAGGCGGGCTATCAGGGCACCTTCGTCATTTCATGGGCGCAGACGGAAATCGACGGGACCCCGGTGCCGCCGCTTGAGGTCGTGACCGTGGGCGCATGTTGGCGCTGGACGGGACAGGCGATCTGCGTGGACGGGCCCAATGATCGGCTCATCTTGCACAATGCGCGCGGCGAGGCGGAGCGGCGCACGAAAGCCGCCCGCGCGGTGCGTCGCCTGCTGGGCGAGGCCGTGGGACATCCGCGAACGCTCGACGATCCTGACGAGACCGAGACGCCCAATCAAAGTTTTACCGTGACCGATGGCTATCACGCCTATGTCGTCACCTTGATCGAGCTGCCCGAAAGCGGCACGCGTATCCTGATGTTCGCCGGTCGGATGCCGCCGGTGGACAGCGATCTGTGGGTGGTCGACCGGGCGCTCGATCTGCGTCCGAAAGCGGCGCGGCAGGGGCCTGCGGGCGTCATCTGTTTCACCCCCGGTACGCTGATCGAGACCGACCAGGGCCGCCGCCCGGTCGAGGCGTTGCGCGAAGGCGGCCGCGTGCTGACCCGCGATGACGGGGCGCAGCCGATCTGCTGGATCGGTCGGCGCGACATCTCTGGCGCGCGGCTCCATGCGATGCCGCATCTGCGCCCGGTGCGGATTTCGGCAGGGGCCTTCGGCATCGCCCGGCCCGATCGCGATCTGATCGTGTCGCCGCAACACCGGATGCTGGTGCGCGGGCGCGCGGCGCAGGCGCTGTTTGCCGAGGACGAGGTGCTGGTGCGCGCCTGCGATCTGGTGAATGGCCGCCAGATCCGCTTCGAGGGCGCGCTGCGGGGCCTGAGCTACATCCACCTGATGTTCGAGCGCCATCAGGTGCTGACCGCGAACGGGCTTGAGACCGAAAGCTTCCACCCGGCCTCCACCCGGCTCGAGATGATCGCCCGCGACCAGCGCGCCGGGCTCGAGGCGCTGGTGCCCGAGGTCGAGGAAAATCCGCTCAGCTATGGGGCCTTCGCGCGTCGGGCGCTCAAGCCCTCCGAGGCCGCGATCCTGCGCCATGATCTGGCCGCCTGAACGGGCAAATCCGCTGGAAATCGCTGCAGGCTTGGGCTGTGCGTCAGATGCACGGCTTCGTGCGCATTTTGCGCCTTTTCTCTGCCCGAACGTCGCCTTAGCTTCGGGACAAAGGAGATATCAATGACCAGACCCGTCGTCGGCATCATCGGCAATAGAGGCCTCGTAGGTGACCGCTATCCCGTCCATGAAGGTGGGCAACTCAACTCGGAAGCGGTGAGCAAGGTCTCCGATTGCATCCCGCTGCTGATCCCCGCCGATCCCGAATATGTGTCCGTTCAGGAGTTGATGGAGGTCTGCGACGGCTTCCTCCTGACCGGCGGGCGCCCGAACGTCCACCCGCATGAATATGGCGAAGAGCCGACCGAGAAGCACGGCACTTTCGACCGCGCCCGCGACGCGATCACCCTGCCGCTGGTGCGGGCCTGTGTCGAGAACGGGCAGCCCTTCCTCGGCATCTGCCGGGGCTTTCAGGAGGTCAACGTCGCGATGGGCGGCACGCTTCACCCCGAGATCCGCGAGCTTCCGGGGCGATTGAACCACCGGATGCCGCCGGAGGGGACGCTCGAAGAAGGGTTCTCCAACCGCCACATGGTCACGCTCACCCCCGGCGGTCGGTTCGCGCGTCTCTTCGGCGCGGATGAGGTCGAGACCAACACGCTGCACGGGCAGGGCGTCTGCACCGCCGGTACCCGGATTGTGATCGAAGGGCGCGCCCCCGATGGTACGCCCGAGGCGATCTATGTTAAGGACGCGCCGGGGTTTACCCTATCGGTGCAATGGCATCCCGAATGGCGTGCGGCGGAAGATCCCGTCTCGCGCCCTCTGTTCGAGGCATTCGGCGATGCGGTGCGTGCTTGGGCGCGCGGCGAACGGCCCGCCGCCTGCGTCGCCTGAGCCGCAAAGACAAAACGGAGAGACAGATGAAACGCTCGCGCGTGAACGAAATCATGGCCGCGGCCGAGGAAATGATCCAGGAATTCGGCTTCCGCCTGCCGCCCTTCGCATGGTGGAGCCCGGCCGAGTTCAAGGCGCGCCTGCCGCAGGCACAGCGCATCGTGGAAGCCGCGATGGGCTGGGACATCACCGATTACGGGCAGGGCGATTTCGACAAGCTGGGCCTGTTTCTCTTCACACTGCGCAACGGCGATCTGCGCGATCTCCAGGCGGGCCACGGCATGGCCTATGCCGAGAAGCTCCTGATCTCGCGCAAGGACCAGATCAGCCCGATGCATACCCATATCATCAAGGCCGAGGACATCATCAATCGCGGCGGCGCAGACCTCGCAATCGAGCTCTATGGCTCTGACGCGGATGGCAAATTCGACGAGACCGCAGGCGGGCAGGTGATGTGCGACGGCGTCCCGCGCAATTACGCGCCTGGGGAGGTGCTGATCCTGCGCCCCGGCGAGAGCGTGACCCTGCGGCCCGGTGACTGGCATGCCTTCTGGGGCGAGGGCGGCGACGTTCTGATCGGCGAGGTCTCGACCGTCAACGACGACAACACCGACAATATCTTCCGCGAAGATATCGGGCGGTTCTCCGAGATCGAGGAAGACGAAGCGCCGCGTCACCTGCTCGTCAGCGACTACGACAAGTTCCTGTATTCATAAATATTTACTGGCTTCCTTGCGGGCGAAAGGCTTCAGCCTTTCGCCATGCTCGTCCAGCCAGGCCTGAGCGCGGGCAGGGTCTTTCTTGCTCAGCTCGCGCAGCCACCACGCGATCGCTTTCTGGATGAACCAGTCGCGATCCTCGGCCAGTTGCGCGGCCCAGCCCAGAACCTCGTCGCGTACCGCCTCGTCCTCGGGCTTGGGATTGCGCTGCTTGGTCCAGGGCAGGGTGAAGACGAAAGCCGCACGACGCGTCCACATGTGATCCGAGCGCACCCAGACCGCCACCTCGTCGAGCCGCGCGGGCTCGGCCTGAAGCCGTTTCGAGCCCGCCTTGGCCGCGTGATCGGCAATCGCCCAGGCGTCGAATTGCGGTACCCAACTTGCGATCAATTCCCATGCGGCACCGTCGGGGCGCAGCCGCGCCTGCGTCAGCAGCTTGGCCGCCGCGATCCGCGCCTCGTGAATGTCGCTGTCCCAAAGCCCGCGGGCGAGTTCGACCCGCCCCGGAACATCAAGCTGGCCACGCCACAGCGCGACCATGTCCTCGATCGCCGGAACGGAAACGCCCAGATAGCGCCGCTCCGCCTTGTGATAGGCGGCCATCTCGGCGGCTTTCTCGGCATCCGCCCAGCTTTCCAGCGCGAAAAGCGCGTCTTCCAGCGTGGGCGGGGGGCCGAGCGGCGCGTCGGCGTCCTCTTCCTCGGCGAAGGCCTCATAGTCCGCATCCGAGGCCGCATAGGCCTCGGCCTCGGCGCGCAGCCGGGCGTCCTCCGCCGGGTCGAGCGGCGCATAATCCGCCGCGCGCGGCCGGGCGACGCGCTTCTTGCCCCGCTTGCGGCTCATTCGACCGTCACCGATTTGGCGAGGTTGCGCGGCTGGTCCACGTCGGTGCCTTTCGCGACCGCCGTGTGATAGGCCAGCAGTTGCGCCGGAACCGCATAAAGGATCGGCGCGAAAGGTTCCGCAATATCGGGCATTTGCAGCGTGCCCCAGGTGCCATCCTGCGCCGCGCTGATGCCCGTGGCATCGGAGACCAGCAGCACCATCCCGTGGCGCGCCATCACCTCCTGCATGTTCGAGACGGTCTTGTCGAAGAGCTTGTCATAGGGCGCCATAACGATCACCGGCACGGTGCGATCGATCAGCGCGATCGGCCCATGCTTCAGCTCGCCCGAGGCATAGCCTTCGGCATGGATATAGCTGATTTCCTTGAGCTTCAGCGCCCCTTCCAGTGCCAGCGGATACATCGCGCCGCGTCCGAGGAAGAGGATGTCCTGTGCCTCGGCAAGTTGCTCGGCGAGATGCGCGATCGGCTCGGAAATCGACAGCGCCTGATTGAGCAGGCCGGGCAGGGCGCGCAGCGTATCGGCATGGCTGCCCAGTGTCGGCCCGTCGGTCTCATCCCGGTCGCGGCCCGCTTTCAGCGCCATTACGGCCAGAACCAGCAGCTGCGCGGTGAACGCCTTGGTCGAGGCCACGCCGACCTCGACGCCCGCGAAGATCGGCAACATGATGTCGGCTTCGCGCGCGATGGAGGAGGTGGGGACGTTGACCACGGCCACGGTTTTCGCAACGCGCTCGGAGCAATAGCGCAGCGCGGCCAGCGTGTCGGCGGTCTCGCCGGATTGGCTGACGAAGACGGCGAGGCTGCGCTCGGAAAGGGGCGGCTCGCGGTAGCGGAATTCGGACGCCACGTCGATCTCGACCGGGATGCGAGCGAAGGTCTCGAACCAGTATTTCGCCACCGCGCAGGCGTAATGCGCCGTGCCGCAGGCGATCAGGATAATCCGGTCGATGTTGGAAAAGTCCAACTCCGCAGGCAGATTCAGCCCGGTTTCGGGCAGATAATGTCGCAAAGCGTCAGCCAGCACGACGGGCTGCTCGGCGATTTCCTTCGCCATGAAATGCTTGTAGCCGCCCTTTTCGACCTGCGCCTGACCCAGATCGATGCGGCTTTCGTCGCGGTTCGCACGGCGGCCCTCGGCGTCGAAAATCTCGGCCCCGGCGCGGGTGACGAATGCGTAATCGCCCTCTTCGAGGTAGGTGATCCGATCGGTCATCGGCGCGAGCGCAATCGCGTCCGAGCCCACAAACATCTCGCCATCTCCATGCCCGATCGCGAGCGGCGATCCCTTGCGCGCCGCGATCAGCAGATCGTCCTCGCCGTCGAAGAGCCACAGCAGCGCGAACGCGCCTTCGAGCTTGCCAAGCGTCGCCACGGCGGCCTCGCGCGCATCCATGCCGCGATCCATGAACATCCGTGTCAGCAGCGCGACGGTTTCGGTATCCGTCTGCGTCTCCGGGGTGATCCCGGCTTCGGCCAGTTCGGCCCGCAGCTCGCGGAAGTTCTCGATGATGCCGTTATGCACGACCGCGACGGGCCCCGAGCGATGCGGATGCGCATTGCCTTGGGTCGCGGCCCCATGGGTCGCCCAGCGGGTATGGCCGATGCCCGACTTGCCCGGCAGCGGGTCGTGCACCAGCAGATCGGACAGGTTCCACAGCTTGCCCACCGCACGGCGGCGGTCGAGCTTGCCTGCATTTACCGTCGCGATCCCGGCACTGTCATAGCCGCGATATTCCAATCGCTTGAGGCTCTCAACGAGCCAGGGGGAAACCTCGTGCTTCCCCAAAACGCCAATAATTCCGCACATTTATCAATCTTTCTTCATGCGACGCGCTTTCTCCGCGCGCAGTTTCGCAAATAGTTTCTTGGCGAGGCCCGGACGGTTCACCTGCTCGGACCGCTCGATCGCGATCGCCTCGGCAGGGACGTCTTTCGAGATCACCGATCCCGAGCCCGTCAGCGCGCCGTCGCCCACCGTAACCGGGGCCACCAGCATCGTGTCCGAGCCGATGAAGGCGTTCGCGCCGATGGTGGTGCGATGCTTCATGACCCCGTCGTAATTGCAGGTCACCGTGCCCGCGCCGATATTCGTATGCTCCCCGATATCGGCATCGCCCAGATAGGTCAGATGGCCGACTTTCACACCCTCGGCGAGGATCGCGTTCTTCACCTCGACGAAATTGCCGATATGCACGTCCTCGGCGAGTTCCGCGCCGGGGCGCAGACGGGCGAAGGGGCCGATCGTGGCCCCGCGCGAGATGTGGCAGCCCTCAAGGTGACAGAAGGCCTCGATGACCGCACCGGATTCGATGGTGACATCGGGGCCGAACACGACATTCGGGCCCAGCACGACATCGCGGCTGATATAGGTGTCGAGCGCGAACCAGACGCTGGTGGGCTCCACCATGGTCACGCCGTTTTCCATCGCCTCGGCGCGCATCCGCTCCTGGAACAGGGCCTCGGCGCGGGCAAGCTCGGCGCGGGTGTTGATCCCCAGCGTCTCGGATTCGTCACAGGTCACGACCTGCGCGGTCAGACCCTTCTTGCGCGCGGCTTCGACGATATCGGTGAGGTAATATTCGCCCGACGCGTTCTCGTTCGACAGCCCCGCGACGAGTTCGGTCAGAAGCACTGCGTCACAGGCGATAACGCCGGAATTGCAAAGGGTTATGGCGCGTTCGTCATCCGTGGCATCCTTGAATTCCACGATCCGATCCAGCGTGTCGCCCTGCGCCACCAAGCGCCCATAGCGGCCCGGATCGGCCGCCTCGAAGCCGAGCACGGTCACCGCCGCATCGGACGCCGCCAGCCGCTCCAGCGTCTCGGGCCGGATGAAGGGGGTGTCGCCGTAAAGCACGATCACGCGGCCATCGAACCCGTCGAGCGCGGGCAGGGCCTGCGCCACGGCGTGGCCGGTGCCGAGCTGTTCTTCCTGCAGCACGATCTGCGCCTCGGGATCGACCTTCGCGACGGCTTTCTTCACCTTGTCGGCACCGTGGCCCGCGACCACGATCACGGTCTCGGGTTCGAGCGCGCGCCCGGCAGCCAGCGCATGCGCCACCAGCGGCGCGCGGCCCACCTGATGCAGCACCTTCGGCAAGTCGGATTTCATGCGGGTGCCCTGTCCCGCCGCGAGGGTGATCAATGCAATCGCCATTAGAAACCTTTTCTTCTGCTCGGCCCCGTTTTAACCATTGGCTTGCTTGCCGCAAGTGGTGCGTCTTCACGCTTCCTTTCGCGGTGTTACGGAAGGAGCAAAAGGCAATGCGCACAGTGGTTTTCGACCTCGACGGGACTTTGGCGGATACCTCCGCCGACCTGATCGCGGCGGCCAATTCCTGCTTCACGGCGCGTGGCCATGCGCCGCTTCTCGATCCGGCGGAGGACGCGCTGACCGCCTTCCATGGTGGCCGTGCGATGCTCAAGGCCGGCTATGGGCGTCTGGGGCTGCCGGAGGCGGAGATCGCCGAGCTGGTCGAGGCCGATTATCACCCGCTGCTTGCGCATTACGGCGAGAATATCGACCGCCATACGCAGCTTTATCCCGGCGCTGAGACGGCGGTGAAAACGCTGCGCGATCAGGGGTTTGCGACGGCTGTCTGCACCAACAAGCCCGAAGGTCTCGCGCGTGATCTGATCGACCGGCTCGGGATCACCGCGCTTTTCGACGCGCTGATCGGTGCCGATACGCTACCGCTGCGCAAGCCCTCGCCCGATCCCTATCTCGCGGCGGTCGAGCGGGCCGGCGGCAAGCTGGAAGCCTCGCTGCTGGTGGGCGACACCAATACAGATCGTGAGACCGCCCGCGCGGTCGGCGTGCCCTGCGTTCTTGTGACCTTCGGCCCGGAGGGGCGCGGCATCGAACGGCTCGCACCCGAGGCGCTGCTCGATCATTTCGACGATCTGCCCGCGCTTGCCGCGCGGATGCTCGGGTGAGCGCCTCGGCGGGGCTGTGCTGCCCCGAACCATCCCTCAGACGCGGCCGCCGACGGCCATGACCGCAGCGCCCATCGGTCCTTCGCGCTTTCACGCCACCGCCTTCGTTCTGATCGCGGTGTTTCTCGACATGGTGGGGTTCGGCCTGATCATCCCGGTGCTGCCCTCGCTGATCGCGGATGTGGGCCATGTCGATCTGGCGCAAGCGAGCCGGATCGGTGGCTGGATGTTCGCGGCCTTCAGCCTCGCGCAGTTCCTGTTTGCGCCGCTGATGGGCAACCTCTCGGATCGGTTCGGACGGCGCCCGCTTTTGCTGCTCGCCATTGGCGGTCTGGGCGTCGATTACCTCTTTCACGCCTTTGCGCCGACGTTGCTCTGGCTCTTCGTGGGCCGGATCGTCGCGGGCATCTGCGGCGCGTCCTACGTCATCGCGAATGCCTATCTCGCCGACATCACCCCACCGGCAGAGCGCGCCCGCGCCTTCGGCCTGATCGGCGCGGCCTTCGGTTTCGGCTTCATCGCGGGGCCTGCGCTTGGCGGGTTTCTCGGCGAGCTTGGCCCGCGTATTCCCTTCTTCGTGGCCGCCGCGCTGTCGGGGCTGAACCTGATCTACGGGCTGATCGTGCTGCCCGAAAGCCTGCCGCAGGGCCTGCGCCGTCCGGTGAACTGGCGCGCTTGCAACCCGCTGGGCACGTTGAAAGTTTTCGCGCGCTATCCGGGCGTGCTGCCGATGGGCACCGCGCTTGGCGTCTATCTGTTCGCCTCCGCCGTCTATCCCGCGATCTGGCCCTATTGGGGGATGGCGAAATTCGGCTGGTCCGAGGGGACGGTGGGGCTGACGCTCGCAGGCTACGGGGTCGTCGCGGCGATCTTTCAGGGTGGGCTGGCCGGTCCGCTCGCGTCCCGTCTGGGCGAGGCGCGGGTGGTGGTGATCGGGCTGATCGTCGGGATCGGCATGACCATCGCGCTGGGGCTGTCGACCTCGCTCGTGATGGTGCTGATCGTCCTCTTGATCACCGGGATCGAGGGGCTGGTGCATCCGATGATCGCCTCGCTGATGTCCAATGCGGTGCCCGAAGACGCTCAGGGCGCGCTGCAGGGTGGCATTTCGGCGTTGATGAACCTCGCGATGCTGGCGGGCACCTTGTTCTTCACCCAAGTCTTCGGGATATTCCTCGCCGAGAACGCTCCGATCCGCACGCCGGATATGGCCTTTTACGTGGCCTCCGTGATCCTGCTGGCGGCATTGGCGCTGTTTGTCCGCGCAAGAAAGGTCTGAGCGATGTCCGAGGTCTTCAAAGGCAATTTCACCCAGCAGGAGCCGATCCCCGAAGATGCGATCGAACGCGCCGTCGAGGTGATGCGCTCGGGTCGCCTTCATCGCTACAACACCCTGCCCGGAGAGCCGGGCGAGGTGGCGCTGCTGGAGGAGGAATTCGCCGGATTGACCGGCGCGCCCTATTGCCTTGCGGTGGCCTCGGGTGGCTATGCCTTGGGCTGCGCGCTGCGCGCCGTGGGCGTGGGGCCGGGCGATCCGGTGCTGACCAATGCCTTCACGCTCGCCCCCGTGCCCGGCGCGATCGCGGCGGTCGGTGGCAAGCCCGTGCTGGTTGAGGTTACCGACCAGCTGACCATCGACCTTGACGATCTGGCGGCGAAAGCCCCGCAGGCGCGGGTGCTGATGCTGTCGCATATGCGCGGCCATATCTGCGACATGGATGCGCTGATGGAGATCGCGCGCGCCCATGATCTGACGGTGATCGAGGATTGCGCCCATACGATGGGGGCGACATGGGCCGGGGTTCACTCGGGGCGGCACGGCGCGATCGGGTGCTATTCGACCCAGACCTACAAGCACATGAATTCGGGCGAGGGCGGGCTGATCGTGACCGACGATGCCGAACTGGCGGCGCGGATGATCCTGCTGTCGGGCAGCTACATGCTGTTCGAGCGTCACCGCGCAGCGCCCGGCCCGGAGGTGTTCGAGGGGTTGAAATACGACACGCCCAATGTCTCGGGCCGGATGGACCATCTGCGCGCCGCGATCCTGCGTCCGCAACTGCCGACGCTGGCGGATCGGGTGGCGCGCTGGAATGCGCTGTACAGTGAGGTCGAGGCGGGGCTTGCGGGGGCAGAGGGTGTCGCGCTGATCGAGCGTCCCGAGGCCGAGAGCTATGTCGGCTCGTCCTTCCAGTTCCGCCTGCCGGGACGCTCCGCCCCCGAGATGCTGGACTTCGTCGCCCGGGCTGCGGCCCGCGGGGTCGAGCTGAAATGGTTCGGCGCGGATGAGCCCGCGGGCTTCACCTCACGCCATGACAGTTGGCGTTACGCCGAGGCGCAGAACCTGCCGCGCACCGATGCGGTGCTGGCGACGCTGCTGGATCTGCGCCTGCCGCTGACTTTCTCGACGGATGACGCCGCCCAGATCGCGCGCATCCTGCGCGAAGAGGCCGAGACCTGAAGAGGTGGCGCGCTGACCTTCACCCGGCGCGCGAGATCCAGTCGGCGATCATCAGGTCGAGATGCGCGCCGCCGCCATTCTTGTAAAGCGTGATCTCCTCGGCGCTTTCCCGCCCGCGCGCGCCGCCGATGAGGTCGTAGAGATCGGCCTTCACCGCCTCGGGCGTGATCACCCCTTCGCGGATCGGGATCAGCAGCTCGCCGATATGGCCCAGCGTGGTGTCGCGGCTGTCGACGAAGAGGCTCGCCGTCGAGATCAGCGCGTCGTCGGCTTCGCGCATATCGGCCTTATAGGCTCCGATCAGATCGACATGGGTGCCGGGCTTTACCCATGCACCCTGCAGGACCGGCGTGCGAGCCATCGTGGCGCTGCTGACGATATCGGCCTCTGCCACCGCCTCGGGCAGATCGGTCACCGCGCGCAGGCTGATGCCCTCGGGGGCGGGGTCAGCTGCCAGCTCCTGTGCCTGCTCGGGGCGGCGCGTCCAGAGCGTGATCTCCGTCAGCCCCGGAAAGCCCGCCGCATAGGCCGCGATCAGCGAGCGCGCGACCCGGCCGCCCCCCACGATCAACAGGCGACGGCTGTCGGGGCGGGCCAGAAGCTGCGCGCCCAAGACAGAATCGGCGGCCGTCTTGAACTCGGTCACCAGCGGGCAATCGACGATCGCGGTGGGCTGGCCGTGCTCGGGCTCGAACACCACCATCGCGCCTTGCACTGTCGGCAGCCCCGCCTGCGCATTGCCGTCGCACACGGTGAAGGATTTCACCCCGTAGCCCAGCCCCGGAATATAGGCCGCGCGGCTCAGCAAGACCGCATCGGAGGGCCCGAGAAACGTATCGCCCAACTCCGCCTTCGGGCGCGTATGGCCCGCGCGCAGCGCCGCGATTGCGCCCGGCCAGTCCAGCTTTTCAGCGATGTCATAGGGGATGATTTTCGGGCTCATGTCGTCTCCTTCATTGCCTCGGGCGTCACAGAGGCGCCAGCCAGCGCGCCGGGGCCGACACTTCGCGCGGCCCGCTGGCGGCGCCGGTGATCGCATCGGCCAGTAGCGCGCCGCAGCCCGCCGAGAGCGTCCAGCCCAGTTGGCCGTGGCCCGCATTGACCCACAGATTGTCGTAAGCTTTCACCCGGCCAAGGAAGGGCGGGCCGTGCGGGGTCGAGGGCCGCAGCCCGGTCCAGAGCACCGGCGGCGCATCGCTCACCGCATCGCCGAAACGTGCGGCGACGTAATCGGTCAGCACCTTGGTGCGATCCTCGCGCAGCGTCCGGTCGCGTCCGGCGAATTCGGCGATCGCGGTCACCCGCAAGACACCACCGTAAGAGGCCACAGCCAGCATCGCGGCCTCGTCGATATAAGGATGGCGGGGCAGGCGGCTCGGATCGCGGACCTCCCATGTCCCCGAATAGCCCTTCACCGGGTAGATATCCGGCGCAAAGCCCAGAGGGCGCGCCAGATCGGGTGTCTCGATCCCTGCGGCGAGGATTACCTGCGCGGCAGGCAGCGTCTCGTCGGCGAGGTTGACGCCGGTGATCTTGCCATGAGCCTGCGTGAACCCGGTCACCGCGCTATTGTAGCGAAACTGCACGCCGTGTTTGGCGGCAAGGGCCTTGGCGGCGGCGCGGGTCACCTCGTGGCAATTGCCCGCGGCATCCATCGGCGAGAGAAACCCGCCCGCGAAACCCGCCTCGGCGAGCAGCGGATCGTTATCGGCCAGCCAGTCCGGGTCGATCCGCGTCAGCCGTCCGTCGTCATGCGCGTCGATCTCGGCGGTGGAGTTGTGCAGGTAGAGCCCACCTTCGAAGCGGATCAGCGCGTCCAGCCCCAGCTCCTGCGCCATGTCGGGCAGGGCGGCGCGGGCGGTCTCGGCCAGCCGCATCATCCGCGCGGTGTTGCGTGCCTGCGCGGCCCCGGTGCAGTTGCGCAGGAAGGTCGTGCCCCAGCGCCACAGCGCCGGATCGAAGGGCGCGGTCAGCTTCACGCCGGGATTGCGCCCCGCCATCGCGCGCAGCAGTTGCGGCAAGGCATCCGGCCCCGCCCAGGCGCTCGCATGGCCAATCGAGACGATCCCGGCATTCGCGCGCGAACACAGCTCCGCCGGGCCGGGCAGGCGGTCGATCACCGTCACCGGCAACCCGCGGCGGGCCAGCGCCCATGCGGTCATCGTGCCGACGATCCCCGCTCCGATCACGATATGACGTGGCTGGCCCATCTTCGCTCCCGTTGGTTTCCAAGCTCTCAGGTCTCTTTGTGGCGGCAATCACTGCAAGTGACCAGCCCCTGTGCCAGTGGCTCGTGCCGCTGCGTCCTTTGCCCGCGCACTAGCCCACGGGCCTTGACCCGACTCGGCAATTGCGCATAAATGAACGTGCGTTCAATAAACTGGGGGAGGAGATCCGATGTTCGCAGGTTCGATGGAGTTCGATCTGGGCGAGGATATCGCCGCACTGCGCGATATGGTGCGCCGTTGGGCGTCCGAGCGCGTGGCCCCGATCGCGGCCAAAACCGATCTGGATAATGAGTTTCCGAACGAGCTTTGGACCGAGATGGGCGAGCTTGGCCTGCTCGGGATCACCGTGTCGGAAGAATATGGCGGGGCCGGGATGGGCTATCTCGCCCATGTCGTGGCCACCGAGGAAATCGCGCGGGCTTCGGCCTCGATCGCGCTCAGCTACGGCGCGCATTCCAACCTCTGCGTGAACCAGATCAAGCTGAACGGTTCTGACGAGCAGAAGAAGAAATACCTGCCCGGGCTGATCTCGGGCCAGTCCGTCGGCGCGCTTGCGATGTCGGAATCCGGTGCAGGGTCGGACGTGGTGGGCATGAAGCTCAAGGCCGAGAAGCGCAACGGTTATTACGTCCTGAACGGCCATAAATACTGGATCACCAACGGCCCCGATGCCGATACGCTCGTGGTCTATGCCAAGACCGACCCGGAGGCGGGCTCCAAGGGCATCACCGCCTTCATCGTCGAGAAGGATTTCAAGGGCTTCTCCACCTCCAAGCATTTCGACAAGCTCGGCATGCGCGGCTCGAACACGGCACAACTATTCTTCGAGGATTGCGAAGTGCCGTTCGAGAACGTGCTGGGCGAAGAGGGGCGCGGCGTGCGCGTCCTGATGTCGGGCCTCGATTACGAGCGCGTGGTGCTTTCGGGCATCGGCACCGGCATCATGATGGCCTGCCTCGACGAGGTCGTGCCCTATTGCAAGGAGCGCGAGCAGTTCGGCCAGCCGATCGGGAATTTCCAGCTCATGCAGGGCAAGATCGCCGATATGTATGTCGCGATGAACACCGCTCGGGCCTACACCTACGAGGTCGCGAAGGCCTGCGATCGTGGCGCGGTGACGCGTCAGGATGCGGCTGCCACTGTGCTGTATGCCTCCGAGCAGGCGATGGTGCAGGCGCATCAAGCGGTGCAGGCCCTTGGCGGCGCCGGGTTCCTCAACGACTCCAATGTCTCGCGCCTGTTCCGGGACGCGAAGCTGATGGAGATCGGCGCGGGCACCTCGGAAATCCGCCGGATGCTCATCGGTCGCGAGATCATGGGAGCCGTCTGATGCGAGCGGGCGCTCTCCTCCTGATCGGGCTTGCAGCGCCACTGGCGGCGCAGGCCCAAGGGGCAGGGGCGGATTTCGATCCGGCCCCGTTGGAGAACTGCCTCTCGGGCGCAGGCGACCCTGCGTCCTGCATCGGCAAAGCGGCGGAGCGATGCATCGGCGAAGATGCGAGCGTCACCGACCGCCGCGCCTGCTATGATGTCGAGCGCGCCCTCTGGTCCGACCGGGCGGCGACAGCCGTCGACAGCTTGCGCCAAGCGGCGGCGGCCAGTGACGCGGCGCAAATCGTGGCGGGCAAGTCACCGTCGGGATTGCAAGGCGCGCAGCTGGGTGAGGCGGAAGCCGCTTGGGCGCGCTACCGCGATGGCGCCTGCGCCTATGGGGCCGCGCTGCAGGGCGAGGGCGCAGAGGTGGACGAGGCGCGCTGCCTGATGCGCAAGACCGCTGAACATGCGCTGGAACTGCAGGATTGGGCCGAGACGCTGTCCGCTCAAGGCAAGGGAGGGACGCAATGAAGACGCTTTGGATGGTCGCTGTCGCCATGCTGGGCCTATCGGCCACTGCCGCGCGCGCCGAAGGCATTCCCGTCACCTATGATCCGCAGGTGATCACGGCCTGTCTCTCCGCAAAGAGCGGACCCGCGCGCAGCGCCTGTATCGGGCTCGGGGCTGCACATTGCATGACCGTCGACACTGCTGGCTCGAGCAATGCGGGCATGGGCTTTTGTTTCGGCGCAGAACGCGACGATTGGGACGCGCGCCTGAATGCAGCCTATCAGACGATCGTTGCACAGGACGGCAAGATGGATGCGGAACTGAAAGAGCTGGGTTCCGCCGCGCCACCGCAGGTGCCTGCGCTGAAAGAAATGCAGCGCGCATGGATCGCCTATCGCGATGCGTCCTGCACCTATGAAATGTCGACTTGGGGCGGCGGCTCGGGCGCAGGCCCGGCCGGATCGCAATGCGAAATGCAACTGACTGGAGCGCAGGCACTACGTCTGATCGCGCGGGCCGAGCAGCTTGAAGGAGATACCCAATGAAAGGGCTATCAATAGTCGCGGCACTGATCTGTGCCACGCCCGCCTTGGCGCAGGAGCCGAGCGTCGACACGAACGCAGTACGCGCCTGTTTCGACGGGGCGAAGGATACCCATCCCGCCTGTATCGGCGAGGCGGCCGCCGCCTGTCAGGGTCAGCCGGGCGGCGATACGACGCTTGGCATTTCGGCTTGCCTGCAAGGCGAGGCGCAGGTCTGGGACGATATCGCGAAGTCGCAATATAAGGCGGCGCGCGCCCGTCTGCTGGAGCAGGGCGGCACCGAGCTCGCCAACAGGCTGCTCGATGCGCAAAGCGCGTGGGGGCAGTATCGCGACGCCGATTGCGGGCTGCTCTACGAGATTTGGAAGGACGGCACGATCCGGACGGTCGTGGCGTCGCAATGCTACCTCGAGCGTACGGCGCAACGCGCGCTGGAACTGCGCGATTTGGGGAGGATGGAATGAAACTGTTATCGCAGGCCCTGACCTCGTCGGAGGACTTTCAGGCCAATCGCAAGGCGCATCTCGACGCGCTGTCGCAGATCGAAAACGCGGCTGCACAGGCAGCGGCAGGCGGCGGCCCCGCCGCGCTGGAGCGGCACCTGTCGCGCGGCAAGATGGCGCCGCGCGAACGGGTGGCGGGGCTTCTCGATCCCGGCTCGCCGTTTCTGGAAATCGGCGCGACGGCGGCGCATGACATGTATGGCAATGCCGCGCCCTGTGCGGGCGTGATCGCCGGCATCGGCCGGGTGCAGGGCCAGGAGGTCATGGTGGTCGCCAACGACGCCACCGTAAAGGGCGGCACCTATTACCCGCTGACGGTGAAGAAACACCTGCGCGCCCAAGAGATCGCTGAGGAAAACCATCTCCCCTGCATCTACCTCGTCGACTCGGGCGGTGCGAACCTGCCCAATCAGGACGAAGTCTTCCCCGATCGCGACCATTTCGGGCGCATCTTCTACAATCAGGCCCGGATGTCGGCGAAGGGCATTGCCCAGATCGCGGTGGTGATGGGGTCCTGCACGGCAGGCGGCGCCTATGTGCCCGCGATGTCTGATGTGACGATCATCGTGAAAGAGCAGGGCACAATCTTCCTAGCGGGTCCGCCTCTGGTGAAGGCCGCGACGGGCGAAGTGGTCACCGCTGAAGACCTCGGCGGCGGCGATGTGCATACGCGGCTTTCGGGCGTGGCCGATTATCTGGCAGAAGACGACGCCCATGCGCTGGCGCTGGCGCGCCGCGCGGTCGGCAATCTCAACTACACGAAACCTTCGACGGTGAACTGGCAATCGCCCGAGGAACCCGCCTACGACCCCGAGGAAATCCTCGGCGTCGTGCCGGCGGACCTGCGCACCCCCTATGACATCCGCGAAGTCATCGCGCGCCTCGTGGACGGCTCGCGCTTCGACGAGTTCAAGCCGCGCTTCGGCGAAACGATCGTCACCGGCTTCGCCCATGTCAAAGGCTGCCCCGTGGGCATCGTCGCCAATAACGGCGTGCTGTTCTCGGAAGCCGCCCAGAAGGCCGCGCATTTCATCGAACTCTGCTCGCAGCGCTCGATCCCGCTGGTCTTCCTGCAAAACATCACCGGCTTCATGGTCGGCCGGAAATATGAGAACGAGGGCATCGCGCGCCACGGGGCAAAAATGGTCACCGCCGTCGCCACCACCTCGGTGCCGAAGATCACGATGCTGGTCGGCGGCTCCTTCGGGGCGGGCAATTACGGCATGGCGGGCCGGGCCTATTCCCCGCGCTTCCTCTGGACCTGGCCCAACTCGCGGATCTCCGTGATGGGCGGCGAACAGGCCGCCGGCGTGCTCGCCACCGTCAAACGCGACGGGATCGAGCGCAAGGGCGGTGAATGGTCGGCGGAAGAAGAGGCCGAGTTCAAGCGCCCAACCATCGAGATGTTTGAGCGCCAGTCGCACCCGCTCTACGCCTCGGCGCGGCTTTGGGACGATGGCATCATCGACCCGCGCAAATCGCGCGACGTGCTGGCGCTCTCGCTCTCCGCCGCGCTCAACGCTCCGATCGAGCCGACCCGCTTCGGCCTGTTCAGAATGTAACTTTCATGCCTCCGGCGGGGATATTTGGACCAAGAGGAAGTGCAAATCTTCGACTTGGCCGAAATATCCCGGGGGGCTCCGCAGGAGCGGGGGCAGCGCCCCCTCCGACGCTCTCAAAGGGGAGACCGACATGTTTTCCAAGATCCTGATCGCCAATCGCGGGGAGATCGCCTGCCGCGTGATCGAGACCGCACGCAAACTGGGCGTGGCGACCGTCGCCGTCTATTCCGAGGCCGACGTCGAGGCGCGCCATGTGGCGATGGCCGACGAGGCGGTGGCCATTGGCGGCCCCGCGCCGAAAGACAGCTATCTGCGCGGTGATGCGATCATCGACGCCGCCAAACAGACCGGCGCACAGGCGATCCATCCGGGCTACGGGTTCCTCTCGGAGAACCCCGATTTCGTGGACGCCGTCGAGGCGGCGGGGCTGGTCTTCATCGGCCCTTCGGCCAAGGCGATCCGCGCGATGGGGCTCAAGGACGCGGCCAAGGCCCTGATGGAAAAGGCGGGCGTGCCTGTCGTGCCGGGCTATCACGGCGACAATCAGGACCCCGAGCACCTCGCGGGCGCCGCCGACACGATCGGCTATCCGGTGCTGATCAAGGCGGTCGCGGGCGGCGGCGGCAAAGGGATGCGTCTGGTCGAGGCACCGTCCGAATTCGCGGATGCGCTGGCCTCGGCGCAAGGAGAGGCGCAGACCGCCTTCGGCAACCCCGCCGTTCTGATCGAGAAATTCATCGGCTCTCCGCGCCATATCGAAGTGCAGGTCTTCGGCGATGGCGAGGAAGCGGTGCATCTGTTCGAGCGCGATTGTTCGCTCCAGCGTCGCCACCAGAAGGTGATCGAGGAGGCCCCCGCGCCGGGCATGACGCCCGAGATGCGCGACGCGATGGGGCAGGCGGCGACGCGCGCCGCCGAGGCCATTGGCTACAAGGGCGCGGGTACTGTGGAGTTCATCGTGGACGGCTCAGACGGGCTGCGCCCGGATCGGTTCTGGTTCATGGAGATGAACACACGCCTGCAGGTCGAGCATCCCGTGACCGAGGCGATCACCGGTGTCGATCTGGTCGAATGGCAATTGCGGGTGGCGAGCGGCGAGCCGCTGCCCTGTGCGCAGGACGATCTGACGATCACCGGCCACGCGTTCGAGGCGCGTCTTTACGCAGAAGACGTGCCCGCGGGCTTCCTGCCCGCGACCGGGACCCTTTCGCACCTGCGCTTCGCCGATGGGTGCCGTGCAGATACCGGGGTGCGCACGGGCGATACGATCAGCCCGTGGTACGACCCGATGATCGCCAAGGTCATCACGCACGGGCCGACGCGGGCGACCGCGCTGGGGCAACTTGCGCGCGCCTTGGAAGAGACGGAAGTGGCGGGCACGGTGACGAACCTCGCCTTCCTCGCTCGGCTCGCGCGGCACGAGGGCTTCGCACAGGGCAAGGTCGATACCGGGCTGATCGGGCGCGAGATCGACGCGCTCGCCGCCCCGACCGAGACGCCGGTTGCCGCAAAAGCGCTGGCCGTGATCGCCGCGGCCGGGCTTTGGAACGGCGATGCGAGCGGCTTCAGCCTTTGGCAGACACCGCGCCGCGCCGTGCCTTTCGAGGAAGAGGCCGCGATCCGCGTGCACGGGCCCGGCCAAGTCACGGTCGAGCTGGGCGAGGAGGCCCATGCGTGCCAGCTGGCCGAGGATGGCTGGCGGGTGGATGGTGCTAAGACCGGGGCGCGGATGGCGCAGTCTGACGGGGCGATCACCATCTTCCTGCATGGCGCGCACCGTTTCGACATTCCCGACCCGCTGGCGCGGGGGGCGGATGCCGACGCTTCCGACCTGACGCTCGCACCGATGCCGGGGCTGGTGAAGGCGGTCTTCGTCTCTGCCGGCGACACGGTGGCGGCGGGGGACCGGCTTGCCATCATGGAAGCGATGAAGATGGAACACACGATGCGCGCAGCCCGCGACGGTGTGGTGGCTGAGGTGCTGGTGACTGAGGGCGCGCAGGTCGAAGCGGGCGCTGCGCTCATCCGGCTGGAGGACGAGGCATGATCCGACTGCATCACATCCCCGGCGCGCGCTCGATGCGGGTGCTGTGGCTGCTGGAGGAGATGGGGCTCGATTACGAGCTTCAGACATGGTCGCTCACCGATGGCTCGCTGCGCAGCCCGGAGTTTCGCGAACTCTCGCCCGCCGGGCGCATCCCGGCGCTGGAGGTCGACGGGCGGTCGATCTTCGAGAGCGGCGCGATCGTCGAATACCTGACCGAGACCCGGCCCGAGGCAGGGCTGGCCCCGGTCACGGGAGAGCCCACTCGCGCGGATTTCCTCGAATGGATACATTTCGCGGAGACGCAGGGTAATATCCTGCAAAGCCTCAATATTCAGCATATCTTCCTGCGTCCGCCCGAGGCGCGCTCGCCCGCGATGATGGCGCTCGAGACGAAGCGGCTTGGCGTCACGATGAAGGCGCTCGAGGCGCATCTGGCAGGGCGCGACTGGCTGATCGGGACGTTCTCGGCGGCCGATTGCATGATGGGGTTCAATATCGACGCGATGTTCCGCTTCGTGCCGCGCGAGGGCTTCCCGAACATCTCCGCCTATCGCGACCGGATCGAGGCGCGGCCTGCCTATCAGCGCGCGGTCGAGAAGGGCGGGGCGAGCATGTATGCGCAGGATTTCTACGAGCTGCCCCCGATGGAGCAAGGCAATGGCTGAGACTGTCGAAATCTTCGAGATGGCCCCGCGTGACGGGCTGCAGAACGAAAAGCGCCAGATCGCGCTTTCCGACAAGATCGCGCTGGTCGATTGCCTGAGCCGGGCCGGGTTCCGCCGGATCGAGGTGGGGTCTTTCGTCAGCCCGAAATGGGTGCCGCAAATGGCCGACTCGGCGGAGGTCTTCGCCGGGATCACGCGCCGCCCCGGTATTTCCTACGCGGCGCTGACGCCGAACATGAAAGGCTATGAGGCGGCGAAAGCGGCCAGAGTCGATGAGGTTTCGATCTTCGCCTCCGCCTCCGAGGGGTTTTCGCGCGCGAACCTCAATTGTTCGATCAGTGAAAGCCTCGAACGGTTCGCGCCGATCATGGAGGCTGCGAAAGTCGATAATATGAAAGTCCGCGGCTACATCTCTGTCGTCACGGATTGCCCCTTCGACGGCAAAACACCGCCGGAGAACGTGGCCCGGGTCGCCGCGCAACTGCGCGACATGGGCTGTTACGAGATCAGCCTCGGCGACACGATCGGGCAGGGTACGCCGGACAGCGTGACGGCGATGTTGCGCGCGGTGCTGGATGAGGTCCCGGCGGAAAAGCTCGCCGGACATTTCCACGACACCTCCAGGCGGGCGCTGGAGAATATCGAAGCCTCGCTGGCGATGGGCCTGCGGGTGTTCGACGCCTGCGTCGGTGGTCTGGGCGGCTGTCCCTATGCGCCCGGCGCGGCTGGCAATGTCGCGACGGAGGCGGTGCAGGCGCGGCTCGAAGCTTTAGGCTACGAGACCGGGCTGGATACGGCTGTTCTGGCCGAGGCGGCCGCGATGGCGAAGAAGATGAAAGGGCAGGGCGATGTTTGAGACGATCAAGACCGAGACCGATGCGCGTGGCATCGCGCGGCTCACGCTGGCGCGCTCGGAGAAGCATAACGCGCTCTCCGAGCAGATGATGGAGGAGATCACCGCGGCGATCGGCCAGCTTGGCTCGGACGACGCCGTGCGCGTGGTGATCCTCGCCGCTGAAGGGCGCAGCTTTTGTGCGGGCGGCGATCTGAAATGGATGCAGAGCCAGATCGCGGCGGGCGCGAAAGAGCGCGCGGCGGCGGCGCGCAAGCTCGCGGGAATGCTGCAGGCGCTCAACACCTGCCCGAAACCGGTGATCGGCGCGGTGCAGGGCAATGCTTTCGGCGGCGGCATCGGCATGATGTCGGTCTGTGACGTGGCCATCGGTGTCGAGGGCGCGAAATTCGGGCTGACCGAGACGCGGCTGGGCCTGACGCCCGCGACGATCTCTCCTTATGTCGTCGCGCGCATGGGCGAGGCGCGGGCGCGCCGCGTCTTCATGTCCTCGCGGATCTTCGAGGCCGCCGAGGCGCGTGATCTGGGATTGCTGGCCAAGGTGGTTTTGCCCGAGGTGCTGGAGCGCGCCGTGATGGCCGAGGCCGAGCCCTATCTCGCCTGCGCGCCGGGCGCGGTGGGCGAGGCCAAGGCCTTGGTCCGCGCGCTGGGGCCGCGGATCGACGAGAGCGTGATCGACATGACGATCGAGGCGTTGGTGACTCGCTGGGAATCCGCCGAGTCGGATGAAGGAATCACCGCGTTTTTCGAGAAGCGCGATGCGGCGTGGAAAGCTTAAGGCAGCCTTAAGCGGCACCCTGCGGCGCGCAGGTCGAATATTCCGAAAATTCAAAGCGCCGTTAAGTTTGATCGAAGGCTGCGCTGCTGCAAAAGCGGCGCAGTCCAACGCGGGCAGGCTCTGAGCGGCGCTCGAAGCGCAAAAAATTCGCATACATTCGTATGCAAAAAGCATCTGTGGCCCGCATTTGCATGATTTTCCGGCCTGCTCTCGGTTGACCCCAATGGGGCGCAAGGCTATTGCTCGCCTAGCCAGAACCTGCGCGACAAGTCGTCGCGATGTTAGGGAGCCAAGCCCATGCATGACATGCTGCGCGAATATCTTCCCATCCTCATCTTTCTCGCCATGGCGATCGTGTTGGGCCTTGTGCTCATGCTCGCCGCGGCAGTGGTGGCGGTCCGCAATCCCGACCCTGAGAAGGTGTCGGCCTACGAATGCGGTTTCAACGCCTTCGACGATGCCCGGATGAAGTTCGACGTTCGTTTCTACCTCGTTTCCATCCTCTTCATCATTTTCGATCTCGAAGTGGCCTTCCTCTTCCCTTGGGCGGTGGCCTTCGGTCAGCTTTCCATGGTCGGATTCTGGTCGATGATGGTCTTCCTGACGGTTCTGACCGTAGGATTCGCATATGAGTGGAAGAAAGGGGCGCTGGAATGGGCGTGATGACCTCTGCCAATACCGCCGGTGCGGATCGCGAAGTCGCGACGCAGACGCTGAACAAGGAATTGCAGGATAAAGGCTTCCTGCTGACCTCCACCGAAGACATCATCAACTGGGCGCGCAACGGCTCGCTGCACTGGATGACCTTCGGCCTCGCCTGCTGCGCCGTCGAGATGATGCAGGTCTCGATGCCGCGCTACGACCTCGAGCGCTTCGGCACCGCGCCGCGCGCCTCGCCGCGCCAGTCCGACCTGATGATCGTCGCCGGCACCCTGACCAACAAGATGGCGCCCGCTCTGCGCAAGGTCTACGACCAGATGCCCGAGCCGCGCTACGTGATCTCGATGGGCTCCTGCGCGAATGGCGGTGGCTATTACCACTACAGCTATTCGGTGGTGCGCGGCTGCGACCGCGTCGTGCCGGTCGATATCTACGTTCCGGGCTGCCCGCCCACGGCGGAGGCGCTGCTGTACGGCATCCTTCAGCTGCAACGCAAAATCCGCCGCACCGGCACGCTGGTGCGCTGAGGAGAGCGAGAGATGGACGATACTGCCCTTCGCGAATTGGCCGGCCATATCGAGCTGAAGCGCCCCGATGACGTGGTCTCCACCGAGATCGCCTTCAACGAGCTGACGGTCACGATCACCGCGCAATCCGTTCCCGGCTTCACCGAGTTCCTGCGCGACGATCCGAATTGCCGCTTCACCAACCTCGTGGACATCACGGCCATCGACTGGCCCGAACGCCCGCAGCGCTTCGATGTCGTCTGGCATTACCTGTCGATGTATCGCAACCAGCGCATCCGCATTAAGGCGGCGGTTCGCGAAGAGGACATGGTGCCCTCGATCACCAAGCTGCACCCCTGTGCCGATTGGTTCGAGCGCGAGATTTTCGACATGTTCGGCATCCTGTTCTCGGGCCATCCGGACCTGCGCCGTCTGCTGACCGATTACGGTTTCCGCGGCCATCCGCTGCGCAAGGATTTCCCGACGACGGGTTATGTCGAAGTGCGTTACGACGAAGTGCTCAAGCGCGTCGTCTATGAGCCGGTGAAACTGACGCAAGAATACCGGCAGTTCGATTTCCTCTCGCCATGGGAAGGGGCCAAATACATCCTTCCCGGTGACGAGAAGGGCGAGGAGGCGAAATGATGGACGGCGATATCCGCAACAATGTCTATGATGACGGCTCGAAGGACACGCTGACCGACGAGCAGCGCATCCGCAACTTCAACATCAACTTCGGTCCCCAACACCCGGCCGCCCACGGCGTGCTGCGCATGGTGCTGGAGCTGGACGGCGAGGTCGTGGAACGCGCCGACCCGCATATCGGGCTGCTGCACCGTGGCACCGAGAAGCTGATGGAAAGCCGCACCTATCTGCAGAACCTGCCTTACTTCAATCGCCTCGACTATGTCGCGCCGATGAACCAGGAACATGCGTGGTGCCTCGCCATCGAGAAACTGACCGGCGTGGAAGTTCCGCGTCGCGGCTCGCTGATCCGCGTGCTCTACTCCGAGATCGGGCGCATCCTGAACCACCTGCTCAACGTGACGACGCAGGCGATGGACGTGGGCGCGCTGACGCCGCCGCTCTGGGGTTTCGAAGAGCGCGAGAAGCTGATGGTCTTCTACGAGCGGGCCTGCGGCGCACGTCTGCACTCGGCCTATTTCCGGCCCGGCGGCGTCCACCAGGACCTGCCGCCGAAGCTGCTCGACGATATCGAGGCATGGGCGCATGAGTTCCCGAAAGTGCTCGACGATATCGAAGGGCTGCTGACCGAGAACCGCATCTTCAAGCAGCGCAACGTCGATATCTGCGTCATCTCCGAGGAAGAGATCCAGCAATGGGGCTATTCCGGCGTGATGGTGCGTGGCTCCGGCCTTGCATGGGACCTGCGCCGCGCGCAGCCCTACGAATGCTATGACGAGTTCGACTTCCAGATTCCGATCGGCAAGAACGGCGATTGCTACGACCGCTACCTCTGCCGGATGGCGGAAATGCGCGAGTCGACCAAGATCGTGCTTCAGGCGATCGAGAAGCTGCGGATGCCGGAAAATCAGGGCGACGTGCTTGCCCGCGGCAAGGTGACCCCGCCGAAGCGGTCGGAGATGAAGCGCTCGATGGAAGCGCTGATCCACCACTTCAAGCTTTATACCGAAGGCTTCCACGTCCCCGCGGGCGAGGTTTATGCCGCCGTCGAAGCGCCCAAGGGCGAGTTCGGCGTCTATCTGGTGGCCGACGGCACGAACAAGCCGTATCGCGCGAAGATCCGCGCTCCGGGTTACCTGCATCTGCAATCCATGGATCACGTCGCCAAGGGGCACATGCTCGCCGACGTCTCTGCAATCATCGGCACGATGGATATCGTGTTCGGGGAGGTTGACCGCTAATGCTTCGCCGTCTTTACCCGGAACAACCCGATAGTTTCGAGTTCACGCCCGAGAACCTCGCATGGGCCAAGGCCCAGATGACCAAGTTCCCGGTCGGCCGTCAGGCCTCGGCGATCATCCCGCTGCTGTTCCGCGCACAGGAACAGGAAGGCTGGCTGAGCCGTCCGGCGATCGAAACCGTCGCCGAGATGCTCGACATGCCCTATATGCGGGCGCTCGAGGTCGCGACCTTCTACTTCATGTTCCAGCTGGCCCCGGTCGGCTCGGTCGCCCACCTGCAGATCTGCGGCACCACCTCGTGCATGATCTGCGGCGCGGAAGACCTGATGAAGGTCTGCAAGGAAAAGATCGCCGCCGAGCCGTTCCAGCTCTCGGACGATGGCAAGTTCTCGTGGGAAGAGGTCGAGTGCCTCGGCGCCTGCGCGAACGCACCGATGATGCAGGTCGGCAAGGATTACTACGAAGACTTGACCGAGGAGAGTCTCGCGAAGCTGATCGACGAAATGGGCAAGGGCGACGTGCCGAAGCCCGGCTCGCAGACCGGCCGCTTCTCGTCCGAGCCCGCCTCGGGCCTGACCGCGCTCACCGAGTCCAAGGGCGACAAGGAAGAGTACAATGCTTCGGTCGACCTCGCGGTCGGCATCGGCGACACGATCAAGCGTATCGACGGCACGGAAGTGCCGCTTGCCGCACCGTGGCAGAGCTCGGGCCAGCGCGGTCCGATCGGCACCATGGGGCAGGAGCGTCCGCGCTCTGCCGCGCAACAGGACGAGGCGCGCAAGGCCGCCAAGAAAACCGAGGCCAAGCCCGCCAAGGACACGCCCGCCGACAAGACCGGCGTGACGAAATCCGAAGCGCAGGCCACGTCGAAGGCCCGCCCGGAGTCCAAGCGTGAGCCGGAAGGCACCGAGGCCGACGCGAAACCCGAGACCGCGCAGGCAGAGGCGGGCGAAAAGCCCAAGCTGCTCGACGCACCGCGCGACGGTGGCGCCGATGACCTCAAGATGATCAAGGGCGTCGGGCCGAAGCTCGAGACGCTTCTGCATTCGATGGGCATTTATCACTTCGACCAGATCGCTGGCTGGACCGATGCGGAACTCGCTTGGGTCGACAGCAATCTCGAAGGGTTCAAAGGTCGCGCGACGCGTGACGACTGGAAAGGTCAGGCAGAGAAACTGGCCAGCGGGGCGGAGACCGAGTTCTCGTCGCGCGCAAAGAAAGACGGCATTTACGAATAAGCGCAACAGGGTAGAGACCGCCGTTCGGCGGAGTGAATGGAGAAACGGGAATGGGTGATCAGACACAAGGGTGCCGCGGCAAGGCGGGTATCTGGGCAGGTATTACGGGGCTTGTGGTCGCCGTATTCCTGATGGTCGTGGCGCATGAGCCCTTCTTCGTGGCTGTGTTCCTCGGTCTCCTGACCGTGCTGCTCTTCGGCGCCTTCCTGATCTGGGCATTCTGCTCCGAACATGGCGCGCCGGGCGCGGCTGATGGCACCGGGGCGGCTGACAAAGACTCCGAAATTCCCGAAAGCCCGGTCGAGACCTTCAACGCCTCCTCTCCCGAAGGGGTCGCGGCGCAAGCGCAGGCGGCAGCGGCGGCACCGACGCCCGCAGCCGAGCGCGAGGTGGCGCGTGCCGACACCATGACGCCCAAGGACGAAGCGGCCACGCCCGAGGCAGACAAGCCCGAGCCCGGTCCGACCACCAAGCCCGCGATGGAAGAGCCCGAGGCCGAGAAGCCCAAGGCCGAAGCCGAGCCGAAGGCGGAAGAGCCTAAAGCCGAAGAACCGAAAGCCGAGCCCGAGAGCGACGAAACCACGCCGCTCTCCGCGATGTCGGCGCAGGTCGCGGATAAGCCCGCCGCCAATGCCGGGGGCCAACCCGAGGCTGCCGAGGGCGACGGCAAGAAGCCGCGCGGCCTCAAACAGCCGCGCAAGGCGGGGGCCGACGATCTCAAGAAGATCGAAGGCGTCGGCCCGAAGCTCGAAGAAGTGCTGAACGGCTGGGGCATCTACCATTACGACCAGATCGCGAAGTGGGGCCCCGAAGAGATTGCCTATGCGGACCAGAACGTGCCGCGTTTCAAGGGGCGCTGCTCCCGCGACAAGTGGGTCAGCCAGGCGAAGATCATCGTCGAGGAAGGCATGGATGCGTTCCTCGAACGGGCGAAGACGAACGATTACTGAGCGGGGGTGAATGAGCCAGATCGACGAGCACGACAGGGCGTTGGGGCGTAGAGCCGCCCTTATCATCGCCGTCGCCACGATCCTCTGGCTCCTCCTGCAATGGATCGGACAACAACAGGGCTGGTCGGCGCAGGTCGCGCTGATCGGCGATCTCGCGGCGATAGCCGCCTATATCTACGCGCTGGCACTCGTCTGGCGCATCTGGCGCCGGAAATCCGGCAAGTGAGGGAAGCGATATGCTGAAGGATCAAGACCGGATCTTCACCAATCTCTACGGGATGCATGACCGCTCTCTGCAGGGCGCGAAGATGCGCGGGCATTGGGACGGCACTGGCGAGATCCTGTCGAAAGGCAAGGATTGGATCATCGAGCAAGTGAAGGCCTCCGGCCTGCGCGGGCGCGGTGGGGCAGGCTTCCCGACGGGTCTCAAGTGGTCCTTCATGCCGAAGGAAAGCGACGGGCGTCCGGCCTTCCTCGCGATCAACGCGGACGAATCCGAACCCGCGACCTGCAAGGACCGCGAAATCATGCGCCACGATCCGCATACGCTGATCGAAGGCGCGCTGATCGCCGGCTTCGCGATGGGCGCGGCTGCGGCCTATATCTACATCCGCGGCGAATATGTCCGCGAGAAAGAGGCGCTGCAGCGCGCGATCGACGAGGCCTATGAAGACGGGCTGATCGGCAAGAACGCCTGCGGCTCCGGCTACGATTACGACGTTTACTTGTCGCACGGCGCGGGCGCCTATATCTGCGGCGAGGAAACGGCGCTGCTGGAGAGCCTCGAAGGCAAGAAGGGCATGCCCCGGATGAAGCCTCCGTTCCCGGCAGGTGCGGGCCTCTACGGTTGCCCGACCACGGTGAACAACGTGGAATCCATCGCCGTTGTGCCGACCATCCTGCGCCGCGGCGCGGAGTGGTATGCGGGCTTCGGGCGTCCGAACAATACCGGCGTGAAGCTCTTTGCCATGTCGGGCCACGTCAACACGCCCTGCGTCATCGAAGAGACCATGTCGATCTCGATGAAGGAACTGATCGAGAAGCATGGCGGCGGCGTCCGTGGCGGCTGGAAGAACCTCAAGGCGGTGATCCCGGGCGGTGCGTCCTGTCCGATCCTGCCCGCCGATCAATGCGAAGACGCGATCATGGATTACGACGGCATGCGCGAGCTGAAATCCAGCTTCGGCACCGCCTGCATGATCGTCATGGATCAGAATACCGACGTGATCAAAGCCGTCTGGCGCCTGTCCAAGTTCTTCAAGCACGAAAGCTGCGGCCAGTGTACGCCTTGCCGCGAAGGCACGGGCTGGATGATGCGCGTGATGGACCGTCTGGTGCGCGGCGAGGCCGAGATCGAAGAGATCGACATGCTGTTCGACGTGACCAAACAGGTCGAGGGCCACACGATCTGCGCGCTCGGCGACGCAGCCGCCTGGCCGATCCAGGGTCTGATCCGTCACTTCCGCGAAGAGATCGAAGACCGCATCAAGGCCCGCAAGACGGGCCGCATGGGCGCGATGGCGGCGGAGTGAGAGACTAGTCGGATGCAAAAAGAATTCGAACTTGTGGACAATGTTTGGCGCGTCTCCGTTACGCCTCGGAGATTGTCTCGCCCTGTTCGCATCTTTGCGTTGTCCGTTGCGCTCGTGGGGACTGCCCTGCTTTTTGTTGTCCTTTTCCAACTCGGTGTTTCTGCGAACGCAGGGAATGAACAGTCGCTAGAATTGATGGTCCTTTTGATTCTGTTCCTGTTTGTTGCTGTTCAGCACTTCATTTTTCGGTCGATTGTGCCAGAACAGTATCGGTTCACGAATGAGTACGGCTTCACGAAAACATCGTATCTCTTATCGCTCAACTGGGCCGCCTATTTCATCATCATTTCTCTCATCTTCGTCAGATTGGGAGGTGCGAATTGAGTGACGTTCTTCACCTTTCCGAGCTGAATATCGGCCGACTGGTTGTCGAACCGGGCGACCCGCGCGTGGAGGCGGCATGATGCGGGCGGTGATCATATCGGGCTGCGCGCTGGCGCTCGGTGGCTGCATGGGCACTCCGGGCGGCACCGAGGCGTCCAAAGGTCCGCGCCGTCTGGCGGCGGTTGAGGGCTACACGGCGGCCTATGACGCAAACGGCGCGCTTGTCGTGATGCGGCAGGCTCAGCCCTTTGCGAATGACGAGGGCGCCGAGGCCAAGCGGGCCGCGAACGCCATCTGCGGCGGGGCTGTGGCCTCGTCGATCGACGATACATACCGGGACGGCGCTTGGGTCTTCCCGATGGGCTGCGGACACGCGGCCTGACCTAAAACCCGCGCGGGGGCAACCTCGCGCCCGAAGAGACGAGACGGATAGCCATGGCTGACCTGAGAAAGATCATCATCGACGGGAACGAGGTCGAGGTCGATCCGAACCTCACGCTGATCCAGGCGTGCGAACAGGCGGGGATCGAGATCCCGCGCTTCTGCTACCACGAGCGTCTGTCGATTGCGGGCAACTGCCGGATGTGTCTGGTGGAAGTCGTGGGCGGTCCGCCGAAGCCTGCCGCCTCCTGCGCGATGCAGGTGCGCGATATGCGCCCGGGGCCGGAAGGCGCGCCGCCGGTGATCAAGACGAACTCGCCGATGGTCAAGAAGGCCCGCGAGGGGGTGATGGAGTTCCTGCTCATCAACCACCCGCTCGACTGCCCGATCTGCGACCAGGGCGGCGAATGCGATTTGCAAGACCAGGCAATGGCTTACGGGGTGGACTTCAGCCGCTACCGCGAGCCCAAGCGCGCCGCGACCGAGCTGAACCTCGGCCCGCTGGTCGAGACCCATATGACGCGCTGCATCTCCTGCACCCGCTGCGTACGCTTCACCACCGAAGTCGCGGGCATCACTCAGATGGGCCAGACCGGTCGGGGCGAGGATGCGGAGATCGCGAACTACCTGAACATGACGCTCGACTCCAACATGCAGGGCAACATCATCGACCTGTGCCCGGTGGGCGCGCTGGTCTCCAAGCCCTACGCGTTCACCGCGCGTCCGTGGGAATTGACGAAGACCGAGACCGTCGACGTGATGGACGCCGTGGGCTCGAACATCCGCGTCGATACCAAGGGGCGCGAAGTGATGCGCATCCTGCCGCGCAACAATGACGACGTGAACGAGGAGTGGATCTCCGACAAGACCCGCTTCGTCTGGGACGGTCTGCGCCGCCAGCGTCTCGACAAGCCTTACGTCCGCGTCGACGGCAAGCTGAAGCCCGCAAGCTGGGGCGAGGCGCTGCGCGCCGCCGCCGAGGCGATGAAGGGCAAGAAAGTCGCCGGTCTCGTGGGCGATCTGGTCTCGACCGAGGCAGCTTTCTCGCTCAAGCAACTGATCGAAGGTCTGGGCGGCACCGTCGAATGCCGCACCGATGGCGCGCGCCTGCCGATCGGCAACCGCTACGGCTATGTCGGCAACGCGACGATCGCCGATCTGGATAACGCCGAGATGGTGCAGATCATCGGCGCGAACCCGGCCGTGGAAGCGCCCGTTCTGAACGCGCGCATCCGCAAGGCCTGGGCCAAGGGCGCGACTGTCGGTCTCGTCGGGGAGGCCTGCGATCTGACCTATGACTACGTCCATGTCGGCACCGACCGCGCCGCTCTGGCGGAGCTGTCGGGCAAGACGATCTCGGACGAGACGAAGGCGAAGAACACCGTCGTCATCATCGGGCAGGGCGCTCTGAACGAAGCCGATGGCGAGGCGGTTCTGGCCCACGCGATGCAGCTGGCCGAGAACTCCAACGCCAAGTTCATGGTGCTGCACACCGCCGCGGCCCGTGTCGGCGCGATGGATGTGGGCGCTGTGACCGAGGGCGGTCTGCTCGCGGCCATCGACGGCGCGGAAGTGATCTACAACATGGGCGCCGACGAGGTGGAGGTCACTCCGCGCGCCGAGGGTGGCCCCTTCGTGATCTATCAGGGCAGCCACGGCGATCGCGGGGCCAACCGCGCCGACGTGATCCTGCCGGGCGCGGCCTACACGGAAGAAAACGGCCTCTTCGTGAACACTGAAGGGCGTCCGCAGCTGGCTTTCCGCGCGGCTTTCCCGCCGGGCGAGGCGAAAGAGAACTGGGCGATCCTGCGCGCGCTCTCGGCCGAGCTGGACGCCAAGCAGCCTTGGGATACGCTCGCCGGTCTGCGCCGCGCGATGGTCGCGGACGTGCCGCATCTCGCGCAGGTCGATGAGGTTGTGGAGAACGAAGTGCAGGCCATCGAGCCGCGCGACATGGGCAAGGCGACCTTCCGTCTGCCGATCCACGAATTCTATCTGACCAACCCGATCGCACGGGCCTCCGTGGTGATGGGCGAATGCGCGAGCCTCGCGAAAGCGCGGGCCGAAGCGCTGGTTGCCGCCGAGTGAGGTTGAGACGGATGATGCAGACCCTGCCCAATATCGCACCGCTCGCCCCCGGCCTTCTGGCCGGTCTGGCGGCGTGCACGCCGACTGGCGGGGCGCAGGGGGATAGCGCGGTCAAACCGGACTATCGGGGCACCGAGACACGGCTCCTCGACAGCGATCTGGTGGAGATCCGCGCGCGCGTCTCGGGCGAGGGCGCTGGCGAGAAAGCGGCGACCGATTATGCCCAATGCGCAGCCGCGCAATATGCGCTGGTGCGCGGCTATGGATTTGCGCGCCACGTGCGCACGAATGTGACTGAAGAGGGTGGCATCTGGCGGGCAGATGCGGTCTACACCATCTCGCCCGCCTTGCCGCAGGGACTCAAGACGATCGACGCGGAAGTGACCGTCGCCGATTGCAAGGATCGCGGCATTCCGACCGTATGAAGAGAGTGGGACATCATGGCTGAATTCTTCGCGACACCTTTCGGGATCTTCCTGCTGATCGTGCTGCAGAGCTTGGCGGTTATCGCCTTCGTGATGCTTTCGATGATCTGGCTGGTCTATGGCGACCGCAAGATCTGGGCTGCCGTGCAGATGCGTCGCGGGCCGAACGTCGTCGGGCCTTGGGGGCTGATGCAGACCTTCGCGGATGCGCTGAAATATGTGGTCAAGGAAATCGTCGTACCGGCGGGCGCCGACAAGTTCGTCTATTTCCTCGCCCCGATCCTGAGCTTCGTGCTGGCGATGCTGACCTTCGCGGTGATCCCCTTCGCCGACGGATGGGTGCTGGCCGATATCAACGTTGCCCTTCTGTTCGTCTTCGCGGCCTCCTCGCTCGAAGTGTACGGCGTGATCATGGGCGGCTGGGCGTCGAACTCGAAATACCCGTTCCTCGGCTCGCTCCGCTCGGCCGCGCAGATGATCTCCTACGAGGTCTCGATCGGTCTGATCATCATCGGGGTGATCATCTCGACCGGCTCGATGAACCTGTCGACCATCGTGCGCGCGCAGGATACCGGCTGGGGCCTGCTGGGCTGGTACTGGCTGCCCCACCTGCCGATGGTGGCGCTGTTCTTCATCTCGGCGCTGGCCGAGACCAACCGCCCGCCCTTCGACCTTCCGGAAGCGGAATCCGAACTCGTTGCGGGCTTCATGGTGGAATACAGCTCGACCCCGTATCTGCTGTTCATGGCCGGCGAATATATCGCGATCTGGCTGATGTGCGCGCTGATGTCGATCCTGTTCTTCGGCGGCTGGCTGTCCCCGATCCCGGGGTTGCCTGACGGGGTACTGTGGATGTTCGCCAAGATGGTGTTCTTCTTCTTCATGTTCGCGATGGTGAAGGCGATCGTGCCGCGCTACCGCTACGACCAGCTCATGCGGATTGGCTGGAAAGTCTTCCTGCCGCTGTCGCTGGCGTGGGTGGTGATCATCGCCTTCCTCGCGAAATTCGAAATCTTCGGGCACTTCTGGGCCCGCTGGGCGATGGGGAGCTGATAGATGGCTTTCGACTATAACCGCGCTGCCAAGTATTTCCTGCTGGTGGACTTCATCAAAGGCTTCGGCCTGGGGATGCGCTATTTCTTCGCGCCGAAACCCACGCTGAACTACCCGCACGAAAAGGGCCCGCTGTCGCCGCGCTTCCGTGGCGAGCACGCCCTGCGCCGCTACCCCAACGGGGAAGAGCGCTGCATCGCGTGCAAACTGTGCGAGGCGATCTGCCCGGCGCAGGCGATCACGATCGACGCGGAACCCCGCGCCGACGGCTCGCGCCGCACGACGCGCTACGACATCGACATGACGAAATGCATCTATTGCGGCTTCTGTCAGGAAGCCTGCCCGGTGGATGCGATCGTCGAAGGTCCGAATTTCGAATTCTCGACCGAGACCCGCGAGGAGCTGTTCTACGACAAGCAGAAGCTCCTTGAGAACGGGGCCCGCTGGGAAGCAGAGATTGCCCGCAACCTCGAACTGGATGCGCCTTACAGATGACCGACGATTTTTCGAAACTCTTTAGCAACATGATGGAGCAGTCGGCCGAGATGGCGCGGCTGTTCAATCCGGCGCTGGAAAGTTTCAATCCGGCTGCGATGGAGAAACTCTTCCCCACCATGTCGAAGGACATGATGGAGATGTGGTTCGGCAAGACCTTCAACCGCGAAGGGCTCGACAGCCGGACGCGGCTTCTGGTGACGATCGCCGCGCTCACGGTGCTGGGCGCGCAAGCGGATTCGCAGCTGCGCCTGACGATCCGGCACGCGCTCGAGGCCGGGGCCACGCAACGCGAGATCGCCGAGGTGATCTTTCAGATGAGCATGTTCGGCGGGGTGCCCGCCATGACCCGCGCGCTCGAGATCGCGCAATCGGTCTTCGACGAGAATTCGGGAGAGAACGAATGACGGTGTTTGCTTTCGCCTTCTACCTTTTCGCCATTACGGCGGTGGTCGCGGGCTTCATGGTGGTGATTTCCAAGAACCCGGTCCATTCGGTGCTCTGGCTGATCCTCACCTTCCTGTCGGCAGCGGGGCTTTTCGTGCTGCTGGGCTCGGAATTCGTCGCGATGCTGTTGATCATCGTCTATGTCGGCGCGGTCGCGGTGCTCTTCCTCTTCGTGGTGATGATGCTCGATGTCGACTTCGCCGCGCTGAAAGGCGAGCTGGCGCGCTATATGCCGCTGGGCCTGCTGATCGGGGTCGTGATGCTGGTGCAGCTGGGCATCGCCTTCGGCGCATGGCAGACCTCCGGCATGGCGGAAAGCCTGCGTGCCGATCCGGTGCCCGAGGGCATGACCAACGCGCAGGCGATCGGCCTGCTCGTCTATGACAAATACCTCTACCTCTTCCAGACGGCGAGCCTGATCTTGCTGGTCGCGATGATCGGGGCGATCCTTCTGACGCTGCGCCATCGTACCAACGTCAAGCGCCAGAACGTCATCGCGCAGATGCATCGCGATCCGGCCAAGACGATGGAAATGGTGGACGTCAAACCGGGGCAGGGGCTGTGAGCGAACAAAAGCAAGCGAAAAACGCGAGTTCGGAAACGAGGGTGAACGCATGATCGGATTGGAACATTACCTTGGCGTGGCTGCCGCGCTGTTCGTGATCGGCATTTTCGGGATCTTCGTGAACCGCAAGAACGTGATCGTCATCATGATGTCGATCGAACTGATGCTGTTGGCGGTGAATATCAACCTGGTGGCCTTCGCGGCCTATCTGGATGACCTCGTCGGACAGATCTTCACCCTCTTCGTGCTGACCGTTGCGGCAGCCGAGGCCGCGATCGGCCTTGCGATCCTTGTGGTCTTCTTCCGCAACCGCGGCTCGATCGAGGTCGAAGACGTCAACGTGATGAAGGGATAAGGGACGATGGAAACGATCATTCTCTTTGCGCCGCTGGTCGGTGCGATCCTTGGTGGCTTCGGCTGGCGGGTGATCGGCGAAAAGGGCGCGATGGTCCTGACCACGGGCCTTCTGTTCCTCGCCGCTCTACTCAGCTGGATCGTGTTTCTCACGCTGGGCGATCAGACGCAGCACATTCACGTCCTGAACTGGATCACCTCGGGGGAGCTGGACGTCTCGTGGGCGATCCGGATGGACCGACTGACCGCGATCATGCTGATCGTGGTGACGACGGTCTCCTCGCTCGTGCATCTCTACTCGTGGGGCTACATGGCCCATGACGAGAATTTCGACGAAGGAAAGGGCGAGAACTACAAGGCACGCTTCTTCGCCTACCTGTCCTTCTTCACCTTCACCATGTTGATGCTGGTGACCTCGGACAACCTGCTGCAGATGTTCTTCGGCTGGGAAGGCGTCGGTGTTGCCTCCTACCTGCTGATCGGTTTCTACTACAAGAAACCCTCTGCCAACGCGGCGGCGATGAAGGCCTTCATCGTCAACCGTGTCGGCGATTTCGGCTTCCTGTTGGGGATGTTCGGGCTGTTCTACATGACCGGCTCGCTGCAGCTGGACGACGTCTTCTCGGCGGCCCCGGCCTTGTCAGAGACCAATCTCGACTTCCTCTGGGGGTCCTGGAACGCGGTCGAGCTCTGTGCCTTCCTGCTCTTCGTGGGTGCAATGGGCAAATCGGCGCAGCTCTTCCTGCACACATGGTTGCCGGACGCGATGGAAGGCCCGACGCCTGTGTCGGCACTGATCCACGCCGCGACCATGGTGACCGCAGGCGTGTTCCTCGTCTGCCGCATGTCGCCGGTCTATGAATACGCTCCGCATGCGCAGACCTTCATCGTCGTGATCGGCGCCTCGACCGCCTTCTTCGCCGCGACCGTGGGTCTGGTGCAGAACGACATCAAGCGCGTCATCGCCTATTCGACCTGTTCGCAGCTGGGCTACATGTTCGCGGCAGCGGGTGTCGGCGTCTATTCGGTGGCGATGTTCCACCTGCTGACCCACGCCTTCTTCAAGGCGCTGCTGTTCCTTTCGGCGGGTTCGGTCATCACCGCGATGCACCACGAGCAGGACATGCGGAACTATGGCGGCCTTCGCAAAAAGGTGCCGCTGACCTTCTGGGCGATGATCTTCGGCACGCTGGCGATCACCGGGGTCGGTATTCCCTTCACGCCGATCGGCTTCGCAGGCTTCCTGTCGAAAGACGCAATCATCGAGAGCGTCTGGGGCGGCTCCGGCGCGGGCTATGCCTTCTGGCTTCTGGTCATCGCGGCGGCCTTCACGTCCTTCTACTCGTGGCGCCTGATCTTCATGACCTTCTTCGGCAAGCCGCGCGGCGATCATCATGCGCATGATCACGCCAAGGAAAGCCCCTGGGTCATGACGGTGCCGCTGGTTGTGCTGTCCTTCGGCGCGATCTTCGCCGGGATGATCTGGTACAACGTCTTCTTCGGCGATCACGCGAAGCTGGTGAAATTCTTCGGGCTTCCGGCCCATGCCGAGCAGACGGCGGATGCGGGTCACGCGACGAATGGCGAGGCTGCGCAGACCGGCGAGGGCACCCATGGCGCAACGCCGCCGGTGCCGGGCGAGGGCACCCATGGCGCAACGCCGCCGGTGCCGGATGCGACCATGTCCGAAGATCAGGCCGAGGCCGAACTCATGGACGAGGCCAAGACCTCGCCGGATGTCGGCGTCTCGACCGCGGTGATCAAGTATCCGGGCGTCGCACCTCAGGGCGCGATCTATATGGGTCAGGAAAACGAGGTCATCGACAAGGCGCACCACGCGCCGGCCTGGGTCAAGGTTTCGCCCTTCGTGGCGATGCTTGCAGGGCTTCTCGTGGCATGGCTGTTCTACATCAAGGACACCAGCCTGCCGAAGCGGTTCGCCGAGGCGCAGCCGGGCCTGTACCGCTTCCTGCTCAACAAGTGGTATTTCGACGAGCTGTACGAGCGCATCTTCGTGCGCCCGGCGCTCTGGTTCGGCTATCAATTCTGGAAGAAAGGGGACGAGGGCTCGATTGACCGAGTTATCGACGGCATGGCCGTCGGCATCGTCCCGACATTCACGAGGTTCCTTAACAGGATGCAATCGGGCTATCTGTTCCACTACGCCTTCGCCATGGTGATCGGGATTGTCGGTCTCATGCTCTGGGTCGTCCTCAACGGGGGGGCGAACTGATGCAACACCTGCTTTCCATCGTCATCTTCACGCCCGCCGTGGCGGCGCTGATCCTCGCGCTGGTTCTGCGCGGCGGCTCGCCCGAGGCGGACCGGAACGCGAAATGGGTGGCGCTGACCGCGACGTCGGTCACCTTCCTGATCTCGCTGTTCCTGCTGGCCGGGTTCGACCCGTCCAACACCGGCTTCCAGTTCATGGAGAAATACACCTGGATCATGGGGTTCCAGTACCGCGTGGGTGTCGACGGCCTGTCGATCCTCTTCGTGATGCTGACCACCTTCATGATGCCGCTGGTGATCGTCGGTAGCTGGAACGTCACCGACCGCGTGAAGGAATACATGATCGCCTTCCTCGTCCTCGAGACGCTGATGGTGGGCACCTTCGTCACGCTCGATCTGGTGCTGTTCTACCTGTTCTTCGAAGCGGGCCTGATCCCGATGTTCCTGATCATCGGTATCTGGGGGGGCAAGCAGCGCGTCTACGCCGCGTTCAAGTTCTTCCTCTACACCTTCTTCGGCTCGGTCTTCATGCTGGTGTCGATCATCTACATCTACTTCCACACCGGAACGACGGACATGCCGGGGCTGCTCGTCTACGAGTTCCCATACACACCGGTGCACATACTCGGGATAACGATCCCCGGCGGGGTGCAAACGCTGCTCTGGCTCGGCTTCTTCATCTCCTTCGCGATCAAGATGCCGCTCTGGCCGGTGCACACCTGGCTGCCTGCCGCGCACGTGCAGGCGCCGACGGCCGGTTCGGTCGTGCTGGCCGCAGTGCTGCTGAAGCTCGCCGATTACGGTTTCCTGCGCTTCTCGCTGCCGATGTTCCCGGTGGGCAACCTCGTGGTCGGCCCCTGGGCGATGTGGCTCGCGGTGATCGCGATCATCTGGACCTCGCTGGTGGCGCTGGTGCAGACCGATATCAAACGCGTCATCGCCTATAGCTCGGTCGCGCACATGGCCGTCGTGCTGCTCGGGATTTTCTCTGGCACGCAGCAGGGCATCGAGGGCGGTATCTTCATGGTTGTCGCGCACGGTTTCACCTCGGCGGCGCTGTTCCTCGCGGTGGGTGTGGTCTACGACCGGATGCATACCCGCGAGATCTCTGCCTATGGCGGCCTGGTGAAGCGCATGCCCGCCTATGCGACGATCTTCATGTTCTTCACGATGGCCAATGTCGGCCTTCCCGGCACCGCCAATTTCGTCGGCGAGTTCCTGATCCTCGTGGGCGTCTTCCAGGTGAATACGTGGGTTGCGGTCTTCGCCACGACGAGCGTGATCCTTTCGGCGGCCTACGCGCTCTGGCTCTATCGCCGGGTCGTCTTCGGCGACCTGATCAAGGAGAGCCTGCGTGCGATCACCGACCTGAGCACGCGCGAGAAATGGATTTTCGCGCCGCTGGTCGCGATGACACTGTTGCTTGGGGTCTATCCTGATCTGGTGACCAACATCATCGGGCCGTCGGTGACGCAACTCGTCCAGAACTATCACGATGCCTTGCCGGACAACCTTCTGTCCGACCTGGTCGAACACTGAGGAGCTGAGGGATGACTTCTGCGGATTTCTCGATCGTCCTTCCGGAGTTTTTGCTCGCCGTCTACGCGATGGTGGCGCTGCTCGCGGGTGTGTGGTTCGGCAAGGACAAGCTTGCGCCGACCCTGCTGTGGATCACCTCCGGCGTTATGCTCGTGATCGCGGCCTGGATCGGTCTGGCCGAGGTAGGGTCGCATGAGGCCTTCGGAGGCCTCTTCATCGACGATGCGTTCTCGCGCTTCACCAAGGTGATGATCCTGGTCTCGGCTGCGCTGGTTCTCGCGATGGGCACCGATTACATGCAGCGGCGCGGGCTGCTGCGCTTCGAATACCCGATCCTCGCGACGCTGGCCGTCATCGGCATGATGATGATGGTCTCGGCGGGCAACCTGATGTCGCTCTATATGGGCCTCGAGCTGCAATCGCTCGCGCTCTACATCGTGGCCGCGCTGCGCCGCGAGAGCGAGAAGAGCTCGGAAGCGGGTCTGAAGTACTTCGTGCTCGGCGCGCTGTCCTCGGGCATCCTGCTCTATGGCGCCTCGCTGACCTACGGCTTTGCCGGTACCACGCAATTCACGGGTATCATCGGGGTGGTTCAAGAAGGTCACCTGCCGATCGGCCTGCTGTTCGGCATGGTCTTCCTGATCGCCGGTCTCGCCTTCAAGGTCTCGGCGGTGCCATTCCACATGTGGACGCCCGACGTCTATGAAGGCTCGCCCACGCCGGTCACCGCCTTCTTCGCCACCGCGCCGAAAATCGCCGCGATGGCGCTGATCGCACGGCTCGTCTTCGACGCCTTCGGTCAGGTGCCGGCGGAGTGGGGCCAGATCCTCGCGCTGCTCGCGGGCCTGTCGATGGTCTGGGGTTCGGTCGCGGCAATCGGTCAGACGAACATCAAACGCCTGATGGCCTATTCCTCGATCACCCATATGGGCTTCGTGCTGCTGGGCCTGTCGGCGGGCACTGCCGAAGGCGTGCAGGCGATGCTGACCTATATGGCGATCTACGTGACGATGAATGTCGGCGTCTTCGCCTTCATGCTCTCGATGGAGCGTGACGGCCAGCCGGTGACCGATATCAAGTCGCTGAACCAATATGCCCGTCAGGATCCGACCAAGGCGCTGGCGATGCTGGTACTGCTGTTCTCGCTTGCGGGCGTGCCGCCGTTCCTGGGCTTCTTCGCCAAGTTCGCGGTGCTTCAGGCGGCGTTGCATGCGGGCTATATCTGGCTCGTGCTGCTCGGCGTGATCGCCTCGGTCGTGGCGGCCTTCTACTACCTGCGGATCGTGTTCTACATGTATTTCGGCAAGGAGACGGACCCGCTGGACAACCGGATGCCCGCGATTCAATGGGGGCTTCTGATGGTCTCCGCGCTGGCAATGCTGCTCGGTATCTTCAACCTCTTCGGCATCGAGGGCGCGGCCCAGGCTGCGGCGGCGGCTCTTGTCAACTGAGCGCGATGACTGGCCCGAGGGTGTGGCGCGACACGTCCTGCCCTCGGTCGATAGCACCATGGATGAAGCGGCCCGGCTAGCGCCGGGCCTCTCCGGTTCAGCGTGGATTTTCGCGCATGAGCAGACCGCGGCCCGCGGTCGGCGCGGCCGTGCCTGGCGCGCGCCCACGGGCAATTTCTCGGCGACTCTTGTAATGCGGCCCGAGGGCGGGCTGGGGCAGGCGGCGCTCTATTCCTTCGTCGCGGCTCTGGCGCTCGAGGCGGCGCTCGCCCATGTCGGGGGCCCGCATGCGCGGCTCACGATCAAGTGGCCCAATGACGTGCTGCTGAGCGGTGGCAAGATCGCGGGTATCCTGCTGGAGAGCCTGCGGGGCGGAGAGCAGATCGCGATCGGCATCGGAGTGAACCTCGCGCAAGCGCCCGACCGCAGCGAGGTCGAGCCCGAGGCGATGGCTCCGGTCAGCCTGATTGGCGAGACCGGGATGCAGATTGCCCCGGTCGACTTCCTGCCGATGCTGGCGCAGGCCTTCGATCACTACGATCGGCAGTTCCGCGATTACGGCTTCGACGCGATCCGCAATGCGTGGCTCGCCCGCGCGGCGCGTCTGGGCGAAGAGATCACCGCCCGGGTCGGCAACGAGACCTATCGCGGCACCTTCGAGACCATCGACGAGACCGGCGCGCTGATCCTGACCACGCCCGAGGGCCGTCGCGCCATCTCGGCAGCGGATATCTTTTTCTGAGCGGAAAGGGGGAGCCATGCTTCTCTGCATCGACTGCGGCAATACCAATACGGTCTTTTCGGTCTGGGACGGGACGGATTTCGTCGCCACATGGCGGATGGAGACCAATCACCAGCGCACGGCGGACGAGTATTTCCTCTGGCTGTCGGGCATGATGCGCGTGCAGGAGATCGCGGGCTCGATCACAGAGGTGATTATCTCTTCGACCGTGCCGCGCGTCGTCTTCAACCTGCGGGTTCTGTCGAACCGGTATTTCAACTGTCGGCCGCTCGTGGTGGGCAAGCCCGAATGCCGCCTGCCGGTCGAGCCGCGCGTCGATCCGGGCACGACTGTGGGCCCGGATCGCCTCGTGAACACGGTGGCGGGCTATGACCGGCATGGCGGCGATATCGTAGTCGTCGACTTCGGCACCGCGACCACCTTCGACGTGGTGGCCTCCGACGGCGCCTATATCGGCGGGGTGATCGCGCCCGGCGTCAACCTCTCGCTGGAGGCGTTGCACGCCTCGGCGGCCGCCCTACCTCATGTCGATGTGACGATGCCCGAAAAGGCCATCGGCACGAATACCGTCGCCTGTATCCAATCGGGCGTTTTCTGGGGCTATATCGGCCTCGTCGAAGGCGTCGTGCGCCAAATCCGGCTCGAACGCGACCGCCCGATGAAAGTCATCGCAACCGGCGGTCTGGCCGAACTGTTCTCGCAGGGCTTTGACCTCTTTGACAGTGTGGATTACGACCTTACCATGCACGGCCTTCGCCTCCTCAACGACTATAACAAGGATCTTCCCGCGTGAGTGACAGACTGATCTACCTCCCCCTCGGCGGTGCCGGCGAAATCGGCATGAACGCCTATGTGTACGGCTACGGCCCAGAGGGGAAAGAGCGGCTGATCGTTGTCGATCTGGGCGTGACTTTCCCGGATATGGACGGCACGCCCGGCGTCGATCTGATCTTCGCCGATCTCGAATGGCTGGAAGCGAATGCCGACCGGATCGACGCGATCTTTATCACCCACGCCCATGAAGACCATATCGGCGCGCTGCCCCATGTCTGGAACAAGCTGCGCAAACCGGTCTATGCGCGCGCCTTCACCGGCCGCATCGGTCAGCTGAAGCTGGAAGAGGCGGGCATCCCACCCGAGACGATCCAGATCGTCGAGCCGCGCCCGAAGGTGATCGAAGCCGGTCCGTTCAAGGTGCAGTTCGTGCCGATCTCGCACTCGATCCCCGAGAGCTCCGGCCTCATCATCGACACGCCCGCCGGGCGCGTCGTCCATACGGGCGATTTCAAGCTCGACGGCAACCCGATCGTGGGCGAGCCCTTCGAGCCCGAGATGTGGCATGCCATCGCCAAGGAAGGCGACGGTGTGAAGGTTCTGGTGAGCGATTCCACGAATGTCTTCTCGCCGCTGCCGGGCCGGTCGGAGGCCACGCTGGCCGAGCCGATCTCGGAACTGATCCGTGCCCAGACCGGCATGGTCGTCGCGACCACCTTCGCCTCGAACGTCGCGCGCCTGAAGACGCTCGCCGAGGCGGGCAAGGCCGCAGGGCGCTCCGTCTGCCTGCTGGGCCGCGCGATGAAGCGCATGGTCTCGGTCGCGGAAGAAACCGGGGTGCTCAAGGGCATGCCCGGCACGATCTCGGCGGAAGAGGCGAGCGATGTGCCGCGCCAGAACCTGATGCTGATCGTGACCGGCTCTCAGGGCGAGCGCCGCGCGGCCTCGGCCCAGCTGAGCCGTGGCAAATATCTGGGTCTCGAACTGAAAGAGGGCGACACGTTCCTGTTCTCCTCGAAGACGATCCCGGGCAACGAGCGCGGCGTGATCCGCATCATGAACGCGTTCTCCGAGATGGGCGTCGATGTGGTGGACGATCACGGCGGGCTCTATCACGTCTCGGGCCATGCGAACCGCCCCGATCTGGAAGCGGTTCATGAGCTGCTCGCGCCGAAGATGCTGATCCCGATGCATGGCGAGCATCGCCACCTGCGCGAGCACGCGAAGCTGGCGGCGGATAAGGGCATCGCGTCGGAAGTCGCGACGAACGGCACGATGATCGACCTGACCGGCAAGGCGCCGAAAGTCGTCGAATATATCGAAGCGGGCCGCACTTACCTCGACGGTTCGGTGCAGATCGGCGCTATGGACGGCGTGGTGCGGGACCGGATGCGCATGGCGCTGAACGGGCTGTGCCTCGTGACCCTGATCCTCGACGAGGAAGACCAGCCATTGGGCGAGCCCTGGGTCGAGCTGAACGGCCTGCCGAAACTGGGCCGCTCGGGCGCACCGCTGGCGGAGACGATCGAAGACGAGATGACGCAATATCTCGAACGCGCTTCGATCAAGGTCCTCAAAAATGACGACAAGATCGACGAGGGCCTGCGTCGCATCGCGCGTCAGGTCTCGATGGAAGAGATCGGCAAGAAGCCCGAAGTGATCGTCGTCACCAGCCGCCTGACCGAGTGAGCGCGGCTCCGCGCCCCTGAAGGGCGCGGATCGCCCTAGGCGCAGGCGGGCAGGGGCGCGCGCCATCCCTAAAGACAAAGAAAAACCCCGCCGGAGGAAGCCTCCGGCGGGGATATTTTTACCAATACGAAAGCCTCAGCTGTCCGCTTTGTCCTCGGCGGTCTCCTCGACCGCGCCGGGGCGGAAGGAGACGGTGAGGAAGTCCGGAACGTGATCGCCCATGCCCACGACTTCGTTGTCGCGCTCGCGGCGGTTGCGGCCACCGCGCGACCGGCGGGCATTGCCGCCCTCGTCGGAAGACTGGCTGCGCGATTGCGGCTTCGGAGCGCTCGCGGCCTCGGGGGCCTCGCTGCGGGCCTCTTCGGGCTGAGCCTCGGCCTTCTTGGGGGCCTGCTCCTCCTGCTGCTCCTGCGGCGCGGCGCTTTGCGGCTGCTGCGTCTCTTCGCTGCGCTGGTCGCGTTTCGACCCACGCCCGCCACGATCCCGGCTGCGCCCGCCGCGCGAACGACCGCCCTTGGCGTCTTCGCGCTTGCGCGCCGGTTGCTTCGCGCCTTCGGACAGCTCGAAATCTTCCGGCGGCTCGGCGCGCGGGATTTCCTGCTCGACGAGGCTCTCGATCTGGCCGAGGAACTTCTCGTCCGACGGCACCGCGATCGAGATCGCCGTGCCCTTGCGGCCCGCGCGACCGGTGCGGCCGATCCGGTGGACGTAATCCTCGGCATGCATCGGCAGGTCGTAGTTGAAGACGTGGCTCACCGACGGCACGTCGAGACCGCGCGCGGCCACGTCGGAGGCGATCAGCAGCTTGAGCTTGCCATCGCGGAAATTCTCGAGCGTGCGCGTGCGCTGGCTCTGGTCGAGATCGCCATGGATCGGCGCGGCGTCGAAGCCGTATTTCTGCAGGCTCTTGGCGACGATATCGACATCGACCTTGCGGTTACAGAAGACGATCGCGTTGGTGCAGGCCTCGCCCTCGGCCGAGATCACCGCGCGCAGCAATTCGCGCTTGGCCTTGGCCGTCTGGTCGCGGCGCGCCGGTTCGATCTGGATCAGCTTCTGGGTGATGTTCGCACCCGTGGTCGCCTGACGCGCAACTTCGACCCGCGTCGGCGCATGCAGGAAGGTGTTGGTGATCCGCTCGATCTCCGAGGCCATCGTGGCCGAGAAGAACAGCGTCTGGCGCGTGAACGGCGTCAGCTGAAAGATGCGCTCGATATCCGGGATGAAGCCCATGTCGAGCATCCGGTCGGCCTCGTCGACGACCATGACCTTCACGTCGGTCAGGATCAGCTTGCCACGCTCGAAATGGTCGAGCAGGCGGCCCGGCGTCGCGATCAGCACGTCGACGCCCTTGTCGATCAGCTTGTCCTGCTCGCCGAACGACACGCCGCCGATCAGCAGCGCGCGGGTCAGCTTGGTGTTCTTGGCGTAGAGGTCGAAGTTCTCGGCGACCTGGGCTGCCAGTTCGCGCGTCGGGCAGAGCACGAGCGAGCGCGGCATCCGGGCGCGGGCGCGGCCCCGACGCAGCAGCGTCAGCATCGGCAGGGTGAAGCTGGCGGTCTTGCCGGTCCCGGTCTGCGCGATGCCGAGCACGTCCTTGCCTTCGAGCGCGGGCGGAATGGCGCCAGCCTGAATGGGCGTGGGCTCTTCGTAGCCAGCATCGACAACGGCGGAAAGGACTTTCGGGTCCAGCTTCAGATCGGTGAATTTAGTCATGGGTTTCCTTGGTTTACCTTTGATCGCGTCCTGTCGCGACCCGCATCGGGCGGGGCCGCTGTCGGGCGCTTTAGGAACCGGGCGCCCAGGAGAAGCTCCGTCGGATTACGGAGCTTGACTGCGCCCTACCGGATTGCGACGCAAAGGTCAATCTTTTCAGGGGGTGACCCGGGGCTGCGTGCGGAACATAGCGCGGTCCTGCGCGATATTCGGCCTCTTGCAAAAGGGCACGGAACCTGACCTCCTGAGCGGGGTTTGATCCCGAAGCGTGACGAGGGACAGGTATGGCAGTTGCGGAATCGGCGGGTCTCGGCCCGGTATTGGCCTTTGCGCTGGTGGGTGTGTGCGGTGTCGGGGCGCAATGGCTGGCCTGGCGCCTGCGCCTGCCCGCCATCGTGATCATGCTGGTCGCAGGGCTCATCGCTGGGCCCGCGACGGGCCTTTTGAACCCGAGCCGGGATTTTGGCGACCTGCTGAGCCCTCTGATCGCGCTCGCGGTGGCGGTGATCCTGTTCGAGGGGGGATTCTCGCTCGATTTCCACCGCTTGGGCGACGCAAAAACCGGCGTACGGCGACTGGTCTTCATCGGCGCACCTCTGGGCTGGTTCCTCTCGGTGCTCGCGCTCGTTTGGGGCGCAGGGCTCAGCTGGGAAAGCGCGGCTGTCTTCGGCGGCATCATGGTCGTCACCGGCCCCACGGTGATCGCGCCGCTTCTGCGTACGGCGAAACTTGCCCGCCGCCCCGCGCGTCTGCTGCAATGGGAAGCCATCGTGAACGATCCGATCGGCGCGCTGGCGGCGGTTCTGGCCTTCGAAGTGGTGTTCACGCTGCGCTCCAACCTGCCGATGGGCGAGGCGGTCGGGCATCTCGCGCTCGGTATCGGGTTTGCGGCCGCGATCGGCGGTGCGATCGGCTGGGGTATCGCGCGCAGCTTCTCGCGCGGGTGGGTGCCGGAATTCATGAAGGTGCCGGTGCTCTTCGCGACGCTTCTGGGCACCTTCGCGGTGACGGACCATGTGCTGCATGAAAGCGGGCTGCTGGCGGTCACCGTGATGGGGCTGGTGATCGGCAATGCCGACCTTCCGTCCTACGAGGAACTGCGCCGCTTCAAAGAACATGCGACGGTCTTGCTGGTCTCGGGCGTGTTCATCCTGCTCGCCGCGAATATCGAGATCGACCAGCTTGCCGCGCTCGACTGGCACGCGCTCCTCTTCGTTATTCTCGTGGTGCTGGTGGCGCGGCCGCTGACGGTGCTGATCTCGCTGATCGGGACGGCACTGCCGCGCAACGAGCGGTTGCTGATCGCCTTCACGGGCCCGCGCGGGGTGGTGCTGGTCGCGGTGGCGGGCCTCTTCGGCCAGCGTCTCGCCGAGATCGGCGTCGCGGACGGGTTGCGGATCGGGCCGCTGGCCTTCGTTCTGGTGCTGGTCACGGTGATCGTGCACGGCTTCACGCTGGCGCCGCTGGCGCGGAAGCTGGGGCTGGCCAATGCCGACAAGCCGGGGCTGCTGATCGTGGGCGGCTCGCGCTTCACCACGGCGCTGGCCGAGACGCTCAACAAGGCCGAGGTGCCGGTGCTGATCACCGACCCGAACCACGCCCATTTGATCCGCCCGCGCGCCAATGGGCTCAAGACCTTCTACGGCGACATTCTGGGCGAGGCGGCGGAGGACAAGGTCGAGCTGATGGCCTATTCGACCCTGCTCGCCGCCACAGATAACGACGCCTACAACACGCTCGTCGCGACCGATCTCGCGCCCGAGCTGGGCCGCGACAAGGTCTGGCAGGTGCCGCGCCAGAAGGACGACCGCGAGCGCCACGCGCTGCCGACGCAGCTCGGTGGGCGCCGCTTTGGCGAGGGGCGGACGCTGGAGAATTGGGAGAAACTGCTGTCGGAGGGCTGGCGGTTCCGGGTCACCCGGATCACCGAGGAATACAGACTGGCCGATTGGCGCAAGAAACGACCCAAGGCGAAGCCCGTGATGGTCGTGGCGAAAAGCGGCGATCTGCGCTTCGTGATCGATCCGGCCGAGATGAAGGTGGAGCCGGGCGGCCGGTTGATCTCGCTCCTGCCGCCCGAGGCCTTCGAGGAAGAGACCACGCAGAAGGCCAAGGCCGGGGAGAAGCCCTCGGGTCAGCCGGGGCCTGCCGCGCGGATCCCGTGAGGGCTAGTCGATCCGGTCGGTGAGGGTGCGCCGGGCGATCACCGCGCCATCGCGGCTGAGCGTGATCTGTCCTGCGTAGGTGCCTTTGGGCCAACCGCCGGGCGGGACCTTCTTGCCGGCATAGCGGAAGAACCGGGTCTTGGACGCGTCGACCTCGCTGGTCGTGCTGATGCTGATCCCGTCCGGGCCGGTGATCTCGAACCCGATCGTGTCTCCCGCACGCAGGCCGAAACCGTAGCCCCACAAGACAAGCGCGGGGCCGGTTTCGCGGGGCGGGGGCAGGGGAGCGCCGGTCAAGACTGTCTCGAAGCGTGGCACGGTGGCGGTGAGCCCGGCCTCGAGCCATCCGCTCGGCCGATAGGTGATCGGGGCGGACCAGAGCGTTTGCGTCGCATTGGTGGCGCAGGCGTCCTGCATGTCTGGGTCGAACGGGTCAACTACGGTGACGTCGTGGCGCAGCGAAAGATGCAGATGCGGGAATTCCGCTTGGCCCGATTGTCCGACGAGGCCGAGCGGTTCGCCGGCTTTTACCCGGTCGCCCCGGTTCACGGAAATGGAGCCTTCGCGCAGATGGCAATACTGGGTCTGCCAGCCATTGCCGAGATCGATGACGATCCCGTTTCCGCATTCTTTGTCCGCGACCGTTTCGCCGCCGACATAAGCCCCGTCGGGCTCTCCGTCTCGGGTGGCGATCACCCGGCCCGGGGCGGCGGCGATCACCTGCACGCCCGCCTTCATCTGCGCTCCCGTCAGCAGTGCGAAATCGGTGCCCTTGTGCCCGTCATAGGTCAGCCCACCGCAGCCCGCATCGCGCGCGCCGGGGCCGGGGTCGCGGTCGACGTAGTTCTGGATGTAGCAGTCTTGGCCAAGCGTGCACTCGACCGGCATCTGCAGCTTTGGCGCGTCGGATAGAAAAGTCCCGGCCATGCAGGGCACGGCTGGGACGAGTAGGCTTATCAATACCGCGCGGAGCACGGTCTAGATCATTCGGCGGTCAGCAGGCGCGGCTTGGAGCCGGAGATCCGCTTCTTGCCCGGTTCCTCGACCTTGATGACGATCTTGTCGTCCTTGATCGAGACCTTGGCGACGCCGCCCTTGGTGAGCTTCCCGAAGAGCAGCTCTTCGGCGAGCGGCTTCTTGATATGCTCCTGAATGACCCGGCCCAGCGGACGCGCGCCCATCTTGTCGTCGTAGCCCTTCTCGGCGAGCCAGTTCGCGGCGGCCGGGGTGAGCTCGATATGGACGTTGCGGTCGATCAGCTGCGCTTCGAGTTGCAGCACGAACTTGTCGACCACCTGCAAGATCACCTCGCGCGGCAGCGGCGCGAAGCTGACCACCGCGTCCAGACGGTTGCGGAACTCGGGCGTGAAGGTCCGCTCGATCGCGGCCGTATCCTCGCCCTCGCGCCGATCGCGCCCGAAGCCGATTGCGGTCTTCGCCTGTTCGGCGGCGCCCGCGTTCGAGGTCATGATCAAGATCACATTGCGGAAGTCGACGGTCCGGCCGTTATGGTCGGTGAGCTTCCCGTGATCCATCACCTGCAGCAGGATGTTGTAGACATCCGGGTGGGCCTTTTCGATCTCGTCGAGCAGCAGCACGCAATGCGGGTGCTGGTCGACGCTGTCGGTCAGCATGCCGCCCTGATCGAAGCCGACATAGCCCGGAGGCGCACCGATCAGACGCGAGACCGCGTGCTTCTCCATGTATTCCGACATGTCGAAGCGCATCAGTTCCACGCCGAGCGTATCGGCGAGCTGCTTGGCGACCTCGGTCTTGCCGACGCCGGTCGGACCCGCGAAGAGGTAGTTGCCGATCGGCTTCTCCGGCTCGCGCAGACCCGCACGGGCCAGCTTGATCGCGGAGGACAGCGTCTCGATCGCCTTGTCCTGGCCGAACACGACGCGCTTGAGGGACTTCTCGAGATCCTTGAGCACCTCGGCATCGTCCTTCGAGACCGATTTCGGCGGGATCCGCGCGATCTTGGCGACGACTGCCTCGATCTCTTTCGGGCCGATGGTCTTGCGCCGCTTGCTTTCGGCCACGAGATGCTGGGCCGCGCCCGCCTCGTCGATCACGTCGATCGCCTTGTCGGGCAGCTTGCGGTCATGGACATAGCGCGCCGACAGTTCCACCGCCGTCTTGATGGCGTCGTTGGTGTAGCGGATGTCGTGGTGCTTCTCGAAATAGGGTTTCAGACCCATCAGGATCTTGATGGAATCCGGCACCGACGGCTCGTTCACGTCGATCTTCTGGAACCGGCGGCTCAGCGCGCGGTCCTTCTCGAAATGCTGGCGGAACTCCTTGTAGGTGGTGGAGCCCATGGTGCGCAGCTTGCCGCCCTGAAGCGCGGGCTTCAGGAGGTTGGACGCATCCATCGCGCCACCCGAAGTCGCGCCAGCCCCGATCACGGTGTGGATCTCGTCGATGAAGAGGATCGCGTCGGGATGCTCTTCAAGCTCCTTCACGACAGCCTTCAGGCGCTCCTCGAAGTCGCCGCGATAGCGGGTGCCCGCGAGCAGCGCGCCCATATCGAGCGAGTAGATCGTCGAATTGGCGAGGATCTCCGGGGTTTCGCCGCGCGTGATCTTGAGCGCGAGACCTTCCGCGATTGCGGTCTTGCCCACGCCGGGATCGCCCACCAGAAGCGGGTTGTTCTTGCGGCGGCGGCACAGCACCTGAATGCAGCGCTCCACCTCGTGCTCACGCCCGATCAGCGGGTCGACATCGCCCTTCTCGGATTTCGCGTTGAGGTTCACGCAGTATTTCTCGAGCGCGGAATCCTTGGCTTCGGCTTGGGTCGCCCCTTCCGCCTTGGCCTCTTCCTCGGCCCCCGACACCGGGCGCGTCTCGCCGAACTCGGGGTCCTTCGCCACGCCATGCGCGATGAAATTCACCGCGTCGTAGCGGGTCATGTCCTGCTCTTGCAGGAAGTAGGCGGCGTTGCTTTCGCGTTCCGCGAAGATCGCGACGAGCACATTGGCCCCGGTCACTTCCGAGCGGCCCGAGCTTTGGACATGGATGGCCGCGCGCTGGATCACGCGCTGGAAGGCTGCGGTCGGCACGGCTTCCGAGCCTTCGATTTCGGTCACGAGGGTGGACAGCTCATCGTCGATGAACTCCACCAAGGTCTGGCGCAATTCGTCGGTGTCGACGGCGCAGGCCTTCATCACCCGCGCGGCGTCCGGCTCGTCGATCAAGGCGAGGAGCAGGTGTTCTAGCGTCGCGAGTTCATGCTTTCGGGCATTGGCGAGCGCCAGCGCCCCGTGGATTGCCTGTTCGAGCGTATTGGAAAACGACGGCATTATCTGCTCCTTTCCTCGGAGGGCGGCGCGGGAGGATACCCAGCCTAGTGTTGCCCTATAAGATTAAAGTTCGGTGGAAATCGCCGCGCTTCAAGTCTTTTCATGCCCAAAATCCGACCGGACTCCGATTCGTGCGGAAAAAACGGTCATTTAACGGGCGCGACGGTGCAGGGATACCGATGAGGCGCGCAATATCTTGGGGGGTTGCGTGTGACCTCTCCCATATGGGGAGGGTTTTCGCGCGTTCAAGCGTATTGCCGGTTACTTGGGCGACTCGCCGCGGCTTTCAGCGGTGTCGTATTGCGTGTCCTCATAGACCGGCGGACGGCGCGCGGTGCTTTGGTGCAATTCCGCCGCCAGTTCGGCCTCTTCGGGGTCGGTGTTGCCCCCGCACTCAGGCGTGTCTTCGGCGCGCGCCGCGGACTTCGTCTTGGGCGAGGGCTCCTCAGCGGAGGCATCATCATCCTCGTCCTCGACTTCCTCGTCGAGCTCCGCCTCGGTATGGGCTGCAGGCGAATGTTCCAGCAGCAGCGCCATGATGTCGGTCCGGGTCAGGATCCCCACAAGTCGCCCGCTTTCGGTCACCGGCACGACGCGCGCCTCGCGCCGGGCCAGCCGTTCGAGCAATTCGCCCACCGGCGTGTCGCCCTCGACCGTCTCGATATCGGTATGGAAGATCGCGCGGACCTCGGCCTCAGGAGGCGCCGCGCGAAAGCGCAAGGGGCGGCGCAGGATGTCGAATTCCTTGAACAGTTCCTCCAGCGCGTCGTGCTGATCGACCACGCCGAGGTAATAGCCGGAATTGTCGACCACCGGCAGCGTGTGCACGTTGAGCGCGGTCATCTTGCGCACGATCTCGGACAGCGGCGCTTCAGGGCTGACGGTGACGGGGTTCTGCGTCATCAGATCGCGGACATGGGTATCGGCGAGAAGGGACTCGGCGGCGCGGTGTTCGGCCACCGCCATCAGCCGCGCCAGATCGGCGGGGTCCATATTGGCCGACTGGTTGAATTCGACCAACAGGTTCGACAGGTCGCGCTGGCTCAGCGAGCGGGCCGGGCCGCGGGCGCGTCCGACATGGGCCGGGTGATAGGCGAGCGGGCGCGTCGGGTAGGAAATGCCGAACAGCCGGTTCCAGAGCATCGCGAACCCGATCATCAGCACGGTCATCACCGCGATCGGGAAAATTGCGAAATCGAAGCCGAGCCGTCTTCCCGCCTCGTGTTCCAGCACCACCAGCAGCGCGATCCCGGCTGCGGGCGGATGCAGCGCGCGCGCCGCCATCATCGCCGCGATCGACCCGCCGACCGCCAGCCCGTCTGCATAGGGCGGCGGGGTGACCATCAGCACCGCGACCGGCACCACGGCGGAGATCATCATCCCCATCATCGCGGACCACGGCTGCGCCAGAGGCGAATTCGGCAAAACGAACAACAGCACCGCCATCGAGGCGAAGCTGGAGACGAGGTAAATCCCCGCCTGACGCGAATGGGGCAGGGTGGCCACGATGAAGGTCACGACGAGGATCGCCACCCCCGCACCAACCGCGCCGCGCAGAATGTCGACCGCGGGCCTGCGCCCCATGGAGGGGCCGAAGCGGCGCAACTGGCGGCGGACATTCTTGGGCAGGTGTGAGATCGGCATCGGTTCGCTAGGGTCGGAAAAGGTGAAACAGGTATCGCGCCTGCCACGCGCGGATGCAAGCGCGGGGCGGCGAGGGCGCAGTGGCGCGGCGTCGCCGGTTCGAGGCTGGGTGACGACTGCAAGGGCGTCTGACATCTTGCCATCATGCGCGGCGCCTCTATGGTGCGGCGCGACTTTACAGGCGGGACAGAAGACGGAGACAGCGCGATGGCCGGACCGATAGACAAGACGCTGCGCACGGCGAAGACCCATGCGAAAAGCGGAGCCTTTGCCGAGGCCGAGGCGCTCTATCGCGAGGTGCTGGCGCGGTTTCCCGGCAACAAGCGCGCGCAGGCCGGGCTGGCCGAGATCGCGCAGACCCGCGCCTCCACCCGTCCGATGAACCCGCCGCGCCCGGTGATCGACCAGCTTTTCGGCCTGAAGAAGTCGGGCCGTGACCGCGAAGCGGCCGAGGCCGCCGCCCGTGTCCTCAAGCAATTCCCGCGTGCGCCGGCTGCGATGGAAGTCCGTGCAGCGGCGCTCTCGGCGCTGGACGATCACGAGGGCGCGGCGGCGCTTTATCGCGAGCTGGTGGGCATGTTCCCCGACGCGCCCGACGCGCATGGCAGCTACGGCAACGAACTGATGGCGCTGAACCGCGATGACGAGGCCGTGGCCGAATTTGAGCGCGTGTTGGAATTACGACCCGGCGATCCGGTTTCGCTCAACAACATCGGCAATGCGAAACGCCGGGCGGGCGACGACAAGACCGCGCGCAAACTCTATCACGCCGCCCATGAGGCTGCGCCCGATTTCGCCGAAGCACAGCTGAATCTGGGGAATATGCTGGCGAAAGATGGAGAGCTGGAGGAGGCGGAATTCCACCTCAAGGCCTTCTTGCACAAAGTGCCCGATCACTATCTGACCCTGTCGTCGCTGGGCGATCTCTATCTCGCAAAAGGCGACAAGCAATCGGCGCGCGAGAGCTACGAGCGCGCTTTGCACTATCGGCCCGGCTTCCCGGATGCACTCGCCGGGCTCGCCCATATCCAGCGCGCCACGGCGGACGATCCGCTTTTCGATGCGCTCACGGCTTCGCTCGCGCAGCCGGGCCACAGCGCGAAGCAACGCGCGGGGCTCGAATTCGCACTTGGCAAGCTGCGCGAGGAGTCGGGCGAGACCGAGGCTGCTTTCGATCATTACACGCGCGGCAATGCGCTGCGCAAAGAGGCTCAGGGCTACACCATTGCGCGCGACGTGGAGCGTTTCGCTCAGATCAAACAGGCGTTTCCCGCTCCGCCCGCCGAATTCGCCGAAGCCGCGCCTGACGGTCCCGAGCCGATCTTCATCGTCGGCCTGCCGCGCTCGGGCACGACCCTGACCGAGCAGATCATCTCGGCGCACCCGCAGGTCGCACCGGGCGGAGAGCTGACCGAGCTGAGCCAACAGTTCAACGAGTTCGACTGGACCGCCCCCGGTCTGCTGGCGCAGAAAGCACCCGAGATCCGCGCCGAGTATCGCGAGAAACTGCGTAAGCTCGGGCAGGGCGCGCCCTTCGTGACCGACAAGATGCCGCTCAATTTCCGCTGGCTGGGCGCGATCCGGGCGCTTTTCCCGCAGGCGAAGATCGTCCACACCAACCGCGACCCGCGTGCGGTGATCTGGTCGATCTTCCGGCTCAATTTCAGCTCCGACGGCAATGATTACGCCTATGATCTGGACGATCTCGTTGCCTATCATGGCCTCTATCGCGACCTGATGGCGCATTGGCGCACGCTGTTCGGCGCGACGCTTTACGATCTCGATTACGAACAGCTGACCGCGACGCCGGAGCCGGTGATCCGCGACATGCTGGCCTATCTCGAACTGCCTTTCGACGAGGCGTGTCTGCGCCCGCAGGACAATACGCGCATCGCGCGCACCGCGTCGCGCGATCAGGTGATGAGACCGATCTACAAGGGCAGTTCGCAGGCGTGGGAGAAATTCGCGCCCCATCTGGAGGCAGCTTTCGCGAAGCTCGATTAAGGCTGGGCTTGTCCTCTGAAGGCCCCGCCGAGTCAGGCGGCCTTGAGCCATGTCGCTGCGATCGGCCCTTGGCCGTGCTTGTCATCGTGAGGGTGCTCGCTATGGTCGGTACGATTTTGCGAAGGAGAGCCAATGGCCGGGTCCGTTGACAAGATTCTGCTTGCCGCACGCGGTCACGCGAAGCGCGGGGAGATCGCGCAGGCCGAGGCGCTTTACCGCGAAGTGCTCGGGCGGTTTCCCGGCAACAAGCGTGCGAAGGCGGGTCTTGAGGCACTGGGGCAGGCCAGCAAGGCGAAACCCGCCGCGGGGCCGCCGCGCGCGCTGGTTCAGCAGTTGATGGGACTGATGCAGACGGGGCGCAATCGCGAGCTGATCGACCAGGCGAACCGCGCGCTGCGGATCCATCCTGGCACCATACTGTTGCTCGAATTCCGCGCGGCGGGGCAGGGGGCGCTGGGCGATCATGCCGGGGCGGCCGAGACCTATCGCCGCCTGATCGCCTTGCGCCCGGATCATGCCGATACGCACGGCAATCTGGGCAATGAGCTGATGGAGCTGGGCCAGCACGAAGACGCGATCGCTCAGTTCGAGCGCGTGTTGGCGCTGCGCCCACGCGATCCGGTCGCGCTCAACAATCAGGGCAATGCGCTGCTCGCGCTCGGGCGCGAAGCCGAGGCGCGCACACGGTTCGAGGCCGCGCTCGAGGTCGCGCCGAACGATGTGCATATGCTCAATAATCTGGGCAATCTGCTGCTGAACGAGGGGGATTTCGCTGCGGCGCGACTCCGGTTGGAAAAGGGGCTGTCGCTCGATCCGCGCCACGTGTTGCTGTTGAACAATCTTGGGATCGTACTTCTCGCACAGGGCGACTTCGCGGGGGCGCAGGCACGGTTCGAGGCGGCGCTGGCCGCTGACCCGAGTTATGCCGAGGCCTGGTGGAACCTCTCGCCCCTGCATCGCTTCGTGCCCGATGACCCGCTGCTTTCGCAACTCGAGACACAGGTCGCGGCGGAAGGGCATTCGGAGCATGATCGGATGCTGCTCGAATTTGCGCTGGCCAAGGCGCAGCATGATGTCGGCGGAACCGAGCGGGCCTTCGCGCTCTGGCACTCGGCCAATGCCCGGCGCAAGGCCGAGCTGGGCTATGACATCGCGCAGGATCGCACGCTGTTTGCGCAGCTGCGCGAACGGTTCGCCGAGCCTCATCCGTCGATCCCCGAGACCGAGGCCGACCGGGCTGCTCCGGTGCCGATCTTCCTGCTGGGCCTGCCGCGTTCGGGCACGACGCTGGTCGAGCAGATCGTCACCCAGCACAGTCAGGTCGCGCCCGGCGACGAGATCGCCACGCTCGATCGCGAGATGAGCGCGCTCGACTGGAGCGACCCGGAGGCCCTGACCCGGGAGGCGGGGCGCATCCGAGCCGCCTATTTCGAGACGCTTGCCGGGCTGGCCGATGGCAAGCCCTTCGTGACCGACAAGATGCCGCTCAATTTCCGCTGGATCGGCGCGATCCGGGCGCTGTTTCCGCGCGCGCTCATCGTGCATGTCCATCGTGATCCGCGCGCGACGCTCTGGTCGATCTATCGCAACTTCTTTTCCAGCGCGGGGAATGGCTACGCGCATGATCTGGACGATCTCGTGGCCTATCACGGGCTTTACCGCGATCTGATGGCGCATTGGGCGACGCAGCCCGGCACGATTGTCGATTGTGACTACGAGGCGCTGACCGAAGACCCCGAGGCGCGCAGCCGCATGTTGATCGAGGCCCTCGGGCTACCTTGGGAGGATGCCTGCCTGCGCCCTCAGGACAATGCCCGCACGGTCGCGACCACGTCGAACACGCAGGTGCGCAAGCCGATCTACAAGGGCAGTTCGCAGGCATGGGAGAAATACGCGCCCCATCTCGAGGCGGCTTTCGCGAAGCTCGCCTGAGCGCTGGCTTGCGGCGCGCGGTGGGCGCGCTAATCTGCCCGGACCTCTAGGAAAGCCCTTCGATGCCCGACCTGTCCCATATCCTCGCCTTCGGTGCCGTGGCGCTGGCCATGGTGCTGAGCCCCGGTCCCAACATGATCTATCTGGTCTCGCGCACGATCTGTCAGGGGCGCGGCGCGGGACTGGTCTCACTGGGTGGGGTGGCGCTGGGTTTCGTCTTCTACATGCTTTGTGCGGCCTTCGGGATTACTGCGATCGTGCTCGCCGTCCCGTATGCCTACGACGCGCTGCGGATTGCCGGGGCGCTCTATCTGCTCTGGCTGGCATGGCAGGCGGTGCGACCGGGCGGGCGCTCGTCCTTCGTGATGCGCGAGTTGCCGGTCGACGGGCCGCGCAAACTGTTCGTGATGGGCTTCGTCACCAACCTCCTCAATCCGAAGATCGCGGTGATGTATCTGTCGCTGCTGCCGCAATTCATCGACCCTGCGGCGGGATCGGTGCTGGCGCAGTCACTGGCGCTGGGCGCGGTGCAAATCGTTATCTCGGTGGGCGTGAATGCTGCAATCGTGCTGGGCGCAGGCGCAATGGCCCGGTTCCTCGCAGCGCGTCCGCTCTGGATGCGGGTGCAGCGCTGGGCGATGGGGACGGTGCTCGCCGCGCTGGCGCTAAGCGTATTGCGCGATGCGCGGCGGTGAGGCTTAGAACCGGTCCTTGCGGGCGCGCGCTTCGGTGAAGACCTCGACCGGCGTCGCGCTTCCGGGCAGGCCGAGCGCGTCGCGCAGCTTCGGATCGTCGCCGCGCAGGAACGGGTTGGTCGCTTTCTCCAGACCCAGTTCGACAGGAACGGTGGGGCGGGCCTGAGCGCGAATGGCGCGGACATTCTCCATCCGGGCCAGGAGGTCCGGGTTCTCCGGTTCGATCGAGAGCGCGAAGCGACCATTTGCCTCAGTATATTCATGCCCCGAACAGACCAACGTCTCGTCGGGCAACTCGCTGAACCGCGTCAGCGTATCGTACATCTGCTGCGCCGAGCCCTCGAAGAGACGTCCGCAGCCCCAGCTCATCAGGCTGTCGCCGGAAAACAGCAGACCGCCCTCGGGGAAGTAATAGGCGATATGGCCGACCGTATGCCCATCGGCGGGCAGAACCTCGACATGCTCCATCCCGATCGCGAGCTTTTCGCCGGGGCTGACCTCCTGATCGAGCTTGGGCAGACGATGCGCATCCGCCTTGGCCCCCACGATTTTCGCCCCCGTTGCCGCTGACAATGCCTGAACGCCATCGATGTGATCGGCATGGTGATGCGTCAACAGAATCAGGTTTGCTTTCCAGCCCCGTTCGTTCAACGCCTTCAGAACGGGCGGCGCTTCGGGAACGTCGATCACGGTGGTTGTGTCCGTCGCCGCCTCGTGCACGACATAGGCATAATTGTCGGCGAGACAGGGAATGATGAGAAGCTCAACGGCCATGGTGTTTTCTACCGCTTTGATTATCTTGGCACATAGCTAAGCCGAAGGAAGCGAAAGGCGCAATGCATCTCGACGTACTCGACCTGCGGAATTTCTACTACCGAACGCAGCTAGGCCGTGCGGCGCAGCGGGCAATCCGGGATCGGGTTGTTTCCATGTGGCCTGCGACGGGGCCGAAGATGGCGGGGCAGACGGTGGCGGGCTACGGCTTCGCGGTGCCGCTGCTGCGCCCCTATCTGGAGCCTGCGCGCCGGGTGATCGGGTTGATGCCGGCCGAGCAGGGCGTGATGCCGTGGCCTGCGGGGATGCCCAATGTCTCGGTCCTGTGCGACGAGGCGCGCTGGCCTCTGGAGACGGGCCGGGTGGATCGGTTGATCGTGATGCACGGGCTCGAGACCTCCGACAATTCCGAGGCCCTGATGCAGGAATGCTGGCGGGTGCTGGGGCCGGGGGGCAGGGCGCTGTTCATCGTGCCGAACCGAGCCGGGCTATGGGCGCCGCGGGAAACCACACCCTTCGGGTTCGGCAAGCCCTACACGCTGGGGCAGCTCGATCAGCTCGCACGCCGGTCCGGCTTCGTGCCCGAGCGCCATACCGGTGCGCTCTATATCCCGCCGAGCCATCGCCGCTTCTGGTTGCGCTCGGCCGCGATGTGGGAACGGCTGGGCACCAAGGCGGCGGGCGTTCTGGCGGCGGGCGTCGTGATGCTCGAAGTCTCCAAGCAGGTCCATGCGCGCCATGATTCCGGCCTCGGCGCGCGGGTCCGCAAACCGCTGTCGATTCTCGAAGGGGCGGTGAAACCGGCGACGGACCCGGCCTGACACGGAGTTAATGCCTCCCGCGGGAAAAACAGTCGAGACGCAACAATCACGTTCGCGTACCGCCCGTCGCGCAACTCTCATGTGTTCCGTCGCGGGAGGCGGATAATTATCGAACTGCCAACGCGTATTGAGGTGAATCACCCCCGCGCGGCGTTCCGTGACCAACCGGTCCAAATTCCTGTTAGCGCCCACAAAATCCTCCCCTCCCTGTCACCTTCCCGCGACGAAGGGCAGATTGGAGGCCTTCTGCTCACATTCTCGTGCTCAAGATGGTTGCGAGGGGGGGATTGCTCTGCTAGTGACCTCCCCGATAAGCGGCGCGGAGGGCATGTCTCAAGCGCGCCGGGGGAGCGCCCCATGGCCTGTTCCGGGTCGGGGCAAAACGCATCGGAAGGGTGGACGTGTCCGAACCAGCTTCGATTTCCGCAAGCATCGCCGGCCGCTATGCGCTGGCCATTTTTGAACTCTCGCGCGAAGCAAATGCCCTCGCCGCGCTCGAAGCCGATGTCTCCGCGCTCTCGGAGGCGCTGGCTGGCTCTGACGAGCTGCGTGAGGTGATTGCATCGCCGGTCTACACGCGCGACCAGCAGGCAGCTGCAATCGGCGCTCTGGCAGGCAAGATGGGCCTGTCGGACCCGATGAAGAACGGTCTGCAACTGATGGGCGCCAAGCGTCGTCTCTTCGTGCTGCCGCAGCTGCTCAAGGCGCTGTCGGATCTGATCGCGGACGAGAAGGGCGAAGTGACCGCAGATGTCACCTCGGCCAGCAAGCTCAGCTCCGCACAGGCCAAGAAGCTCGCCGAAGTGCTGAAAAACCAGACGGGCAAGACCGTCAAACTGAACACCGCCGTCGATGAAAGCCTCATCGGTGGCATGATCGTAAAGCTGGGCTCGCGCATGGTCGACACGTCGATCCGTTCGAAGCTCGCTTCTCTCAAGAACGCCATGAAAGAGGTCGGATAAATGGGCATCCAAGCAGCTGAGATTTCTGCGATCCTCAAGGAGCAGATCAAGAATTTCGGGCAGGACGCCCAAGTGGCCGAAGTCGGTCGCGTGCTGTCGGTTGGCGACGGTATCGCGCGCGTCTACGGGCTCGACAACGTCCAGGCCGGTGAGATGGTTGAATTCCCCGGTGGTATCCGCGGGATGGCACTGAACCTCGAAACCGACAACGTCGGTGTCGTGATCTTCGGTTCGGACCAAGACATTAAAGAAGGCGACACCGTCAAGCGCACGAACTCCATCGTGGACGTGCCGGTCGGTGAAGCGCTGCTCGGCCGCGTGGTCGACGGTCTCGGCAACGCACTCGACGGCAAAGGCGCCATCGAAGCGAAAGAGCGTCGCGTCGCCGACGTGAAAGCTCCGGGCATCATCCCGCGTAAATCGGTTCACGAGCCGATGGCGACGGGCCTCAAGTCGGTTGACGCTATGATTCCGATCGGCCGTGGCCAGCGCGAGCTGATCATTGGCGACCGTCAGACCGGTAAGACCGCAATCGCGCTCGACACCATTCTGAACCAGAAGTCGTATAACGACGCTGATCCGTCCAACAAGCTGCACTGCTTCTACGTCGCGATCGGCCAGAAGCGCTCGACCGTGGCGCAGCTGGTGAAGAAGCTCGAAGAGACCGGTGCGATCGAATACACCACCGTGATCGCCGCGACCGCTTCGGACCCCGCGCCGATGCAGTACCTCGCGCCCTACACCGCGACCGCGATGGCGGAATACTTCCGCGACAACGGCATGCACGCGCTGATCATCTATGATGACCTCTCGAAGCAGGCTGTCGCCTATCGTCAGATGTCGCTGCTGCTGCGTCGCCCGCCGGGCCGCGAAGCTTACCCGGGCGACGTGTTCTACCTGCACTCCCGCCTGCTGGAGCGTTCGGCGAAGCTGAACGAAGACTTCGGCGCCGGTTCGCTGACCGCTCTGCCGGTCATCGAAACCCAGGGCGGCGACGTGTCGGCCTTCATCCCGACCAACGTGATCTCGATCACCGACGGTCAGATCTTCCTCGAGACGGAACTGTTCTACCAAGGTATCCGTCCCGCCGTGAACACCGGTCTGTCGGTGTCGCGCGTTGGCTCGTCGGCTCAGACGAACTCGATGAAGACCGTGGCAGGCCCGGTTAAGCTGGAACTGGCACAGTATCGCGAAATGGCGGCCTTCGCTCAGTTCGGCTCGGATCTCGACGCCGCAACCCAGAAGCTGCTGAACCGCGGTGCGCGCCTGACCGAGCTGATGAAGCAGCCGCAGTATTCGCCGCTCACCAACGCGGAAATCGTGGCCGTCATCTTCGCCGGCACCAACGGCTTCCTCGATAGCATCCCGGTTTCCGAGGTCGGCAAGTTCGAACAGGGTCTGCTGGATTACCTGCGCAACTCGCGCAAGGACATCCTAGACTGGCTCACGAACGAGGATCCGAAGATCAAGGGTGACGCGGCCGACAAGCTGAAAGCCGCTATCGACGAATTCGCCAAGACCTACGCGTGATTGGCCTGAAAGGACAGGGACATGCCCAGCCTTAAGGACCTTAAAAACCGGATCGGAAGCGTCAAGAACACGCGGAAGATCACCAAGGCGATGCAAATGGTCGCCGCCGCAAAGTTGCGCCGCGCTCAAGAAGCGGCCGAAGCTGCGCGCCCCTATGCCGAGCGGATGCACTCCGTGATGGCGGGGCTCGCAAGTTCGGTCCAGGGCCGGGACAACGCGCCGCGCCTGCTCTCGGGCACCGGTTCGGACAAGGTGCAGCTTTTGGTGGTCATGACCGCCGAACGCGGCCTGTGCGGTGGCTTCAACGCCAATATTGCGAAGCTCGCGCGCCAGACGGCTGACAAGCTGCTGGCCGAGGGCAAAGAGGTGAAGATCCTCACCGTCGGCAAGAAAGGCCGCGATGCGCTGCGCCGTGAATACGGTCAGTACTTCATCGGCCACGTCGATCTGAGCGACGTCAAGCGCCTGAGCTATGACGACGCGCAGAAGATCGCCCGCGACCTGATCGGTCGCTTCGACAAGGGTGAATTCGACGTCGCGACGATCTTCTTCTCGATCTTCGAGAGCGTGATCGCGCAGCGCCCGACCGCGAAGCAGATCATCCCCGCTTCCTATGAACCGGAAGAGGGCGAAGAAACGCCGAGCGTGAACTACGACTACGAACCCAGCGAGACGCAAATCCTCGAGGATCTGCTGCCGCGTGGGGTCGCGACGCAGATCTTCACGGCTCTGCTGGAAAACGGTGCCTCGGAACAAGGTGCGCGGATGTCTGCGATGGACTCTGCGACGCGCAATGCGGGCGATATGATCGACAAGCTGACGATCGAATACAACCGCACGCGCCAGGCCGCGATCACCAAGGAACTCATCGAAATCATTTCGGGCGCCGAGGCGCTCTGACGGAACCGGAGAAAGACAGACATGGCAAGCAATGGTAAAGTGACCCAGGTCATCGGCGCCGTCGTCGACGTGCAGTTCGACGGCGAGCTGCCTGCGATCCTCAACGCGCTGGAAACCGAGAACAACGGCAAGCGCCTCGTTCTCGAAGTGGCTCAGCACCTCGGCGAAAACTCGGTGCGCACCATCGCAATGGACGCGACCGAAGGTCTCGTGCGCGGCGCCGGCGTGAAAGACACCGGCAAGCCGATCTCGGTGCCGGTCGGCAACGCCACCCTTGGCCGCATCCTGAACGTTATCGGCGAGCCCGTGGACGAGAAGGGCCCCGTGGAAGCGGACGAAACCCGCGCCATCCACCAGCCCGCGCCGAACTTCGAGAGCCAGGCGACCGCCTCGGAAATCCTCGTGACCGGCATCAAGGTCATCGACCTGCTCGCACCCTACTCCAAGGGTGGTAAGATCGGCCTGTTCGGCGGCGCTGGCGTCGGCAAGACCGTTCTGATCATGGAGCTGATCAACAACATCGCGAAGGTGCACTCGGGTTACTCCGTGTTCGCCGGTGTGGGCGAGCGGACCCGTGAAGGGAACGACCTCTACCACGAGATGATCGAATCCAACGTCATCAAGCCCGACGATCTGTCGAGCTCGCAGGTGGCTCTGGTCTACGGCCAGATGAACGAGCCTCCGGGTGCGCGTGCGCGTGTCGCTCTGACCGGTCTGACGCTGGCCGAGCAGTTCCGTGACCAGTCGGGCACCGACGTTCTGTTCTTCGTGGACAACATCTTCCGCTTCACGCAGGCGGGTTCCGAGGTGTCCGCACTTCTGGGCCGTATCCCCTCGGCAGTGGGCTACCAGCCGACGCTGGCCACCGACATGGGCGCGATGCAGGAACGCATCACCTCGACGAAAGCTGGCTCGATCACCTCGATCCAGGCCGTCTACGTGCCCGCGGATGACCTTACCGACCCGGCTCCGGCCACCACCTTCGCCCACCTTGACGCCACGACCGTTCTGTCGCGTGCGATCTCGGAACTCGGCATCTACCCGGCTGTGGACCCGCTGGACTCGTCCTCGCGTATCCTCGACCCGGGCATCGTCGGCGAAGAGCACTACAAGGTCGCCCGTCAGGTGCAGGAGATCCTCCAGCGCTACAAGGCTCTGCAGGACATCATCGCCATCCTCGGCATGGACGAACTGTCCGAAGAGGATAAGCTGACCGTGGCACGTGCCCGTAAGATCCAGCGTTTCCTCTCACAGCCCTTCGACGTTGCGAAAGTGTTCACCGGTTCGGACGGCGTTCAGGTTCCGCTCGAAGACACCATCGAGTCGTTCAAGGCGGTTGTTGCAGGCGAATACGATCACCTGCCCGAAGCAGCCTTCTACATGGTTGGCGGCATCGAGGACGTGAAAGCGAAAGCCGAGAAACTCGCCGCTGCGGCGTAAGGAGGCATTATGGCCGACACGATGCAATTCGATCTCGTTGCGCCCGAGCGCAAGCTGGCCTCGGAAGAGGCGGCGGTCGAGGTCATGGTGCCTGGTGCGGATGGTGACCTCACGGTCATGCCCGGCCACGCGCCGATGCTGACCACGCTGCGTCCCGGCAAGCTGACGATGGTGACGCGGTCGGAAACCCAGAGCTACGCGGTGACGGGTGGCTTCGCCGAGATCACCCCCGAGGGGATCACGGTTCTGGCCGAGCGTTCGCTGCCCGCGGAAGAGTTCACCAAGGAAGTCCACGATCGCCTGATCGAGGAAGCCCGCCGCGTCCATGACGAGGCGCATCCTTCGGTGGCCGACATGACCGCGAAGCTGCTGGCTGACATGGAGGCCCTCGGCTCGCATATGCTGAGCTGAGACGCTTCGACAAAAGATTTAGGAAGCCCCGGATTTTCCGGGGCTTTTTATTGTCTGCAGTTGGGGTAAGCTCTGCCTCAGGTTGAAAGAAAGAGGCCCTGTCTCGATGATCACGATCGAAAGCCACCGTCTGGGGATGCAACGCGGCTCGCTCGTGCTGTTCTCCGACTATCAGGATGGCGGCGCCATGTGGACGGGCGAGGGCCCGCGCGAGCTGCGCAAAAAGGTTGCCTTCCCGGAAGCTTTCCGCGCGACGCCGATGGTCCAGGTCTCGTTGTCGATGTGGGACGTGGACAGTAAGCACAATTCGCGGATGGACATCTCCAGCGACGGCGTCACGCCCGAGGGCTTCGTGATCGTCTTCCGTACCTGGGGCGACAGCCGTGTGGCGCGGGTGCGCGCGGATTGGCTGGCTTTGGGCGGCGTCTCGCATGAAGATGACTGGGACATCGACTGATCCGCACGGTCTCATCCAATGAAAAACGCCCCGTCCATCGGCGGGGCGTTTTCCTATCTGTGGGGGAGGGCGGTTCGCGAACCGCCCCGCCGAAAGATCAGTCGAGCGCCTTGAAGTTCAGCGCCGCGCCTTCGTCCTTGATGCCCGAGAACCAGCGCGCCGTAACGGTCTTGGTCTTGGTGTAGAAGCGGAAGGCGTCGGGACCGTACTGGTTAAGGTCGCCGAAGGCCGACTTCTTCCAGCCGCCGAAGGTGTAGTAGCTCAGCGGAACCGGGATCGGGAAGTTGATGCCGACCATGCCGACATTGACGTTCGCCGCGAAGTCGCGTGCCACATCGCCATCGGCGGTGTAGATCGCGGTGCCGTTGCCGTAGGGGCTGTCGATGACCAGATCGAGCGCCTCGTCATAGGACTTCGTGCGCACCATCGACAGGACCGGGCCAAAGATTTCCTCTTTGTAGATGTCCATGTCGGGGGTGACGTTGTCGAAGAGCGACGGGCCGACGAAGAAGCCGTCCTCATAGCCCTGCAGCGAGAAGTCGCGGCCGTCGACGACAAGGTTCGCGCCCTGATCGACACCCGAATTGATGAGCGACTTGATCCGCTCCTGCGCCTGCTTGGTGATGACGGGACCGTAATCCACGTCGTCGCCGCCGGTATAGGGGCCGACTTTCAGCTTCTCGATCTTCGGAACGAGACGCTCAACGAGTGCATCCGCCGTGCCGTCGCCCACCGGAACCGCGACCGAGATCGCCATGCAGCGCTCGCCAGCGGCGCCGTAGCCCGCGCCGATCAGCGCGTCGGCGGCCTTGTCCATGTCCGCGTCGGGCATGATGATCATGTGGTTCTTCGCACCACCGAAGCACTGCGCGCGCTTGCCGTTGGTGGCCGCACGACCGTAGATGTATTGCGCGATCGGGGTCGAACCCACGAAGCCCACGCCCTGGATCGTCTCGTGGTCGAGGATCGTGTCCACGGCTTCCTTGTCGCCGTTGACGACCTGCAGCACGCCGTCGGGAAGACCGGCTTCCTGCGCCAGTTCAGCAAGCATGATCGCGGTGGTCGGCACGCGCTCGGACGGCTTGAGGATCATCGCGTTACCGGCCGAAAGCGCCGGGCCCATTTTCCACAGCGGGATCATGGCGGGGAAGTTGAACGGCGTGATGCCAGCCACGACGCCCAGCGGCTGGCGCATCGAGTAGAGGTCGATACCGGGGCCAGCGTCGCCCGTGTACTCGCCCTTGAGCATCGCCGGCGCGCCCATGCAGACCTCGATCACTTCGAGGCCACGCTGCACGTCGCCCTTCGCGTCCGGGATGGTCTTGCCGTGCTCTTTCGACAGAGCCTCGGCGAGCTTGTCCATGTCGCGCTCGATCAGCTGACCGAATTTCATCATCACGCGGGCGCGGCGCTGCGGGTTGACCTTCTGCCATTCCAGCTGCGCTTTCGCGGCGTCCGCGATTGCCGCATCCAGCTCGGCCGGGGTGGCCAGCGCAACCTTGGCGATCTGCTCGCCGGTGGCGGGGTTGAAGACTTCGCCGAAGCGGCCGGACGTGCCCGCAACGCGCTTGCCGTTGATCCAGTGACCGATTTCTTCCATGAGACGCTCCTCCTACAGATAATCTTGGCTTGGGCGCACTCTAGCCTTGCGAAATTGAGCATAAAAGAGGAAGTAGCTCAAAAGCGTTTTGCATTTTTGCAAAGAGGAGTGCGATATGGACTGGGACGACCTGCGGATTTTCCTTGCCGTCGCACGGGCCGAGAGCCTGTCGGGCGCAGGACGGCGGTTGAAGCTGGACGCGGCCACCGTGGGGCGGCGCATCGCGCGGCTCGAAGAGGGGGTGGGCGCGAAACTCTTCGTGAAATCGCCACAGGGCTATGCGCTCTCCGAGTCGGGCGACCGTCTCCTTCCCCATGCCGAGGCGGCGGAGCAGGTCTTCGCGGGCGCCGATGAGGAACTCTCCGGCATCGCGGGCCAGTTGACGGGGCAATTGCGGATTGGTGCGCCCGATGGCTGCGCGAATTACCTTCTACCGCAGGTCTGCGCGAAGATCGCCGAAGACAATCCCGGGCTGGAGATCCAGGTCGTCGCCCTGCCGCGCGTTTTCAACCTCTCGAAACGCGAGGCGGATATGGCGATCGCGGTCTCGCGCCCGACGGCAGGCCGCCTGACCGTGCAGAAGCTGAGCGATTACCACCTCAGCCTCGCCGCCCATCGAGACTATCTCGCGAAGGCGCCGCCGATTACCTGCAAGGAGGATCTGCGTCATCACCGGATGATCGGCTACATCCCCGACATGATCTTCGACAAGGAGCTGGATTACTTCGCCGAGACCGAGGCCGAGGTGATGGGGCTCGCGTCGAATTCAGCGGCCGTGCAGACCCGGATGATCGAGGCGGGCGCGGGCGTTGGCATCGTCCATGACTTTGCGATCCCCTTCGCCCCCGGCGTGCAGCGTGTGCTGGGCGACGAGATCCGGCTCAACCGCGCCTTCTGGTTGATCCGCCATGCCGATGACCGGCGATCCGAGCGCCTGACGCGCTTCGCCGAAGCACTGGGGCAGGGGCTTCGCGACGAGGTTGCGCGGCTCGAACACGCTGCGGTTGAAATGTAACTGGCGGTCCCGTGAACCGCAAAGCCGTTGACAAATCTATGAAAGCAGTGGGACGCTTGGGTTTAGACGACGTTTTTCAGGGAGACGCCGATGCAGGTTATGCAGATTCTCAAGAACAAGGGCGAGATGGAAGTTTTCACCGTCGCCCCCGACATGAAGCTGAGCGAGGTGATTGCCACGCTTTCTTCGAAACGCATCGGTGCGGTGATCGTCTCGCAGGACGGGGAAACCGTCGACGGGATCGTCTCGGAACGCGACGTCGTGCGTGAAATCGCGCGGCGCGGTGCGGATTGTCTGGTGATGACCGCCAGTGATGTCATGACCCGTGACGTCAAGCATTGTGCCCCGATGGACAGCACCGAAGAGGTGATGAGCCTGATGACCGAGGGCCGCTTCCGCCACATGCCCGTGCGTGAGAACGGCAAGATGGTCGGCGTGATCTCGATCGGGGACGTGGTCAAGGCGCGTCTGAACGAGCTCCATATGGAGAAAGAGTCGCTTCAGGGCATGATCATGGGCAACTGATGCCGCAATGCGGCATCTTCCCGCTTGCAATTAGCCACGCAATATAGTTGCGTGCGCTGAGCTTTTTGGCGGGCGACGAGGGAGGATGCCATGCGGATCGGTCTTTACCCCGGAACTTTCGATCCGGTCACGCTGGGCCACCTCGATATTATCGAGCGCGCGATGGCTCTGGTGGACCGGCTCGTGATCGGGGTCGCGATCAACCGTGACAAGGGGCCGCTTTTCTCGCTCGAGGAACGCGTCGCCATGCTTCAGGACGAATGCGCGAAGATCACCGACCGCCGCGGCGGAGAGATCGTCGTCCATCCCTTCGAAAACCTGCTGATCGACTGCGCCAAGGATGTCGGCGCAAGCGTGATCGTGCGCGGCCTGCGCGCGGTGGCCGATTTCGAATATGAATTCCAGATGGTCGGGATGAACCGCGCGCTCGACGCCTCGGTCGAGACGGTGTTCCTGATGGCCGATGCACGGCGGCAGGCGATCGCCTCGAAGCTGGTGAAGGAAATCGCCCGGCTCGACGGGGATGTCTCGAAATTCGTCACCCCCGCCGTGCGCGATGCCTTGGTCAAGGCTTACGCAAACCGCTGATCAGCCGTTCGAGGCGGCGTTGCCTGACGTGCCGCTCTGCTGCGATTTCTGCTTCATCTGAGTGCTGCCGCTCGCATTTGCCGAGGATTTCGTGGCGTTCCCCGCCTGCTGCGGCAGGTTATCGAGACCCCATTGGTCGATCACGACGGAATCCTCGACGCCTTTCAGCGCAAGGTTCGCCTCGTAGTAATTGCCCGATTTGATGAGCTTGGAGGCGTCCTGCAGATGGGCGAGCGACGCTTTCGCGGGCACCATCGCCGCCGAAATCGACACGTCGATATCGTTGTCCTTCAGCGTTTTGGCCGCGGCTTTCGCGTTGCCCTGCGCCATCTGCTGATTGGCCTTGCCGACCGCTTTCTGGTTATCCGGCGTGACCGTGAAGCTTTCGCCAAGCGCGATGGAGCTGTCGAAGGGCAGGTAGGTCACGCCTTTCTTGCCCGCTTTCGAGGGCACGCCCCATTTGCTCTCGGCCTTCTCGGCGGACTGCATTTTCGCGGTGGCGTCCTTGGTCATCTTGGTCGCCATGTCGGTATTGCCATCGAAGATCGCCAGACGCGCCGCGCGCACTTCGCGCATCGCCGTGTAGGCGTCATTGACCGTGGTCAGCAAGTCCTTGTCGGTCGAGCTTGCCGTGGTCTGCGAGACAGCGTCATTACCTTGGCTCTGCGCGCTCTGCATCGCGGTGCCGCTCGAATTGCTGCTGGCGTTGGTCGTGGCGGCATTGGCCATCTCAAAGCTCGCGGGGCCCGCGATCAGCGCGGAGGAGAGGGCGAGGGCGAGGAATTTCTTGCTGCGTTCCATGGGATATTCCCTTTCGTGACGGGGTTCAGCTAAGGCGGAGGCGCCGGGCGGCGCGCTCCATGACCCAGAAACGTCCCGGATTTCAAAGGGTTCTATCACCATGCATCAAGGCTCGCGGCGCGGGTGAGAGGGCGCGTGCATGCTCTGCGAGCCGTGTGTGAGGGGTGAACGAAAAAGGGCGGCCCAAGATGGTCCGCCCCTTCGTCATGTTCGCAATGTCCGGGGCTGCGCCCCGATCACGCTCAGATCAGCTTGCCCATCGCGACGGCGGTGTCCGCCATGCGGTTCGAGAAGCCCCATTCGTTGTCGTACCAGCTCAGGATACGGACCATGCGGCCTTCCATGACCTTGGTCTGGTCCATGTGGAAGATCGACGAATGCGGGTCGTGGTTGAAGTCGCTCGAGACGTTGGGCTTGTCGGTATAGCCGAGGATGCCTTTCATTGGGCCGTCAGCGGCCGCCTTGATCGCGGCATTGATCTCTTCGACGCTGGTGTCCTTGCCGGCCTCGAAGACCAGATCGACGACCGAGACGTTCGGCGTCGGCACGCGGATCGCGACACCGTCCAGCTTGCCGTTGAGTTCCGGCAGCACCAGACCCACGGCTTTGGCAGCGCCGGTCGAGGTCGGGATCATCGACAGCGCGGCGGCGCGGGCGCGATAGAGATCCTTGTGCATCGTGTCCAGCGTCGGCTGATCGCCGGTATAGCTGTGGATCGTGGTCATGAAGCCCTTCTCGATCCCGATCGCGTCGTTCAGCGCCTTGGCGACGGGCGAGAGGCAGTTCGTGGTGCAGGACGCGTTCGAGACGACGAGGTCGTCCGCAGTCAGCGCACCGTCGTTCACACCGAAGACGATGGTCTTGTCAGCACCGCTGGCAGGGGCCGAGACCAGAACGCGCTTCGAGCCGTTCTCGAGGTGGAAGGCCGCCTTGTCGCGCGCGGTGAAGATGCCGGTGCATTCCAGCGCGACATCGACATCGCCCCAGGGCAGTTCTTTCGGGTCACGGATTGCGGTGACCTTGATCTTGCCGCGGCCGGCATCGATCCAGTCTTCGCCGGTCGTGACCTCATGGGGGAATTTGCCGTGTACGGAGTCGAATTGCAGCAGATGCGCGTTCGTCTCGACCGGGCCGAGATCGTTGATGGCGATCACTTCGATGTCGGTGCGCCCCGACTCGATGATCCCGCGCAGCACGTTGCGGCCGATGCGACCGAACCCGTTGATGGCAACTTTAACCGTCATATCCGTCTCCTCTGGCTGGCTGCCCGGCAGGGAGTTGCACGGGCAGGTCTTCCGTTAACGCTAACAAGCGCGTTCAGCGCCAAAGGTCAACGGGGTGCAGCCCGATGCTAGCGCCAGAAAGCGACATATTGAACGAGATCGGCAGTTTTTTTCGCCAGAAACAGCAGGATGAGGCCGTCATCGGCAAACACATCCGCCAAAATGAGCAAAATGAGGAGGGCCCCAAGCCAGAGCGCGATCCGATTGGTCATCTATCCCCTTCGCGCGCCCTTGTTTGGCGCGTCAGTGCACGAGTCGCCCCATCGCCCCGGCCACATCGGCCATGCGGCAGGAGAACCCCCATTCGTTATCGTACCAGGCGAGGACGCGGACAAGCTTGCCCACGACCTTGGTCTGGTCCGGCGCGAAGATAGAGGATTGCTGCGTGTGGTTGAAGTCGATCGAGACCTTCGGTTCGGGGTCGTAGCCCAGCACCATGCCCATGTAGCCGGCGGCGGCCTCGCGGACGATCTCGTTCACCTCGTCGCGGGTGACGGTCTTGCGCGCCTCGAAGGTCAGATCGACCGCGGAAACATTGGGGGTCGGGACGCGCAGCGCGGTGCCGTCGAGGCGGCCTTGCAGTTCGGGCAGCACCTCGCCGAGGGCTTTCGCGGCGCCCGTGGAGGTCGGGATCATCGCCATCGCCGCGGCGCGGGCGCGGTAGAGATCCTTGTGGCGACGGTCGAGCGTGGGCTGATCGCCGGTATAGGAATGGATCGTCGTCATCACGCCCGATTCGATGCCGATCGTGTCATTGAGCACCTTGGCGAGCGGCGCGAGGCAGTTCGTGGTGCACGACCCGTTCGAGACGACGTGATGCGCGGGCGTCAGCTCGCGATGGTTCACGCCGTAAACCACGGTTTTGTCGGCATCGGTCGCAGGCGCGGAGACCAGAACCCGCTTCGCGCCGCGGCCCAGATGGACGGCGGCCTTGTCGCGGGCGTTGAACTTGCCGGTGCATTCAAGGACGACATCGACACCGTCCCAGTCGAGTTCTTCCGGGTCATAGGTCGACATCACGTCGATCGGGCCGCGCCCGAGGTCGAGCGTGTTGCCCGCCACTTTCACCTGCCCGCCGAACCGGCCGTGGACGGAGTCGTATTTCAGGAGATGCGCGTTGGTCTCGATCGGGCCGGTGGCGTTGATCTTGACGACCTGCACGTCATTGCGCGCGGCTTCCGCGATATGCGCGAGCGTGCAGCGCCCGATGCGGCCGAAGCCGTTGATCCCGATGGTGACGGTCATGATGATCTCTCCGAAGCGCGTGATTTCGGCGCTGGATACCATTGCATGCAATTCGGGAAAAGGTTTTGAAACAGTATGTTAGCGTAAACACGCGGTGTTTGCGATAACATTGCGGGGCAGGGCCCTGCTTTGGCGGGAAGAGCGGCGCCGAACGGGGCGCGGCGACAGAATCTTTCGCTCAATCGTCGTCCTCCGCGACGAGGAAGATCTCTCCCGCGGCTTCCATCTCCCGGATCGCGGCGACGACCGCGCTCATCGCCTCTTCGGCGTCTTTCTCCTTCACCTTGCCCAGATTCGCCATCTCGTCTCGCAAGCTTTGCGCCATGCGCTGGGACATGTTGGCGAGAATGAACTCCGCTGCGGGCTGCAACGGGCCGGTGGCCCCGGCAAGGGCGACGGTCAGCTGCGTCTGATCGACCACGCGCAGCACTTTCGGGATATCGCGTGTATCGATGCGGGCGGGGATATTGGCGAAGGTGAAGATCGCCTTCTTCACCTCGTCGGCGAAGGTCTTGTCCTCTTCCTCCAGCCCCTTGAGCACCGCGTCGCGGGTGGCCGAGGCGGAGTAGTTCAGGATCGCGCCCACCCGTTCCACCGGCCCGGAGTCGAAGGCTTTGGGCGGGGTGGCATCCAGCTGCGCCGCAAGCGCCTGCCCGATCCGCAGCACGGTTTCGGGCGCGACATTGCCGGTCAGCGAGACCGCATAGGCAATCCGCCGCGCTTTCTCTCCGGGCAGCAGCCCGAGCAATTCGGCAGATTTCGCGACCGACAGCTTCGACAGCATTACCGCGCCCACTTCGACGCTTTCGCCTTCGAGCACGGGCAGAAGCACCTCTGCGGTGAGGCCCGCGATCCGCTGCCACGGGTCGGCGCGCGAGGAGCTGGAGGCCAGCCTGCGCAACCGGTTCGAGGCCGAAGGCGAGAGCTGCCCGTCGAGCAGCGACAGCGCGCCTTCCAGACCGCCGGGGAAAGCGATGCCGACAGCTTCCAATTCTTCGCAGAACTCTTCCACCACGCTCGCTATGGTGGCGCGGTCGACCAGACGCAGCTGTGCCACAGCCTCGGTCAGTTCGGTCTGATGATCGTCGCTCAGCTCCGTCAGCGGCAGTTTCAGCCCTTCGGAGGCGAGCAGCCGCACGATGATCGCAGCTTTCTGGCACCGCGTAAGCGGTGCCGGCCGGGCGGATTTGTCGCCAGCCGAGTCGGACCCGGCCATATGACCGAGCGCCATGGGCGCGATCGCATTCACCGCGAGAACCTCCGTGCTGGGCATCGGCCGCGCGGGCGGCCAATGCGGTTTCGCGGTCAGCTTTGCACGGAGGCCGTTAAGACGGGATTACCGTCTCAGCGGTTAGCTGGACTGCAGGACGCAGGCACTCGCGTCCTTGTCCCAGACCTGGCCCTGCGGGCAGGACATGGAAGCTTGGTGGCCGCTAAAGCACTCGGCCGACGCGGCCAGAGGAGCGAGGATCAACACGGCGGCTGCAAGGATGGTTCGGGTCATCTGCAATCTCCCTTTGCTAGATGCCCTAGGGTAAGCCCGAATCGCACGCGCCGCCTATAGTCGGCTGACATAGGCGGCGCGGAACGGGCTTGTTTCTCGATTATTCGCCGAAAACGCGGGCGAAAATCGTGTCGACATGCTTGGTATGGTAGCCCATGTCGAACTTTTCGTTGATGCCGTCGACGCCGAGAGCGGCCACGACATCCTTATCGGCGAGCAGCTGTTCGCGGAAATCGACGCGGTCTTCCCACACCTTCAGCGCGTTGCGCTGCACCATCGCATAGGCGTCTTCGCGCGACACGCCAGCCTGCGTCAGCGCCAGCAGAACGCGCTGGCTCATCACCAGACCGGGGAACTTGTTCATGTTCGCGAGCATGTTCTCGGGGTAGATGATCATCTTGTCGACGACGCCTGCCAGACGGTTCAGCGCGAAATCGAGCGTCACGGTCGCGTCGGGGCCGATGCCACGCTCGACCGAGCTGTGCGAGATGTCACGCTCGTGCCAGAGCGCCACGTTCTCCATCGCCGGGATCACGGTCATCCGCACGAGGCGCGCAAGCCCGGTGAGGTTCTCGGTCAGGACGGGGTTCTTCTTGTGCGGCATCGCCGACGAGCCTTTCTGGCCCATCGAGAAGAATTCGGCACCTTCGAGCACTTCGGTGCGCTGCATGTGGCGGATTTCGATCGCGACGTTTTCGATCGAAGACGCGATCACGCCCAGCGTGGCGAAGAACATCGCATGGCGGTCGCGCGGGATCACCTGCGTCGAGATCGGCTCCGGCTTGAGGCCGAGCATCTTGCAGACATGCTCTTCCACGCGCGGGTCGATATTGGCGAAGGTGCCGACAGCGCCCGAGATCGCGCCGGTCGCGACTTCTTCCTTGGCGGCCTGAAGGCGCGCCTTGTTGCGGTCCATCTCGGCGTAGAAGCGCGCGAAGGTCAGGCCCATCGTGGTCGGCTCGGCATGGATGCCGTGCGAGCGGCCCACGCGAACCGTGTCCTTATGCTCGTAGGCGCGCTTCTTCAGCGCCGCCAGAACCTTATCGAGATCGGTCAGCAGGATGTCGGCCGCGCGCACAAGCTGCACGTTGAGGCAAGTGTCGAGCACGTCCGAAGAGGTCATGCCTTGATGGACGAAACGGGCCTCTTCCGAGCCCACATGTTCGGCCAGATGGGTCAGGAAGGCGATCACGTCATGCTTGGTGACGGCTTCGATCTCGTCGATGCGGTCGACGTCGAACTCGACATCCTTGGCCTTCCAGACGGCCTCGGCATTCTCTTTCGGGATCACGCCCAGCTCGGCCTGAGCGTCGCAGGCATGCGCCTCGATCTCGTACCAGATTTTGAACTTGGTGGCGGGTTCCCAGATGTCGACCATCTCTTTGCGGGCATAACGCGGGATCATCGGCGGCCTCTTGATTGCGTGTGGTTGCGCGCTTGTTAGACTGCACCTGCCTTTGGGGCAAGGGAGAGCCAATGCCGCAGCTGTCGGATTTCGAGGGGAACTGGGTGCTGACGCGCCAAATCCTGCATAGCGACGGCAATAAGGCCCGTTTTGACGGTCACGCCTGTTTCGCGCCCGAAGGGGTCGGGCTGCATTATCGCGAGACCGGCGAGCTGGTGATGCCGGGCGGTCAGAGCTTTCATGCCGAGCGCAGCTATTTCTGGCGAGCCGAGGGCGGGCAGATCGCCGTGGCCTTCGAGGATGGGCGCCCCTTTCACAGTTTCGATCCGCTGAGCCCGGCCGCGAGCCATTGGTGCGACCCCGACGATTACCGCGTGAGCTATGACTTCGACGCGTGGCCGAAGTGGCGGGCGATCTGGCGGGTGCAGGGACCGCGCAAGGATTACGAGATGATCTCGGACTATGTGCGAAGCGCGGGGCAGCCCTGACGCGGACGCTCTTGTCGCGGGCGGGGACGCGCGGCAATCTGCGAGGATGAAAGACCTTGTCGCCACACCGATCCTGCAAAACCGCCTGAGCTTCGCGCCCTGGGCCGATCCGCGCACGCGGCGGCTGCCGGGGGTGATCCCGGTGACATATGAGGATTGGCTCGAGGTCGATGATGCCTATGCCGCGCAGATGGGCCTGCGCGACCGGCTGATCGGGGAGGCGCGCGATCTGGTGCTGGGCCTGTCGGAGCACGGGCGGCCTGCGGCGGAAGAGCTCTACGATCTGGTGCTGCCGATGCTTCCGGCGCTGGGATTTGCCGGCAGTGCGGAGACGGTCACGCGGCCCGATGGGGCGGTGGTCGCGCTGGATCGTGCGGACCCGCTCGCCACGCTTGGACGGCTCTTGCAATGCGATCTGTGCCTGATGGAAGCCGATGAGGCCGCGTTCGGCCATGCCGAGCATGTGCTGACTGGCGGTGCGCTGTGTTTCCCTTCGGGCTGGACGCTGCGCGAGAAGTTCATGCGCCCGATGATGCGCATTCACGAGCCGATCGAGATCTACACCGACGATCTCGGCAAACGGGTGCAGCGCTTGCTCGATGGCGTGCGTGAGGGCAGGGGACTGATGCGCGGGACCGCCTCGCGCTCGGCCGCGCATCTGCACGATCCGCGCTCTGAATACGAATTCGCCCACGCGCCCGCCGACGCTCCTTATATACGGGTGGAGCGGCAATGCCTGTTCCGTCTGCCGCGTACGAATGCGGTGATCTTCTCGATCCACACGCAGGTGGTGCGGCCCGAAAGCCTGAGCCCGGATCAGGCACAGGCCCTGGCCGAGCACCCGATCCGGCAGGCGGATTAAGCTTCCTGCATCAGCCGCCAGCGCGTCTCGGCCATATCCTGCGAGACCATGCCGGGCATCAGAAGCGCGTCGATCAGCCACCACAGGCCTGCGAGGCCGAGCGGGATGAAGCCGATCAGGATGGGCGACAGGAGCGTGCCGATCCCGGTCAGCGCCAGCATCACCACGCCGGAGAAGACGCGCCCCATATACATCCGGTGCACGCCAAGCATCGGCAGCATGAACCACAGCACATAGCCCAGAAGGGCGGACTTCTTCTCATTCGCGACGCGCTGCTCGATATAGAGGGCGCGGGCATCGTCTCGGGTCATGTTAATCTCCATAACATCTTCCCAGCCGATATGGGCAGTTGCGCCGCGCGATCAAGAGGGGTCGGTAAATCCACCCTGTCGGCGGGTCTGCGCGGGCGTCCGGTTTCATAACCTTTTAACCGAAGGTGACCTTAGGGAAGTTTTGGCGCTAATCGCCTTATGCGCGAGTGCCGCGAGGCTGCGGATTTCCGCAGTTCAGAAAAAATGTGACATAAAAAACAACAAGATAAATAACAGTGATCAACGACTTGTGATTTTTTGCCGTGATCTCTTTATAGCCCCGAGCCGCAACAATTGTCGGCTTTCGTCACAATTATGGACGAATCAAAGATGAAAACCGGGTTAAAGAAAAGCGGGCTCGAAGGTTCGCACTCTGAGGTAGGGTAATAGGGGCGAAAATGTCGGATCTCTCGACCAATTTCGAGCTTGCAAGTGTAACGGATGCCACCCAGGCGCGGTCGCGTATTCTGCGCTACGAGGGCATGGGCAAGCGTCTGTTCGACATTCTCGCCGTGCTCGCGATCCTTCCGGTTCTGCTGCCGCTGATCGCGTTTCTGGCGCTGGCGGTGCGCGCCGATGGCGGTCCCGCCTTCTATTCGCAGATCCGCGTCGGGCAGGGCGGCAAGCGCTTCCGTTGCTACAAGCTGCGCACCATGCATGTCGATGCCGAGGCGCAGCTCGTGCGTATGTGCAACGAGAACCCCGCGCTCGCGCTGGAATGGTCGGTGAACCAGAAGCTCGACGACGATCCACGCATCACCCGCATCGGTCGCTTCCTGCGCCGCACCAGCCTCGACGAGCTGCCGCAGTTCTTCAACGTGCTGTTCGGGACGATGAGCCTCGTGGGGCCGCGCCCCTTCATGCTCGATCAGGAGGCCAGCTACAAAGGCGCGATGGGCCTGGCTTATTACAAGATGCGCCCCGGCATCACCGGGCTGTGGCAGGTCGCCGGGCGTTCGACCACCGCCTTCGTGGACCGAGTGCGCTTCGACGAACGCTATTACGCGCGGCTGTCGCTGCTGAACGATCTGTGGCTCTGCGTGATGACCGTCGCCGTGGTGCTGCGCCAGACGGGCAAGTAATTCCAACACCGGTTGCGAGAGAGAGACGGCTTGTAACCTGCCAACGGGCGCTCCCTTCGGGGGGCGCCCATCGTCTTTCAGCCTTCGACTTGCAGGAAGCGCAGTCCGCCCTTGTCGAGCCAGGCAGCACTCAGGAGCCCGGTCTCATAGGCGCCGGTATCGACCGCGATGCGGCCCTGATCGGCGACAGGTTGCTCCACGACCCAATGGCCGAAAGCGATCCAGACCCCATCGCGCCGGGTCATCTGCCCGAACCGGGGATGACCCCAGAGCAGCGCATCGCGGCTCTGGCGTTCCATCGGGTGATAGGGGTCGGCCCCCGCATGGGTCGCGGCGAAGCGACCCTCGCGCCACATCGCGGGGCGCGCATCGAGCCATGCCAGCAGGTCCGGCCCAAGCGCGCGAGCGAGATCCATGCGCAGCGCGTCCAGCACCTCCGGATCCGTCTCGCGCGGATCGGGCGGCGCGATGCCGTAGCTCTGCAACGTCTGCAATCCGCCCACGCGCAGCCAGCCGGCGGTGCGCGCATCGGGCGACAGCAGGAAATCGAGCATCATCCGCTCGTGATTGCCCATCAGGCAGATCATCCGCGAGGGATTGGCAAGCTGCGCGGCATGAAGCGTCGCCAGCACCCGCGCCGAATTCGGGCCGCGGTCGATCATGTCGCCCAGCGTGATGATACGGGCCTTTGCGCCTTGCGGTTCCTGCCCGATCCGCTCGAACATCTTGCCCAAGAGATCGGCGCGGCCGTGAAGGTCCCCGATCACGCAGATCGGCGCCTCCGGACGGGGCAGACCGTTGGGTGCCGAGGAGGGAGCGGTCTCTGGTTTGAGACGGGAGAGTAGAGAGCGCAACATATGGGGAAATCCGGAGTTATGCGGGGTGGAAACCAACGCGTGGCTGCGACATAACCGTCGTAAGACGTGAGCGAAAGGGGCTCACATAAAAATGGGCGGCAAACCGCCCCCGTGGCAAGGGCGGGTCGTAAGGGGCATGGCGAGACGCATTCTGATCGTGGTGGAGAACCTGCCGGTGCCGCTGGATCGCAGGGTCTGGCTAGAGGCCACGACATTGCGCGGGGCGGGCTACGAGGTCTCGGTGATCTGTCCGATGGGGCGCGGCTGGGACGCGGCTTACGAGGAAATCGAGGGCATCCATATCTACCGCCACCCCGCACCGCCCGAAGCCCATTCCGGCGCGGTCGCCTATGCGCGTGAATATTGGCACGCGATCAAGGCGTGGTTCCGGTTGGCGAAACAGGTGAGGCGCGAGCGCGGCTTCGACGTGATCCAGGGCTGCAACCCGCCCGATCTGATCTGGCTTCTGGCCTGGCGCTATCGCCTCTCGGGCGTGCACTACATGTTCGACCATCACGACGTCTGCCCGGAGCTGTTCGAAGCCAAGTTCGGCAAGAAGGGGCTCCTCTGGGCCGTGATGCGCATCTGGGAGCGGATCACCTTCGCCAGCGCCTCGGTGTCGATGGCCACCAATGAGAGCTTCCGCAAGATCGCGATCACCCGCGGCGGCATGGCCCCCGAGGACGTCTTCGTGGTCCGCTCCGCCCCGCGCGTCGAGACCTTCCTGCCCGGACCCGGCGATCCCGCCTATCGCAAGGGCGCGAAGACCGTGCTCGGCTATATCGGCGTGATTGGGCAGCAGGAGGGGATGGACCTTCTGGTGCAGGCGGTCGAGCATCTGGTGCGCAAGCTCGGCTACAGCGATCTGCATGTGGTGATCGTGGGCTTCGGGCCCCAGTTGCCTACCGTGGAGGCCGACGTCGCGGCGCGCGGCCTGAGCGATTATTTCACCTTCACCGGCCCGCTCTACGGCGAGGATATGCTGGCGGCGATGAATGCGATCGATATCGGCGTCGCGCCCGATCCGAAAAACGCGATGAACGACATCTCCACGATGAACAAGGTCATGGAATACATGACGCTCGAGAAGCCCTTGGTGCAGTTCGAACTGACCGAAGGGCGGGCCTCTGCGGGGGAGGCCGCGCTCTATGCCCGTGCTAATGATCCGAAGGACTTCGCCGCCCGGATCGCGGCCCTGATCGAGGCGCCCGAACGCGCGCGTTCGATGGGGCGGCTGGGCCGGGCGCGGGTGCTCGATGCGCTGTCCTGGGATTTCTCGGCCCGACAGCTCCTTGCGGCCTATGATCGGATATTCTCCAAGCTGGGGAAATAAAGCCTGCAGATCGAGCGGGATTGTTTCTTATAAATAGTTCTTTTCGCTCAATTTTCGCCAAGATTCCAGTTGCGCACCGCCCCATTTGCGCCACAAACTCAAGGGGCGGACAGCGAGACGGTTCGCCCTATATCGTTAAGCATTCGGCTTGGAACTTGTATGGCGCATTGGAGGACATCGGCGGTGGCGTTTACCGCACTGGTTGTGACCGGTGTCGCCAGCTCTGCTCTCGCGGGTGATCTGCGCGAAGCCACGCCTCACGCGACCGCTGATCTGACGGGCCGCGCGCTCTACGATCCGGTGGCCCATGCGCTCGCGAGCGGACTGACGCCAGCGATGGCCGATGCGCGCGTGGATCGTGCGATCAAAGCCGTGGAAACCTGCCCGCTTGTCTTCGACACGCGCAACCCGATCCCGGGCTGCTGGAGCGGGACCGTCGCGCTGGGCTCGTAAGCCCGCTCAATCCGGAATCGAAGCGCTCAGCCGGGGCAGGGATTGCCCGATGAAGCGCGTCAGCCGCCGGTCGGCTGCGCGGATATCCTCGTCGCGGCGGATCGGCGTGACATAGCGCACCAGCGCGCCATCGGTCCGTCCGCGCGTGATGCCATCGACGATCACCGACAGCTTCGCGCGCCAGTCGCTCGTCATCGCGCGGCCGCGTCCGTCGAACCAGTAATAGACGAGTTGCCGGTTGAGCCCCTTGGTGATGATCGCGCGGTTGACCTCGAAGGGGGCGCGGTGGGGCAGGGCGATGCGATGCGGGCGGAAGGCGCTGACCTCCCAGCCGCCGACCGGCAGGCACACCTCGGGGGAATGGATGCCGTCGCCTTGGCTTTGATCGGCATACCACGCGACGAACAGGTTCACCGGCGCGTCCTGAGCGGGATCGGTATAAACCGCGTTGAGATAATCGCTCGCTGCTAGGACTTGCTCGGTCGCAGGCTCCAGCGTGCGGCGCGTGCCCTGCCAGCCATCGATCCGCGTCGGGAAGGACGACAGGGGCGCGCGCTCGGGCGGGAGCGTCGTCATCTGCGGCAAGCCCGACCAGAGCGCCAGCGCGACCCCCGTCAGGATGACCGCCAGCCCCAGAGCGCGCGACGGCGCGAGGTTGCGCAAGCGGCGCGCTTCCGGCGCGAAACGGCGATAGTCCAGATCGAGCGCCTCCGAGAGCGGTTTCGGTTCCGCCACCAGCCGCTGCAGCCCGATTGCGGTGAGGCTGAGGATGGCAATCGCCGCGCCGAAGATCACCCAGCCCTCGAAGACATGCAGGAAGCCCTCGGCCTGCTCGATGCCGTAAGCATCGACGAGGATCGCGACCATACCGATGCGCAGCGAATTCAGAAGCACCGTCAGCGGCGCGGCCATCGCGAAGAGCACGGCCTTATGCCAGAACGGACCGCGATACAGGATGCCGAACAGGTATGAAAAGCTAAGGATCGGGAAGAGATAACGCAGCCCCGAACAGGCATCGGCCACCTGCAGCTTGTAGACGCCCAGATCGATCACATTGCCGCTCAGATGCACTGGGATGTCGGCGGCGCGCACCAGTATCACGCCCAGCTCCGACGAGACGAGCTGCAGGGCGATGGTGAGTTTCCAGTAGAGGATCTGCGGCAGCGGCAGCATGAAGATCAGGTGCAGCACTGGCTTCCAATGGCGTTTGCCCGCCTGCCAACCCATGCTCAATAGTACCGCGCCCATTATCCAGATAATCAGTGCATAGGTCACGAGATCGGCGATTTGCGCGCGGGTGCCGAAAACGGCGAGGGCGAGCGCCACTGCGATCACCGTGACGCCTTGCCAGCGCTGCGGGCGGGCCTCCAGCGTGAGCGGTGCGTGATGCAATTCGCGCGCGAAAAGATAGAGCGAAATCAGCGGGATCAACGGCCCGTGGCTGTATTCCGGCGTGGACCATGCGGCCCCGAGGCTCGCGAGCCCCAATGCGAAGAACGGATAGGAGAGGACGGCCAGCGTCAGCAGGCCGAGCGTCCCCCATGGCAGGGCACGCACCTCGCGCAGAGGGGGGCTCGTGGTGATCATCTCGACTGCTCGCTCACAGGCCGTCTGACGCGGCGCTTAACATGAGCTTACCCTGCGAGAGCTTTGATCCAAAGACAAAATCAGCGCTGGGCCGGGGCCGGGCGCGGGGTGTTGCCCGACGAGCCCTCTCCGGTCAGGGCGGCGAGCTGCGCCTTCGCGCCCTGCATTGCGGGCGGGAGCGGCTCACCGGCCAGACGCAGCGCATCGCGCAGGGCGGCTTCGGCCAGATCGCTTTCTTCCAGCGCGATCAGCACGGCGGCGTAGTGATATTGCGCGAGCGCGTTCTCCGGCAATCCGGCGGCGGCAGCGGCGAGAAGGGGGCGCGCGGCCCCGTAATTGCCCAGCCGGTATTCCGCCCAGCCATAGGTGTCCTTGAAGGCGGGTTCGGGCCGCTCGCGGAAGCGTTTCGCGATCTGCGCCGCACGCTCGAGGCTGGGGCGATCGTCGCGATGGGTGCTTAGTAGGCTTGCGAGATTATTGGCGACGATCAGATCGCCACTGTCGCGCGTGTAGAGATCGTCATAGGTCGCGATCGCCGCATCGAACCGGCCCGATTTCTCCTCCGAGCGTGCCCGGTAGAGCAGCAGCAGCGGATCGGCCTGCGGGGCCTTTTCGAGCGCGGTTTCGATCACCGCAAGCGCGTCGCCTTCGCGCCCTTGGGCCGCAAGCAGGCGATAGAGCTGGCGGGCCGGGCGCGGATCGGCCGGGGCTTCATACATCAGCGTGCGCAGCCCGGTTTCGGCCCGGTCGGTGTCGCCCTGAATTGCACAGAGGTTGGCCTCCAGCAGCCGCAGGCCGCGATTGCCGGGTTGCTCGTCCAGTTGCGCCTCAAGATAGGCGCGCGCCTCGCCGCCCCGCCCGGAGGCCAGTTGCGCCTGCACCACCGCCGAGACCGCCGCCGCCGAGACCGCAGGGGCCGTGGTGACGCCGTCTTCGCCGGTCGCGGGCATCTGCACCAAGGTCTTCAGGGTCTCGATCGCGCTCTCGCTGCGGCCGCGCCCCATCAGGATCGCGGCGCGGATCGACTGCGCCAGCGCCTCCGTGCCCGGGGCCGACGATGCGGCAAGCCGGTCCGCGATGCGATGGGCAAGCATCCAGTCGCGATCGGCCAGCGCCAGATCGGCCTGCCGCTTGAGCAGCCCGGGGCTGTTGGGGGTAACCGCCACGGCCTCGGCCAGAACCGTCCGCGCGGCGCTGGCGCGGTCATGCGCGAAGAGGAAATCGACATAGCGGATCGCCTCGGGCGCGGTGCGCCCCGCCGCATCATAGGCCTGGCTGAAGCGGCCCATCGCTAGATCGGGCGCGCCCTCGCGCAGATCGGCCTCGCCCAGCAGGGTCAGGGTCTGCGGATTGTCGGGGGCCTGCTGCAGCGCGCTGCGCAGATCCGTGATCGCCAGATCGAGGCGATCCTCCTCGATCCGCCACGCCGCGCGCTGCTGCAGGGCAGGGACGTTGGTCGGATCGGTCTTCAGGATGGCCGCGATCTCGGTTTTCGCCTTATCGCGCTGCCCGTCATGGTCGAGCATCCGGGCGTAAGCAGAGCGCAGCTGCCGCATCTCCTCGCTGTCGGGATGGCTTTCGATCAGCGCCTGCATCCGCGCTAAAGCCGCCACCCGGTCTCCGGCCTGAAAATCCAGATCGGCGCGCATCGCGGTGAAGATCGCCTCATTCGCCGCGCCCTTCGATTGCGCGATCAGCGAGTCGAGTTCCGCCCGCGCGGCCTCGGCGCCTTTCGCGCGGGCCAGAAAGCGCACGAGTTCCAGATAGCCGCCCGTCTGCTGGTCTCGATCTGTCGCGAGCTTGCGCAGGAAACGCGCCGCCCCCGCCGGATCATCGCGCAGCACATACCATGCGATGAGGGCCGTGCGGGTTTTCGGGTCTTCCGGGAATAGCCCCTGCATCACTTCGAGCTGCGCGCCGATCTCCGCGTTCGCGCCGCGCTTCGAGATCAGTTCCAGCTTGAGAACCTGCAGTCGGTATTGCGCCGGATCGCGGGCCAGCGCCGCATCGAGCGCGGCCAGCGTCGCGGCGTCGTCGCCTTGGGCGTTGCGCGCGTCGATCAGCACATGCCAGCCGGTCAGGACCTCGGGATGTGCCACGGTCAGAGCCTTGGCCTGCGCCGCGATTTCGGACTGGCGGCCCGTGTCGCGCGACAGGCTGGCCTCTCGCAGGTCGAGCGCAAGCTGCACCGCCTGCGCGCCGGGATCGTCGGGCGCGAGTTCCTGCACCGCGTCGACCTGCTTTTGCGCGCGCGGCAGGTTGCCCGTACGCAGCGACAGCTCCGCAAGGATGCGATGCACCTCGACCGTCTCGGGATATTGTTCGAGCAGGCGCAGATATTGGCTGAAAGCTTCCTGCAGGCGTCCCTGCGCCAGCAGCAGATCGGCATAGGCGCGCCGCGCGGCCTTATGGGTGCCGTCATATTCGAAGACGTTGCGCAGCTCGACCATCGCGCGGACGGGATCGCCCTCGGCCAGAAGGGTCTCGGCCGATTGGTAATGGGCTTCGGCCTTGTCTGCGTCACTCTTGCAGCCGCTCAATGCGAGCGCCGCGCAAAGCGCGAAAAAGCTCGCGCGCGCATACTGGTATCGGGGCATCTGTCTTGCCTGCTCTGCTACTGCGCTCTGACTGGCGCTTGGCAGAAAGGCTAGCTGCTCCGACGTCATCTATAAAGAGATTTGAACAGCGCCCCCCTGTCTAAATAGCCAGTTTTCCTAGGAATAGACGCGTTTTTGCGACAGTTTCGCCTCAGCCGCTCGCGAATTGCTCACGAATTCTTGCGTAAGGTGGGGAGATGCAGCTTACTGGCGCAAACAAATCCCAGAGGCCAAAGGCCCGGTACAGGCATGAACGAAATCTACACCGAATTCTTCGGGTTGGCAGAGCGTCCTTTTTCGTTGCTGCCCGATCCCGATTTCCTGTTCTGGTCTCCAGAGCACAAGCACGCGGCGACTATGCTCGAATATGGGCTGTTCTCACGCGCACCGATCACGCTGATCACTGGCGAGGTCGGGGCGGGCAAGACAACGCTGCTGCGTCACCTGATGGCGACGATTTCCGAGGATGTGACAATCGCGCTCGTGTCGAACGCGCGGGGTTCGCGCGATGACGTGATCCGCTGGATCATGCTGTCGCTCGGCCAGCGGGTGGAGGCGGGCGAGGATTACGTCCTGATCTACGACCGGTTCCAGCAGCTTCTGATCCAGGAATATGCCGCCGGGCGACGCGTGGTGGTGGTGATCGACGAGGCGCAGAACCTCGATGCGGGCGTGCTCGAAGAGCTGCGCATGATCACCAATATCAACGCCGACAAGGACGAGCTGGTGCAGCTGATCCTGATGGGGCAGCCGGAACTGCGCGACCTGATCGCACGGCCCGAGTTGCGCCAGTTCGCGCAGCGTGTGTCTTCCGGCTTCCATCTCGGGCCGATGCCCGCCGATTGCGCGCAGGCCTATATCGCCCATCGCCTGCAGGTCGCGGGGGCGACGCGCGAGATCTTCACCCCCGAAGCCGCGCAGAAACTGCACGCCCATTGCGGTGGCCTTCCGCGGCTGATGAACCAGCTGGCCGATCTGGGTATGGTCTATGCCTATTCGGCGCGTTCGGAGATCGTCACCGGCGAGATCATCGACAGGGTGATCGAGGACAACGTCTTCTATCTGCCGGTCGAGACCCAGCGCGCCAAGCCGCGCGTGATCGCCCCCGCGCCAACCGCTGCAGCATCCGCTGAGGCCGCGCCCGCCTTCCTCCACAGGGGAGGGCGCTGATGCGGGAGCTCCGCTTCTACGCAGCCTTGTTCGCCCGGCGGATCCACTGGCTTTTGCTGGCGGTGTTGCTGGGCGCGCTTGTCGGTCTGGCGGCGGGGCGGATGATCACGCCGATCTACGAGGCCAAGGCGCTTCTCGTCGTCGAAGGGGACCGCATCCCGGACGGCCTGGCGGCCTCGACCGTGCGCACCGACACCAATGCCAAGCTGCAGGTGATCCGCAAGCGGGTGCTCTCGCGCGAAAGCCTGCTCGACATGGCGCGGCGGATGGCACTGTTCCCCGATCTGCGCACCGAGTCCGGCGCGCGCAATGCCGATGCGGTCTTCGAGGCGCTTCAGAACTCGGTCGAAATCGAGATCTCCGAGCAGAGCAAGTCGCGCTCCGCCCCGAAAGACGCGACCTTCATGACGGTGTCCTTCCGCGCTGGCGCCCCCGCTCGCGCCGCGCGGGTCGCGAACGAACTGGTGACGCGCATCCTCAAGGAAGACAGCGACATCCGCACCAAGGCCGCGCGCGACACGCTCGATTTCTTCTCGCGCGAGGTGGATCGGCTGGAAGGCGAACTGGCGAAATCCTCCAGCGCGATGTTGCAGTTCAAGCAGGAGAACGGCGACGCGCTGCCCGAAGAACTTCCGCTGCTGCGCGACCGTCTCGCCGCTGTCCAGGCGGGTGCGGAGAGCCGGCTCGTGCATGTGAACGAGACCGAGACGGAGATCGACCGGCTGGTGCGGCTGCGCGAAGCGGCGGGGCGTGTGGTGGACCGCGACGCGATCTATCCGCCCTCCGCGCGCGAACTGTCCCGGCTCGAGGCGCAGCGAGACGCGCTCAAACCGCTGCTGCCCGCCGATGACGCACGCCTCGCGGCGCTGGGCGCGCAGATTCAGGAATTGTCGCAGCAGGTGGAACTGCCGCTGCCGAAAGCCAACTCCGCCTTCGAGAGCCGTCTGCGCGAATTGATCGATACGCTTTTCGTGGCGCAAGCCGCCGGGGATGCCGCCGATCTGAAAATCGCGCAACTCCGCGAGGCGATTGCGAAAGTGCCCGCCAACGCATCGGCGCTCGAGGCGCTGCGCCGCGATCACGACAATCTCGCCGATCAATACGACAGCGCCGTGAAAGCGCGCGCCGTGGCCGAGACGGGCGATACGATCGAGTCGCTGGCCAAGGGCGAGAAGCTGACCGTGATCGATCAGGCGGTCGCGCCGGGAGAGCCGGTAAAGCCCAATCGCAAGACGCTCGCGCTGGCAGGCGTCGGGGTGGGGCTGTTGCTTGGTCTCGTGGCGATTGCGCTGCGCGAATTGCTCAGCACCGGCATCCGTCGCCCCGAGGACCTGCAGCGCCATCTGGGGATCTCGGCCTTCGCGACGCTGCCCTATCTGAGCACGCCCGAAGACGCGCGCCGCCGTCGCCGTAAGGTGCTGGTCTCCGGCTCCATGGTCGGCGCCGCTTTCGTTGCGGTCGTGGTGCTGTTCGGTGCGTTCTACATGCCGCTCGACCGGCTGTTCTGAGGCAAGGAGGCGAGAGATGGCGGAAAGATTGCGAGACGCGATTGCCAAAGCCCGCGCCGCCCGCTCGGGCCGCGCGGCCTCCGAGCCTTCGGTCCGGGCGCAGGTCTCTCCCGGCATCGATGGCATCGCGGCGGGCGCGTGGCAGGCGCTGACGCCGATCGCCCCGAATTTGGGGCGGCTGCGCGGCAAGCGCATCGTCAGCCCCGATAGCAGCGCCGAGAGCGCCCCGATCGACCTGATGCGCACCAAGATCGTGCAGCAGATGCGGGCCAATGGCTGGCGGCGGCTGGCGATCACCTCGCCCTCGGCGGGCTGCGGGAAATCGACCGTCGCGCTCAATCTCGCGCTGAGCCTCGCACGGCAGGAAGAGCGGCACACGCTGCTCATCGAGGCCGATTTCCGCAAGCCCTCGCTGTTGAAGCTGCTCGACGCGCCGCGCGGGCCGCAGATCTCGGAGGTACTGGGCGGGACGGCCGAGTTTGCCGATCACGCGTTGCGGCTGGGCGGCAACCTCGCGATTGGGGCGAATAGCAAGCCGGTGGAGACCCCGGCCGAACTGATCCAGTCGCGCCGCGCCGCTGAGGCGCTGGAACGGATCGAGACGATCTACGCCCCCGACCTGATGATCTTCGACACCGCGCCGGTGCTGGTCAGCGACGATACGCTCTCGCTCGCCGCCCATGTCGATTGCGTGCTGATCATCGCCGCGACCGAAGAGACCACGATTCAGGAAATCGATATCTGCGAGCGCGAGCTGGCCGAGCGCACCAATGTGATGGGCGTCGTGGTCAACAAATTCCGCTTCGCTGCCCCCGAATACGGCTACGCCTATGGCTACGGTTACGGGGCTGCGACGGAGGAGGACTGAGCGGCCAGCCGCTTTGCCTTCGGTCACGCCCGTGCCATATAGCTTCGGTAAGCGCGCGGCCCCCGCCCGAGGGGGGCTCTGACCGCGCCAAACCCTGCTGACGAAAGGCCGCCATGACCCGCATCATCTCTTCGCTGTCCGAGATTTCCGCCCCCTATGACGCGCTGTTCTGCGACCTCTGGGGCTGCCTTCATAACGGGGTTAAGGCGTTTCCCGCGGCAGTCGAGGCGCTGCAGGCCTATCGTGCGAAGGGCGGCAAGGTCGCGCTTCTGACCAATGCTCCGCGGCCCGCGAAATTCGTGATGGAATCGCTCGATAAGCTGGGCTGTCCGCGCGACGCCTATGACCTCGTCGTCTCCTCCGGCGATGCCGCGCAGGATGCGATGTTCGCGGGCGCGGTGGGCAAAAAGGTCTGGCATCTGGGCCCGTCCAAGGATGACGGGTTCTTCACCGAGGTGCCCGAGGAATGGCAGGGGCAGGCCGAGATCACCCGTGTCGATTTCGACGAGGCCGAGGGCATCGTCTGCACCGGTCCCTTCGACGAGGTGAACGAAGTCCCCGAGGATTACCGCCCGAAGTTCCTGCTCGCGAAGATGCGCGAGCTGCCGATGCTCTGCGCGAACCCCGATATCGTCGTCGATCTGGGCGACAAGCGCATCTACTGCGCTGGCGCGCTGGCTGCGCTCTACGAGGAAATGGGCGGCGAGGCGATGTATTTCGGCAAGCCCCATCCGCCGATCTACGATCTCGCGCGGCGCAAGCTGAGCCGTCTGGGCGGCGCGGAGGATGCACGCATCCTCGCCATCGGCGACGGGATCAATACCGATGTGGCCGGTGCTGCGGGGGAGGGGATCGACTGCCTCTTCATCTCCAGCGGTCTGGCGCATGACCAGTTCGGCAGCGATCCGCAGAACCCCGATCCCGAATTGCTGCGCACCTGGCTGGAGGCGCGTCAGCGCGACCCACTCTACACGATGGGTCATCTGACCTGAGTGGAGCGCAAAATTCAGACGGTAACTTTGTTGCGCCTTTTGTCGCGGTAGGGTAAAAAAGTTGCGCGGACGTCTTGCCTGTGCTCTGCCGCATGTGCTATGCCGCAGTGCAACATAAACTTCCGGCTGGGACCTATGGATATGCTCGACAACCTGCCCCGTGGCACGATCTGCATCGAAGATCTGGAAATCGGCATGGTGCGCTACCTCCGCAAGGAGGTCACCGACCGCGACATCGAGATGTTCGCGGAGGTCTCCACCGACCATAACCCGGTCCATCTGGACGACGCCTATGCGCAAGACACCATTTTCGAGGGTCGAATCGCGCATGGCATGCTGACTGCCGGCCTGATCTCGGCAGTCATTGGCGAGCAGCTTCCCGGTCATGGCACCGTCTATCTGGGCCAGTCGCTCAAATTCATGGCCCCCGTGCGCCCCGGCGATGTGGTCTATGCCGAGGTGAAGGTGACGGCGATCGACCATTCGCGTCGCCGTGTCACGCTTGAAACCCACTGCGCGGTGGGCGATACGGTGGTCGTGAAAGGCGAGGCGCTGGTTCTGGCGCCCTCGCGCAAGTTCGACTGACCCGGCGACCTCGCCGGAGGGCGGGGTGGATGAAACGCTTGACGACTTGGAAATCGCTGGAGAAATCCGCGCGCGGGGCCTCCGTCGCGATGGGCAATTTCGACGGCATCCATCTCGGCCATCAATCGGTGATCGATCAGGCGCGCGGGAAAGATGCGCCGCTGGGCGTCATCACCTTCGAGCCGCATCCCCGCGAATTCTTCGCAGCGCGGGCAGGCAAAACCCTGCCGCCGTTCCGGCTGATGAACCCCGAGGCGCGCGCCAACCGGCTCGCCAAGCTTGGGGTCGAGCGGCTCTATGAACTGCCCTTCAACGAAGAGCTGGCCGATATGAGCGCCGACGCTTTCGCCCGCGAAGTGCTGGCTGAGGGTCTGGGCGTGACCCATGTCGCCGTGGGCGGCGATTTCCGCTTCGGCAAGGGGCGCGAGGGCGACACGGCCATGCTGACGGAGCTGGGCGCGAAATACGGCTTCGAGGTCACCGTCGCGCCGCTTCTGCATGTCGAAGGCGTCGAGGCGTCCTCGACCGCGATCCGCACTGCGCTGGCCGAAGGCCGCCCCGAGGATGCCGCCGCGATGCTGGGCCACCTGCACCGGATCGAGGGCGCGGTGCTGCATGGCGACAAGCGCGGCCGCGATCTGGGCTATCCGACTGCGAATATGTCGATGGCCGGGCTGCATCTGCCCAAGCTGGGCGTCTATGCGGTGAAGTTCGATGTGCTGACCGGGCCGCATAAGGGCAGCTATACCGGGGCGGCGAGCCTCGGCGTGCGCCCGATGTTCGGCGAGAATACTCCGAATCTCGAAACCTTCGTCTTCGATTTCAAAGGCGATCTCTACGACGAGCATGTCTCGGTCGCGCTGGTCGAATTCCTGCGCCCCGAGATGAAGTTCGACGGCGTCGAGGCGCTGGTCGCGCAGATGGATGCCGATTGCGCCCGCGCGCGGGAGATACTGGCCGAGCGCTGAGGGCCGAACGCCGAATTCAGCTCCCGCCCGGGCGACCAGCCCGGGCAGCGCCCGACCTCCCCCCGGGAGGGCGCTTTTGTGCCCGCCACGCGCGCATCGAGGTCGCTCGGCAACGAGACCATAAACCGCAGACCACCGAACGCGCGAACGCCCACCCGAGGTCGGGCGCAGCCCGTCCCGCCATGTCCAAATCGCAGTTCCGCTCACGATCCGCCGATCTGCCCTTTCCATTTCCCCGCCGCTGCCCCATTTTCCGCGCCATGACCAAACTGCGCCCCGAGTTCTGGAAACTGCCGCTCAAGTCGCTCACCGCCCCCGAATGGGAGGCGCTGTGCGATGGCTGCGGCAAATGCTGCCTGAACAAGCTCGAATACGAGGATACGGGCGAGGTCGTCTTCACCCGCGTCGCCTGCAGGCTTCTCGATGGCGAGAGCTGCAGCTGCACGCAATATGACATTCGCCACCAGTTCGTCCCAGAATGCGTCACGCTCAGCCCCAAGACGATCCACAAGATCGCCTATTGGATGCCTGCGACCTGCGCCTATCGGCTGCGCTTCGAAGACAAGCCGCTGCATGACTGGCACTACCTGATCTCGGGCTCGCGCGAGACGGTCCACGAGGCCGGGGAAAGCGTGCGCGGCTGGAACGTGCCCGAATTCGAAGTGCCCGAAGAAGAATGGGACGAATACACGATCGAGGATCTCTCATGAATTTTGCCTCCGACAACACGTCCGGTGCCCATCCCGCCATTCTCGAGGGCCTGATGGCCGCGAATGAGGGGCATGTGCATTCCTATGGCGACGACCCGATCACCGAAGGCGTGCAGGCGAAGATCCGCGAGATTTTCGAGGCGCCCGAGGCGCGCGTCTATCTGGTTGCGACCGGGACGGCGGCCAATGCGCTCTCCTGCGCAGTGCTGACCCAGCCCTGGGGCGCTATCTTCTGCCATCGCAACGCCCATATCGAGGAAGACGAATGCGGCGCGCCCGAATTCTACACCGGCGGCTCGAAGCTGGTTTTGGTCGACGGGCCGGATGCCAAGATGGACCCCGACGCGCTCGCGCGCACCATCGCCCATACCGGGCGCGGCGGCATCCATAACGTGCAGCGCGGCATGGTTTCGATCACCAACTCGACCGAGGCCGGGGCGGTCTATTCGCCCGAGGACGTGAAAGCCCTGACCGATGTCGCCCGCCGCTTCCATCTGCCCGTGCATATGGACGGCGCACGCTTCGCCAATGCGCTTGTGTCCGCGGGCTGCACCCCCGCGGAGATGACGTGGAAGGCGGGCGTCGACGTGCTCAGCTTCGGCGGCACGAAGAATGGCTGCATGGGTGTCGAGGCGGTGGTGATTTTTGACCCCAAACGCGCCTGGGAATTCGAGCTGCGCCGCAAGCGTGGCGGCCACCTCTTCTCGAAGCACCGCTTCCTCGCAGCCCAGATGCAGGCCTATCTGGCCGATGATCTGTGGTTGAAGACCGCCCGGCACGCCAATGAAATGGCACGCAAACTCTCGGAAGGCATCGGCCAGATCGAGGGCGCGAAGCTGATCCACCCGACGCAGGCCAACGCGGTCTTCGCCGCCCTGCCGCGCGGGGCGCATAAGCGCGCGAATGCGGCGGGGGCCTATTACTACCTCTGGCCGTTCGATCAGTCGCTCGAAGGCCCCGAGGACGAGCTTCTGGCCGCGCGTCTGGTCTGCTCCTGGGCCACGACGCCCGAGGAAATCGACGCCTTCCTCGGCCATCTGGCGTAATCAGCGCCGAGGATCAGCGCCGTCCGGGCAGGTCGCGGAATGCGATCTTCTCGGGTGGGCCGTCCCATTCCGGATGCTCCGCCTGCGCGGCTCTCAAGGCCGCGCGGAACCTAGCGATCGCCCCAAGGCCCGGAATGCGCGGGATATGCGCCAGTTCCCAGTGAATGCCGTTGATCGGATCGTCGAAGAACACCGCGTAATAGCCCGGGGCATAGACGGGATATTCCTGCGGCGCTTCCGTCACCGACAGCCCGCGCGGGATCAGGAAGTCGCGGTGAAACGCATCCACCTCGGCCCGCGATTTCGCCCAGAGCGCGATGTGATGGATGCCCACCGCGCGCGCGGCGTGGTCCAGCTTCTCGCCCGAGCGCGCAGGCTGGATGCCGATATAGGAATGCGGCATCGGGAAGCGCGCCATGTAATAGGTCGAGCGATAGCCGATATCGAGCGTCCAGAAGCTCTTATATCCAAGCCATCCGAACATCGCATCGTAGAAGGCGATCGACTTGTCATAGTCGAGCACCGAAAATTCGACGTGATTGACCCCGCGCCAGCGCATGAGCGGCCTCCTTTCGGTTGCCTCCACACTAGAGGGGGCGCGCGACGGTGCAATGACGTCTCACGCAGACGGGATCGGGTAGGGCGGGTGCCACGGTTGCGCTGGCCCGGCCTGCCGCACTGTTGCCGGCGAGACCTCGAAGAGCACCAGATGGCTCAGATCGGGCCGTGAGCGCGAGGTGTAGAGCAGCCCCTGTGTGCCACCTTCGCGTGCCCGATCCGAGAAGCGCCAAGTGGGCGAGGGCGCGCCGCTCGCTCTCCCATCTTGCCAGACCACGGACGCCGCCGCCTGATCGGGCGTGCCGCGCAGGTCGTCCATCGCCTCTGTCATGATCTCCAGCGGCACGATCACCCGCGGCGGGTCAGCGGCCCGCACATAGCGCCGGAGCGCGACGGCAGCCCCCTCGGCACTCAGCGAGGCATAGAGCGCCACCTGTCCGGAATAATGAAACCGGCCCTCCGGATGGCGGGCCGGTTTGCAAGCATCATCAGCACGGTCGGCGGAGAGGATCCGCCAGACCGTGCCGTGGAAAGGGATCACTCGGCTTCGCCCTGCTCGGCGAGGAATTTCTCGGCGTCGAGCGCGGCCATGCAGCCCATCCCCGCCGAGGTGACGGCCTGACGATAGGTGTGATCGGTCAGGTCGCCCGCCGCGAAGATGCCGGGCTGCGAGGTGCGGGTCGAGCCCGGCTCCACCCAGACATAGCCGCCCGATTGCATCTTCAGGCTGTCCTTTACCAGCTCGGACGACGGCGCGTGCCCGATCGCCACGAAGAACCCGTCGCAGGGGATGACTTTCTCGGACCCGTCGGCGGTGGATTTCACCCGCACACCGGTCACGCCGAGCGGATTTTCGTCGCCGAGGATTTCCTCGACCGTGTGATTCCACTCCACTTCGATCTTGGGGTTCTTGAACAGGCGATCCTGCAGGATCTTCTCCGAGCGCAGTGTGTCGCGGCGGTGGATCAGCGTCACCTTGGAGGCGAAGTTGGTCAGGAACAGCGCCTCTTCCACGGCGGTGTTGCCGCCGCCGATCACCACGACTTCCTTGCCGCGATAGAAGAACCCGTCGCATGTCGCGCAGGCCGAGACGCCGAAGCCCTTGAACTTCTCTTCCGAGGGAAGCCCCAGCCATTTCGCCTGCGCCCCAGTGGCAAGGATCACTGCTGCTGCCTCGTAGGTCGTGCCCGAATCGCCTTTCGCGACGAAGGGGCGCTTCGAGGTGTCGAGCTCGGTGATCATGTCCATGATGATCTCGGTGCCCATCGCGCGCGCATGCTCTTCCATCTTCACCATCAGGTCGGGGCCCTGAATCTCGCTCTCGCCGGGCCAGTTCTCGACCTCGGTGGTGATGGTCAGCTGGCCGCCCGGCTGCATGCCTTGCACCAGAACCGGCTCGAGCATCGCACGCGACGCGTAGACCGCCGCCGTGTAGCCCGCGGGGCCGGAGCCGATGATCAGAACCTTGGTTTTCTTCGTCTCGGACATGCCTGCCTCCTTGGAATTCTGCCCGACGGATATAGTCGGAGCGAGGCGCGCCGAAAAGCCCCTGCTTGCCGCGACAAATAGCACTTGCGGAGCAGTCCGCGAAATATTATTGCGCATCCTCTCTTCCAGCGGTAAGTTCTGCCGCAACGCACGAAGGATTGTTTCAACATGCCCACCTCCCGGCTCGACGACATCGACCGCAAAATCCTCGCTGAACTGCAGGCGGACGGGCGGATGACGAATGTCGAACTGGCCAAGCGTGTGGGCATTTCGGCCCCGCCCTGCCTGCGCCGCGTGCGCACGCTCGAAGAGGCGGGCTACATCCGTGGCTACCATGCGGACGTGAACCCGCGCGAGCTGGGATTCGAAGTGCAGGTCTTCGCGATGGTGCGCCTGCACAGCCAGGCCGAAGCGGATCTGTCGAACTTCGAGTCGCGCTGTCGCGAATGGCCGCTCGTGCGCGAGTGCCACATGCTCAATGGCGAGATCGATTTCGTGCTGAAATGCGTGGCGCCGGACCTCTCGAGCTTCCAGAGCTTCCTGACCGGCCAACTGACCGCCGCCGAGAACGTGGCTAGCGTGAAGACCTCGCTGGTGATCCGCTGTGCCAAGGACGAGCCGGGCGTGCCCTTCGACGTGCTCGAAGAGCGCATCGCCAAGCTGGCCTGAGCCTTACCCTGAATTGAGACGTTGTCGGAGGGGCGCTGCCCCTCCCTTCGCCGTCGCGAATTCCCACCCCGGGATATTTTCGCCAAGCCGAAGGGGCGGCGGCGCCCCCTCAGCGCGTCTCTTTCGGGCGCAGCACCAGCCAGATCAGCGCCGCCCCGGCGAGCGTCAGGAAGGGGATCATCGCAAGATTGACCGCCTGCCAGCCCGCTTGGGCATTACCGCTCTGGGTGCAGTTCATCAGCCCGCCCGAGGCGAGCGAGGCGAGGAAGACGCCACCGAAGACGACGAAATCGTTCATCCCCTGCACATGGCCGCGCTCTTCAGGGCTATGGGCCGAGGCGAGCATCGCCGTCGCGCCGATGAAGCCGAAGTTCCAACCAAGCCCCAGCAGCATCAGGGCGATGTAGAACTGGTCCAGATCGACCCCGGTCAGCGCCACCGCGCCGGAGGCCGCGAGAATCACGAGGCCGGTGCCCACGATCACCTCTTTGCCGAAGCGCGCGATCAGGTGGCCGGTGAAGAAGCTCGGCAGATACATCGCCAGCACGTGGGCCGAGACGATATTGGCCGCGTCGCCTTGCTCGAACCCGCAGCCGACCACGGCCAGCGGTGTCGAAGTCATCACGAGGTTCATCAGCGCATAAGAGACCATGGCGCAGATCATCGCGACGAGGATCACCGGGTCTTTCAGCAGCTCGCGCCGGGTGCGGCCCTCGTGATGTTCGTGCTTCTTGCGCCGCCCCGGAGCCGGGATGTCGAGGAAGGAGAACAGGATCGGCCCGAGCGCATTGATCCCGATGATCGCGAGGTACGTCGCCATGAAGGGCACGACCATCGCCTCGCTCGTGACCTTCACGAGTTGCGGGCCGATGATCGCGGCCACAAGCCCGCCGGCCATCACATATGAGATCGCCTTGGGCTGGAACTCCGCGCTGGCGGTATCGGTCGCCGCGAACCGGTAGAACCCCTGCGCGGACATATAGGTGCCGGTGAAGAACGACCCCAGCATGAACAGCGCAAACGACCCGTGATAGAGCGCATAGGCCGCGGTCGCCGCCCCCAGCGCGCCCATCGCATTGGCGAGGATGAAGCCCGCGCGGCGGCCTTTCGCGGCCATGAATTCCGACATCGGCTGCGCCGAGAGGACCGAGCCCAGAATGATCAGCGACAAGGGCAGGGTCGCGAGGCAGGGATTGGGCGAGAGCATCTGGCCCGCAAGACCGCCCACCGTGAAGATCATCGGCATCTGCGCGCCCAGAAGCGCCTGGGCCAGAACCAGCACGATCGTATTGCGCTTTTCGCGAGAGGCGGGAGGGGCGGTCATGTCACTCATGACAGCTTGCTAGCGTGGCGATTGGGGGCTGGCAAGCGGGCGCGGCATGAGGCAGGGTGTCGCGCATGGTTGGACGTATCATTACCTGCGAAGACGATATTGCCGAAGGCACCGAATTTCTCTGCCGCACAGAGCCGCGTTTTGCCGAGGTTTGCGCGCTGACGGGGCCGTGGCCTCTGCGCCGCCGCGAGGACGGGTTCGAGGCGCTGCGCGACGCGATCATCGGCCAGCAGGTCTCCGTCGCCGCCGCCAACTCGATCCGCAACAAGGTGATCGGCGCGGGCTATGGCGATCCGGTCTCCATCGCGGGCGCCTCGGAAGAGGATCTGCGCGCCTGTGGCCTCTCGCGCCAGAAGGTGCGCTATCTGCAGGCGCTCTCCAATTCCGGCGTCGATTTCGAGGGGCTGCGCGCGATGCCCGACGAAGAGGTGGTCGCGCAGCTTCTGCCGATCCCCGGCATCGGGCGCTGGACGGTGGAGATGTATCTCATCTTCGCTCTGGGCCGCGCCGATGTCTTCGCGGTGGACGATCTCGCGCTGGCCGAGGGGGCGCGGCTGCTGTTCGATTTGCCCGAACGTCCCAAGCGCAAACAATTCAATGAGCTATCGGCAGCCTGGTCGCCGTGGCGCGCGGTTGCGGCGCGCGGCCTCTGGGCCTATTACGCGGCCTGTAAAGATCGTGAAGGAGTTGCCCCATGACCCGCAAGCTGGAAGCCGGACGCAAAGAGCCGCAATCGGGGGTGGTGAAATCCGCCGTGGTGTTTCTACATGGCTACGGCGCGGATGGGGCGGACCTGCTGGGCCTCGCCGATCCGCTGGGCCAGCACATGCCCGACACGCTATTCCTCGCGCCCGACGCGCCCGAACCCTGCCGCGCGGCGCCATACGGGCGGCAATGGTTCCCGATCCCCTGGATCGACAATTCCAGCGAAGCGGAATCCGCCCAAGGTCTGAAGGACGCGGCAGCCGACGTGGATGCTTTCCTCGATTCCGTGCTGCAAGAGCAGGGGCTGACGCCCGCGCAGCTCGCCGTGATCGGCTTCTCGCAAGGCACGATGACCGCGCTCGAAGTGCTGCCGCGCCGGGCCGAGCCTGTCGCGGGGCTGGTGGCTTTCTCGGGCCGTCTTCTGCGCCCGGAAGCCCTGGGCAACGAGGCGATCTCGAAGCCGCCGGTTCTCCTGATCCATGGCGATCAGGATCCGGTCGTGCCCTTCGCCGATATGGGCAAGGCGGGCGATGCGCTGGTCTCGGCGGGGTTCGATACCTATGCCCATGTGATGAAGGGCACTGGCCACGGGATCGCGCCCGACGGGCTGTCGGTGGCGCTGTCCTTCCTGCAAGACAAACTGCCGGGCTGATCGGCTCCGCGCGGCAGTCATGCCGCACTGCCGCGCCGCTTCGCTCCAGTCTCCGTCCCAAGCCGTCATTTCTCTGTCATGGCGGTTTGCTAGCTATGCCGCATGGCAGCAATCGCGACATCAAGAGGCTTGCCAGATTGTGAACGCCATATATAGTCATGGATAAGGCAGGGGCGGACCCCGCCCCTGAGCCGAGGCAGGCGACAGGGCGAGGACGGAGTCACCCATGCTGGACGAGTGCGACAGGACCGATTTTAGAACGCAATTCACCCGCGAACCGGCGGCGCTGAGACAGCACCCGGCACTGGTGCTCAACGCCGATTTTCGGCCGCTCTCCTATTACCCGCTGTCGCTATGGCCTTGGCAGGAGGCGATAAAGGCGGTCTTCCTCGACAGGGTGACGATCCTCGCCGAATACGAAGAGGTGGTGCGCAGCCAGAGGCAGGCCTTCAAAATCCCCTCCGTCGTCGTCCTCAAAGAATATGTCCGACCCCAGAAGCGCGTGGCTTTCACGCGCTTCAATCTTTTTCTGAGGGACGAATTCAAGTGCCAGTATTGCGGCAAGCGGGGCGATCTGACCTTCGACCATGTGATCCCGCGCTCGCGCGGTGGAATCACCAGCTGGGAGAATGTCGTGGCCGCCTGCGCGCCGTGCAATCTGCGCAAGGCCAACAAGCCGCTGGAGCGCTCCGGGATGCATCTTCTCAAGCCCGCGCGCCAGCCTCAGCCCGAGGATATGCTGCGCATCGGGCGTCGCTTCCCGCCGGGCTATCTGCACGAAAGCTGGATGGACTTCCTCTACTGGGACACCGAGCTGGAAGCCTGAGGAAGCTTAAAGAAAAGGGCGCGCCGTCTCCGGCTCGCCCTTTTTCGTATTGGTGAAAATATCCCGGGGGGCTTGCGCAGCAAGCGGGGGCAGAGCCCCCTCAGTGCCCCGCCGCGACCTGACCGCCATTCGACAGCTTGTCGATGATCGTCTCGGTCGCGTGGTTCATGCCCACGACCTTCACATCCGTGCCGGACATCCGGAACTTGCCCACCGCCCGGTCGAGCGCCGAGACCGAGGAGATGTCCCAGATATGGGCGTGGGTCAGGTCGATCACCACGCGGTCGAGCTTCTCCTGGAAGTCGAAGGCGCGGTTGAACTCTTCCACGGTCGCGAAGAAGATCTGGCCCTTGATGTAATAGGTCCGCAGGTGATGCGCCTCGTTGTAGCGCGAGGAGATCTCGGTCATCCGCGCGATCTTGCCCGCGAAGAAGATACCCGACAGCAGCACGCCCACCAGCACCCCGATGGCGAGGTTATGGGTGGCGACGACGAAGGCGACGGTGGCCAGCATCACCACGTTGGACGACATCGGCATCGTGCGCAGCTGACCCAGCGAGGCCCAGCTGAACGTGCCGATCGACACCATGATCATGATCGCCACCAGCGCGGGCATCGGAATGCGGCCCACCCATTCGCCCAGCACCACGCAGAAGATCAGGAGCGCGATCCCCGCGGTCAGGGTCGACAGGCGCGTGCGCCCGCCCGAGGTGACGTTGATCACCGACTGGCCGATCATCGCGCAGCCCGCCATGCCGCCGATGAAGCCGGTGCAGAAGTTGGCGATGCCCTGACCGAAGCATTCCTGACGACGATCCGAACGCGTGTCAGTCATCTCGTCGACGATGTTCTGCGTCATCAGGCTCTCCAGCAGGCCGACGACCGCCACGCCCACCGAATAGGGCAGGATGATCTGCAGCGTCTCGAAGGTGAACGGCACGTTCGGGATCAGGAGCGAGGGCAGCTGATCGGGCAGGGCGCCCATGTCGGACACCGTGTGCACGTCGTTGAGCCCCAGCCCCATCGAGACCGCGCTGAGAACGAGGATCGCGATCAGCGGCGAGGGGATGGCGCGGAAGAAGCGCGGCAGCAGGTAGATGATCGCAAGGCCAAGTGCCACCAGCGCATAGGTCGCCACCACCGGCACGTTGGCCGGGTTCAGCTCGGGCCATTGCGCCATGAAGATCAGGATGGCGAGCGCGTTCACGAAGCCCGTCATCACCGATTTCGACACGAAGCGCATCACGGTCCCGAGGTTCAGCGCCCCGGCAATCACCTGCAGCACGCCCGCCAGCACCGTCGCGGCCAGCAGGTAGTCGAGCCCGTAGCTGCGCACCAAGGTGCCCATCAGCACCGCGGTTGCGGCGGTCGCGGCCGAGATCATACCCGGGCGGCCACCGAAGAAAGCTGTGATCGTGGCGATCATGAAGGAGGCGTAGAGGCCCACTTTCGGGTCCACGCCTGCGATGATGGAGAAAGCGATGGCCTCGGGGATCAGCGCGAGCGCCACCACGAGACCGGAAAGAATGTCAGCGCGGTAGTTGCCAGTCCACTGGCTGCGCCATTGCGACAAGGTCATACGGTTGTCCTGCAATTAGAAAGGCCCGCGACCGGGGAGGGGCGGGCCGGAGGGGTGTGAGATTTGGCGAAGCCAATACCCGGGTGACGTAGCGATGCCAAGCCCCGCGGGTCGGGTTTTAAGAAAAATTCAAAGAGGATTAAGCCGGATTGCCCGATTTCGTGGCAAATTTGGCGAGACTGGTGGCCAGATCGCCATAGCCCGTAAAACGCCGCTCATAGCGCAGGCCGAGCCGCTCCGCGGCCTCACGCGCCTTCGCGTCGAGCGCGGGATCGTCGGTCTGGGCCTGATATATCAGCCGGTCGTAATTGCCGAACATCATCGGGATCAGTTCCGGGTGGCGGTCGAAGCCCATCGGCTTCCAGACGAAAGCATCGAACTGACGGGTCAGGAAATCGGTGAGATAGAAGGCCGTGATTTCGTCCTCGGCGGTTTCGGCAAAGGCCTCGTTGCCTTCAAAAAACGAATAACAATGGGGGCCTTCGACCATCTCGACCCCAAGGGATTTGCACTTTTCCAACAATTGCCCGCCCGTACCGCAATCGGCATAGACCACGAAGATATCGTCATATTGGTCGCGATAGCGCAGCACCGCCTCTTCGACGGCGGCGGTGATCTTCTCGGGGTATAGGTGCAGATTGGCGGGCAGGCAGGTCAGATCGATATGATCCCAGCCATTGATCCGTTTTAGCGCGAGAATCTCCCGCGCGAGCGCCCCGCAGGCGATCAGCAGAAGACGCCCCGAGCCCTCGGGAGCTAAGCCATTTTCGGATAAGGTCATGTCGCCGGGAAGCGAGGCAGCCTTCTGGGCAGTCATTCCACCCGTGCCATCATCCGGGCAACGCCTGCTGCGACGAGAACCATCAGCCCGAGCATCGCCATCGGCACGCCCGATGCGGCAAAGGCCCAGATCGTCAAGCCCGCCAGAACGATCACAAACAGGATCAGCAGCAGAAAATGTGGCAGCGGCATTTCTCGTTTCCCCCTTCTCTTCAAGTATGGGGCGGGGAAGCGCACATGAAAAGGCCCCGATGAAAAAATCGGGGCCTTCTCCATGCATATCAGCCTAGATGCGCGCGCGATCGGCGATCAGGCGCTCATCTGGTTGTGCTTGCGGGCGATGAAATCCTTCGCCGTTTCCACCGCCACGGCGGCATCGCGGCAATAGGCATCGGCGCCGATCGCCTTGCCAAATTCCTCGTTCAAGGGCGCACCGCCCACCAGAACGATGTAGTCGTCGCGGATGCCCTGTTCCTTCATCGTGTCGATCACGACCTTCATGTAGGGCATCGTGGTGGTCAGCAGCGCGGACATGCCGAGGATGTCGGCCTCTTCGCGCGCGATCGCTTCGAGGTAGTTCTCGACCGGGTTGTTGATTCCCAGATCGACGATCTCGAAACCTGCGCCTTCCATCATCATCGCAACGAGGTTCTTGCCGATATCGTGGATATCGCCCTTCACCGTCCCGATGACCATCTTGCCCATGCGCGGGGCGCCGGTCTCGACCAGCAGCGGCTTGAGGATGGCCATGCCGCCCTTCATCGCATTCGCCGCCAGCAGCACTTCCGGCACGAACAGGATACCGTCGCGGAAGTCGTTGCCCACGATGGTCATGCCCGCGACGAGGGCCTTGGTCAGAATGTCATACGGCGTCCAGCCGCGATCGAGCAGGATCCGGGTGGCCTCTTCGATCTCTTCCTTGAGACCGTCATAGAGGTCATCCATCATCTGCGCGGTGAGCTCGTCGTCGTCGAGTTCCGAGAGGATGATATCGTCTTCGTCTTCGTCTTCGGCCATGTCCAATAGTCTCCTGCTAGCCGGTGTTACCCTGTGGTGAGGCCGTGGCCCCGTCAAGTCTTGGCGATTTGCGACATGCGCGGTGTTTTGTCCGACCTCGCATGATGTTGGTAGGTCCGCATTCGGACTCTACTTGGCAAATGTTCTCATTTCGTTCTAAATTCCGGGCATGAGTCTGCCATTCGATCTTCCCCCCGCGAACCCGTCCGAGCGTCTGCGCGCGCGCGGTGCCGCGGCGCGCCCCGTGGGCCGGTTCGAGCCCTTCGCCCGTGCGCCCGAGCATGACGGCTGGGACATCCCCGAAGAGGAGCGACTGACCCGCACCGAGGTCTCGGTGGAGCGTCCGCGCTCCGTCATCACCCGCAACCAGTCGCCCGATGTGCCCTTCGAGCGCTCGCTCAACCCCTATCGTGGCTGCGAGCATGGCTGCATCTACTGCTTCGCGCGCCCGAGCCACGGCTATCTCGGCCTCTCGGCGGGCTTGGATTTCGAGACCCGCCTGATCGCACGCCCCGAGGCGCCGCAGGTGCTCGAAGACGAGCTGCGCAAGAAAAGCTACCGCCCGAACGTGCTCGCCATCGGCACGAATACCGATCCCTACCAGCCGCTCGAGCGCAAGATGGAGATTATGCGCGCCGTGCTGGAAGTGCTGCAGGCCTATCGTCACCCAGTCTCGATCGTCACGCGCGGCTCGACCATTCTGCGCGATCTCGACATCCTCGCGCCGATGGCCGAGGCCGGATTGGCGCATGTCGGTGTGTCGGTCACGACGCTCGACGCCAAACTCGCCCGCGATCTGGAGCCGCGCGCCCCCAGCCCGCCGACGCGTATCCGCATGATCCGCGAATTGTCGCGTGCCGGTATCCCGGTGCGCGTCATGGCCGCGCCGATGATCCCGGGGCTCACCGATCACGAGCTGGAAGCGATCCTTACCGAGGCGCGCAGGGCAGGGGCGAAGGCCGCCTCGATGATGCCGGTGCGGCTGCCGCATGAGGTGGCGCCGCTTTTCGCCGACTGGATGGAGCGGCATCACCCCGGCAAGGTCGAGAAGGTGCTGGGCCGGATCCGCGACATGCGCGGCGGCAAGCTCAACGATCCGCGCTTCGGCGAGCGGATGAAGGGCGAGGGCGAGATGGCGGAACTGTTGCAGCAGCGGTTCAAGCTGAGCTGCAAGCGGCTGGGCTTCTCGCGTCATCTGCCCGATCTCGACGTGACGCAGTTCCGCGTGCCGCCCCGGCCGGGCGATCAGCTCGAACTGTTCTGATCTCGTCTGAGACGCGCGCATGGTCCAACCGCCGGGAAAAACCCGGCCCTTCCTTCGTTTTGGTTCAAATATCCCGGGGTGAGGCCGCAAGGCCGAGGGGCAGAGCCCCTCGAACCGCGCTTAGCTGCGGCGACGGCCCCGGCGTTCGCGCTTGGGCGCATCCCCGCTCAGCCCGTCATCCTCCGAGGAGAACCCGCCCAGAACCGAGGAAATCTGATCGAGCGTCGGGCGCTCGCCGCGCGGACGCGTCTCCAGCGCCTCGCGCATCGCTACGAGATGCTCGGGCATCGTGCCGCAGCAGCCGCCGATGATCGTCGCGCCGCAATCGCGCGCCATCACCGCATATTCCGCCATCAGCTCGGGCGTGCCGTCGTAATGGATATGCCCGTCGACATATTTCGGGATGCCCGCATTGCCCTTGGCGATGATCGGGCGCTCGGTGCCGGTCGCGGCAAAGCCCAGAACGGTGCGCAGGAGGTCGGACGCGCCGACGCCGCAATTCGCGCCGAAAGCGAGCGGCGGGTGAGGCAGTTTGTCGACCATCGAGACCATCGCCTGCGAGGTCAGGCCCATCATCGTGCGCCCTGCCGTGTCGAAGCTCATCGTGCCGCACCAGGGCATCCCCGCCAGATGGCAGGCTTCTGCGGCGGCCTTGTATTCTTCCTGCGCCGAGATCGTCTCGACCCAGAGAATATCCGCGCCGCCCTCTTTCAGACCCTCGGCCTGTTCGTGGAACATCTCGACCGCGAGTTCGTGGGTCAGCGTGCCCATCGGCGCGAAAATCTCGCCGGTGGGGCCCATCGAGCCCGCAACGATCACGGGGCGCGACTGCTTGTCGGCGACGTCACGGCCGATCTCGGCAGCGAGACGGTTGAGCTCGCGCACGCGGTTCTGCGCGTTGTGCAGTTTCAGCCGCGAGGCATTGCCGCCGAAGCTGTTGGTCAGGAACAGGTCCGAGCCCGCATCAACGGCCAGCGAATAGAGCTTCGCGATCTTCGCAGGCTCGTCGGCATTCCACAGTTCCGGCGCATCGCCCGAGGCCAGCCCCATGTTGAACAGGTTGGTGCCGGTCGCGCCATCGGTCATCAGCCAATCGCGGGTTTCCAGAAGGCGGCTCAGCGCGTCGGTTTTCGGGGCGGTCATAAGGGCCTCGTCAAATGCAAAGGGCCGCGTCGGGCGCGGCGGTTGGGTTTGTCCTGCCATGACAGGCGGGAATTGGCAAATTCGTTTCCTTCATGTTCTTGATGAAGGCGCTGCAATCTCGGACTGAAATGCAAAAGGCCGGACGCGCTTGGCGTCCGGCCTTTCAATCTGCGTCATCGGCGAGGGCTCACTCGGCCTCGTCGACCACCTGACGGCGCGCCTCGGCCATGCATTCGGCCATCTTCGCGCGGATCGTTTGTTCATCGGCCTTGTCGCCAAGATCGCCCGAGAGCTTGCGGAACACGTCTTCGTGGCCCGCTTCCTCGAAATCGGAGGTCACGACCTCGCGGACATAGGCGTCGGCCTCGGGGCCGGTTTTGCCCAGAAGCTCTGCGGCCCATTGGCCCAGCATCTTGTTGCAGCGGGCATCGGCCTTGAACTGCAACTCGGCATCATGCGCGAACTTGTTCTCATAGGCGTTTTCGCGATCGTCGAAGGTGGTCATGGCCCACGTCCCTCCCGGTAAAGTCTCCGTTACCTCCGATATGCACATGCACGGCGTGCGCCGCAAGAGGAAAGGGCCGCGATTTGGCGGGTTTGACGGGGCTGTGCATCTGCGTGAAGTGGCGTGCGCTTTACCTTGCGAGACTCGCGGGCTTGTCCTATAGGGCGGGCAACACCCTTTCGCGGACGGCGCGCAGGGGCGGGCGCGGCATTCCCGACGGCATGCGGCGCAGGCCCTGGCACCGCCGCGCCAAGTGAGAACGGAGACGCGATGGCACCCCGGCGCAAGAAGATCTACGAAGGCAAGGCGAAGGTTCTGTATGAAGGCCCCGAGCCCGGAACGCTGGTCCAGTATTTCAAGGACGACGCGACCGCCTTCAACGCGCAGAAGAAGGACGTGATCGAGGGCAAGGGCGTGCTCAACAACCGCCTGTCCGAGTATTTCATGACCGGCCTGACCAATATCGGCGTGCCGAACCACTTCATCAAACGGCTCAACATGCGCGAGCAGTTGATCCGTCAGGTGGAGATCGTGCCGCTCGAAGTGATCGTGCGCAATTTCGCCGCCGGTTCGATCGCGAAGCGTCTGGGCATGGAAGAGGGCACGCCGCTGCCGCGTCCGATCGTCGAATACAGCTACAAGAACGACGAGTTGGGCGATCCGCTCGTGCCCGAGGAATATATCATCGCTTTCGGTTGGGCGAGCCAGCAGGACCTCGATGACATCGTGGCGCTGGCGCTGCGCGTGAACGACTTCCTGACCGGCGTGTTCTACGGCGTCGGCATCAAGCTGGTCGATTTCAAGATCGAGATCGGTCGCGTCTGGGATGGCGATTTCATGCGCCTGATCGTGGCTGACGAGATCAGCCCCGACAGCTGCCGCCTGTGGGACGTCAAGACGGGCCAGAAGCTCGACAAGGACGTGTTCCGCCGCGATCTGGGCAGCCTGACCGATGCCTATACCGAAGTCGCCAAGCGCCTTGGCGTGCTGCCGACCAATACCCAGCCGATCAAACCGACGCTGATCAACTGAAAGGACCGCTCGTGATGAAAGCCCGCGTTCATGTCATGCTGAAGGATGGGGTGCTCGACCCGCAGGGCGAGGCCGTCCGTCACGCATTGGGCCATATGGGGTTCGGCGGCGTCGAAGGCGTGCGTCAGGGCAAGGTGATCGAACTGGACCTGAGCGCCACCGATGCAGCCTCCGCCGAGGCCGAGGTGAAAGAGATGTGCGAGAAGCTCCTCGCCAATACCGTGATCGAGAAATACACCATCGAGATCGCCTGATCCGGGCAGGGCAGGGGGCGCTGCCCCCCTTGGCCTGCCGGCCAATTCCCCCCGGGATATTTGTACCAAGCCGAAGGCCATACAGGCCTTACCCGACAGGTTCGACCCTCAAGGCCAGGAGTTTGCACCCATGAAAGCCGCCGTCATCACCTTCCCCGGATCGAATTGCGACCGCGACCTGAGCATGGCCTTCGCGGCAGCCGGGGCGGATGTCGTCAAGGTCTGGCACAAGGAAACCGCATTGCCCGAAGGCATCGATATCATCGGTGTGCCGGGCGGGTTCTCCTATGGCGATTATCTGCGCTGCGGCGCGATCGCCTCGCGCTCGCCCATCGGGCAGGCGGTGGCCGATTTCGCAGGCAAGGGCGGCTATGTCATCGGCATCTGCAATGGTTTTCAGGTGCTGACCGAGATGCGGCTGCTGCCGGGCGCGCTGATGCGTAACGCAGGGCTGAAATTCGTCTCGAAACCGCTGGCTCTGCGCGTCGCGACGACTGACAGCGCTTATACCTCGGGCTATGAGGCGGGGCAGGAGATCGTGATCCCGGTCGCCCACCATGACGGCAATTACCAGATCGATCCCGAAGGCCTTGCCCGCATCGAGGGCGACGATCGCGTAGCGTTCCGCTATGTCGAGAACCCCAACGGGTCCGTCGACGATATCGCGGGCGTGCTGAGCGAGAACCGCCGGGTGCTGGGCATGATGCCTCACCCCGAGCGCGCCATCGAACCTGCGCAGGGCGGCGCCGATGGGGCGGCGCTTTTCCGCGCGTTGAGCGGGATGCTGGCAACCGCCTGATCTCGCGCGCTTGTTGCGCTCTGGGCCTTGGCTTAGACTTCGCGCATGACGCACGTGCAGACACGTTCGACGATTTTACCTGACGAGCCGCCCGAGAGTGAGGGCGGGCTCGGCGTGATGGCGCGCTCGCCACGCGCCCGTTGGCTGCTGCGTGTCGCCGTGGTGCTGATCCTCGCGCTGGCGGGGGCGGTGATGTGGATCACCAACCAATGGCTGACCCAGCGTTTCACAGAGACGACGCGCGTGCGCACCGAGCTGCGGCTTGCGCTTTACACCGGCAACATCATGTCGGAACTGCAGCGGACATCCGTTGTGCCGCTGTTGCTTGCGCGCGATCCGGAGCTGACGCAAGCTCTTGATACCACGGATTATTCCACCGCCTCGGCGCAGCTGATCACGGCCAAGAAAGAGGTTGCCGTGGCCTCGATCCGGCTGTTGGACATGCAGGGCCGGGTGGTGGCGTCGACCAATCGCACGCAGATCGGCACGCCCTTCCCGAACGCGCCCTTCTTCGTCGATGCGACCCGCTCGCGCGGGACGATCTTCTCGCTCAACGAGCCCGAGGCGGGCGGCACCGAATTCGATTATTCGCGCGCCGTCATCCAGAACAACAAGCCCGTCGGCGTGATCGTGGTCGAGGCGGATCTGTCGAAATTCGAACGCGCCTGGGCCGGGATTTCCGATGCGCTTGCCGTGGTCGACAGCGAGGGCAAAATCATCCTGACGACCGAGCCGCGCTGGCGCGGGGTGACGATGTCAGAGGCGCTGGCCGCGCGGTCTGCCCCTTCCGCGATCGAGCGCGCGCTGCAGGCGACTGCGGACTGGGCCAATGACGCGCCCGACGCCTATCTCAAGGGCCGCGCGGTGATGCGCACCGAGGCGCGCATTCCCTTCCGTGGCTGGAAGATGATCGCCTTTACCAGCTACGATTCCGTGCGCGAGCGGGTGAATGCGGTGCTCGCGCTCGAGATCATGGGCTTTGCGATCCTGCTGGCGCTGGTCTTCTACGCGCTCTCGCGGCGCGCACGGCGGCAAAGTCAGGAATTACGCGCGGAATCGGCGGAGCTGCGCCAGCTCAACACCCGGCTGAGCCGCGAGATCGCCGAGCGCGAGAAGGCGCAGCAGGATCTGGCCGTGGCCGAGCAGACCATCGCGCAAAGCTCGAAACTCGCGGCTCTGGGCGAGATGTCGGCGGCGGTGAGCCACGAATTGAACCAGCCCCTGGCCGCGATGAAGACCTATCTGGCCGGCGCGAAACTGCTGTTGCAGCGCGCTCGGGTCGAGGAGGCGCTGTCGTCCTTCCAGCGCATCGACGACCTGATTGGTCGCATGGGCGCGATCACGCGGCAGCTGAAATCCTATGCCCGCAAGGGTGGTGAGGCCTTCGAGCCGGTGGACCTGCGGGTGGCGCTGTCGGAAGCGCTCTCGATGATGGAGCCGCAGCTGAAAATTCGCAAATTGCACATTTCGCGCACCATGCCGCGCAGTCCTGTTATGGTCATGGCGGACCGCATCCGGCTGGAGCAGGTGATCATCAACCTGTTGCGAAACGCACTCGACGCCACCAAGTCGGTTGAGGAACCGCAAGTGGAGTTGTTGCTTACCTCGGGTGAGACGGCCGTGCTGAGCGTGCGTGATAACGGTCCCGGTATTTCGGATCTCGACAAGCTGTTCGAGCCGTTCTGGACCACGAAGAAGCCGGGGGAAGGGACGGGGCTGGGCCTCGCGATCTCGTCCTCCATCATCAGTGATTTCGGGGGTCGTCTGACCGCCCATAATTCCGAAAGCGGGGGTGCAGTGTTCGAAGTGCAGCTGCCCCTCCTGGCGGACAAGAACAGGGCCATAAAGGCCGCGGAGTAAGACATGGCAAGATTAATGAAGGTAGCGATCGTCGATGACGAGGAAGATATGCGGCAGTCCGTCAGCCAATGGCTGGCGCTGTCGGGCTTCGACGCCGAGACCTATGCCAGCGCCGAAGACGCGCTGAAAGTGATCGGCCCCGATTGGCCGGGCGTGGTGATCACCGACATCCGGATGCCCGGCATGGACGGGATGGCCTTTCTCAAGCGGCTGATGGGCATCGATAGCGGTCTGCCGGTCATCATGATCACCGGCCACGGCGATGTGCCGATGGCGGTCGAGGCGATGCGCCTTGGCGCGATGGACTTCATGGAAAAGCCGTTCTCGCCGGATCGGATGACCGAGCTGGCCAAGCGCGCCACGCAGGCGCGGCGCACGACGCTGGACAACCGCGCGCTGCGCCGCGATCTGGCCGAGGGCGAGAAGGTGATGGGCAAGCTGATCGGCACCTCCGAGCCGATGGAGCGTCTGCGCGAGGATATTCTCGATCTGTCTCAAGCGGATGGCCACGTTCTGATCGACGGCGAAACCGGCACCGGCAAGACGCTGGTGGCCCATGCGCTGCACGCGACGGGCCCGCGCGCGGGCAAGAAATTCGTCGTGGTCAGCTGCGCCGCGCTGACCGAAGAGGCGCTCTCGGCCAAGCTGTTCGGCCCGGTCGAAGAGGGCGGTCTGCCGCTGATGGAAGAAGCGCGCGGCGGCACGCTCTGCCTCGAGGATGTCGAGGCGCTGAGCCAGTCGCTTCAGGCGCGGCTTCTGCAGTTCATCAACGATCAGGGCGCACCGGCGGAGACGCGGATCGTTGCGATTTGCAATACCCATGGCGAGGGCAAGACGGTCGAGGATGCGCTGCGCCCCGATCTCTACTATCGCCTCGCCGCGCTGAAGATCACCCTGCCGCCGTTGCGGGCGCGCGGCGAAGATATCCTGACGCTGTTCAACCGCATGTCCGAGCAATTCGCCGACGAATATGGCTGCGACGTGCCGGAAGTCACCGCGCAGGAAGCAGCCCAACTGCTGCAGGCTCCGTGGCCGGGCAATGTGCGCCAGCTGATCAACGTGGCCGAACGCGCGGTGCTGCAATCGCGCCGTGGCTCTGGCTCGATCGCGTCGCTTCTGATGACCGACGACGAAGAGACGGGGCCGGCGGCGATCACCACCGAGGGCAAGCCGCTCAAGGAATATGTCGAGAGCTTCGAGAAGATGCTGATCGACAATACGATGCGGCGCCACAAGGGCTCGATCTCGGCGGTGATGGAAGAGCTGTGCCTGCCGCGCCGGACGCTGAATGAGAAGATGGCCAAATACGGTCTCGCCCGCGCGGATTATCTGTGAGGGCACGCGCGCTCGCATCTTCGCCTCTAGGTGGGGGGCATGCGGGTGGCCTTCAAACAAGACGACGTGAGCGGCGCGGGCCTGAATGGCACCGCGCCGCAGCATTTTCCGGCCTGCGGCGGAAAATCCGAGGAACGGGCCTGCCTAATCGCTGAACATCGCGAGAATCCGGGGTGCGATTAACCCTTCCCTTACGAAAATTCGATTGTGTTCCCGTAGGCTGTGCCGCTATGGTCGGAACCAGTCGGTTTCACGCCATAAGTGTGGACCCACCGAAATTCGCTGATGCCTTGGCCGATCCGGCGCAGATGATGCGCAAGGGGCCCCGGCTCAACCGATTGGCCGAAAGGCCGCAAGTTTGTCTCCCTCTTCCGCATTTGCCGGGACGGAGGCCGTTAATTGGGCGCCAAGCGGCTAAGCCGACCGCGCCTTGGAAAGAACCGCGATGATGCGTGACGGGATATCGCAGATGAGGACGGGCAGGCTCGACGCCACCGCCGTCTGCACGCATGTCCGCAACCTCGCCTCAAGGACAGTTTCAGCCCAAGACAGCGCCGCGCCCCCGGGCCGGTCGCAAAGGGCTGACCTATTGGATTTACATGGCAAAGAAGATGCTTATCGATGCCACCCACGCGGAAGAGACACGCGTCGTGGTGGTGGACGGCAACAAGGTTGAAGAATTCGACTTTGAGACCATCAACAAACGGCAGCTCGCCGGAAATATCTATCTCGCGAAAGTAACGCGCGTCGAACCGTCGCTGCAGGCGGCCTTCGTCGACTACGGCGGAAACCGGCACGGCTTCCTCGCCTTCGCGGAAATCCACCCCGATTACTACCAGATCCCGGTCGCCGACCGCGAAGCGCTGCTGGAAGAAGAACGCCAGCTCGCCGAAGCTGCGGCTGCGGAAGAGGAAAAGCCGAAATCCTCGCGCCGCCGCCGCTCGCGCCGGTCTTCGAACAAGGCCGAGAAGGCCAAACAGGACGAGGCGGTCGTCAGCTCGGACGAGATCCCGGGCATGGGCGTTGTCGATCCCGAGGCGGAAGGCGAGAGCGCCGACGCCTCCAGCGACGAGACCAAAGCCGAAGCGCAGACGGACACCTCCGAGGCCCCGGCCGAGGAAGCGCCCGCTCAGGAGGCTGATGAAAAGCCCGCCGCTGCGGCCGAGACCGCGTCCGACGAGGATGACAGCGACGACTCCGACGACGATGACGACGACTCGGGCGATGACGCTGCCGAGGCCGATAGCGGCATCGAATCCGTCGCCGACGAGGATGTCGAAGAAGAAATCCGTCCGGCCCGCAAGCCGCGTCCGCGCCGCTACAAGATCCAGGAAGTGATCAAGGTGCGCCAGATCATGCTGGTGCAGGTCGTCAAGGAAGAGCGCGGCAACAAAGGCGCGGCGCTGACCACCTACCTCTCGCTGGCAGGCCGCTACTGCGTGCTCATGCCCAACACCGCGCGCGGTGGTGGCATCAGCCGCAAGATCACCAACGCCGCCGACCGCAAGAAGCTCAAGGAAATCGCAGGCGAGCTGGACGTGCCGAAAGGCGCGGGCCTGATCGTGCGCACGGCGGGCGCGCAGCGCACCAAGACCGAGATCAAGCGCGACTACGAATACCTGATGCGCCTGTGGGAGCAGATCCGCGACCTGACGATGAAATCCGTCGCGCCAGCGCCGATCTACGAGGAAGGCGATCTGATCAAGCGGTCGATCCGCGACCTCTACAACAAGGATATCGACGAGGTTCTCGTCGAGGGCGAGCGCGGCTACCGCGCGGCCAAGGCGTTCATGAAAATGATCATGCCGAGCCACGCCAAGAACGTGAAGCACTACGCCGAGTCGCTGCCGCTCTTCGCGCGCCATCAGGTGGAGAGCTACCTCGCATCGATGTTCAACCCGACCGTGCAGCTCAAGTCCGGCGGTTACATCGTGATCGGCGTTACTGAGGCGCTCGTCGCCATCGACGTGAACTCCGGCCGGGCGACCAAGGAAGGCTCGATCGAGGAAACCGCGCTCAAGACCAACCTGGAGGCCGCCGACGAAGTGGCCCGCCAGCTGCGCCTGCGCGACCTCGCCGGTCTGATCGTGATCGACTTCATCGACATGGACGAGCGTAAGAACAACAACGCCGTCGAGAAGCGCATGAAGGAACGTCTCAAGACCGACCGCGCGCGCATCCAGGTCGGCCGCATCTCTGGTTTCGGCCTGCTCGAGATGAGCCGCCAACGCCTGCGTCCGGGCATGATCGAATCCACGACGCAGCCCTGCGCCCATTGCCACGGCACCGGCCTGATCCGCTCCGATGACAGCCTCGCGCTGAGCGTCCTGCGCGCGATCGAGGAAGAGGGCACCCGCAAGCGGACCCGCGAGGTTCTGGTGCGTGCGCCCGTCGCGGTGGCCAACTACCTGATGAACGCCAAGCGCGAGCATGTCGCGGTGATCGAGGCGCGTTACGGCATGTCCGTGCGTATCGAAGCCGCGCCGGAACTCGTCTCGCCCGATTTCACCATCGAGAAGTTCAAGACCGCGACGCGCAATGTCGCGGAAGTGGACAGCCCCGTCGTGTCTGCTTCGGCCAGCCTGATGGCCGAGATCGACGACGCCGAGGACGAGGCGGAGATCGAAGTTGAAGCCGAGGCCGAGGCCGAGGAGCAGACCCAGAAGGCCGAGACCGAAGCCGAGGAGCAGCCGAAGAAGAAGCGTCGTCGCCGTCGTCGTCGCCGGAAGTCGAATGGCGAAAACGGGGAGAATAACGACTCCGCAGAGAACGGCGATCAGTCGTCGGATGACCAGTCCGCTAAGGACCAGTCCACGGGCGATCAGTCCTCGGACGTGACCGAAGGCCAGGAGACGCCCGCCAAGGCCGAACCCGCGCAGGCGGCAGAAGCTCCGGCGGACGAGGCTAAAACCGAGGCGCAAACCGACGCGAAGACTGAGGCTCAGCCCGAGGAAGAAGCGCCGAAGCCGAAGCGTCGCTCGCGCGCCCGCAAGAAGGTGGAAGAGCCGAAAGCCGAAGCCGAGACCGCGGAGGCCCCCGTTGAGGGCACCGAGGCCAAAGCCGAGGAAGAAGCGCCCAAGCCGAAGCGTCGCACGCGGTCGCGCAAGAAGGTGGACCCGGAGGCCGATGCGCAAGCCGCCGTCGAAGGTAGCGCCGCAGAGGTCAAGGCCGACGCGGCTGAGGCCGAAGCAAGCGAGGAGGCGCCCAAGCCCAAGCGTCGCTCCCGTGCGCGCAAGAAGGTCGAGGAACCCGTCGCAGAGACGCCGGACACGCCCGAGCCGCCGGAAACCCCGCAGCCTGACGCGCCCACTGAGCCGCAGGAGACGCCGCAGCCCGACGCACCGGTCGAGACGCCCGAGCCCACGCCGCAGGAAACCCCTGTCGACGTGCCGCCGGAAGCGCCGCCCGCGCCCGAACCGGAAACTCCGTTCGAGCAGCCGCCGGAAACGCCGCAGCCCGATGCGCCGGTCGAACTGCCCGGTGGTCCGGCCTTCGCCGAGACCGAGACGGAGGGCGAGACGATGACCGAGGAGGCACCCAAGCCCAAGAAACGGGGCTGGTGGAGCCGCTGAGGCACCCTCAGATTTGAGAAAGGCCGGGCAGAGCGCCCGGCCTTTTTCGTTTTCCTCTTTGGTTTTCCGCGCTCAGGCGGCCAGTTCCTGTGCATGGCGGGTCAGTTGCAGAGCCGCCCGCGCCGCCTCGCGGCCCTTCTCGACGAAATGGCTGCCAAAGATCGCCCTGTGGTGATCGGTCTCCTGGAACTGATGCGGGGTCAGCGAGACCGACAGCACGGGCACGCCCGTCTCCAGCCCCACCTGCATCAGGCCATTCACCACGGCCTGCGCCACGAAATCATGCCGGTAAATTCCGCCATCGACGACCAGCGCCGCCGCTGCAATGGCGCCGTAGCGGCCCGTGCGAGCCAGTTGCTGCGCCTTCATCGGCAACTCGAACGCGCCGGGCACGTCGAAGACATCGACCTGCGCCTCCGGGATCTCTTCGAGAAACCCCTCGAGCGCACGGTCGACGATATCGGCGTGCCAATTGGCCTTGATAAAAGCGTAACGGGTGTGTGTCATCGTAATCTCCTTGCATAGCGACACGTCACCCAAGGCGATCACATGCAGTCCGCGCCCACGCGCCAAGGCACGGGGTCGGCTGCATATTCTCTTCCATCCGGACTGTAACCGTCGGCTCAGGCCTCGCACCTGATCTGCTGACCCTCGCAAGACGGCGAGGCGCTCGCGGGCTCGCGGATTTCGCCGCATACCGCCGGTGGGGAATTTCGCCCCGCCCTGAGAATGGCTGGAGATTGGCACGCGCTTTTGCGCTCGGCAAGGGGCTTAGTTGCTCGGTCAGGATGCGAGGGCCATCACCCCTTGCGCACCAGATAAACCTTCACGCCTTCCCAATCCTCTGCCTCGACCAGTTCATGTCCGGTTTGGGCGCAGAAATGCGGCACGTCGATCCAGCTCGCCCCATCTGTCGCGACCAGCTGGACCAGCGCGCCGGGCGCGGCCGACTCGAGCGCTTTGCGCAGGCGCAGAACGGGCAGGGGGCAGAGCAACCCCTTCGCATCGATTTCGATATCGGGCGTCATGGCGGAGGTTCTCGCGCGCCCGCGCTGATTTGTCCACGCTGTTGTTATCTCACGACCCGGTGACCGCGCGCGAGGAATGGGGTAGAGGAGGATCATGTTTGGAATCGATCTCGTCTCCGCTGCGTTCCTGCCCGCCGCCTTCGTGGCGCTCTTTGCGGGTCTGTTGTCATTCCTGAGCCCCTGCGTGCTGCCGATCGTGCCGCCCTATCTCGCCTATATGGGCGGGGTGAGCATGGGCGATCTGCGCGAGGGCAAACGCTCGGCCGTTGTGCCGGCGCTGTTCTTCGTGCTGGGCCTGTCGACGGTGTTCCTGTTCATGGGGTTTGCCGCCTCGACCTTCGGGCGGTTCTTCCTGACCAATCAGGTGCTGTTCGGACGGATCGCGGGCGGGGTGATCGTGATCCTCGGCCTGCATTTCCTCGGGGTTTTCCGTATCCCGATCCTTGATCGCGAGGCGCGGCTGGATGCGGGCGACCGGGGCGGCTCCTCGCTTGGCGCCTATGCTCTGGGCCTCGCTTTCGCCTTCGGCTGGACGCCCTGCATCGGCCCGCAGCTGGGCGCGATCCTGTCGCTGGCCGCTCAAGGCGGCGATCAGGCACGCGGGACGGCGCTGCTGGCGGTCTATGCGCTGGGTCTGGGCATCCCGTTCCTGCTGGCCGCACTGTTCATCCAGCGCGCGATCGGCGTGATGAACCGGCTCAAGGCCTATATGGGCATCATCGAGAAAACGATGGGCGCGCTGCTGGTCGTCGTCGGGATCTTGCTGCTGACGAATGCGTTCTCGGCGATCAGCTTCTGGCTGCTGGAGACCTTCCCGAGCCTTGCCGTGCTGGGCTGAGCCCTCAGGCCACCATCTGCGCCGCGCGGACCAGATCCGTCTCGAAAGCCCGCAGCATCGCGGGCTTTTCGATGTCCGGCAGGCGCAGCAGGTAGGACGGATGCACGGTGATAAGCATCGGCGTGCCGTCGTCGAGCATCTCCACCGTGCCGCGCCGTTTGAGAAGGTCCCGCCGATCCCCGGTAAGGCTCTCCAATGCCGTCGCCCCCATCGCGAGGATCAGTTTTGGCTTCACCAGCGTACGTTCCTGATCGAGCCACCAGCGGCAGTGGTGGATTTCCTGCCGGTCCGGCGACTGGTGGATGCGCCGCTTGCCGCGCGGGGTGAATTTGAAATGCTTCACCGCGTTGGTGAGGAAGACGCGTTCACGCGACAGACCCGCTCGCGCCGCCACCTCGTCGAAAAGCTGCCCCGCGGGGCCGACGAAGGGGCGGCCCTCCAGATCCTCGAAATCGCCCGGCTGCTCGCCCACGATCATCAGCGGCGCATCCAGCGGCCCTTCGCCCGGCACGGCCTGCGTGGCGTTCTCCCAAAGCGGACAGCGGCGGCAGCTGTTCAGCCCGGCCAGCAATTCCGCGCGGTCGCCCACGGGCGGCGGGGTGGCGCGGTCGCTTGCCAGCCGCTCGGTGATCTTGCCCGCGCGGGCCGGGGCGAGTGTGGGTGCGTTGGCCGCCATCTCTTCGGCGCGCGCCTGCGCGGTCGCGATCATCTTGGAGATAAGCCCGGCCTCGGGGAGATTGTGCCAGTATTTACGCGGCATCTCGGATTGCATCGCGCCGATTTTGAGCCGCGCCGGGTTGAAGATGTTGCGGAAATAGGTGCGCCAGAGGTCTTCGGTGGCGTCGTCCGGCAGATCGGGACACGGCTGGCCCTCGCTGAAGCGCAGCTTGCCCGCTTCGAAATGCGCGGTCAGATCGGGGGTGAAGATCGACCAGTCCATATCGCCGAAGCGTTTGACGAAGAAAGGTGCGGTGAGTTCGCAGATGTAATGCGTGGGCTCGAACCACGCGGCGAAGCGGCGGCGGGATGCGCCCGGGTCGCCGATCTCGCGGAAGCGCACGAAGGCGGTCATCTTGTGGAGGTCGCGCGAGACTTCCTTGGCCATGCGGTTGAGCCGGTCGATGCGCGGATCGGCACGGTCTTCCAGCAGGCGCTTGTCGCGGCGCAGTGCCCAGAGCACGGCGTAAGCCCGTGCGAAGCGCTCGGGGTCGCGATGGCAGATCACGAGCCGGGCGAGGTCGACAAAGCCCTTCGGCACGCTCACAGCGCCGCCCGTGGGGGTAGGGGCGTCCTGGGCGAAGAGATCGGCCTCACCCGCCCCGCGATGCCACAGAAGCGCCTCGGGCGGGATGCCCGCGCCCAAGGCCGCGCGGGCCTCATCTCGCCACGCCTCGAATGTGCCGATCTCGGGCAGGGTGATCGTCCGCATCACAACAGCTGCAACTGCTGCGGCGGCGGGGCGAAACGGGCGCGCAGGTCTGCCGCATCGGTCAGCGCACGCGGGTGCCAGTCCAGCAGCGTGATGAAGGGTTTCGCCTGTTTCAGGTTCGCCCCCATCCGCCGCAGATCCTCGTAGCGCAGTGTCCGGTGGCGGCGCGTCGCCAGCACCCGACCCACCGTCTTTACCCCCAGTCCCGGCACGCGCAGCAGCATCTCGCGCTCGGCTCGGTTCACGTCGAGCGGAAACAGATGCCGGTTCACCAGCGCCCATGCGAGCTTGGGATCGACCGTCAGATCGAGATTGCCGTCGGTCGTGCCTTGCGAAATCTCGTCCACGTCGAAGCCGTAAAAGCGCAGCAACCAATCTGCCTGATAGAGCCGATGCTCGCGCATCAAGGGCGGCTTGATCAGGGGCAGGGCGGCGGAACTGTCCGGGATCGGCGAGAAGGCGGAGTAATAGACGCGCTTGAGCGCATAGCTCGAATAGAGCCAGGTCGAGGTCTTCAGGATCGTCGTGTCATTCGCCCCGTCCGCGCCGACGATCATCTGCGTCGATTGCCCGGCGGGCGCGAATTTCGGGGGGCGCTTGCCGGTGAAGCTGCGCTCCTTGCGAGCCTCGCGCAGCACCCGCACATCGCCCATCGCGCGCCGGATCTGGGCGGGGTCCTTCTCGGGGGCGTAGTCCTGCACCGCGCGGTCGGTCGGCAGCTCGACATTGATCGAGAGGCGGTCGGCGTAAAGCCCGGCCTCCTCGATCAGCTCTGGGGCGGCGTCGGGGATGGTCTTCAGGTGGATGTATCCGCGGAAATTATGCTCCACCCGCAGGAGCTTCGCGATCCGCACCATGTCGGTCATCGTGTCATCGGGCGAGCGGATGATGCCGGAGGATAGGAACAGCCCCTCGATATAGTTGCGGCGGTAGAATTCCAGCGTGAGGGTCACGACCTCCTCGGGCGAGAACCGCGCACGGGGGGTGTTCGAACTGACCCGGTTCACGCAATAGGCGCAATCGTAGATGCAGAAATTCGTCATCAGGATTTTCAGCAGGCTGATGCAGCGCCCGTCCGGCGTATAGGCGTGGCAGATGCCGGAGCCTGTGACCGAGCCGATCCCTTTGCCATCCTTGGAGTCGCGCCGCTGCCCCCCGCTCGACGCGCAGGAGGCATCGTATTTCGCCGCATCCGAGAGGATCGCCAGTTTCTGATCGAGGGTCATTCTTGCCATGTGTTCACTATATGTTCACATATGCCGCCTTGCAATAAATCCATGACAAAGGGGCGCGAAAATCGCGCCCCTTTCTAAAACTTCGCTTCGGTTTCAGGCCGTCAGGCGGCGATACATGTGCCAGCTGGCATGGCCCAGAACCGGCAACACGATGAACAGGCCAAGGAAGACCGGCAACATCCCGATGAACAGGCTTGCCGCGATCACCATGCCCCAGATCGCCATCGAGACCGGGTTGGCGGCGACTGCCCGCATCGAGGTGAGGATGGCTGTGATGATATCGATCTCGCGATCCATGATCAGCGGCAGGCCGACCACGGTGAAGGAAAACAGGATCGCCGCGAAGGCCGCCCCGATCGCGGAGCCGATCGCCAGCATCGTCAGCCCGTTGCCGGTGAACAGGATCTCGGGCGAGCTGGAGACATTGGTGAAGGCCGACAGCCCCATGAACAGCGCGAAGGTCGTGTGGGCGACGAAGACCCAGAACATGAACATCATCAGGATCAGCATCGCCATCGAGGGCGTCTGGCGGTCCTTCTCGGAGACGCAGCAGGCGATTACCTCACGCCAGGCCAGTGGCTCTTGAGCTTCCAGCCTGCGACTGACGGTGTAGAGGCCCATCGCGGCAAAGGGCGCGAGCAGCGGAAAGCCGAGCGCGAAGGGGATCAGCCACCATTCCTCGCCCTGGGCTGCGAATACGGTCCAGAGCACGATGCCACCGAGCACATAGAAGCCCGAAAACATCAGCCCGAAGGCCGGGGCGCGTTTGAAATCGTTCCATCCTGCTCTCAGGATGTCTGGTATTTCCGAGACCTGAAGGTCGCGGATATGCGGCACCTCGGAGGGCGGCGACGCGATCATTTGCATGTGTATTCTCCCTGACTGAGGGCCCTCTCCCCAAGGCCCGCAACTTCACGTTGCGTCACGCGGGCGTGATCTGTCCAGAGAATTGCGCGCTGGGTCGCCGCGAGGCTCAGCCGCCCATCCGTTTCGTCAGCCGCAGCGACAGCGCATAAGGCAGACGTTTCAATAGCTTGAGCTGCCATGTCAAGCGGCGGGGGAAGTGGGTCTCGAAACGGTCCTTGGCCAGCCCGTCGGCAATGCGGCGGGCGGCCTCGTCGGCTTCGATCACGAAGGGCATGGCGAAATCGTTCTTCTCGGTCAGGCGAGTCTTCACGAAGCCGGGAGAAATCAGCCGCACGTCGATCGCGGGCGCGTATTCCACGCGCAGGCTCTCGACGAGGTTGATGACGGCGGCTTTCGAGGCGGAATAGAGCTGCCCCTTCGGCAGCCCGAAGATCCCCGCGACCGAGCCGAAGATCACCAGTTGCCCGCCCTCGCGCAGCAGCCCCGGCGCGGCCTGCGCGAACCACAGCGTGCCGAGCAGGTTCACCTCCACCAGCTTGCGCGCCGCGTCGCGCTCGATTTCATCGACGCGGCCGGGATCGTAAAGTGCTGCGGTGATGATCATCGCGTCCAACGGCCCGTGGCTCAGGATCTCGCCGCGCGCATCGTCGAGGCTTTCGGGGTCGGAGACGTCGCAGGGGACGACCTCGCCCTGACCCAGTTCCGCCTTCAACGCGTCCAGCGGCTCGACCGAACGGGCCGACAGCACCAGCCGCGCCCCGCGCGTAGCCAGTTCGCGCGCCAGCGCTTGCCCGATGCCCGAGCTCGCGCCCATGATCCAGATGCGTTTGTCCTTGAAGTCCACGGTGCTCATCCTCTCGCTACTGGAGAGGATACGCGCCAAAACCGCTCAGGGTTTCATTCCAAGCGCGGTAAGGCACTCGGCCATCAGCTCGTCGAGCGGGCGCGTGCCCGACAGTTCCAGCACCGGCTCGGACCGGCCTGCCAGCCATTCGTGATGGCGGCTCAGCGAGCGCCCAGAGAAATAGGGATCGTCATAGCCCGCAGCCCAGGTCAGGAAAGAGCCGTGATTGGCCTCCATATCGCCGCCCTTGCGGATACGGGTTCCGAAGCGCGCCGCCTCGCGCTTGCGCAGGCGCGCAAGGCGGATCGGTGTGGGAGCGGTGAGGAAGACGATCAGGTCGGCGCCTGCGATTGCGGGCTCCCCCCAGCCGTCGAGCGAGCCGGAAATCACCCAGCCCTCGGGCTCTTTCGCCGCCTCCATCAGCGCCAGCCGCTCAGCGGGGCGGCGTTTGACGGTGTAGGGCGGGTCGCTCTCGGCCCAATAGAACTGATCGGTGTCGAGATGGACGACGCCCAGCCGGTCGGCCAGACGTTCGCCCAAAGAAGATGTGCCCGAACCCGCGGCGCCGGTGATATGAACCCGCGCCGCCATTCGCGATCAGCTCTCCGCTTGCGCGTCGGCGCGGGATTTGCCTTCGAGGCCAAGCGCCAGCGTCGCCGCCATGAACCCGTCGAGATCGCCGTCGAGCACGCCCTGCGTGTCCGAGGTCTCGTGTTGCGTGCGCAGGTCCTTCACCATCTGGTAGGGCTGCAGCACGTAAGAGCGGATCTGGTTGCCCCAGCCGGCCGAGCCCTTGTTCTCGTGGGCCTCGTTGATCGCCGCGGTGCGCTTTTCCAGCTCCATCTGATAGAGGCGCGATTTCAGCGCCTTCATCGCGATATCGCGGTTCTGGTGCTGCGACTTCTCGGAACTGGTGACCACGATCCCGGTCGGGTGGTGGGTGATCCGCACCGCCGAGTCGGTCGTGTTGACGTGCTGACCGCCCGCGCCCGAGGAGCGGAACGTGTCGATGCGGATATCGGCGGGGTTCACCTCGATCTCGATATTGTCGTCGACCACCGGATAGACCCAGACCGACGCAAACGAGGTTTCGCGCGTGCCCTTGCCGAAGGGCGATATCCGCACGAGGCGATGCACGCCCGATTCCGATTTCAGCCAGCCATAAGCGTTGGGGCCGGAAATCTTGTAGGCGCAGGATTTGATCCCGGCCTCTGCACCCGGTTCTTCGGATTGCAACTCGACCTCGTAGCCGCGTTTCTCGGCCCAGCGGACATACATCCGCTGCAGCATCGAGGCCCAGTCGCACGCCTCCGTGCCACCCGCGCCCGCGTTGATCTCGAGGAACGTGTCATTCGCATCCGCCTCACCGTCGAGCAGCGCTTCGAGCTCTTTCGACGCGGCGGTTTCTTTCAGCGCGGCCAGCGAGGCCTCGGCCTCGGAGACGACTTCCTCGTCGTCTTCCATCTCGCCCATCTCGATCAGTTCGACATTGTCCTCCAGATCCTGCTTGATCCGGTTATAGGTTTCGAACTTGTCCATCAGTTGCTGCCGGTCGCGCATCAGTTTCTGCGCGCGCGCCTGATCGTCCCACAGGGTGGGGTCTTCGATCATCGCGTTGAATTCCTCGATCCGGTGCGGCGCGGTCTCGAGGTCCATCCGCTGGCCCAGCAAGGTCAGGGACTTGCGGATCTGTTCGACGGTGTTCTGCGTCTCGGCGCGCATCTGTCATCCTCTTGAAAGCTTGGCCCGCGTGATACGAGATCGGGGCGGCGCCCGCAAGGCGGCGCGGGGGAAATTGCGTGGGCCGCGCGGCGTTGAAAAGCGGCGCGGCCCTTGTGTCTGTGGCCTCCGTGGTACGGAGCGGGACTTGGCTCAGCTTGCGTCCAGTGCGGCGATGATCGCGCCGAAATCGCTGGCCTTGAGCGAGGCCCCGCCCACCAGCGCGCCATCGACGTTGGAAGTCGCGAAAATCTCTTCCGCGTTGGAGGGTTTGACCGAGCCGCCATAGAGCAGGCGCATCCCTTTGCCCTCGTCGGCGAAGCGCGCGACCAGCGTGTTGCGCATGAAGTCATGCACCTCGGCGATCTGCTCCAGCGTCGGCGTGCGGCCCGTGCCGATCGCCCAGACGGGCTCATAGGCGATCACGCAATTGGCTGCGGTCGCACCATCGGGGACGGAGCCCGCAAGCTGTTCGCCGATCACGTCGAGCGTCTGTTCGCCGTCGCGCTGCGCCTCTGTCTCGCCCACGCAGATCACCGCGATCAGACCTGCACCAATCGCGGCCTCGGCCTTGGCGCGCACGATCAGGTCGCTTTCATGGTGGTCAGCGCGACGCTCCGAATGGCCGACGATGACGTAAGAGCCACCCGCATCCGCAATCATCTGCGCCGAGATGTCGCCGGTATGCGCGCCGCTCTCGTTCATGTGGCAATCCTGCCCGCCGACCGCGAGCTTGCCGCCAGCGGCCTCGGCCATCGCGCCGATCAGCGTCGCGGGCGGGCACAGGAGTACGTCACAGGCGGGGGACGGGTGCGCTTCGGTCAGCGCCGTGACCTCGCCCAGATTGCTCTTGAGCCCGTTCATCTTCCAATTGCCGGCGGCCAGTTTCTTGCGCATGTGCGATTATTCTCCCTGATGTCGTTGCGGCCGACATTAGGGCAGGGGGCGCAGGCTCGCAAAGGGCAAATTGGCGCGGGGGGCGAGACTTAGCCGTTGGTCTGGGGGGCTTCCATATCGGCGAACTTGATCGACTCGCCGCAGCCGCATTCATCGACCACGTTCGGATTGCGGAACTTGAAGCCCGATTCCAGAAGGCCGGTCTCGTAGTCGATCTCGGTGCCCAGCATGAACATCTGCGCCATCGGCGCGATCAGCACACGGGCGGGGCCCTTCTCGACGACGATATCCATCGGCCCGGCCTCGGCCGCGACCTCCATCGTGTATTCCATGCCCGCGCAGCCCCCTTTCTTCACGCCGATGCGGAAGCCGGCCGCATCCTCGCGCGACATCAGCTTGGCAATCTGCACGACGGCGGCGTCGGTCAGGGTGACGGGATCTTGTCCGGGGACGTTGAACATGGGGGCTCTCCTTCACCGATTAATTTAGTCGGGGACGGGCAGGATTCCAAGGGGCGGAAGCTGTCCCAAAAGCGCGAGCGTGGCGTAAGAGGCGGCGAGCGCCCAGCCGAAAGAGGCCAGCGTGCCGATGATCACATATTCGGATTTCGGATTCGCCCCGTCCTTGGAGACCGCCTCGAAGCGCAGGATCGACTTCGCCGCGATCAGAAAGCCGATGCCGGAGGGCTGACCGGCGAGTACCAGCAGAAAGATCAGCCCGCGCTCGAGCAGCCCGATCATCCGCCCGCCTTGGGGCAGGCCCGGAGGCGGGGCGTCGTTTTCGTATTGCGCCATCAGCATCCCCACCGCGAAGCCGCCCGCGCGGGTGGTGATCAATAACCCGGTGGCGAGCGTCAGGGCGCCGGGGAGCCAAGTGAGGTTCACCCAGAGCGAGTTGGCCCAGAACGTCGGGAAGGCGATGGCGATCAGCGCAGTCGCGGCGATATGGGCCGTCTGATCGCCAAGGAAGGCGGCGAGGGCCTGTTCGCGCGGCGCGAAGCTTTTGACGATGTCGATCACCAGATGGCTGAGCGCGACCAGCGCCAGCACCCCGATCAGCGCCCAGCTCAGCTGCAGCCCCACCAGCAGCGTCAACCCCGCAAGGATCGCGATATGCGTGGCCAGCGCAACCCAGTCCCGCCCGGCCTTTTTTGCGGCCATGTCGCTGCTTTGAAACGCGAAATCGGTGAAGGAATGGGCGAAGAGAAGCACCGCGAAAGTCTCGATCATGGGGTCTCCTCGATCATCGCTAGGGCCTCCACGATGGCCGGGTACGCCGCGCTTGCCAAGGCCTGTGCCAGCGATTGCCGGGTGATGCCGATCTCGGAGGCTGCGGCGGTCTGGGTCGGAGGTTTGATGCGCAGCATCGGCGCGATCGCGCGCGCCTGCGCTGGAGTCCATTCCTCCGAGAGATGATCGAACAGCCGCAGCGCCGCGCCAAGTGCCCCGCCCGCAGCATGGGCGATGCGCGGGCCCTCGAGGCTATCCAGCAGCTGCCCAGAGGCAGTGAAGACAGGCCCCGACGCCCCGTTCAGGTCGCCATCCGCAGGCAGCGTGCCATCCCCCTCCGCAATCGCGATCCGGGTCGAGTACTCCTCGCCCAAGGTCCGCAACTCGGCCCGGATCAGCACGGCCAGCCGGGCCTGAAGACGCGGCTCGGTGATCGCGATCTGCCAGCCATCGCCCCGATTTCGGGCAAAGCTCACAGTGCCGAGGGAAGGCCGCAGCACTGCCGCCGCGCCCTCGATCGCATCGAGCGCCGCGCTCAGCTCGGAGGCCGAGAGCCGGGTCGAGGCGACGATATCGCCGGTGAGGACGCAAAAATAAGCCATGCGCAGGTTATAAGGCCTGCGCATGGACGTGTGCAAGTAAAAATGCCTGCATTAACTATTTAGCAGGCGAAATGGCCTGCGTCATTCATCGAGGAACGGATAATCCGTATAGCCCTCAGCACCGCCACCGTAGAACGTGTCCGGGTTCGGCTCGTTGAGCGGCGCGTCCTTCTCGAAGCGCGTCGGCAGGTCCGGGTTCGCGATGAACAGTTTGCCGAAGGCCACCGCCGCCGCGCCCTCTTTCAGCGCGGCCTCGGCCATCCCCTTGTCGTAGCCGTTATTGGCGATATAGGGCGCCTTCGACTTCGCGCGCAGCGTTTCGATTCCGTCCGCGGGCCACTCGCGCGGACCGCCGGTCTGGCCTTCCACGAAGTGGACATAGGCCATCGGCTTGGTATTGAGGAACTCGACCACCGCGCCGAACAACTCCGCCGTGTTGCTGTCGATGCCGACGTTATTCGCGTTCGACCAAGGCGAAAGGCGGATACCCACGCGCTCGGCGCCGAGGATTTCGGCCACCGCGTCCACCACTTCGCGCAGGAAGCGGGTGCGGTTCTCGATCGAACCGCCATAGGAGTCCTCGCGCTTGTTCGAAGTGTCGCGCAGGAACTGGTCGATCAGGTAGCCGTTCGCGGCGTGAATCTCGACGCCATCGAAGCCCGCCGCTTTCGCGTTGCGCGCCGCGTTGCGGTAATCCTCGACCGTGGCGGCAATCTCTTCGACCGTCAGCGCATGGGGCGTGGTGGTCGCGACGAAACCTTCACCGTCGAAGGTTTTCGCCTCCGCCGAGATCGCCGAGGGACCAACCGGATCGCGCCCATCCAGAAGCTGCGGCACCGAGATCCGGCCGACATGCCAGATCTGCGCGACGATCTTGCCGCCAGCGCCATGCACGGCCTCGGTGACTTTCTTCCAGCCCGCGACCTGCGCGTCGTTATAGATACCGGGCGTCCAAGCATAACCCTGACCCATCGGCGAGATCTGCGTGCCTTCGGTGATAATCAGGCCTGCGCCTGCGCGCTGGCGGTAATATTCCACCGTCATGTCGGTCGGATGCAGATCGGGCGCGCGGTTGCGGGTCAGCGGGGCCATCACGAAACGGTTGGCGATCTCGATCGCGCCGAGTTTCGTGGGGGAGAAAAGCGTATCAGCCATGTCGGTCATCTAGTCGGGCCTCTCATCGGGTTTGACGTTCGGCAGCACGAGATGGGTCTTGCAGCGCGATGGGCAAGGTGAGCTACGCGCAACGCCCCTGTGCGCAAATGCGAGGAAGCAAAAAGGGAGCCGCGTGGCTCCCTTCCTCTTGGTCCGAAATATCCCGGGGGGCACCCGCAGGGTGCGGGGGCAGAGCCCCCTCCGGACCTCACATGAAGCCCAGTTCCAGCCGTGCCTCGTCCGACATCATGTCCATGCCCCATTGCGGATCGAAGGTCATCTCGACATCGACATCGCGCAGACCGCCGACGCAGGCCACGGCATCGTGAACCCAGCCCGGCATCTCGCCCGCGACGGGGCAGCCCGGCGCGGTGAGCGTCATGATCACCTTCGCGTCATTCTCGGGGCTGATCTCGATCGTGTAGACGAGGCCGAGATCATAGATGTTCACCGGAATTTCCGGGTCATAGACGGTGCGGCACGCTTCCACGACACTTTCGTAGAGCGGGTGATCGGTCGTCGAGGGCTTGATCAGCGGCGTGCCTTCAAGCGGCTCTTCGGGCGTGGCGGTCATGGAAGCCTCTTTCATCGGCGGGGGCGCGCGCGGGCGCCTATCGAATTACTCGACTGTTTATCTAGGTGATAGGACCCGAGCCGTAAAGGGAGGCGTGGTCTGTCTGCTGATATGTGCTGGCGAAGGGCGGCCCTTCGATGTGGTGCGCCGAGATGTAAGATGCCGCGCGGGGCGACCAGCCCCGGGCCGCGCCCGACCCTCCCCCCGGGAGGGCGCATTGGCGACGTCATCGCGGGTACGCCTGAGTTACGGGCTTTCGCGATAAAGGGCCCAGCCATCGAGGATGCAAAGCGCCCACCCAAGGGTCGGGCGCGACCCTCCGCCTCATGAACACACTCTAACTCCAACGCTCCTGCCTTGACGCCCCGCACGCTTCGCGCCAAACCGATCCCATGTTGCCCGAAGAGAAACTCGACCAGATCCTCGCGCGCTTCGAGTACCTCGAGGCGCTGCTCAATGCTGGTGCAGAGCCCGCCAAGATCGCCGAGATCAGCCGCGAATATTCCGAATTGAAGCCGGTCGTGACCCAGATCGAGGCTTGGCGTCAGGCGCGCGCCGATCTGGAAGAGGCAGAGGGGTGGATGGCCGATCCGGAAATGCGCGATCTGGCCGAGGAGGAATTGCCGCGCCTCAAAGACCGCATTCCCGAGATGGAGCAGGCTTTGCGTGTGGCGCTTTTGCCCAAGGACGCCGCCGACGCGCGCCCCGCGATCTTGGAGATCCGCCCCGGTACGGGGGGCGAGGAAGCGGCGCTTTTCGCAGGCAACCTGCTGCGGATGTATCAGAAATACGCCGAGAAACACGGCTGGCGGTTCGAGATGATGGAGTTGACCGAGACCGAGCTGGGCGGCGTCAAGGAAGCTGTGGCCCGGATCGAGGGCGAGGGCGTCTTCGCGCGGCTGAAATACGAGTCCGGCGTCCACCGCGTGCAGCGCGTGCCCGAAACCGAGGCCGGGGGGCGCATCCACACTTCCGCCGCGACCGTGGCCGTTCTGCCCGAGGTCGAGGCGGTCGATATCGACATTCCCGCCAATGACATCCGGATCGACACGATGCGGGCCTCCGGGGCGGGCGGCCAGCACGTCAACACCACGGACTCGGCGGTGCGCATCACCCATATCCCGACCGGGATCGTCGTCACCTCGTCGGAGAAATCCCAGCACCAGAACCGCGCCAATGCGATGGCGGTGCTGCGCGCGCGGCTCTTCGAGGCCGAACGCGACCGCGCGGCTTCCGAGCGTGCCGAGACGCGGAAGTCTCAGGTGGGCTCCGGCGACCGTTCGGAACGCATCCGGACCTATAATTTCCCGCAAGGGCGGCTGACCGATCACCGGATCAATCTTACGCTCTATTCCCTTGATAAGGTTATGGAAGGCGAGATCGACGAGGTGGTCGACGCGCTGATCGCCGACGATCAGGCGGCGAAGCTCGCGGAGATGGAGGCGTGAGGGCGCAGGACGCGCTGGTCGCAGCCACCCGGAGATTACGCGAGGCCGGGATCGAGGGCGCGCAGACCGACGCCCGCAGGCTGCTGGCCCATGCGTTGCAGGTGGCGCCCGATCGGCTGACGCTCGCGCTGCAAGACCCGCTGCCCGAAAACGCAGCCGCCCGGTTCGAGACGGCGCTGACTGCTCGCGAGGCGCATCAGCCCGTCGCCCAGATCACCGGCAAGCGCCTGTTCTGGGGGCATGAATTCCGCGTCACCCGCGACACGCTCGACCCGCGCCCGGAGACGGAACTGCTGGTCGAGGTGGCGCTGGAGCGGCCCTTCGTCCACGCGCTCGACCTTGGCACGGGCACCGGTTGCATCCTGATCTCGCTGCTGAAATCCATGCCCTTCGCGGCGGGGACGGGGACCGATCTGTGGGACGCCGCGCTGGAGGTCGCGAAATCCAATGCCGAGGCGCTCGGTGTCGCCACGCGCGCCAAGTTTCTGATTTCAGACTGGTTTGCCAATGTGCCGGGGCGCTACGATCTCATCGTCTCGAACCCGCCCTATATCGCTCAAGCCGAGATGGCGGGGCTCTCGCAGGATGTGCGCGACTGGGAGCCGCTCTCGGCGCTGACCCCCGGCGGCGACGGGCTCGACGCCTATCGCGCGATTGCGCTCGGGGCGGGGGCGCGGTTGCTGGCGGGCGGTCGTCTCGCGGTGGAGATCGGCCCGACACAGGCGCAGGCGGTCAGTGACCTCTTCGCCGCACAAGGTTTCGAGCGGATCGAGACCCGCCAGGATCTCGATGGGCGCGACCGCGTCGTTTTGGCGCATAAATCCGGGGATACGGCGGATTGCGGCGCTTCCTGAGCGCGAAATCGCGCAAAAACTTGGGGAAAACCCCGCGAATCGGCGGAAATCGCGGATTTGACCGATTTTCTGACTTGAAAGGTGGCCCCCCGCATGTTTAGTCAAGCCTGTGCAGGGCGGATATTGATCCACCGCACGGCTCAGCTTCACAGCGCGGGTGTTAGGAACGAAACCGGGCAAGTATGCCCAGCGTGACAGTTCAGCCCGCAGGCCACGCATTAGCGGCCATTTCCGAAAAGCCCGTGACAACGGGCCAAGAAAACGAAAGCCATGAGATCTTCGAAATCCCGTTCGCGCAATAAGTCGAACCGTCAACGGTCGATGGGCAATATCGTTAACCGCGTCTTCGACAGCTCCGGCCCCGAAGGCAAGGTGCGCGGTACGCCGCAGCAGATCATCGACAAATATCTTCAGCTTGCGCGCGATGCGCAGCTCGGCAACGATCGCGTGGCCGAACAGAACTTCCTGCAGCACGCAGAGCATTACACGCGAATGCTGGGCGAGGCGCAGAAAGAACAGGCTCGCGAGCAAGAGGCCCGCAACCAGCAGCGCCAGCAAAACAACCAGAACAATGGCAACCAGAACAATGGCGGCCAGAATAACGGTGGTCAGAACCAAGGCGGTAACGGTCAGCAGGGCGGTCAAAACAGCGGCCAGAACCACGCTCAGCAGGACGACGGCCAGAACGAGGCCCAGTCGAAGGGTGAAGCTCAGGACAACAATACGTCCGAGCGTCGCGAAGAGCGCAGCGAGGCGAAGTCCTCCGGTCGCAACAAGCGCGCCGAGAGCCCCGAGATGATGCCGCCGATGCCGCAGCTGGAGCTCGAAGAGGATTCCACCCTCGTCGAGACGCCCGAAAGCCGCAGCAGCGAAGAGGCACCGAAACCCGCGGAACAGTCTGAGAAGGCTGAGAAAGCGGAAAAGGCCGAAAAGCCCAAGCGTCCGCGCGCCCCGCGCAAGCCCCGTGCCCCGAAAGCCGACAAGGCTGAAAAGGCAGAGGCGAGCGCCGAGCTGCCCAAAGCGTCTGGCGAGTAAAGCCTCGGACAAGAGATAGCAAAAGGCCCGCCGGATCGGCGGGCCTTTTTGCATGATGGGGCAGGGGCGGCGCTCAGGCGGTCAGGTCTTTGTCCAGAAACACCCGGTCATAGCCGCCATCCATCCGGCGGTCGCGCTCGATAAAACCGAGCCGCGCATAGACCGCGCGGCTCTCCTCCATCGCGGCATTGGCGTAAAGCCACAGCTTTGTCGCGCCGATCTCGCGGGCGCGCGCCTCGGCGAACGCCATCAACTGCCGCCCGATCCCCTGGCCCTGAGCGGCCGGGTCGACGGCGACGGGCTCGATCTGCAACCGGGGCGGTGGGCCGTCATCCGCAAAGAGCCCGATATAGCCCGCGACCCCGCTCGTTCCCTCGCAGACCCAGAGATGCGGCAGCTCGGCGGCATGATCGGCGAGCATCGGTGCGGGTGGGCGGCCGATCCGGGGAATGTATCGGGAGAAGGCGGCCTCGGCGATCTCCGCAATGCGCGGCAGGTCGTCCTCGCGCGCCGGGCGGATCATTCCTGACCCGCGACGATGCGCGCAAGCCGGCAGAACTGCTCCAGTGTTACCCGTTCGGCGCGCTCGGTGGGCGCGATCCCGGCCTGCTCCAGCTTCGCCTCGATATCGGGGGCCACGCCTTTCAATGAGGCGCGCAGCATCTTGCGGCGCTGGTTGAAGCCCGCAGCTACGACCCGGCTGAGCGTCGCCGCATCGGCCGGATAGCGCGGCTCGGGCAGGGCGCGCAGATGCACCACCGCGGAATGAACCTTTGGCGCGGGCGTGAAGGCTTCGGGCGGCAGGCTCATCACGATTTTCGCCTCGGCACGCCACTGCGCGAGGATCGCGAGCCGCCCGTAATGCTTGCTGCCCGGCTTCGCCACGATCCGCTCGGCCACCTCGCGCTGGAACATCAGCGTCAGGCTTTCCCAGAAGGGCGGCCACTCTTTCGGCGTCAGCCAACGCACCAGCAACTCGGTGCCCACGTTATAGGGCAGGTTCGCAGCGATCTTGATCGGCGGCGTCAGATGCGCGAGCGGATCGATCTGCAGCGCATCGCCATTGATCACTTCGAGCCGCCCCGGATAGGCCTCGGCGATCTCGGCCAGAGCGGGCAGGCAGCGCATGTCTTTCTCGATCGCGAGGACCTTGCGCGCGCCTTCGGCCAGAAGCCCGCGCGTCAGGCCGCCGGGGCCGGGGCCGACCTCCAGCACGTCCGAGCCCGTCAGATCGCCCGCAGAGCGTGCGATCTTCGCGGTCAGGTTCAGATCTAGCAGGAAGTTCTGCCCAAGGCTCTTCTTTGCCACCAGATCATGCGTCTGCAGAACCTCGCGCAGCGGCGGTAGCCCGTCGATCGTCGCCATCACGCAGCCTCAGTCATGACGCGCGGCCCCCATCCGGGCCGCCATCTCCAGCGCCGCGATCAGCGAGGCGGGGTTGGCGCGGCCCTGGCCCGCGATGTCATAGGCGGTGCCGTGATCCGGCGAGGTCCGCACGAAGGGCAGGCCGAGCGTGATGTTCACCCCGCCGTCGAAATCGAGCGTCTTGATCGGGATCAGCGCCTGATCGTGATAGGCGCAGATCGCCGCGTCGTAGGTCTGACGGGCGCGGGCGTGGAACATCGTATCGGCGGGCATCGGGCCCGCTACCGCGTAGCCCTCCTCGCGCAGACCGTCGAGCGTGTCGGCGATCCAGTCGCCTTCCTCGGAGCCCATCGCACCGCCTTCGCCTGCATGGGGGTTCAGCCCCGCTACCGCGATCCGCGGGGCGGAGAAGCCGAAATCGCGCCGCAGCCCTTCATAGGTGATCCGCACCGTCTCGCGCAGAAGCTGCGGGGTCAGGAGTTTCGGCACCTCGGAGAGCGCGACGTGGATCGTGGCGGGCACCACGCGCAGCGGCGGGTCGACCCGCGACGAGGCCAGCATCATCACCACCCGCTCGACGCCCGCGAGATGGGCCAGATATTCGGTATGGCCGGGGAAGGTGAACTTAGCCCCGTCCTTTAGCGCCTTCTTGTTGATCGGCGCGGTGGTCAGCCCGGTGCCTTCGCCGCGCATCACCAGATCGACGCCGCGCGCGATCACGTCGATGACGGCTTTCGCATTGGCGGGGTCGGGCTCGCCCGGCAGGGCGGCGGCGGGGAATTGATGCGGCAGCACCGGCAGTCCGGCGCTGGCATGGCGCAGCGCATCGGAGGGACGGTCGATCTCGCGGATCTTGGTGCCGCGCGGCAGATGCGCGGGATCGCCGATCCAGACGAAGGGCAGCTTCGCGCCGCAATGCTCCCAGGCGCGGGCGGCGATCTCGGGGCCAACCCCCGAGGGATCTCCGCAGCTGAGGATCACGGGGCGGTCGGGCGCACGGGCCGCGGTGCGATCGGTCGGCTGGGCGCTCATTTGCGCACGATCACCGCGTCGGCTTCCAGATCGGCCATGTAGCCGTTGGCATAGGCTTCGAGCGCCTTGCTCTCCAGTGCCGCGCGGACCTGATCGCGGTCGGGGGCCGACTGGTCGCCCTCGGGGGCCACCTTGCGATCGCAGAGCATCACCAGAAGATCGTTCGCGCCCTGCGGGATCACTTCGCTCTCGCCCACGTCGAGATGCGACAGCGCGAGACCGACATTGGTCGGAACCTGCGCCTGCGCCACATCCTCATGCATGGTGAGCGCGCTCGGCGGGAAGCCCTTGCCGATCGTGTAGAGCTGGTTGCATTGGCGCGCCGCGGCCACCTGGCTCTGGATCTTGGCCGATTGCTGCGAGCCGGTCTGGCCGATGGCGAAAGTCATGTAGCTCAGCGTCTGCGGACCCGACGGCGCATCGCCGTCACCGATCGCACGCAGCATGAAAACCGCGACCGCGCCCTTGAGCTCGATCGGCTGGGTCGCCGTGCCGGGCTTGAGCTTGAGCACCACGCCGCGCAGTTGCGGCGGCAGCTTGTCGATCGGCATCCAGTCCAGACGCCCGCCGCGATCCCGCGAGGGAGCGGCCGAATATTGACGGGCGAGCGCTGCGAAGGCGCCTTCGCCCTGGGCGGCCGACAGTTGCCGCGCCTGACCCATCGCCGCGCGCTCGCGGCCCGGCGGGGCGGGCACGATCGCCTCGGAGATCAGCACTTTCACGCCCTTGCCGGTCTGGCTTTCGGGCTTCATCGCGCGGTCGATGTCCGCTTTCGTGATGTTCACCTGCGGCCCGAAGCGCGCCCGGACCACCTGACGCCAGACGAGACCGGCCTCGGTGAAGTTGCGGAAGGTGTTCGGATCAACGCCTTCCTTCTGCAGCGCCTGCACGAATTGCTCGCCGGTCATGTTCGCGCGGCCCGCGAATTCGTCCATGCCCTGCTGGATCGCGGCTTCGTCGAGCTTGATGCCGATGCGATTGCCGGCCCAGACGCGCAGGCGATCTTCGATCAGTGCCTTTTCGGCATCCTCACGGGAATTCGAACCGGCATTGAGCAGCTGCATGAAGCGCTGGCGCTGGCTGATCTCGTAATCGGTCACGCCCATCCCGTTGACGGTAACGACGGGCGCGAAGCTGCCGCCCGATTGCGCCTGCGCCGTCCCTGCGGCGAAAGGCAGGGCGAGCATCAGCGCCAGAAGGGTGAGCAGTCGGGTCATCATCGTCATGAGCGTGCCTGTCCGTTTCGTCTCGTTCAGTCTTGGCCCTTTGGGCCTCGTTGATCCTCTGGGCCCGCTGGGCCGCTTTGCGATCCTCAGCCTCACCCTCCGCAGGTTCGCCGCGCGGGCGCACCGCCACTCGCGCCGAAGCCGACGAGTTGGACGGAAAGGCCGAAATCGGTCTCCGGGGCTACACTAGTGGATGACGTGAAGCGGCGCGAGAGGGAAAGATCAACCGCGATGCATTCGGTCTGGTAGCGCAGGCCGAGCTTGGCGCGCGCGGCGCGCTCGGCGGTGAAGTCGTAGCGTGTGCTCAGCGTTCCCGACCAGCCGTCGCCCCAGCGCCATCCCGTGTCGAGCATCAGTTCCGACATGTTGTCGTCGCGCCCTTCGGCGGGGTTTTTCTCGAGCCAGAGATATCCTGCCGAGACGTTGAAGTCGTCGCCGGCCCGCGACAGCCGCAACTCGTCGCGCGACACGGAGAAGTTATCGTCGAACAGCGCGCGGTTCGACAGCGTCAGCCCGTTCGCGGTGGCCAGATGGGTTGCGAGGAGCCAGTCGGATTTCGTCCCCGACAGCCCCGTGCCCTGCGAGAACTGGCTCAGATCGCGCTGGCGGAAGACGCGGCCCGCCGCGACGCCCAGCGACCAGCCGGAGCTGTCATAGCGCGTCCAGCCGAGCCCGACATTGGCGCGCAGCCCCGTCTCGCGCGCATCCTCGCCCGGATAGCGGGTCAGCGAGAACAGGTTGCCGCCGTCGAATTCGGGCAGCTGGCTGTCCTCGTTGGGGGCGTCCGCCAGATGATCGGGCGCCCAGACGATCTGCGCCACTGGCTCGATCACATAGGCGGCGCGGCCGCTCGTCTTCACCCAGGGCCAGCGGATTTCTGCGGCGACGGTGGGTTGGCCGCGCAGGATCGTGTCGCTGAAGGCGGGATCCTGGTTGGTCTCGATGATGTCGCCCGCGAATTGCGCCTCGAGCGAGCCCAGCATACCCGGCCCGAACAGCCAGTTGCGCCGCCAGTCGGCGGTGAGCGAGCCACGCACCATGTCGCGCCCGTCGGGGCGTCCGTCGCCATTGAGATCGAGCGTCGAATTCGAGGCGCGCCGCGTTGCCAAGGTGGAAAACCGCAGGCTGCCCTGTCCGCCGATCACGGCGGGGCGGAAGGTGCGGATCCATTCGCCGGTGCCGCTCAGCATCGGTTCGGTGGAGTTGTTCTCATCCGCGCGCAGGGAGTGAATATTGCCGACGCGGGTCCAGATCATCTCGTCGCGGCGCACCCGTTCGAGCTCGACACCCGACCAAAGCCGGTCGTCGTCGCCGAGCCCGTAATTGAGCAGGTAGCTGTCGTCGCTGACCAGCCGAAGCTGCGCGGTCAGGCGGAATTCGCGGGGCAGCTGCGCCTCGAGATCGCCGAAGAGATAGCCACGCGTGCCGCTGCGAATGTCGTCATTGCTCAGCGCGCCCGACCATTCCATCTTGCCCCAGTTGAAGGCCTGCCGGTAGCGCAGGTTCAGCGTCTCGGTGCGCGAGGTCGCGACATAGGGCGTCACCGTCAGGTCGCGGCTGGGCCCGAGCGCGATGAAATAGGGCACCAGAAGCCCCGGTCCGAGACCGCTCGTGGTGCGGAATTGCGGGGCGAGGAAGCCCGTCATCCGTCGCACGCCCGGCGCAGGCAGGCGCAGCCGCGGCAGATAGGCGATCGGCACGCCCGCCGCGCGGAACTGGGCATCCTCGAAGACGATCTGCCGCGTGGTCGCGTTATGCACGACGCGGCTCGCGCGGATTTCCCAAAGCGGCGTCGGATTGGTCCGGCAGACCTCGCAGGACGAGGCCACGACCTTGTTCATGATCGTGATCGCGCCGTCGCGCCGCTCGATCCGGGCGGCGGCGAGCTGCAATTCGCGCGCCATCACCATCCGGGCGCTGAGCAGGATGCCGTTTTGCAGATCCGAGGACAGCTCCGCCTGCGAGGCGAGGATCACCGCCTGCGACTGGCCGGGCTGCACCAGCCGGATCGGACCTTCGAGGTAGAGCTTGTCTTCCTTCTGGTCATAGACCACGCGCTTGGCCGAAAGCCGGTTCGACTTGTAGAAGACCTCGACATTGCCCTCTGCGACCAGCTCGTTCTGATTGCGGATCGAGACCCGGTCGGCCAGCAGCGTTGCCAGTTCGTCCGAAGAGGGGATCGCCGCGCCTTGCGTCGTTGTCGCGGCATCGGTCGCGGTGTTGTCTTGTGCGCGCACCGTCTGCGGAGCCGCCACGCCAAGCGCGACGATCAGCGCCAAGGCGCTCGCCCGTCCTGCCAAGGCGCCGATTTGCCGCCGCATCACCCATCCTCCCGGTGCAGTAGCCGCGCCAGCGGCAGCATCAACCCGATCACCGGCGGCGCCCAGGCCGCGAGCAGAACGGGAATCTGTCCGTTATCGCCCAGAACTTGCGCGATATTGCGCAGGAAGAACAAGCCCAGACCGGCGGCCAGCGCCAAAAGAACCTTCGCGCCGATGCCCCCAAAGCGCACATGATCCATCGTGAAGCTCGCCGCGATCAGCACCATCGCCGCCAGCAGCACCGGCAGCGCCAGCTCCATCTGGAACCACACGATATGGCGGCGCGCCGAGAAGCCCGCATCTTCCAGTGAGGCGATGAAGCCCGGCAGTTGCCAGATCGGCACCGCGGAGGGCTTGCCGAAACTGTCGCGGATGCTGGCGACCGTCAGGTCCGAGGGCAGCGAGAGGCTGTCTTGGGTCGTGGCGTCGCGCTCGGGATTGGTGGATTCGCCCAGCGGCCAGTCCTTCACGTCCTGCAACTGCCATGCGCCCGGCACCAGCGTCGCGGTCTTCGCGTCGATCCGGCGCACCGGGCCGCGATTAGGGTCGAAGATCAAGAAGGTCACGCCATGCAGGGTCGTGGCATCGCCATTGGCGCGCTCGGCATGGATCACCGCCTGCGCCAGCGACTTGCCGTCCGAGGCAAGGCCCGCGCTTTGCCGCATCCACACGCCTTCACGCCCGATCGAGACGGTCGAGCCACCATCGGACGTGTAGTGATCGACGAGCGTCTCGTAGCGTTTCGAAGTGGCCGAGACGAGCGGGTTGCCCACCAGAAGCGCCAGTAGACCAATCACCAGCGCCGCCGCGATCGGGGCTGCCAGCATCCGCAGCGCGGACCGGCCCGCCGCCCGGATAACCACCAGTTCCGAACTGCGCGCCAGTGCGACGAACAGCGCCACCGCCGACAGCATCACGATCAGCGGCAGGATGGTGTAAATCGTCTCGGGGATGTTGAGCGCAGAGAGCACCGAGAGCTGCAGCAGGCTCAGCCCCTGATCGGAGAAGCGGCGGATTTCCTCGACCACGTCGATCAGGAACAGGATGCCCCAGAAGCTCGCCGCGACGATCAGGAAGCTGCGGAGGAACCGTTTCGCAAGATAGAGGGCAAGCGTCACGCGGCAGCCTCCCGTTTGGGCCGGATACGGCGCGGACGCCCCGACCACCACAGCATGAACAGCACCATCACGATCCCGCCCAGCGTCGGCGCGATCAGGCTCGGCCAGAGCGAGGGGTCGCGCCCGGAACTCGTCTCGGCGGCGTTTTGCAGCACCTGCACCACGATCAGCCCGCCAATGGCGAGCGACATCTGCCGCCACATGCCGAAGCGCGAAAACGTGCCCATCATCAGCGCCGAGAAGCCGATCAGCGCCGCGATCGGCGCCAGCAGGGGCTGGGTGATCCGCCGGGCAAGCTCCAGCCGCAGCGCGTCGCGGGCGGCCTTGGCGCTATTCGCGCCCGGTGTCGCGTCCAGACCGGCCCCGGCCATCATCGCGGCGAGGCGCGGCGTCGTCATCTCGTCGATCTTCGGTGCCCGCGCTTTCCCGGCCTTCAGGAAAGAGCCGATATCATAGGTGAAATTGCTGAACCGCGTGACCGACAGGCGGTCCGAGGGTTTGCGCAGCGTCTGGGCCATGCCCGAGAACATGATCAGTTTCGGCCCCGTCTCGGTCTTCACGATCACGCCCTTGTCGGCGGTATAGACCGTGCTCGTCTGCGCCGAGCGGCTGTCGGAGACGAAGATATCCTGCAACTCCCCCAGATCGGAAATGCGCCGGATATAGATCGAGATGCCCGGCGCGGGATGCTGGAACGTGCCTTCGGTGAGGAATTTCGCGGTCAGGTTCTGCGCGACCTCCTGCTGACGCTCGGCGAGCCGGGCTTTCGCGGCGGGGACGAGGAAATTCACCAGAAGCGCCATCATCACCGAGGCGATCAGCCCGAAGACCAGCACCGGACGCGCCAGCCGCCAGTTCGAGGTGCCGGTGGCACGCATCACCACCAATTCGCTGTCCTGATCGAGCCGGTTGAACGCGTAGATCGTGGCGGCGAAGGCGGCGACCGGCAGCACGATGCGGATGACGTAAGGCAAGGTCAACGCGGTGAATTCCAGCACCACCGTTGCGGTCTGACCATCCGAAATCAGGCTGTCGAACATGATCACAGCCCGGTTGACCCAATAGACGGAGACCAGCACGAGCGCGAAAAACCCGAACAGCGCCATCAATTTGGACAAAACATATCTGTCCAGTTGCGTCACGACCCTCTCAATACCCCCGAATATTTCCCTTTCTCTAGCCTGTCGGGCGAAGTGAGGGAAGGGCACAGCGGGGGTGCTTTTCATTTTCCGGAGGCAGGGCTAGGCTCGCGCGCAATTTGATGCCAATCGCGACCGAGCGCCGCCGACGCGCGCGCCGGTCCCATCTGCGGAGAGCCCCATATGACCCAACCTGTTGCTATCGCCTTCAAGGAAACCGATCCGGAGGTCTTCGCCACCCAAAGCGGGCGGATCGCGCTGGTCGTGGGCGGTGACGGCAAGCTGGGTCAGGCCGGGCGCAAGCTGGACCGGGCGATGAAGGGCGCGATCAAGCGCGCGGTGGACTCGGAAGCCTTCGCGGGCTTGGGTGCGGGCGAGGCAATGGAGCTGAGCTGGCCCGCCGCGATCGCCGCCGAAGCGGTGCAGCTGGTGCGGCTCGACCGCAAGGCCAGCGCCGACGAGGCCCGCAAGGCAGGGGCTGCGATCGGGGCCAAACTGGGCGAGGCGGGCGCGCTCGTGGTGGCGCAGAACCATCCGCGCGCCGCCGATCTGTCGCTGGGCCTCGCGCTGCGCGCCTATCGCTTCGACTATCACACCGGCGAGGACAAGAAGGCCTATGGCCCGGTGACGATCATGGTCGACAAGCCCGAAGAGGTCGCCGCTGCCGCTGCCCCGCATGCCGCACTGGCCGAGGGCGTGTTCTTCACCCGCGATCTCGTCAACGAGCCCGCCAATATCCTCACCACCGACGATTTTGCAGCCCGCCTCGCCGCGATGCAGGAGCTGGGCCTCGATGTCGAAATCCTCGAAGAGGAGGACATGAAGAAGCTCGGCATGGGCGCGCTTCTGGGCGTCGGCATGGGCTCGGAGATGCCCTCCAAGCTGGTCGTGATGCAGTGGAAGGGCGGCGAGGAGGGCGAAGCACCCTTCGCGCTCGTCGGCAAGGGCGTCGTATTCGACGCGGGCGGCATCTCGCTCAAGCCCGGCGCGGGCATGGAAGAGATGACGATGGATATGGGCGGCGCAGGCGTCGTCTCGGGCGTGATGCGCACGCTGGCGCTGCGCAAGGCGAAGGCGAATGTCGTGGGCCTCGTCGGTCTGGTCGAGAACATGCCCGACGGGCGCGCGCAACGCCCCGGCGATATCGTGACCTCGATGAAGGGCGACACGATCGAAGTCATCAACACCGATGCGGAGGGCCGCCTCGTTCTGGCCGATGTGCTCTGGTATGCGCAGGACCGGTTCCAGCCCAAGGCGATGGTCAATCTCGCCACGCTGACCGGGGCCGTGATCGTTGCGCTCGGCCACGAGAATGCGGGTCTTTTCGCCAATGACGACAAGTTCGTAGCCGACATTCTTAAAGCGGCGAAGACCGAGGGCGAGGGCGCGTGGCACATGCCGCTGCAGCCCGCCTATGACAAGGCGCTGAAATCGCGGCTGGCCGATATGCGCAATGTCGGCAACCGCTGGGGCGGCGCGATCACCGCGGCTGCCTTCCTGAAGCGCTTCGTCAAGGACGAGGTGCCGTGGTGCCATATCGACATCGCGGGCGTCGCGCTGCCGCCGAACGAGACCACGCTGGCCCCGAAAGGCCCGACCGGCTGGGGCGTGCGCATGCTCGACCGTCTGATCCGCGACAAGTTCGAAGGCTGAGATGGGTCAGGTCAATTTCTACCATCTGACCCGCTCCAGCCTCGAGGAGGTGGTGCTGAACCTCGCCTCCCGGGCGGTGGAGCAGGGTTGGAAGGTGGAATTGCGCGGGACCGATTCCGCGCGGCTAGACTGGCTCGACCAGAGGCTCTGGCTGATGGGAAACGAGGCGAGCTTCCTGCCGCACGGGGTCGCAGGCGGGCCGCATGATGCGCTGCAGCCGATCCTGCTGGGCACCGCGCCCGCAGGCGACGGGCGCGAGGCGATGATGGCCGTGGACGGCGCCGAGGTCGCAGCGGAGGAGACCGACGCCCATAAACGCGTGTGGATCCTCTTCGACGGCAACGACCCGCAGGCGGTACAGCACGCCCGCGGGCAGTGGAAGACCCTGACCGGCGCGGGCGCGAAAGCGATCTACTGGTCGGAAGAGGGCGGCCGCTGGGAGAAGAAGGCGGAGAGTTGAGGGGAGCTTATTGCAGTCGCTCTGGCTCCAGCACCATCACGGTCGGTTCGCGCGGCAGGGTCCTGAGCGAAACGATCACCTCGCTCACGCCGGGTCGCTCCACCGCGAAGACGCCTTCCATCCCGTCGAGAAAGCTCTGCAGCGTCGGTTCGCCGAACCAATGGACCGGGATCACGATGCGCGAGCGCAGCCGGTTCAGGATGCGGATCATCGTCGGCTGATCGACCGTCATCGAGCCATCCACCGCCGCCATCACCACATCGAGCCGCCCCAGCGCCGCATATTGCGCGGGATCGGGCTCGTGGTGCAGATGCCCCAGATGGCCGATGCAGAGCCCCGCCACCTCGAAGACGAAGATCGAGTTGCCGTTCTCCTCGACTCCGCCAAAGCTGCGGATCGCGGTGGGCACATTGCGGATCAGCATCTCGCCGAGGTCCAGGTGGTGCTCTGCCGCGATGCCGAACTGATCTGACCAGCCTTTCAGGGCCACCGTGCCTTCGGGGATCATATCGGTCATGTGGCTAGAATGGGCGTGGTTCATCGTGACGTAATCGGGCGCAAACCGCGCCCCGCCGGTCCAGCCGTTGAAATCGGTCACGACTGACAGCCCGCCCTCGGTCTGCAACAGAACCATCGAATGGTCGATGTAATGCAACCGCACCGATTGCTCCGGCACCGGATCGGACCAGCTGGCCTTGTGCAGATACTCGATCCCCGGCGCGGCATCGGCGATCGCGATGCAATGGCTGATGCGCTGGTTTTGCGCAGCCGCGGCGAACGGCGCGAGCGTGGCGCAGAGGGTTAGAAGGATGGAACGAAACATGGCGAGCCTCCTTTTGCCCTAGCGTAAGGCCAAAATGCGATTCCGGTCCATGCCCTTGCGCCCCACGCGGCCTTCCCTTCGCGCCGCTTTGGGTCTATCAGCCGGGGCCGAAGGAGAGCCCCAGATGACCAAGTTCAGCTTCACCCTCAAGGCCACCGATGGCGCCGCGCGCACCGGGACGATCTCGACGCCCCGCGGCGAAATCCGCACGCCGGCCTTCATGCCCGTGGGCACCGCCGCGACCGTGAAGGCGATGATGCCCGAAAGCGTCGCCGCGACCGGCGCGGATATTCTGCTGGGCAATACTTACCACCTGATGCTGCGCCCCGGTGCGGAGCGGGTCGCGCGTCTGGGCGGGCTCCACAAATTCATGAACTGGGACAAGCCGATCCTGACCGACTCGGGCGGGTTTCAGGTGATGAGCCTCGCGTCTCTGCGCAAGCTGACCGAGGAAGGCGTGACCTTTGCCTCCCATGTCGATGGCTCGAAACATGTTCTTTCGCCCGAACGCTCGATGGAGATCCAGAAGCTGCTGGGCTCGGATATCGTGATGTGCTTCGACGAATGCCCGGCGCTGCCCGCGACCGAGGAAGAAGTGGCGAAGTCGATGCGCCTCTCGATGCGGTGGGCGCAGCGCTCCCGCGACGCCTTCGGCGACCGTCCCGGCCATGCGCTGTTCGGCATCCAGCAGGGCGGCGTGACGCGTGAGCTTCGCGAGGAAAGTGCCGAGAAACTCAAGGAAATCGGCTTCGAGGGCTATGCGGTCGGCGGCCTCGCCGTGGGCGAGGGGCAAGAGGCGATGTTCGGCGTGCTCGACTATGCGACGGGCATGCTGCCCGAAGACAAACCGCGCTACCTGATGGGCGTCGGCAAGCCCGACGATATCGTGGGCGCGGTCGAGCGCGGCATCGACATGATGGATTGCGTGCTGCCGTCGCGCTCGGGGCGCACGGGTCAAGCCTGGACCCGCCGCGGTCAGGTGAACATCAAGAACGCCCGCCACGCCGACGATCCGCGCCCCTTGGACGAGGCCTGCACCTGCCCGGCCTGCCAAAACTACTCGCGCGCCTATCTGCACCACGTCTTCCGCTCCGGCGAGATGATCTCGGGGATGCTGCTGACCTGGCACAACCTGCATTACTATCAGGAACTGATGGCAGGCCTGCGCGCGGCGATCGACGAGGGCGCGCTGGCGCGCTTCGTCTCGGAGTTCCACGAGACCCGCGCCATGGGCGATGTCGAGCCGCTCTGACGCCCGCTCAGTGCGAGATCACGATCACCGCGGCGTAATGCGTCGCGGCCGCGGCCAGCACATGGCCGTGCCAGATCGCGCGCGAGAAGGGAATGCGCTCGGTCTGGTAGAAGATCACGCCGACCGTATAGGTCAGCCCGCCCACGACCAGCAGGATCAGCGCGGGCAGGGGGAGGGCCACGATCAACGGCCACATCGCGATCATCCCGAGCCAGCCCATCGCCAGATAGAGCCAGAACCCCGTGCGCTCCGAGCGGTGGAAGAAGCCGAGCTTCATCACGATGCCGAAGGTCGCGAGCGCCCAGACCGTCGCGGTCAGCGCCCAGCCGGCGACGCCGCCGAGGCCGATCAGCGCCATCGGCGTGTAAGTGCCTGCAATTAGAAGATAAATCGCCGCGTGATCAAAACGCCGCAGCACCGCGCGCGTCGGTGCATGCAGGGTGAGGTTATAGGCGGCCGAGAGCGAGAAAGAGGCGATCAGCCCCACCGAATAGACCGCGAGCGGCCAAACCCGCCCGGCCGGTGCGGCTAGCGATGCCCAGACGATCAGTGCGCTGACGCCTGCCACGGCGAAAACGACGCCCAGCACGTGGACGACGCCATCGGCGACATGTTCGCGAAAGCTATGGCTCAATTGGTGGCGCGTCATCGTGGTGATCCCCTCAGTCATGCCTTTAAGATAGCAACGATGAGGCGATCTCCCAAGTCGCGGCGGAAAAAACGCTGGGTCACAAGGAGGCTCTGCCCCCGCGCGCTGCCGCGCCCCCCCCGGGATATTTGAAAAGAGCGAAAACAGGACAGACGCCCATCTTCGCTCTTGAGAAATATCCCGGGGGTGAGGGCGAAGCCCGAGGGGGCAGAGCCCCCTTGGCCCAGATCAGATACCGTCGCCGACGAAGGCTTTCTCGACCACATATTCGCGCGGCTCGGAATTCGCACCTTCGCGCAGCCCGAACCCTTCGAGCACCGCCATCACGTCCTTGTTGAAGGCGAGCGAGCCGCAGACCATCGCGCGGTCGGTCTCGGGGTTCATCGGCTCGAGGCCGAGATCCTTGAACACCTTGCCGTTCTCGAGATTGTCGGTGATCCGCCCCATGTGATGGAATTCCTCACGGGTCGTGGTCGGGTAGTATTTCAGCTTGCCGTCGACCATCTCGCCAATCAGCGGATCGTTGATCAGGTTCTCGACCAGCTGGCGGCCATATTCCAGTTCCTCGACCGTGCGGCAGGTATGCATCATGATGACCTCGTCGAACTTGTCGTAGGTCTCGGGGTCGCGCATCAGCGAGGCGAACGGCGCGATGCCGGTGCCGGTGGCGAGGAACCACACCCGCTTGCCGGGCAGCAGCGCGTCATGGACCAGCGTGCCCACGGGCTTCGGGCGCAAGATGATCTGGTCGCCCACATTGATATGCTGCAGCTTCGAGGTCAGCGGGCCGTCGGGCACCTTGATCGAGTAGAATTCCAGCTCCTCGTCCCAGTTGGGCGAGGCGATGGAATAGGCGCGCAGCAGCGGTTTGCCATTGTCGCCCATCAGCCCGATCATCACGAACTCGCCCGAGCGAAAACGCAGGGATTGCGGGCGGCTCACGCGGAAGGAAAACAGCCGGTCCGTCCAATGGGTCACTTCGGTCACGGTCTGCGCGTCGGGCAGGGTCTTCACCTTGGGGATCTCGGTCACGGCGCTCTCGTTCATTGTCACATCTCTCTCGGGCCGGGGCAGGCGCCTCGGTCTGGCAAATATACAGATCGGATACAGCTTGCGTCAGCGCTGGCCCTTGATCTGGCTCAATTGCCGGTTTCGTTATGGTCTATCGGATATCGCGGACGGGTGAAAGCCTCAGCCGGCCAGTCGCGCACGGTAGTCATGCGCGGCCCAATCGGCGCGGAACAGCCATTGCGCCTGCGGCTGGCGCTCGGCCAGTTCCGGCGGAATCTCGACCTCGTCGAAGCCCACGCGCCGCGCCATCGCATATTGATCCGCGATCAGCGGGCCCGCCGCGCGCAGCCGACCCGTGAAGCCGAGCGCACGGATGCGGCGCGCCAGCGAGAAGCCGCGCCCGTCCGAGAAAGTCGGGAACAGGACGCGGATCATCTCCGCGCCTTCGATCAGCGCAGGCAGGTAGCCCGCATCGGTCTCCGGCGCGATATCGAGGCTCGCCCCGGTGAAGTCGTCATTGTGGAAGCCGTCGTCGCGAACGATCACGCTCATGCCACATTCTCCTTGTTCTCAATCACTTGGCCTTCACTGTTCACACGGACGGCCTTGCCGCCGATGAAGTGGATGCCGCATTCGGTCTTGGCAGCGCCGCGCCAGCGGCCTGCGCGTTCGTCTTCGCCCGGTTTGACGGGCGAGGTGCAGGGCGCGCAGCCGATCGAGGGATAGCCTTGCGCCACGAGCGGGTGGCGCGGCAGGCGGTTCTCGACCATGTAATCCTGCACATCCTGCTTGTCCCAATGGGCGAGCGGGTTGATCTTCATTCGGCTGTCGGTCTCGATCTCGAAGAAATCGAGCGCCGCGCGCTGGCCGCCCTGAAAGCGTTTGCGCCCGGTGATCCACGCGTCATAGCCCGACAGCGCATTTTCCAGCGGCACCGTCTTGCGCAGGGTGCAGCAGGCATCGGTGCTGTACTGGTGCAACGTGCCGTCCGGGTCGTCGCGGGCAATCGCGGCCTCATCGGCCTGGATCACCTGCACATTGGTCAGGCCCAGCTTGGCCGCGACGTCGCGCTGATAGGCAAGCGTCTCGGGAAACAGCATCTGCGTGTCGATGAACAGCACCGGCGTGCCGGGCGCGATCACCGAAACCATATGCAGCAACACCACCGATTCCGCCCCGAAGGACGAAACGAGCGCGACATTGCCCACGTCGGGGTCCCGCAACGCCCGCTCCATCACCGCGGTTGCGGCGTGGTGACGGTAGCGTTCGTTCAGCCCGGCGACGCGGGGGGCGATATCCGTTCCATCACTGAGCGGCATGGCGTTGGGCCTCTGCATAGAGCGCTTCCTTGAACGGGGCCGGGCCGAGGCGGCGCAGCGCGTCGAGGAAGCTCTCGGTGGCGCTTTCACGCACCTCGAGATAGGCGCGCAGCAGACGCTCCAGGGCGGGAATCACCTCGGTATAGGCGAAGCCGGGGCCAGCACGTTCCCCAAGCGCCATCGTCTCGGTCGCGTCGCCGCCAAGCGTGATCTGGTAGTTCTCCACGCCCGCACGGTCGAGACCGAGAATGCCGATATGGCCCAGATGGTGGTGGCCGCAGGCATTGATGCAGCCCGAGATCTTGATCTTGAGCGCACCGATCTCCTGCTCCAGTCCGAGATCGCGGAAATGGGTCGAAATCTGCTGCGCCAGCGGGATCGAGCGGGCCGTGGCCAGCGCGCAGTAATCCATGCCGGGGCAGGCGATGATATCCGAAGTCAGACCGATATTCGCCGTGGCGAGGCCGCCCTTGCGCAGAGCCTCGAACAGCGCGGGCAGATCGGCCTTCGCGATATGCGGCAGGATCACGTTCTGCTCGTGGCTGATGCGCAACTCCGACTGACCGTAGCGCTCGGCAAGGTCTGCGAGCAGGCGCATCTGGTCGGACGTGGCATCGCCCGGAGGCGCGCCGTGATCCTTCAGACTGACCGTGACGACCCCGTAGTCGGGGTTGTGATGGGGCGAGACCGAGCGCGCGGCCCAGTCGCGCAGAAGCGCGTCGACATTGAGCGCGGTCTCGAAGCTCTCGCTCTCCCGGGCGGGCAGCGCGGGCGGGGCGAATTGTGCCTTGAGATCGGCGAGGATCGCTTGGTCCGCGCCCTTGAACGCCGCGCGCCGGGCCGGGAATTCAGCCTCGACCATCTCGGAAAACGTATCGATTCCAAGTTCGTGTACGGTGATCTTGATGCGCGCCTTGTACTTGTTGTCGCGCCGTCCCGCGAGGTTCCATGCGGCGACGATCGATTCCAGATAGGGCAGCAGATCGACCGCGGGCAGGAAGCTGCGGATTTCCTTCCCGATCATCGGGGTGCGGCCGAGACCGCCGCCGACGAAGACCTGGAACCCGATCTCGCCGTCGCGCTCGACCAGCTGCAGACCCACGTCATGGGCGCGGATCGCAGCCCGGTCGGCCTCGGCGCCATTGATCGCGATCTTGAACTTGCGCGGCAGGAACTGGAATTCCGGATGGTCGGTGGACCATTGACGGATCAGTTCCGCATAGGGGCGCGGATCGGCGATCTCATCGGCGGCGGCACCTGCGAAGGCATCCGTCGTCGTGTTGCGGATCGCGTTGCCCGAGGTCTGGATCGCGTGCATGCCCACATCGGCGAGCGCGTCAATCATATCCGGCACATCGATCAGCTTCGGCCAGTTGAACTGGATGTTCTGGCGCGTCGTGAAATGCCCGTAGCCGCGATCCCAGGCATCTGCGATCTTGGCGAGCTGGCGCATCTGCCGGGCTTCGATCGTGCCATAGGGGATCGCCACGCGCAGCATATACGCGTGCAGCTGCAGATAGAGCCCGTTCATCAGGCGCAGCGGCTTGAACTCGTCCTCGGTCAAGCTGCCGTCGAGGCGGCGCGCGACCTGATGGCGAAACTGCTCGGCGCGCGCGCGGACGGCGGCGCGGTCGAAATCGCTGGGTTGGAACATGGATCAGCTCCCGGGTAGCTCGATGGAGGGGCCGGAGGCGCGGAAGGCCTCACGGAAATGCGCGGGCTCGGGACCGTTCGGACCGAGCGTGGCAGGCGCGAGATAGGCGCCGACGACTTTCTCGGGCTGGGCATTGGCCAGATCGAGCCACATGTCCGCGATCACCGGATCGTCGAGGAAGGCTGCATCCTTGAGGCGCAGCACCCATTGGCCCGCGTCGTTCATGTAAACGACATGGCCTTCGCGCAGGTCATTGGCGCTGATCACGCCGGGGATGAATTTCTTGCTCATAGCACGGCCTCCTTGAGGGCGGTGCGGGCGTCGCGCGGGGCGAGCCCGAGAAGGATCACGGCGGGGCCTTTGGCCTCGGCGGTCACGGTGGGCAGGGTGGCGAGCGTCGCGGGGCGGATCACCTGATCGGCGCGCGAGGCGTTCTCGACCACACAGGCAGGGGTCGCGGGGGAGGCGCCATGCATCATCAGGCGTCCCTGCACGTAGCGCGCCGCACGCTTGCCCATATAGATCGCGGCGACAGCGCCGGGGCGGGCCAGCGCGGCCCAATCCTGTTCGGCCAGCCCGTCGGCGTCATGACCGGTGAGCAGGCGCAGCTCGCGATTGCGGCCACGTTCGGTTAGGCTCTGGCCGAGCGAGGCAGCGGCAGCGGAAGCCGCGGTGATGCCCGGCAGTACGCGATAGGCGATCCCGGCCGCGTCGAGCGCGTCCAGTTCTTCGCCCAGCCGACCGAACACGCCCGGATCGCCCGATTTCAGGCGCAGTACCCGCTGGCCTTCCTGCGCGAGGCGGACGATCAGGGACGAGATGTCGCTTTGCTTCATCGAGGGGCCGAAGCCGGTCTTGCCGGTCTCGATCAGCTGCGCCTGCGGACCCGCGAGCGCGAGCACCTCAGCGCTCACCAGCGTGTCGTGCAGGATCACGTCGGCGCACATCATCTCGCGCAGCACCGCCACGGTCAGCAGGTCCGGATCGCCCGGACCTGCGCCAGCAAGGGTCACCTGGGTCTGAGTTTCGAGAGTTTCCATGTCACGCTCCTCGTCTGCGTCTTGAGCGTGAATATAGGAAATTATTCCAGTTTTTGACCATATCCCCTTGCCAATAAGGACATTCGTTCCTTATGGATTTGGGGGGAGTGACAATCTCCTAACAAGCGGAGGGAAATCGGAATGGCGGTGCAGATCGACGAGCTGGATCGGAAAATCCTCGCGGAGCTTCAGGACGATGCGAGCCAGTCGCTCGACGAAATCGCGCGGAAAACAGGGTCTTCCAAGACCCCGGTGTGGAACCGGATTCGCAAATTGCGTGCGGCGGGGGTGATCGGGAAGCAGACCGCGATCCTCGATCCCGAGGCGCTTGGCTTCGATGCCTGCTTCTTCGTTCTGATCCGCACCTCCGAGCATGAGGCCGAGTGGCAAGACAAGTTCCTCGCCACCCTTCGCGCGCGCCCCGAAGTGATGGAGGCACACCGTCTGGCGGGAGATATCGACTACATCCTGAAAGTGCGGGTCGAGAATGCGCGCGCCTATGACCGCTTCTATCAGGCGCTGATCTCGGAAGTGAAAATCCACAACGTGACCGCACTTCTCTCGATGGAGGAGCTGAAATCCACCACCGCGCTGCCGTTGTGAGGCTTAGCGCTTGGTATAGGTGACCTGCAGCTTCTCCAGCCCGTGGAAGTGATAGAGATCCGCGTAATAGGGGCGGCGCGGCAGATCGAGCCCCTGTAGCCGCTCCATCAGCATCGGCAGGGCGAGTTTCAGCTCCAGACGCGCCAGCGGCGCGCCGATGCAGAAATGCGCCCCCGCGCCGAAGCCGAAATTGGTGCGCACGGGGCGCGACGGGTCGAAGACGCTCGCATCGTCCCAGGCCGACGGGTCGTGGTTTGCACCGGCGAGCAACAGCCCGATCCGCTCGCCCTTGCGCAGCACCTGTCCCTGAAACTCCATGTCCTCATAGAGCCAGCGCGTGAACAGATGCAGCGGCGGATCGAAGCGCAGCAGCTCCTCGATGGTGCCGTCGATCCGCGCGGGCTCCAGCCAATGGGGGGCGACGCTCTGCTCGATCAGCGTCTTTACGCTGTTGCCGATCTGATGGACGGTCGCCTCGTGCCCCGCATTCAACAGCAAGATCACGGTCGAGATCAGCTCGTCGCGGGTCAGATGGGTGCCTTCCTCCTCAACCGCGATCAGCTCCGAGATCAGATCTTCCCCGGGCGCTTTGCGGCGGGTCTCGATCAGATCGCCCAGATAGGCCGCGAAGTCCGCCGAAGCGCGCGCGGCGTCTTCCTCGAGGCTGATATCGCGGCGCGCCTGATACATCTGCACCATCGCATTCGACCACGCCAAGAGCTTGTCCGCGTCGCTTTCGGGCACGCCCAGAAGCCGTGCGATCACGATCACGGGCAGGGGTTTGGCGAAATGTTCCAGCAGGTCGCAGCCGTCCTCGGGCAGATCGTCGATCAGCCGGTGGCAGAGCGCGGCGATCTCGTCTTGCATCCCTGCGATCCGGCGCGGGGTGAAGGCCTTCGTCACCAGCTTGCGCAGCCGGGTATGCGTCGGGGCTTCCAGTTCCAGCATCGAATGACGCTCGATGGCGTAGAAGGGTTCGAGGTGCTTGGGGATGTCCACCGCCTGCTCGGGCGGGGCCTCGCGTCCCAGCCGCCGGTCGCGCAGCGCCATGCCGACAATCGCGGCCCGCGCGGTGACGCGAAACCCGTATTCGGGCCATTGCACCAACGGCCCGCCTTGTCGCACCCGGTCGTAGAACGGGTAGGGGTTCTGGACGAATTCTGGATCGAGCGGGGATTGGGAAAGGGTCTGCATCGGCGCTCCGGTTACTCGGGGCCAGATTGGGCAGAAGGCGCCGCCCGATGCAAGGCCAAGGTGACGCGCTGCCTTGCATTGCCGCGCAGTAGGCGCAAGGAAAGGGGGAGGAGAGTGCTGATGCTGGGCCGTGTCGCCATATTGCTGATCTGGATCGCGCTGACGCTCGCCGCCTCTATCGGGGTGTGGCGGGTCTCGGCGCGCGAGGGTCTGGCGCGGATCGAAGCGCAGGGGCAATCCGATCTGCGGCTGGCCTCGGATCGTCTGGTGGCAGCACTTTTGCAGTTTCGCGAGGTGGCGGTACTGGCCGCCGATCATCCCGACGTGGTGGCGCTGGCGGCGCGTTTCGCCGAAGGGGGCAAGGCGGTCGGCACATGGCGCGATGCGGCGGTGAGCCTGACGCTTCAGCGCCTCGCCGACCATGCGGGCGCGCGCGACATCTGGCTGATCGCGCCGGGGGGCACGGTGCTCGCAGGTCCGGCGGATAGCCCCGACCGGGTCACGATGAACCGGGCGCTGGCGCGGGCGGCGCAAGGCGCGACCGGGTCGGAGCATTTCGTGGACCCCGATACCGGCGATCGGCTGTTCGTCTTCGCGGCCCCGGTCTTCGCCTCGGGCGGAAGTGTCGCGGGGATCGTTCTGCTGCGGCTGAATGCCGAGGATGTCGAGGCCGAGGGGCGCGGCAACCCGGTGCCGGTCTGGTTCACCGATGAAAGCGGCGTGAGTTTCCTGACCAACCGCACCGATCTGGTGCTGCTGTCCGAGCCCGGCGCAAAGCCCGATCCCGCGACCTATCCGGCGGGGTCGCTCGCCGGGGTGTTGCACCTGCGCGAACGCAACCTTGCGGGTCATCGCCTGGTGTCGGGAGATGGCTCGCTTTCCGGTCCCGCACTGGACGTCTCGCGCGCCTTGCCGGTGATCGAGATGGAGGGGCATGCCCTCGCAGCCGCCGATCCGGTGCTGCGCGCGGCGCGGCTCGCTGCCCTTTCGACCGCGGCCGGGTTCCTCGCCGTAGGGGCGGTGATGTTCGCCCTGTGGGAGCGCAGGCAGGCCCTCTCCGAGGCCAATGCCGCGCTCGAAGTCCGCGTCGCCGAACGCACGGCGGAGCTGTCGACCGCGAACGAGGAGCTGCGCCGCACGCAGGCCGAACTCGTGCAGGCGGGCAAGCTCTCGGCGTTGGGGCAAATGTCGGCGGGGATCAGTCACGAGTTGAACCAGCCGCTGATGGCGATCTCGTCTTATGCCGAGAATGCCGAATTGCTGCTCGATCGCGGTCGGACCGAGGAGGCGGGCGAGACGCTGGGCAAGATTGGCGCGATGGCGCATCGCATGGCGCGCATCATCCGCAACCTCCGGGCATTCGCACGACAGGAAAGCGAACCCGCGACCCGCGTCGGGCTGGCTGCGGTGGTGGAGAGCGCGCTGGAGATGCTCGACGAGCGACTGCGGCGCGCGGGCGTCACCGTGGACTGGCAGCGCCCCGACTTTCCCGCCATCGTGATGGGCGGCGAGGTGCGGCTGAGTCAGGTCGTCATCAACCTGATCTCGAATGCGATCGAGGCGATGGAGGGGCAGCCCGAGCGCCGCCTGACGATCCGCATGGCGCGCGCGGACGGGGTGATCCGCCTCAGCCTGCGCGACACCGGGCCGGGTATCGCCGATCCGGACCGCATCTTCGATCCGTTCTACTCGACCAAGGAGGCGGGATCGGCGGAGGGGCTTGGCCTCGGCCTCTCGATCTCTTACGGGCTGGTGCAAGGGTTCGGCGGCACCCTGCGGGGCGAGAATGTGCCCGGCGGCGGCGCGCGTTTCACCATCGAGCTGCGCGAGGCCACGCCCCAACCAAAACCGATCGAGGTGGAGACATGATGCGCCGGGTTCTCTTTGTCGATGACGACCGCGCGGTGCGCGAGGCGCTGGGGCAGACGCTGGAACTGGCGGGGCTGAAGCCGACGCTCGCGGGCAGCTATATCGAGGCGAAGGACCATATCTCGACTGAGTTCGAAGGGGTCGTGGTCACCGATATCCGCATGCCGGGCAAGGACGGGTTCGCGCTGCTGGACCTCGTGCAGAAGGCCGATGCGGAGCTGCCGGTTGTGCTGCTGACCGGGGAGGCGGATGTCCCGATGGCGGTGCGTGCGATGGCGGCCGGTGCTTTCGATTTTCTCGAAAAGCCCTGCACGGGGAAAGACTTGCTGGCCGTTGTTGAGAAGGCGCTGGAGAACCGTGCGCGGGTGATGGAGGCGCGCTTCTCGCGGGCTGCGGGCAAGCGCGGCGATGCGGCGGCGCGGATATTGGTCGGTAGCTCTCCGGTGGCGGAGGGCTTGCGCGAAGCCGCCCGTCGCGCCGCGCGCTCGGGCGCCGAGGTGTTGATCACCGGCGCGCCGGGGGCGGGCAATTCCAAGCTGGCCGAGGTGATCCACCTGCTGTCCACCAATGCGCGGCGGCCCTTCGTGAAGCTCGCCGCGGCGGGCCTCGACGTAGCGGCGTTGGAGGCGGGCTTCGCACAGGCCGAGGGCGGGACGCTTTATCTTGATGAGGTGGCCGATCTGCCGCGCCCCGCACAGTTCGCGCTGATCGAGCTTTTGGAAACCCGGCCCGCTACGCGCCTGATCGCAGGCACCTATCGCGATCTGCCGGGCGAGGCGCGGGCCGGGCGCTTCCACCCCGATCTCTACTGGCGGCTGGAGGCGTTGAAAGTGCGTATCCCCTCGCTGTCCGAGCGCCCCGAGGATATTCCCGCGCTGTTTCGCCATTACGTCGCCACCGCCTGCGAACAGGCCAATCTGCGCGCCCCCGAAATCCCGCCCGAGATGACCGCGCAGTTGATGGCGCGCGACTGGCCGGGCAATGCCCGCGCGCTGATGTCCGAGGCGATGCGCTTCGCGATGGGGCTTGAGGCGGGCGAGCCGCCGGAGGAGCTTGGTCTGTCCGAGCGCATGGCGGCGGTCGAGAAGTCGCTGCTGGCCGAGGCGCTGACCCGCGCGGGCGGCAATGCGACCGAGGCGGCGGCGGCGCTGAAACTGCCGCGCAAGACCTTCTACGACAAGCTCGCGCGCCACGGGCTTCGGCCCGAGGAGTATCGGGACTAGCGGCGGGCGAGGATTCGCACTGATCCGGTTCGATCTGTGCGGGATTTCGCACACGCCTCCGCGCGTCATAATGAAGGTTTCATCGTAAGATGCTTATTTTGCTCATATAATCCCTTCGTCACAAGAGTTTCACGAAACAGTTGATCGGATCTCTCGGCGGCTTTCTGCTGGCCCCAATGCCGGGGAGGACCGGCGTGACATGAATTCCGGGAGGACATTATGAATAAATTTACCGCCGCCGTTTCGGCGCTCGCTCTCATGGCTTCGGCCTCGGTCGCAATGGCCGATCCGACGGGCTGCGACGAAGGCGAGATGGTCATCAAGTTCAGCCACGTCACCAACGCCGACAAGCATCCGAAAGGGATCGCGGCTGCGCTGTTCGCCAAGCGCGTGAACGAAGAGATGGACGGCAAGGCCTGCGTCGAGGTCTACCCGAACTCCACCCTCTACAACGATGACCAGGTGCTGGAAGCGATGCTGCAGGGCGATGTGCAGATGGCCGCGCCCTCGCTGTCGAAATTCGAGACCTTCACCAAGAAATACCGCATCTTCGATCTGCCCTTCATGTTCAAGAACATGGAAGCCGTGGACGAATTCCAGAACTCCGACATCGGTCAGAAGATGAAAGAGGCGATGGTGCGTCGCGGTCTGCTGGGCCTCGATTTCTGGCATAACGGCCTCAAGCAGTTCTCGGCCAACAAGCCGCTGCTGGTGCCGGGCGATGCAAAGGGTCTGAAGTTCCGCGTGCAGCCCTCCGACGTGCTCATCGCGCAGATGGAAGCGCTTGGCGCCTCGCCGCAGCCGATGGCCTTCTCGGAAGTCTACGGCGCGCTGCAGACCGGCGTCGTCGACGGGCAGGAAAACACCTGGTCGAACATCTACGGCCAGAAGTTCTACGAAGTGCAGGACGGCATCACCGAGACCAACCACGGCCTGCTCGACTATATGGTCGTGACCTCGGTCGATTGGTGGGACAGCCTCGACCCGGCGATGCGCGACCAGATCAAGTCGATCCTCGACGAGGTCACCCAAGAGCGTAACTCCGCAGTGAACCAGGTGAACGAAGAGAACCGTCAGGCGATCCTCGACGCCGGTGCCACGATCCGCGAACTGACGCCCGAGCAGCGCCAGCAATGGGTCGATGCGATGAAGCCGGTCTGGGACCAGTTCAAGGATGACGTCGGTCAGGAAAACATCGACGCAGCGCAGGCGATCAACGCCAAGCACTGATCCGAACGGACGGGCGTCAGCCCCCACCTGTCGCCCGATCTCACGGCGCGCGCGGCCCCCCCACATACCCGCGCGCGCCACTTTCACCTCTCGATCTCAGACCGGAGTGAGCCATGAGCCAGCGCTATGAGCCGCGCAACGGGGTTTCGCGGGCGATCCATCATCTGGAGGAGACGCTGATCGCGTTGATCCTCGGCACGATGACCGTGATCACCTTCGTCAATGTCGTGCTGCGCTACGTCTTCAACTCCTCGCTGATCTGGGGGCTGGAGACGACGCTGATCCTGTTTGCCTGGCTGGTGCTGCTGGGCATGAGCTACGCGGTGAAAGTGACCGCTCACCTGGGCGTCGATGCGATCATCAACATGCTGCGCCCCGGCCCGCGCAAGGTCATGAGCCTCGTCGCCGCCGGCCTTTGCATCCTCTACGCGGTGCTGCTGCTGAAAGGCGCATGGGATTACTGGGCCCCCTTCGCGGGCTTCGATCAGACCTCGGGCCGCTGGTTCCCGACGGGCTTTCAGGACACCCGCGACCGCGCCTTCTACGAGACCGATCAGGTGCCGATCGCGCATTGGCTCGCCGTCTGGCTGGGGGATCGGTTCAACATGGGCGAGGCCTATGACAAGCTGCCGCGCTTCATCCCTTACCTGATCCTGCCGATCGGCGTGACGCTTCTGCTGATCCGCTTCGTGCAGGCGGCAATCGGGGTCGCCGTGGGCAAGCGGTCGGCGCTGATCGTGAGCCACGAAGCCGAAGACCAAGTGGCCGACGTGGCCCATATCAACAAGGGTGACTGAGGCATGGATATCCTGTTCCTTTTCGTGATGGTGATCGGCTTCATGCTGATCGGCGTGCCGATCGCGGTCTCTCTGGGTCTCGCGTCGACGCTGTTCCTGCTGATCTTCTCGGACGCCTCGCTCGCCTCCATCGCCCAGTCGCTCTACGACGCGATGGACAACCACGCGACGCTGCTGGCGATCCCGTTCTTCATCCTCGCCTCGAGCTTCATGTCGACGGGCGGCGTGGCGCAGCGCATCATCCGCTTCGCAATCGCCGTGGTGGGCCACCTGCCGGGCGGTCTGGCCATCGCAGGCGTCTTCGCCTGTATGCTGTTCGCGGCACTCTCGGGCTCGTCGCCTGCAACCGTGGTCGCCATCGGCTCCATCGTCATCGCGGCGATGCGGCAGGTGGGCTATTCGAAGGATTTCGCTGCCGGTGTGATCTGTAACGCGGGCACCTTGGGCATCCTGATCCCGCCGTCGATCGTGATGGTGGTCTATGCCTCGGCGACCGACGTGTCGGTGGGCCGGATGTTCCTCGCGGGCGTCATTCCGGGCCTGATGGCGGGCGTGATGCTGATGGCCACGATCCTGTTCTTCGCGATCAAGCGCAACCTGCCGAAAGGCGAGTGGCAGGGCTGGGGCGAGGTCGCCGCAAGCTTCATCGACGCGTTCTGGGGCCTGATGCTGATCGCGATCATCATGGTCGGACTCTACGGCATCCCCGGCATCACCGGCGGCATCTTTACCCCCACCGAGGCCGCCGCCGTGGCCGCCGTCTATGCGTGGTTCGTCGCGAACTTCATCTATCGCGACATGGGCCCGCTCGATGAGGGCGAGCAGAAAACTTCGCTTCTGAAGAAGCCGCAGGCAATCTTCACCGCGATCTGGCACAAGGGCACGCGCGACACGCTGTTCGAGGCGGGCAAGCTGACGATCACGCTGATGTTCATCATCGCCAACGCGCTGATCCTCAAGCACGTGCTGACCGACGAGCAGATCCCGCAGAAGATCACCGAGGCCCTGCTCGGCGCGGGTCTGGGCAAGATCATGTTCCTCGTGATCGTCAACATCATCCTGCTGATCGGCGGCCAGTTCATGGAACCCTCGGGCCTGATCCTGATCGTCGCGCCGCTGGTCTTCCCGATCGCGATCGAGCTGGGCGTCGATCCGATCCATCTCGGCATCATTATGGTGGTGAACATGGAGATCGGGATGATCACGCCACCGGTGGGGCTGAACCTCTTCGTGACCTCCGGGGTGGCGGGGATGCCGATCATGCGGGTCGTGAAGGCGGCCGCGCCCTTCCTCGCCGTGCTCTTCGTCTTCCTGATCCTGGTCACCTATGTGCCATTCCTGTCGACATGGCTGCCGACGATGGCGATGGGGCCGGAGACGGTCGTGAAATAAGCCGAGCGGGGCAGGGACCGAACCCGGTCTCATGCCCCGCCTTTCCAACCTGGCGCGCCCGTGGCACCCCCACGCGGCGCGCTTTTCTATGGGGGCAGGTCTAGGGGGCTCTGCCCCCGCGCTGCGGGCCCCCCGGGATATTTCCACCAAGGCGAAAACGCAGGATATTCTTTCGGCTTGGCCGAAATATCCCGGGGTGAATTCGCGCATGCGAAGAGGGGCAGCGCCCCTTTCTCCACATCGCCGCATGGCACCGGCGCAAAATAAAAGGGCGACCCGATCGGCCGCCCCTCCTGCTCTGGCTATCGCCTGATTTTATTTCTGTTCCGACCCCGTCGGCGCCGGTGCTGCGGCGGCGGTCTCGGAGGCCGGGGGCGCGAGTTTCCGCGTGCCCTGACCGGTCTGCAGCGGGTCGTCCTGACGCTGCACCGAACCTTCGAAATGCGCACCGCTCTCGATCGCGATAGTCTTGTGGATGATGTCGCCTTCGACGCGTGCGGTCGAGGTCAGGCGCACCTTCAGGCCGCGCACACGGCCCACGACGCGGCCATTGACCACGACGTCGTCTGCCATGATCTCACCCTTGATCGTGGCGCTTTCGCCGACGGTCAGCAGATGGGCGCGGATGTCGCCTTCGACGGTGCCTTCGATCTGGATGTCGCCGGTCGTCTTGACGTTGCCGGTGATGGTCAGGTCCGAGGAGAGAACCGAGGGCGCGGGCTTCGAGCGCGGCGCGGCGCTCGGCGTGTAGTCGCTCGAGCTGGACGTCGGGCGGCTCGGAGCGGTCGAGCTCTCACCGGTTTTGGGCTTGTCGCCGTCGGCCTTGGGGCCCGGTTCATGGATTTTCGATTTAGAAAACATTCTTACCAGCCTTGATGAAGGTCATCGGGTTAATTGGCTTGCCTCCGAGCCGGATCTCGTAGTGCAGATGCGGTCCCGTGGAGTGTCCGGTATTGCCCATATCAGCAATCCACTCGCCTTGCGACACTTTTTGCCCGACTTTCACGTGGAATTTGTTGAGGTGGCCGTAGCGGGTGGTGATGCCGAACTCGTGGCGGATCTTGACGATATTGCCGTAGCCACGCTCGTGCTCGGCGGCGATCACGACGCCGTCGGCAGGGGCATAGACCTTGGTGCCGATCGGGGCGGCCATATCGACGCCCTCATGCATCCGGCCCCAACGCCAGCCGAAGGGCGACGAGAAGCGGAAATGGGCCTTCACCGGCATCGAGAAGGGCAGTTTGTCGACGGCGATGCGATACATGTTCATCTCGTCGAGCTTGCGCAGGATGTTCTCGGCGCGCGCGGTGTCGCCATCGAGATCGGCCGTGCCCTTGGTTGAGAGCGAGATCGGCGAGAGCGGTCCGCCGGTGCCCGAATAGCCCCGCTTGATTTCCTTGAGGACGTGATCGGGATCCATCCCCGCCTGTTTGAAGACCTTGTCGAGCGGCTCCATCGAGATTTTCACCGCACCTTCGAGCGTGGTGAAGATTTCGTCGTTGCGCTGTTCGAGGAGACGCTTCTGCAGCGCGATCTTGTCCATCTGCAGCTGCGCGGTCTTGGCATCGGCATTCGCCGTGTCGCGTTCCTTCGCGGTCTCGCCGAGCGCGGTGGACAGCATGTCGACCGTCTTCTCCATGTCCTCGGCGCGGGCGATCGGCGTCGGACCTGCATCGGGGCCTTTGCCCTCGGCCTTGGCCAACGCGAGCCGGGCGGTGTCGCGCTCGTCCATGGTGCGGCGCAGGGTCGCCTGGATCACGCCGATCCCGGTCTCCAGCTCTCGCTTGCGCTCTTCCGAGGCGAGCAGCGTGGATTGCATCTTCGAGACCTGCTCGAGGGCGGTCTGGAAACGGTCCTGTGCGGCGAGGGCTTCGGCGGCGCGGGCGTCACGCTCTTGCGAGAGCGCGTCGAGGCGGCGTTCGAAGGCAACCTTTGCAACCTTGTCGTTCTGTTCAGCCCCGCCGGAGGAAATCCCGTCGATGAAGAGCATCGAGGTCGCGGCCATCGACCACACGAACACGCCTGCGCCGATCGCCAGTACACTCGCTTGGGTGAGGGGGCGCAGTCGGACGAACCGCGTGGCGCTGTCTGATTTCAGAAACAGCCGCTGTTCGGGCAGGATGCGCTCGAGACGGGTGTTCAGGCGGTCGAGAATGCGTCTAGGCAAGCCGGTCGGTCCTGTGTTTGTTGCGGATCAGGCGCGGCCACGGGGCCGCACGTCACTTGCGGCGGCGCACCCGTCCTGCTTGTGGATAAGTCCTCCGCCCTTGAGCAATGGGATTACCAAGGGGGGCAGGTCCGGGCAACCTCTTTCCCCCTCGCATTTGGTCACGGTTCCCTCGCGCGCGCGGTATGAGCGGTTTTCTGCCCAAAAGGGAGGGCGGCCCGGCGGTTTCGTCCCAGCTGGTCATCCGGGCGTCACGTTGGTGTGATCCGCACTTGCCGATGGGCGCGCGCCGCACGACGCCCCCGCGGCGCGGCATGAGCCGCCCGCCGGGGTGCCATGCGGGGGGCTGCGCCCGCTTGGCGGCTCAGCCCAGGTCGCGGGCGGCTTCGAGCACCTCTTCGGCGTGGCCTTTGACTTTCACTTTCGGCCAAACCTTCGCCACCTTGCCGTCCGCGCCGATCAGGAAGGTCGCACGAACAATGCCCCAGAAGGTTTTGCCATACATGGATTTTTCTGCCCAGACCCCGTAGCTTTCGCAGGTCTCGCCACCATCGTCCGAGGCAAGGTAGATGCCCAGATCATGCTTGGCGCAGAAATTCTCGTGCTTCTTCAGGCTATCTTTCGAAATGCCGATGACGACCGCGCCAGCCTCGGCGAAGTCCGGGGCGAGCCGGGTGAAATCGAGCGCTTCGGTGGTGCAGCCGGGCGTGTTGTCCTTGGGGTAGAAATACAGCACGACCGGACGGCCCGCAAAGGCCGACAGCGTCAGATTTCCGTCTTCCGTGATCGGATTTCCGAGCGTTTCGAAGCTCTTGCCGCCCGTGGCAGGCAGGGTGAACTCCGGCGCTTTTTCGCCTGACTCGATCATTGGGGAACCTCCTTGCAAGTTCGGGGCTTACTTTCCGCGCCCGCTTGCGCGAGACTTAACCACGAGGCAGGAGACCCGGGCAAGACCGCGCGCGGTGGGCCCGGCAAACGAGACGGGGTCGGCACGCGCCGCCGCCGAGGGAGAAAAAGCCCCGATCCAACGGGCGCAAGACGAACGGTATGGAGAGACAGCGTCCCGATAGTCGCGAAACGTCCGGCACGCCCGAGAGGGCGGGCGAGGCGTCGTTGAGCGATGCCGCGACGCCCAAATCCGGGGCCGAGACCCAGCCCGGGGCAGCGACTTCGGTAAGCCGCGGCCGCCGTGCCCGCACCGGTCTGCTCCTCGTTCTCAGCTTCCTGTTTCTCGGAGTCGTGGCTGCCGGCGCCTTTCTCGTCATCACGCATCGCGCGGTCGCCGTGCCGCAATGGATCGTCTCGCGCATCGAGACCCGCGCAAATGACGCCTTGCAAGGCCAGATGCGGGTCCGGCTGTCCGGCGGGATCGATCTTTACATCGACGATGGCATCCGCCCTAGGATCCGGCTGAACACGGTGCGGCTGGAGCGGCCCTCGGGACTGCCGATCGCGGTCCTGCCGGAATTGCGCATGACGCTCTGGGCGGAGCCTTTGCTGCGCGGGCGGGTCGAGCCGCGCTCGTTTCGGCTGCGCGGGGCGAGCCTGTCGTTGCATCGTCTGCCCGACGGCAATCTGGATCTCGATTTCGGCGGCGGCAATCGCTTCGCCAATATCGACTTGAACAACGCTTCCGATCTCATTGAGACCTTTGAGAAAACCCTGGAGGTTCCGGCGCTGTCCCGGCTGCAGCAGATCAGCGCTGAGGACCTGCAGATCCGGCTGATGGACGAGCGGCTCGACCGGCTCTGGAAGGTCACCGATGGCCGCTTCAAGCTGACTCAAAGCGACAGTGAAATCTCGGTCGCGCTGGGGTTCGATTTGGGCAGCGGGCAGACGAAACCGGCGCAGGTCGCGCTGTCGATGACCACGCAGAAAGCCAGCCGTGAAGCCAGTTTCGGGGCCGCGGTGACTGCGCTTCCGGCGCGCGATCTGGCGGTTCAGGCCCCGGCGCTCGCGGCGCTCGGCGTGCTCGATGCGCCGATCTCGGGGGCGCTGCGCTCGGGGCTCAACGACAAGGGCGAACTGACCGGGATGAACGCGATGCTCGAGATCGGGCGCGGCGCGATCCGGCCCAATGAGGGCGTGAACCCGATCCCGATTGAGAACGGCAAGCTCTATCTCAACTACGATCCGAAACGGCAGCGCGTCGAGGTCTCGACGCTTTCGCTCAACAGCCGGGCGCTGCGCCTGAAGGCGGCAGGCCACACCTATCTGCGCGATCTAGAAGGCGGCGTGCCGAAGAAGATCGTCGGCCAGATCGCGATTTCCGACCTGCAGCTCGATCCGGCAGGCCTGTTCGAGAGCCCGGTGCAATTCGCGCAAGGGGCGGTCGATTTCCGGCTTAACCTCGATCCGTTCCGCATCGATATCGGCCAGCTGGAACTCAACGACCAGGGCGACACGACGATCTCGGCGAGCGGCAAGGTCAGCGCCGAGAAGGACGGCTGGAAAGTCGCGCTCGATGCCGGGATCGACCAGATCGACCAGACCAAGCTGCTCGCGCTCTGGCCGCCTGCGGTCGTGCCGAAGACCCGCGAATGGCTCGAGAAGAACGTGACCACGGGCCAGCTGCGCAATGCCCGCGTGGCGCTGCGGCTCGTGCCGGGCGCGCAGCCGAAACTGGCGCTCGGCTACGAGTTCCGGGGCGCGGATGTGCGGATCATCAAAACGCTGCCGCCCGTGCAGCAGGGCCGGGGCTTTGCCACGATCATCGACACGCGGCAGGCGCTTAAGGTCGAGGAGGGGCATGTGACCGCGCCTTCGGGCGGGCGGATCGAGGTGACGGGCTCGTCGCTCATCGTGCCCGATATCCGCATCAAACCCGCCCCGGCGAAGGTCACGCTGATGACGCGCTCGCCAATCCCGGCGGCTCTGTCGCTGCTCGACCAGCCGCCATTCGAATTCCTCAGCAAGGCGGGCATGAGCACCGATGTGGCTCAGGGTTGGGCCGAGGCGCGCTCGGTGATCCGGTTACCGCTGAAGCCCAATGTGCCGCAGGACGAGATCGATTTCGACGTGACCGCCCGGCTGACCGAAGTAAAGAGCGACACGCTGGTGCCCGACCGGCCGCTGCGGTCCGATTTGTTGACGCTGAAGGCCGATCCCCAAGGGATGACGATCTCGGGCAAGGGCACTCTGTCCGGTGTCGGGTTCGATGCCGCCTGGACGCAGAAATTCGGGCCGGAGAACAAGGGGCGCTCGGAGGTCGCGGGCACGGTCGATGTCAGCCCCGATGGGCTCGACCGGCTGGGGATTGCGCTGCCCAACGGCATGGTGCGCGGTTCGGGTAAGGGCCGTATCGCGCTCGAGCTGCGCAAGGATCAACCGACGCGGTTCACCTTCGCGAGCGCGTTGCAGGGGATCCGCCTGTCGATCCCGGAAATCGGCTGGAGCAAAGCGCCGGGCAGTGCGGGCGATCTGAAAATGTCCGGCACGCTTGGCGCGCCGCCGCAGGTCGACAGCCTGTCGCTGAGTGCTGCGGGGCTGAAGACGCAGGGCGACATCACCTTGAACAAGGGCGGCGGGCTGAACCGGGCGCGGTTCTCGAGCCTGAGCGTCGGCAACTGGTTCACCGGCAGCGTCGATCTGATCGGTCAGGGCAAGGCGCGCCCGCCGAAAGTGAATGTCACCTCGGGCAGGCTGGACCTCGCCAAGGCGGATTTGGGCGGTGGTGCGGGTGCTAGCGCGGGCGGTGCCGGCACGGCGATCAGCGCGGCCCTCGACCGGGTACAGATCACGGATGGCATCGCGCTGACGGGCTTCCGGGGCGATTTCAACACGCGGGGCGGTCTCTCGGGCCGGTTCCAGGGGCAGTTGAACGGCAGCGCGCCGATCGACGGCACGGTGATCCCGGCTGCGGGCGGGCGCGTCGCGGTGCGCGCGCAAACCCGCGACGCAGGCCGCGCGCTGGCGGCGACCGGGATCTTCACCAAGGCCCGCGGCGGGCAGGGCGCGCTGGTGCTGACGCCGCTTGGGCAGAAAAGCTATGACGGCAAGCTCACGGTCGCAAACCTGCGGGTGAAGGACGCGCCGGTTCTGGCCTCGCTGCTGTCCGCGGCCTCGGGCGTGGGGCTGCTGGAGCAGCTCAGCGGCGATGGCATCCTGTTCAGCTCGGTCGACGGCGCCTTCCGCTTGACGCCCAACGGGGTGAGTGTCACACGGGGCGCCGCCGTGGGGGCCTCTATGGGGGTGACGATGACGGGCAACTATTACCCGCAATCGAAGACACTGAACATGAAGGGCGTGATCTCGCCTTTCTATCTCGTGAACGGGATCGGTCAGGTCATCTCCAAGCAAGGCGAGGGGCTTTTCGGGTTCAACTACTCGCTGCGCGGAAGCTCCGATGCGCCGAAGGTCTCGATCAACCCGCTGTCGGTGCTCGCGCCGGGCGGTCTGCGCGAGTTGTTCCGGGCGGGGCCGCCCAAGGTGCTGAGCGAATAAGGCTGACGATGAAGCTAGACGATTTCGATTTCGAGCTCCCCGAGGGGCTGATTGCGACGCGACCTGCGCGCCCGCGCGATGCGGCGCGGCTGCTGCTGGCCGAGGGCGACACGATCCATGACCGCCATGTGCGCGACTTGATCGACATCTTCCGCCCCGGCGACCGGCTGGTGCTCAACAACACCAAGGTGATCCCGGCGCGGCTGGCAGGCACCCGGACCCGGCAAAGCGCGCAGGGCGAGGTGGTCGCGAAGGTCGAGGTGACGCTTCTGGAGCCCGCACCGGGCGGCGAATGGTCGGCGCTGGCCAAGCCTTTGCGCAAGGTGAAGGAGGGCGAGGAGATCGTCTTCTCCGACGCGCTCTCGGCCAGGGTCGAGGCTATCGAGAACGGCCAGCTGCGGCTCAGCTTCAACCTGTCGGGCGAGGATTTCGACGCGGCACTGGCTGAGGCGGGCGCGATGCCGCTGCCGCCCTATATCGCGGCGCTGCGTGCCCCCGATGACGAGGACAAGCGCGATTACCAGACCGTCTTCGCATGCCATTCCGGTGCGGTCGCGGCCCCGACCGCCAGCCTGCATTTCACCCGCGAACTGCTCGAGGCGCTGGCCGCCAAGGGCGTGGAGTTCACCGAAGTCACGCTCCATGTCGGGGCGGGCACCTTCCTGCCGGTGAAGGTCGAGGACGTCACCACGCACAAGATGCATGCCGAATGGGGCGAGGTGAGCGAAGAGGCGGCAGCCGAGATCAACGCGACCAAACAGGCGGGCGGCCGCGTCATCCCCGTGGGCACCACCGCGCTGCGCCTGATTGAAAGCGCCGCGCGCGCCGAGGGCGGCGCGAAAGGCCATATCGTGCCGTTCCGCGATGCCACCGACATCTTCATCTATCCCGGCTTCGAGTTCCGCATCACCGACGCGCTGATGACGAATTTCCACCTGCCGAAATCGACGCTGCTAATGCTGGTCTCGGCTTTGATGGGCCAGGACCGTATACGCGAAATTTACGATCATGCGGTTAAGACGGGCTATCGTTTCTTCTCTTACGGCGATGCGTCGCTTCTAATTCCGTAGAGTCGCTTTCAGGGCTTGGAAATGTCTCCGCTGCGGACTAGATGCCGCGACACGACGCAATCCAAATCAGTCCCCGGGAGTCCAAGACATGTTGTTAGTGCTGCGCCAGACATGGCCGCTATTGCTGGGCATCATGCTCTTGATGGTCGGCAACGGGATGCAGGGCACGCTGCTTGGTATCCGCGGCAAGATCGAGGGTATCGACACTTTCTTCATGTCGCTCGTCATGTCGGCCTATTTCGCGGGCTTCCTGTTCGGGTCGCGCATGGTGCCGGAGATGATCGCGCGCGTCGGTCACGTGCGGGTCTTCGCGGCGCTCGGCTCGCTGATCTCGGCGATCCTCGTCCTTTATGCCGCCTTTCCGAACTGGCCCTCCTGGGTGGCGTTGCGCGTGCTGATCGGCTTCTCCTTCTCGGGCGTGTATATCACGGCGGAAAGCTGGCTGAACGCGGGTTCCACCAACGAGACGCGCGGGCAGGCGCTGTCGCTTTACATGATCATGCAGATGTTCGGCATCGTCACCGCGCAGCTGCTGCTGAACGTGGGTGACCCGGCGGGCTATCTCCTCTTCGTGATCCCCTCGGTGCTGGTGTCGCTGTCCTTCACGCCGATCCTGCTCGCGGCCTCGCCCGCTCCCAGCTTCGAGACGATCCAGCGCATGACCTTCAGGCGGCTCTGGGAAGCCTCGCCGCTGGGCATGGTGGGGATCTTCCTGCTGGGCGGCATCATCTCGGCGATGTTCGGCATGGCCTCGGTCTGGGGCACGGCCGAAGGGCTCAACGTGAAGCAGATATCGGCATTCGTGGCGGCGATCTATGTGGGTGGCCTCTTTCTGCAATATCCCATCGGATGGGCTTCGGACCGGATGGACCGGCGCCGCGTGATCATGGGGGCGGCGCTTGTAGGTGCGGTGGTGACCTTCGCGATCTTCGCGACGAACCCGCCCTTCTGGGTGCTGCTGATCGGGGCGGCGCTGATCGGCGGTGTGGCCAACCCGCTCTATTCACTGCTGATCGCCTATACGAACGATTATCTCGATTATTCCGATATGGCGTCCGCTTCGGCGGGGCTGATGTTCATCAACGGGCTTGGTGCGGTGGCGGGGCCGCTGGTGACCGGTTGGCTCATGAGCGTCATGGGGCCGGGCGGGTTCTTCCTCTATATCGGGGTGCTTTGTGCCGGGATCGCGGGTTATGCGGCATGGCGGATGACGCGCCGCGAAGCGCCTTCGGCGGACGAGACCGGCTCCTACACGCTGCTCTCGCCGACGGCGACGGCGGTCGCGGTCGAGGCTCGTCTCGAAGTCGCTCAGGAAGAAGCGGAAGCCGAAGCCGAAGCGGAAGCCGAGGCCGAGGCGGAAGAGCCGTCCGAGGCCGACAAGCGCACCGAGACCACCGGCTGACGCAAGCCCCCTTTGCCTGCCCCTGCGCTTGCCCTACCATGATCTGAAGATCAGGCGGGGCAGGCACGGCAGGGGAGGGCCGTCACCATGGATCGCATCAACGAGATTATACGCTTCTGGCGTATCGAGGTCGGCGAGAAATACTGGTACCAGTCGAGCGAGCAGATCGACGCCGCGATCCGGCGCCGCTATGCGCCGCTGTGGCAGGTGGGGGCGCAAGGCGCGCTGAGCGAATGGGAGCGGAACGCCGAGGGTGCGCTGGCGCTTTTGCTGCTGCTCGATCAGTTCCCGCGCAACATGTTCCGCGAGGACCCGCGCGCCTTTCAGACTGATCCGATGGCGCGCCGCTATGCCGATCGCGCGATCGCCGAAGGGTTCGACCTGCAGATCGGCCCGCCGCTACAGCAATTCTTCTATCTGCCTTTCATGCATTCCGAGGAACTTGCCGATCAGGACCGGGCGGTCTCTCTGTTCGCCGAGCGCTGGCGCTCGGAGGATAACCTGCGCCATGCGCGCGCACATCGTTCAGTGATCGAACGGTTCGGGCGCTTCCCTTGGCGCAATTCCGCGCTAGATCGCGAAACAACGCCCGAGGAACAGGCATTCATGGAACAGGGCGGCTACCGCAAGGCGCTTGCGGATGCGGATGAGTTGAAGCTGTCCGTAAAATAGTTTAATGCCAAACCAGTTTCTGACCGGAGGGAAGACATGGCATCGAAGAGCTACGACATGATTGTGATCGGGGCAGGGCCGGGGGGCTATGTCAGCGCCATCCGGGGCGCGCAGCTGGGCCTCAAGGTCGCGATCGTTGAGCGCGAGCATCTGGGCGGCATCTGCCTCAACTGGGGCTGTATCCCCACGAAGGCGCTCTTGCGCTCGGCCGAGGTGTTCCACCTGATGGAGCGCGCGAAGGATTTCGGTCTCAGCGCCGAGAAGTTCGGCTATGACCTCGACGCGGTGGTGAAACGCTCGCGCGGGGTGGCGAAGCAGCTCGCCTCCGGCGTCGGCCATCTGCTCAAGAAGAACAAGGTCGATGTCGTGATGGGCACGGCGAAGCTTGCCGGCAAGGGCAAGGTTTCGGTGAAAACCGACAAGGGTAGCGAAGAGTTGACCGCCAAGAATATCGTGCTGGCCACCGGCGCGCGGGCGCGCAACCTGCCGGGGCTCGAGGCCGACGGCAAGCGCGTTTGGTCCTACAAGCACGCGCTCAACCCGCCGCATGAGCCGAAGAAGCTGCTGGTCATCGGCTCGGGCGCGATCGGTATTGAATTCGCCAGCTTCTTCAACACGCTGGGCGCCGAGACGACGGTCGTCGAGGTGATGGATCGCGTGCTGCCTGTCGAAGACGAGGAAATCTCGAAATTCGCCAAGAAGCAGTTCGAGAAGCAGGGCATGACGATCCGCGAGAAGACCACTGTGACCAAGCTCGACCGCAAGGCCGACAAGGTGATCGCGACGCTCGACAAGGGCGGCAAGACCGAGACGCTGGAGGTCGACACGGTGATCTCCGCGGTCGGTATCGTCGGCAATGTCGAGGATCTGGGCCTTGAAGAAGCGGGCGTGAAGGTCGACCGCACCCATGTCGTGACCGACGAATACTGCCGCACCGGCGTCGACGGGCTCTATGCCATCGGCGATATCGCGGGCGCACCTTGGCTCGCGCACAAGGCGAGCCATGAGGGCGTGATGGTGGCCGAGCTGATCGCGGGCAAGCATGCCCATCCGGTCAAGCCGGGCTCGATCGCTGGCTGCACCTATTGCCAGCCGCAGGTCGCCTCGGTCGGCATGACCGAAGCGAAGGCGAAAGAGGCGGGCTATGACATCAAGGTCGGCCGCTTCCCCTTCATCGGCAACGGCAAGGCGATCGCTCTGGGAGAAAGCGAAGGTCTGGTGAAGACCGTGTTCGACGCGAAGACCGGCGAATTGCTGGGCGCGCATATGGTCGGCGCGGAAGTGACCGAGCTGATCCAGGGCTATGTCGTGGGTCGTCAGCTCGAGACCACCGAGGAAGACCTAATGAACACCGTCTTCCCGCACCCGACCCTGTCGGAGATGATGCACGAGTCGGTGCTCGACGCTTACGGGCGCGCGATCCACTTCTGATCGAATGTGCCGAGAGATACGAAAGGCCGGGGGAGACCCCGGCCTTTTTGTTTTGGTGGTAAGGGACGCGCCCGAGCCTCGGGTGGGCGCTGTGCGTCGCCTGTGGCCGGGTGGTTTATCCTGCAAGCCCGCAAGTCGGCTCTGCCCGCGCTGACATCGCCAATGCGCCCTCCCGGGGGGGAGGGTCGGGCGCGGCCCGGGGCTGGTCGCCCCGTGCTGGTCATGACCAAGGCCCGTCTTTTCCCTTCCGCCGTACTCTCGGCATCGAGCGCGCACCGCTCCAGTCGCCCGCTCCCGGTGCCGACGCAGCGCGCTCACGACGCGCACCCGTACCGCCCGCCATCTGGCGCAGCGCGGCCACGCGGTTCTCGGTCGAAGGGTGGGTGGCAAACAGGTTATCCGCGCCGTGCCCGCTCAGCGGGTTGATGATGAACATATGCGCGGTCGCGGGATTGCGCTCGGCGGCGACATTCTCGACCCGGCGCGCGCCTGCCTCGATCCGCTGCAGCGCCGAGGCCAGCCAGAGCGGATTGCCGCAGATCGCAGAACCTTCCTTGTCGGCCGCATATTCGCGGGTCCGCGAGATCGCCATCTGCACCAGCGCTGCCGCCATCGGGGCGAGGAACATCATCGCCAGCGTGCCCATGATCCCCATCCGCTCGCGCGAGCCGCCGAAGAACAGCGCGAAATTCGCCAGCATCGAGATCGCACCGGCGAAGCTTGCCGTCACCGTCATGATCGCGGTGTCGCGGTGCTTGATATGGGCCAGCTCGTGGGCGATCACGCCGGACAGCTCTTCGCGCGACAGACTCTGCATCAGCCCGGCGGTTACCGCCACGGCGGCATTCTCGGGGTTACGGCCGGTGGCGAACGCGTTGGGCTGCGGCGTGTCGATCAGGTAGACGGCGGGCATCGGCAGGTCGGCATTTTTCGCCAGTTGCCCCACCAGCGCGTTCAGCCCCGCGCGGTCGCCCGGCGCCACGAGATGCGCGTTATGCATCCGCAGCACCATCTTGTCCGAATTCCACCACGAATAGACATTCATCCCGGCGGCGAAGATCAGCGCGATCACCATCCCGGTCGCGCCCCCCATCAGGTAGCCCAACCCCATGAACAGCGCCGTCATCGCCGCCATCAGCATCGCAGTCTTGGCATATCCCATCGTGATCATCTCCACGCGAAAACACTCGGTCTCGATATAGGCACGCGCCGCGCTCACGCAATTCCGCGGGGCGTGCAAAACAAAAGGGGCCCCGGCGGGACCCCTTCAAAATCATGCGATGCAGCGCGCGATCAGCGTTCGATCTCGCCGCCGCCTGCGTGCCAGTCGCCCAGACCGCCGATGTTATAGACATGCTCGTAGCCAAGCTGGGCGAGCATCTGCGCCGCACCTGCCGAGCGCGCGCCCGAGGCGCAGTACAGGGCGACTGGCTTCGACGTGTCCAGCTCGGGATGCTTCTCGGGGCTCGACGGGTCGGCCTTCATGCGGATCGTCGCGAGCGGGATATGCAGCGCGCCCTTGGCCTTGCCCGAGCTTTTGACTTCCATGCCCTCGCGCACGTCGACGACGGTCAGTTCGCCGGCTTTCGCCTTGGCCACGGCGTCTTTCGCCGAGATTTTTTCCACGCGGCCACCGCCGGAAGGACGAAGGAAGTTCAGCATCTCAATACCTCTTGCGTTCGCTGGACCCGAAAGATCCGTTTCCCGCCTCATGTGGCAAATGCCGGGAGGCTTTCAAGAGTATTAGCGCGGAACGGAGCGAAAATACATTCAAGAAATGGAATTTAATGCCGATCTGCCACGATTTTGATCGTGCTGCGAGGCGGGCAGGCGGCGCGCGCAAAGCGCGCGACATCCGCGCAGTGCAGAAAGTTCACATTTCGTTCGCAGATTTGGATTGGAGACTCGCACGGAAACACCTATCTAGGGCTGGTGATAAAGGGGGCGTGGATGGCTGAACTGAAGTTCATCGAAGTGCGCGGCGCGCGCGAGCACAATCTCAAGGGCGTGGATGTCGATATTCCGCGCGACCAGTTTGTGGTGATCACGGGGCTTTCGGGCTCCGGGAAATCCTCGCTGGCGTTCGATACGATCTATGCCGAAGGGCAGCGCCGCTATGTCGAAAGTCTGAGCGCCTATGCGCGCCAGTTCCTCGACATGATGGGCAAGCCGGATGTCGATCACATCTCGGGCCTGTCGCCCGCGATCTCGATCGAGCAGAAGACCACGTCGAAGAACCCGCGCTCCACCGTCGGCACCGTGACCGAAATCTACGACTACCTGCGTCTGCTCTACGCCCGCGCGGGCACGCCCTATTCGCCTGCCACCGGCGAGCCGATCGAGGCGCAGCAGGTGCAGGACATGGTCGATATCGTGATGCAAATGGAGGAGGGCACGCGCGGCTATCTGCTCGCCCCCATCGTGCGCGACCGCAAAGGCGAATATCGCAAGGAGTTCATCGAGCTGCGCAAGCAGGGCTTCCAGCGCGTGAAGGTCAATGGCGAATTCTACGAGCTGGAAGAACCGCCGACGCTCGACAAGAAATTCCGCCACAACATCGACGTGGTCGTGGACCGTGTCGTCGTGCGCGAGGGGATGGAGACGCGGCTGGCGGACAGCTTCCGCACCGCGCTCGACCTTGCTGACGGCATCGCAATCTTCGAGAGCGCCCCGCGCGAAGGCGAGGGCGATCCCGAACGCACGACATTTTCGGAAAACTTCGCCTGTCCGGTGTCGGGTTTCACCATTCCCGAGATCGAGCCGCGCCTGTTCTCGTTCAACGCGCCCTTCGGGGCCTGTCCGGTCTGTGACGGTCTCGGCGTCGAGCTGTTCTTCGACGAGCGCCTGATGGTGCCCGATGTGACGCTCTCGGTGCAGGGCGGGGCGCTGTCCCCTTGGGCGCGGACCAAGTCTCCCTATTACACCCAGACGATCGAGGCGCTGTCGAAACATTACGGCTTCGATCCGAAGAAGCCGTGGAAGGACCTGCCGGAAAACGTGCAGGAGCTGTTCCTGCGCGGCTCGGGCGATCAGGAGATCAAGTTCCGCTTCGATGAGGGCGGCCGCGTCTACGAGGTCAGCCGCACCTTCGAGGGGATCATCCCGAACATGGAGCGCCGCTACCGCGAGACCGACTCCGCCTGGTCGCGCGAAGAGATGGAGCGCTATCAGAACAACCGCCCCTGCCACGCCTGCGGCGGCTATCGCCTGCGGCCCGAAGCGCTGGCCGTGAAGATCGGCGGCAAGCATGTCGGCCACGTCGTCGAGATGTCGATCAAGGAGGCCCATGACTGGGTCGCCACCGTGCCGGGCAGCTTGTCAAACCAGAAGAACGAGATCGCGACGGCCATCCTCAAGGAAATCCGCGAACGCCTCGGCTTCCTCGTGAATGTGGGCCTCGATTACCTGACGATGAGCCGCGCGGCGGGGACGCTGTCGGGCGGCGAGAGCCAGCGGATCAGGTTGGCGTCGCAGATCGGCTCGGGGCTGACGGGCGTGCTCTATGTGCTCGACGAGCCCTCGATCGGCCTGCACCAGCGCGACAATGACCGGCTGTTGCAGACGCTGAAAAACCTGCGCGATCAGGGCAATACCGTGATCGTGGTCGAGCATGACGAGGATGCGATCCGTCATGCCGATTACGTCTTCGATATCGGCCCCGGCGCGGGCGTCCATGGCGGTCAGGTCATCGCGCGCGGCACGCCCGACGAGATCGCCGCCGATGCGGCCTCGCTGACGGGGCAATATCTGTCCGGCAAGCGCGAGATCGCGGTGCCCACGGAACGGCGCAAGGGCAACAAGAAGAAGCTCAAGGTGGTTGGCGCGACGGGGAATAACCTCAAGAACGTCACGGCCGAGTTCCCGCTGGGCAAGTTCGTCTGCGTCACCGGCGTTTCGGGCGGGGGCAAATCAACGCTCACCATCGAGACGCTGTTCAAGACCGCCTCGATGCGGCTCAACGGCGCGCGTCAGACGCCCGCGCCCTGCGACACGATCAAAGGGTTGGAGCATCTCGACAAGGTCATCGACATCGATCAGCGCCCGATCGGGCGCACGCCGCGCTCGAACCCGGCGACCTATACCGGGGCCTTTACCCCGATCCGCGACTGGTTCGCCGGTCTGCCGGAGGCGAAGGCGCGCGGCTACAAGCCGGGCCGCTTCTCGTTCAACGTGAAGGGCGGGCGCTGCGAGGCCTGTCAGGGCGATGGCGTCATCAAGATCGAGATGCACTTCCTGCCCGACGTCTATGTCGAATGCGAGACCTGCAAGGGCAAGCGCTACAACCGCGAGACGCTCGAGATCCAGTATAAGGGCAAGTCCATCGCGGATGTGCTCGACATGACGGTCGAGGACGCGCAGGAGTTCTTCAAGGCGGTGCCCTCGATCCGCGAGAAGATGGATGCGCTGATGGAGGTGGGCCTTGGCTATATCAAGGTCGGCCAGCAGGCGACGACCCTGTCGGGCGGCGAGGCACAGCGGGTGAAACTGTCCAAGGAACTGTCGAAACGCGCCACAGGTCGCACTTTGTACATTCTGGACGAGCCGACGACCGGTCTGCACTTCGAAGATGTTCGAAAACTGCTAGAGGTGCTGCACAGCCTCGTGGAGCAGGGCAACACTGTCGTGGTGATCGAGCACAATCTCGACGTCATCAAGACCGCCGACCATATCATCGATATCGGTCCTGAGGGCGGCGATGGCGGCGGTGAGATCGTGGCGGTCGGCACCCCGGAGCAGGTGGCCGAAAATCCGCGCAGCCATACCGGCCATTACCTCGCGCAGATGCTGGGAGTGAAAGTCGCGGCGGAGTGATCCGCCGCGCCGATGACTTCGACCGTGACCGCGGGCTCAGCGCCGCGCGGTGCGGCCGATGACTTCCATGACCTTGTGGTCTTCCGCACCCACTTTGTAGATCACGCCGCGTACTCTGTAGTAGCGCCAGGCGCCGGTCACGATCGGCAGGTCGTAGCGGCGCAGGTTCAGGATCATCGAATGCTGATAGACCGGGAAGTCGTCGCCGACGCTGAACTCGGGCTCCATCTGGCCTTGCAGCACCCAGCGCGCCGTTCCGTTGGTCGTGGCGACCTTGCAGAACGTGTCCCCCGTCGTGAGCGTCTTGCACTCCGGCGCGGCTTTTGCAGCGGTCTTGGTCTCGGCTGTGGCATTGCCCATGTCGATCTTGCCGCCGCGCATCACTTGGACCCCTTGCGCCGATCCTTCGGCGGAGGCGAGGGCGGGCAGGGCGCAGATCAGCGCGATCAGGGCGAGCGGGCGTGTCACGATCCTCATCACGAAAGCCTAGCCACGCAGATACCATCGGGCAATGAAATTGAGAATCGACGCATGTTTCTGTCCTCCAAGCTTTTGAGGACAAGAAAAAACGGGCGGAGTGGTTCCGCCCGTTCGTAACTTTCCGTCTGGACTGTGGCTCAGAAGCCGACGACGTCCGAAGCTTTGCCGATCTGGGCGATCACTTCGCCGTTCTCGGGGCTGACTTCGTAGATGTAGCCAAACGAGCGCCAGTAGGTCGCGTCAGCCTTCAGGCCGAATGCGTCGGGCTGGCGGAGGCGAACGTGGTTCTCGGTGATCTGCTGGCCAACTTGCCACAGAAGGTTGTTACGAACCGAGGGCTTTTCAGCATTTGCCTGGTTTGCGACCGAGACGCTCGAAGCGAGTTTCGAACCTGCGGCGCTCATCGGACCATCTGCGAGAGCTGCCATCGGGGTAAGGGCTGCACCGATCACCGCGATCAGCGCGATACGGGGAAGATAAGTCATGCGCGTTTCCTTTCGTCTTGGTGGACCAAATGCCGCATTGCGGCGAAAAGGTCCATTGCAGATTCCGCATTACCGCTATGCACGCGTTTGTGTGCGATTGTGTGCCGGCGGTTTTGCTAGGGCGCTGAAAATGCTTAAATAAATTCTAATGGTGGTTTCAGAAAATATGAAAGACCCGCGCAAACACGCGCGGGTCTTCACTTTTCGTAACGTCATTTTGAACGTCGTTTCTGCGTTTGCGCGGTCAGTTCCCGAGGATCGAACGCGCGAGTCCGATCAATGCGAGCACTTCGCCGGTCTGACGGTCGACCTGATAGACGTATCCGTTCGAACGCCAGTAGGTCCGATTGTCGTTTAACCCGTAGCGATTCGGGTCGCGGATCAGGACGTAGTCACCAATGATCCGGTCGCCGCGACGCCAGCGGTGGTCGGCGTCTCGCCATGCGTCATCGCGCTCGTCGTCATGGCGATAGCTCTTCTTGGCGAGGCCCGGCGGGCGGCAGCCATTGTTCTTCTTGGCCAGCCCCGGCGGGCAGCCCTTGTAATTGCGCTCCGCGTGGCCGCGGTCGTTCTTCCACTTGCCGTGGCCATGCCCGTCGGCAAGGGCCGCACCGGGCAGAAGGCTCGCCCCGAGGGCGGCGGCGAGGGTAAGCTGGGTCAGGCGTTTCATGTGACCTCTCCTTTCCATAAGCGCCTCAGGCGCGTCTCGGGATATGAATGACCATACCTGCCGAGCCGTTCCATTGCGGAATCGAAACATACCTTCTCACAAGCAAGACCCCGCCGAAGACACGCAGTCCTTCGGCGGGGTCCGGCTCGCCCAAGGGCGAACTTAGGTCGTAGGGGTTACTTCTTGCAGGTGTTGACGCCCAGCATCGAATAAAGCGGGCAGGTGCCCAGCAACCCGGTCGCAAGCGGGATCAACCCGATCCAGTACAGCCAGTGATAGGGGCTGGGCGGGGTGACGAAGAAGCCGATGATCAGGGCCAGCCCGATCACGATGCGCAGAGTGCGGTCGATGCCGCCGACATTGTTCTTGAACATGCAAAGCCCTTTCGGTGGCGCAGTTTCCTTTGATCTTGATACTGTTACGCAAGCTCAAGCGGCAAGGATTAACTGCTGGAGGCGCGGTGACGCGCCCCCGCTCAGCTGCGCGAGCGCTTCTCGAACCGCGGCAGCATGGCCGAGAAATCGCGCCCCTTGCCGCCTTCAGCTTCCACGAAAGCTGTGTAGAGTGCAGAGGCGAGCTTGCCCATCGGCGTGTCGGCATCGGCGCTCTCGGCGGCCTGCTGGCTCAGCCGCAGGTCCTTGAGCATCAGCTCGGCGGCGAAACCCGGCTTGTAGTCGTTGTCGGCAGGCGATTGCGGCCCGACGCCCGGCGCGGGGCAATAGGTGTTCATCGACCAGCTCTGACCGGAAGAGGTCGAGACCACGTCGAACATCTTCTCGCGATCGAGGCCCAGCTTGTCGGCCAGCGCGAAGGCTTCGCAGGTCGCGATCATAGTCACGCCGAGGATCATGTTGTTGCAGATCTTCGCAGCCTGACCGGCGCCCGCTTCACCGCAATGCACGGCCTTCTGGCCCATCACGTCGAAGAGCGGCTTCACGATCTCGAAGCTCTTGTCGTCGCCGCCCACCATGAAGGTCAGCGTCCCGTTGGTCGCGCCGCCTACGCCGCCGGAGACCGGCGCGTCGAGCGAACCGAGGCCACGCTCCGCCGCCATCGCGGCGACCGCTTTCGCGCTATCGACATCGACGGTCGAGCAATCGCACAGCACCGCATCTTCCTGCATCGCCGGGATCACTTCCTTGGCGACGTCGCGCAGGATCTGGCCGTTGGGCAGCATGGTGATGACAACCTCGGCCTCCTGAGCCGCCGCCGCTGCGGTCGTTGCCTGACCCACGCCCTCGGGCGGCGGGGCGGTGAGGTCGAAGCCGATCACCTTGTGACCCGCGGCGACCAGATTGGCCGCCATCGGCCCACCCATGTTTCCAAGCCCGATAAATGCGATTTTCATGGTGTCTCCTCCCAGATGGCCCATTCGGGGCCGAGCGGCTCCAGCATCTGCGCGACCGCCTCTTCCGGCAGCGCATCCAGAGCGTATTTCCATTGCGGATTGCGATCCTTGTCGATGATCTGCGCCCGCACGCCCTCGAGAAAATCACCTAGCTCCGCCGCACGCCAGGTAAAGCGGAACTCATGGGTGAGGGCGGCGCGGATGGTGTTCTCGGCGCGGGTCATGCGGATCAGGCGCAGCGTCGCTTCCATCGAGAGCGCGGAGTTGCGCAGCACCGTCTTGTAGGTCTTCTCGGCGAACTCGCTGCCCGAGGTCTCGAGCTTGGCGACGATCGCGCTGAGGTTCTCGGCCCAGAAGATGCGGTCGATCTCGGGGCGCAGGGCCTCCAGCTTGCCGGCTTCGGGCGGGGTGCGCGGATGGGGTAGGGTGTCGATATTGCCGGTCTCGATGAGCCGGGTCTTCAACTCTTCCCAATCGGTCTCGGGCACGAACATATCGGCAAACCCCGCATAGAGCGCGTCGGCCGCGTTCATCCGCGCCCCGGTCAGGCCGAGATATTCGCCCACATGGCCCGGCGCGCGCGCCAGCAACAGCGTGCCGCCCACGTCCGGGATCAGCCCGATCCCGCTTTCGGGCATCGCCACTTGCGTGCTTTCGCCCACGATCCGGTGGCTGGCATGGCCGCCGACGCCGACGCCTCCGCCCATGACGAAGCCCTGCATGAAGGCGACGATGGGTTTGGGATATTCCGCGATCTTGGCGTTCATCCGGTATTCGTCGCGCCAGAAATCGCGCCCGGGCGCATAGTCGCCCGCGATCCCGGCCCGGTAGACGGCGGCGATGTCGCCGCCCGAGCAGAAGGCGCGATCGCCCACCGCGTCGATCACGACAAGATCGACCTCCGGATCGTCGCGCCATCGATCGAGGGCCGCCTCGATCGCCATGGCCATGTCGTGATCGAGCGCGTTGAGCGCCTTGGGTCGATTGAAGGTCAGCCGTCCGGCGCGACCTTCTTTTCGTGCGATCATCGTTTCTTCGGTCATCCGCGCTCCGCCAGCATCGCGCGACTGACGATCAGCCGCATGATTTCATTCGTGCCCTCAAGGATCTGGTGCACGCGCAGGTCGCGTACGAGCTTCTCGATCCCGTAATCGGCAAGATAGCCGTAACCACCATGCAATTGCAGGCATTGGTTTGCCACATCGAATGAGGCATCCGTCACATAGAGTTTAGCCATGGCGCAGAACTTCGTCGCATCATGGGTCTTATTGTCGAGCTTCCACGCCGCCTGGCGCAGGAAAGTGCGCGCGGATTCCAGTTTCACCTCCATCTCGGCGAGGCGGAATTGCAGCGCCTGAAACTGATCGAGCGATTTGCCGAAGGCCTTGCGCTCGCCCATATAGGCCAGCGTCTTGGTCAGCGCGGCCTGCGCGCCGCCCAGGGCGGAGGCCGCGATGTTCAGACGCCCGCCATCGAGGCCTGCCATCGCATAACTGAAACCTTTGCCCTCTTCGCCCAGCAGATTCTCCGCCGGAATGTGGCAATCGTCGAATTGCACCTGCGCGGTCGGCTGAGCTTTCCAGCCCATTTTGCGCTCCAGCCCGCCGAAGCTGAGCCCCTTTGCGCCGTCCTCGACGACCACGGTGGAGATGCCCTTGGGCCCCGGATCGCCGGTGCGGACCATCGTCACGTAGACATCCGAATAGCCGCCGCCCGAGATGAACGCCTTGGTGCCGTTGAGCACCCAGCCCTCGTTCGAACGCTCGGCCTTGGTGCGCAATGCCGCCGCGTCTGAGCCCGAGCCCGGCTCGGTCAGGCAGTAGGAGAAGACTTTCTTCATGCTGACCAGATCGGGCAGCCAGCGCGCCTTGTCCTCGTCCGAGCCGAACTTGTCGATCATGCCGCCGCACATGTTGTGGATCGACAGGAACGAGCCCACGGCCGGGCAGGACATCGCCAGCGCCTCGAAGACGAGCGTGGCATCGAGGCGCGACAGTCCCGATCCGCCATAGTCTTCGGAGACGTAAATGCCGCCCAGACCCAGCTCGGCCACTTTCGGCCAGAGTTCTTTCGGGATCGTGCCCGCCTCTTCCCACGCCTCGGCATGGGGGGCGATCTCGTCTTGCCCGAAGGCGTAAGCCATATCGAAAATGGCCTGCTGTTCCTCGCTGAGCGCGTAATCCATGAAACTCCTCCCCGAGCTCACTTTCGGCAAAGGCTCGACCTCAACCGGATGAATTGAACACCCGTTTAATTTCGAATCCTTGCGAGAGTTTTGCAAGGGGGGAGCATCGAGGGAAGGGGGCGGGCCGTCAGCCCGCCAGATAATCCGCGATCACCGAGTGCGAGCCGCGCGCCCAGACGTCGTTCAGAAGCGCTGTGAATTTCGCCACGACCTCGGCATTCTCGGCCAGATCGCCGTAGATTTCCGACATTTCCAGCCACGCGGCGGGACGTTCCTTCGCCAGCTTCGACTGCGCGACGAGGTGATCCCAGTTCGGATCGTTCGGCGCGATCTCCGCCCCGGTCTCGCTGGTGCCGTAGCAATAGCGGCACCACAGCGCGCTTTCGAGGATCAGCCCGGTGCAATCGCGGCCCTGCGCGACGCAGTCGTTGATCGAAGTGATGATGAATTTCGGCTGCCGGTTCGACCCGTCGAGGCACAGGCGGCGGATCGTGTCGGCCACTTCCGGGTTCGAGAAGCGGTCGAGGATCAACTGCTTGTAATCGTTCAGATCTGTCTCCGGCACCGGCGGCACGATGGGCAGGATCTCGGTCGTCTCGATCTTGTCGAGATAGGCGCGGATCTGATCGTCGGCCATCGCCTCATGGGCGTATTCGATGTCGCGCAGCCCGGCAGCATAGGCGATGATCGCGTGACCGCCATTGAGAATGCGGATTTTCATCGTCTCGAACCGGTCGACCGCATCGGTGAAGGTCACGCCGACCTTCTCCAGCGCAGGGCGGCCAGCGGGGAAATTGTCCTCCATCACCCATTGGCGGAAGGGCTCGCAGGTGACGGGGGCGGCGTCCTCGATCCCGAAGCTTTCGGCCAATGCGCGCTCGCGCGGGCCGGTGGCCGGGGTGATCCGGTCCACCATCGAGTTCGGGAAGGCGACATTGGCCTTGATCCACGCGCTCAATTCCGGGTCCGACAGTTCCGCCAGCCCGCAGACCGCGTCGCGCGTGACATGGCCGTTATGGGGGACGTTGTCGCAGCACATCACGGTGAAAGGCGGCACGCTCGAGGCACGGCGCGCCTTCAGCGCCGCGATGATCGCGCCGAAGGCGGTCTCGGGGGCGTCGGGGTTGGCCGCATCGGCTTGAATGTCGGGATGGGTCGGGCTGAACGTCCCGGTCTTCGGGTCGATGTAATAGCCGCCCTCGGTCACGGTGAGCGACACGATCCGCACGCTGGGCTGCGACATCGCGGCGATCAGCGGGGCGTTGCCCGAGGCGACCTCGGCGAAGCCGACCATCGAGCCGATCACGCGCGCCGATTTTGCCGCCGGGTCCAGCTCGATCACGCTATACAGACCGTCTTGCGCCAGCACTGCCTCGCGCATCTTGGCATCTCCCGGGCGAACGCCTGCGCCCATGAGCGCCCAGTCATGGCCTTCGCCAAGCTCGAACAGATCGTCGAGATACACCGCCTGATGCGCCCGGTGGAAATTGCCGCAGCCGATATGAACGATGCCGGGGGTGAGCGCGGCACGGTCGTAACCGGGGCGCGCCACGTCTGCGGGAAGCTCGGAGAGGGTGTCGTTGGAAAGTGTCATATCAGCTCATCCAGTTTCCGCCGTCGACATTGTAGGTCTGGGCGACGATGTATTCGGCCTCGTCCGAGGCGAGGAAAACGGCCATGCCGGTCAGATCGGCAGCGGTGCCCATGCGGCCGAAGGGGACGGCTTCGCCCACCTCTTTTTTCTTCTGGCCCAAGGGTTTGCTCTCGTATTTCGCGAAGAAGGCGTCGACGCCGTCCCAATGCTCGCCATCGACCACTCCGGGTGCGATTGCGTTCACGTTGATGCCGTGTTCGATCAGGTTCAGACCCGCCGATTGGGTGAGGCTGATGACAGCGGCCTTGGAGGCGCAATAGACCGCCACCAGAGCCTCGCCACGCCGCCCGGCCTGAGACGCCATGTTGATGATCTTGCCGCCACGGGCTTGCGCGATCATCTCTTTCGCCGCCGCCTGCATCATGAACAGCGTGCCTTCGACATTGATCTTGAAGACGCGGGCGTAGTCTTCGTGGGTGATCTCCACGAGGGGGGCCGCCGTGAAGATCGCTGCGTTGTTGATCAGGATGTCGATCCCGCCCGAGGCGCGCATCTTCTCCATCGCGGCGTCGATGCTGGCCGGGTCGGTCACGTCGAGCTTCAGAGCGACAGCACCGATCTCGGCTGCGGTGTCTTCGGCCCGCGCGATGTCGATATCGCCGATCACGACCTCGGCCCCTTCCGCGATGTATTTCTCCGCGAAGGCGCGGCCGATCCCGCGCGCGGCGCCGGTGATCAGGGCGCGTTTGCCTTTCAGTCGCATCAGATTGCCTGCCCTTGCGCGTCGAATTTATGAAGCTGGCTCAGATCAGGCGTCAGGTAGACATTGTCGCCCGAATGCAGGCCGATCTCGCCACCGCCGCGCACGTTGATCAGGCCATACTCGGTCTCCACATGCAGGAACGTGTCCGATCCCAGATGCTCGGAGACGCCGACGGTGCCTTTCCACGCGCCTTCCGTGGTGGAGACCTCGATATGCTCGGGGCGGATGCCGATGCTGTCGGCCCCGTATTTCGCGGCCTCGTCGCCTTCGATGAAGTTCATCTTGGGCGAGCCGATGAAGCCCGCGACGAACTTGTTGCGCGGCGTGCGATACAGCTCGAGCGGAGAGCCGACCTGTTCGATCCGGCCAGCCTGCAGCACGACGATCTTGTCGGCCATGGTCATTGCCTCGACCTGATCGTGCGTCACATAGACCATCGTGGTCTTGAGCTTCTGGTGCAGCTCGGAAATCTCAAGACGCATGTTCACGCGCAGCGCCGCATCAAGGTTCGACAGCGGCTCGTCGAACAGGAACGCCGCCGGTTCACGCACGATGGCGCGGCCGATCGCGACCCGCTGACGCTGACCGCCCGAAAGCTGGCCGGGACGGCGGTCGAGATAGTCGGTCAAGTTGAGAATGCGCGCGGCATTGTCGACCTTCTCCTTCGCCGCCGCTTGATCGAGCTTCGCCATTTTCAGCGGGAAGGCGATGTTCTTGCGCACCGACATATGCGGGTAGAGCGCGTAGCTTTGGAACACCATCGCCAGACCGCGCTTGGCGGGGGGCAGTTCGGCCGACGGTTGACCGTTGATCTCGATTTCACCGCCGGAGACATCTTCCAGGCCCGCAATCAGGCGAAGAAGGGTGGATTTGCCGCAGCCCGAGGGGCCGACGAAGACGACGAACTCGCCATCGTTGATTTCCAGATCGAGCGGGGGGATGACCTCGACATCGCCGAAGGCCTTGCGGACGCCCTTGAGGGTTATCTGTCCCATGGGTTTAGCTCCTTATTTCACGGCGCCGAAGGTCAGGCCACGCACCAGCTGTTTCTGGCTGAACCAGCCGAGGATCAGGATCGGTGCGATAGCGAGCGTCGAGGCGGCAGAGAGTTTCGCGTAGAACAGCCCTTCGGGGCTGGAATAGGCGGCAATGAAAGCGGTGAGGGGGGCGGCTTTCGCCGCAGTCAGGTTCAGGGTCCAGAACGCTTCGTTCCAGGCGAGGATCACGTTCAGCAGAAGCGTCGAGGCGATACCGGGCACGGCCATCGGGGTGAGCACGTAGAGGATCTCGCCCCCCAGCGTGGCCCCGTCCATGCGCGCGGCTTCGAGGATGTCCTTCGGGATTTCCTTGAAGTAGGTGAAGAGCATCCAGATCACGATCGGCAGGTTCATCAGGCAGAGCACGATGACCAGACCTGTCCGGGTATCCAGCAAGCCCCAGTCGCGGAACATCAGGTAGATCGGGACGAGCACGCCCACCGCGGGCATCATCTTCGTGGACAGCATCCACATCAGCACGTCCTTGGTGCGCTTGCCCGGCACGAAGGCCATGGCCCAAGCCGAGGGGATCGCGATCACCAGCGCCAGCAGGGTGGAGCCGAACGAGATCACCACCGAGTTCATGAAGTGGCGGAAGTAGTTCGAGCGCTCCTGCACGACGTGGTAGCTGTCAAACGTCCAGGACGAGGTCAGCACGTCCCAGGGCGCCTTGATCGCGTTGCCCTCGGTCTTGAACGACAGGATGATCGTCCAGAGGATCGGGAAGAAGATCACGAAGGCCAGTGCCCATGCGATCACCGACATGATCACGCGGCGGCGGTTTGATACTTTGCGCGCCATTGGATTACGCCTCCAGGTTCTTGCCGATCATCCGCATCAGGAAGATCGCGACGATATTTGCGAGGATCACGGCGATCACACCGCCAGCAGCGCCTCCGCCCACGTCGAATTGCAGCAGCGACTGGACATAGACGAGATAGGTCAGCGTGGTGGACGCGTTGCCCGGGCCGCCATTCGTGGTCACGAGGATTTCCGCGAAGGTCGAGAGTAGGAAGATCGTCTGAATGAGGATCACCACGGTCGCGGCGCGCGCCAGATGCGGCAGCATGATGTAGAAGAACCGCGACAGCGCGCCCGCGCCATCCATCTCGGCGGCTTCCAGCTGCTCGCTATCGAGCGATTGCAGCGCGGTCAGCAGGATCAGCGTCGCGAAGGGCAGCCATTGCCAGGCCACGATAATGGTGATCGAGAGCATCGGCGCATGGGCGAGAAAGTCGTATGGTTGCAGCCCTATCGCCTTGGCGAGATAGGCAAAAATGCCGTTCACCGGATTATAGAGCATGTTCTTCCAGACCAGCGCGGACACGGTCGGCATGACGAAGAAGGGCGCGATCACGAGAACTCGCACGATGCCTTGGCCGAAGATCGGCTGATCGAGCAGCAGCGCGAGCAGGATGCCACCGAACACGGTGATCAGAAGCACACCCCCCACCAGTACCAGCGTGTTGATCAACGCGGTGAAGAAGGCGGGATCGGTCAGGAAGTAATAGTAATTGTCCCAGCCCACGAAGCCGCCCTGACCGGGCATCAACAGGTTGTAGCGCTGGAACGAGAACCAGATCGTCATGCCCAATGGCACTGCCATCCAAAGAAACAGCAAGATGACGGATGGCGAAATCATAAGGCGCGCGGCAGAGCGCGAGGCTTGCGTGGACATCGGTCCGGCTCCGGTTATCGGGAGTTGCAAAAAGAGGCACGGGGCGGTCAGACCCAAAATGACCGCCCCGGCCAGGGAGGGGGCAGGTTACTTGATGTAACCGGCCTTCTTCATCTCACGCTCGGTCAGGCTTTGTGCGCTTTGCAGCGCCTGATCGGCCGAGACTTGCCCTGCGAGAGCCGCCGAGAACTGCTGACCGACAGCGGTGCCGATCGCCTGGAACTCGGGGATCGCGACGAACTGGACGCCCGTATAGGGGACCGGCTGGACCGAGGGGTTCTTCGGGTCAGCCGCGTTGATCGAGTCGAGCGTCAGCTTCGCGAAGGGCGCCGCTTCGAGATATTTCGGGTTCTCGTAGAGCGAGGTGCGGGTGCCCGGGGGCACGTTCGCCCAGCCCTCTTTCTCGGCAACCAGCTCGGTGTAGTGCTTGGAGGTCGCCCATTCGATGAAGGTCTTGGCAGCCTCTTCCTTCTGGGTGCCCGCCGGGATCGCCAGCGACCAGGCCCAGAGCCAGTTCGCGCGCTTGTCGACGCCTTCCTTGTTCGGCGCGAGCGCGAAGCCCACCTTGTCGGCCACGGTCGAGTCCTGCGGGTTGGTCACGAAGGAAGCCGCCACGGTCGCGTCGATCCACATGCCGCACTTGCCCTGCTGGAACAGCGCGAGGTTCTCGTTGAACCCGTTGGACGAGGCGCCCGGAGGCCCGTATTTGTTCATCATGTCGAGATAACGCGTCAGGGTCTCTTTCCACGGCGCGGTGTCGAATTGCGGGGTCCAGTTCTCGTCGAACCAGCGGCCGCCCATCGAGTTGTCCATCGCGCTCAGGAAGGCTGCGTTCTCGCCCCAGCCGGCCTTGCCGCGCAGACAGATGCCGTAGACTTCGTTGTCCTTGTCGGTCATCGCCGCGGCGGCTTTCTCGATGTCGGACCAAGTCGGCTTCTCGGGCATTTCCATCCCGGCCTTTTCCATCAGGTCCTTGCGATACATCACGAAGGAGCTCTCGCCGTAGAAGGGCGCGGCATAGAGGTGATCGTCGACCGTCAGGCCCGAACGGATCTGCGGCAGCAGGTCGTTCACGTCATAGCTGTCGGGCATGCCGTCGAGCGGCACGAGCCAGCCCTGCTTGCCCCAGATCGGAACCTCGTAGGTGCCGATGGTCAGCACGTCGAACTGACCGCCCTTGGTGGCGATGTCGGTGGTGACCTTCTGGCGCAGAACGTTCTCTTCCAGCGTGACCCATTCGACTTTGATGTCGGGATGCTCGGCGTAGAAGTCGTCCATCAGGCCCTGCATGCGGACCATGTCGCCGTTGTTCACGGTCGCGACGGTGATGGTGGTCTCGGCGGCCGCGGCAGTCGCAAGCGCGCCAAGAGCACAGGCGCCCATGAGCGCCCGGATCGTGTAAGTCATAGATTTCCTCCCTTGAGTTTTGAGCATATGCCCAAACTGTGAGAAAATATTCACAAACACGACCTAAACTGTCAATCCAGAATTACTGCGATGTCTTGAATAATTGTTAACGCTGACAGTAACGCCTTGTTTCGGCGTCAGTCTTCCAACAGGGCCTGGGCCGTCGGCTCATCGGTCACGAGCCCGTTAAGAAGCCCGCCTGCAAGAGCTGCACGAATCGCGACCAGTTTCGATGGGCCGGCTGCGATGCCGATCACCGGCGCCTCGCGCTTGGGCTCAATCCGGAACGAGCCGAACCGTGCGGTGGTGGGGGTGGCGATGTAATTGCCCTGCGCATCGTAGAACGAGCCCACGAGCTCGCCCACGCCGCCCGCGTCGCGCAATTCCTCCAGCTCGGCAAGGGTGACGAAGCCGTCCTTGTAGACCGGTGCGTCCTCGCCCAACTGACCGACGCCCACGAAGGTCGCATCCGCCGCCGCCGCAAGCCGCTGCACCGCCTGAACCGGCTTGAGCTTGTCGAACATCGCGCGCTCTTCCACCGTCTCCGAGATCACCGGCACCAGCATCGGGTAATGCGGCAGGCGCAGCTTGTCGGCCATGCGCATGATGACGTCGTAGAACGAAGCCGAGCCGTCGGGCGCGATGTTGCCGATCAGCGAGACGATTTTATGCGCGGTCGCGGGGCGCTGCATCACCTCGTTCACCATCGCCGACAGCGAGCGCCCGGTGCCGAAGGCGATCACCTGTGGCTCGGAGCGTGCGAGGATGCGTTCGAGAAGCGTGGCGGCGAAGGCCGCAGTGGCCGCAGAGGGATCGCCCCGTTCGCCTAGCGAGGGCGCGACGCGCGCTGTCTGCAGGCCGAAGCGCCGGATCAGCGCCGCTTCCAGTTCCAGACAGGCCCCGATCTTGTGCTCGATGCGCACCCGCACCAGCCCCTCGGAGACCGCGCGGCTCACCAGCCGCTGCGCGCGTTGGCGCGAGACGCCCAGCTCGGCGGCGATCTGGTCCTGCGTCATTCCGCCGACATAATAGAGCCATCCGGCCCGTGCCGCCTCGTCATCGCGCGAGGTTTCGGCGTCACTCATACGGTTCACGAATCTTTCTCCCTAGTCGGCTCATTCTGGAAGAACTCGGTGAAATGCGCAAATTCGCGATGCGGCTGCGCGTCCTCGGGCGGGGTCAGATCGCGCCCGGCCAGATGGCTGCCGCCGGTGAAGCGCCAGACTTCCATACCGGCCGCAAGCCCGGCGCGGATGCCGTTGAGACTGTCCTCGATCACCAATGTGCGGGCAGGGGCCGCGCCCATCTTCTTTGCCGCATGGAGGAACAGATCGGGGGCGGGTTTGCCATGCGCGACCTCGCTTGCCGTGAACAGCCGGTCGCCCACCCGTTCGCGCAGCCCCGCGATTTCCAGCGAGCGTTCCGCGCGCGGCTGGCTCGACGAGGTGGCCACGCACCACGGCACGTCCAGCCTCTCCATCACATCGGCCACGCCCGGCATCACCTGCAACTCGCGCTCGAACGCGTCCAGCAGTCGCGCGCGATATTGCGCCTCGAACTCCTCCGGCAGATCGAGCCCGAATTCGTAGCGGATCTGCTTCATCACGGTGGGGTAGGAGCGTCCGAGGAAATGCCGCGCGACATAGTCGAGGTCGATCGCCACCCGCAGCTTGGCAAGCTCGTCGATCAGCATCTGCGCCGAGATGATCTCGGAATCGATCAGCACCCCGTCGCAGTCGAAAATCACCAGTTCGGTCATGGTTCCTCCCCCCTGTCCTTCGCGCAGCGATAGCGCGCGAAAGCAGCGATGGCCAGAGGTGGGGAGGGACGGTCAGGCTGCGGCGCCTTGCGCGCCGATCCCGGTCACGCGCAGCACGATCGCGCCCGCGCCGAACAGGAAGATCGCCATCATGCCGAGCCAACCGACCCAGGGGATCATGCAGATGAGCGCCCCGATCAGCGCACCGCCGAAGGCCGCCAGCGCGCATTCTCCATTGGTGACGGGATGGCCGCGCCCGATCAGATCATGCGCCCAGGCGCCGATGACCCAGATGCCCACGATGTAGCCGCCGAAGCCCAGCACCAGCACCCCGAGCAGCGAGAACGGAATAAGCACGATGCCGATCACCGTCATCGCGAGCAGCAGGATCGACCCGACCAGCGCAGAGAGCCCGATGAAGCCCGCAAGCCCTGCGCGCAACGGATGGGCGAGGCTGCGTTGGCGCATCCGGTCCATGAAGCCCGGCGCGAAGACGGCAAGAAGCGTGGCCACGATCCCGACCACGAGCACGCCGCCCAGCCAGTCGCGGGTCTCGATGAGGTAATTGCGCTCCGGGGCTGCGCGCGTCTTCGCCTGCTCGAACTCCTTCGCCTCATGAACGCTGACCTGATCGGCCGGGGCGACGCTGGTAGGTACGCTCACCTCGCCGGGCGTGTCGGTGTAGACTTGGACCTTGCCTGTCACCGTCGCGCCATCGCCCCAGGTGACGGTCTTTGTCCCCAGCACCAGATCGCCCGAGATCTCGGTGTCGATCTGTGCGTCGTCGGCGCCGATGATCACGCTGCCCGCGACCGGGGCCTCAAGCCGGACCTGCTGGCCCATCGCACGCAGGTTGCCCGAGATCGGACCCTTGATGGTGAGCGCCTGACCCGCGAGCGTGGCCGCGCCCGCCACCGGGGCGTCGAGGTCGATATCCTGTCCCGCCGCGTAGAGATCACCGCCCACCTGCGCGCCGATCACGATATTCTGGCCCGCCATATGGGCCGCGCCGGTGATCGGGCTGCCCAATGTCACATGCTGACCGGCGGCGAAAAGATCGTGGATATTCTCGCCCGTGGCGCTCACGGTGCGGCCCGCGAGATAGGCGTCACCGCCGAAGCGCCAGTCCTGAGACTCCTCGGCCATTGCGACCGAGGCGGTCAGCGCGACGGCAAGGCAGGCGAGGGATTTGACGAGGAAACTGCGCAACATGACCGGGGCCCTCCAGCGAAAGTGACGTCGGAGGAGAGCATAGCGCCATTCACTCGCGGCGATGTGACATAGCTCAATGCGCGCGGCGATATTTACCATCTGCGACTTGCGCATGTGAAAAGGGGCGCCCCTTTCGGAGCGCCCCTTCCCATTAGATCCCTGAAGCGGGAACGGCTGATTACATCATGCCGCCCATGCCGCCCATGCCGCCCATGTCGGGGGCACCGCCAGCGCCTTTCGGCTCCGGCTTCTCGGCGATCATCGCTTCGGTGGTGATCAGCAGGCCAGCAACCGAAGCCGCGTCTTCGAGCGCGGTGCGGGTCACTTTAGCCGGGTCGATCACGCCGAACTCGAACATGTTGCCGTACTCTTCGGTCTGCGCGTTGAAGCCGAAGTTCAGGTCGTCGCTCTCGCGGACCTTACCGGCCACGACAGCACCGTCCACACCGGCGTTCTCGGCGATCTGACGCAGCGGCGCTTCGAGAGCGCGCTTGACGATCGCGATACCGGCTTCCTGATCGGAGTTCGCACCGGTGAGACCGGCGAGCACTTTCGCGCCCTGAACGAGGCTGACGCCACCGCCGACGACGATGCCTTCCTGAACGGCCGCACGGGTCGCGTTCAGAGCGTCGTCCACACGGTCCTTGCGCTCTTTCACTTCGACTTCGGTCATGCCGCCGACGCGGATGACAGCAACGCCACCGGCCAGTTTCGCGACGCGCTCTTGCAGCTTCTCGCGGTCGTAGTCCGAGGTGGTTTCCTCGATCTGGGTGCGGATCTGGCTGACGCGCGCTTCGATCTCGGCCTTGTCACCAGCGCCTTCGACGATGGTGGTGTCGTCCTTGGTGATGGTCACCTTCTTGGCGGTGCCCAGCATGTCCATGCCGACGTTCTCGAGCTTCATGCCGAGGTCTTCCGAGATCACCTGGCCGCCGGTCAGGATCGCGATGTCCTGCAGCATGGCCTTGCGGCGGTCGCCGAAGCCCGGTGCTTTCACGGCTGCGATCTTCAGGCCACCGCGCAGCTTGTTGACCACGAGGGTCGCGAGCGCTTCGCCTTCGACGTCTTCACCGATGATGAGGAGCGGCTTTTGCGACTGGATGACTTGCTCGAGGAGCGGGACCATCGGCTGCAGCGACGAGAGCTTCTTCTCGTGGAGCAGGATGTAGCAGTCTTCGAGTTCCGCGACCATCTTGTCGGGGTTGGTCACGAAGTAGGGCGACAGGTAGCCACGGTCGAACTGCATGCCTTCGACGACTTCGACTTCGGTCTCCATGCCGCGGGCTTCTTCCACGGTGATGACGCCGTCATTGCCGACTTTCTGCATCGCGTTGGCGATCATCTTGCCGATGGCTTCTTCGCCGTTCGCCGAGATGGTGCCGACCTGAGCGACTTCGTCCGAGTCCTTGACCGGGCGAGCAGCGCTCTTGATCGCGTCGACGACTTTCGAGGTCGCGAGGTCGATGCCGCGCTTGAGGTCCATCGGGTTCATGCCAGCGGCCACGGCTTTCAGGCCGTCTTTGACGATCGCCTGAGCGAGCACGGTGGCGGTGGTGGTGCCGTCGCCAGCCTCGTCATTGGTGCGCGAGGCGACTTCTTTCACCATTTGCGCGCCCATGTTCTCGAACTTGTCCGAAAGCTCGATCTCTTTGGCGACCGACACACCGTCTTTGGTGATGCGCGGCGAGCCGAACGACTTTTCGATCACGACGTTGCGGCCTTTCGGGCCCAGCGTGACCTTCACCGCGTCGGCGAGGATGTTGACGCCGTCGAGCATACGATCGCGGGCGTCGGTGGAGAATTTCACGTCCTTGGCTGCCATGTTTGTTGGCTCCTTGACTGAGTTGTTCTTGGGATATCAGGGGATCTCGGTAAGGGCAGGGCGCCTTACGAGATGATGCCCATGATGTCGCTTTCTTTCATGATGAGCAGCTCTTCGCCGTCGAGGGTCACTTCCGTGCCCGACCACTTGCCGAAGAGAACGCGGTCGCCAGCTTTGACGCCCGGCGCGATCAGCTCGCCCGATTCCTTGCGCGCGCCGTCACCCACTGCGACGACTTCACCCTCTGCGGGCTTTTCTTTCGCGCTGTCGGGGATGATCAGGCCACCCTTGGTTTTTTCTTCGCTCTCCACGCGCTTGACCAGCACACGGTCATGAAGCGGTTTGAATGCCATCTGGGTCACTCCCTAAAGGTTCCAGGTTCGAAAACTTTTAGCACTCGTCACTGGTGAGTGCTAACGATGGCGGAGTTAGTCATTGGGGCGGGTGGGTGTCAATAACCGGAAGGCGAATTTTTTGCGTCAATTCGAACGATCCGGGCGCGGCGATTTCGCCTCTATGCGGAATGCAGATCGCGTGGCACTCTCGCCGTCATGAAACTCGCCACGTTCCTTCGGCCGCTGCTGGCCCCCGCGCTCTCGCTCTGCCTTGCACTGCCCGCTTGGGCCGAGTGTCGCGGCAAGAATATTTTCGATGCGCTGCCCGCAGCCGAGCAGGAGGCGCTGACCGCCGAGGCCGATTCCGCGCCCTTCTCTCGCGGATTGCTGTTCTCTGCAACCAAAGGCGAAGAAAAGATCACGCTGGCTGGCACTTACCACCTTCCCGATCCGCGCCATGACAAGCTGGTCGGCGCGCTCTCGAAGGCGCTCGACGATGCGTCGCGGCTTCTGGTGGAGGCCGGTCCGGACGAGCAGGGGAAGCTGGAGCATGCGATCAAGACCGACCCGACGCTGATGTTCTCGACCGGCAAGACGCTGCCGCAGATGATGTCGGAGCAGGACTGGAACATGACCAAGGCGGCGCTTGCCGCACACGGGATGCCCGCCTTCCTCGCGGCCAAGATGCGGCCCGCTTTCGTCGCGATGACGCTCTCGCTGCCGCCTTGTGCGACGGCCGAGCTTGCGAAGGGGCAGGGAGGTCTGGACCTGCAGGTGATGACCGCGGCCGAGGCCGACGGCGTGCCGGTCGAGGCGCTCGAGCCGTGGGATACCGTCTTCAAGCTCTTCAACGGAATCACCGAGACCGAAGCGCTGGAGATGCTGCGCGCGGCGGTGATCGGTGCGCCCCTGGCCGACGATATGGGCGTGACGATGGGCGATCTCTATTTCCGGGGCGAGCCGCGTCTGATCTGGGAACTGGCGCGCTATCAGGCGGTCGCGGCGGGCATGGATGCCGACGAGGTCGAGCGCCAGATGAAGCTCTCCGAGGACCTTCTGATGGTCGCGCGTAACCAAAACTGGCTGCCCGAGATCGAGGCGGCGGCAGAGGATGGCCCCGTAGTCGTGGCGGTAGGCGCGCTGCATCTGTCCGGCGAAGAGGGGCTGTTGCGTCTGCTCGAAAAGGACGGCTGGACGATCAAGCGGCTCGATAGCTGATCAGTTGAAATGCCGCCTTTGCGGGGCGCCCGCCCAAGGTTCGGGCGCGCCCATTTCCGCATCGCGAGACCCCTAGGTGACAAGCCCAGACACAGCGCCTATAACCTGCGCCGACAGATGATTATCCGAGAGGATCTCCCCATGACGATCAAGGTTTTTGGCCATAAGGCTCCCGACACCGACTCCACCGGCTCGCCCATCGCCTGGGCGTGGTATCTCAATGATGTCAAAGGCACTCCGGCCAAGCCCTGCCTGCTGGGTGAGCCCAATACCGAGGCCGCTTTCGTCATCGAGCATTGGGGTCTCGACAAGCCCGAGATCATCTCTGACGTGGAAGAAGGCGAGGACGTGGTCGTCGTCGACACCAACAACCCCGCCGAGCTGCCGAGCGGCATCAACGCAGCCAACGTCATCCAGATCATCGACCACCATAAGCTGACCGGCGGGATCGAGACCAAGGGCCCGATCGACATCACGATGCGCCCGCTCGCCTGCACCGCGACCATCCTCTACGATCTGATGGGCGACGACGTGGCCAAGGCCCCGCGCGGCATCAAGGGCGCGATGCTCAGCTGCATCCTGTCCGACACGCTGGAATTCCGCTCGCCCACCACCACCGATCACGACCGCGCCGTCTGCGACGCGCTGGCAGCGGATCTGGGCATCGACATGCACGAGCTGGCCGAGAAGATGTTCGAAGCGAAATCGGACGTCTCCGCCTTCACCGATGCGGAATTGCTGCGGATGGATTCCAAGGAATACCCGGTCGACGGCACGAGCTTCCGCGTCTCGGTGCTGGAGACCACCGCACCGAAGATGGTGCTGGACCGGAAGGCCTCGCTGATGTCCTCGATGGAAGAGGTCGCGAAGGAAGACGGCGTCGATCAGGTGCTGCTCTTCGTGATCGACATCCTGAAGGAAGAGGCGACGCTGCTGGTGCCGAACGATCTGGTGAAGGGCGTGGCCGAGAAGAGCTTCGATGCGACGGTCGAGGGCGACACTGTGGTGCTGCCAGGCGTGATGAGTCGCAAGAAACAGATTATCCCGTCGCTCAAGGTCTGAGCCGTTCGGGATTTGGGATGGGGAAGGGGCGTCTGGTCGGACGCCCCTTTTTCTTGTATGGTCGCGGAGTTGGGCGCGCGCCGGCCGCAATCATAAAGCGGGGGCATTTTGCTCTGGCGCGGGGCGACCAGCCCCGGGCCGCGCCCGACCCTCCCCCCCGGGAGGGCGCATTGGCGATGTCGTCGCGGGTATCACCGTCGTCCGGGCTTGCGAGATAAAGCGCCAAGCCACGCGCGTATCAAAGCGCCCACCCGAAGATCGGGCGCGGCCCTCAGCGCCTTGAGATCGTCAAACCTCCATAGTCCCCGTTTCCACAAACCGCTGGTGCCAGCTCAGCGCCTCGCCCAGCAGGTTCGGGGCGTGATTGGCGAAGCTGCCTTTCTTCGCGCGTTCGAAATAGTCGCGCAGCATCGGGCGATAGGCGGGATGGGCGCAGGTCTCGATGATCGTCTCGGCGCGCTGCTTCGGAGACAGCCCCCGCAGATCGGCCAGACCCTGCTCGGTCACGATCACCTGCACGTCCTGCGCGATGTGATCGACATGGGCGGCCATCGGCACGATCGCGGAAATCTTGCCGCCCTTCGCGACCGACGGCGTCATGAAAATCGACACATAGCCGTTGCGCGCGAAATCTCCTGAACCGCCGATGCCGTTCTGGATCTTCGAGCCCATCACATGGGTCGAGTTCACGTTGCCGTAGATATCCGCCTCGATCAGTCCGTTCATCGCGATACAGCCCAGACGGCGCACCAGCTCGGGGTGGTTCGAGATCTCCTGCGGGCGCAGGATAAGCTTGTCACGGAAATAGGCGGCGTTGTCGTTGAAATACTGCGCCTTCTCGGGCGAGAGCGAAAAGGCGGTGGCCGAGGCCATGCGCAGCTTGCCCGCCTCGATCATGTCGAGCATCCCGTCCTGAATGACCTCGGTGAAGGCGGTCATCTGGTCGAAGGGTGCCTCGATCAGCCCGGCCATCACGGCATTGGGCACGTTGCCCACGCCCGATTGCAGCGGCAGAAGCCCGCGCGGCAGGCGGCCCTGTTTCACCTCGTTGCCAAGGAAGTCGAGGATATGGCCCGCAATCGCCTCGGCCACCGCATCCGGCGGGCTGAAGGGCGCGTTGCGGTCGGGCGCGTCGGTCTCGACCACGGCCACGACCTTCGCAGGGTCCACCTCGAAATAGGTCTGCCCGATCCGGTCGTCGGGTTTCACCAGCGGGATCGGCACGCGGTTCGGGGGCAGGGCGGTGCCGTAATAGATGTCATGCATCCCCTCGAGCAGCGGCGACTGCCAGCGGTTCACTTCGAGGATGATCTTGTCGGCGCAATCGAGCCAGGTCTTGTTGTTGCCGACCGAGCTCGACGGGATCAGCTTGCCGTCCTCGGTGATGCCGGAGATTTCGATCACCGCCGTGTCGAGCTTGCCCATGAACCCCATCCACGCCATCGGCGCGACCTGGCTCAGGTGCATGTCAAAATATTTCATCTGGCCCGCATTGATCCGCTCGCGCGCGATCGGGTCGGAATTGTAGGGCAGGCGGAATTCGATCCCGTCGGCCTTCGCCAGGGCACCGTCCAGCTCGGGGCCCGTCGAGGCGCCTGACCAGATCTTGACCTTGAAGGGACGGCCCGCCGCGTGCTCAGCCTCGATCCGCGCGGCCAGCGCCATCGGTACCGCCTTGGGATAGCCCGAGCCGGTGAAGCCAGACATGCCGATGGTCGCGCCATTGTCGATCAGTTCTGCAGCCTCTTCGGCCGACATGACCTTGGCGGCGAGCCCGGCATGGGCTTTGCGGATCGTATGGTTCATGGACAAGCGCCTCCTTCGCGATGGTTCGGTCGCGATGGCGCGGAACGGGGCTCCTCTCTGCCCCGCATGGCCGCGCGACCTCGTGTTCCGCTGACGAGGAACGCGAGGATGCGCGGGATGTCCATGTTTGGCAGATATGCGCCGAGTGCATAACAAATGTCGCAGGGCGCATGGCATGTCGATCTCAGCGCCAGTGGCGCGGAAATCAGGCTTCGGCAAAACCCATCGAAATCAGGGCATTGGCGAAATCGTCATTGGTGAAGGGCTTGATCAGCATTTTGCCTTCGGGAAAGCCGTCCATCATCACGGATTGTTCATCATATCCGGTCGAGTAGAGGATCGGCACCGCACGTTCGCGCAGTGCCTTGGCAGCTTCCAGCGAGGTTTCGTCGCCAAGATTGATGTCGAGCAGCGCCATCGAGATGTCATTGCCGCCAGCAATATGGAGCAATGCTTCTTCGACAGTGCCGAAGATGACCACATCGCGCGCGCCGAATTCGCTCAGCATCGCGGCCGCATCATAGGCCACGATCATCGCGTCTTCGAGCACCAGCGCGGTGCCGTCGATCCGAGGGGGGGAACAAAGAGTCACGAGGACCGCCTAGCCGCGAGGCGGGCACCGCTTACGCGGATCTCGCTTCGTTCGTGTTGGAAAATCCGGGGCATCAGCTTCCTGTCATTGCAGATTACTGCATTTGGAGGGTGAGAGGGATCGTGGTCGATCCGACGTCAGTATAACGATTTAGGCTTCAGCCCGATTGTCGGTGCACTGAGAGGCCTCTTCAGCCTTCCTGCACCTCGTAATCTCCGGGGTCATTTAACTATGACATACTTCTGCAAAGCGTCTAGCTGGCAGGAATCCCACAGGGCTGCCTGTTACACAAGCGATCGTGAACATGCGGGGCGCAGATAGTGAGGGAAATAAGGGGAAATACGGAATCCACCCACGAAATTTGAAAGGAACCTGCCACGGTCCTCCGCGTTGCCTTATGACGTAAAAGTGAGCCAAGGCATGACACGCAACTTTAGAAATTGTCCCTTCGTCGATAATCCCGCCTTCATGGCGCCCGATGCGCACGAGGAAGCAATCGCCGAAGCCGCCCGCGCGGGCGAGCTACGGATGCCCGCAGGGCAGACCGTCGTGATGGAAGGCAACGAGCCGCAACGCTTCTTCACCTTGCTCGAGGGCCAGGCGATGCGCTACCGGATGCTGGAAGACGGGCGGCGCCAAGTGCTCAATTTCCTCTTCCCCGGCGATCTGATCGGCCTCGACGCCATCATGATGGGCATGGCCTCGCATACGACCGAGGCGCTGACCCCGGTAAAGCTCAGCGTTTTCGACCGTAAACAAGTGTGGGAGCTTTTCTCGAAGATGCCGCAGCGCGCGATGATGCTGACGTGGCAGGTTGCGCGCGAGGAGCATTTCCTGAGCGACGCGCTCGTGACGGTCGGGCAGCGCTCGGCGCGCGAGGCGCTCGCATGGGCCTTCGTCACTCTCTTTGAGCGCGGATCGCAGACCGGGCTGGTGCGCGACGGCAAGATGCCGTTCCCCGTCCGGCAGCAGGATCTCGCGGATGCGCTCGGGCTATCGCTCGTTCACACAAACAAGACACTTGCCCGTCTGCGGTCCGAAGGGCTCGTCAGATGGGCGCAGGGGATTCTCGAACTGCCCGATCTCGAAAGGCTTGCCGATATAGGAGTCGTCGAGCTGGGGGCCGGGCCACCGCGCTACTATTTATAGTCGCGCAGGAGAGTGGCGGAATTCCTCAGGAACGCTGCAGTCGTGCAGCGATTCCTAAAGCTTTTCACATAGGCGAAAAGCGTTTTTCCGCCGGGTGACGCGGAGGAACTTCCGAAAAAATCTGCATCAATGTCCTATGACGTAGCGCGCTAAGCGCTTTCGCGGCAGATGCTGGTTTCTTCGCAGAAATTAACAAAACGGAACCGAGCAAGCTTGGAAAACCTGACTCGAAAACCTGACCTCGCCTATCTGGCGGAGCTGTCCCAATCGCAACGCGCCATTCCTGTGGGAGCGGCGCTTTTGCCCGAGTCCACGCCATTGATCGTGCGGATCGAGCGCGGGATCGCCATGCGCTATACGCTGCTCGAAGACGGGCGCAGGCAAGTCGAAGCGCTGGTCTATCCGGGCGATCTCTGCGGGCTGACGAGCGTACTCTACGGTCCGGGGGCGAGCTATTACGAGGCGCTCACGCCGATGATGCTGTCGAGCTTCGATCCGGCCGATCTGCATCAGCCTCTGCCAGATGGTCCCGACCGCACTACGACGCTCGTGTGGCTGATGACGCGCGAACTGACGCGGCTGTCGGGCTGGCTGGCCTCGGTCGGGCAGCGCAACGCCAATGAGGGGATCGCGTGGTTCGTGATGCACGCATGGGAGCGTGCCGAGGCGGTCGGGCTGATCGAGAAGGACAGCGCGCCGTTCCCCTTCGCCCAGCAGGTCGTGGCGGATTCGCTTGGGTTGTCGCTGGTACATACGAACAAGACGATCCGCCGTCTGCGCGATCAGGGCCTGTTCCGGATCGCCGGCGGGCGGGTGCGGATCTCGTCGCTCCCGGCGCTGCGCCGGGCCGCGGCGCTCTGACCGTTCCCTTCCGGTAATCCTCTCTGACAGCGCGCCGCGGGGTTTCCGCGGCATTGGTTTGTCATGCGCCGGGGGAGGGCGCTGCCCGTTACCGTTAACGCGGGGCGAGGCGGGAGTCTGAGCGGATAGCACCCCTCACGCACCGCGTGACCTCAAGCGTCCGTGATCGGCTAAGTTGCTCATTTTGCTCACGGATCGCTCACTGCTCCATCACAAGCGCGAGAGAAGGGCCCGTTTACCCCTGTATTCGGGCGCGCCCGTTCAAGACCAACCCCCTTTATTTATTGGTTATTTTTTCGTGCGTCGCAGGTGTGTGATGACATTTGTGTATGATTTTCAGACAGTTACGTCTGTTCCTGCGACAATTTGTCAACACCGATTGACCTCGCGGGCGCTGCCCTAGAGTGGGAGGCATCGCGCGGGACGGGAGCCCTCGCGGCCTCCCCCGAGAGACCCCTATGCCCCCGCGCCAAGAAGAGGGAATAGGAAAGGTATTTCCGTGTTGTTTGAAAAAATCTACAAGCGGCCCAGCCGCCTCGCTGCCCCGGTCCTGTTGACCGTTGCGGCTGCATGGCTGTCAGGTTGCGCGGAGAACGGGGTGATGACCCCGCTCGGCCCGGTGGCGGCCGGAGAACGCGCTCACCTGATCAGCTTCTTCCTTTGGATGCTGCCCATTTCCCTGCCGATCCTGATCGGCACGCCGTGGATCGCGATGCGCTATCGCCGTCAGGGTGGGAAAGGTAAATATGACCCGACCTGGTCGCACTCGGTTGCCGCCGAAGTCGTGATCTGGGGCGGTGCCACGCTCACCTTCCTTATCGTCGGCTGGCTCACCTGGGGCCACGTGATGGGCGAAGACCCCTACAAGGCAACGGGCAAAGAGCCGATGCATGTGAAGGTCATCGGGTCCGAATGGAAATGGATGTTCATCTATCCCGGCAAGGTCGCCGCCGTGAACCGGTTGGTCCTGCCCGAGAACACCCCCGTCGAGTTCGACATCACCGCCACCGGCGCGATGCAGAGCTTCTGGATTCCGCGTCTTGCCGGCCAGATCTACGCAATGCCCGGCATGGGCACGAAGATGAACCTGACCACCTCGGAAGATCCGTCGCAGACCTATGGCTTCAACAGCCAGTTCAACGGCGCGGCTTTCCCGCTCAACAAGTTTGAGGTCGACGTGGTGAGCCAGGAGCAGTTCGACGCGTTCCTGCAAGAACCCAAGCACCCCTTCGCCCAGCTCGAAAAAGCTTTCAAGAAGACCGCGACCTGGTCGGGGCCTGAGCTCTTCGAGCCGCCGGAGAAAGGCTACTGGGGCAAAGTAATGATGAACCCTGACATGCTGTCCGATGGCGGCGCAGCGATCCTGCCCGACCACGCGCCCGAGCAGAAGAAGATCGATGACGCGATCCGCGAAGAACTGCATGTCTCGCAAAACCAACATCAAGGGGACGCTCAATGAGTATTCTTGGTAGTCTCGATTGGAACGATATCTTCATCGTTCCCTTCTTCACGGATCCGTCTCTGTCCACCGGGATCGCAGCAGGCGCGGGCGGCATCGTCGTCCTCGGCGCGCTCGCGGTCATGGTGCTCCTGACCGTCAAAGGTTGGTGGAAACCGCTCTGGTCGAACTGGATCACCACGCTCGATCACAAGAAGATCGGTGTCATCTACATCGTTCTGGCGCTGATCATGCTGATCCGCGGTGTCCTCGAGGCGGTCGTGATGCGCGCCCAGCAGGTCTCGCCCGCACCGGGCTTCCTGTCGGTCGAACACCACGCCGAGCTGTTCTCGACCCACGGCACGATCATGATCTTCTTCGTGGCGATGCCCTTCCTGACCGGCGTCATCAACGTCGTCATGCCGCTCCAGATCGGTGCGCGCGACATGGAGTTCCCCTTCATGAACGCGGTCTCGCTCTGGCTGTCGATCGGCGGCGCGGCGCTCGTGATGGCCTCGCTCGTTGTTGGTCACTTCGAGACCGGCGGTTGGACCGCTTACCCGCCTTATACGGGCATCAAGCTGTCGCCGAACGAGGGCGTGGATTACTGGATCTGGTCGCTGGGCCTGACTTCGGTGGGCTCGACGCTTTCGGGCATCAACTTCCTCGTGACGATCTACAAGCAGCGTGCCCCCGGCATGAAGCTGTTCGACATGTCGATCTTCGCCTGGGCGACGCTCTGCACCGCAATCCTGATGATCTTCGCGATGATGCCGCTGACCGTGGCCTCGCTGATGCTGGCGCTTGACCGTCAGGCAGGCTTCCACTTCTTCACCGCCACCCAAGGCGGGAACATGATGAACTTCGCCAACATGTTCTGGCTGTTCGGTCACCCGGAAGTCTACATCCTGATCCTGCCGGCCTTCGGCGTGTTCTCGGAAGTCATCCCGACCTTCTCGGGCAAGAAGATCTACGGCTACACCTCGCTCGTGTGGGCCACCATTGCCATCGCAGTGCTGTCCTTCACCGTCTGGGTGCACCACTTCTTCACCATGGGTCAGACCGCCCACCTCAACGCCATCTTCGGCATCGCGACGATGACGATCGGTGTGCCGACGGGTGTTAAGGTCTTCAACTGGATGCTGACCATGTGGCGCGGCAAGCTGCGGTTCTCGACCGCGATGCTGTTCTCCACCGGCTTCATCTTCACCTTCGTGATCGGCGGCATCACGGGCGTCATGCTCGCCAACCCGACGATCGACTTCGCGACCCACAACTCGCTGTTCCTGGTGGCGCACTTCCACAACATGCTCATCCCGGGCCTGCTGTTCGGTATGTTCGCGGCCGTGAACTACTGGTTCCCGCTCTGCTTCGGCTTCCGCCTGGACGAGAAATGGGGCCGTCGCAGCTTCTGGCTGTGGATGATCGGCTTCTACGGGGCCTTCATGCCGCTCTATGCGATCGGTCTGATGGGCGCTCCGCGCCGCATGGCCTTCTTCACCGAGCCGGCCTACTTCCCGTGGCTGGTGATCGCGATGCTCGGCGCGCTGTGCGTGCTGGCGGGTCTGACCGCGCAGATCATTCAGGTCTGGGTCTCGGTCAAGAACCGTGAGAGCCTGATGGTGCCGGCGGGCGATCCCTGGGACGGTCGTGGTATCGAATGGTCGCTGGGCTGCCCGGTGCCGGAATACGACTTCTCCACCATCCCGGCGATGACCTCGCGCGAGCCGTGGGTTGATGCGAAGGAAGCGGGCAAGCGGGTCATGGATCCGACCGAGTTCGTCGACATCCATCTGCCGAAGCCGACCGGCATGCCGTTCCTGGTGGGCCTCGTCGCGACCCTCTTCGCGTTCGCCATGATCTTCCAGATGTGGCTGATCGCTGCGGTGGGCTTCGTAGCCATGTGGGTGCTGGTGCTGATCCGCTCCTACGACACCGACTGGGAAGAAACCGTCACCGCGGAAGAACTGCGTGAGGGCTATGAAGCCCACAAGCGCCTCGTCGAAACCACGCCGCAAATCCGGCTCGACGATGAGTTCACCACCAAGAACCGCGGCCTGATCATGGAGACGCAGGTATGAGTGCAACTATGAGCAACACGGGGGCAGCGCACGCTGCCTCCCACGATCACGGCCATCACGACAAGACGGGCACGGTGATCTTCGGCTTCTGGATCTTCCTGATGTCGGACCTCATCGCCTTCTCGCTGATGATCGCCAACTACGCCGATGCCGAATGGCACGGCATCGCGAACGGGCCGAGCCCGCATGAGCTGTTCAGCCTCGGCCTGCCGACCATCGAGACGATGGCGCTGCTGATCTCCACCTTCACCTTCGGCATCTGCACGCTGGGGATGAAATACGGCGCGTCGATGAAGCGCACGGTGGGCTGGCTCGTCGTGACGCTGGCGCTTGGCGCGATCTTCCTCGGGATCGAACTCTACGAATTCCACGAGTTCTGGACCGAGGGCAACACGCCGCAAGTGTCGGGCTTCCTGACCGCCTATTACTCGCTGGTGGGTCTGCACGGTCTGCACGTCACCTCGGGTATCATCTGGGGCATCCTGCTGATGGTTCAGATGAAGACCTTCGGGATGAACGACCTGATCAAGTCGCGTCTCGTGCGTCTGGGCCTGTTCTGGCACATGCTGGACATCGTCTGGATCGCGCTCTTCACGAAAGTCTACCTGATGGGGGTGCTGTGATGGATTATATCAACTCCGACGTCGGCATGGACTCGGCCGAGTACAAGCACGACATGGCGCGCTATGTCTGGGGCTTCGCGCTCTCGGTGGTCCTGACGCTCGCAGGCGTCGTGATCGTCGCGGGTGGCGTGTTCTCGACGGGCCTCGCATGGTCCATCGTGGGCATCCTCGGCATCGCGCAGCTGGTGATCCAGTTCTGGGCCTTCATGCACCTCGACTTCTCGAAAGAGGCGCGTCCGGACCTGTATCTGGTGCTGTTCACCTTCCTGCTCATCATCCTGATGGCTGCGGGCACCGTCTGGGTGCTGGCCGATCTGGCAAGCCGGATGGGTATGGGCGCCGGCAGCATGTAAGCCGAGGGGCAGGGGCCTCCGGGCCTCGCTCCGTCAAGCAAAAAGAAACGCGGGCAGCGCAAACTGCCCGCGTTTTTTCATGTCCGCCTGAGAGGCGCGCTTACATCGGGAAGAGCTGGTAGCCTTGGCTTTCCAGCACGGGCACGGCGGCCAGAGCCGAGAGCGCCACATCGACATTCGGCCCGACCTGATCCTCGGTGAAGCCGTGATCGGCCAGCGCCTGCCCGCAGACATAAAGCGTGACGCCGGCATCCGCGAGTTCCTGCTTCAGCTTGGTGTCGGGATCGTCCTTGCCGAATTTCTTCTTATACGCCTCGGGCGAGAGCGCGAGCGGGGTTGCCGCGCCATGCAGCACCACCGCGAATTTGCGATGTTCCTTGTCGACGCCCGCATGGCCGTAGACGTTCACCGCGCGCGCGACATGCCAGAGCGCTGCGTTCACGCCGCCGTCCATCGTCTCGCCCATCCCGACATCGAAGACGATCTTCCAGTCCTTGTTCGGGTCGGGGCTGAGCGCGCCATCGGGCACGGGGTGCATCTTGCCGTAGTCCTTCACGACCGGGTTGATCCATTCGGTTTTCGAGCCGTCGTTGCTCGAGGAGGCGGCGAACGCCGCGCCCGAACCGAGGGCAAGGGCGAGGGCGGCGGGAAGAATGAAGCGGGTTGCGCGCTGCATGAAACTCTCCTGTGAAATCGATTTGAGGGCCGGGACCGGGGATGTCCGCGCCCGGTGAGGCTCAGCGCGGGGCGCCAGCGCTTCGTTCCTCGCCGCACCGCTCACGGCAGATCAGGGCTGCGTGATGCGCGCCGCACCTCCGCGCGTGCCAAAACCGATGCGACAGTAAGTCACGCAAAACTCACGAAATGTCGCATCCCCGTGATCGACACATTCACGCTAAGCAATGTGAGTAACCAGTAGTGAGCCAGTCGGAGCATCGATGACACAGAGTGCATTGCGGATTACGGCATTCGTCTCAGCCGTGATTTTGGGCCAGCTTCCCGCCTACGCGCAGGACGCGGCCGGGGAGGAGACGCCCGCAATCGGTGCGCAATCGACGCCTGTCGCGCAAGGCGCGTCGAAGGCCGCCCATATGAGCGATCCGGTGAAAGAGCTCACTGCCGACCACTCGAAATTCGATCAGCTCAAAGGGCCGTTTGCCTCGGGATCCGAGGTGACGGAAGCCTGCCTGTCGTGCCATACCGAGGCCTCCAATCAGGTGATGCATTCGATCCACTGGACATGGGAATACCAGAACGAAGCCACCGGCCAGACGCTCGGCAAAGCGCATGAGATGAACGCGTTTTGCGGCAATGTCGCCTCGAACGAGGTGCGCTGCACCTCGTGCCACACGGGCTATGGCTGGACGGATGTGCGCGAGCCGATGCCCGACGATCCGACCAAGGTCGACTGCCTCGTCTGTCACGACAAATCCGGCCAATATACCAAGCAGGACAACCTCGCAGGCGAGCCGCCGCTGGAACCGGTGGCCGCGGGCGCGAAGACGATCACCGGCGCGGCCGCCTGGCCCGTCGATCTGGCCGAGGCCGCGCGATCGGTGGGCGCACCGCCCGGACGCGACAATTGCGGCAACTGCCACTTCTATGGTGGTGGCGGCGATAACGTGAAGCATGGCGATCTCAGCTCGGCGCTGTTCAACCCGCCGCGCGACGTCGATGTCCATATGTCGCCCGACGGTCAGAACTTCACCTGCGAGACCTGCCACGTCTCGGACAAGCACGTCTTTGAGGGCTCGCGCTACGAGACCGATGTGATCGACCCGCATCCCGATCGAATGGCGGGCTCGGCGCACAATGCGGCCGCCTGTCAGTCGTGCCACACCGACAGCCCGCATGAGGGGCCGAACCCGCTGATCGCGGCGAAGCTCAACGATCACACCGACACGGTGGCCTGCCAGACCTGCCACATCCCCAGCTTCGCGCGGGGCGGGGTGGCGACGAAGACCGTCTGGGACTGGTCCACGGCGGGCAAGCTCGACGAGAACGGCAAGCCGATCACCGAAGAGGGCTTCACCCAATCTGACGGCAAGCACCTTCACACCTACATGTCGAAGAAGGGCAATTTCGAATGGGGCGAGAACGTCACGCCCTATTACGCATGGTCCAACGGCGAGATGACCTTCACCCTGCCGGAGGAAGAGATCGACCCGACGCAGGTGGTCGAGATCAACAAGATCGGCGGAAATCCCGGTCAGCCCGACAGCCGCATCTTCCCCTTCAAGCGGATGGTCGGCACGCAGGCCTACGATACCCAGCGCAATGTGCTGGCCTATAACAACGTCTATGGCCCCGGCAACGGCACCGCGCTCTGGTCCTATTACGACTGGGAGAAATCGCTCAAGGCGGGCATGGATTATGCCGGTGTGGAGTATTCGGGCGAGTTCGATTTCGTCCATACCTACATGTACTGGCCGATCACCCACATGGTCGCGCCCGCCGACGATGCGCTGCAATGCGAAAGCTGCCACGCGCAGGGCGGTCGGATGGCTGATCTGGCAGGGATCTACGTTCCCGGCTCGGAAATCAATCTCGGCGGCAAGCTGGGGCTCGCTATGTTCCTGATGGCGCTTCTGGGGGCCGTGGGCCATGGCGCGCTGCGCCTGATCAACCGCGGCAAGAAGAATGGAGGCCACCATGGCTGAGCATTGCGTAAAGGTCTATTCGCGCTTCAACCGGCTCTGGCACTGGAGCCAGGTTGGCTCGATCCTATTGCTGTTCTTCACCGGCGCGCGGCTTCTGGGGCTGCATCCGATCCTGCCCTTCGGGGCGGCGGTGCTGATCCATACGGTCGTCGCGCTGGCGCTGCTCCTCTTGTGGGCCTTCGCGACCTTCTGGCTGTTCACCACGGGCGGCTACAAGCAGTTCATCCCGCGCATGCAGGGCATGTGGGAGGTCAGCCGCTTCTACGCCTACGGTGTCTTCAAAGGCGAGGAGCATCCTTATGTGAAGAGCTACGAGCGGCGGCACAACCCGCTGCAGGCGGCGGCCTATTTCGCGCTCAAGATGATGCTCTTCCCGGCGATCTGGATCTCGGGGCTGGCCTATCTCAGCTACGGGTTCTGGGATCACCTCGACGGCGGCTCGTTCTGGCTGGAGATCATCGCGAATTTCCACGTCCTCGCGGCTTTCGCCATTGCGAGCTTCGTGGTGGTCCATGTCTACCTGCTCACCATCGGCCACGGCTTCCGCCAGCATGTGCGCCCCATGGTCTCGGGCTATGAGAAGGTCGATCTGACCCCCGAGGCAGAGGCCTATTTCCGCCAACAGGGTCGCGTGCTCGACTGAGCATCGCTACGCACGACTGATCAAGGCCCCCCATGCGGGGCCTTTTTCTGTCTGCGGTTTGGGGCAACCCCCAGCAGGGCAGGCAAAGAAAAACGCCGCTCGAACGAGCGGCGCTATCGGTAACCCCGAAAGGAAGGGGAGCGGCTCAGGAGCCCCAGTGCCGCACCGGGCCGCAATCCATGTGAACGAAGTTCGAGCGCGAGTATTTGCCAACGCCACCGGCGTGGCAGGCGGTCGCCGCCTTGTACATCTGGCTGACCGAGCGCGATTTCAGCCGCAGGTCCATCGCCAGACCCTGCATGTGCAGCGAGTTCTTCGCGACGCCTTTCGAGCGGGAGCGCAGCATGGCGTTGGTCTTGGGCGAGCGGTAGCCCGACAGCAGCATGTAGGGTTCGCGCGAGTCCATCAGATTGTGCGCTGCCGCCGCGATGTCCACGGTGCGCGCGTCGATGTTCTTCAGCTGGTTGGTGCGCCAGTCGCGGGCGAAGTAGGTGATTTCCTTCAGCGCGTCGGGGATATACTCGCCTTCGATCCAGTAAACGGTGTCGAGCGTCTCGCCGGTACGACCGTTATACATCTTGATCCGTCGGATGTCCCCTGCGCCCTTGAGTAGACCGAAAGCGTTACTCATGGTGGGGGCTGCCGTCACCATGGTCGCAGCAAATGCGCCCAGAAGGCCGCGCCGGGAAATCGTCGTCATAGCAAGTTCCTGTGTTCGCCTGTCTCTCGATTTTCCCGCCCTGTTTCGGGCGGTTGAGGGATGGTAGACCCAAACTTCTTACTCCTTATGGCATAGACAGATTAATCGATAAAGAACGGAACTGATGCATCTTTGCCATGTTGGGGCATGTCGGCAAAAAATCGCCTGCCGGTAGTAAAAATACGCTCACGTCCTTGTGGGGGCGGTGTGTGTGCGGGGTGAGAGGCGGCGGAAAGGCGCTGTTGCGCCCCTGCATCGTTCCGGGCGGGTCCGCTCAGTTCGTTGCGCGCAGGCAACGCTTCGCTGGACAGATGCAGGTAAGTTTGGAACATCTGGAACGATGGGTCCGGGCAGGGGTTTAGACGCTATGACGCGCAATTTCCGTAAGATAGGGCTGGCCTTCGCGCTAGCTACGCTCGCCGCCGGCGCTCAGGCGCAAGGCACTGCCCAGATTGCTGCCCAAGGGGCCATGTCGCCGCTGGCTGGCGTCGAGCTTTCGGGCTTCACTCAGGCCGTGGCCGAAGCTGCCGCTGACAATCCCGCTCTGGCCGCCTTCTATGCCGCCCGCGATTACCGGCCGATCTGGACCGCCGCCGAGGATGCGGGCCGCCGCGCGGCTTTCATGCGCGCGCTCGATCTGTCGGCGATGCAGGGGCTGCCCACGGCGCATTACGACCCCGAGGGGCTGCGTGTCGCCTTCGCTGCCGTCCAGTCCGAGCGTCAGCGCGGTCTGCTCGAAGTGAAGATGAGCCAGATTTTCCTCGATTACGCCCATGACCTGTCGCATGGCGTGCTCGACCCGCATAGCGTCATCTCCGATATCAAGCGCGAACCCAAGCGCGCCGATCCCGAAGCCCGGATGACGGCCTTCGCCGCTTCGACCAACCCGGCGCTGTTCCTGCGCGAGCTGGCGCCCCAGATGCCGCAATATGCGCAGCTGGTGAAAGCGCGCCTCGATCTGGAGCATCAGATCGAAGCGGGCGGCTGGGGGCCGACGGTGCCCGGCACCAAGCTCGAGCCCGGCGACAGCGGGCCGAACGTCGTGGCGCTGCGCGACCGGCTGCAGCGGATGGGCTATCTGGGCCGCTCTGCCAGCGCGACCTATGACGCCGAGATGCAGAAGGCCGTGCAGGCCTACCAGACCGATCAGGGGCTTGCGACCGATGGCGTGGCCGGGCCGAGCACGCTGGGCGAGATCAACAAGAGCCCCGAAGCGCGGATGAAAGCCATCCTCGTCGCGATGGAGCGTCTGCGCTGGATGAACGGCATCGATTTCTCGGGCCGTTACGTCTGGGTCAATATCACCGATTTCTCGGTTCGCGTGGTCGACAATGGCAAGACCACGTTCCGCTCGGTGACGGTGGTTGGGCAGAACAGCTCGGACCGCCGCACGCCGGAGTTTTCCGACGAGATGGAGCGGATGGTCATCAACCCGGCCTGGCATGTGCCGCGCTCGATCGTGACCAAGGAATACCTGCCGCAGATGAAGCGCAATCCGAACGCGGCGAGCCAGCTTCAGCTGATCGACAGCCGGGGCCGGGTCGTGCCGCGCTCTGCGGTGAATTTCGCCGCCTATAACGCGAGCAACTTCCCCTTCGCGATGAAGCAGCCGCCGTCGAACCGCAACGCGCTGGGGCTGGTGAAATTCCTGTTCCCGAACCGCTGGAACATCTACCTGCACGACACGCCGTCGAAATCGCTCTTCAAGAAAGAGACGCGGGCGTTCAGCCATGGCTGCGTGCGCGTCGGCGATCCCTTCGATCTGGCCTACACGCTTCTGGGCGCGCAAAGCTCCGACCCGGAAGCGGAGTTCAAGCGCATCCTCAACTCGGGGCGCGAGACCGTCGTGCCTCTGGAAAAGCACGTCCCGGTCCATCTGACTTACTTCACCGCCTGGCCGACCGCGTCGGGGCATGTCGAGTATCGCCGCGACGTCTATGGGCGTGATGCGATCCTCTTCAATGCCTTGCAAAAGGCCGGGGTGGAATTGGGCACGCAGGACAGCTAAATCTCTGGCAACGGGGGCGGCAAGCGCGCCCTCATGCGACCATGAGAGGATCGGCCATGTCCCAGACAATCGAGCATATCGCGCAGGCGCTGAACGCCCGCGCCGAAGGCGACCTGTCGATCGAGGTGACCGGCGCGTCCGAGCCTGCGACGGCGGAACCCGACCAGATCGCCCTCGCGATGAGCGAGAAATACGCCGAAGGGCTGCGCGAGGGTAAGGCCCGCGCGGCGCTTCTGTGGGAGGGCGCGGACTGGCGCGCGCTCGGGCTGGAGGCGGCGGTCTTCGTGACTCGCCCGCGTCTCGCCATGGCGGGGCTGTCGAAAGCCTTCGATCCCGGCCCCAATGTCGAGCCCGGCATCCACCCGACCTGTGTGATCGACCCGACCGCCATCATCGGCAAGGATGCCGCCATCGGCCCCTTCACCGTGATCGGCAAGGAGGTGAAGATCGGTCCGAATGCGCGGATCGTGGGGCAGGTGACCATCGCGGAAGGCGCGCAGATCGGCTCTGACGCGCTGATCTATCCGGGTGCGCGGATCGGGGCGCGGGTGCTGATCGGCGACCGGCTGGTCTGTCAGCCCGGCGCGGTGATCGGCTCGGACGGATTTTCCTTCGTCACGCCTGATCCTTCGGGGGTCGAGGAAATCCGCCACACGCTGGAGCAGCGCGAAGAGATCACGGAGCAGAAATGGTTCCGCATCCATTCGCTCGGCACGGTCGAGATCGGCGACGATGTCGAGATTGGCGCCAACGCCTGTATCGACCGCGGCACGGTGCGCGCGACCGCGATCGGCTCGGGCAGCAAGCTCGATAACATGGTCCATATCGGCCATAACGTGCAGGTGGGCGAGGATTGCCTGCTTTGCGGTCAGGTCGGCATCGCGGGCTCGACCCGGATCGGGCACCGCGTGGTGCTGGCCGGCCAATGCGGCGTCTCGGACAACATCACCGTGGGCGACGACGTGATCGCGGCGGGCGGCACCAATATCTATACCAACGTTCCCAAAGGCCGTACGATCTGGGGGAGCCCGGCGGTGAAGATGGAAACGCAACTCGAGATCAACAAATCTGTCCGCAGATTGCCGAGATTGTTTGCGCAAATGGCCGAGCTTCGAGAAACTGTTACGAAACTCACGCAAAAAGGCGGCACGGAGTAACCCCAGATATGAGGCCAGACGTGCAAGACCAGGTTTTCTCGATCATCGCCCGCGAAGCCCTTCGTGAGCCCTCCGAACTTTCGCCCGAGATGACGCTCGACGAGTTGGGGCTCGACAGCCTCGGCCTCGTCGAAGTGATCTTCGCCATCGAAGAGGCCTTCGACGTCTCGGTGCCGTTCAACGCCAACGAACCCGCCGCCTCGCAATTCGATATGTCCTCGATCGGGGCGATCGTGGGCGCGGTGGAGCGTCTCGTCTCTGGCGGCAAACCGTCGACCGCCGTCGCCTGATGCGGCGCGTCGTGATCACGGGCGCGGGCACGATCAACGCGCTCGGCGAGGGTGTTGCGGCGACCAAGGCGGCCATGGCGGAGGGGCGCAGCGGCATCGGGCCCCTCAGCTTTCAGGATGTGGAGCGGCTGAGCATCCGCATCGGTGGCCAGATCCACGGCTACGATGCATCTGCCCGCTTCACCTCGGCGCAGCTCGCGCAATACGATCCCTTCACTCAATACGCGCTGATCTCCGGCGCGGAGGCGATGGCGCAGGCGGGGCTGGAGGCAGCCCCGGATCCCGCCCGCTGGGGCTGCATCATCGGGTCGGCAGGCGGCGGGCACACCACCGCGAATAACGCCTATCGCGCTGTTTTCGCAGATCAAAAGAACCGCGTCCATCCGCTGACGGTGCCGAAGCTGATGGCCAACGCCGCGCCCTCGCACCTCTCGATACGCTATGGGCTGCAAGGGCCGAGCTTTGCCGTCGCCACTGCCTGCGCCAGCTCCAACCACGCCATCGGCCTCGCGTTCCAGATGGTGCGTTCGGGCATGGCGGAAGGGATGCTCGCGGGCGGCTCTGAAGCAATGCTCAATTTCGGCGGGCTGAAAGCGTGGGAGGGGCTGCGGGTGATGTCGCCCGATGGCTGCCGCCCGTTCTCGGCGGATCGCAACGGCATGGTGCAGGGCGAGGGCGCGGGCGTCTTTGTGATCGAGACGCTGGAGAGCGCCGAGGCGCGTGGCGCGCAGCCCTTGGCCGAGATTGCGGGCTTTGCGATGAATTCCGATGCGAGTGATATCGTGATGCCCTCGCTCGACGGGGCCTCCGCGGCGATCACCGGCGCGTTGAGCGACGCGGGCATGGCGCCTGAAGAGGTCGGCTACATCAACGCCCACGGCACCGGGACGGCGGCCAATGACCGGATCGAGACCGCCGCGATCCGCGCGGCGCTCGGCCCAGCGGCCGATCACGTCGCGGTGTCTTCGACCAAGGCGCTACACGGCCATTGCATCGGCGGCACGGGGGCGGTGGAGCTGATCGCCTGCCTCATGGCGCTTGGCGATGGGGTCATCGCGCCGACGGCGAATTACGCCACGCCCGATCCCGACTGCGATCTGGATTATGTGCCCAACACGGCCCGCAAGGCGCAGGTCGGCGCGGCGCTCTCGAATGCCTTCGCTTTCGGCGGGCTCAACGCGGTTCTGGCCTTGCGTACGATATGAAAACGCCGCGCCCGGGTGGGCGCGGCGCCTTTGATTTCAACCGGTTGCGAGCCGAAGCTCATCCATCCAGCTTACTGCTGAACGCCGTTTTCCTTGTTGGTTTTCACGGTTTCGTCGAAGGCTTTGGTGAAGCCCTTGAGCGAGATATCCGCTTTCACCTTCTGCTGCGGGTTGGCCAGCGGCGTGATCGTGATCGTCGCCTTGCTGCCCTTCTTGAGCGAGTTGAGCTCGGCGCTGCTGACGCCGAAGCGGGCGAAGCAGCCCATCATGCGCGGGTCGCAGAAGGAATAGGGGTAGACCATCGCCTTGCCGCCATCGACCTGCATCACGAGGTTCTGCGACAGCAGGGTCTGCATCGGCACCATGATGGTGAGACCGGCAGCGGCCTGGCTGCCATCGGGCAGACCGATCACCGAGATGTCGGCCACGTTGCCGCCATTCTGGTCCTTGATCACCTGATACATCTGGCAGGGATCCTTGCCGTCGGGCGACTTGGCGCATTGCAGCTGCCAGTCTTCGTAGGTCGCCTTGATGTAGGTCTGCGGCTCCTGCGGCTTCTGGGCCTGCTGGTCGGCGCCGGGCATCGTCGGCGCAGTCTGGCCGTCGGCCGCCTGATCGGTGCCGCTGGTGTCTGCGTCTGCGCCCGCATCCGCCGCCGGGGTCGCCGCGCCATCGGTGGTCGCGCCATCGGTAGTCGCGCCTGCGGTCGCATCCGCCGGCGGAGTCGTGGTCGTATCGCTCGAGGTGGTATCTTGCGCCCACGCCCCGCTTGCAAGGCCGAGGGCCAGAGCGAGGGCGAGCGGTTTCGTCAGTTGAGACATATTACTCTTCTCCTGAAACGTATTGGGCGAAGGCTTAACACGGGGCTGCGCCCCTGTCAGTGGCGAATTCCGCAGCGGCGCTCACGGATCGGCGGCAAACTGCCACAGTTTCGTGAGCCGTTCGACGGCCTTCATAAGAGGCGGGGAAGGCGGAGGATTTCGCCGAAAGAGCGGGAGCGATTCAGCCGCGTCTCGCGCGGGCCGGATCGGGGGTTCCGGGGGCGCGAAAGCTGGGCTTTCCAAGCGAAAGGGGCCCGTTCGGGACCCCTTCCTTTTCCCCCTGTCGGACTGGCCGACTTCGTCATTGCCGGTACGCTAGGCCGTAATTTTTCACAGGTCAACAGGCAAAGTTGAGGAAGTGTGACAGGCGGTGAGGCGATGAACTCCGGGACGCAATTCCTTGGCACAGAAGAAAAAGACCGCGCCAAGCGTGGCGCGGCCAGTTCAACAGGGAGGAAGTGCCCCCATCCGCGCAAAAGCGCACTCCGGAGGCAGGATCAGACTGGCGCAAAAGGGTTAAGGTAGTATTGTCGGAGCCGAATTTGTTTGACGAGGGCAAGATGACCGGTGTTCTGACCGAAGAGGGTGTGTTCGTTGGGGGCGGTGGGGAAGGCTACGCAAGCCCGCAGGAATTGAAGCTCCAATACGGCAACCGTCACGGGCTGGTTGCAGGCGCGACCGGCACCGGCAAGACGGTGACGCTGCAGATCCTCGCGGAAGGCTTCTCGCAGGCGGGCGTGCCGGTCTTCATGGCCGATGTGAAAGGCGATCTGTCGGGCATCGCGGCCACCGGCTCGACCGAGGCCAAGCTGCACAACGCCTTCATGGAGCGCTCGCAGACCATCGGTTTCGATCTGGAATATCGCGCCTATCCGACGGTCTTCTGGGACATGTTCGGCGAGAAGGGCCATCCGGTGCGCACGACCGTCTCCGAGATGGGTCCGCTGCTGCTGAGCCGCCTTCTGGGGCTGACAGAGGCGCAGGAAGGCGCGCTCAATATCGCCTTCCACATCGCCGACAAGGAGGGGTTGGCGCTGCTCGACCTCGACGACCTGCGCGCCATGCTTCGCCATATCGGCGAGCGCGCGGACGAAATCGCGCTGGAATACGGCAATGTCGGCACCGCGACGATCGGCGCGATCCAGCGTGACCTTCTGGTGCTGGAAAATCAGGGCGGGGCGCAATTTTTCGGCGAACCCGCGCTGGACCTCGCCGACCTGATCCAGATCGATGAAAACGGCATGGGTCAGATCAACATCCTCGCCGCCGACAAGCTGATGGGCAGCCCGCAGCTTTACGCGACCTTCCTGCTGTGGCTGCTCTCGGAGCTGTTCGAGGAGCTGCCCGAGGTCGGCAACCCCGACAAACCGAAGCTGGTCTTCTTCTTCGACGAGGCGCATCTGCTGTTCGACGACGCGCCCAAGGCGCTGGTCGACAAGGTGGAGCAGGTGGCGCGATTGATCCGCTCAAAAGGGGTGGGGGTGTTCTTTATCACCCAGAACCCCGGCGACGTGCCCGATGGCATTCTCAGCCAGCTTGGCAACCGGGTGCAGCACGCGTTGCGCGCCTTCACGGCGAAGGATCAGCGCGATCTGCACCGCGCGGCCGAGAACTACCGCGCCAATCCGAGCTTCGACACCGAGATAGCGATCAAGGAGGTCGGCACCGGCGAGGCGGTGACCTCCTTCCTCGAGAAGAAGGGCGTGCCGGGCATGGTCGAGCGCACGCTGATCCGCCCGCCGCAGTCGCGCCTCGGCCCGCTCAGCGATACCGAGCGCGCCGCGGTGATCGCTTCAAGCGGTCTGGGCGACAAATACGACACGCCCGTGGATCGCGAGTCGGCGCAGGAGATTCTCGCCAAGCGTGCCGAACTGGCCGCGCGCGAGGCTGCGGAGGCCGAGGCGCGCGAGAAAGCGGCCAAGACCGCTGCGGGCCGCTCCGAGATCGAAGAGGGCTTCGACAGTTTCAACAATGCACGGCGCTACGATCCGACGGCGAAGTCGAAGCCGACGCGCAAAACGTCCTCCCGCCGGTCCGATACGATCCTCGAGACCTTCGGCAAGAGCCTTGCGCGTCAGCTGGGCACCAAGACGGGCCAGACGATCGTGCGCGGGGTTCTCGGCTCGCTCTTCAAGTCGCGCTGAGCGAAGGGGCGCTCGCGCTCTCCTCAGAGGGCTGCGGCGCAAGCCGCGCCTCCGCCAGCAGCGCGATCAGCAGCTCGATATGGCGGGCGACCGAATAGGTCGCCTCGCCCGCACGCCGCGCGTGATCGAGCGCCGCTTCCTCGGCCATCAACGCGCGCAGGGCCGTTCCCGGACGCGGCAGCTCGCTCATCCGCATCACCCGCTTGAGGTCGCGCTTGCGGCTGTAATCGCTCAGCCCGTGCCGGGCGGCGCGGATCAACAGGCGCGGGCGGCGCAGCTTCGCCACGGCGGTGACCGGATCGGGGTCGGGGGCGACACTGTCGGCTGCGGTCGGTTCGACGAGGCGCAGCGGCGACGCGGCGTGGACGGCGGGCGTGGATTTCTGGCGAAATGCGAAGGTCATCGGAAACTCCCTTGAGGTGAGATCCCGAGCGTTACCCAGCCTCAGGCGGTGTTGCGCAATTTCGCCCTCAAGCGCGCGCCCCGCAAAGCTTTGTTTAGGAAGTTTAAGGAATTCTTGCTGGCGTCCCGTTTATTAACGAACGGGTAACCAAAGCAACTCACGGTTGTTACCGGACGGACTCGTCGCGCGTTTCGCGGCGCAATCTGGGGGACAATATGACTTCGATCGCACCGGCCCCGGCGGCGCTTCCCGCCTGGCTGCCCGAACATGCCCGACTCTATCTGCGCCATGTCGAAGAAGGCGTTCCGATACGGGCACTGGCACGGGCGGAAGGGTGCGCGGCCTCGACCATCCTGCGCCGCGTGCGCCGGATCGAGGCGCGGCGGGACGATCCGCTGGTCGATGAAGCGCTCGAACGTCTTGGCCGCGCGGCCGGGCCGGGCGCCGCCAATTATCCCGAGGCTCCGATGACGACCGTGCTCCAAAAGGACACGCCCATGACCGCTGCTTTCCGCCCCTCCGAGACGCCCGCCGATGAAGACCAGCTGCGCCGCGAGACGCGCCGCATTCTGCGCCGCCTGGCCGAGCCGGGTGCGCTCCTGATCGTGGGGCGCGAGATGGACAAGGCCGTGGTGCTGCGCGGCACGGTGCGCACGGCGGTGCTGGAGCGTGCGGTGGCGCAGGCTTTCGCGCTCAAGGACTGGATCGAGGTCGCCCATGCGGGGCGCGTCACCAGCTACGAGATCACGCAGGCGGGCCGCGCGGCGCTGAAACGCGTGCTGGAAGAAGAGGCCGCGGCACGCGGCGAGACCGCCGCCAATCCCTTCGCCGCGCAACATGGCGAGTTCGTCCACGAGACGCGCGCCGACGCGGACGGGCATCAGCGCCGGGTGCGCGCCAATCTGGCCGAAAGCCCGCTCGCGGTGCTCGCGCGGCGGCGTGACAAACAGGGCCGGCCGTTCCTCGGCGCCGATCTCGTCGCCGCAGGGGAGCGTCTGCGCGAGGATTTCGAGCTGGCGCAGATGGGCCCGCGCGTGGGGCAGAACTGGGAACGGTTCCTGACCGGCGGCGGCGGGCGCGGTCAGTATCGCCCCGAGCTGGCGATGGGCGGCGGCTCCGACACTGCGCGCGAGCGGGTGGCGCTGGCGCTGCGCGATCTGGGGCCGGGTCTGGGCGACATGGCGCTACGCTGCTGCTGCTTTCTCGAAGGTCTGGAGACGGCGGAGAAGCGGCTTGGCTGGTCGGCACGCTCGGGCAAGATCGTCCTCCGCATCGCTCTGCAACGCCTCAAGCGGCATTACGACGACACCTATGGCGGTGCCAGTCCGATGATTGGGTGAGTGGCGGTCCGGGCGTTCTCACTCAGCCGAACCCTCAATGCCTAACAGTCCGCTTAAGTTAAGGTGTTACCTTAGCTTTTCTTTGCAAGACTCTGATAAAGCGAAAGAAAGGGCGTGATATTTTCTCGCGCCCTTTCTTTTTGTCGCTGGTCCGCGTCCTGCCGGCCATGGCGCGCACCCTTACGGCTTCCTTCTTGGCATGAGCGACCCACGCGAAAGCGATATAATGCAAAGTTGTATATTTTTTCGCGTGGCGATAATCGAAGGTTATGAATATCACGCTTCGCCAACTCACCTATCTGCGGGCGCTCGGTCAGGCGCGCTCTTTCTCGCGCGCCGCTGAGATCGTCCATGTCAGCCAGCCCGCGCTCTCGGTGCAAATCCGTGAGTTGGAGGAGCAGGTGGGCCAGCCGCTGGTCGAGCGCCGCCCGCGCGATGTGCGGCTGACGCGAGCCGGGCGGCGGGTGCTGGAGACCGCCGAGCGGGTCGCGGGCGAGTTGCGCGATCTCCAGTCCGAGGCGCGGCGCGGGCTGGGGCAGGTCAATCTTGGCGTGATCCCGACCATTGCGCCCTATCTGCTGCCTGCGTCTCTGGCGGGGCTGCGCGCGCAAGGGGGGCTGCGGCTGCGCGAGGCCACGACTGAGTCGCTGCTGGCCGAGATCGCCGAGGGACGCCTCGATGCCGCGATCATCGCGACGCCTGCGCCCGAACTGTTCGAGACACCGCTGTTCGAAGATCGCTTCCTGCTGGCCGGGACGCCGGATCAGTTGACCACGGTGCGCGGGCTCAGTCCCCAGGCGATCGACCCGGATCAGCTCTTGCTGCTCGACGAAGGTCATTGCCTCGCCGATCAGGCGCTGGCGCTATGCGGGCTGACGCGGGCGGCGCAGCGCATCGATCTGGGGGCGTCCTCGCTGACCACGCTTTGCGCGCTGGCCGGGCAGGCGATGGGGCTGACGCTGGTGCCCGAGATCGCGAGCTTGCAGGAAACCCGGGCCTTCCCGACGCTCGCGCTCAGCCGGTTCGACGAGGAGCCGGCACGGACTGTAAGGCTGGTCCGTGCCCGCGAAGTGTCCGATGCCGAGGCATGGTTCGACCCGCTCGCGCAGGTCTTGCAAAAAGCCGGCGAGGGGCTGGTCGCGCAGGCGCGCAGACGCTTCTGATCGTCGTGCGCCCCGATCCGTTGGTAGCCGGCCCGATAACGGGCCGGCATAGGGTCACGCCGCCGCTTCGGCCTTGGCGTCGACCAGCCAGTTCATGACGGTCTCGGGCGAGGAGACGCCATAAGGGTCTTCGCCGTGGTTGTCTTCAAGGCCCGGCTCTTCGAACCAGGCTTCGACCACGCCGTCATTGACGACGGCCGCATAGCGCCACGAGCGCAGACCGAAGCCCAGATTGTCCTTGCGCACCAGCATGCCGACGCGGCGGGTGAACTCGCCCGAACCATCGGGGATCACCTTGACGTTCTCGAGGCCCTGCGCCTTGGCCCACTGGTTCATCACGAAGGCGTCGTTGACCGACAGGCAGTAGATCTCGTCGATTCCCTGCTCGGCGAAATCGTCGAAGCCCTTCTCGAAGCCGGGCAGCTGGTAGGTCGAGCAGGTGGGGGTGAAGGCGCCGGGCAGTGCGAACAGCACCACGCGCTTGCCTGCGAAGTAATCCGAGGTGGTCTTGTCCTCCCAACGGAAGGGGTTCGGCCCCTCGATGCTGTCATCGCGCACGCGGGTGTGGAAGGTCACTTCAGGCAGTTTCGAACCGGAAAGCATGGGGAGGTCTCCTTTATCGGTTGGGGAGGTTGCGTTTTGGAGAGTGTATTGACTAGCGGATGTCCCTTTCGGTCACAATCGCTGACTTTGCAGTTGCGGCATTCGCTGTGCGAGACCCTTTCGGAGGCGCGGAGATGTTCGGCCTCTTTGAATTCGTTATCCTTGTGGTGATCCTGACCGCCGCTTACGCTCGGGTCAGCCGCGCGCGATGTGCAAGGCTGCCTTCGGGCTTGCGCATTTGCATCCGACACGCAATCGGCTTATGTGACGATCAACCGCACTCCGAAAGGATGGATCATGCGCGATCTCAAGATGCCCGGTGAACGCCACCCCGAAAAGGCGCATCGCGCCGACAATGCTCAGCCCAAGAAACCCGATTGGATCCGCGTGAAAGCGCCGGTCTCGGAAGGTTACAAGAAGACGCGCGACATTCTGAAGACCAACAAGCTGGTCACCGTCTGCGAAGAGGCAGGCTGCCCGAATGTCGGCGAATGCTGGAGCCAGGGTCACGCCACCATGATGATCATGGGCGAGATTTGTACCCGTGGCTGTTCCTTCTGCAACGTGGCCACCGGTCGCCCGGACGCGCTCGACGTGTTCGAACCGGGCCGCGTCGCCCATGCGGTCGAGACGCTGGGTCTGAACCACGTCGTGATCACCTCGGTCGACCGCGACGATCTGGACGATGGCGGGGCGGAGCATTTCGCCCAGACGATCCGCGCGATCCGTCACCGCTCGCCCGACACCACGATCGAGATCCTGACGCCGGACTTCCTGAAATGCGAGCCCGCCGCGCTGGAGAAAGTCGTCGAGGCGCGCCCCGATGTCTTCAACCACAATCTGGAAACCGTGCCGGGCCTCTATCCCGGCGTGCGCCCCGGTGCACGTTACTTCCACTCGCTGCGCCTGCTGCAGCGCGTGAAAGAGCTGGACCCGTCGATGTTCACCAAGTCAGGCATCATGGTCGGTCTGGGCGAGGACGCACCGCAGGTCCGTCAGGTGATGGATGACATGCGTTCGGCCGACGTCGATTTCCTGACGATCGGTCAGTATCTGCAGCCGACGCCGAAGCACCACGCGGTGATGCGTTTCATCACCCCGGACGAGTTCCGCGACTACGAGAAGGCGGCTTACGGCAAGGGCTTCCTGATGGTCTCTGCCACGCCGCTGACCCGCTCGAGCTATCACGCGGGCGATGATTTCGCCCGGCTCCGCGAGAACCGGCTCAAGAAGCTCGGCCTGAGCTGAGCGCGCCCATCGCGATTTGAAATGAACCCGGCCCCCAGCGGCCGGGTTTTTCATTTCTCCAGCCGCGTGAGTTTTTCGTCCAGACCGAACAACGCGCGAAATCCCAACGCGTCGCGCGCGCCCAAGGCCTGCGCGCCTTGGATGCTCAGATGGCCCGCGTCGCGGTAAAGCGGCGTGCCGGCTTCCTCCAGCGGGCAGGTATCATTGGGGCAAAGGACGCCGATCAGGTCCAGTACGCGCACGCCCTCGATCTCCTCCAGCCCGTCGAGCGCCGCGAAGGCCTGCGCGCGATAGGCCCGCGCCTCCGTCTGCCGCATCTCGCAGCGCGCACGGGGGCCGAATCTGAAAAGCCCGCTTTCGGCCCGTTCGCGACAGGCGAAGAAATTGGTGCCGACAGAGGGCGGCGGGCTGACCACGACGATCTGACGGTCGGGGCGGGCGATGGCCTGCACAGCCGCGTGCAAGGCGGCGCGGCCTCGGGGGAAACTCATCGCCACGGGGATGATCCGACCGCGCTCCATCGCGAGGCCCTGCGGTTCAGAGCCGAGGATCTGTGCGACGGGGCTGGAGATGACGACGCGGGTGATCTCGGGATGGGCTTGCAGATAGGCGACGATCTCAGCGTTCGAGCGGATGCAGCCTTCGCCCCAGATGGCATCCTGACCGACCTCCGGCTGTATTTGGGACAGGCCGAGCACCGTCGCGCAGGCGGATTTCGTGGCCTGCGCGACGGGGCCGATCTCGGGCGGCAGCGTCGCGGCCAGATGCATCGCGTAGCTGTCGCCCCATAGGAACGTGGTCGGGCGGGGGCCTGTCGTGCACAGGGCCTCCGGGTCGAACGCCCCGGTGAAGTCGCATCCCGGCGCGATCCCGGTATTGGCGGCCCCGAGCGCGAGGTAGTCGCGCGGAGGCGTGCGCAGGCCGGGCAGGGCGAGGGCGATCAGCCACAGCGCCACCGTCCCGCCAAGCGCCAGCCCCGCCGCGCGCGGCCATGAGGGCAGCGGCGCGCTATGCAGCGGCCGTTCGATCCCGATATGCAGCAGATGGGCGAGCCCCAGCGAAACAGCGATCAGGCTCAGTCGCAGCCAGAGCGGCAAAGGCGCATCCAGCCACGCATTACGCGTCAGCGCGAAAAGCGGCCAATGCACGAGATAGAGCGCATAGGAAATCCCGCCGAGCCAGAGGAGCGGTCGCATCACCCAATGGCTGCCATTCATCCAAGGCGGTCGCGCCGCGATCACAAGCGCCGTGGCCCCGACCACGATCACCGCATCCAGCCCCGGATGTACCGAGCCCCAGCCCGCACCCGGCGCGATGGCGCAGACCGCCAGCAATACGGCCAGCGCCAAGGGGCTGAGCAGGCGCAGCCAGCGCCCAGCACGCCTTTCGATCCGCGGCTCGAACAGCATCACCACCGCCCCGGCCATCAGCTCCCACGCCCGCGTCGGCAGCAGGAAAAAGCTCGCAACCGGGCTGCGCGGGGCCAAAACGAGGCAGCCGGCGAGGCTGATCGCTAGAGCCCCCAGCAAAAGCAACGGCCAGTGCCTGCGCGGTATAATCAGCATGGCGAGGGGCGTGACGAGGTAGAACTGCTCCTCCAGCGACAGCGACCAGCTATGCAGAAGCGGGTTCAACTGCGCGCCGGCGGTGAAGTAATTCACACTCCGCCAAAGCGCGATATTCGAGGTGAAGCTCAACGCCGCCCCGAGCGTGTCGAGGAACCGCGCCATCTCGGCTTGCGACAGCAGCCAGAGCGCGGCCACAGCGGTTGCGAGATAGACGGCAAAGGCCGCAGGCAGCAGGCGTTTGGCGCGCGATAGGTAGAATGTGCGCAAGGAAAACCGCCCCTCCGCCAGCGCGCGCGCGATCATCCCGGTGATCAGGTAGCCCGAGATCACAAAGAAGATGTCGACGCCGAGATAACCGGCCGCGAGGGGCAGCTCCGCGTGATAGAGCACCACCATCCCCACCGCGAGCGCGCGCAGCACCTGAATGTCGCGCCGATGGGGCAGACCCGCGCTCATGCCGAGGCCTGTGCGGGGATCGCGCGCAGGTCGGGCGCGATGTCGAGGGTCAGCCAGTCGGGGATCAGATCGGGCCGTGGCTCCTGTGCCGTCCATATCCCGTCCCGCAGCGTGAAGCCGTTCGCGGCATAGACGTCGCGGCACGGCGCGTTGAGGGGGCTCTCGTTGATCCGTCCGTGCAAGGGACGGCGTCCCGGGCGTGCCGCCAGCGCAGTCTGCAACAGCGCCGTCTCGATCCCGTAGCCGAAGGCCCGGCAACTGAGAACGAATTGGGTAATTTCACCCGCCTCGGCCCCATCCGCGATCACGAGCGCGCTCACGATCCCCATCGACCCGAACCTGTCGCCCGCCTCGGCAATCAGCACATGGCGGGAGGGATCGGATAGCTCCTTGGCCGAGATCGGAACCTGCGTCGTGTTGAACTGATTGGTGCGCGCGATCAACTCGCCGATCCGGGACAGATCGCGCCCTTTGGCGGTGCGGATCGCGACCCGCAGTCCAAGCTGGCGATAGGCGGCACCGGGGTCTTCGGAAGGCGTGGCGACATAGGCCTGCCGCGCCGCCCGCGCCTGATAGAGCGTGGTGCGGTCGGAGCCCGCAAACGAAGCGCGCTGATCGGCCCAGTCGTCCAGAAACTGCCAAGTCTCCAGCGCGTTCGGGTCGAGCGCCAGCAGCCCCGGACACCCAGCTTCGGCCAGCGCGCGCTCATCCGCGCGATCGTCGAGAAAGACGAAGCTCTCGGGCGCGAGGTTCAGCCGCGCCGCGATCTTGGCGATATTGCCCGCCTTCGGCGCCCAGTCGATCTCGCGCGCGACGAAATCGGAGGCCCGCAGTGCGGCACCCCGCCAACTGATATTCGTCGGATCGTTCTTCGAGGCCACCGCGAGCAGCACCCCGCGCGCCTTCAATCGCAACAGCAGCGCCTGACGGTCGTGGTGATGGGTGATCAGACCTTCGCCGATCTCACCGGCCCAGAGCGTGTTGTCGAGATCGCTCACCACCAGCTTGCGCCGCGAGAGCAGATGCGCCGCACGGCAGGCGCGCAGATAGGGGCCGGGTGCGAGCGATGCCGCCAGCGCCGTGGGGTGCAGATCGCCCGCCTCGAAGAGCACGCGCCCCGCCGCTGGCCCGAGACGATTCGCCTCTGCAGCCTCCGGGATGCGCAGAACCGGGCGCGCCGCCCGCTGCGCCAGCGCGTCGAGCCTCTCGTTCAGCCACGTCGCCACGCGGGCCCGCCTCCGCGCGCCGATGTGATCCGCCAGCGCACCGTGCCAGCCCGAAGCCTGCCGCGCGCCCGAGACGTCGTGCAGGTAAATCGGGGCATCGGTCCGCGCGAGGAGGTGGGACAGCGTCGCCTCCACCTCATCCAGCGTGGCGCGTAAACCGGGCAGGTCGCGCGCCATCGGGCGCAGGAGGGCGCCGTGCGCGAGGGCGCGGGCATAGCTTTGCGCGAAGCCGAACCCGAAAGGGGCGTAGAAGACCAGATCGACCGGGCCAGCCCGCTCCAGCGCGCGGCGCAATTCTGCCCTGTCGCGCTGGGCGCAGAGATGCGGCGTGATCGCGATGCCCTCCGCCGCCGCCGCGATCTGAAGCTGGGTCGCGATGTCCCAGATCAGGCAATCCCCGATGAACAGCACGCGCAGCGCACGACCGGGCGGTCGCGCCAGCGTCTCGGTCAACCGAGCCACGCCTTGGATGAGCGTGGTGCGGGCAGCCTCCGACAGCTCCGGGCTGAGCCTGTCATGCCAGAGTGCGGCGAGCGTCGTGTCGCAGCCCGCCTCTGTCTCAGACAGCCGGACGGCGCCAAAGGTCAGCTTCAGCCATCCCGCCAAAGCCGTGAAGCCCTGCGCGGCGTTTCCTTGCGAGAGGTGATGGGCGAGCAAGGCACAGCCCGTGCGGGCCTGCTGCAGTGCCGCAGGGCTCGGCGCCTCTGCCAGCCTTTGCAAATCCCCGGCAAGGGCGTCAGCTTGCGCACGGATCGCGCGGGACAGATCCAGCTCCCCCCCGTTCATCGCGCGGCTCTCCGGGGTTTCAATCGCAACCACGCCCTCAGCAGCCAAGGCGCGAGCGCGATCATCAGCGCCTTCGCCCAGAGCGCTTTCGGCGCGACCTGCCAATTAACCTGCGCCAGCCGCGCGAGTGCCGCATCCCGATGGCCCACATTCGCCTGCCAGATCACCGCATGCAGGCAGGAATAGGCGTGAAACCGCGCCGCGCTCCTCCGTCGCGGCAAAGCGATACGTCCGCGCGCGATCCAGTCCGCGAAGGTCTGATGCCAATGCGGCACCTCGCCTTGATGCGCGCGCCAGCCGCTCGCGCCGTCTTCGATGTGGTAGCGGGCGACGGGGGCGGGGAGATAGGCAAACCGCGCCTCGCAGCCCAGCCGAAACCACGTGTCGCTGTCCTCGCCGACCGTGACGCCTTCGGGAAATCCGCCCGCGCGGATAAGCGCGCCACGGCGGATCATCACCGAGGAGGCGGTAACCTCTGGCCCGCCCCGAACCAGATGCGCGAAGTAATCGCTCAGAGAGAGAATAGGCGTCTCGGCCAGCTCCGTCGCGGGCGATGTGTCCAGCCCCGCATGGCACACCTCGCCGAAAATCACCTCCGCCCCCGGGACCGTCCGCCTTGCGCGCTCGAACGCGGCCAGCGCGCCCGGCAGATAGGCGTCATCGGCGTCGAGAAAGGCGATCCAGTCGCGCCGCGCGGCCCGCATCCCGGCATTGCGCGCGACACTCACGCCGCGATTGTCCTGCCGGATCAGCCGAATGGTAAGCGGCGAACGCGTGGCGATCCGCTCCACCAGCGCGGCGCCCTCGTCGTTGGAACCGTCGTCGATCACCACCACCTCGGCAGGCGCAGGCCGCTGCGCCTCGATCGAGGCGAGCGTCCGCGCGATGAAGGGCGCCTTGTCATGCAGTGGGATCACCACGCTCAGATCGGCGCAGCGGTCGGGCCCGGCGCTGGGCGTGCAGAGGCGGGGCGTACGGTCCATCCTTGGCGAAAGCGCGGTCATGCGAAGGCGACCTCCTCGGCGAATTGGGTGAAGGCGCGGGCCAGCCCGGCGATCACGCCATCGATGGCGTCTTGCGGGGCGCAGCTCGCGAGGGCGCGCAGATCGGCGAGGCTTTCCGAGCCCGTAAGCGCCACGGGGTCCCAGACGCGCCGGGCCACCGCGCTGGCGTAATCGTCGAACTTGAACCGCCCGCCGATCAGCCCCGGCGCGGCCAGCCAGATCGCGGGCAGGCCAAGCGCATCCGCTGCGATCAGCCCGTGCAGCGAGGCCGAGGCGATACGTTCGCATGTGGCGATCTGCGCGATCACTCGCGCGGGCGGAGCCGCAGGCGAGATCACCCGGATCGCCGCCCCGTGCCGCGCTTTCAGTGCCGCAAATTCCGGCGCGTCGAGATGGGCGTGATGGGCCACCAGCCCGAAGGCATGGCTCGGCGCGGGCAGGGTGGGTCGTTTCTCGGTACCGCCGAGGAGAAGCCGCGTCGCGTAAAGCCCCGGATCCCCGAGGATGACCCCGTCGCCCACGCCCTCGATCCGGTCCCGGCTCAGCGCGCCGCGCAGCCCCACGATCCGCGCCCCGGTGAAGCGCCGTGTGCTGCGCGCATCGATGAACCCGGAGCCGAGGATCGTGCTGCGATATTGCTCCCTCAGGTGTTCGAGCACCGATCCGGTCGCGGTCAGCTGCGCGCGGTCGGGATAGGCATGGACCGGGGTGAAACCGTGATGGCGCAGGATCGCGGGCGTCAGCAGATCGCCGAAATTCAGCGTCTCGCGAAACCAATAGGCGCTGAGCCCGTTGCCCCGCGCCAGCGCAAGACCCTGTTGGGGCAGCCGCTCGGCGAGGTGATAGCTCATAAGCCGGTCGATCCGGTGGCGCAGCATGAGGCTCATTCGCCCGCCCTCCCGATGAGTCTGGCGAGACGCTCAGGGTTTTGTGCCGCAGCACCTTGGCCGCTCCGTGCAGCCTCCGCACGCAGGGCCGCGGCCTGCCGATAAAGTGCCGCCATCTGCGCCCCGACCTGCGGCCAGAGATAGGCCCGGGCCACAAGCGCCCGCCCGCGCGCGCCCATCGCCGCCCGCTCGGGCGCGGTGGTCGCACCAAGCGCCGCAATCGCGCCGCCCAAGCCCACCAGATCGGGCGCGACCCACCAGCCGCAGCCCGCCTTGGCCAGTTCCGCCCAAGGGCTGCCGGTCGTGGTAATCACGGGGCGGGCGGCGGCCAGCGCTTCGGCAACCACAGTGCCGAAATTCTCGGTGTGGCTCGGCAGGATCAGCGCATCCGCCGCCGCGATTTCCGCCTGTTTCGCAGCACCCCAGACCGGTCCTGCGAGGGTGATGCGTTCTGCTGCACCCCGCTCGGCGACGCGCGCGACAAGCGCCGGGGTCAGGCCGTCCTCGTCGGGGCCGATGATCCGCAGCTCCCAATCGCGCGGCGCGCAGGCGGCGAAGGCGCGGATCAGCGTGTCGAGGTTCTTGACCCGGTGCAGCCGCCCGAGAAACAGGAGGCGTTTGCGCCCATTCGGGCTGCGCGTCCGGGTTGGTGCACTCTCCGGCGGCAAGGCGATCCCCAGCGGAACTTGCGCGATCCGCGCGCCGCGGCAGTGGTTTGCGACCGCCTCCGCCTCGGCCTGCGAAGTGACGTGCAAAAGCTCCGCTCGCCCCAGATCGCGGCGCTGATACAGGTGCCACGCGAGGTCTTTCTTGCGCCGCTTATGCGCCCGCGCCCATGGCAGCAGCATCCCGTGCGGGCTGACGATCCGGCCCAGCCCCAGATCGATCGCAAGGCGCAGCCCCGCATGGTTCAGCGGGTCCCACAGCCCGTGGCTATGCACCACCATCCGCGCGCCGGCTCGCACCTGCGCGCGCATCCCGGCCATCGCTCGTGCGAGCTGCGCGACGTTCGGACCTTGCGTGGGCGCGCGCAGGCAGCGCGCGGCGATCTCCGCGTCCGGGTCGAAGGCGCGGGTCAGAAAGCGGCTCGCGATGCCCTGCGCCGCAAGCGCCTCCGCCAGAGCGGGTGCATTGGCTGCGATCCCTCCGGCGCTGCGGCGCAGGTCCGGCACGACATGCAATACGGTGATCTCAGGCGGGGGAGAAGTCATGGGAGAACTCCGGTTGGGGCATCGGGTCGGCAGAGAGATGGTCCATAGCCGCGGTCGCGAGGGCGGCGGTGAACCGGGCGGGGGCGAAGCGCGCGACGTCGGCCTGCAGGGCAGCGCTGAGCCGGGATTGCAGGTCCGCGTCGCGCGACAGGGACAGCAGGCGGCGCGCGGCCTCTGCCGCGTCCGAGAAGCGGCAGTCCGGGGCGGAGACGATTTCGTCCTGCCCGGTCCCGCGCGGCACCAGAGGGATCATCCCGCTCGCGGCCATCTCGGCGGTGGCGATGCCGAAGGCTTCCACCTCGCAGCAGTTGAGCCCGTAGCGCAGCGATCCCAGAAGCGCGGCTTTCGCGGCACCGCTCTGAGGGGGCAGCCGTTCGATCCAATTTTGCCCAGCGATCAGCGCGCGGATCCGGGTCATGTAATCGGGCGGCCCGTCCGGCCCGGCGATCACGAGCCTGCCGCGAAACCCTTGGGCACGAGCGCGCGCGACGATGGCGATGGCCCGCTCGATCCGTTTTTCCGGTGCGATCCGGCCGAAGATCAGCACATCTTCGCGCCGTACCGCCCAGTCTCGGGTCGGGCCGGGGACGGCGGCCAGCGCGACTGGCGGGGCGATCACGCGGACCCGGCCGGGGCAAAGCGGGGCGCTCGCCGCCGCCAGCCAACGCGAATTGGCGATCACCATGTCATCGGGGCGCGGGCGCAGGGCGGGGCCGTCGATCACGCGGCACAGAATCTTGGCGCGCGGGCCCGTTTGCCCTGCGAGCGCGGGATGCCAGTCGCGGGCAGAGAGCAGATGCAGCGCGGGCGCGTTCCAGCGACGGACGCCGGATAGCGAGACCCGCAGATCGTAGTCCCGCCCGAGCGCCGCCAGCGCCCGGTTGAACCGCGCGGCCTCAAGCGTGCCGATAGTGCTTCGCGCGGGAAGGGTGAGAACCCGCAGATCGCCGGGAGAGAGGTCGGTGCCCGCCAGCGCGTTGAGCGCGTTGCAGTCGAAGCCGCCACGCGTGACGACGGTCAGATCGAACCGCTCGCGCATTGCCACGAGGGCCCAGGCGGCCACGGCCTCCGCTCCGCCGCGCCCCCAGATCCCATGGGCGAGCACGGCGCGCGGATTTTGGGGCGGCGCGCTCATGCCGGTCCCTCCGCCGGGCGGCGTCGCAGGAGTGCGGTCAGCCGCGCACGTTCTCGCGCGCTCAGCCCCAGCCGCCAGCTTGCCCCGAGCCAGAGCGCCCCGCAGAGCCCGAGGCTCAGCGCCAGCCGCGCCGCACCTTCGGGCAACAGTCCCTGCACCAGCGCCGCGCCAAGCGCCACGGGCAGCGCGCTCGTCAGCACCGGGATCAGGGTCTCGTGCGCCCAGCGTGTGGCGGTGCCGGGGGAGAGGCGCGTCAGAAGCATAATCCGTAGCGCGGCGACCGCCGCAGTGACGGCGAGGGCGACCCAGAGGGCCGCGCCGATCTCGCCACTGGCCCGACCTGCGAGATAGGCCGCAGGCAGGCTAATAACCGCCAGCGCCGCGCCCCAGCCCTGCATCCATGCGATGCGACCGCGCGCGAGAAAGGCCAGCCCCAAGCCCGCGCTCAACTGATCGAGCGCGAGTGCCGCCAGCATCAGCCGCACCACCATCACCATCTCGGGGTTGCTGCGGCCCAGCCACAGCGCCAGCCGCGCCGGGGCGTTCACCGCCATCGGGATCGCAGCCCCGAACGCGATCAGCGCAGCGATCCGGCTGGCGACGAGTGCGCCGGGAATGCTGCCGTCAGAGCCTCTTGTCGCATGATCGGCATAGATACGCGGGGCCAGAACCTGACGCGTGGCTTCGGCGAATTGGCGCAAAGCGGCGGGGAGTTGGTTGCCCAGCCCATAGGCCGCACTCGCGACCGGACCGCCCAGCGCCGCCATCAGAAGCACCATGCCCTGCGCGCGTGCACTCGCCGCGAACCCGCCTAGAACCGACCACGACAGGAGCGCGGTCTGGCCGCGTGCGGGGGTGATATCGATGATCCAGTTCAGGTGCAGCCGCGTCTCGGGCAGGGATTTGCGTACCCGCCACGCTCCGGCAAGCGTGGCGCTCAGGCTCAGCCCGGCGGAGAGCGCGGCGAATGTGGCAAGCGGCGGCGTAGTCTGCCCGCCTAGGAGATAGGCCACCGGGATCAGCGCCACCGCCCGCGCCAGATCGAGTGCCGCAAACAGGCCGAAGCGCTCGTGTGCCTGCAATGCGGCCTCATAGGGCGCGAGCGCGATCGCGACGACGCTCGCCGCCAGAACGCAGAAGAAGGCGACCTGGGCCTGATCCGCCAGCGCGGGGGGCAGATCGAACAGCCGCGCCAGCGCGGGCGGGCCCAGAACTGCGCCGATCCCCGCCACGCCGAGCGCCACCCGCAGATGCAGCCCGATCAGCGCGTTGAAGAGGCGCGGTCTCTCTGCCAACGGCGCAAGGGAGAGCGCCCGCAGCGTCGTGCTTTGCAGCGCGCCGGTCACAATGCTTGCGATCAGCGCCAGAGCGAGGGCTGCAAGATAGGCGCCCATCGCCTCGACCCCCAAGGCGGCGAGCGCAAAGCGGGTGCTTAGCAACCGTGCGACCAGCCCGCCTCCGATCTGGCCCCATGCAATCGCGCCGTTGCGCATTGCGCGTGACGGAGGTGATTGTGGTGAGGAGGAAGGCAAAGGCCGGGGGACGATACGGAGACGCTCATCGGACACCGCCTTCCGACGATACGCCATCCGATGCCGCGCGCGGGCCGCGCCCGTCTCCGGCGCTGACATCGCCCAGAACGACGACACGCGGCGGCACGATCGCGCCGGGGCGCAGGACGCGATGCGCCGTGACCCATGCGCTGTCACCGATCTCGATGGACCGCGCGAAGAAGCGGAAATCGCCGCGCGCCCAGTCATGGCTGCCTGTGACGATGCGCACCCCTTGGCTGATGCAGACATGTGCGCCGATCCGCACCGGGCCGGGATTGTCGATCCAAACGCGCTCGCCCAGCCAGACATGCGCGCCGATCTCCAGAAGCCACGGGTATTTGATGGTGACGCGCGGCTTGCAGACGAGGCCGGGGCCGACTTTCGCCCCGAACCCGCGCAGGATCGCGGCTTTCGCGCGCGAGGGGATCAGGGCGAGAAGCGCCGATTGGAAGAAGAGCGCATTGACCAGATACCACGCCACGCGCCAGCCGAAGCTGCGATTGCCCGCGATCACCGGGCGGGGGAAGCGAGACAGGTCCTGCGTGGCGATGGGCCGGAAGGGACCTTGCCGGGAGGAGGGGCCCGGTTGCGGCGGGACAGGGAGGGGCATGGCATCAGGCATTGGAGCGCACCGCAGCTTGGGGGAAGCGTGCCCGGACCGCTTCGATCGCGCCGGCCACGCTCGGGCTGAGCCGAGCGGGCTTGAGCCGGGTCCGAATGCGCTTGGCCAGTGCGGTCGTCATTCCCAGCGCGGTCCAGAAGGCGGGGGTCGCCGCGCCTCCGGGCGAGAGCAGCCATGCCTCGAACTGCGCATGCGTGAAGAGCGCCGCGAGATAGCCTAGCAACAGCGCCATCAGCACCCGGTCGCTGCGGCGGCGCGCATGCCGGGCCGCGAGAACCGCGCCGCGCGTGATCAGGAGCAGCATTCCGGTGAATAGGACCGCCCCCGCAAGCCCGACCTCTTCGATCAGCGCCAGCGCCGAATTGGTCTTCTCGCGCCCATAGTGCGACGCGCTCGCCGACAGCGCGTAGTCGTCGAAACCATACGAGACGCCGAAGCCCAGCCCGAACATTCCGCCCTCGCGGGCCCCTTCGAGCGTGGCTGCCCATGTCTCTGCGCGCGAGGCGATCAGGGGCTCGGTCTGTGCGGACGCCTTGAAGAGATAGCGCTGCGTCAGCGCCTCCGCCCGATCCGGGAAATAGAGCCACAGAAGCGAAAGCACCGCTCCAAGCGTTGCCGCCGCCATCGCCAACCGCTTGAAGCCACGCCCCAGAAGAAAGGCCACGATCAGCACCGTGAGCGACAGCAGGCTCGCCCGCGACAGGCTCATCAGCACCAGCACCGTCAGGATCAGTGCCACCGCGCGCCAGAACAGCCGTCTCTGACGCCCGATCCGGCGCTGGGCGAGCCGCCACAGCGGTAGCGGCGCGACGGTAAGGATCATCAGGGCGAGGAAGTTGGAATTGGCGCTCAGCCCCCGATAGAGCGAGATATCCGCGTTCATCTCGACCGTGCCGAAGCCCGAACGCAGCCCCCCGACTCCGGCGAACAGGACAAGCGCCAGCAGCGGCCAGAGGATCGCGAAGAGATCGCGCCGCCGCGTGTGCTGTGCCCAGGCCGCGCCTGCCGAGGCGAAGGCCAGCGCGGTCAACGCGTAGGTCGCGGCTTTCGGCCCGCTCAGATGCGGCACGCTCGACCACAGCGCAGACAGCGCGGCCAAGCTCAGCAGCGCCAGCCTGAAATACATCCCGTCGCCCGGTATCTTGCGCCACAACCGCCCATTGAGCAGAAGCGCGAGGACCAGAACCCCCATCACCGCCCAACGCGCGCCGGGTCCGAAGATCATGTTGACATAGATGACGCTCGGCGCGGCGGTTGCGGCGATGCCGAGGCCCAGCAACAGGCCGCGTTTGCGGATCGCGAGCCTCATGCGCGTTCCGCCTTGCGGTTGGGCGCGGGCGCGGAGCTGGCCTCGCGCACGGTTTTCGGGGCGTCGTGCGTCACCCGCTCGGCCAGCGTGCAGAGCTGGCTTGCCCAATCCGCGCTCGACCAGCCTGCGATGGCCGCAGGCGCATCGGCCCGTATCCGGGCGCGCAGATAGGGATCGGCGCAGACGCGGGCCAGCGCGGCGTGCAATGCGCCGGCGTCGCCCGGCGGCACGATCAGCCCGGCCTCGCGCCCGCCCAGCAGGTCGGGCACCGCGCCGCAGGCCCCGCTTGCCACGACACCGCAGCCCGCAGCGAGCGCCTCGCCGATCACCAGCCCGAACGGTTCGGCGCGGCTCGGCAGGACGAGGCAATCCGCGGCGGCGAGGTGATCGCGCAGCGCCGCCCCTTCGAGCCGTCCGCGCCACAGGATACGGGGATCGCGTGCCGCCGCCTTCGCCAGTGTCTCGCCAAGCGGCCCGTCGCCCGCCACGATCAAGCGCGCCTCCGTGGCGTTGAGCTGCGCGAAAGCGTCCAGCAGCAGGTCCAGCCCTTTCTCGGGGGCGAGCCGCCCGAGAAACATCAGAACCGGCGCATCGGCTGCGATCCCAAGCCGCGCGCGCATCTCTTGCCGCCCTTCAGGGCCGAGGGTGCGAATGTGACGCGCGATGGCGGCGGTGTCCGAACTCATCCGTCCGGGGACGATCTTCTCGGGCGGCACGCCTTGGTGGCGAAGATAGTCGGCGGCGCGCTGGCCTGCCGGGCAGAACCCGTCGATCATCGCGAGGATCCGACGTTTGAGCACCGCGCGCACCCCGCGTGCAGGGCTGATCCACGTGTCGCTCAGCGCGATGATCCGCGCGCCCGAGAGTTTGCCGAGGACGATCGCGGCCAGCACGGGGAGATGCGCCCAACCGGCGGCGAAAATGACTGTGGGGCGCGTGCTGCGGATCTCGCGCCAGAGCGTGACGAGGGCAGAAAGACGCTTCGCGGGCAGGACGGTTTCAGGCGGGGCGTCTGCCCAGTTCTGCGTGGCCGCCGTCGAGATATAGCGCACAGTGAGACCGGTAGGCCAGCGCGCGGCCAGCGCAGCGGTCATTGCGACCATGTAGGGCGCGGGCTCGATCAGCACCGCGAATGCGGGGCCGGGTCGGGCTTCGGGGCAGGGAGGCTTAACCGGCAAGGCGTGCCTCCTGCGGGTAAGGAACGGCGCGGGCACAGGCGATGTACAGCACCTCGGACAGTGCGCGGGCATGGGCATCCCAACTGGCATGATCGCGGGCGAAGCGGGTGCCGGCGCGCGCAATCTGGCGCCACTCGGTACGCGGCCCGGTCAGCAGTGGGCGCACCGTCTCGACCAGCGCCCCGACCGAGCGCGGCGCGACCAGAAAACCGGTCTCGCCGTGGCGCAGGAATTGCCCCGGGCCCTGGCCCTCGACGCCGATGCAAAGCGCGCCAGCGGCCATCGCCTCGAGATAGACGATCCCGAAAGCCTCCCGCCACGACGGCAATACGAAAATGTCGCTTTGTCTGAGGTTTGCGAGCACATCTTCATGTGGTTTCTGACCGGCGAGGGTGATCCGATCCGCAAGCCCCTGCCGCGCAATCTGGGCGGCGAGATTGGCGCGCTCCGGCCCGTCGCCGATGATCGTCAGATGCCATGGCGCGTCCCCCTCGCGGGCAAGCCGTCCGAGCGCAGAGATCAGCAGGTTCAACCCCTTTGCGGGATGCAGATTGGCGACGCTCACCAGCCGCAGGGGAGCCTCGTCCGGTAGGCGCAGGGGCGGACGGTCGGGCGCGGGATCGACCCCGTTCCAGACCACCTCGATATGATCCCCACGCCCGGACAGATCGGTCGCGAAACGGCGCAGCGGTTCGCCCACGACGACAAGCCGGTCGAGCCCGCCCAGGGCGTCGCGAAACCGCTCGGCCTGCCCATTGGTCCAGAGATACCGCCAATTGCTGTTCTCGCCGTGCAGCACGCCGACCACAGGCAGTCCCAGCCGCGCGGCCAACGCCTGCGCGGCTGGGGCGAGGGTCTCTGTCTGCACCAGGATCGCATCGGGGCGGCGCGCGGCGATCATCTCGCCCGCCAGCGCCGTGAGCGCCCGGTCGAGCGTACGATTGGTCAGCTTGCGCATGAGCCCGCCCGGCAAGGTCGGGTAGCGCGCGAGGCGGATTTCGTCGATCTCGGGGAAGCGCGCGGCGTCGATCTCTCCGCGATGCTCGGGCGAGGCGAACCGCGCCGTACCCGCAGGCGTCAGCCCGCGCAGCACGCCGACCCGGACGCGGTGACCCTGCCGCGCGAGCGCCCGCGCGCTGTCGGCGACGAAGCGGCTCGGCCAGCCGTCGGGGCGGTTCGGAAACCACGGGGTCAGCATCAGAATGTCGAGCGATGCGCCGCTGATGATCACAATCCCACTCCTTCACTCGGTTCGCGAGGTCGGGAGGCGACGGGGCGCGCGCTTGGTTGACCTCGCGTTAACCGTCGCGCAAGCGAGGTTAATTTGAGGTTAATGGTCGAAAGCATTGCCTGCGGGGGGCGGCCAGAAGGGCGGAGAGGGCGCATCGGAGAGCGGACCGCGTGGCCCTGCGCACTGCGAATTCCCGCGCGCGCGAACCGGAATCTGCTATTCTGGTTCCCATAAAGAAACCTTTGCCGAGGTCCGGCGTTAAAGATATTCCAGCTTCTACGACACGCCGCAGACGGGTTTGTAATGACCAAGATTCACAGGCCCGCGCCTTCGCATGCGGTGTCCTTTCGACAAATCCTGAGACACGAGACCTCCGCCGCGCATGAGGCGGGCGAGGCGCAATTCTCCCAGTTCTTCGCGGCCCCGGAGCAGAAGCTGGGTTGGTTTCTCGCAGCGCAGGCCGCAGGGCTTGGCGTCTTGGCGCGCCATGCGGCTCCCGGCGCGCTCTGCGCGGGATTGCTGAGCGATTTGCTCGACCGGCTCGACCGGGATCTGGCGCGGCTGGGCCGTCCTGTGCACCCGGTGCCCGCCCCGGACGCAGAGCAGGGGCTGCTCGACCCGCTGGCGGTCGACTATCTCGTGCTGGGCTCGCGGCTCGGGACGCAGGTGATCGACCGCAAGGTCTTCGCCGAGACCCCGGCCGAGGCCAAACCGCTTTATTTTCAGGCACCTGCCGCCGGGGCGCTGTGGAAACGGCATTGCGCGACGCTCGACGCGCTGAGGCCCGCAGAGCCGCGCGCAACTCGTATTGTCGCCGATGCGACGCGAGGCTTCCATCTTTTCGCGCAGGCCGTGCAGGCGCAGGGGGCGGGCACAACGTCCGACGCTCTCGCACCGGCGCTTGCCTCCAATTCCATTGACCATCCGCGGCCCGGCAGGATCGCGGCAGACACCGATTTGACGCCCAAGGAGCCGACGTGACCTCCGATACCAGCCCCGCACCCAGCCAGCGCCCCGTCGATCTGACCGATTGCGACCGCGAGCCGATCCACCAACTGGGCCGGGTCCAGAGCTACGGCGCGCTTCTGGCGCTCTCGAGCGACTGGATCGTGCAGCATGCCTCGACCAATCTCGAGAAGATCCTCGGCATGTCCTATGAGGAGGCGCTTGGCCGTCCACTTGCCGATCTGATCGTCTCGGACGGGTTTGATCGGATCCGCGCGAGCCTGCGCACGGCAGAGGGCGGCGAGACGGCGGTGCGGCTGTTCGGTGTGGTGCTGAAAGCGAACGGGAAGAGTTTCGACGTCTCGCTGCATGCCTCGGGGCCGTATCTGGTCGTCGAATTCGAGCCGAAGCTGGAGACGCGCGGGCGCGATGTGATGACCGATGTCTACCCGCAGATCGCGCGTTTGCGCCGCGACCGGGGACTGGAGCGGCTTGCGCGCGATGCGGCGATGGGGCTGCAGGCGCTCTCGGGCTTCGACAGCGTGATGATCTACCAGTTTCAGCCCGACCAGTCGGGCAAGGTCATCGCCGAGACCCGCAAGGACCAGCAGCGCCTCTATGACGGGCTGCGCTTCCCGGCCAGCGATATCCCGGTGCAGGCGCGGGCGCTGTATAAACGCGCACTGCTGCGGCTGATCGCGGATGTGGACGATCCCGGTGCGCCGGTGCTGCCCGGGGTCGATCTGAACGGGCAGCCGCTCGATATGTCTCTGGCGGTGACGCGGGCGGTCTCACCGATCCATATCGAATACCTGCGCAATATGGGGGTCGGGGCCTCGATGTCGGTCTCGATCATGCGCGATGGCGAGCTGTGGGGGCTGTTCGCCTGCCACCATAACCACCCGCGCTATATCGATTACGAATTGCGCACCGCGATCGAGATGTACGCCCATATGTTTTCCTATGAACTCAGCAAGTTCGAGGATGGGGAGCGCAAGCAGGCGCAATCCGATACGGCCAGCCTGCAGCGCACGCTGATGGGGCATATGGCCGATGGCAAGGCGCTGTCGGAAAGCCTGATGGCCGTCTCCGACGAAATCCGTCTGGTGATCCCGCATGACGGGCTCGTCCTTTATGAGAACGAGGAATTCAGCGCGACCGGGACGACGCCGACCAAGGAGGAATTCGCCGGGATCGCGCGCATGCTGGACCGGTCGATCGGGTCCTCGACCTTCGCGACCGATCAGCTGGGGCGCGCCCACGAACCGGCCCGCGATTTTCCGGAACGGGCCGCAGGGCTGCTCGCCATTCCGATCTCGAAACGGCCGCGCGACTATCTCGTGCTGTTCCGCCGTCAGATCGCGGATACGGTCGAATGGGCGGGCGATCCCACGAAACCCGCGCAGCTTGGCCCGAACGGCGTGCGGCTCACGCCGCGCAAGAGCTTCGAGGTCTGGCGCGAGACGGTCACCGGGCGCTCGGCCCCCTGGACGAACCAGCAATGCCACGCGGCGGAGCTACTGCGCACGGTGCTGCTGGAGATCTTCCTCAAGATCACCGACGCGACCTCTGCCGAGCGCAAGCGCGCTCAGGAGCATCAGGAACTGCTGATCTCGGAGCTGAACCACCGGGTGCGCAATATCCTGAACCTGATGCGCGGACTGCTGGCGCAGTCGCGCAGCTCGGCGCGCTCGCTCGAAGAGTTCACCGACAATCTCGATGGGCGCATTCAGGCGCTGGCGCGGGCGCATGACCAGCTGACGGCCGAGCACTGGGAGCCCGCCTCGCTTCATGGGCTGATCTCGTGCGAATTCGCGGCCTATGCCGATCGCAAGGCCGAGCGCGTCCTCATCACCGGACCCGATGCGCTGATCTCGCCGCAGGCCTATACGACGCTCGCGCTGGTGCTGCACGAGATGGCGACGAATTCGATCAAATATGGCGGGCTGTGCGACAGCGGCGGGCGCGTCGAGATCGCGCTCTCCACCGATCACAGTGGCGGTCTGTTGATCGACTGGAAAGAGCGCGGCGGTCCGCCCGTCACCCCGCCGAAACGGCGCGGCTTCGGGTCGATCATCATCGAGAACTCGATCCCGCACGAGCTGCGCGGCGATGCCGAGATTTCCTACAAGATGACCGGGGTGGAGGCGCAATTCCGCATCCCGCCGACCACGATCGCGGAGCTGATCGATCAGCCCGGCACGGAGGGCGACGTTGCGGCGTCGCCCGCCGCGCAGACCGGCGCCGCGTTCCGCTTGTCGGGGCAGGGGCTGGTGCTGGAAGACACGCTCATCATCGCGATGGATGCCGCCGGTGTGCTGGAGGATCTGGGCGCGCGCGACGTCAAGATCACCTCCTCGGTGGAAGGCGCGCTGACATGGCTTGAGGGCGCGCGACCCGATTTCGCAGTGCTCGACGTCAATCTCGGGGACGAGCAATCCGTGCCGGTCGCCGAACGGTTGCACAAGATGGGGGTGCCCTTCGTGCTGGCCACGGGCTACGGGTCTGCGCCTGACCTGCTGGCGATCTACCCGCCCTGCTCGGTCGTCCAGAAACCCTTCTCCTCCGACTCGCTCAGAGAGGCTTTGCAAAACGCAATTGCGTGACACTACGCACAGAACTTCGATCATATCTGACGGTCCAATAACGATTTGACGTATCTGACATGTAAGTTTCCGTGATAATTCTGACCCCGCGGGACTGGGCAAACGGGGGTCGCCATGAATGTGAGTGCCAACGCGGTCGGCGGCAGCCGGGCCGATTTCACCGAGGACGAAATCGCGACACTCCGCGCGGCGCTGCACACGCTCGGGAATGTCGCCAGTGTCTGCGCCTCAAGCGCCCGCCTCCTGCCGCGATTTTGCGAGAATCAGGCGGCACTCGGGATTTGCGATGGGCTGAACGAGAATGCCGACATCGTCCGCGCCACGATGGAGGATCTGAAAGCGGTACTGCGCCTCGACAGCCTTCAGTGACGGTCGTGGGTCTATGCGCGCGGCCCGGGCCGAGTGATCCGGCGCGGCGGTCCTTTGCGTAGCCCTGTCACCCAAGCAAGAGGAGAGTGCCATGCGCCGCCTGTCGATCGCCTTTCTCGCATCAAGCCTTTGCGCTGCGCTGATGCCGAGCCTCGCCCCGGCCTCGATCTTCGGCGGCTGGACCGAGCAGCGGTTTTCGCTGTTCTCCTCCAACGACTGGCAGCAATCGGCCAATGGTGTCGCGATGCGCTCGGACGGCTCGGTGTCGCTGATCTGGCGGGCGCTGCCGCGCGCCGAGTGGGGCACGCGCAAGGCCGCGTGGCAATGGTCGGTCAGCCAGAGCGTCCCGCCCACGCCGCTCGACCGCAAGGGCGGGGACGATCGCGATCTGTCGCTCTATTTCGTCTTCATGCCCGAGGCCGTCGCCCGCGCCAATGAAGGGGCCAGCATCCGCAAGCTTCTGGCGGTGAAGGAAGCCCGCGTGCTGATGTATGTCTGGGGCGGCAAGCATGGGCGCGGGGCGCTGCTGCCCTCGCCCTATCTGGGGGCGCGCGGCAAGACCGTGGTGCTGCGCCCGGCGGGCACCGGCACGCATTCCGAGAGCGTGGATCTGGCGCGTGACTACCAGCGCGCTTTCGGAGGCCAGCCGACGCAGCTTGTGGGGTTGGCGTTGTCGGGCGACAGCGACGACACCGACAGCGCGATCCGCGCCCGGATCGAGGGGCTGAGCCTGAACTGACCGCGCCACACCGTCGCCGGTGATTTCACACAAAAACACTGCCAAGACATGACTTTGTCGGTAACCTGTGTCAGCAAGGCCCAAAAGGGGGGCAGGATGGCGCTCAATTTCCGACAGTCCGAAATTCTCGAGATCGCGCGCGACGAGGGCCGCGTCGTGGTCGAGGCCTTGGCCGAACGCTTCAATGTCTCGGTCCAGACGATCCGTCGCGATCTGACGGAGCTGTCCGAGGCGGGGCATCTGGAGCGCGTGCATGGCGGGGCGGTGATCCGCACCGGCGTGGTGAATTTCGCCTATGAAGAGCGCCGCCGGATGAACGAGGCGGCGAAGGCGGCGATCGGGCGGGCCTGTGCGCAGGCGATCCCCGATAACAGCTCGATCGTGCTGACGCTGGGCACCACGACCGAGGCGGTGGCGCGCGAGCTTCTGCATCATCGCAACATCACCGTGGTCACGAATAACATCAACGTCGCCAATATCCTGCTGGCCAATGAGAGCTGCGATATCCTCGTCGCGGGTGGCAACCTGCGCCGCTCGGATGGCGGGCTGGTCGGCGACCTGACGGCGGATTTCATGGGCGAGTTCAAAGCCGATTTCGCGGTGATCGGGACCTCGGCGCTCGATGCTGACGGCGACATGCTCGATTACGATCTGGCCGAAGTGCGCGTGAGCCGCCGGATCTTGCGGCAGGCGCGGCAGAGCTTTCTGGTGACCGACGCGTCGAAACTGGAACGCTCCGCGCCGGTGCGGCTCGCCTCGCTCTCCGATATCGACCGGGTCTTCATCGACAAGCCCTTGCCCGACGCGCTCATGGCGCTCTGCGCGCAATGGGACACCGAGATCACCGTGGCGGGGTGAGCCTTAGCGCAGCACGCGCCGCAGCCCGGTCTGCACCCGCGTGAGTTCCGGCAGATAGGTCTCGATCAGCGTCTCCGCCGGATCGGCGCTCGCAGCCATCCCGGTGTTGAGCGCGGCCACGACCCGCCCATGCATGTCGTAAAGCGGCACCGCGATGGAGCGCAGCCCGATCTCCACCTCCTGATCGATCACCGCAAAGCCGTCGCGGCGCACCTGATCGATGCGCGCGAGGATTTCGCCCGGATCGGTGAGGCTATAGGCGGTGCGCGGCGTCAGGTCCGACGCCTCCACGGCGGCGCGGGCTTCCTCCGGGGGCAGGGCGGCCAGCAGCACGCGCCCCATCGAAGTGCAATGCGCCGGCAGCCGCGACCCCGGCATCAGCCCGATCGACATCACCCGCCGCTGGGCGGCGCGCGCGAGATAGACGATCTCGGTGCCGTCGAGGATCGAGACCGAGCAGCTTTGCCCGATCCGATCCGTCAGCTGATCGAGCCACGGCTGCACGATCTGCGGCAGCGGCAGCGAGGCCAGCGCCCCCATCCCGAGCCGAAGAACCTTCGGCGTCAGCGTGAAGAACTTGCCGTCGTATTCCGCGTAGCCCTCCGCGTTCAGCGTCAGCAGGCAGCGCCGCGCGGTGGCCCTGTCGAAGCCCGTCGCCTGCGCCACCTCGGCAATCGAGAGCCGCGGCGTCTCGGCCCCGAAACATTCGATGACGCGCAGGCCTTTCGCGAAAGAGGCGATGAAATCGGTCGGTTTGTTCAACATGCGAACAGGTTTTCTCGCGATGCGAACAAATGTCAAGATGCGCACGAAATCCGTGGAAAGCCGTCCCACGCAGGTTTAAATCCAAGCCCTCAGGAGGACCGCAAATGGACAAGAGACTTTCCTCGCTGACCGAAGCCGTGGCCGATATTCAAGACGGCGCCACGGTGATGATCGGCGGCTTTGGCGGCTCGGGGGCCCCGATCGAACTGATCCACGCCCTGATCGACCGCTTTCTCGAAACCGGCTCGCCCAAGGGGCTGACCGTGATCAACAACAACGCAGGCAACGGCCATGTCGGCATCGCCGCGATGATCGAGCAGGGTATGGTCAAGAAGATGATCTGCTCCTTCCCGCGCTCGGCCGACCCGACGGTGTTCACCCAAGCGTATCTGGCGGGTGAGATCGAGCTGGAACTGGTGCCCCAAGGCACGCTGGCCGAACGTATCCGCGCAGGCGGTGCGGGCATTCCGGGCTTCTTCACGCCGACCTCCGTGGGCACCGATCTGGCCGAGGGCAAGCCGGTGCAGCAGTTCGACGGCCGTGACTACGTGATGGAGCGCTGGCTCAAGGCCGATCACGCGCTGATCAAGGCCGAGCAGGGCGACGCGCTCGGCAATCTCACCTACCGGATGGCCGCGCGCAACTTCTCGCCGCTGATGGCGACGGCGGCTTCAAGGGTCGTCGTGCAGGTCACGAAAGCGGTGGAGCCGGGCGAGATCGACCCGGAAGTCATCGTCACCCCGGGCATCTTCGTGGATGCGATCGTCGAGGTCGCCAACCCCGCCCAGGAAGAAGAGTTGAACCGCGCCGGAGCCCATCACCCATGACCCAGAAACTGAGCAATGCACAGATCGCCTGGCGCGCCGCCCAGGACATCGAGGACGGCGCCTATGTGAACCTCGGGATCGGCTTTCCCGAGATGGTCGCGCGCTTCCAGCCCGAAGGCCGCGAGGCGATCTTTCACACGGAAAACGGGGTTCTCGGCTTTGGCCGCGCGCCCGAACCCGGTCAGGAGGACTGGGACCTGATCAACGCCGGCAAGAAGGCGATCACGCTGAAACCCGGCACCGCCTTCTTCCACCATGCCGACAGCTTCGCGATGGTGCGCGGCGGGCATCTCGACGTGGCGATCCTCGGCGCTTACCAAGTCGCCGAGAGCGGCGATCTGGCGAACTGGTCGACCGGGCCGAAAGGCGTGCCGGCGGTGGGCGGGGCGATGGACCTCGTGCACGGGGCCAAGCGCGTGGCCGTCATCACCGACCACGTCACCAAGAAGGGCCAGCCGAAGCTGGTCGAGGCCTGCACCTTCCCGCTGACCGGTGTGGGCTGTGTGACCCGCGTCTACACCTCGCTCGCCGTGGTGGACGTGGTGGATGGCCGCTTCGTCCTGCGCGAAAAGCTCCCCGCGATCTCGATGGAGGAGCTGCAATCCGTCACCGGTGCGACCCTCCATGTCGAGGGCGAGGTGGGTGACCTGATCTGTCCCGAGGAGTTGGCCGATGCGTGACGCTTATATCTGCGACTATATCCGAACCCCGATCGGCCGTTTCGGCGGCGCGCTGGCGTCTGTTCGGGCCGACGATCTAGGGGCGATCCCGCTGAAAGCCCTGATGGCGCGCAATACGGGCGTCGATTGGGAGGCGGTCGAGGACGTGATCTTTGGTTGCGCCAATCAGGCGGGCGAGGATAACCGCAACGTGGCCCGCATGTCCGCGCTGCTTGTGGGTCTGCCGGTGAATGTGCCGGGGACGACGATCAATCGGCTCTGCGGTTCGGGGATGGATGCGATCCTCACCGCCGCGCGCGCGATCAAGGCGGGCGAGGCCGATCTGATGATCGCCGGCGGCGTCGAGAGCATGTCGCGCGCGCCCTTCGTGATGCCGAAGGCCGAGGCTGCCTATAGCCGCGCCAATGCGGTCTATGACACGACCATCGGCTGGCGCTTCGTGAACAAGCTGATGAAAGAGGCGCATGGCGTCGACTCGATGCCCGAGACGGCGGAGAACGTGGCCGATGATTTCGGCGTGAGCCGCGAAGATCAGGACGCCTTCGCGCTGCGCTCGCAAGCAAGTGCCGCAAAGGCGATGGAAGAGGGTCGGCTGGCCGAGGAGATCACCCCGGTCACGATCCCGCAGCGCAAGGGCGAGCCGGTCGTGGTCGACAGTGACGAACATCCGCGCCCCGGCACCACGCTGGAAGCGTTGACCAAACTGCGGCCAATCGTGCGGCCTGACGGCACGGTCACGGCGGGCAATGCGTCCGGCGTGAACGATGGCGCGGCGGCGCTGATCATCGCCTCCGAGGACGCCGTGCGCAAACACGGGCTGACGCCGCTGGTGAAGATCTCCGGCGGGGCCGCAGCTGGCGTGCCGCCGCGGATCATGGGGTTCGGGCCCGCGCCTGCGTCCAAGAAGCTGATGGCGCGGCTGGGGCTGACGCAGGACGCGTTCGACGTGATCGAGCTGAACGAGGCCTTTGCGAGCCAAGGTCTGGCCACGCTGCGCGATCTCGGTATTGCGGATGACGACGCCCGCGTGAACCCCAATGGCGGCGCGATTGCGCTTGGCCATCCCTTGGGCATGTCGGGCGCGCGGATCACCGGCACGGCGGCGCTGGAGCTGGTGCGCCGCAAGGGCCAACGGGCGCTCGCCACGATGTGCATCGGCGTGGGTCAAGGCATCGCCGTGGCGCTGGAAGCGGTGTAGAGAGCTGCGCCCGGTACGCGCCGAAGGCGCAGGGCGCGCGCCGGTCCGTCCCGACGGGCTGGCGCATCTGCAGCCGGGCACGCCGCTTCACTGATGGAGGGGCGTGGCAGGCATCAATCGCTAAAGCGGAAAAGTCGCGCGCGCCATCCCACGGACCGGCGCGCGCCCTGCTTGGCTCAGGTCCTGTCCAAGAAATCCTTCAGCAGCGCCGCGACAGCCTCGGGCTGCTCGTAACAGGGCAGGTGGCCCGCTTTCGCGATCTCGTGGAACTCGGCGCCGCACAGCTCTGCCGTTGCGCGCACCAGATCGGGCGGGGTCGAGGCGTCATCCGCACCCGTCATCGCCATCACTGGCAGCGTCAGCGCCCGCGTTGCCTCGGTCTGATCGGCCCCGGCAATCGCCGCGCAGCAGCCCGCATAGCCCTCGTCGGGCCCGCGTTCGAGCATGTTGCGGCAAAGCGTGAACTCCGCCGGGTGGGACTCGGCGAAACCGGGCGCGAACCAGCGTGCGAGGATTGCGTCGGAGATGCTCGCGATCCCGTCGCGGCGCACATTGGCGATCCGCTCGTTCCACATCTCGGGCGTGCCGATCTTGGCGGCGGTGTCCATCAGCACCAGCGCACGCAGAAGATCAGGACGGCGCGCTGCGAGGCTCTGGCCGATCAGCCCGCCGATCGAGAGGCCGATAAAGGTCACATCCCGAAGCCCGAGCGCATCGCAGATCGCGGCAGCGTCGCCCGAGAGGTCCTCGATGCTGTAGGGGCCGGGCGGGCAATCACTCAGCCCATGCCCGCGCTTGTCGAAGCGGATCAGCCGCAGCCCTTCGGGCAGATGCGGGATCAGTGCTTCCCAGAGCCGCAGATCGCTGCCGAGCGAATTGCCGAACATCACCACGCGCCCGTCGCGCGGGCCCTGGTCGAGAATGTGGAGCGTCACCCCGTCATGGGTCAGTGCGTGCATGAAAGCCTCCTCTTTGTGGGAGGTTGTACCGCGCAGGACGGGGGAAGGAAAACATACCGCGGAGGTATCGGGGATTACCTCGGTGATACCTTTGGAGGGGGCGGGATCTACTTGGCGCGGGGCGACCAGCCCCGGGCCGCGCCCGACCTCCCCCCGGGAGGGCGCATTGGCGAAGGCGTCGCGGGTGTAACCGGTCTACGGGCTTGCGAGATTAAGCGCCAAGCCACAGAGCGCGTACAGCGCCCACCCGAGGTCGGGCGCGGCCCTTTCCGCGCCAAAACGAAAAAGGCCACCCCCGAGGGGATGGCCAGTCTCCGAAACTGCGGAGAGGTATTACTCGGCCGGCTCGGCCACTTCGTCCTTGGTTTCCGCCTCGGCCATCGCGGCCTCGACGATCGGCGTGCCATAGACGAAGAAGTCCTGCGGAAGCTCGCCGCCGAACCAGACGCCACCGCCGTTGAAGAAGTTGCTCTCGTCCCAGGTCAGCGTCTTCCAGTCCGGATCGAAGATCAGGTAGCCGGTGTCGCCGAACAGCTCGATGCGGTTGCCGCCGGGCTCGTAGACATACATGAAATAGGCCTGAGAGACGCCGTGCTTCGCCGGGCCCGCTTCGATCGTGACATCGTATTCCTGCAAGATATCGGCAAGGTCGAGCATCTGGCCCTGATTGCCATACCAGAAGGCGACATGGTGCAGACGGTTGCCCGGACCGGCCTGATCCTTGGTGAAGGCGACCTCGTGCACGAGCGGGCTGACCGAGAACCACGCGGCCAACTCGTCCGAGCCGCCGAAGACCACGTTCTCACGCTTCAGGAAGCCGAGATTGTCCTGCAGGAACTTGCCATTCTTGGTCACGTCGGAGCAGAGCAGATTGACGTGGTCCAGACGACGCACCGGCACCCCGCGCAGCGGACGCTTCTGGGCGCGCGAGAGCAGCTTCGATTTCAGCTCTGCCGGGGCCTCGTAATACTCGACCTCCCAGAACAGGTGCTGCTTGTGGCCGTCCGGCGTAGTGAATTCATAGGCGCGGCCATAGCCCTTGTGGCCTTCGACCCATTTCCCCGGATTGTCGGAGGCCTCGAGCACGGCCACGCGGCGCTCCAGCGCCTGCGGAGACGACGCGCGCCAGCCCACCATGCCGATGCCGGCCTTGTCCGAGCGGGTCAGCTTCAGCGAATGGTGATAGCGGTCCTCGTAGCCGCGCAGGTAACACGAGGTGCCGTCATCCTCGGTGGGCGTCATCCCCAGAACGTCGTGGAAGAACCAGAAGCTTTCCTCGAATTTGGGGGTGAAAAGTTCGATGCAGGCAAGCTGCGCGATATCGTGGATCTGTTCCTGAAAGCTCATGGTGTCCTCCCTAAAGCTCGATAAGGTGAATGCGGTCAGTTTGCGGGGGCCTTCTCGTGGCCATTGGTCGGGGCTGTGCCGTTCGAGGCGGCGGGTTGCTCGCTCGTTTCGGCATATTTCGGCTCGCCCGCGACCGCGTAATGGCCCGAGCGCAGCTCGTTGAGCATGATCCGAACGGCCTGCGGCTTGACGCCCAGCGTCTCGACCGCCGCGCGCGTGACCTCGCGCATCAGCGCTTCTTTCTGCGCCTCGGTGCGGCCTTCCATAAGGTTGATCTGGATTACCGGCATGACTGCTCCTCTGTCTCGGGACGCGCCCTCATTCCCCGCGTGTCGGGGCCTCCTCGGCGTGTCCGTGGACCGAGATTGGGGCAGAAAAGGCGATACGATCAAATACCATTTAGTCCGGGTTTCGATACCGAAGGCGCATCGCTCCGTGTAAGAGGAAACCCGTCATATGGCATGATGCAGTACCCGGATCACGTCCGGTCTGTCGCATGAAGAACGTTTCGCAAGTGGCGGAATTTATTGGCTTAAACTGCGTGCGACTTCGAGGAAGTTCGCGACGATCGGGGACGTGTCACCCTCTCGGGAGATGCAGGAGATATCGACCCGCGCGGTCTCGCTCACATCACTGATCGGCAGGCATTTCACGCCCTCCATGATGACCGATGTGATCGATTGCGGGACGACCGAGACGCCGAACCCCGCCGCCACCAGCGCCATCGCGGTAAAGCCGTCGCCCACGACCTGCGCGACATTGGGCGCGAACCCCGCCTCGTGGCAGAGCCCCGTGACCTTCTCGACGAACCCCTGCGCGCGGCTGGCGGGAAACAGCATCATCGGTTCGCGCGCCAGTTCCGACAGCGCGACGCTCTCGCGATCCGCGAAAGGCCCCGGATCGGGCACGACGATATAGAGCGGCTCCGAGGCCAGTTCCTCGATCGCGAGACCCGGCACCGGCGTCAGCATCCGGTTGAAGCCCAGATCGATCGAGCGGTTCTGCAGCCCCTCGATCTGCGCCAGCTTGTCGAGCGCGTGCATCACCACTTTCACATCCGGATAGCGGCGTTTGAATTCGAGGATGATCCGCGGGATGAAGCTGAGGATCGCGGTGCCGAAGATCGCGATGTCGATCCGGCCAAGCCCGCCCTCGGACGCCCGATGGACCCGGTCCGCCGCCTGATCGAGCAGCGCCGCGATGTTGCGCGCCTCATCGAGAAACAGCGCCCCCGCCTGCGTCAGTTCGACACCGCGCGGCGTGCGGTTGAAAAGCTGCGCGCCGAGCTGTTCTTCCAGCGCCCGAATCTGGCGGGTGATCGGCGGCTGAGAGACATGAAGCCGCTCGGCCGCGCGACCGAAATGCAGTTCCTCGGCCACGGCGATGAAATAGCGAAGCTGGCGCAGGTTCATGACATTCCCTTTCCGCGTCCACAGTTACGCGAACGCGCGCCCCGGACAAGCCGGGACGCGCGCACAAGCCTTGAGACGAGGCTGGCGCTCACAGCTTAAGGCAGAGGTTCGTCCGCTCGGTGTAGAATTCGAGCGAATGCACCCCGCCTTCGCGTCCGATCCCGGAGGATTTCGAGCCACCGAAGGCCGTGCGTAGATCGCGCAGGAACCACGAATTGACCCAGACGAGACCCGCCTCCATCTGCCCGCCGACGCGATGCGCGCGGGAGAGGTTCTCGGTGAGGATCGTGGCCGACAGCCCGTAATTGGTGTCATTGGCCATCGCGATCACTTCCTCTTCGCTGTCGAAGGGCTGGATGTGGCAGCAGGGGCCGAAGATTTCCTCGCGCACGATGGGGCTGTCTTCGGGCAGGCCGGTCCAGATGGTCGGTTCGACGAAGAAGCCCCCGTTGCGGTAATCGCCTTCGGGGAAGTCCGGCGTGCCGCCGCCGGTGACGATCTGCGCGCCCAGATCGGCGGCCTTTTTGTAATAGCTCAGCACCTTCTGGCGATGCTCGGCGGAGATCAGCGGGCCGATGGTCGCGCCGTCGGTATCCGGGCCGCCTTGGATCAGATCTTCCGCCCCCGCTTTCAGGCGGCTGACGAACTCGTCAAACACAGGGCGTTCGACGTAAATCCGCTCGGTGCCCAGACAGACCTGCCCGGTATTGGCGAAACACGAGCGCATCGTGACCTCGATCGCCTTGTCCATATCGGCATCGGCGAAGACGATGGCGGGGTTCTTGCCGCCGAGTTCAAACGACACGTCGCGCAGACCCACCGCGGCCTGTTTCATGATCGCCTCGCCGGTGCGGGTCTCGCCGGTGAAGGTGATGCCGTTGACGCCCGGATGCTGGGTCAGCAATTCGCCCGCGCTTTCCGGCCCGAAGCCGTGGATCACGTTATAGACGCCTTTCGGAATGCCCACCTCGTTCATCACCTCGCCCAGCAGGGTCGCGGTGGCGGGGCTTTCCTCGGAGGGTTTCACGACGACCGTATTGCCACAAGCCAGCGCCGGGCCAACCTTCCACGTCATCAGCAGGAACGGCGCGTTCCAGGGCGAGATCACCCCGATCACGCCTTTCGGGCGGTGCAGTTCGAGATTGGCCGCGCCCGTGCCGTCGGGGGTATCCATGTGGAAATACTCGCCGCCTGTGTTCTTGAGCATCTCCGCGAAGATTCGGAAGTTGGCCGCGCCGCGCGGGATCTCGACCTTTTCGGCAAAGCCGCGCGTGTGGCCGGTATCGGCCACTTCCGCTTCCATGAAATCGGCCTTGCGCGCGTCGATCGCGTCGGCGAGCTTCATCAACAGGTCGCAGCGTTGCGCCTTCGGCATCTGGCTCCAGGGGCCTTTCAGCGCCGCCTGCGCCGCCTCCACCGCGTCATTCACATCCTCGGCCAGTGCCTCATGCACATCGGCGATCTTCTCGCCGGTCGAGGGGGAAATCTTGTCGAAGGTCTTGCCCGATTGCGCGGCGCGGTATTCGCCGTCGATGAAGAGCTTATGCGTGGTCATATCGTCCTCCCGTGAGCCACCTCTTGGGCGACAAGCTAGGCAACCCGGCCGATACGCTCCAATGCTTTTGCATCCCGCACGCGATACCGTTTTTGCATGATGCCGCATCGGGTCGCGATGCAAAACCCGTATCAAGCCCGGCCCGTCAAAGTATTGGAGCGTATCGCGCCGCCGTCTTAGCCTTGATCCGGAGGCAGCCCGTATCGGTTTCACGAGACCGACGCAGAGGAGGGCCGCGACGGAGGACACATGCTGGACAGCACCAAGATCGAGAGCTTGGGCGACGCGCTGTATGACGCGCTGCGCTCGGGCCGACCGACCCAGAAAATCAGCGCGCTCGAACCCGAGAGCGATATCGAGGACGCCTATCGCATCCAGTTGCGGATGCTCGAGCGGCGTCTGGAAGCGGGCGACGCGGTCGTCGGCAAGAAGATCGGCCTGACGAGCCGCGCCATTCAGGACGCGCTTGGCGTCTATCAGCCCGATTTCGGGCAGGTGACGAAGCGGATGCTGTTCGAGGACGGCGCGACGATCGACCTGTCGAAACTGATGCAGCCGCGCCTTGAGGGCGAGCTGGCCTTCCGCCTCAAGGAAGATCTGATCGGGCCGGGCGTGACGGTGACGGATGTGATCCGCGCCACCGATTACGTGACGCCCTGTTTCGAGATCGTCGATACCCGTTTCGAGGATTGGCAGATCAAGATCCAGGACACCGTGGCCGACAACGCCTCTTGCGGGGTGTTCGTGCTGGGCGAGGCCAAGGCCGATCCGCGCGATCTGGACCTGAGCCTCGCGGGCATGGTGATCGAGAAGAACGGCGAAGTCGTCGCCACCGGGGCAGGGGCCGCGGTGCAGGGCTCGCCGGTGATGGCGGTCGCGTGGCTGGCCAATACGCTCGGGCGTCTCGGGATTCCGCTGAAAGCCGGGGAGATCATCCTGTCTGGCGCGCAGGCGCCGCTGCTGGCCGTCGCGGATGGCGATCATTTCACTTGCGAGATCGCGGGCATCGGCACCTGCGAGATGCGTTTTGCCGGGAGGGCGATGGTATGAGCCTCGATCAACCGAAGACCGTCGATGACGAAGCGATCATCCGCATGGCCGAGCGCGTCGAGACCGCGCAGCGCTACGCGACCCCGATCCGCAAGCTGACCGAGGATTATCCCGATCTGAGCATCGCCGACGCCTACCGCGTCCAGACTGCGCTGCGCCGCAATCTGGAGAAGAAGGGCGAGCGGGTGATCGGCTGGAAAGCGGGTCTGACCTCGAAGCCGAAAATGGCGCAGATGGGGGTCTCGACCCCCGGCGTGGGCTTTCTGACCGACGCGATGGAGCGCCCGGCGAATTCGAAGATCACGGTGTCGGATATGATCCACCCGCGGGTCGAGGCCGAGATCGCTTTCGTCACCAACAAGGAACTGTCGGGCAAGGTCACGCGCGACGACGTGCTGGCCGCCACCGATTACGTCCAGCCCGCGCTGGAGGTAATCGACAGTCGCTTCACCGGGTTCAAGTTCGATCTGGAATCGGTGCTGGCCGATAATTCCAGCTCGGCCCGCTATGTGCCGGGCGGGCGGATGATCCGGCCCGACGCGCTCGATCTGCGCACCGTGGGTGTCGTGTTGGAGCATAACGGCGAGATCGCCCAGATCGGCGCGGGCGCGGAGGTGCTGGGCCACCCCGCTGAGGCGATCGCGATGCTGGTCGGCGTGCTGGCTGACATGGGCGAGGTGCTGCCCGCGGGCAGCTTCGTGATGGCCGGCGCGATCACCGCCGCCGTGGCCGTCAAACCCGGCGATGCCATCACCGCGAGATTTTACGAGATGGGCTCGATCACGGTGACTTTCACCGAGTGATCCCGAGCCAAGGAGGTTCAAGATGAACAAGATCAAATGTGCCCTGATCGGGTCGGGCAATATCGGCACCGATCTGATGTTCAAGCTGCTGCGCTCGGACGTGTTGGAACCGGTCTGGATGGTCGGCATCGACCCCAATTCCGACGGCCTCAAGCGCGCCAAGGACAAGGGGCTGAAAGTCACCCATGAGGGTGTCGACGGGCTGCTGCCCCATGTCGAGGAAGACGGCATCCAGGTCGCGTTCGATGCGACCTCGGCCTATGTCCATGCGGAAAACTCGTGCAAGCTCAACGAGTTGGGCGTGTTCATGGTCGATTTGACGCCCGCCGCGATTGGTCCCTTGTGTGTGCCGCCGGTGAACCTTGGTGATCTGGCGAAAGCGACGCCGATGAACGTCAACATGATTTCCTGTGCGGGTCAGGCGACGATCCCGATCGTCTCGGCCGTGGGCGCGGTGCAAAGCGTCGAATATGCCGAGATCATCGCCTCGCTCAGTTCGAAGTCCATCGGGCCGGGGACGCGGGCGAACCTTGACGAGTTCACCTTCACCACCTCGAACGCGATCGAGAAGGTGGGCGGGGCGAAGAAGGGCAAGGCACTGGCCATCATCAACCCCGCCGATCCGCCGATGATCATGCGCAACACGATCTATTGCGAGGTCGAGGGCACGCCCGACGAGGCCGCGATCACCAAATCGGTGAAGGATATGATCGCGCAGGTTCAGCGCTACGTCCCCGGCTACAAGCTGGTCAACGGCCCCGATTTCGACGGCAACCGCGTCGCGGTCTTCATGGAGGTCGCAGGCCTTGGCGACTACCTGCCGACCTATGCGGGCAATCTCGACATCATGACGGCGGCGGCGGCACGCACCGCCGAGATGTTCGCCGAGCGGATCCTCGACGGGTCGATGGAACTCAAGAAACTGGAGCCGGCACAATGACCTCAGAGAGCGTGATCCAACAGAAAGTGAAATCCGGCCTAGAGAGTCGCAAGGTCAAGCTGCACGACATGTCCCTGCGCGACGGGATGCATGCCAAGCGCGAGCAGATCCCGGTCGAGATGATGGTCAAGATCGCCAAGGGGCTGGACGCGGCGGGCGTGCCTTACATGCAGGTCACCCATGGCGCGGGTCTGGGTGGCAACTCGATCCAGCATGGCCGCGCGCTGGCGTCGAACGCGGAATATATCTCTGCAGTAGCTGATGTGGTGAAGCAGGCGGTAATTTCGGTGCTGCTGATCCCCGGTCTGGGCACGATGAAAGAGCTCGAAGAGGCCTATCAATGCGGCGCGCGCTCGGTCCATGTCGCGACCCATTGCACCGAGGCCGACACCTCGCCGCAGCATATCGCCTTCGCGCGCAAGCTTGGCATGGATGCGTCGGGCTTTTTGATGATGTCGCATCTGAATTCGGCCGAAGGGCTGACCGAACAGGCGCTCCTGATGGAGAGCTATGGCGCGAACACCGTCTATGTCACCGACTCGGCGGGCGCGATGCTGACCCATGAGGTCACCCATGCGATCGCGATGATGCGCGATGCGCTGAAACCGGAGACCGAGATCGGCTTCCACGGCCACCACAATCTCGGTCTTGGTATCGCCAACTCCATCGCAGCCATCGGTGCGGGCGCGACCCGGATCGACGCCTCGCTCGCAGGGCTGGGCGCGGGCGCGGGCAACGCGCCGATCGAGGTGCTGGCCGCCGTCTGTGACCGGATGGAGATCGAGACCGGCTCTGACACCTTCGCGCTGATGGATCTGGCCGAGGATGTCGTGGTCCCGTTCATGGATCACGTCGTACGCGCCGACCGCGAAGCGCTGACGCTGGGCTTTGCCGGGGTCTATTCGACCTTCCTGCTGCCCGCGAAACGCGCAGGCGAGCGCTTCGGCATCCCGGCGCGCGACATCCTTGTCGAACTGGGCCGCAAGAAGATGATCGGCGGTCAGGAAGACATGATCCAGGACACCGCAATGACCATGGCGCGCGAACGCGGTCTGCTGAAGGAGAGCGCCTGACAGATCCTTTCCGCGCGTCGGTCCCAACGGCGCGCGGAAAGCCGGACCGGGTAGGGGAAGAGGAGCCCTGATGCCCGGAGCGACCGGACCAAAGAAACGCGAAGGGAGGAAATCCATGAAACTGAAACGCGCCGCGCTCGCTTTGAGCGCGCTGATGTCGCTTGCCGCATTGCCGGCCCATGCCATAGACGTGGCCCCGGGGGATTACAACATCCTGCCGTCCGGCACGACTATCGGGCTGCTCTATCTGCAGCATCAAAGCGCCGATACGTTCGAGCTCGGCGGGACGAAGGTGCCCGACAGCAAGGCCAAGGTGAACGTGATGGTCCTGCGCGGGCTGCACTACTCCGAAGCCTTCGGGATGTCCGCGCTCTATCAGGCCGTGCTGCCGGTCGTGAATTTCGACACCGCGCGTATCGGCGGTGGGAACATGCCGACCAAATCGGGCGTGGGCGATCTGACGCTGGGCTTCTCGGTCTGGCCGGTACAGCCGGCGAACCCCGAGACCGGAACCACGCTGGGCGTGACCGCCTTCGTGACCGCGCCCACGGGGCGGTATGACGCGGCGAAGGTCAGCGCGGGCTCGGGGACGTGGACGCTGACGCCACAGATCGGGTTCATTCAGGGGCTCGGGCAGGGGCTCTATTTCGACGCGATGGCCGATGTGGCGATCACGATGGATCACACGGAGAATGGCCAGAAGATCAAGCGTAGCCCCGCCACGCAGGTTCAGGCCTATCTGCGCAAGCAATTCGGCCAGAAGACCTCCGTGTCCTTCGGTCTGTCCTCACAGCGTGGCGGCAAGATCAAGGTGGGCGGCGCCGATACCGGCCAGCGCACCGAGCGCGATCAGCTTCGTCTCTATGCCAATACTTTCGTCACCCCGACCTTTCAGGTGCAGGGGATGCTGGCAAAGGACGTGAACAGCGATGGCGGGTTCCGCAACGACGTGGTCGCGGAGCTGCGGCTCCTGAAGGTCTTCTGATCCTCCCCGGCCGGGCGCGAGCCCTCATTCGTGCCCGGCATTATCCAATACCTTTTGCGATAGTGAGGAGGGTTCCGTTATGACCTATATGGTATCAACGGGAGGAGGCGTGGGAATGGATTTCAAGCGGCTCAAATATTTCCTCGCGGTGGCCGAGGAATTGCATTTCGGACGCGCGGCGAACCGGCTCGATATCGCGCAGCCGCCGCTGTCGCGCCAGATCGCGGCGCTGGAGGCGGAGCTGGAGGTGCAGCTCTTCGACCGCTCGCGCAGCCAGATCCGGCTGACGCAGGCGGGCGAGGTGCTGCAGGATCACGCGCGGCAACTGCTCGAACGGCTGGATGCGGCCTATCGCGAGACGAAGATGGTGGGCTCGGGCGCGGGCGGGCGGCTGCGGATCGCCTTTGTCGGATCAGCCTCGCATGGCGTGCTGCCGACGCTGATCAAGTCCTACCGCTCCTTCTACCCGGAGGTCGAGCTGCAGCTCTCGGCGATGAACAATGCCGAGCTGCACACTGCGCTTGTGAGCCGGGAGATCGACATCGCAGTGGCGCGCCCGATCCTCGATGACGAGGAATTCCGCCGCGAGCCGCTCTGCACCGAGCCGTTGATCCTCGCGCTGCCCGACAATTCCGACCTCGGCACCCGCGCCGAGATTCATTTCGCCGATCTCGCCGATAAGACCTTCGTGCTCTATCCGCGCAAGCCCCGGCCCAGCTATGCCGATGTCGTGCTGGATATCTGCGCGCGGGAAGGGTTCAAGCCGAAGGCGGTCGATCTTGCGCAGGATTTTCAATCTGCGATCAGCCTTGTTTCCGTGGGCGTGGGGATCGCCGTGGTGCCGCAATCGGTGTCGCGCACGCAGCGCCCCGGCGTGATTTTCCGGCCCTATAAGGGCTATAATCCGGGGACCGGCCTGACCGTGCATGCGCGGCTCGACAATCGCGCGCCGCAGGTGATGCACTTTCTGGAAGTCACGCGTAAATTCGCGCGTAAACAATAGGTTGCGGTGCGAAGTTAAAGCGATGCATTAAGTCGGGCGCGGGTCGTCTCGGAAGGTCGTGGCCTGCACGGAGGGGCGTTCGGCAAAGCGTGCATGCCACTGCGCCAGCGCCGGACGGCCCTCGCGCCAGCCCTCACCGTCGAAGCGGAAATTGAGATAGCACAGCGCGACGCCGATGCTCAGATGACCGATATCGAAGGGCCGCTCGGTCAGGCGTGGGGCGTGGTCTTCGAGCCAATCGGCAACCCGGTTCATCTTGGTCCGGTAGACGGCGAGCATCTGCTCGGACCGCTGTTCCTCGGGCCGCATCTTCAGCTCCACCAGCCACGGCAGCGCCACATCCAGCAGCCCCGTTCCCAGCGCCTCGTCGCGCTCGGCCTCAAGCCGCGCGGCGGGGTCGGCGGGGAAAAGCTGCGGGCCGTCTGCGCTTTCCAGATCGGCCCATTCGCAGACCACATGGCTGTCGAACAGCACGCGGCCGTCCTCCAGCTCCAGCGTCGGGATTTTCGACAGCGGGTTGATCGCCATCAGCCCCTCATGCGGGATCATCGGATCGGCATGGGTGCGCACGGTCTCGACTTGATCGGCCAGACCTTTCTCATGCAGCGCGACCATCGCTTTGCGGACATAGGGCGAGCGCGGGGACCAGTGCAGGATCGGCATCGGCTCAGCCTTTCCGCGCGACGGAGGCCAGCACGTCCTCGTTCACCGTGATCCCGAGGCCGGGGCCGGTCGGGCAATGGACGTGGAAATCTGCGAAGCGGATTTCGCCGCCGGTGAGGTCCGTTTTCAGGATCTTCGGGCCGAAATGCTCGCAGCCCCATTCGAGCCGGGGCAGGGTCGAGAACACCGCCAGATGCGCCGCGGCGCCGATGCCGCTCTCGATGAGGCAGCCGCCATACAGCTCCATCCCGCAGGCCTGCGCGATCCCGGCGGCACGCTTGATTTCATTCAGACCGCCCGATTTCACTAGTTTCAGCGAATAGACGGAACCGGCTGCAGCGATGCCGTTGGCGATAATATCGGGGCCGGTGAAAGCGGCCTCGTCGACCATGATCGGGATCGCAGCGCGGGCGGCGACGCGCGCGGTCGCGGCAATCAGGCCGGGGCGCAGCGGCTGTTCGATCAGCGACACGCCCATCTCGGCCAGTTGCGGCAGGTAGCGGATCGCGACCGCCTCGGTCCAGCCCTGATTGACGTCGACGATGATCTCGGTGGCTTTGCCCTCCAGCGCCGAGACGATCTTGCGCAGGCGGATCATGTCCTGATCGGGCGTGTTGAAGCCCAACTTGATCTTGAAGCGACGATGCTCGCGCGCGTCGAACTTGCGGTTGGCTTCCTCGATTTCCTGATCGGCATCGCCCGAGGCCAGCGCCCAGATCACCTCGATCTTGTCGCGCACCGCGCCCCCCATCAGGACCGCGACCGGAAGATCGAGCGAGTGCCCGGCTGCATCGTAAAGCGCGGCATCCACCGCGGCGCGCGCCGCGTTGTTGCGGCTCGCGGCCTTGGCCATCTTGTCGGCGTTCAGCTCGAACTCGAGCGCATTCGCACCCGCCAGCGCCGGAGCGAGATAGGTGTCGATATTGGCCTTCATTGCCTCGACGCTTTCCTCGGCCCAGCGGGGGCCGCCCAGCGTCGATGCCTCGCCCCAGCCGACCGATCCGTCGGCCAGTTCGGCACGCACGATCACATAGGACTGGAAGTTGATTTCCGTGTTGGACAGCTTGTGACGCCGGGTCGTCGGGCAATCGACGATCATCGTCTCGATCTTCGCGATCTGGCGACCCGCATGGGCGTCCGCGCCCTGAAAATGATCTGCGAGTTTCGCAACGCCGGGCGTAGTCATCGGCTCTGTCCTTCGAAATATGTCATTGGTCTTCAAGGTAAATCCGGCGCCGCGCGTGCGGCGCCGGGAACTCTTTACGCCACTCGGATCATTCCGCGGCCATCGCCTGAGCCTGATTGCCCAGCGTGAAGTCGAAGCGCAGAACCAGATCGGTGTCCGAACCTTCGGGTGCCTTCTCGAACTTGCCGATCAGGTCCTCTTTCACGGCAAACACCGAGTCATTGTCGAGATAGTCGCTATCGGCGTCGTAGATCTGCGAGATCAGCGGGCGGTAGCCCTCGCGCGTGACCATCATGTGGATATGGCCCGGGCGCATGCAGTGGTGGCCCATGTAGCGGATCAACTCGCCCGCGGTCTCGTCGCCGGGGATCGGGTAGGGCACGGGGCGGATCGCGACGAAGGCGTAATGCCCCTTCTCGTCGCTCTCGAAACGGCCGCGCAGGTTATATTCGGGCTGATCGGGATCGTGGTTCTCGTAAAGACCGTTCGGCGCGTCTTCCCACACGTCGATAATCGCGCCGGGGATCGGGTTGCCCTTGTTGTCGCGGATATAGCCCTCGACATAGACGGTCTCCTGACCCTCGAAGTTCTTCTGAATGGTCGAGGCGCCTTTCGGCATCACCGGAGCGTTCTCGCGGAAGAACGGCCCGAGCACGGTCGAGACGGTCTCGTCGCCCGAGATCGGGTTCGAGAGCATGTCGACGAGCACTTCGACGCCGAGGATGTCGCCCAGAAGGATGAATTCCTGACGCTTGTCCGAGCACAGCGCACCGGCGCGGCCCAGATAGTCGCAGGCATAGAGAAATTCGTCATGGGTCAGGTTCACGTCTTTGCAGAACCCGTGCAGATGCTTGATCAGGCTTTCCATGATCTCGCGCTGGCGCGGCTCGAGCGTGGCGTGCTGGCCCAGCGAGTCGATGACCACATCGGTCACATTATCCACGGTTACGTTGCGCATAACTCTCCTCCTCGGATGCGGTGGGCGGCCCTCCTCCGGGCGGCGCCTTCAATTCGATAAGCGGAGATTTGCATGGCGCAGGCGGCTTGGGCCAGACGGGTGCGCGGTATCCTGTAATACCTCAAAGGTTCAGTTTGGCCGAAGTTCATACCCCAGGCGTTCGGAGATCGTCCGTGCGGCGCCCAGGGCGATATTGCGGAAGGCGCGCGGCTGGACCTCGTGGCGCGAGCGGGGGACCGAGATGACCAGCACCGCGACGGGCTGGGCGATATGGTCGCGGATCAGCGCCGAGACGCAGATCACATCCGCCTCGTCCTTCGGCGCGCCTGCGTTGAACCCGTCGCGTGCGAGCGCGTCCAGCTCCGCGCGCAGGCGTGCGCGATCTTCCAGCGGCGAGCCGGGCCGGGTGTGCCGGTCGAGATACTCGTCGAGCTGTGCCGGGGAGAACTGCGCCAGATGCAGCATCCCCGGCGGACTGTCATGCAGCGCGATCCACGATCCCAGCGCCTCGCGCGAGACCCGCAGCGCCTGCGTGCCCTCCAGCGCGTCGAGCACCAGAAGCCGCCCGTGATCGTGCAAGGTCAGGTGCAGCGTCTCGCCATAGTCGCGCCAGAGCGCCGCCAGCACGGGCCGCGCGGCCTCCGTCAGCGCGGAGCTGTCCTCCAGCGCGCGGTTCAGCGTCGCGACCAGCGGGCCCAGCCGATAGCGTCCCCGCTCGACCTTTCGCAGCAATCCGATTCGCGCCAGACCGTTCACGAGGTCATGCGTGCCGCTCACGGAATTGCCGATCGCGCGCGACAGATCCGTGACCGAATGCTCCGGCTGAGCGGCGGTGAACTGGCGCAAAAGCTCCCCGACCTTGCGTAATGTCTTCATCTGGACCCTCCCGCGGTGATTTCGGGTCTCAGAATTCCGGTATTGCCGGAAAAAGTCGCGGTATTTGTCGATACCTTTCGGTATCAGCCCGGCTCCGGCACCGTGAAGGGGACAGGTCGGACATGTCTTTCGTTCATCCGACCTGATGGAGGAGGAACCATGAAAGACCAAGTGAAAGGCGCCCAAAGCGGCGTCACGACCCCCTATACCGGTGACGAATATCTCAGCAGCCTGCAGGACGCCCGCGAAGTCTATGTCCATGGCGAGCGCGTCAAGGATGTGACCAAGCACCCCGCGTTTCGTAACTCGTCGCGCATGGTGGCGCGCTGGTACGACAAGCTGCATGCCGAGAAGGACTCGATCGGGCGTCCCACCGATACCGGCTCGGGCGGCTGGACGCACCCGTTCTTCAAGGGCGCGAAGACGAAGGAAGACCTGATCGCAGGCCGCGACGCCATCGCCGAGACGCAGCGCGTCGCCAATGGCTGGATGGGGCGCGCGCCGGACTACAAGGCGGCCTTCCTTGGCACGCTGGGCGCGAATTCCGGCTATTACGGAGAATACGAGCAGAACGCGAAGAACTGGTATGCCAAGTCGCAGGAACGTCTCGACTACTGGAACCACGCGATCATCAACCCGCCGATCGACCGTCACCTGCCGGCTGAGGAGACCGGCGACGTGTTCATGCAGGTCGAGAAGGAAACCGATGCGGGCATCGTGGTGTCCGGCGCGAAAGTGGTCGCGACCGGCTCGGCGCTGACGCATTACAACTTCATCGGCTATTACGGCGTCCCGATCAAAGACAAGAAGTTCGCGCTGACCTTTACCGCGCCGATGGACAGCCCCGGCGTGAAGCTGATCAGCCGGGCGTCCTACGAGCTGAACGCCGCCGTCATGGGCACGCCTTTCGACTATCCGCTCTCCTCGCGCCTCGATGAGAACGACGCGATCCTCGTTTTCGACAAGGTGCTCGTGCCGTGGGAGAACCTGTTCCTCTATGGCGATATCGAGAAGGTGAACGGCTTCTTCCCGGCGTCCGGCTTCGCGCCGCGCTTCACGCTGCATGGCTGCACCCGTCTGGCGGTGAAGCTCGACTTCATCGCGGGTCTGTTCTCGAAGGCGCTGGATGCGACCGGGGCAGGCGGCTTCCGTGGCCCGCAAACGGCGGTGGGCGAGGTGATCGGCTGGCGCAACCTGTTCTGGGGCCTCTCGGACGCGATGGTGATGAACCCCGACGACTGGGTCGGCACCGATGGCTATCTCGCGCCGAAATCGTCCTCGGCGATGGCTTACCGCGTCTTCGCGCCGATGGCCTATAGCCGGATCAAGGAGCTGATCGAGCGCCACGTCGCCTCGGGCCTGATCTACTTGCCGTCCTCGACGCTCGATTTCCAATCGGAAGACGTGCGCCCCTATCTCGACCGCTTCGTGCGCGGCTCGAACGGGATGGTCGCGGTCGACCGGGTGAAGCTGCTGAAACTCCTCTGGGACGCGATCGGCTCGGAATTCGGCGGCCGTCACGAGCTCTACGAGAGCAACTATGCGGGCAATTACGAAGCGATCCGCATGGAGACGATGTTCACCGCTCAGGCCACGGGCGAGCTGGATATGATGCGCGGCCTCGTCGACAATTTCATGAGCGAATACGACTTCGACGGCTGGGTGTCGAAGGACCTCGTGAACCCCTGGGACGTGAACCGCCTCAAGGGCGGCTTCCAGGCCTGAGACGAAAGGGGCTGCGCGGGATCCTCGCGCGGCCCACACCCCCGGGGAAGGAGGAGCCCCATGAGTTTGGATTTCACAGGGATGAAGACGCAGGTGCTGCGCGACGACCAGATCGCGCTGCCCGCGAGCGTCCTGACCATCGGCGCGTTCGACGGCGTCCATCGCGGCCATCAGGCGCTGATCACGCGCGCCGTGACCGAGGCGCGGGCGGCAGGTGTTCCGTCGGTCGTCTGGACCTTCGATCCGCCGCCGAAAGTGTTCTTCGGGCGCGCCAAGCAACTGTCGCCCGTCTCGGAGAAACTCGCCCGGATCGCGCGGCTCGGGCCGGATTACATCGTGCTGGCGTCGTTTTGCAAAAGCTACGCGGCGCGCAGCCCGCAGGCGTTTCTGGACGATCTGGCGCGGATCAACCCGGCCCGCATCCATGTCGGCGCGGATTTCCGCTTCGGCGCGAAACAGGCGGGCTGCGTGACGACATTGGCCGAGCGCTTCGACGTGACGCTGGCGCCTGCGGTGCTGTGCGAAGGTGGCGAGGTGATCTCGTCCACGCGCATCCGGGGCCTGCGCGCCGAGGGCCGCGCGCGCGAGGCCGTGGCGCTGCAGGGCTCGACCGATGCGGCTGCGCTGATGTCCGGCGCGCTTCTGACACAGGATATGAGATTTGGGGAGGAATTCGATGTCCGGAATTGATCCGCGCGATCTGCGCGACGCTTGCGGCAGTTTCGCAACCGGCGTGACGGTGATTTCGACGCGCACCGAAGATGGCGATCACGGGATGACGGCGAATGCGTTCATGTCGGTCTCTCTCGACCCGCCGCTGATCACCATTTCGCTCGATCACAATTGCAAGCTGCGCGAGAAGGTGCGCGCCTCGGGGCGCTACGCGGTCTCGGTGCTCAATCACGAGATGGAAGGGCTGGCGATGCATTTCGCGGGCCGCCACGATCCGGCGCATAACGATCCCTTCATCGAGCGCGCTGGGATGCCCGTCGTGCCGGGGGCTGCCTGCGTCTTCGTGACCGAGGTCGCGCAGGAGGTGGAGGCGGGCGATCACACGCTCTTCATCGGCAAGGTGGTCGAAATCGACCGCGATCTGGAGGCCCGGCCGCTTCTGTTCTGCGGTGGCAAGTTCGGCGCGCTGGCGAGCTAGGCCAACGCTATTGCGCGAAGATGTCGCGCCAGCGTTCGAGGAAGCGCGCGGTTTTCATCGTGTCGGTCGCGACCAGTAGCGGCGGGCCAAGCGCGATGAGGCGTTGCAGCGCGAGCGTCTCGTCGCTGTCGCTGCCGCCACCGTCGCGGGTGATCGGGTCGATGAGCTTGGTCTCCGCCAGCGCCCGCTTGCCTGCGGGCGAGAGCAGGAAATCCAGCAGCTTCGTGGCGGGCGGATTGGGCTCGCGCCCCGGCAGATAGGCTGCGCGGGACAGAACCAGCGTGTAATCGGCGGGCGCGATGATCCCCAGATCGGGATTGTCGCGCGCGGCCTGCGCCGCGTAGGAGCCGAGGATATTATAGGCGATCAGGTAGCGCCCGCCCGCGACCCCGTCGATGATCTCGGCCGAGCAGCAGGTGGCGACCGCGCCGGAGCGCGCGAAAGCCTCGGTCAGCGCGCCGAAGGTGCTGGCCTCCTGACTGTCGAGAAAGGCGAATAGGAACCCGAGCCCCGAATCCGCGATGTCATAGGTCGCGACCTTGCCGGTGTAGGGCGATTGCGCGGGCCGCAGCAGGTCCACCAGATCGAAGCGCGTGCGCGGCACGTCCTCGGGCGGGACCAGCGCGCGGTTGTAGATCATCACCGCAGGCTCGCGCGAGATGCCCCAGACCTGATCGCGCCAGCGCAGGTCTTTGGGTAGCGCCGTAGTCTCGGGCGAGACCCATGTGGCCGCGCAATTGTCGTTCACCAGCTTCACGACATGCTGCACGCCCGAACTGATGACCAGATCAGCGCCGGGTTTGCCGGACGCGCAGTCGGCCTCGGAAATATCGTAGAGGTCGTTCGAGCCCCATTGCTCGAACCGGATCGCGAGGCCGGGCTGGGTGTCGAGAAACGCCTCGATCGCGGGGGCGAGGATGTTGACGTCGGTCGTGGTACGCAGGGTGATTTGCCGCGCGGGCTGCTCGGGGCCGAAGGTGCGGACGGCTTCGGGCTCGGCCGCCGCGACGGCGGAACTCAGGCCCAGCCAGAGCGTCAGGGTCAGGAGCGCGCGGATCATGTGGTTTCCTCCGCCTGAGGCAGGGTGATCGCGATGGTGAAGCCTGCCGCATCGCTCTCCATTTCCAGCGTGCCGCCATAGGTCTCCGCCACCGATTGCGCGATGGCGAGGCCCAGCCCGCTCGACGCGCCGCGCCGCCGCGTGTCCGAATGCCCCGGCGCGAAACGCTCGCCCAGACGCGCGCGCAGCTCAGGCGTGGGGCCGGGGCCTGCGTCGCGCACCCAGAGCCGGGCGCGCCCGTCGCGCATGTCCGCGCCGATGGTGACCGGGGCCTCGCCATGCGCCAGCGCATTGCCCAGCAGGTTCTTCGCCGCCTCCGACAGCGAGAGTTCGTCGGCCAGCACGGGCACCTCCGCTTCGGCGATCTCCAGCCGGATTTCGCTCCCCGGTGCGAGGGCCGCGTGATCGCCTTCCTCGAAGATATCCAAAGCGATATTGCGCAGATCGACCCGCTCGCGCCGCGCACTGTCGGCGCGGTGGATCACAAGCGCCCGCGACAGCATCTGATCCAGCAGACGGCTCAGCCGCACCGTGCCGGAATGCATCTTCGCGACGATCTGGTCGCGCCGGGCGGGATCGTCTTCCTCGGCGGCGAGATCGGATTGCGCGCGCAGGGCCGCAACGGGCGTGCGCAGCTGATGCGCGGTGTCCGAGATCAGGCTTTTCATCGTGGCGAACTGCCGGTCCAGCCGCCCCATGAACCCGTTTGTCGCCTGCACCATCACATCGACCTCGCGCGGCACGGCGGCGCGGATCGGGGTGAGGTCCTGCGGGTCGCGTTCCGAGATGCGATGGGCGAGCCGTTCCAGCGGGCGCAGCGCGCTATGCACGATGATGATCGCGAAGGCGAGCATGGCGATGCCGCCGACCGCCAGCCCGCCAAGCGCGTTGCGGGTGATGCTGAGCGCAAGCTGGGTGCGTGCCCGCAGGGTCTGGCCGACGATCACCTCCACCGTGCCGGAGAACTGGCGCTCCGCGAAACGGCGCGTGACCCGGATGAAGCGCGCGGGCTCTCCCTTGAAGCGCGCGTCGTAGAGCTCGGAATCCTGTGCGGTCGTGTCGGGGCGGGGCAGATCCTCGTAGCCCGTGAGCACCGCGCCTTTCGGGCCGCTGACCTGATAGGCGATGCGGTCATCGGGGGCGAGGGCCAGCAGCTCAAACGCCGAGACCGGCAGATCGACCACCGGCGCGCCGTCGCGGATCGAGATCGAGGCGGCGATGTCATTGGCCGCGCCCACCAGCAGCCGGTCGAAGGCATCCCGCGCCGCCGCGCGCCCATAGGCGAAGGCCGCCAGCGCGAGGATCAACCCGCCGACGATCATCAGCCCCGACAGCCCGGTGACAAGCCGCGCGGTCAGCGAGCGCGTGGCGGAAAGGCCGGTTTCGCGGGGGAGAGCGCCGTCAGACATCGCCATCCCGTGCCGCCAGACGATAGCCGCGTCCGCGCAGGGTCTCGATCTCGACGCCGCTGCCGGTCAGCTTCTTGCGCAGCCGCGCGATATAAAGCTCGATCGCATTGTCGCCCGGCACCGCGTCGTCGAAGGCGTAGAGCCCCTCGTGCAGCCGATCCTTCGACATCACTTGCCCCGCATTGCGCATCAGAATTCCCAGCAGCGCGAATTCGCGGCCCGTCAGCTTCAGCGCCTGATCCCCGACCGTGGCGCTGCCTGCTGTCGCGTTATAGCGCAGATGGCCAAGCTCCAGATCGGCGGAGCGATCGGTTGCCTGCCGTCGCCCAATCGCATGAAGTCTTGCTTCCAACTCACGGTGATCAAAAGGTTTTACGAGGTAGTCGTCCGCGCCGAGCTCGAAGGCGGAGATCTTGTCATCCACCGAGAATTGCGCGGTCAGCATCAGCACAGGCATCGTGGCGGCCTGCGCGCGCATCTCGCGCAGAAGGTCCGTGCCGCTGCCATCGGGCAGGTTGATGTCGAGGATTACCGCGTCATAGGCCTGCACCGCCAGAAAGTCGCGCGCTTCCTCGACGGTGGCGGTGAGATCGCAGGCCATGCCTGAGCGCGCAAGCCGACGTTGCGTGGCCTCGGCCAGCTCCTCGGCATCCTCCACTAGCAAGAGCCGCATTCTTCCTCCCTCATGCGCCTCTGAACCTGTGACAGGTTCGTGACAGGTTCAAGCGGTAAAACCCGGCACATAGCCCGCTGCGGGAGGCAACGGGCGGACAGTGGAGGATATACCATGGCTTTTAAACTCATGCGCGCGGCGATTGCCGTCGCGGCACTCACCGTTGCGACCGGCGCTTCGGCGCAGGAATGCATCGCGCCCGCGAACCCCGGCGGCGGCTGGGACTTCACCTGCCGTCAGGTCGGCAAAACCATGCAGGATCTGGGCCTCATCGACTCGACCATGCAGGTCGTGAACCTCGCCGGTGGCGGCGGTGGCGTGGCCTTCGCCGAAGTGGTCAACAAGCGCAATGACGACGACAACCTGATCGTCGCGGCCTCCTCGGCCACCGCGACCCGTCTGGCGCAAGGCGCCTATCCGGGCAACTCGATGGATCAGGTCCGCTGGGTCGGCTCGATCGGCGCGGATTACGGCGTGATCGCCGTGGCAGCCGACAGCGACATCCAAACGCTTCCGGAACTGCTCGACAAGATCAAGGCCGATCCGAATTCGGTCTCCGTCGCAGGCGGCTCGGCTGTGGGCGGCTGGGATCACCTCAAGGTGCTGATCGCGGCTGACGCTTACGGCATCGATGATGTGCGCAAGGTCAAATACATCGCCTTCGACGGCGGCGGCGAAGCGGTCACCCAGCTTCTGGCGGGTTCGGTTCAGGCCTTTACCGGCGATCTGTCGGAAGCCAAGGGCTTCGTCGACTCCGGCGATATCCGCGTGATCGCGGTGCTGGCGCCCGAGCGTCTGGACGGCGAATTCTCGGAATTCCCGACCGCGAAAGAGCAGGGCGTGGACGCGATCGGCGCGAACTGGCGCGGCTTCTACGCGCCGGGCGGCATGTCCGACGAGGCTTACCAGGCTTGGGTCGACAAGGTCGGCCAGCTCTACGCCTCCGACGAGTGGAAGCAGGTGATGGCGGCCAACGGTCTGGCCCCGCTCGACCTGCAGGGCGCTGAATTCGAGAGCTTCGTGCAGAACTCGGTCCAGCAGATTCAGGACATCTCGCGCCAGATCGGCATCATCAAGTAAGCGAGACACCCCATGCGCGCGGCGGGCTTTCGAGCGCCGCCGCGCCTTCATACCAAGGGAGGGGATCATGAGTGATCGCATCTTCGGCGCCGTCGGCCTGTGCCTTGCGCTGTTCTACGGCTGGGCGACGCTGCAAATCCAAGAAAGTTTCCTGTCGGATGCGGTGGGGCCGAAAACCTTCCCGCTGGTGATCGCGGTGATCCTCGGGCTGGCTTCGCTCGTGATCTTGCTGCGCCCCGATCCCGACCCGGTCTGGCCGAGCCTCGCCCGGCTTGCCGAAATCCTCGCCGCCGTGGTGGTGATGATCCTCTATGCCGAGTTTTTGCCCGTCGTGGGCTTCCTGATCGCGACCGCTTTTGCCAGCGCCTACCTGACCTGGCGGCTGGGCACGCGGCCGCTGCAATCCGTCGTCGTCGGCGTCGCCACCTCGATCGGTATCTACGTAATTTTCAAGCTGGTTCTGGGCCTGTCGCTCGCCAGCGGCCCCTTCGGCTTCTGAGGTGAGATGATGGACACCTTAATGTCACTCGCAGACGGTTTTCATACCGCTCTGACCTTCGAGAACCTCGCGCTCGCGCTCTTGGGCACGTTCCTCGGCACCATGATGGGCGCGCTGCCCGGGCTCGGGCCGTCCAACGGCGTCGCGATCCTGATCCCGCTTGCCTTCACGCTGGGGCTGGGCGCCACGCCCTCGCTGATCCTGCTCACCTCGGTCTACTACGGGGCGATGTATGGCGGGCGGATCAGTTCGATCCTGCTCAATATTCCGGGCGACGAACCCGCAATGATGACCTGTCTCGACGGCTATCCGATGGCCAAGAAGGGTCTTGCGGGAGAGGCGCTGTCGCTCTCGGGCATCGCGAGCTTCGTGGGCGCTTTCATCGCCACCTGGGGCCTGATCTTGCTGGCGCCGCAGCTGGTGAAATTCGCGCTGCTGTTCGGACCGGCGGAATATTTCGCGCTCTTCGCGCTCGCCTTCGCCACGCTGGGCGGGGTCTCCTCGACCAATCAGGCGAAATCGGCTTTCGCCGCGATGCTGGGCCTTGGCCTGTCGGTGATCGGCGTGGATACCCAGACCGGCGTGCCGCGTCTGACCTTCGGCGAGGTCCACCTCTATGACGGGCTCGATTTCCTCGTCGCCATCGTCGGTCTCTTCGCGCTGTCGGAAGTGTTCATCTTCCTCGAGCACCGCCACGGCTCGGCCACCGGCGCGGGCCACAAGGTCTCGGTCGGGCGCATCACGCCGCCGTGGAAGATGGTGAAAGAGACGACGCCGACCATGCTGCGCTCGTCGCTGCTGGGCTTCGTCGCGGGCGTGCTGCCGGGGGCAGGGGCGTCGCTGGGCTCCTTCATCTCCTACTCGATGGAGAAGAAGCTGGTCGATCGCAAGAACACCTTCGGCACGGGCGATCCGCGCGGTGTTGCAGCCCCCGAAGCGGGCAACAACGCGGCCGCAGGCGGTGCGCTTGTGCCGATGCTGGCGCTTGGCGTGCCGGGCTCGGGCACCACGGCGGTGCTGCTGGCGGTGCTTTTGTCGCTCAACATCACGCCCGGGCCGCTGCTGTTCCAGAATAACCCCGATGTCGTCTGGGGCCTGATCGCGGCGCTGTTTATCGCCAACTTCATGCTGCTCGCGATGAACATCCCGATGGTGGGCATCTTCACCCGCGTGCTGATGATCCCGCCGCGCATCCTGATGCCGATTGTCGCGATGGTGTCCTTCGTGGGGATCTACGGCATCTCCGGCTCCAGCTTCGATCTGCTGGTGATGATCGGGTTCGGCGTGATGGGCTGGCTGCTGCGCAAGCTCGACGTGCCGCTGGTGCCGATCATCCTCGGCACGCTTCTGGGCAACACGATGGAGAACAACCTGCGCCGGGCCGTCACGATCTCGAACGGCGATTACTGGACGCTGGTCGGCAGCCCGCTGGCGATCGGTCTGTGGACCGTGGCGATCGTGGGCTTCATCCTGCCGCTGTTCCTGAGCCGCTTCGTGAAAGCGCGGATGCATGAGCGCCGCGATGACGAGGGTGCGATCTCGGACTGAGACCGCACCCCCTAGCGCAGGCATCACACCTCCCCCGAGGTGCCTGCGCCGGTTCGAAGGAAGGGGCGGCGGTGGTCAACCCGCCGCCCCTTTCTCTCCTCCGAGCCTTATTGCGTGGTCCAACCCCCATCGACCGGGATCGAGGTGCCGGTCACGTTGTGCGCGATCGGCGCACAAAGCCACAGCGCGAGCGCCCCGATCTCGGAGGGGTCGGACATGCGCCGGGTGGGCTGCTTCTCCGCCAGAAGATCCGCGATCCCCGCTGCCCGGTCGCCGCCATGTGCAGCCGCGCGCTCCGCGATCTGGGGCCCGAGGATGTCGGTCTCGGTCCAGCCAGGGCAGATGCAGTTCACCGTCACGCCACCCGCCTCGCGCGTGCCCGCCTGCGCATATTCCAGCGCCGCCACCCGGCTCATGCCGACGAGGCCGAATTTCGAGGCGACATAGGGCGCCTTATTGGCTGAGGCGACGAGCCCATGCACCGAGGCGATATTCACGACACGACCATAACCGCGCTCGGCCATGCCCGGCATAGCGCGCCGCATCGTGTGGAACGCGCCCGAAAGGTTCACCGCGAGAATGGCGTTCCAGATTTCGGGCGTGGCCTCGGCAAGGCTCACCGTGCGCTGGATCCCTGCGTTGTTCACGAGGATATCCGCGCCGCCCCAATCCGCGACCGCATCCATCATCGCGTCGATCTGCGCCGGATCGGCCATATCGGCGACGAAGAACTTCACCTCCGGCGCGCCCGCCGCCTCCAGCACCGCTGTCGCTTTGGCGATCTGCGCCTCGTCGGCGAGACCGTGCAGCGCGATGCGCGCGCCCGCCTCGGCCAGCGATTTCGCGATAGCCAGCCCGATGCCCTGCACCGAACCCGTTACCAGAGCCGTCTTTCCATCCAGTCGCGACATTAGTCCTCCTCCGTCACCATTTTGCGCAGCTCGGTCTTGAGGACCTTGCCGTAATTGTTCTTGGGAAGCTGCGTCACCACGCGATACGCCTTGGGGCGCTTGAACCGCGCGATCTGCTCGCAGCAATGCTGATCGAGGGCGGCGGGGTCGATCTCGGCCCCCGGCGCGGGCGTGACGAAGGCCACGACGCTCTCGCCCCATTCCGGGTCGGGCTTGCCGACCACCGCGACCTCGTGGACGGAAGGGTGCAGGAGCAGCGCCTCCTCGACCTCGCGGGGGTAGATATTCGTGCCGCCCGAGATGATCACGTCCTTCGAGCGGTCCTGCAGCGTGACGAAGCCGTCCGCATCCATCGTGCCCAGATCGCCGGTCCAGAGCCAGCCGTCGCGCAGCGCCTTCGCGCTCGCCTCGGGGTTCTGCCAGTAGCCCGCCATCACCGCCGCGCCGCTCACGAGAATCTCGCCGGTTTCGCCAGCGGGCAGGGCGCGGCCTTCGGGATCGGCGATGCGCACGGAGACCGGGCTATGCGCCAGCCCGACCGAAGCAAGCCGCGCGCGCCAGCGCGGATGGGCCCGGTCCGCCACCAATTCGCGCGAGAGGGCGGTGATCGTCATCGGGCTCTCGCCCTGACCGTAAATCTGCACGAAACGCGGCCCCATCACCTCGACCGCCTCGATGATATCCGCGACATACATCGGCCCGCCGCCATAGACGATCGTCTTGATGCCCTCGCCGGTCTGGCCCGTGGCGCGGGCGCGGTCCACCAGACGGCGGATCATCGTGGGGGCGGCGAACATCGAGACATGTTGCAGCTTCGGCGCGAGATCGAGGATTTCGTCGGCCTCGAACCCGCCCGAACGCGGCACCACATGGCGCGCGCCGCGCATCACATGGACGAAGTTGTAAAGCCCCGCGCCATGCGACATCGGTGCGGCGTAGAGGATCGCGTCCTGCGGTTCGACGCTGTCGACATCCGAGAAATAGCCCAGACACATCGCCTGCACATTGGCCGAGGTGATGCACACGCCCTTGGGCCGCCCGGTCGTGCCGGAGGTGTAGAACAGCCAGACCGTCTCGCTTTCCGCGATCTCGACCGGGGCGGGCATCGGGTCATGGCGCAGAAGATCGGCATAGGCCGGGCCTTTCAGGTCCACCGTTTCGACGCCCAGATCGTTTTCCGGGCCGCCGGTGAAGGCCAGCTTCGCCTCGGAAGCTTCAACGATCCATGCGGCCTCGCGCGGGTGCAGCTTGCCGTTGATCGGCACCGCCACCGCGCCTGCGAACCAGATGCCATAGATCGCCTCGAGATATTCGGGGCAGTTCTTGGCGAACAGCGCCACGCGGTCGCCCGGCGCGATCCCTTTCGCCACCAGCGCGGCCCCGATGCGGGCGGCACGGTCGGCGAATTCCGCATAGGTGGCGCGCAGCTCCTCGCCCTGCAGCAGCGCGGGGGCGTCGGGGGTGCGGACCGCACTGCGGATCAGCCACTCCGCCGGGTTCATGCCGCGCGCTCCGCTTCGAGGATCGAGCAGTAATTCGCGACGCCCGAGCCGCCCATGTTGAAGACGCAGCCCAGCTCCGCGCCGGGCAGTTGCATCTCGCCCGCCTGACCGGTGAGCTGCATCGCAGCCAGCACATGCATCGACACGCCGGTCGCGCCTACGGGATGGCCCTTCGCCTTCAGCCCGCCCGAGAGGTTCACCGGCAGCTTACCGTCGCGCAGTACCAACCCGTCGTCGATGGCCCGCGCGCCGGAGCCTTGCGGCACAAGCCCCATCGCCTCGTAGACGAGCAATTCCGCGATGGTGAAACAGTCGTGGACCTCCGCAAAGGAAAGATCATCGACACTGACGCCTGCCGAAGCATAGGCGCGGCGGAACGCCTCTGCCGGGCCCTCGAAGGCCAGCAGATCGCGGCGCGACATCGGCAGGTAGTCATTGACCTGCTCGGCGGCGCGAAAAGCGATGGAATTGGCGAAATCGCCCGCGCGGTCGTCGGCGACCATGACCAGCGCCGCAGCTCCATCGGAGATCAGCGAGCAATCGGTCATCCGCAGGGGCGGGGCGATCATCGGGTTCTTGTCGCTGACCGTGTTGCAGAACTCGAACCCCACATCCTTGCGCATCTGCGCCAGCGGATTGGCGAGCGCATTGTGGTGGTTCTTCGCCGCGATCCGGGCCAGCGCGGCCGAACGGTCGCCATGCGCCTGATAATAGGCCTGCGCAAACCGTGCGAAAATCTGCGGGAAGGAAACGCCCGCTTCCTCCATCTGGTAAGACGCCCCGGCCAATGCCTCGGTCACGCCTGCGGTGTCCTTCGCGGTCATCTTCTCGGCCCCGATCACCAGCGCGGCCTTCACCCGGCCCGAACGGATCGCATCGCGCGCAGCATAGATCGCAGCCGAGCCCGACGCGCAGGCGTTTTCGACACGCGTCGCGGGGGTAAAACGCAGCCTGTCGTCGATCCCCAGCGCCAGCGAGCTTGCGAACCCGTCCGGCACCAGCCCGGAGTTGAAATGCCCCAGCCAGATGCCGTCGATCTCCGCCGGGTCGATCCCTGCGTGCTCCAGCGCGCCGCCGCCCGCTTCGAGAACCAGATCCTCGAGCGTGCGCCCCTCCAGCTTGCCGAATTTCGTATGGCCCCAGCCGACGATCTTCGCGTCCATGCGGGTCTCCTCCCAATGATCCTCCGTTGCGGGGGAGACTAGCGCAGGGGCGGCGCGACCTCTATTCGTAGAACTACGCTATCGGGAGACGAGGATGGAGCAGGACCTGCTGGACAGCGATGAGATGGCGGTGCTGGCGTTCGAGCATGCGCCGGTCGGGCTGGCGGTCACCCGCGACCGGGTGATCGAGCGATGCAACGCGCGGTTTTGCGAGAGTTTCGGCTATCGCGAAGACGAGTTGCCGCAGCGCTCGCTCGCGGTGCTCTACCCGTCGCAGGAGGAGTTTCTGCGCATCGGGGAGATCGGGTTGCGGCGGATGCGCGAGACCGGGCGCTACGCGGATGAGCGGATCATGCAGCGCCGCGACGGGTCTTTGTTCTGGTGCCGGGTGCGGGGTCAGTCGCTGACGCCCGACGACCCGTTTGCGCGCGCGGTGTGGAGCTTTGCCGATCTGTCGGAATTGCGGCCCGTCGTCGATCTGACCGCGCGCGAGCGGCAGGTGGCAGCGCTTCTGGCCGAGGGGCAGACCAACAAGGAGATCGCGCGGGTGCTGGAGCTGTCACCGCGCACGGCAGAGGCGCATCGCGCGCGGCTGCAGGCGAAACTCGGCGCGCGCAACACCGCCGAACTGGTGGCGCGGCTGACGGGGCTGCCGCTCTAGACGCGTCGCCCCAATGAAAAAGGGGCGCCGATGCGCCCCTTTCTGTCTCGTTTCCAAATCTGGCCCAGATCACGAATGCGGTTCAGGTGACGCCTCAGGTGTCGACCGAGGCGGCCGTTCGCTACGCTGCGGGGTGAGCTTGCTCTGGATAATCGCGAGCGCGCTCGACAGCGAGGCGGCTTCCTGAGAGCTCGTCGCTTCTTCGGGGAAGACGTATTTGCCGTTCGCGATGCTCTTGGCATCCTCTGCCAGCCGCTCGACCGGGCGCAGCAGCAGCTTGAGGAACACCAGCGTCACGCCGAGCAGGCACAGCGCCGCGGCTGCGACCGTCGCCAGCGTCACCTGCGTCAAAACCGGCAGATCGTTCGAGATGTTGTCGCGGCGCAGAACCGCGAAGACGCGCCAGCCGAAGTTGGGCAGTTTGTTCCAGACGAAATCCGGCGCAAAGGCATAGGTTCCGCCGTCCTTGCCGTCGACAAGGTGGAAGACGCCGGAAGACTTGCTGCGCAGGCTCGCGCTCGAGGTCAGGCTTTTGGGCAGGGGCGTGCTCTCGTGACGGGTGTCGATGACGGTATCGCCGTTAATGTCCTGCACGACCACGTCGATGCCAAGTTCCTTGCTCGCCTCGAACAGGAAGCTGCGCACCCATGCGATCCGCACGCGGTAGACCAGCACGCCGATCTTCTGGCCGTTCGCGCCCTTCACTGGGGTCGAGAGGTTCAGGAAATACTCCATCTTGCCGGTCTGCGCATTCGTAGCCGTCTCGGTGATCGAGTCGACCGACGGCACGCGGATACCATCGCGGAACCACCGCTTGGAGCTGACATTCTTGCCGACCTCATAGCCGTTCGAGCCGGAGATGATCGTGCCATCGGGCGCGGCGAAGCCTGCCCAGGCGACCTGGCCCCCGGTGCGGGCGACGGCGTCCATGAACTTGTTGATGTCGTCTTGCGACGCGGTGCCGATGCTTCGCGCAACGGCATGCATACTGTCCCATTCGCGCATCAGCGCCGTGTTGAAGCTGAGCGCGATCGCATCCGAGCCTCTCAGGACCAGTTTGTGTTCAATGGCTGTCTGAAATTCATGGGCCTGATCCGACACGACCTTGGCGACGAAGACGGCCGTCGCTGCCACGACGAGCACCATCGCCAGAGCGGTGCGTCGGAAAATGCCCCCGAGATTGTGTTGTCGCCGAATGCTCATCTTCGCTTCAATCCTACGTTAATTGTAGAAGGGGTCCGATTTAAATCATGGTTACTGAGTAAATACGGCGAGAAAGTGGTGCGGGCCCATTTCAAGGTTAATTTTTTCGCGGACCGGAAGGATGGCTTGCAAAGCGCAAAGCGATGCCAAACACTCGAAGGAACAAGCTCCCGGGGTACGGGACTGCGAAGGCTCGATCGACGGGTCTTTCCGCAAAAACCAAATTGCAGATCGAGGGGCCGCAAAGGTCTCGGGCACAGGCTTACAGGACACGTAATATGCAAAAGATTCAAGGAGTAAGCGTCGCGATCGCGACCTGTCTGGCACTGTCACTGGGGGCGGGCTCGCAAGCCCGCGCGGATGGCACGTTTGTGCAGTTCGACGCGGCGCAGAATACCTCCGACACGGTCTTTTCGATGTCGCGCGGGAAAGTGAGCTTCAGCGCGAATTTCTCTGATTACGATGGCGGATGGTCGACCGGCGCGGCCGTGACGCGGGACTTCGCGCTCGAGGGAATCGGCACGCTGAAGCTCGGCCCCAGCATCGGGCGCACGCTGGACGATGATAACTGGCGACTCGGCGCGCGCGTGGGGCTGGAGCGGTATACGCCGACCAGCTTCGGGCATGTCTTCACGCTGGCGCAATACAACACGATCGATCAGGACTGGTTTGCGCTGTTTCAGGCCGGGAACCGCTCCGGGCTGGGGCTGGAACTGTCGGCGGGTGAAAGCGACACCTATTCCGAGCGCACCATCGCGGTGACCCAGAAAATCGACGGCGGCCCGGTCTCGATCCGGGCGGGTTGGCGTGCGTTGGCCAAGGAAGCCTTCGTCGGCATCTCCATCAATACCTATTAATCGCGCGCCCCGCGGGCTCACTCGTCCGAGGAGAATTTCGGCAAGAAACGGCGGTAGATGTCGTGCAGAAGCGCGCTTGCGCGGACATGGCTGACGCCCGGCTCGTCCCCTTCGGCATAGAAGCGCACGAACAGTTCTTCGCGCTGTTCCTCGGTCGGCAGAAGCTGGAGGCGCGCGCCGTCGCGGGTCTTCGCGATGACGTAGCATTCGATCGGGTCGGTGATCTGGTCGATCGTCAGCATCCCCCGGGTCTGTTCCGGCAGGGTCAGGCCACGCAGGCGCACCGTGTCCATCGTGAAAGAGGTCATCCAGACCCAGTATTCCGTGCCGTCGGAGACGAAGGAAATCCGCTCGGGCTTGTCGGCCACATGGATTTCGCGCCGGGGCAGCTCCACGCAGGCACGGCAGGTCGCGGCCAGCAGGAACAGGTTATAGATCGTCCAGAACAGGATCACCCATTTGCCGTCGCCCGCGTCGTAATAGGCGAAGCGATCCCAGACGATCCCGATCAGAAGGCCGCCCAGCGTCAGGAAAAACAGGATCAGGAACGGCATCATGATCCGCCACTGCACGACGACTTTCGACCGATCCCCGCCTTTCGCCGTCACCGAAAACGGGTGGCCATGGGGCCGCAGCAAGCCGGTGAAGGCGGCGCGGGCGATCGGAATCGCGCCGATCAACTGGCTCACGTCGTTCAGCAGCGGCACGACCATGCCGCGGCTGAGCATGTTCAGTATCATCAGGCTCCACAGGTAATAGACCCCGAAATAGCTCAGCACATCCGCGAGGCCCGCATTCACCACCGTGATGTTGAAATACCAGTAGAGCAGCGGGTAGCAGATCGCGGCGATCCGGAAGGGAAAGGTCGTGGTCCAGTAAAAGATCGAGTCGATGACGCTCCAGCGGTCGCGCAGCCGCAGATTGCTTTTCGAGAACGGGCCGAGCGAGGACCGCGCGATCTGCATCAGGCCGAGGCACCAGCGGGCGCGCTGGGTGATGTATTCCTTGAGGCCTTCGGGGGCGAGGCCTTCGGTCAGCGGCTCGGCCAGATAGACGGTGCGCCAGCCTGCGTTCTGCAACGCCAGCGTCAGCATAAAATCTTCGGTCACGCTCTCGGTGTTGAAGCCGCCGATCTCACGCAGCGCGCTCCAGCGGCAGACCGAGGAGGTGCCGCAGCAAAAAGCGATCCCCCAGCCGTCGCGCGCGGGCTGCATCTGGTCGAAGAAGAAGCGCTGCTCGTCCGGGTAGGAGCTGTCGAGCCGGAAATTGTGCTGGATCGGGTCGGAGTTGAAGAAATGTTGCGGCGTCTGCACGAGGCCCACTTCGGGGTCGTGGAACAGCGCCAGCGTGCGCGAGATGAAGCCGCGATGGGGCACGAAATCCGCATCGAGGATCGCCACGAAATCGGGCTGCACCTCTTCCTCGGCCAGCCGGTCCAGCGCGTGGTTGATATTGCCCGCCTTCTGTCCCTCATTGTCGGCCCGGCGCATGTAGCGCACGCCCTTGGCCTCGCAGAAATCGCGCAGCCAGTCGCGGCGGCTGTCGTCGCAGACCATGATCATCTTGTTGCGATGGCGCAGGAATTTCGCGCCCACGATAGTGCGTTCGAGAACGTCGCGATCCTCGTTATAGGTGGCGATCAGGATCGCGACGAGCGGCTCTTTCTCCGTCGGGAGATTGGCGTATTGATCCGCTTCCTCGCTGCGCAGCTTGATCCGCGACAGAACCAGAAAGGCGCTGAGCGAGCCGATCAGGGTGAAGACTTCGAGCGCGTAGAGAGACCAGCTCGCCACAACATCCAGCGTCAGGCCCGGCGGGGCGAGGGTCTCGGTTCCGCGCCACCAGATATAGCGCAGCGCGAGCACCGCGCTGATCCCCAGCAAGACCGCCCGGTGCCAATTGCGCCGCGGTTTGACGAAGCTCGGCAGAATGGCTGTGATGCCCACCACGAGGATGAGCTGCATCGCCGCCGAGCCAAGCTCTCCCAGTTGCGGATAGAAGAACATGCCGCCCCGCCCTCAGCGCAGGAAGTCGAGGGGGCGGTGCTCGAAGAACACCCGCCCGGTGCGCCCCACGGGACAGTCGAGGTCGGGATCGGATTTCAGGTCCGGAACGAGAAGCGTCACATCGTAGCGCTCGAGATGTTTCTGGCTCGGCGCGATGGCGAGATGCTGGTAGACGCGCGCCGCGCCGCTGCCGGCGAGCCGTGCGATCGTCGCGTCGTAGATCTTGTCGCGCGAGGCCAGCTTGAAGGTCGCGGAATCGCCCACCTTGAGGTTGTTGTAGACGCCTTCGCTCACCGAGGCGGTCACCAGCGAGACGTCGCAATCGACGAGCGACATGATCGGATCGCCGCGCTGCACCGTCACGCCATCCGCCTGCAGGGTTTCCCAGTAGATCCCGTTCGCGGGCGATGTCACCTGGCTCGAGGACAGGGTGTTGACCCGCGTCTGTTCCTTTGCCCGGCGCGCGTCGAGCGTCTTGACGCGGGCTTGGGCCTCGGTGAGGTCCGCGTCGAGCGAGGCGATCTCTTCGTCGAGAAGCGCGCCGCGCTGTTCGGAGCTCGGGGCGTCGTTATAGCCGTCGCCCAGATAGACGCCGGACTTGGCGGCGTCGAGCGCGTTTTCGAGCAGCGCCACGTCCTCGCGCGACTGGGTCACGGGCCCATTCTCCGCCGGGGCGGCAGGGGCGGTCTGCGCCACTTTCGTGGCACTCGTCTCCGAGCTTTGCGCATTGGGCTGCAGCCGGTCGAGCCGCGCGCGGGCGAATTTCAGCTTCGTCTCGATTTCGGCGATGCGATGCGTGCGATAGAGCTTGCTGCGCGCGCTATAGGCGTCGCGTTGCGTGCGTTTGGCGGCGAGGTCGCTTTTGATCCGCGCGACATTCGCCTCGGCATTCGCCAGCTCCATTCGCAAATCTTCGAGCCGCGTCGTGTCCGAGAGGATATCATCGACGGTGGCCAGCCGCTCACCCTTGTCGACATGGGCGCCAAGCGGTCGCTTCGGCATCGAGAGTTTGCCGGCGGTGCTACTGCGAACCGTGACCACGGGCGCATTGACGACGGCATCGGCGCTCACGCCCGACATCTGCTCTCCGACGATCACCCAAAGCGCGCCCGCGACTAAAACGATACCGATGACAGGGCGAAAAGTTTTCAATTCGGGGCTCCTCGAGATGACACGTTTCCGGGCGGCGGGGCCTAGATTTTAAACAACCTATAAACGTAACGTAATTGCAAGATGCAACCCAAGGTCTATTGAGAATATTTGGTTTGTGATGCGCCGCGGCACGCTAGATCAGCCGCGGCGTGAGGAGGGCGCCTCGCATGAAATGCGCGTCGATAATGCGAAGGAAAATCACTCGTTCGTGATATGCTTCCCGGTCTCAGGAGGAGGATTCACCATGACCGATCCAGCCAATGCGCGTCGCTTGACGGCGGCCGATTTCGACCAGGAACTTCTCGATCTTTACGATTACTATGTCCATGGCAAGATCTCGAAACGGGAATTTCTCGATCGGGCGGGGAAATGGGCGGTGGGCGGCGTGACCGCTCTGGCGATCCTCAGGGCACTCGCGCCCGATTATGCGCTGGCCCAGCAGGTGGCCGAGGGCGATCCCGACATTCTGGGCGAGGATATCACCTATGACAGCCCAAACGGCACCGGCGAGATTACCGCCTATCTCGTGCGCCCGACGCAGATCGACCCGGACAATCCGCCCGCGGCGATCCTCGTCGTGCATGAGAACCGCGGCCTGAACCCCTATATCCGCGACGTCGTGCGCAGGCTGGCCAAGGCGGGCTTCGTGGCGATGGGGCCGGATGGGCTGTCCTCGCTCGGCGGCTATCCGGGCAATGACGACGAGGGGCGCACGATGCAGCGCAGCCTCGATCAAGGCGCGCTGCTCAACGATTTCTTCGCCGGGTTCGAGTATCTCCAGACGCTCGACGGCACCAATGGCAAGGTCGGTGCGACCGGGTTCTGCTATGGCGGGGGCGTGGTGAACAAGCTCGCCGTCGCCTATCCCGAGATGGGCGCGGGCGTGCCGTTCTACGGGGCTGCGCCTGACAGCGCGCAGGTCGCGATGATCGAGGCGCCGCTGATGATCCAGCTCGCAGCGCTCGATCAGCGGATCAATGCGATGTGGCCGGAGTATCAAAAGGCGCTCGAGGAGAACGACAAGCGCTACGAGGCCTATATCTATCCGGGCGTGAACCACGGGTTTCACAACGACACGACGCCGCGCTACGACGAGGCCGCCGCCAAGCTGGCCGAGGAACGCATGATCGCGTGGTTCCGGACCTATCTCGCCGGATAAGCTGAGGCGCGCGCTTGCGACCTGCCGGGGGTGCGCTCCGATTTGGCGCGTGCTACGCCTCTCGCAAGATCCGCGTCATCGCGCGGAGCCGCAAACGGGAGAGAGGCGCGCGCATGAGAAACGGTGGTCAGGTTCTGGTCGAAAGCCTCGTGGGGCTTGGTGCGCGCAAGGCGTTCGGAGTGCCGGGCGAGAGCTATCTCGCGGTGCTCGACGCGCTGCATGACACGCAAGGCACGCTGGATTTCGTGCTGTGCCGTCAGGAAGGCGGGGCGAGCTTCATGGCCGCCGCTTACGGCAAGCTGACCGGGGAGCCGGGCATCTGCATGGTCACGCGCGGTCCCGGGGCCACCAATGCCGCGATCGGGGTGCATACCGCGATGCAGGATTCCGCGCCGATGATCCTCTTCGTAGGGCAGGTCGGCACCGATATGAAGGGCCGCGAGGCGTTTCAGGAGCTCGATTACAAGGCGGTCTTCGGCACCATGGCGAAATGGGCCGTCGAGATCGACCGGGTCGAGCGCATCCCCGAAATCCTCTCGCGCGCCTGGACGATGGCTGTGAGCGGGCGGCCCGGCCCGGTCGTGGTCGCTCTGCCCGAGGATATGCTGACGTCGATGACCGAGGTCGCGCCGCTTGGCGCGCCCGTCCGGATCACCGAGCCTCAGCCCGATCCGGCGGCGATGGGCGAGCTGCGTGAGATGCTGGCCGGGGCCAAGCGTCCGCTGATCCTCTATGGCGGGTGCAACTGGCGCGGGGACGGCACTGCGCACATTAAGTCCTTCGCGGAAGCCTCTGATATCCCGGTTCTTTCGGTGTTTCGCTATCAGGACCAGTTCGACAATAACTCGCCCGTCTTCTGCGGCGATGCGGGCGTCGGGATGGCGCCGCATGTGAAGCGTTTTATGCGCGAGGCCGACGTGATCCTCGCGATTAACGCGCGCTTTGGCGAGAACACGACCGATGGCTACACGCTTCTGGACGTGCCGCAGCCCGCGCAGCGGCTGATCCATGTCCACGGCTCGGATTTGGAGATCGGCAAGATCTACCGTCCCGAACTGGGTATCCATGCTGGGCCGAACGCCTTTGCCGCAGCCCTTGGCGCGCTGGAGCCGGTCAAGGGTGACTGGGCCGACTGGCGGGCCGAGGGCCGCGCGGCCTATGAGGCGGGCTTCGATCTGCCGGAACTGCCCTCGCCGGTCGATATGGGCAAGGTCTGCGCCTATCTGCGCGAGGAACTCCCCGAGGACATGATCCTGACCAACGGGGCGGGCAATTTCGCGGTCTGGCCGGGGCGGTTCTTCCGCTTCGGACCGAAAGCCACGCTGCTTGCACCGCAATCGGGCGCGATGGGTTATGGGGTGCCCGCCGCGATTGCCGCCAAGGTGGCGCAGCCCGAGAAGACGGTGGTCTGTTTCGCGGGCGATGGCGATTTCCAGATGACCTCGCAGGAACTGGCCACCGCCGCGCAGGCGGGTGCGCAACCGATCATCCTGATCCTCAATAACGGGATTTACGGCACGATCCGCGCCCATCAGGAGCGCAATTATCCGACCCGCGTCTCCGGCACTTCGATGTCGGTGAACCCCGATTTCGCGGCGCTGGCGAAGGCCTATGGCTTCCACGGCGAGCGGGTCGAGCGGACGGAGGATTTCGCCGCCGCTTTCGAACGCGCGCGGGCGTCCGAGACCGGCGCGGTGCTGGACCTTGTGATCTCTCCCGAGGCGCTGACCCCGCGCCAGTCGCTCTCGGCAATGCGGGCTGCGGCGCTGGAGGCGGGCAAGGGGCGCTGAGCGCCCGCCGGCTCAGAACGTCTCCACCCACGGGCGCAGCGTGATCTCGTTCGTCCAGGCGCTGCGATCCTGCTCGATCAGCTGGCGATAGGTCTTCGCGATCGCCTCGGGGCGCAGCATCGAGCCGGGTCTGTCGGGCGCCTCGCTGCGGCCCGGATTGAGGATCATACCGTCGATGTTCACCCATGCGACATGGATGCCTTGCGGGTGCAATTCGCGCGCCATGCTCTCGGCCAGCCCGCGCTGCGCGAATTTGCCCATCGCGAAGGGGGCCGAGCGCGCGAACCCTTTCACCCCGGCAGAGGCCCCGGTGAACAGGATCGTGCCGCGTGTGCCTTCGGTGGGCTCGGCTTCGAGCATCCGTCGCGCGGCGTGCTTGCCGGTGAGAAACGCCCCGATTGCGGTGATCTCGACGGCGGCGCGAACCTCGGCGGCATCGAGTTCCGCTACCGGGCCGCGCACCCTTCCCGAGGGGTTGTATACGACGACGCGCGGCGGCGCGGGCAGGGCGTCGAACAGATCGGCAATCGCGGCCTCGTCGGTCGCATCCAGTTGCACCATGCGCGCACCGGTCTCATCGGCCAGCGCCTGCATCTTCTCGGCGCTGCGGGCGGCCAGCGTCAGGTCATAATCGGGCGCAAGCTCCCGCGCCACTGCGGCGGAAAGCCCGTCGCCCACTCCGATAATCACCGCCTGTGCCTTGCTCATGGTCTGTCCTCCTCCAGTTCGCGTTCCCGCGCGCGGCGCGGATGCCTTACGACATAGCCCGGCGCGACACTGGCCCAAATCGGGGCTGCCCGTGTCGCGGACAGCTTAGCCGAAGAGGATCAGATGCGAGCGCCAGATCACGATCAGGCAGACGATCCCGAAGCTTGCGAACCCGGCCATCGACCAGATCAGCAGACGCCGCATCAAACCCGGCAGCGGCCCCGCCAGCGAGGCGCGCTTTTGAAACGGGCTGAGCGCGCCCGCCCCAAGCCCGGCTGCGGTGGCCAGAAACAGCGGCACATAAAGCGCGTAGCCGACATACCCGTATTCGGGCTTGAGGATGCAGAACGGGCAATGATGGTTGGGGTTTTCATAGATATAGAGCGAGATCGTGGCGACGATCGCGGTCAGCCCCATCCCGAACATCAACGCCGAGGCCAGCGCGTAAAGCCCGTAGCCGCGCTTGCGGATCAGCGCCGCGACCCCTGCCATCAAGGCGATCAGTGCGGTGAGGCCAAGCAGCCAGAGCGCCTGCGCCTCGCCGACGCCCGCCATCTGGTTCGCGAGATTGGGATTGTTCGGCGTGAACAGCTTCGAGCAGCACGAGGTGATCACATCGGTCTGCATGTCGAGGAAATAGCTCAACTCCACCGCGCCATCGGCAAGGATCAGCGGCGTGATCGCGAGGAGGAGTGCGTATTTCACGCGGGTCAGCGGGTAGTCCCGGCCCAGCCTGTCGGCCCGGTCGAGGATCAGCCAGATCACGGCGGCGAAGAACACCCCGATCTTGAGATAGAGCGCGGGGAAGCCGTAATCGTTCACGTTGAGCGTGCCGACGGCGCACATCGCGCCGACGAATAGCGACGACATCCGGTCGGCATTGAAGACGAACAGCAAAAGCGCTGCGAGCTCGGCCAGCATGACGGCGGCGAAGAGGGTCGAGACCAGCTCGGTCATCCGCTCCATGCGCAGCTGGCGCGCGCCCATATCCGTCAGATCCCAGCGGCGCAGCACGGTCACGGCGAAGCCGCCCGCCCAGAGCGCCGTCAGCGCGGCCAGACCGGCCACCAGCAAGAGCGCCATGATCGGCGTTTGAAAGATCATGGCTGCGGCTCCTGCTGGGTAGGGGCCTCCTCGATCCGCCCGTCGCGCATCGCCACCACCCGGTCGACGCAATCCGCGCCCCAGACGCGGGGGTCGTGGCTCGACATGATGACGGTGCGTCCGCGCGCTTTCTCCTCGGCGACGATCTGCAGGAAAGTCTCGGAAAGCGCGCTGTCGAGATTGGCCGTAGGTTCGTCCGCGATCAGGATCGGCGGATCGTTGATCAGCGCCCGCGCGATGGCGGCGCGCTGCGCCTCGCCGCCCGAGAGCAGCTCGATCCGGGTCTGGGCGCGCGGCCCCAGATCCAGCGCCTCGATCCGGTCCATCGCCCGTTCGCGCAACTCCCCGAAGGGCTGACCCAGCGGTGCGGCTGGCAGCATCACGTTTTCCAGCACGGTCAGGCCGCGCACGAGGTTGAACCGCTGGAAGATGAAGCCGAACCGCTCGCGCCGCAGTTCGGTCTGGAAGTGCTCGGGTAGGCCCGAGACGATCTCGCCGTCGAGGCTGACGCGGCCCGTGGAGGGGCGCGCCATACAGGCCACGACCGACAGGAGCGAGGATTTCCCCGAGCCCGACGGTCCCTTGAGCACGGTGACGGCCCGGCCCTCGATGCTCAGGTCGATCCCGTCCAGCGCGGTCACGGCATTGGGGCGGCCCGCATTATAGGTCTTGGTCACGGATTGCAGAGTGATCATGGGGGCCTCCTCAGCGCATCACGGCATCGGGATCGGCCGAGGCCGTGCGCCAGATCGGCACCACGGTCGCGGCGATATAGGGCAGGGTGGTCAGCAGCGCGAGCGTCAGTAGTTGCAGTCCATCCACATGCGGGCTCAGCGGGAAATCGGGATAGATCACCGCCCAGCCCTGCAGGATCGGTGCGAAGAGCGGGGCGCCGAAGAAGAACACATGGGCGAAGCCCGCGACGGTACCGATCAGGAAAGCCGCGAGCGAGATCAGCCCGCCTTCCCACATCTTCATCGCGATCACGTCGCGCGTGTTCCAGCCGACCGCCTTGAGGATGCCGATCTCGCGCGCTTCCTCGGCCGAGAGCCCGCTGGCTTTTTCGGCGGCGAAGATGACGAAGGCGAGGATGCCCGCGAAGGCCAGCGCCGTCAGCAACCCCTCGCGCCAGTCGAACAGTTTCTGATAGGTGCGCGCGATATCGGCGCGGGTGACGAAGCGCATCTGCGGCAGCGCGTTCGAGCCTTTCTGGACGATCGTAGCGACCTCGTTGGGGTTGCGCACGCGGGCCACGACATCGGTATAGCGGCCTTCGGGAATGTCGAAGAAGTCGCGGAAATCGGCCTCGTTCATCAGCATCAGATCCGAGGTCATCAGTGCGGAGTCGCGGCTGAAGGTCTTGGCGACGTCGAATTTCTTCAGATCGCCCTCGTAGCGCGACAGGAAAACCGGCGCGCCCGCCCATTCGAGGCCGCGCGCGCGGGGGATGCCCTCGCCAATCGCAATCTGACCGGGGTCGGGCATCATCTCGGGGTCGTCGGGCACCATGACGGTGTAATTCGCGCCATTGATGCGGTCGTAATAATAGCCCCAGAGCCGGGGATGGGCCTCGGTCACACCGCGGATCGCGGCGATCTCGTCGGCCACCGATCCGTCGATCAGGTCCTGACGGCCCAGCGTGATCTTCTGCACGGTGATCTCGGGCGCGCCTTCGAGCACGGTCGTGGTCTCGAACCGCAGGCTGGCGGTGAAGAACATCGCCGAGGCGAGCACGAAGACCACCACGGAATAGACCGCAATCAAGGCGATATTCTTGCCCTTGCGGCGGGCGAGAGCGGCGAGGGTGAAATCGGCCAGCGCGCGCTGGCGGCGCAGGAATGGGGTCATTTCGCGGCCTCGGGTTGGAAGAGGAGCCAGCCCTTGCCGGGCGTGGCGGGGGGCGGCACGAAGGTGCCGGAGGGGAAGTGGTCGAAGCTGCCCGGGTGGTCCTGAAACGGCGTGTTCAGATCGGCGAGGCTCGGGTTGCGGGTGTAGCGCGCCTCGGTAAACAGCGCCGGATCGGTCAGCCCCAGCCGCGCGACCAGTGTGCGCTCTTCGAGCAGACGCCCATCGCGATGAGGGCGCGCGAAGACGGGGTAATAAAGCTCCACCGCCAGCAGCAGCGTCAGGACGCCGAACCCCGCGAAAACATAGCTCGAACGGCGCATCAGAACGGGCCGCCCTGATCGAGCGCGTCGAGCAGCTCCGGCGTGACCTCGTCATGGCGCAACAGCTTCTGGCCCTTGTGGTCGCGCATGAAATCCTGCGCATCGACCGCGTTCATCAGCGGCACCAGCTCATGGCCCATCGGGCCCAGAACGTCCGAGCCCACGACATAAAGCGCCTCGCGCGCGTCGATCAGCTTGAGCCCGTAATACTCGGTCACGCCCATGCCGGTGATCTGGTCGGCTTTGCGGCCAAGGGCGTATTTCTCCATGTCGAACATGTATTTGAAGTAGTCCTTGGCGCCGTCGAAGTGATCGGCATAGCCATCCGCGTAGAGCACCGTGGTGACCCATTCGGGGTATTTGTAGACGAACATGCCGCAGACCGGGCAGGTGTCGCCGGGGCCGGGCGGGGGCAGGTCGAGCGTGGGCGCATCGGCGCGCGCGGGGCTCAGCCCCGGACCGAGCGAGAGGGCAGCGGCGAGGCCCGCCGCGCGTTTGAGCATCTGGCGGCGCGTAGGGCGCGACATGGCGCGCGACGGGGGGCGTGCGGGCGTGCCCCCGTGATGGCAGGGATGGTTGCACATCGTCTTGCAACTCCTTGAATATACGTCGGAAAGGACGGGGCCGCGCGGGCCCCGCCTTGAGGCGATCACTGACCGGCGCGGGCGCGGCGCTCGGCACGGCGTTTGCGAATGTTGATCGTGTCGCGCGCCATATCGGCATAGGCCATGACCAGCGCCTCGTCGAAGCTCGCCAGCTTGCCGCCGTCCTTGGCCGCCGCATCCGCCTTGGCCGGATCGGCATAGGCGTATTTCGACGTGCCAGTCATCGTGCCGGGCTTTTTCGTGTCGATCACGTAGGTCATGTCATCGACCACCGCGAGCGGCTTGACCTTGGCGGTGGCCCCCGCATCGCCCGCGTAGATCGTCTTCGGACCCGCATCCATGTTCAGCGCGAGGCTGATCGCTGCGCAATGCAGCGAGCAGGTGCCGTCGACCGTGTCGTTGTCATAGACGATCAGGTGGCGCGTCTGGCTGAACATCTGCCGCATCATGCCGCAATAGGGGCAGCGTGGGTATTTCTCGAACTCGTTCTCGAGCGGCGCGGTGTCGGTCTTGAGAAAGCGGGTCAGCCCGTTCTGGTCGGTCCAGTCCATCGGCGACATCGGCATGCCGTCCATCGGTTTCGCCATATCCTCGGCAGCGGCGCCGGAGGCCACCAGCGCGAGGCCGGTCGAAGAGGTCAGAAGAAAGTCGCGTCGTTTCATTGGGATCATCCTGTCATATCGCAACGCACCGCCATCGAGAGACGGGCGCAGTCGCGAGCCATGTGTCTGGTTTGGAAAAAGGCACGTCCGGATAGACGTGCAGGGACGCACTCAGACGACAGGAGGGGCGCGGGCGTGCCGGAAACGGGGCGTTGTCTGCACCGGGAGAGAGAGCCGCTCGAGGGACGCGTGGAGCGGGGCGATCTCGCGGTCGAGACGGGCCGGGGTGACGATGGTGTCGGGGGCTTCAAACGCGCAGACCGAGGCCGAGCCGCAGACTGCGCATTGGCTATGGACCTGACCGGTGGGCGCGGTCTGGCCGGGCAGGGGCGCGGCCCCATCCGGCGCGGCGACCGTTTCGCCCTGCGGGGTCATGTAGACGATGCCCTCGCCTGTACAGATCTGCAGCAGCCCCATCTGCGCGCCGGGCGCGGCCCGGCCGGTGGCGGCGATGGCGGCAGCGCCCAGATGATCGGTCAGAAGGACGACCTGCAACAGGATCGCGACGAGCGCGGTCAGTAGCGCCGATTGCGCGCGGCGCAATCCAGCGAAGCGCGGCGCGTGCAGACGCGGGCCGCGGTCGATCTTGCCGTCAAAGGCTCTGGAGGCGCGTTGGGATCGGGTCATTGTTCAAGCTCGTATCACACGAGGGTGAGCCGAGAATTGATCCGCGTCAAACGCTTGAGGGGTGACTCAGCGTCGCAGTCCCTCGCGCCCAGAGCGCAGGCGGCCAGGCCATGGCCCGGCCTGACCCTGTCCTTTCAGGCCGCGCCTCGCCAAGCTTGCGCGGGGAAGTGCACGACCTCGCCGGTCTCGATCGAGCGCTGCACTGCGCCTTTCGGGTCCCGCTGCGATATCTCAACACAACAACTCGGAAACCTGATGATAGGTCGGCAGGCCGATGCGCTATCAAGCAGGTTGCTTACCTAAGTTAAGTCGAAGAGAAATCGCGAGGGAGAGACGCATGACTGCAGTGCGGATGAGAACGGCTATGTCGCGCCGAACCTTTGGACCGGGGTGGGGCGCGCGGGCTGTCCGCGCGGCACTGGTGGGGGCAGCCGATCAGGTGCTCTCGAAGCTCGAGGAATTCCGCGAGATGGGCATTCGCGCCTTCATCTTGTAGGGCTATCCGCATATCGACACGGTCTCGCTGCCCGAAATCTATGGGACCGCCCGCAACACCGTTCGCAGAAGGGAAACGCCGCTATTGGAAAAGATCGACCTTACCTCGGATGTCGCGCTCAGCCGGATCGTCTATGGCATGTGGCGGCTGGCCGATGATGCCGACACCTCGCCCGCCCATGTGCGCGCCAAGATCGACGCCTGTCTGGAGCAGGGGATCACCACCTTCGACCATGCCGACATCTATGGCGGCTATACGGCGGAGGGGGTCTTCGGCGCGGCGATGCGCGAGGACCCGTCGCTGCGTGATCAGATGGAGATCGTCACGAAATGCGACATCATCGTCGCGGCGGGCCGTCATTCGCATCGCAAGGTGAAGCATTACGACACTTCACGCGCGCATATCGAAGCGTCGGTCGAGGCCTCGCTGCGGGAGCTGGCCACCGACCGGATCGACCTGCTGCTGATCCACCGCCCTGATCCGCTGATGGATCATCACGAGACCGGAGCGGTGCTTGACGATCTCGTGGCGTCCGGCAAGGTGCGTGCGGTCGGCGTGTCGAACTTCCGTCCCTGGGACTGGGAGCTGCTGCAATCGGGGATGAAGACGCCGCTGGTGACGAACCAGATCGAGATCAGCCTTGGCTGTCTGCAGCCCTTCACCAACGGCGATCTGGCCTTCCACCAGCGTCAGGCGCAGCCCGTGATGGCGTGGTCGCCGCTGGGCGGCGGCGCGCTGATGACGGGCGAGGGGCCGGTGCAGGCGGTTTTCGACGAGATCGCGCAGGCGCAGGGCGTGGATCGCGCAGCCGTCGCGACCGCTTTCCTGCTTGCCCATCCGGCGCGGATCATCCCGGTGATGGGGACGAACAATCTCGAGCGGATCGCGAAGCTTTCCGATGCGCTCAAGGTTCAGTTCGACAGGGAGACGTGGTTTCGCCTCTACGAGGCTGGGCTCGGTCAGCCGATCCCATGATGGACGCAACGCTTTAATTCACCCCGCGCCACCCGGCGCGGGGTCTTCTTTTTCGGGACGGATAAAGGGGCGTTCAGGCCGACAGCCAGCCCTCGAGCTTACCGCTATCCGGCAGGCCGCCCGAATGGACCAGCTTCCCGTCGACGGAGACCCCGGGGGTCGACATCACGCCCGCCATGGCGATGGCGCGGGGATCGGTCACCTTCTCGACCGACACTTCGATGCCGAGCTTGGCGGCCGCTTCCTTGACCATCTCCTCGGTCTTCTCGCAGCGCTTGCAGCCGGGGCCGTAAACCTTGACGTCCTTCATCTCTTTCTCCTTAGAACAATGCGTTGAACAGGAAGCCGACGGCGAGGATGCCGCTGGCGACGACCCCGATGAACACCGCGATCAGGCGCAGTTTGAGAACCTGTCGCAGGATGATCATCTCGGGCATCGACAGCGCGATCACCGACATCATGAAGGCCAGAACCGTGCCGAGCGCCGCGCCCTTGCCAAGAAGCGCCTCGACGATGGGGATGACGCCGGCGGCGTTGGTGTACATCGGCACGCCCATCAGCACCGCGGCCGGCACCGACCACCACGTGCCCGAGCCCATGATGCGCACCATCAGGTCCTGCGGCACATAGCCGTGGATCAGCGCGCCCATCGCGATCCCGACGATGATCCAGATCCAGACCTTGGCGAAGATCTCGCGCACCGCCTCGAAGCCCAGACGATAGCGGTCGGTCATGCTCAGATCGTCGCTCTCGACCGCGCCCGGCGTGGTCGCGCCGGAATGGATGTCGCGCACCCAGTCCTGCAGCCAGCCCTCGACATGGAGCCTGCCGATCACCCAGCCCGCGATGATCGCGATGGCGAGGCCGAAGGCGAGATAGACCAGCGCCACAGACCAGCCGACGAGGCCGACCAGCAGGATCAGCGCCACTTCGTTGACCATCGGGGCTGCGATCAGGAAGGAGAAGGTGACGCCCAGCGGGATGCCCGCGGAGACGAATCCCATGAACAGCGGCACCGCCGAGCAGGAGCAGAACGGGGTCAAGACGCCCAGGCCCGCCGCCATCACGTTGCCGACGCCCTCGCGCTTGCCCGAGAGAAGCGCGCGGGTCTTTTCGGGGCTGAAGAAGCTGCGCACGACCCCCATCGCGAAGACGATCAGGGTGAGCAGCATCATCACTTTCGGCACGTCGTAGAAGAAGAAGGCCAGCGCCTCGCCGGTATGGGTGTCGCGGGCGACCGGCAGCAGCGAGACGATCCATTCGGAGAGGGCCGGGAGCTGGTGGTAAACCACCCACCACGCGACGAGGCCTGCCGCGACGACCACGCTCCACGCCCAGCCGGGCATCCCGCCCTGCGAGGTTTCATGCTGTGTCACACTCATGCCGCGGTCCTTTCCGTCTTGGCGCTGGCTTTCATGACGGCGCTCAGAATCTGCTGGATTTCCGGGGAGAGGTCGGGGTTCACCCGATACCGGACCCATTGCGCATCGCGCCGGTCGACCACCAGCCCGGCGGCTTTCAGCACGCCCATATGGCGCGACATGCGCGACTGGGTGGCATTGAGACGCGCCATCAATTCGCAGGCGCAATGCTCGCCCCCGTCATGCAAAAGCTGCATCGCCCCCAGCCGGGTGGGTTCGGCAAGCGCGGAAAGAACAGTCACGATCATCGGTGCCTCCATTCCTACATTCGCATATGCGCATTCGCGCAAATGGAGTCAACGCGCCCGAGGTGGAGCATTCGGTCGCACCCATCCACCGGGGTACGGGAAACTATCGATGAGAGTGATCGCATCACGGGCCTCCGACCTTCACAGGGTCGGAGCCAGATTAGCGCTGAGGGGGCGCATCGCTTCAATGCGCTCGATCAAGTCGGGCGCGATTTTTCTCGATCTCTAGCGGAAGGTCACTGTGTTCGGCCTCAGGATTGGCCCTTCGCGATGTTGCGCTCCATGAGCCGCTGGAACAGCCGGGGCGAGGCGCGGTTGATCCACCACGCGAGCCGCGCGACGCGGCCCACCGGGATCATCGGGCGGCCTCGCTTGAGCCCGGCGAGGGTCACCTGTGCGGCAGCCTCGGGCGTCATGTAATCCACCCCGTCGGCGGCCGCTCCGGGGCGCGCGATGCCGTCGGATTGCCGCTCGGCCCGGTCGAGATTGGTCGCCACGAAAGACGGCGCCGCGATCTGCACGCGCACGCCGTGAGGGGCCTCCTCCGAGCGCAGCGATTTGAAGAAACCTTCGAGCGCGTGTTTCGACGCCGCATAGGCCGTGCGGTGGTAGAGCGGCGAGAACCCCGCGACTGAGGAAATCGCCAGATGCGTGCCGTGGCTTTCCCGCACGGGTTCGAGGAACTGCCGCGCCATTGCGGTGGCCGCGAAATAGTTGATCTCGAAGACCTTGCGATGCGCGGCCTCGGTCAGCTCCGAGAACGGCCCGATCTGGGTGACGCCCGCGTTGTAGATCACGAGGTCGATGCGGGGGTGACGCGCGCAGATATCGGCGCAGGCGCTGGCAAGCTGCGCCGGATCGGTCAGATCGCAGGCGATGGCTTCTTCGTTTGGCTTGGCCGTCAGCCCCGAGATATCCCGATCGAGCAGAACGACCTGCCATCCCTCGGCGCGCAGCCCCGCCGAGAGCGCCTGCCCAAGCCCCCCGGCACCGCCCGAGATTACCGCAACCCGCGCGCTCATAGCCCGGCCTCGCAGGCCCAGAGGTCGAAAACTTCCGCGCTGGTCAGCTCGGGCGTGTAGCCGAAGACCTCCTTCAGCGCGTCATTGGCCAGCACGGGGCGGTATTGCAGGAAGCGCACCTGCTCTGGCCCGTAGCGGCTCAGCCCCAGCGGATGGGCGAGGGCGAGCGCGGCCTTGATGCCAAGCGCGGGCAGGCGGCGCACCGGTTTGCGCAGACGTCGCGCCAGATCGGTGACGCCCAAAGCGCCGTCGCCCGCCACGTTGAAGATGCCCGGCGGGCCATCGGTCGCGGCGCGGATCAGGATGCGCGCGAGATCGCGGGTCCAGATGAAGACGAAGGGGCTCTCGCAGCCTCTCAGCGCGAGCAGGCGCGGCTTGCGGAAAAGCGCGGTGATCTGGTTGTCGGTGCCCTTGCCCAGAACCGTACCCACCCGCAGCACGACCTGCTCGAGGGCAGGGTGGGTGTCGCGCGCCTCGGCCAGCATCTCCTCGACCTGCCGCTTGTGATCGGCATAGGCGAACTCGGGATTGCCGCGCACAGGGTCGCTCTCGCGCAGCGGCACGGGATTGTCGGCGTGATAGCCATAGGCCGCGCCCGAGGAGGTGACGACGAGCCGCCGAACCCCGACCGAATGCGCCGCCTCCAGCACCTTGCGGGTGCCCTCCACATCGACCTTATAGGCCAGCTCGCGCCCCATGCCGGGGCCGGGGGTCACGATGGAGGCGAGATGCACGATCACCTCGGGCCGCTCGCGCGCGATGACCTTGGCGGGGGCGTCGGTGGTCACATCCATCGCCACGAAGCGCACGGCTTCGGGCAGGGTGTCGGGGCAAGCCAGATCGGTCGCGATGACCTCATGGTCGCTCTCAGACAGTTCGGCGGTGAGTACGCGGCCGATCATGCCGCCCGCTCCGGTAATCAGGATCCGGGTCATCGTGCGGCCTCCTTTCGTCTCATGAGTGTCGAGATCGCGAAGCCCGCGATGATGTGCCAGATGCCCCAGAAGGCCGCGACGATCGCCATGCCGCCTAAGCCCCCGAAAAAGGCAAAGATCAGCACGAGGCCGAGGCCGGAATTCTGGATGCCCGTCTCGATGGTGATCGCGCGCCGGTCGAAGGGCGACAGCCGCGCCAGCGTCGCGGTGCCATAGCCACCCGCGAAAGCCAGTGCGTTGTGTAGTACCACCATCCCCGCGATCAGCCCGACGAATTGCACGAAATACTGCCAGTTGGCGCTGAGCGAGAGCGCCACGAAGGCCACGAAGATCGCCATCGAGATCCATTTCAACGGATCGCGAAGGCGCGTGGTCAGATCATAGCGGTAATGGTTCAGCGCGATCCCGGCGATCAGCGGCAAAAGCAGCATGACGCCCACGGTGATCGCCACGCTCACCGGATCGATATGGGTCTCGTGCAGCAGCGCGCGCGTCGGCGCGTAAAGGCTGCCCCAGAAGGCGATATTGAGCGGCGTCAGCACGATCGCCGCCACCGTGGCGAAGGCGGTCAGCGAGACCGAGAGCGCCGTGTTTCCACCCGCCCGGTGGGTGAAGAAGTTCGAGACATTTCCGCCCGGGCAGGCCGCCACGAGGATCAGCCCGAGCGCAATCGAGGGGCTGGGCTGCAGCGCCAGCACCAGCCCGAAGGTCAGCGCGGGCAGCACCAGAAATTGCGACGTGAACCCCACGATCAGCGCCCAGGGCCTGCGCACCAGGGGGCGGAAATCGCGTGGGGATAGGTCGATCGCGACCGAGAACATGACGATGCCGAGGATCGCGTTGAGCAGATGCAGGGCGCCGGGGCTGAAATTGAGCCGAACCGCGTCGAGCCCGGTCATGCCGCCGCCTTCCCGCCGAGCGCCTTGATCCAGCCGGTGACCGCCTTGCGATAGGTCGCCTTGTCCACGTAATAGGCCATCCGCGCGAGCTTGAGATAGGCCATGCCGCCGGTCGCACGCTCGAACCCTTCGGCCTTCTTCGCCTGCAGGCGCTTCGCGGCCTCCGAGCCGTCGCGCAGCCCGCGAATGTAGCGCGCCACCATCTCGGCTTGCTCGTGGCGGCCCTGCCAGCCAAGCCCGCTCGCCTCGAGCATCCCCAGCACGAAGAGATCATCGCGCTTGGGGTGCATCGCGTTCAGGTACAGATGCGGCGCATCGCCCTGCCAGTTTAGCAGCTCGGGCGCGATGAACGGGTAATGCAGCTTGTAGCCGGTGGCCGCGAGGATCATGTCATACTCGGCCTGCGTGCCATCCTTGAAATGCACCGTGTGACCGTCGAGCCGTTCGATATCCGGGCGCACTTTCAGATCGCCGTGGCCTGCGTGGAACAGCACCAGCGAGTTCACGATCGGATGGCTCTCGTAGAGCTTGTAATCGGGCTTGGGAAACCCGTATTTCTGCGGATCGCCCACGAACCATTTCAGCAGCGCGCCGTCGATCTTGCGCTTGAGCCACATCGGCAGCTTGATCGCCCCGCCCAGCGAATCGGCGGGTTTGCCGAAGACGTATTTCGGCACGAAGTAATAGCCGCGCCGCATCGAGAGATCGCAGCTTTTGCCGTGATGGATCGCGTCCACCGCGATGTCGCAACCCGAATTGCCCGCGCCCACGACGAGCACGCGCTTGCCGGCGAATTGCGAGGGGTCGCGATAGGCCGAGGAATGGATCAGCTCGCCGTCGAACTGGCCCGGGAAGTCCGGCATGTTCGGCTCGGAGAGCGTGCCATTGGCGATCAGAACGCCAGCATAGACCTCCGAATGCTCTCCTTCCGCATCGCGCCAGCTGACCCGCCAGCCCTCGTCATCGTCGCCCAGCGGCTCGAGTTTGGTCACCTCCGCGCCGAAGCGGTAATGCCGGCGAATGTCGAAATGATCGGCGAAATCGCGGAAATACTGCGCCATCTCGCGGTGGCTGGGATACTCCGCCACCTCGTCGCGCATCGGAAAATCGGTGAATTCCGTCATCCGCTTCGAGGAAATCAGATGCGCGCTTTCATACATCGTCGAATGCGCGCCCTCGATATCCCAGAGCCCGCCCACATCGCTGTGCAGCTCGAAGCCCTGATAGTCTACCCCCTGTTCGCCCAGCACCTTGGCCGCGGCCAGACCCATCGGGCCCGCGCCGATCAGGGCGAACCTGCCCCTCGTATTTGTCATGTTGCGTCTCCTCCCAGACATTCTTAAATTGAACCATTGTTCAAAATAAGCAAGCCCCGATCTGATGACGAAAAAGACGACCGAGAAACAAAGGCTTAGGGCGCCGTCGAAGCGCTCTCTCGCGAGTCGTTCACGGATTCTCGATGCGGCGGAAACGGTGTTTGCACGGGACGGATTCGAAGGTGCGAAAGTGCGCGACATCGCCGCGCTGGCCGAGGTGCCGCTGGGTCTGGTGAACCATCACGGGGGCTCGAAAGAAGCGCTGTTTCGCGAAGTGGTAGAGCGGCGCGCCGAGGAGCTGGCGCGTCTGCGTCTGGAGGCTCTGGAGCGCGCGAAGGGGCAGGCGCCGCTCGATCTGACGGCGATCCTCGGCTGTTTCTTCCGGCCTTATCTGGCGAAGGCGGCGGGCAGCGATCCGCAATGGCTGGCCTATGCGCGGCTTGTGGCGATGGTCTCGGCCGATCCGGCCTGGGCGGATATTTCGACCGATCTGTTCGACCCGACCGCGCAGCGCTTCATGGATGAGATCTGCGCGCTGAATCCCAAGGTCAGCCGGGCGGTCGTCGCCGAAGGGTTCGTCTATTCGGTGGCGGCGCTTCTGGCCTTCCTGACCTCGGAATGGCGGATCGCGGCGCTGGCCTCGCAGTCCGATGCGCAAGCCTCCGTCGAGGGGCTGGTCGCCTTCTGTGCAGCGGGCTGTGCGGCGCGGATCGCGCAGGCCGAGACGTGACCGGATGTTGAGCACAACGACCCTGCTGGTCATCACGGCGGTGTTCTTCTCGGCTTTCCTGCGCGGCATCGCGGGGTTCGGTTTCGCGCTGGCCGCGGTGCCGATCGTCTCGCTGATGGTGCCGCCGGTCGAGGCGGTGACGCTGGCAGTGCTGCTGCAGGTCGTGGTCGGGTGCCGCGATCTTTTCACCCTGCACGGGCATGTGCACAAACCCTCGCTCGCGCGGCTGTCGCTGGGCGCAGTGCTCGGCACGCCGATCGGGATTTTCGCGCTCACCGCCGTCAGCGCCGACGCCGCGCGGGTGATGATCGCGCTCGCCGTTCTGGCGGGGCTGGCGCTGCTGTTGCGCTACAAGCCTGCGCGCCCGCATCCCCATGGCGGGGTCGCGCTGCTGGCGGGCGTCGCCTCGGGCGCGTTTTCCGGTCTGGCCGCGATGCCCGGCCCGCCTGCGGTGGCCTATTATCTGGGCGCGGGCACCACGGCTGTGCAGACGCGGGCGTCGCTGCTGTTGTTCTTCTTCGTGGCCTCGCTGCTGGCCACGCCGGGGCTGATCTGGGCGGGTGCTGTGAATGGCGATGCGCTCTGGCTGACGCTGGTCTCGGTGCCTGCGCTGGCGCTGGGGACATGGGCGGGCACGGCGGCCTTCGCGCGGCTCGACAACACGCAGTATCGCTCCCTCGCCATCGTGGTCATGGCGATTTCGGCGGTGCTGGCGGGCTGGAGGGGCCTGTCGGTCTATCTCTAGGGCAGGGCGCGCGCGCCCCTCTTAGCTGCTGCGGGCGAGGATGAACCACTCGCCGATATTCTCGCGATTGATGAAGCCCACGAAATTGCCGCTCTTGCCGATCACTGCCACGGCCGGAATGCGCCCTTTCGCGAACGCGTCGAGCACATCGTCCATCCCCGTCTTCAGCGACACGACGGGCACATTGTCGAACATGATCTCGGAAACGGGGCGCTGGCGGAACTCGGGGTCGGGCCGGGCGAGCACGCTCTCGCGGGTGACGAAGCCCACGAACTGCCCGTCCGGTGTGAGCACGGGGAACTCCGATTGCGAGCTGTGCAGGATCGCCTGAGCGGCGGTGTCGAGCGTGTCGTCGGGCGTCAGCGACACGAAGGAGGTGATGACCGCGTCCCGCGCGGCCGAACGATGGGCCAGACCACGCATCGCCGCATCCGAGCTTTCCGCCCCGGCCGCGAAGAAGATGAACGCCGCGATCAGCACGAGGATCGGGTTGCCGCTCGTCAGCCCCCAATAGGCGAAGAGCACGGCGATGACCTGCCCGGTGCGCGCCGCGACCTGCGTGGCTTTCACCCGGTCCATGAACAGCGCAAGCACGGCACGAAACACCCGCCCGCCATCCATCGGGAAGGCCGGGATCAGGTTGAACGCCACGAGAAGCGCGTTCACCAGCGCGAGCCGGCCCCAGAAGCTTTGGCCCGGATTGTCGAGCGATTGCAGGTCGCTCAGCCAGCCGCTGCCGCCAAGAACGATCGTCAGGATCAGGAAGATCACCACATTGACCGCAGGGCCCGCCACCGCGATCAAAATCTCCTGCTTGGGGTTTTCCGGGATCCGCTCCAGCCGCGCCAGCCCGCCGATCGGCAGAAGGGTGATGTCGGGCGTGCGCACGCCGAACCGGGCCGCCATCGTCGCATGGCCGAATTCATGCAGCACGACGCAGGCGAAGACCGACAGGATGAAGAGCATGTTGATCAGCGCCGCCTGCGGGCCCGCCGCCGCCCAAGCCGAGGCGGTAATCCAGATGATCAGCAGAACGAAGGTGACATGCACCCTGAGAACCGTGCCGCCGATCTTGCCGATTGAATAGGACCAGCTCATGTCATCCCTCTCTTTCCGCCGTGCGCTTGCCCCGAAAGCGGGGCGCGGCACATGGATGTCCGCCGCCCTCAATCTGACCCTTCGTCCCGGTCACCACAAGGAAGCAATCCCAATAAGTGACGGAGTTTGAAAAAGCTTCTGCCCGCGCAGATCAGAACTCGGTCACGCGCCGCGTCGTCTCCGGGTCGAGGAAACCCGCGACCGTGGCATCGGTCTCGAGCTGCAGCGCCCTGTGCAGGTCCGGCACCGCGGCGTGATTGAGAACGCGTTTCATCGCGCGCACCGACAGGGTGGGTAGATCTGCGAGGCGCTCGGCGGTCTGGACGGCCACCGCGATCAGCGCGGCATCGTCGACCACCTTCCACGCCAATCCGATCTCGCCCATCTCCTGCGCCGAATACCTGTCGCCGAAGATCAGCATCTCGCGCGCCTTGTTCAGCCCGACCAGCGCGGGCAGGAGTGAGGTGACGGCCCCGGTGACGAAGAGGTTCAGCGAGACCTCGGGGAAGAATCCCTTCGCGCTCTCCGCCCAGATCGGGAAGTCGCAATTGATCGCCCACTCCAAGCCGCCGCCGACGGCCCAGCCGTTGATCGCGCCGACCACCGGCTTCGCGCCCAGCGTAATCGCGTGGGTCGCGCGCTGGATCGCGTGCACGATCTCGCGCGCCTCTTCTTCGGTCTCGGGATGGGTATGGGCCTTGCGGTCATCGCCCGCACAAAACGCTTTGCCCGCCCCGGTGAAGATGATCACCTTGGTGGCCGGGTCGGCATTGGCGTCCTCGAAAGCGCGCGCGACATCGACGACCAGCTGCCGGTTCATCGCGTTGAGGCGTTCGGGGCGGTTGAGGGTGATCGTGCGCACACCCTTGGCGCCAAGCTGGCTCAGGACGGTATCGTAGCTGAAATGGCTCATTGGAAACTCCGGATGACGCGTTTGGTCTTGCCCTCGGTGCGCGGGAAGCTGTGGGCCGGGAGCAGGGTGACGCGCGCGCTCGCGCCCAGTTTCGACTTGATCCGTTGCTCCACCTTGCGCGCAAAATCGGGCGTGGCGTGCACGCCTTCCGCCAATTCGGCGCTGACGGGCAGGGTGTCATAGGGCGGCGGCGTGTCGAGCGTGATGCGGTAGTCGCCCGACAGCTCGGGGATTTCGTTGAGCACGGCGGCGACCATCGAGGGGAACATGTTGAGGCCCCGCACGACCACCATGTCATCGGAGCGCCCGACGACCGAGAAACGGAACCCGGTGCAGCCGCAGGCGCAGGGCTCGGTCTCGCCGATGGTGATTATGTCGCCCGTGCGGAACCGTACCAGCGGCTGACAGTCGCGCACGAGGTGGGTCAGAACCAATTCGCCGCGCGCCCCGGCCTCCAGCGGGATCGGCGCATCGGTATCGGGGTCGACCAGCTCGGGATGCAGCACGTCGGCGGCCATGAAATGCAGCTTCGTGTCATGCGGACATTCCGCCGCGAAGTTCGAGAAGACGTCCGAGACGCCGTAATTCGCGTTGCGCGGCTCCATCCCCCAGGTCTCGCGCAGGCGGGCGCGGAAGGCGGGGTCGTCGAGCCCCGGCTCGCCCCCGAACAGGCCCAGTTTGAGGCCGAGATCGCGTGGCGTCAGTCCGGGGTGTTTCTCGGCGATGACCCTTTCGAGGACGGAAGGGTAGGAGGGCGTGCAGGAAATCGCGGTGATGCCGACCTCGCGGATCGTCTGGATCAGCAGCTCGGTCGAGCCGACGCCGAAAGGCACGACCAGCGCGCCCGTGGCCTCCAGCGTCATGTGATCGGTCAGCCCGCCCATCCACATCTGGTAGTTCAGGCAATGCACCACCGTGTGTTCGGGCGTCAGCCCCGCAGAGCGGTGACAGCGCCCACCGACCTCCTGCGTCACCAATGCGTCGCGGGCCGACAGGGCGAGGTTCATGGCCTGACCGGTGGTGCCCGACGTCCGATGCAGGCGGTTGGCGGTGCTGCCCGTGGCGGCGAAGTAGTCGCCGAAGGGCGGATGCTCGGCCTGCGAGATCCGCAATTGCGATTTGTCGGAGAGCGGCATTTCGGGCAGGTCGCGCAGGTCTTCGGGTGGCCTGCGCCCTTGCCAGAGCCTTTGGTAGAAGGCGGAATGCGCGACGACATGGGCGCGCTGAGCCTGCCAGCGGCGTTCGATCTCGGGCTGCAACTCCGCGCGGGAGAGGTTCTCGGCGCCGGGAATGGTGCTCATGCCGTCATCCCCCGGTCCCAGAGCAGCGAAAGAGTCTCCAGCACCGCATCGCGGTCCTGCGATATCTCGATCAGGGCCGGGTCCTTCGCCAGAAGAAGGTTGGAGAGGTATTGATCGACCATGCCCCCCAGCGCATAGGCGCGGCGCAGCAATTCGTCGCGCGGGGGCGCCATCTTGCCCTCCTGCCGCTGCCTGCGTTCCACGGAGGCGACCACCGCCTCGATCCATTCCCGGTTCAGCGTCTGAAACGCCGCCTGCGCTTCGGGGAAGCCGTCGGTCGGGTGGATCAGGCTGCGCATCAACCCGCTATTTCGCTCGAACAGACGGAGATAGGCGCGGGTCGCCGCGCGCGGCGCATCATGGCCCTCGCGTTCGCTCGCCGCCCTCATCGCCAGTTGAAGGAAGGCCACGAACCCCCGAAGCAGGCTGTCGAGCAGGGCGTTGCGATCCTTGAAGTAGAGGTAAAACGTGCCGTTCGAGACGCCGGCTGCCTTGCAGATCTCCGCGACGGTGAGGCCCTGCGGCCCGCCGTCTTGTAAAACCTTGCAGGCGGCGATCTGCAGCTGGGCGCGAGTGCGCTCTCCCTTCGGGCGTCCGGCGCTTGTCGTGGCCAGATGCTCCGGGAAAGAGAACACGGCGGCGTCCTGCGACGCATTTGCGAGAGTGGGGGACACGTTCCGGCTCCAAATATGAAACTGACGTCAGTTTTATATTTAGGGAAAGCGTGCCCGTCAACGTTGGCGTGAATCCGTGTTGCGTCGGGGTGGCGGTCTCAGGTTCCAGAGGGCGCCAGATAGACCTCGCCGGGGGCAAAGGGGAGGAAGCGCTCCGCCGCGATCCCCGAGGCTGCGAGGCTTTCACCCAGCAGGGCGGGCGGCTCTTCGCGCGGCTCGTCGGTCAGCTGGAACGTCCCCCAATGACAGCCAAGCGCCTGCTTGGGGCCGATATCGGTGAAGATGCGCACGGCCTCTTCGGGCGCGACATGCTGGGGCTGCATGAACCAGCGCGGCTCATAGGCCCCGATCGGGATCACCGCGATGTCCGGCGCGCCGTGCCGGGCGCGGATGTCGCGAAAGAGTGCCCCGTCGCCATAGCCGGTATCGCCCGCGAACCAGATCCGGCTCTGCGGCGTGTCGATCCAGAAACCGCTCCAGAGCGCCATGCGCCGGTCCCCAAGGCCGCGCGCCGACCAGTGGTTTGCAGGCGTCAACGTGACCGAGACCTCGGAAGTCAGTGCGATCCGGTCGTGCCAATCCCCGGTCTCGATCTGTGCCCCGCGGACCGCCCGTCGCACCGTCGCATCCGTGCCCAGCGGCATCACCATCTTCGGGCGGTGGCGCTTATGCAGCTTGCGCAGCGTCACGGTGTCGAGATGGTCGTAATGGTTATGACTGATCAGAACCGCGTCGATGGGCGGGAGCTTGTCGAAGGCGATACCGGGCGCGGTGACGCGCCGCGGCCCGGCAAAGCGCAACGGGCTCGCGCGCTCCGACCAGACCGGATCGGTCAGCAGGTTGAGCCCCGCGACCTGAATGAGAACCGAGGCATGGCCGACCATGGTCAGCCGTGCCGCGTCGCTACGCGCGGGCGGCACGCTCGGCGCGACGGGGACATGTTTGGGCCAGCGCGCCCGCTGCCCCTCGCGGTGCCATTTCAGAATGTCGCGCAAGGAGCGGTCGGTGGAGGGCTGGCCATGCGGGTGAAACCGCTCGCCGTCGAAATGGTCCGTGACCGGGCCGGAATAGTAGCGGTTGCGTGCCATCTCGTGCCTGCCTTTGTCTTTCGGAGGGAGCGAACCGGACCCGGCCTGTCGCGTCCCGGGATATCAGCGCGCCAAGGCCTCGAGATGGGCGGTGGCCCCCTCTGCAAGCGCGGTCGGGTTATAGCCGCCCTCCAGACAGGAGACGATACGCCCCTCGCAGCAGCGGCGCGCGACGCCCCGGATCGCATTGGTCAGCCACCAGTAATCGCCCGCGGTCCAGAGCAACCCGGAGATATCGTCCTCGCGATGCGCGTCGAACCCGGCGGAGACGATGATCAGCTCCGGCTTGAACGCCTCGAGCCGCGCAAGCCCGTCCTCCCACGCGACCTTCATCTCGGAGGCGCCGCTTCCGCTGGCCAGCGGAAGGTTGAGCACGTTGTCATGCGCCCCGGTCTCCGATCGCGCCCCGGTGCCCGGCCAGAGCGACTTGGGCTCCTGATGCGACGAGATGAACAGGCTGCGCGGCTCGTCCCAGAGGATATCCTGAGTGCCATTGCCGTGATGCACGTCGAAATCGAGCACCGCGACGCGCGAAAGGCCATGCCGTTCGAGCGCATGCAGCGCGGCAAGCCCCGTATTGCCATAGATGCAGAACCCCATCGCCCGCGTCCGCGTCGCATGGTGCCCGGGTGGACGGGTCGCGACGAAGACGCGCTTGGCCTCGCCCGAAAGAACAAGGTCGACGGCCTGCAAGGCACCGCCCGCGCCCAGACGGCTCGCACGGCGCGACCCGGGCGAGACATGGGTGTCGGAGTCGAGATCGGCATGCTCTTGCCGCGCGAAGACCTCTTCGAGCGCTTCGAGATAGGCCGGATCATGGCCCAGCAGGAGGTCCTCGTCACTGGCCTCGCGTGCCTCGATGACGGGCAGCTCCATCTCGTCGATCAGTCCGCGCACCGTCTCCAGCCGCCACGGACGCTCGCGATGATGAGGCCCGGTATCGTGACCGAGGCAATCCTCGTGGGTGATCGTGACGAAACTGCTCATGAAGGTCTCCAGAGAAGGGGCGTATCGGGGCTATAGGCGCGAGTCGGACCCCGCCGCACCGTTACTCGTCCGGTGCTGCCCGTTGCGAAGCTGCGTCAGCCTTGGGGAAATGACAAGCACCCCCAAGGACGGAAACGCGCTTCCGCCGTGACTTTGAAGGGACGTCGCCTAAACGCGGCGCATTGCTGTCAGCAGGGTGGCCCGATCAGAAACACGGGCGGCAGTTCGCGCGCGCGGCGCTCTGCCAGCCGTCGTTTCGCGGTGGCCAGCTTGACCTGCGTGACCTCGAGGCGCACCAGCGCCCGGCTGCGCGCGTCATAGAGCCGTCGTATCGGTGAACCCGGATTTCCGATCATTCCCGGACGACGGTCCGCGCTTGGCGGAAACCAGTCGTTCAAGGCCACAAGCGCGTCTCGCCACGCTCTGTCCGCCTCGATGTAACGCTCGAACGCAAGACGCAAAGCGCGGCGGCGCGTCGTGAGTTCCGGTCGCATTCTCTCTCCTCCCCAGAAGATTCGACATTCTCCAATTATAGCAGAAACGCGGCGAGTCGTCAGATTTTGCTGGGCTCCACGGCGATCACCGTCTCGAACACGGTTTCGCGAGCAGCGCAGAATTCCTTGTCTCGACGCTTTAGGGTTGCATTAAATGAACCATCGTTCATTTAATATGAGCGCCCCCATGGAGGATCGTTGGCCCAATGTGCCGGCGATGGGGTGTCAGAGGAGGAAATCATGCATAGCGAGACGAACCCGCACCCTGAACTCGGTGTGGCCCCGAAACGCGGTCTGGCCCATGTCGCAGGACCGACCGATACCCCGCTGATCGAGGATACGATCCCGGCCGTGCTGAAGCGCACCGCCGCGCGTTGGCCCGATCGCGAGGCTGCCATCTTCACCTCGGAAGGCATCCGCTGGACCTGGGCGGAGTTCGCGGCACGGGTCGATCGGCTCGCCTCGGGGCTGCTCACGCTCGGTCTGCGGCACGGCGACCGGCTCGGCATCTGGTCGCCCAACCGCTCGGAATGGCTGCTGACGCAATTCGCGACGGCGCGGATCGGGGTGATCCTCGTGAACATCAACCCGGCCTATCGTCTGCACGAGCTGGAATTCGCGTTGCGCAAGACCGGTTGCCGGGGGTTGGTGCTGGCGGAGACCTTCAAGAGCTCGGATTACCTGTCGATGGTTCAGCGCCTGCTGCCGGAGCTTGCGAAGAGTGAGCCCGGGCAGCTCGAGACGCGCAAGCTGCCCGACCTGCGCGACATCATCACTCTGGGAGAGACCCAGCATCCCGGATGTCATCGCTTCTCGGATGTCGAGGCGCTGGGCGAGGCGCAGGACCGCAGCGCGCTCGATCCGATCACCGCTCGGCTGGACCCGAACGAGCCGATCAACATCCAGTTCACCTCCGGCACGACCGGGTCGCCGAAAGGCGCGACGCTGACCCATCGCAACATCGTCAACAACGCGCATTTCGTGACCCACGCGATGCTCGCGACCGAGCAGGACCGCGTCTGCATCCCGGTGCCGTTCTACCACTGTTTCGGCATGGTGATGGGCACGCTGGGCTGCGTCACCACAGGCGCGACCATCGTCGTCCCCAGCGAGGGCTTCGATCCCCAGAGCGTGCTGGAATGCGTCGCCGCCGAGCGCTGCACCGCGCTTTACGGCGTGCCGACCATGTTCGTCGCGATACTGGAGCATCCCGATTTCGCGAACCACGACCTGTCCTCGCTGCGCACCGGCATCATGGCAGGCGCGCCCTGTCCGATCGAGGTGATGAAGCAGGTGCAGTCGAAAATGCACATGTCGGAAGTAACCATCGCCTACGGGATGACCGAGACCGCGCCGGTCTCCTTCCAGTCGGCCACCGATACGCCTTTGGAAAAACGCGTGTCCTCGGTGGGTCAGGTGCAGCCGCATCTCGAAGTGAAGATCGTGCGCGAGGATGGCTCGCTTGCCAATGTGGGCGAGCAGGGCGAGTTGCTGACGCGCGGCTACTCGGTCATGTGCGGCTATTGGGGCGAGCCCGAGCGCACCGATGAGGCGCTCGATGCCGACGGCTGGATGCATACGGGCGATCTCGCCCGGATCGACAGCGAGGGCTATTGCAACATCACGGGCCGGGTGAAGGACATGATCGTACGCGGCGGCGAGAACGTCTATCCGCGCGAGGTCGAGGAGTTCCTCTACACCCATCCCGATATCAGTCAGGCGCAGGTCTTCGGCATCCCGGATCACAAGTTCGGCGAGATCGTCGCCGCATGGATCGTGCCGCGCAACGGCGCTGAACTGACCGAAGACGCTATCCGCGCGTTCTGCCGCGACGAGATCGCGCATTTCAAGGTTCCGGCGGTGATCCGGTTCAAGGACAGCCTGCCGCTGACGGTCTCGGGCAAGCCGCAGAAATTCGTCATGCGCGATGCGATGATCGAGGAACTGGAACTGGAGGTCGAGGCGACCGCCTGAGACGTCCCAAGCTTTAAGCGTCGCGCGGGGTCTCCGCGCGGCGCTCTCTGCGTCAGCCCGCGTCCTTGGGTTTATGCGTGCCATTGAACCGCGCGCGCAGCGGCAACAGGCTTAGCGCCGCCGTCGTCGCAAAACCCGCGCCCGCCAGGAACGTCCATTGCGCGCCGCCGATTTCCCAGAGCGCCCCGGCAAGCACGCTTGCGATCAGCAGACCCACGCCGGTCACGAGGTTGAACATGCCGAAGGCGGTGCCGCGCAGCTCTGCCGGGACCGCTTCGGCTACCAGCGCGGCCAGCAGACCCTGGGTGAAGCCCATATGCATCCCCCAAAGCAGCACGCCGACCGCAAGCCCGCCGATCCCGCCGACCAGCGCCAGCGTCAGGTCCGCTGCGATCAACAGGCCCAGCCCGACCAGCAGCAGCCCCACGCGCCCGACCCGGTCGGACAGCGCGCCCACCGGATAGGCGATCAGCGCATAGACCGCGTTCATGCCCACCAGAACCAGCGGCACCAGCATCACCGGAATGCCGTCGTCATTGGCGCGCAGGATCAGGAAGGCCTCGCTGAACCGCGCGAGGGTGAAGAGCGTCGCGACCACCACGACCCACCAGAACATAGGGCCCAGGAGCTTGAGTTCCGAACGGGCGAGCGGGTTGCGCACGCGGCGTTGCGTGCGGGGGTGGGCGGGCTCTTTCACTACGAACAGGATCAGCCCGAGCGACAGGAAGGCCGGGATCACCGCGACCCAGAAAACCGAGCGGAAATCGTCCGAGAACAGCCACATCAGCCCGATCGCGGCGAGCGGCCCGAGAAAGGCGCCCACCGTGTCGAGAGATTGCCGCAGCCCGAAGGCCGCACCGCGCATCTTGCCCGGCGCGAGGTCGGCGATCAGCGCGTCGCGCGGCGCGCCGCGGATGCCTTTGCCCACCCGGTCGATGAAGCGCGCGGCCACCAGCCAATCGAAGCTCGGCGCGAGCGGGAAGATCGGCTTCGTCACCGCCGCCAGCCCGTAGCCGAGCGCGGCCAGCTCTTTGCGTCGTCCGATCCGGTCCGACAGCGCGCCCGAGAAGACCTTGGTGATCGCGGCGGTGGCCTCGGCGATCCCCTCGATCACACCCACCGCCAGCGCTGTCGCGCCAAGCCCGGTCATCAGATAGACCGGCAGCAGCGCGTGGATCATCTCGGAGGAGATATCCATGAAAAGCGACACGAACCCCAGCGCCCAGATGCCCACCGGCAATCCGCGTCCAAACTTGCCCGCTGGCGTGTCCTGTGCCTCTTGCGCCTCGTCCGTCATGTGCCTCCTGCGCGCGCCGTGAGGGGCTTAGTGCCCGCGCGCCTGTGTCCTGCGATCATAAAGCGCGCGTATGAGCAAGGCCATCGCCCCTTCGAGGGGCAGCCAGACGAGACAATAGAGCCAAACCAGCAGCGCGGGCCCCCAGCCGATCGGCGTCACGAAGAGCCCGTAAACCGCGATCAGCGTGCCCAGCAATTGCGTGGCCTCGGTCGTCGCGAACAGCCGCAGCGCCGGGAAGGGCCGCCGCCAGAACCAGCTTTGGTGGCGCGTGACGAACAGCGTCATATGCCCCGAGACGAGCAGCTTGAGGAAGATGATCGTCTGGATTTGATCGCGCGGCAGGCCGAGATAGGCATCGACGAACCAGAACAGCACGAAGGTCTCGATCACCCCGGTCACGCCAAGCGTCGCCGCCACCGTCAGCACGCGCCGCATGTCCCATCGCACCGGGCGTGGCGAAACCGAGACATTGTCATAGGCGATCATCATGATCGGGAAATCATTCAGCACCGCCAGCAGCACGATCATGATCGCGGTGACGGGGTAGAAATCGAAGATCAGGATCGAGAGCGTCATGAATAGAAGCACCCGGATCGTCTCGGCGACGCGGAAGGTGGCGTAGCTCGTCATCCGCTCGAAGATCCGGCGGGCTTCCTCGATGGCGGTGGTGATGATCGACAGGCCCTTGTCGGTCAGCACCAGATCGGCGGCGGCGCGCGCGGCATCGGTGGCCCCGCTCACCGCAATCCCGGCATCGGCCTTGCGCAGGGCAGGGGCGTCGTTCACCCCATCCCCGGTCATCGCGACGATGGAATGCCCGGCCTGCAGCACCTCGACGATGCGGAACTTATGCTCGGGCAGGACGCGCGCGAAGCCGTCGGCGGCGCGGACATTGGCCTCCACCGTGGCCGGGTCGCCATCGAGCAACTGGCCCGCCGGATAAATCTTCTGCCCGAGATCGAGCTTGCCCGCGATCTGGCGCGCGATGGCTTCGTGGTCGCCGGTGATGATCTTGACGTCGATCCCCATGTTGCGGGCTTCTGCGATGGTGCTGGCGGCGTCGGGGCGCGGCGGGTCGATGATCGGCAGCAGACCGAGGAATTCCCAATCCTGCCCGGCGCGCTTCTGTGCGGCCCCGAGCGCGCGATAGCCCTGCTGCGCAAGGGTTTCGACCTCGTCCTCCACCGCCTTGCGCGCCTCATCTGCGAGGGCTGCAAGCTCCACGATCACCTGCGGCGCACCTTTCGCGACCTGCCAGCGATCTGCCCCGTGACGCACCTCCGCCTCGCTGCGTTTGCTCACCGGATCGAACGGGGTGAAGCTGAGCGTCTCGATGGTGTCGAGCGCAATGCCCTCCGCCGCCGCCAGCACCGCCTTGTCGATCGCATCGGGCGCGTCGCGGTCGCAGGCAAGCGCCGATGCGCGCAGCAGATCGTCGACCGCGATGCCCTCTGCGGGGCGCGGATCCTCGACGGTCAGCTCGTTCAGCGTCAGCGTCCCGGTCTTGTCCGAGCACAGCACATCGACGCCCGCCAGTTCCTCGATTGACACCAGCCGCGAGACGATCGCTTTCATCCGCGCAAGCCGCTCCGCGCCCACCGCCATCGTCACCGACAGAACCGTGGGCAGCGCGACCGGGATCGCCGCCACCGTCAGGATCAGCGCGAACTGGATCACCTCGAGCGGCGGGTTGTGCCGCTGAAACGAGACGATCACGATCATCGCCACCAGAACCAGCGCCGCTGCGATCAGGAAATTCCCGATCTGCATCACGGCTTTCTGGAAATGCGATTTGCCATTCGTGGTCTGCACGAGCGAGGCGGTGTGGCCGAAATAGGTCTCCATCCCGGTCGCCGTAACCTCGCCGGTCATCTCGCCCAGCTTCACGACCGAGCCGGAATAGGCGCTGTCACCGACCGCCTTGTCGACGGGCAGGGACTCGCCCGTCAGCGCCGCCTCGTCGATGGAGAGATATTTGCCCTCGAAGAGCGTCAGATCAGCCGGGACGATCTGACCGATCGACAGGCGCACGATATCGCCGGGCACCAGATCGCGCGCGGCGATCTCCTGCCATGTCCCGTCCCGTTTCACGCGGGCGCTCGGGGCCAACTGCGCCTTGAGCGCTGCGATGGCCGAACTCGCCTTGCTCTCTTCCTTGAAGCCCACGGCGGCGTTGAGCAGCAGCATCACGAAGATCACCGCGAAATCGGACCAGTCGCGCAGCACGAGCGACAACAGCGCCGCCAGTTCGATCAGCCACGGGATCGGTCCCCAGAAATAGCCCGCGATCCGTTGCAGCAGGGTTTTCTCGTCGCTCTGGAGCGCGTTGGGACCGTATCGCTCGAGCCTCTGTGCCGCCTCTGCCGCGCTCAGACCTGTCTTGCGGTCCGTTTGCGGCACATCCTGCGTCATCGGTTCAGCGACGGTCTGGTCCATTGTTCGTGTCTCCAGCTTTGGCCCCGAGCTTGCCGAGCCACTGACCGATTTCCGGCCAGACATTCGAGAGGGTATGGCTGCCCATGAAGAGGCCGATATGCCCGCCCTCGACGAGGCGGCTCACGATATCCTTGCGCGGCGTGCCGAGCAGCGTCTCGGCGGCGAAGACCTGTTCGCGCGTGGTGATGTCGTCCGCCTTGCCCGCCAGCAGGAAGGCCGGGCAGGTGATCGCGCCCAGATCGAGCTTGCGCCCGAGCCCCACGAATTCCCCCTTGGCGAACAGGTTCTGTTTGAACAGCAGGTCGATCGCCTGCAGATAATAGCGCCCCGGCAGGTCGATGGGGTTCTCGTACCAGCTCTCGAACCGCTCGGTGCGTTTCATGAAATTGCGGTCGTCGATATGTTCGTAGAGATCGACGAACTTGCCGAAATACTGCTGATCGGCATGCATGTTCTTCCAGCCGGTGAGCATGAACCGCCCCGGCATCCGGCCCTCACCGGCCTCGACCATCTCCTGATAGGCCGAGAGCGGCATCTCGTGGGCCAGCTTGCGGATCGGACCGTGCCCGGCATCGGTGTCGATGGGCGAGCCCGCCAGCACGAGACCCGCGACCTTCTCGGGGAAGCGCGCGGCATACATCGCCGACATCCAGCCGCCCTGACACAGCCCCACCAGCATCACCCGCCCGCCGAGCTCATCGACTGCGACATTGATCTCGGCGAGGTATTTGTCGATGTCGAAATCGCGCATCTCGGGCGTCGCGCTTTTCCAGTCGGTGCAGAGTACTCGCCCCAGCCCTGCATCCAGAAGCGTCTCGATCAGGCTCTGGCCCTTGGCGTAATCCGCGATGGTCGAGGAATGCCCGGCATAGGGCGCGTCGACAATCACCGGAATGCCGCCGCCCGTGCCGCCGAAATCGCGCAGCCGCATCGTGTCGAGATCGAGCAGAACGTCGTTCTTCGTGGCCCATTTCGGATCGGGCGGGTGCGTGATCTTCGCCGCCTCGTCGAGATAGGTCAGCCCTTTCTCGACCGCGTCGAGCCCGGTCTTCTGCCATTCCATCGCCGCCGCCATCGGCCAGAAGAAGGGAACGCTGTGTTCGTAGGTATTCTTGGCATCGCTCATGTTCGACACTCGCAAGACGCTTTGGTGCACAGATGCACTCTTTTGAGACCCCAAGGCCCGTTAGAATGCAAGCGCAGCAAAGCTCGAGCGCGCGAACGTGAAGCTGATGTGTGGAACGGTGAGGCGGTTTTGGTGGCGGGTGACGCTTTCTTAATCCGTGCTCAGAAGCGCCGTGACCAGCGCGCTGGACGGGTCGGACAGCTCCTCGATCACGTCGAAATGGTGCCGCCCGTAGGCCGCGACCAGATCGGCCTCCGGCCAGTGCTCGGCCAGCAGGGACGACTGGCGCAGGAATTCCGGACGCTCCGCCGCGCCGACCCAGGCGGTAACTTTCACGCCGGGGCGCAGCTTCAGCAGGGCGGGGCTCTCATCCGCGGCGATCTCGGGCGTGATCCCCAGCCGCGCGTTCATCGAATGCATCTGCAAGGGGCGCAGATCATGCACGCCGCTCACCGAGATCACCCTCCGGATGCGCGCTGCGGTTTCGTCTGACAGCGCGCTGCCCTCGGATACCGAGCGCGTTACCAGATGCCCGCCCGCAGAATGGCCGACGAGATGGATCGGGCCCTCCACGAGCCCCGCCGCGTGATCGATCGCCCGTGCGATCTGCTGCGCGATGCCGGGAATGCTGTTCTCCGGGGCGAGCGTGTAGCCGGGCAGGGCGACGGTCCAGCCCTGTGCCAGCGCGCCTTGCGCCAGATGAGACCACATGTCCTTGCTGAATTTCAGCCAGTAGCCGCCATGCACGAAGACCACGAGCCCCTTGGACGCGCCTTCGGGGCGGAAGATGTCGATCTTTTCGCGCGGCGCATCGCCATAGGCAGCTTCGCTCATCCGATCGGCGTGGCGCGACCGGAACTCGGCGGCGCGCTTGGCCCAGAGATCGGGATAGCTGCTGCCATTCTCGATATAGCCGCCGTTTTCGAAAGCGTCTTCCCAGTCGATCCCGCTCAGGTCTTCCATGTTTCCTCCCGCTCGTTTCGCGTCCTGTCCGGAGACAGAGCATATAGCGCGGGATATTGCGAGGGCATGGTTGCGCGGGTAGCGTGCGCCGGAGCCGAAACTTTCGTGATCCATCAGCCGATTGCCGGGTTTCGAGACGCGCTTTCGAGCCTTGAGAACAAGAGGAAAACGACCATGCCGAACCTGCCGAGAAAGCATCTTTTCGATCTGCCCGAGGGGGTGATCTATCTCGACGGGAATTCGCTGGGGCCGCTGCCGCGCGGCGTGGCGGAGCGGCTGGAGAGCTGCGCACGCGACGAATGGGGGCAGATGCTGACCCGGGGCTGGAACGAGGCGCATTGGATGGATCAACCCGCCCGCGTCGGCAACACGATCGGTCGGCTGATCGGCGCGCCGGAAGGCTCGGTCGTGTTGGGCGACACGCTCTCGATCAAACTCTATCAGGCGCTTGCCTCTGCGCTGGAAATGCGGCCCGACCGCAAGGTGATCCTGTCGGACAACGGCAATTTCCCGACCGATCTCTACATGGCGGACGGGCTGATCCGCTCGCTGGCTCGCGGGCACGAGCTGCGCACGCCGGCCCCGGAAGATGTGGTCGACGCCATCACCGAAGAGGTCGCGGTGGTGATGCTGACGCAGGTCGATTACCGCACGGGACGGATGCACGATTTCGAGGCGATCACCCGCAAGGCCCACGCGGTCGGGGCCGTGATGATCTGGGATCTCGCCCATAGCGCGGGCGCGGTGCCGGTGGACATGACCGCGAACGGGGCCGAATTCGCGGTCGGCTGCACCTACAAATATCTCAACGGCGGCCCCGGCGCCCCGGCCTTCATCTATGTCCGCCCCGATATCGCGGAGACCGTGCGCCCCGCACTCAGCGGCTGGCTCGGCCATGAGGCGCCCTTCGCCTTCGATCTCGACTATCGCCCCGGCCGCGCAGTCGAGCGGATGCGCGTCGGCACGCCACCGGTCCTCCAGATGACCGCGCTCGAAGAGGCGCTCAAGGCCTGGGACGGGCTGACGATGGAGGAGGTGCGTAAGCGCTCCATCGAGCTGTCGGAGCTGTTCATCCGCGAGGTCGAGGCGCGCTGCCCAGACCTCACGCTGCTCAGCCCGCGCGACCCGGAGGCCCGCGGCAGTCAGGTGTCGTTCGGTTTCTCCGAAAGCTACGCCGTCGTTCAGGCCTTGATCGCACGCGGGGTGATCGGAGATTTCCGCGCCCCCGACGCGATGCGCTTCGGCTTCACGCCCCTTTACCTCGACGAGGCCGACGTGACCCGCGCCGCCGAAATCCTCGGCGATGTGATGGCGCAGCGGGCCTGGGATACGCCTGCGTTCAAGGCACGCGGACGGGTCACCTAACCGTTCGCCTTTGCGCAGCCGTCAGCCCGGCGGCGATGTCGGGCGCGATCTCGAGCGCCTTCTCGGTGGGCTCCACCCCGTAGCGGGCGCGCAGGAATAGCTCGTCACCCAGCGCCGCACGCAGACGTGACAGCGCCGCGCTCACGGTGCTCTGGGATTGGCCGAGCCGCTGGGCCGCGGCGGTGACATTGCGTTCTTCCATGACCGCATGGAACACGCGCAAAAGCGATACGTCGGGTGTCATGTCTCCGGAATATCGATTTCTGACGTTGTCTGCATCAATTTCTCGATCAGTGAACGCAACCTATCTCTGTTGGGACGCGTTGACGGCCCGAGACGAACAGGACCGGAAATGCCCTGAAACGCACAACGAAGGAGGCCAAACCCATGGCACGTATTCTTATTCTTTCGACCGCAGCTGATGCCCTTGGCGACACCGGCAAACCGACCGGCGTCTGGTACGAGGAACTGGCGACCCCGTATTACGCCTTCCTCGATGCAGGCCACGAGGTGAAAGTGGCGACCATCGGCGGTCGCTCGATCCCGATCGACCCGAATTCCGACGTGACCGGCGATGACGCGCCGGCCTCGGTGACGCGTTTCCGGGATGACGCCGACGCCAAAGCGGTGCTGGAAAACCCGTCGCGGATCGAGGACGAGGACGTGACCGCCTATGACGCGCTCTACATCCCCGGCGGCCACGGCGCGATGTATGACCTCGCCGAGAGCGATATCTCCGCGAAGGCGATCAGCACCGCCTGGGATGGCGGCAAGATCGTCGCTTCGGTCTGCCACGGCCCGGCAGCCTTCGACAAGGTGAAGGACAAGAACGGCGACTCCATCGTGAAAGGCCGTAAGGTCTCGGCCTTCACCGATAGCGAAGAGCGCGGCGTGGGTCTTGCCGACGCGGTGCCCTTCCTGCTGGAAACCCGCCTGCGCGAGCTTGGCGCGAAGTTCGAGAGTACCGACGACTGGCAGCCCCATGCGGTGGCCGACGGGCGTCTGGTGACCGGCCAGAACCCGGCCTCGTCCGAGGCGGCTGCGAAAGAAGTGCTGGCCCTGCTGGGCTGATTTTGAGAGGCGCCGCCCGGTCCGGGTGGCGCCTTCTTCGTTCCCACCAAATTCAAAGAGGCTGACATGTCGAAAATCATTCTCATCACCGGCGCCTCCACCGGGATCGGCGAGAGCTGCGCGCGCCATGCGGTCGAAGCGGGTCACAAGGTGGCGCTGGCCGCACGCTCCGAGGAGAAACTCGAAGCGCTCGTCAAAGATCTGGGTGCAGACAACGCCCTCGCGCTGCCCACCGATGTCACGGACCCAGAGGCTCAGGAACGCATGGTCGCGCGTGCGGTCGAGCATTACGGGCGTCTCGACGTCGTGCTGGCCAATGCGGGCGTCGGCGCTTCGGCGCGCGGGACCGCGGCAGGATCGGTCGAGAGCTTCCAGAAGATGATCGAGGTGAACTGCCTCGCCGTGACCTACACCGCGAAATTCACGCTGCCGCATCTGCGCGCCTCCAACGGGCATATGGTGCTGACCGGCTCCAAGGCGTCGCAGGGCGCGATGTTCGGTTCGGTCTATTCGGCGACCAAGTGGTTCATCCGCGGCTATGCCGACAATCTCGGTGAGGAGCTTGGCGAGGCGGGCGGCCGCGTCACTTGCCTGCATCCGGGCATGGTCGACACGCCGTTCTTCGACGAGGCAAAGCCCGACGCGCTGCGCCCCGACGATGTCGCGCGCGCCTTCCTCTTCGCGATCGACCAGCCCGATCACGTTCTTATCCCGCATCTGCCGGTCTATCCCAAACCGAAGACGGATTGATCCGAGCGGGTCGCCTCTGCGGCGATCCGACATTGAAAGGAGCCGGCCCGAGGGTCGGCTCCTTGCTGTTTCGACCCTCTGAGAGCCCGGCTCAGATCGGGTAATGCTGCTTGGGGTCCTCGACGGTGATCCAGCGCAGATCGGTAAATTCGGCAATCGCCGCGCGCCCGCCGAACCGCCCGTAGCCCGAGGCCTTGACCCCGCCGAAGGGCATCTGCGGCTCGTCGCCCACCGTTGGGCCGTTGATATGGCAGATCCCGGTTTCGAGCCGGTTCGCCAGCGCCATCGCACGCGAGACATCGGCGCTGAAGATCGCGCTCGAGAGCCCGTATTCGGTGTCATTGGCCACTTTCAGCGCCTCTTCGTCGCCCTTCACGCGGATGATCGATTTGACCGGGCCGAAGCTCTCCTCGGCATAGATGCGCATGCCTTCCGACACCCCGTCGAGCAGCGTGGCCGCGACGATCGTTCCCTCGCGCGAGCCGCCAGCGACCAGCTTCGCGCCTTTCCCGGTCGCGTCGGCGATCAGGGCGTCCATCTTCTCGGCAGCCGCTTCGGAGACAAGCGCCCCCAGCGCCACATCGCCGCGCGGATCGCCCGCGGGCAGGGCACTGGCGCGTGCGGCGAGCTTCTCGACGAAAGCGTCGGCCACTTTCTCGTCGACGATGATCCGCTCGGTCGACATGCAGATCTGGCCCTGGTTCATGAAGGCCCCGAAAATCGCGGCATTCACCGCCCCGTCGAGATCGGCATCGTCGAGCACGATCAGCGGCGCCTTGCCGCCCAGCTCCAGCAGCGAGGGTTTCAGATGTTCGCCCGCGAGCCGCCCGATGATCCGGCCGACGGCGGAGGAGCCGGTGAAGTTCACGTGCTTCACGTCCCGGTGCGCGATCAGCGCCTCGACGACATCGGCCGCGTCCTCGGGCGCGTTGGTCACCACGTTGAGCGCGCCCTCGGGAAGTCCCGCTTCTGCGAAACATTCCCCGATCAAACGATGCGTCGCGGGGCACATCTCGGACGCCTTCAGTACCACGGTATTGCCGCAGGCAAGCGCCATCGCGACCGCGCGCGTGCCGAGGATGATCGGCGCGTTCCACGGCGCGATTCCGAGGCAGACGCCCTTGGCGCGCGCGACGCCCATCGCCATCGTGCCGGGCTTGTCGGAGGGGATGATCTCGCCGCCGATCTGGGTGGTCATCGCCGCAGCCTCGCGGATCATGCCGGCCGCGAGATGGACGTTGAATCCGGCCCAGGGCCCGGTCGCGCCGGTCTCGGTGATCATCGCCTGAATGAAGTCGTCGGCGCGGGACTCCATCACGTCAGCGGCTTTCGACAGGATCTTGCGCCGCCCGTTCGGCCCGGTCGCGGACCAGCCGGGAAAGGCGCGCGCGGCAGAGGCCACGACCGCCTCGACATCGTCACGCCCCGCCGCGGCGGCGCGGGTGGCGACCTCGCCGGTGACGGGATCGATCCGGTCGAAACTTGCGCCCGAGGCGGAAGGGGCGGAGGCCCCGTCCAGCAGCATTCCGATCTCTTTCATGGGTATTCTCCTCCTCGATTTCTGTCGCATTTGCGGAGTACCGCGCGCGCCCGTCGGGCATCACGTCTTCCCCGGCAATCATAGTGATAGTCCGGGCACCGAGGCGCGGATTGCAAGGGGGGATGACGTCACAAAACCGCAGCGGCGGGGGGCACCCTCCAAGCGGAGAGCGTCAGGCCGACGCTCTCCGAACCAGATCGGGCGAAGACCTCCGTCAGACGCGCAGCGCGTCGGCGGGGTGTTCGACCGAGGGGGCCGTCTCCTCGGGCTCGGGATCGGCGGTGCTGATACCGAAATCCTCCAGCACCGCGAGGATCGCCGGGGTCACGAAGAGCGACAGCACCGTGGCCGCGCTCAGACCGAAGGCGAGGCTCGCCACGATCGGGCGCAGGAACTGCGCTTGCGTCGAGGTCTCCAGCAAAAGCGGGCCAAGCCCGACCACCGTCGTCAGCGAGGTCAGGAAGATCGCGCGGAAGCGGTCGCGCACGGCCTCCTTTCCGGCCTCGAGCATCGGGGTACCGGTCGTACGTCTCTCGCCGATGAAGGCGTCGAGCAGGATCGCGTCGTTCACCACAACGCCCGCCAGCGTCGCCAGTCCCACGAGGCTCGGCAGCGAGAGCGGCAGGCCCAAGAGCACATGCCCCCACATCACGCCGATCAGGCTGAGCGGGATCGTCGCGATCACCGCGATGGGGCGGATGAAGCTGCCCATGTAGAAGGCCAGCAACAGATAGACCCCGATCGCCCCCGCCGTCATGAAACGCACGAGCGACGCGCCGGTGGTCGCGGTGTCCTGTTCCTCGCCCAGAACCTGCACCTTCACGTCGGGCCGCTTTTGCGCCAGTTCGGGCAGGTAATCGGCCCGCATCGCCGCCATCAGCTCGCGCGAATTGGCCCGCGTCGGATCGATCGTGCCCTGCACCGAGACCGCGCGCTGCCCGTTCACATGGGTGATCGTGGTGTAGCCGCGCGTCTCGCTGACCGTGGTCACGGCCGAGAGCGGCACCAGCGCGCCGTTCTTGCCCGGCACCCGCAGCGCCAGAACATCGCCGATAGCGCGCCGCTCGGAGGGCGCGAGCCGGGCCACGATATCGACCTGACCGCGCGCATCGGCGAAGCTGACCGCGCTGTCGCCCCGGAAGGCCGCGCGCAGCTCCCCCGCCAGCGCGGCAGGCGTCACGCCCAGCAGGTTGGCCACCGCCGGTTTCATCCGCACCACCAGCTCGGGCTTGCCCGGCTGCAGATCGAAGGTCACATCACGCACCCCGTCGAAGCCCCGGAAGAAGCGGCGCAGCTCGCGTGCGGTGGTCGCCAGATCAGCGAGATCGGGGCCGGTGACCAGCAGGTCGATCGGTTTGCCGCCCGCGCCGCGCTCCTTGTCGGTGATCCGGAAGGCGGCCATGTCGGGCATCTTGCCGACCAGCTGCTTCCAGCGATCGAGCACGGTGCCGACCTCGGTGGTGCGCGTCCCTGCGGGCAGCAGCGAGGCGCTCACCGTGGCCATGTTCGGCCCCGTCGTCGGGCTGTCGGCATTGCTGCCATAGGTGATGGTGTAGCTTTGCACGAGGGGCTGGCCGTCCGGCTGAGCGGGGCTCAGCTCGGCATCCATCTCCTTGAGCGCTTTCACGACCTTGCTCACTCGCGCCTCGGTCAGCGAGAGCGGCGCGCCCGCGGGCAGCAGAAGCCGCGCCTCGACCGTGTCGCTCTCCAGCGTCGGGAAGCTCTGATATTTCAGGAAGCCCCCGGTGAAGGGCGCGACCGAGACCGACACGAGCAAGATAGCCAGCCCAAGCGTCAGATAACGCCAGCGCAGCGCGACCCCGGCAAGCGGCACGATGACACGGTCGCGCAGCCGCTCGAAGACGCCGTTGACCGCGCGTTGTACGGGGCCGGGGCGCATGTCGTGTTTCAGCGAGTGGCGCATATGCGCGGGCAGGATCAGGAAGGCCTCGATCAGGCTGACCGTCAGCGTGATCAGCAGCACGATCGGGATGTATTTCAGCAGCGCGCCGATATTGCCGGTCAGGAAACTGAGCGGTCCGATCACCATCGCCGTGGTCAGGAAAGACGCCAGAACCCCGGGAAAGACCTGCATCGTGCCTTTGACGGCGGCGACACGGGCGGGCTCTCCCGTTTGTCGCCTGCGCACGATGTTTTCCGAGATCACGATGGCGTCGTCCATCAACAGACCGGTGGCGACCAACAGCGCCACCATCGTCATCATGTTGATCGTGTAGCCGAGGAACTGCATCGCGAAGATCGCGCCGAGGAAGCTGATCGGCAGACCCATCGCGACCCAGAAGGACATGCGCAGCCCGAAGAACAGCCACATCGCGACGAGCACGAGGATCAGACCCTGCAAGCCGTTGACCCCGATGATGCGCAGGCGTTCGACGATATTGCGCGTGGAATCCGCCGAGATCGCGAGCTGGATATTGCCCGGCGCCTCGGCCTGCGCCTGTGCCATCTCGCGATCGAGTGCGGCCCGCACCCGCAACGCATCCTGCGAGGCGGTTTTCTGGACCGAGACGATGGCAGCGCGCTTGCCGTCGAAATAGGTGGCCTGCGAGGGATCGGCGAAGCCTTCGCGGATCGTCGCGACATCGCCCAAGCGCACCTCGCCGCCCGCGGCACTGCCCGCAATCGGGATCTGCGCCAGCTCGGCAGGCGTGCGCCTCTCGCCGAGGAAGCGGATCGCCACCTCGCCCGAGCGCCCCTCGAGCGAGCCCGCGGGCATGTCGAGGCTGTAGCGCGCCAGCGTCGCGCCCACGGAGCCCATGTCGAGCCCGAAGCGCTCCAGCGCGGCGCGGTCGAACTCGATCGCGATCTCGCGGTCGGAGAAGCCGTTCACCGAGACCAGCGAGATCGCGGGATCGGCGCGCAGTTGATCGGCGAAGCTCTGGGCATAGGCGTAGAGCACCGCGGGATCGTCCGGCCCGGTCACCGCCACCGACGAGACCGAGGCGGTACGCTCGACGATCTGCACCACCGGATCGTCGGCCTTGTCGGGGAAGGAATTGATCCCGTCCACCGCGTCCTTGATGTCGTTGTAGAAGCGCGTCATATCCGCGCCCTCGATCATCTCGGCGGTGATCTGGGCGCTGTTGTCGCGCGCTAGGCAGGTCAGTTTCGCAAGGTTCTCGACCCGCGTCAGGACCGGATCGGTCACGGTGCAGATGCCGGTCTCGACCTCCGAAGGCGCGGCGCCGGGATAGGTGATACGGACCGAGACATCCGAGGGCGGCGTCGCGGGGAAGGTGTCGCGCTGCAAGCTTGGCAGCGCCATCAGCCCGAGCCCCGCAATCGCGATCATCGCGATATTGGCCGCCGTGCGATGGCCAGCGAAAAGCGCGATCATTGCGCATCTCCCGCGGGCTTGGCGGCGTCGCCTTCGGGCGCGGCCCCCTTGCCGCCGCCGCCACCGCCGCCGCCACCGCTGCCCGGTTGCGGGTTGGTGGCCGTCTGGCCAAGCGCCTCGGCGGCGATCTCGGCCTTGCGCGCCTCATCCTCGGTCGCTTTCACCGTCATGCCCGGCACCGCGATGGAGGGATCGGTGACGACCAGCTTGTCGCCCGCCTTGAGACCCTGCGCGATCACCGCCAGATCGCCCGAGACGAAGCTGGTCTTCACCGCGCGCTTCTCCAGCGTGCCATTTTCCGACACTACCATCGCGGTGCCGCCCGCGACCGCCTCGGCGGGCACGACGAGCAGGCTCTGCTTCGGCGCGGCGAGTTCCACCGCCACTACCATGTTGCGCCGCAGGGGCGGGCGCTCGCCCGCCTGCGCCTGACCCAGCGGATCGTCGACGCGCACCACGACGGGCGCGCTTTGCGTGGTCTCGTCGATAGCTTCGCCCATTCGCTCGACCCGGGCCTTCCAGACCACGGGATGCTCGGGCTCGGGCAGGGTGACGCGCGCCTTTAGATCGGTGACCTTGGTGCCATCGCCCGCGAGCCGGAGCAGGGGCCCCATCCGCCCGATCGGGAATTGCGCCGAGATATCGACGGCCGCCACGCCTTCGCCGCTCAGCAGAACCTGACCGCGATTGACGTATTGCCCCAGATCCGCGTCCAGCGAATTTACCCGCAGCTCGAAAGGTGCCGAGATCGTCGACAACCCGATCGAACGGTCGATCGTTGCCGCCTGCGTATCGAGCACCTCGCGTTCGGCCTCGTTCAGCTTCAGCTGGCTCTCAAGATCGGTCACCTTGGTCTGCGCGGTTAGCTGCTGGCGGCGCGCCGCGTCGAGCTGGGGCTGGGTGATCCGACCCAGATCGTGCAGCGTCTTCTGGCGGTCGAGCTCGTCCTGGGCGAGCGCGAGATCGGAGCGCGCCAGTTCGAGGCTCGTGCGCACCGTGTCATCCTTGACCTTGGAGGCCGCGACCTGCGCCTCGAGACTGGCGCGCTGCAGTTTCAGATCGCTGTCGTCGATGGTGAAAAGCGGCGTGTCCTTGGCCACGATATCGCCCGGCGCGAGCGGCTTGGCGATGTCGCGGATTTCCCCCTCTATCCGGGCGACGGCGCGCCACTCGCGCACCGGCGCGACCGTGCCATAGCCGGTGACGCGCGGGATCATCTCGATGGGCGCGAGCGTGATCACCCGCACCAGCGTCGCCGGGCGGTTCGCCTCGCTCGGGCTGGGCAGAGATTTCAGATCGCCCGCAAAAACGATCGCCGCCACACCCAGTGCGGTCGGAACCGCCACCATCGCGAGCCGTGCGAGGCCCGTTCCAATTCCAACCATGACGTCCCTCTTCGCGCATGTCTTTTGACTACTTATGCAAACCTTGGCGCGTCGGGCTAGCGCAAATGTGACGCACCCCCTGAAAGGCCCCGTGGCCGGGCCGGGGCGTCGCATGCGGCTGGTGGGTCGCGGGAGGCTTGGCGGGCGCGGCGCGGGCCCTACCTCAGGCAGGATCTCGTCTCGAGACACGCACAGACATCAGTCAGGGAGCCAGACCAGCCATGAAATATTCTCTCATCGTGGCCGCTGCGGTCTTCGGGGGCGCGCTCGCCTCCGCCGCGCAGGCCGATATCACCGTCTCGTCCAAGATCGACACCGAAGGCGGTCTCTTGGGCAATATCATCGCACTGTCGCTGGAAAATGCCGGGATGCCGGTGGAGCGGCGGTTGCAACTGGGTGGCACGCAGGTCGTGCGCAAGGCGATCCTCGCGGGCCAGATCGACATCTACCCCGAATACACCGGCAACGCGGCCTATTTCTTCAACGAGGCCGATAGCGACATCTGGAAGGATACCACAAAGGCCCATGACCGCGCCGCCGAACTCGACAAGCAGAACGATATCACCTGGCTCGACTCCGCGCCTGCCAACAACACCTGGGCGATTGCCGTGACCGGCGATCTGGCCAAGGAGAACAACCTCACCACCATGTCCGATTTCGGCAAATGGGTGTCGAAGGGCGGCGATGTGAAGCTCGCGGCCTCGACCGAGTTCGTCTCGTCCCCCGCCGTGCTGCCCGCGATGCAGAAGGCCTACGGGTTCAAGCTGAGCCCCGATCAGACCGTGGTTCTTTCGGGCGGTGACACCGCGGCGACCATTCAGGCAGCGGCGCGCGGCACCTCGGGCGTGAACGCGGCGATGGCCTATGGCACCGATGGCGGAGTCGGCGCGGCGGGGCTCGTCGTGATGGAAGACGACAAGGGCGTGCAGCCGGTCTACGAGCCCACCCCGATCGTGCGCGACGCGGTGCTGAAGGAATACCCGAAGATCCCCGAGGTGCTGAACCCGATCTTCGACAAGCTCGACATGCAGACGCTGCAAAAGCTCAACGGTCGTATTCAGGTCGGAGGTGAGCCCGCCGAGGCGGTCGCGAAGGACTACCTGACGCAGATCGGAGTGCTGAACTGACTGCGGCGGCGCGCAAACGGGCGGTGACGCGCTCCGCGATGGCGGGGCTGTCGCCGCCGGGCGTGCTGTTCGCGGTGCTTGGTCTGGCCGCGATCTTCGCGCCCTTCATGACCTTGGCGGCGAACCGGATCGTCGCCGGTGAGGGCAGGGCGCTCTGGACCCTCGCCGCGCCGCAGGTCACGGGGCCGGGGATCGCGCTGATGCTGTTGGGGCTCGCCTTGGGGCTGCCCGCCGCGCGGCCCTTTCTGCGCATCGCGGGGGCTGCGCTTGGCCTTGCGGGGCTGGTCTGGCTGCTGGTTCTCGGCGCGTCTTCCCTGCTCGAGGAGGCAGGGGAGTATGCCCGCGTCTCTCCGGCGGCGGGCTTCTGGTTCCTGCTGGTGGTCTTCGCGCTGATGATGGCCGATGCGCTTTCCGCGCTGTCGCCGGGGCCTGCCGCGCGGGCGGGGCTGCTGGTGCTGGTGCTTGCGCTGATTGGCGCGCTGCTGTGGTCGGGCGCGCTGAGCGATCTGTCCATCGCGCAGGAATTCGCGAGCCGCAAGGACGCTTTCTACAGCGCCAGCCTGCGCCATCTGGGCCTTGCCTTCGGCTCGCTTCTGGCGGCGGCGGTGATCGGCCTGCCGCTGGGCGTGCTCTCCCACCGCAACGCCGGGCTGCGCCGCGCGCTCCTGCCGGTGCTGAGTTTCCTGCAGACCATTCCGTCGCTCGCGATGTTCGGGATCATGATCCCGGTGCTGAGCTGGCTGAGCGGGATTATCCCCGGCGCCCGCGCGATCGGCATCGCCGGGATCGGCTTCGCGCCGGCCTTCCTTGCGCTCACCCTCTATTCGCTGCTGCCGGTGGTCGCCAATGTGCTGGCCGGGCTGCGCACCGCGCCCGCCGCCACACTCGAGGCCGCGCGCGGGATGGGCATGACATGGCGCCAGCGTCTGACCCGGGTGGAACTGCCGCTGGGCCTGCCGGTCGTGCTGGCCGGGCTGCGCATCGTGCTGGTTCAGAACATCGGACTGGCGGTGATCGCCGGGCTGATCGGCGGCGGCGGCTATGGCACATTCGTGTTCCAAGGTCTGAACCAGACGGCGGGCGACCTGATCTTGCTGGGCGCATTGCCCACCGTCGCACTGGCGCTGGTGTCGGCCATCGCGATGGACATCCTCGTCGAACTGACGACCCCCCGAACGGAGCGAGAAGAATGATCGAAATCGACGAGATCACGAAGCTCTATGAGGGCACCGCAGCGGTCGACCACGTGTCGATGACGGTCGAGACCGGGACGATCACGGTGATCGTGGGCACCTCCGGCTCGGGCAAGACGACGCTTCTGCGGATGATCAACCGGCTGATCGAACCGAGCTCGGGCGAGGTGCGGATCAATGGCGAGGCCACCGCCGCGCTGGCCAAGCACGAACTGCGCCGCCGTATCGGCTATGTCATTCAGGGCGACGGCCTGTTCCCGCATTACACGATCGCGGGGAATATCGGCGTGGTGCCGCGGCTTTTGGGGTGGTCCAAGGACAAGACGCGCGCACGTGTCGACGAGTTGCTGGACCTGTTCTCGATGGAGCCTGCGCAGTTTCGCGACCGCTACCCGGCGGAGCTGTCGGGCGGCCAGCAACAGCGCGTGGGCGTGGCGCGCGCTCTCGCCTCGCGGCCCGATCTGCTGCTGATGGACGAGCCCTTCGGCGCGCTCGACCCGATCATCCGGGCCCGGGCACAAGCCGATCTGCGCCATATCCAGCGTCAGTTGGGCTCGACCATCGTGCTCGTGACGCATGACATGGAAGAGGCGATCCATCTGGGCGACCGGGTGGCGGTGATGGATGGCGGCAAGCTGCTGCAACATGGCACGCCCGCCGAGATCATCGCCGCGCCCGCGACCGATTTCGTGGCGCAGATGGTGGGCGGCGTCGACCGTCCGCTGCGGCTGTTGTCGCTGATCCCGGTGTCGGAGGTGCTGGAAGACGGCACCGCCGAGGGCGAGCCGATTGCGCCCGACACGAGCCTGCGCGATGCGCTGTCGCTGTGTCTGTGGCGCGGCTGCGAGGCGCTGCCGGTGGCCGATGGGGACACACCGCTTGGCCGGGTGCCGCTGGCAACGATCCGCGCCCGCGCGGCGGAGCTGGCATGAGCCGTAGCGGCGCGATCCGGGCCGCCTGCGTGGCGCTCTTGCTGGCGCTGGTTCTGCGCCCGTATTGGTTCGCGCCAGTCTTCGCGCCTTTCGCCCCGGCGGGCGGCCCGGTGATCTACGAGCGCGCCTCGATCCTTTCGCTCTCGCTGAGCCATCTGGGGCTCGTGGCGCTGGCCTCCGGCCTGGCGACGCTCGTCGCGGTGGGCCTTGCCATCCTCGTGACCCGGCCTTCGGGCGCTGCCTTCCTGCCGCTGTCGCGCACGATCACCAATATCGGCCAGACCTTCCCGCCTGTCGCGGTGCTGGCGCTGGCGGTGCCTGCGCTCGGTTTCGGGGCGGGGCCAACGCTGGTGGCGCTGTTCCTCTACGGGTTGCTGCCGATCTTCGAGACGGCCATCGCGGGGCTCTCGACCCTGCCGCCCGCCACGATGGAGGCCGCCCGCGGCATCGGTCTGACCCGATGGCAACGTCTGATCCGGGTGGAACTGCCGCTGGCCCTGCCGGTGATCCTGACGGGCATACGGCTATCGGTGGTGATCGCCATCGGCACCGCCACTGTCGGCTCCACGGTGGCCGCGCGCACTTTGGGCGAGGTGATCATCGCGGGGCTTCTGACGAGCAACACCGCTTTCGTCCTTCAAGGCGGCGTGATCGTGGGGCTGTTCGCAGTGCTCGTCTACGACGCGCTGAGCCTGTTGGAGACCGCGCTGACGCGGCGCTTGGGCAGGCAGTCCGCCGGGGCCGATACCTGAAACCGGACAGGCTCGAGGAGCGACCCGCGCCTCGTCCGAGGCGCGGCCCGCTGGCAGGGCTTCAGAACGCCCAGTCTTCGTCCTCGGTCGCGACCGCCTTGCCGATCACATAGCTCGACCCCGAGCCCGAGAAGAAGTCGTGGTTCTCGTCCGATCCGGGCGAGAGCGCGGCGAGGATCGCCGGGTTCACGCGCGTCGCCTCGTCGGGGAACAGCGCCTCGTAGCCGAGGTTCTGCAGCGCCTTGTTGGCGTTGTAATGCAGGAAATGCTTCACATCCTCGGTCAGGCCCAGACCGTCATAGAGTTGCTCGGTGTAGCGGCCCTCGATGTCATAGAGGTCGAACATCAGCGAGAAGGCGAAATCCTTGATCTCGGTGCGCTCGGCCTCGGTCACATGCTCCAGCGCGCGCTGGAACTTGTAGCCGATGTAATAGCCGTGGATTGCCTCGTCGCGGATGATCAGGCGGATCAGGTCGGCGGTGTTGGTCAGGCGCGCGCGGCTCGACCAGTGCATCGGCAGGTAGAAGCCCGAATAGAACAGGAAGCTTTCCAGAAAGACGCTCGCCACCTTGCGCTTCAGCGGGCTGGCCGTCGCGTCGTATTCGTCGAGGATCAGCCGCGACTTCGCCTGCAGATGCGGGTTCTCCTGCGACCAGCGGAAAGCCTCGTCGACCTCGGCCGTGTTGCACAGCGTCGAGAAGACAGAGGAATAGCTGCGCGCGTGCACCGCCTCCATGAAGGCGATGTTCGACAGCACGGCTTCCTCATGGGGCGTCGCGGCATCGGCCATCAGCGCGGGCGCGCCGACCGTGTTCTGGATCGTGTCCAGAAGCGTCAGCCCGGTGAAGACCCGGATCGTGAGGGTCTGTTCGTCCTCGGTCAGTTGCGACCAGCTTTGAATGTCGTTTGACAGCGGCACCTTCTCGGGCAGCCAGAAATTCGAGGTTAGACGGTTCCAGACTTCGAGGTCCTTGTCGTCCTGAAGGCGGTTCCAGTTGACGGCACGGGGGACGGGGCGCGGAACGGGGCGGGGCGTGTGCAGATCTTTCATGGCGGGCCTCACAGGGAACAGGAAACGCAGCCCTGCACCTCGGTCCCCTCAAGGGCCGCTTGGCGCAGGCGGATGTAGTAGATGGTCTTGATGCCGCGCCGCCATGCATAGATCTGGGCGCGGTTGATGTCGCGGGTCGTGGCCTCGGCGGGGAAGAACAGCGTCAGCGACAGGCCCTGATCGACATGCTCGGTCGCCGCCGCATAGGTGTCGATGATCGCCTCGGGGCCGATCTGATAGGCGTCGCGGTAGAACTCCAGATTGTCGTTCGTCATGTAGGGCGCGGGGTAATAGACCCGGCCGATCTTGCCTTCCTTGCGGATCTCGATCTTCGCGGTGATCGGGTGGATCGAGGCGGTGGCGTTGTTGATATAGCTGATCGACCCGGTGGGTGGCACGGCTTGCAGATTGCGGTTCCACAGGCCGGTTTCCATCACCCGGTCGCGCAGGGCGGCCCAGTCGGCGCGCGAGGGCAGGGTGATCCCGAAGCGGTCGAACAGGGCCGTGACGGCCTCACTCTCAGGCAGCCAGTCGCGGGTCACGTATTTTTCGAAGAAGCTGCCATCGGCATAGGCAGAGGCCTCGAACCCCTTGAAACTGCGCCCGTGCTCGGCGGCCAGCCGGTTCGATTCCGCGAGCGCGTGATAGGCCACGGCGGCGAAATAGACGGAGGTGAACTCGATCCCCTCGGGGCTGCCATACTGGATGCGCTCGCGGGCGAGGAAGCCGTGCAGGTTCATCTGGCCCAACCCGATCGCGTGGCTTTCCTCATTGCCCTTGCGGATCGAGGGGACGGCGTTGATCGCGCTCATCTCCGACACCGCCGAGAGCGCCCGGATCGCGGCCCCGACGCTCGCGCCCAGATCGCCGCCATCCATCACCTTGGCGATGTTGAGCGAGCCCAGATTGCACGAGATATCCGTGCCCATCCGCGCATAGCCCAGATCCTCGTCGAATTCCGAGGGTTCGGCCACCTGCAGGATTTCGGAACACAGGTTCGACATGGTGATGCGCCCCGCGATCGGGTTGGCGCGGTTCACCGTGTCCTCGAACATGATGTAGGGATAGCCGCTTTCGAACTGGATTTCGGCCAGCGTCTGGAAGAAGGCGCGGGCGTTGATCTTGCGTTTGCGGATGCGCGCGTCGTCGACCATCTCGTGATATTTCTCGGTGACCGAAATCTCCGAGAAGGCGCAGCCATAGACCCGCTCCACGTCATGCGGCGAGAAGAGATACATCTCCTCGTTTTTCTTCGCGAGCTCGAAGGTGATGTCGGGGATGACCACGCCGAGGCTCAGCGTCTTGATGCGGATTTTCTCGTCGGCATTCTCGCGCTTTGTGTCGAGGAAGCGCAGGATGTCGGGGTGATGGGCGTGCAGATAGACTGCGCCCGCGCCCTGACGCGCGCCCAGCTGGTTGGCATAGCTGAAGCTGTCTTCGAGCAGCTTCATCACCGGGATCACGCCCGAGGACTGGTTCTCGATCCCTTTGATCGGCGCGCCGTATTCGCGGATATTGGTCAGCATCAGCGCCACGCCGCCGCCGCGTTTGGACAGTTGCAGCGCCGAGTTGATGCCGCGCCCGATGCTTTCCATGTTGTCTTCCAGCCGCAGCAGGAAACACGACACGAATTCGCCCCGCGCCTTTTTGCCCGCATTGAGGAAGGTGGGCGTCGCGGGCTGGAAACGGCCCGCCAGCATCTCTTCCATCAGCCGCATCGCCAGCGCCTCGTCGCCGCGCGCGAGCGTCAGCGCCACCATCACGACGCGGTCCTCGTAGCGTTCGAGATAGCGCTGCCCGTCGCGGGTCTTCAGCGTGTAGGAGGTGTAATATTTGAACGCGCCGAGGAAGGTCGGAAAGCGGAACTTGGCGGCAAACGCCGCGTCCCAGATCGCACGCTGGAAATTGCGCGAGTACTGATCGAGCACGGCGGCGTCGTAATAGCCTTCCTCCACCAGATAGCCGAGCTTTTCATCCAGCGAATGGAAGAACACCGTGTTCTGGTTCACATGGCGCAGGAAATATTGCCGCGCCGCCATCCTGTCGGCGTCGAAGCGGATATTGCCCTCCGCGTCATAGAGGTTGAGCATTGCGTTGAGCGCGTGGTGATCAAGCCCCGCGAATTCCGAGGCCGCGGCCCCGCTCGGTTTCACGTCGCTATCGAGCATTCCTGCCTCCAGAAGGTTTCGAGACCTGCGCGCACGCGGTCGATGTCACTGTCCGTGCCTGCCAGCTCGAACCGGTAAAGCACGGGGATATTGCATTTGCGCGCCAGCAGATCGCCCGCGCAGGCGAAGAGTGCGCCGAAATTGCGATTGCCGCTGGCGATGACGCCGCACAGGCCCGCGCGTCGGGCGGGATCGTTGAGAAAAGCGATGACCGGTTTCGCGACCGCACCTCGCCCCTTGCCGTCGGCATAGCTCGGGCAGATCAGGACATAGGGGCCGGGCGGGGTCGGCATCGGAGCCTCAGCCGAAACGGGCAGGCGCAGCGCGGGCAGGCCCAGCCGCTCCACGAAGCGCTGCGTGTTTCCCGACGCCGAGGAGTAATAGATCAGCCTTGCCTGTCCCATCGCGGCTAGGTCTCAGGCCAGCCGGTTGATCATGTCGGGGCGAAAGCCCGCCCAGTGATCCTCGTTCGCGATCACGACCGGGGCCTGACGGTAGCCGAGGTCCTGCACCATCTCCATCGCGGCGGCATCCTCGGTCAGGTCGATCACGTTGTAATCGATCCCCTTGGCATCGAGCGCACGGGTCGTGGCGGTGCATTGCACGCAGGCCGGTTTCGAATAGACGGTGATGGTCATTTTCCTGTCCCTTTGTTTGCTGTCGGCAGCGCGGGACAAGGCTCGTGGGCAGGGCGCAAAGCACACTGCCACGCGCCCGGGCCCTCCGCCGCGGTCGTCGTCTATCTGCTCTGGCAGGTCTCCTGGCTCGCGGCTCGAGCGCCTCTCGGTCCGTCTTCCCGGTGCATCGCACCAGTGACATTCGGACCTAAGGCTCGCCGCTTACAGTTGCGGGGGCAGCGCCGGAATCTCACCGGCTTCCCTCTTCGCCTGCGGAGTGACTCGCAGGAACCAAAGCAACATCATATTGGGTTAATGAGATGACGGCTGTCAATATATAGATTGCCCTGCCGCGCGAAATGCGCGCGCGACAGGGCGGTGTCAAGCCTCAGGCGCCGTCGCCAAGCGCCCGGATATGCGCCGGAAGGCGGGCGTTCTGGCCATACATGAAGTGGTTCTCCATGCGCTCCGAGAAGCGGCTGGCCTCGGTCTCGCGGCCCACGGCCTCGGCCATTTCGCGGATATGCATCGGGCTCGCCCCGCAGCACACGCCGAGGTAATTTACCCCGATCGCCTGCGCCTCGCGGGCGAAGGCGCCGATCTCGTAGCGGTTACACGCCAGCGGATCGAGCGCGGTCGGGAAGGTCCGGCCATGCGGCGAGGGGCAGGTGCAGCCGTTGTGGTCCGAGAGGTTGAAGAAGGTCGGCTCCTCCTTCGTGGTCCGGTAGGGCACGGGCAGGGCGCCGACATGGCAGCTCACCGCCGCGCGCACCTTGCGCAGCCACGGCATCATCGTCTGCGGCCCGCGGAAGCAGTTAAGCCCGACGACATCGGCGCCCGCCTGTTCGAGCTGCTGGCAGGTCTCGACGATGCCGACCCCGTCCATCATCTCATCGGCCGCCATCGGCGCCAGCGTCAGCACCACCGGCAGCCCCGACGCTTTCGCGGCCTCCAGCGCACATAGCGCCTCGCCCGCGTAGTAGAAGGTCTCGCCGATAATGATATCTGCGCCTTCCTCGACCGCCCATCCGATCATCTCGTCGAACATCGCGCGCACCTCGGCCTGCCGTGCCGGATCGGTCGGGTCCCAGATATTCGTGTTCGAGATATTGCCCGCCATCAGGTTGCCGGTCTTCGCATTGGCGACCTCGCGCGCGATCTTCAGCGCCGCGCGGTTGAGCGGCTCCAGCAGGTCTTCCTTGCCGATCACGCGCATCTTCTCGCGGTGGCCGTTATAGGTGAAGGCCTCGACGATATCGCTGCCGGCGCGCTGGAAATCGACATGCAGATTGCGCAGCGCCTGCGGGTATTCGAGCGCGACTTCGGGTACGAATTCCCCGGCGGTCAGATAGCCGCGCCGTTCCAGTTCGAACAGAAAGCCCTCGGCGCAGATCACCGGGCGCGCGTCGAGCAGACGGGTCAGTTTGTTGTCATTCATGGAGAGATCCTCTCAGTTCATCCATGACCATCGTTTGGAAAAGCCGAGCCTCACAGGAAACGGAGTGCCGTTTCCTGCTGCAATGGTCCTCGGCCGGGCCGCTGAATGCGACCGCAAGACGAGAAATGGGTCAGAGGCCCCGTCGGGCGCGAGCACCGCCCCGCCGCACCGGTGGAGGCATCTCGATCTGCAAGGCGAAAGGCTGCGGGGTCAGCGACTCCAGCAGGAGCTCGCAGAACACCTCCACCGCGGGCGAGATCAGGGAGTGCGGATAGGCCTGCATATGAGCGACGATCGCCGCCTTCGCATAGGGCATGTCGCCCGGCAGCGTACCGAGCCATTCCATGTAGCCGAGCGTCCCCAGCTCACGCGCACGCAGCGGCGAGATCGGTCCTATATCGAGTTGTAGCAGTGAAAGCGTTCGTTCCAAAAGCATCGCGCCCTCCGCGCAAAAGGGCGGGATTGGTCGCGGCACGGCGATATGCGAGGTCCGATCTGGTCCATCTCTCGTCTCTCCGTCCCAGGGCACCCCGCCCGGGTTTAAGGTGACCGAGATGCGCTAGGCGCGCATCCGAGATGGCAGGTCTCCTGACTCGCGGGTCGTAGCTTCACCGGACCTTCCCAACCTTTGCAGGTCAGTGGCGTTTCCGGTGGCGCTCGCCGCTTACAGTTGCGGGGGCAGTCACGGAGTTGGGCATCGCCCGCACCGTGTTCCCTTTTCAGCCGACCCTTTGGGGCCGGACACCATCCCGGATTTGATCGCAGGAAAATCTGGCGCTGTCCAGAACGGATTGGGGGATGTGGGACAAGCGGGCCCGCGTTGACAAAGATCAAGGTCAAAATGCGCCTCTGCGATAAAGTGCCCGCAGGTGCAAACAGGGGAGGCGAGCTCATGGCCACGAAGAAAGAAGTCATTCCTTTCGATAGCTTGCGTCGCGAGGATGTCGCGCTTGTGGGCGGCAAGAACTCTTCGCTTGGAGAGATGGTGCAGGAGCTTGGCGCCAAGGGCATTCAGGTCCCGCCGGGCTTCGCCACTACCTCCGACGCCTATCGGATGTTTCTCGAGGAAAACAATCTGACCGAGGCCATCGCGGGCTATCTCGCCGATTACGATGCCGACAAGATCAGCCTTCACGTCGCGGGTCAGAGCATTCGCGACACGATCGTGGCCGGGGACTGGCCCGCCTCGACCGAAGCCGCGATCCGGGAGGCGTATCGCGATCTGTCGAAGCGGGCAGGGGTGCCCGAGGTCTCCGTCGCTGTTCGCTCGAGCGCCACGGCAGAAGACCTTCCCGATGCCAGCTTTGCCGGTCAGCAGGAGACCTATCTCAACGTCTCGGGCGAGGAGGAGCTTCTGACCGCCTGCCGAAAGTGCTACGCTTCGCTCTTCACCGACCGCGCGATCACCTACCGCAAGCTCAGAGGGTTCAATCACCTCGATGTCGCGCTTTCCGTGGGCGTTCAGCAGATGGTGCGCTCCGATATCGGCGGGTCTGGCGTGATGTTCTCGATCGACACCGAAACCGGCTTCGACAAGGTCGTGCTGATCAGCGCGGCCTGGGGCTTGGGCGAGAATGTCGTGCAAGGCGCGGTCACGCCGGACGAGTTTCAGGTCTACAAACCTTTCCTCGGCAAGGCGGGCGTCAAACCGATCATCGAGAAGAAGCTCGGGGCGAAAGAGATCAAGATGATCTATGCCGGGCCGGACGCCCCGAACCCGGTGCGCAACGTGCCGACATCGAAAGCCGAACGCGGGAAGTTCGTCCTGTCGGATGACGAGGTACTGGACCTCGCGCAGCAAGCGGCGACCATCGAAGCGCATTACGGCCAACCGATGGATATGGAATGGGCGAAAGACGGCGTCACGGGGAAGCTGTTCATCGTGCAGGCGCGCCCCGAGACGGTGCAGTCGCGGGTCTCTGCAGGGTCGCTCAGGCGCTATACCATCGGCGCGCACGGTCCGGTCGTCGTCAGCGGTCTGTCGGTCGGCGAACAGGTCGCGACCGGGCGTGTCTGCCTGATCGAAGACGTCAAGGATATCGACGATTTCGTTGACGGCTCGGTCCTCGTCACCTCGACGACGGACCCCGATTGGGTGCCCGTGATGAAACGGGCCTCTGCCATCATCACCGATCACGGCGGCAGAACCAGCCACGCCGCCATCGTCAGCCGCGAATTGGGCGTTCCCGCCATCGTCGGCTGTGGCGACGCGACCCATGTGCTGCACGACGAGCAAGAGGTGACTGTCTGCTGCGCCGAAGGCGACGAGGGCCGGGTCTATGACGGCTTTGCCGAGTTCTCGGTCGAAGATCTGAACCTCGACGCGGTGCCGGAGACCAAGACCAAGGTCATGCTCAACCTCGCCAACCCGGCCATTGCGGCGCGCTGGTGGCGGCTGCCGATCGACGGTGTCGGTCTGGCGCGGATGGAATTCGTGATCTCGAACACGATCCGGGTCCATCCGATGGCGCTGCTGCATTTCTCCGACATCCGGGAGACGGAGGTGCGGGAGGAAATCGAAACGCTCACAAGGGGATACGAGGACAAGGCCGAGTATTTCGTCGATCAACTGGCGCTTGGCCTGTCCCGGATCGCCGCCGTGGCCTATCCGAACCCGATGATCCTGCGGCTGAGCGATTTCAAGACGAACGAATATGCCGACCTACTTGGCGGGCGGCAATTCGAGCCGGTGGAATCCAACCCGATGATCGGCTGGCGCGGCGCCTCGCGCTATTACGATCCCGCCTATGTCGAGGGGTTCCGGCTCGAATGCCGGGCGATCCGGCGGCTGCGCGAAGAGGCAGGCTTCGACAATGTGCTGGTGATGGTTCCGTTCTGCCGCACGCCCGAGGAAGCCGACCGCGTGCTGGCGGTGATGGCCGAGGAAGGGCTGGTGCGCGGATCGAACGGGTTGCAGATCTACGTGATGTGCGAAGTGCCCTCGAACGTCATCCTCGCCGAGGAATTCGCCAAGCGGTTCGACGGTTTCTCCATCGGGTCGAACGATCTGACGCAGCTGACCTTGGGCATCGACCGCGACAGCGACCGGCTCGCGCCGCTGTTCGACGAACGTCACGCCGCCGTTCAGTGGATGATCCGGAGCGTCATCGAAAGAGCGCATGGCGTTGGCGCGAAGGTCGGGCTCTGCGGTCAGGCGCCGTCGAACTACCCGGAATTCGCCCGCAGGCTGGTGGAGTTCGGGATCGACTCGATCTCGGTGACGCCGGATAGTTTCCTGAAGGTCAAAGGCCATGTTGCGGAGGCCGAAGGTCAACGCTGACCCGGATGTGAGCCTGCAGGACGCTGCCGTTAACCGTCTCGGGCAAGTTACCCGAGACAGTCGCGCGCTCAAGCCACGGGTGCCGGTTCGGCGCTCGGCTTCGCGGGGGCCACATGCATGCCCAGCCGCGCCAACAGGTCCTGATCTCTCCAGGCTGCGGGGTTATCCGTGGTCAGAAGCTGATCTCCCACGAAAATCGAGTTCGCGCCCGCGAGGAAGCACAGCGCCTGCCACGCGTCGCTCATCCCGGTGCGGCCTGCCGAAAGCCGCACCACCGACGCGGGCATCAGGATCCGCGCAAGTGCGACGACCCGCACCAGCGCGAAAGGGTCGACCGGCTCGGCATTCTTTTGCACCGGCACGCCGTCGATCTCGTTCCAGAGGTTGATCGGCACGCTGTCCGGGTGCGCGGGCAGGGTGGCGAGCGTCACCAGCATGGCGATCCGATCCGCCTCGGCCTCGCCCATGCCCAAGATCCCACCGCAACAGACCCGAATGCCGCCTTTGCGCACATTTTCGACCGTATCGAGTCGATCCTCCATGGTGCGGGTCGTCGCGATCTCCTGGTAATAGTCCGGCGACGTGTCGATGTTGTGGTTGTAGAAATCCAGCCCCGCCGCCTTCAGCTTCTCGACCTGCTGCGGCGAGAGCATGCCCAACGTCATGCAGGTCTCCAGCCCCAGATCGGAGACGCCGCGCACCATCTCGCACAGCGCATCCATGTCGCGATCCTTCGGGCTGCGCCACGCCGCGCCCATGCAGAACCGTTGCGCGCCTGAGGCCTTCGCGCGTCGTGCCGCGCTCAGAACCTCGTCTGTCTTCATCAGCTTGGTGGCCTTCACGCCGGTATCGTAATGCGCGGATTGCGAGCAATAGCCGCAATCTTCCGGGCAGCCGCCGGTCTTGATCGACAGCAGGCTCGCCGTTTCGATCGCGCTCGGGTCGAAATGGGTGCGGTGAACCGTTTGCGCCTGGTGAAGAAGTTCGGGGAAGGGCAGGTCGTGGATCGCTTTCGCCTGCGCCATGCTCCAATCGTTTCTGATGTCTCCCGCCATGATTACGCGCGCTCCTTCAGGCGAGTGAGGCCCGTCGCGAGACCGCTGGCAATCGCGATCTTGACCAGATCCCCGGGAACGAACGGTGCGACGCCGGTTGCGAGAAGTTTCGACGCCGGCACGAAATTGGCGAGCCAGGCGAGGCCCGCGGCATAGACCACGATCAGCCCGACGAGCATCGCCAGCGCTCTGCCGAGCCAGCCTCGACCTTGTGCGAGCACGCTGATCAAGGGCGCCGCCAGCAGGAAGCCCAGCAGGTAGCCCCCGGTCGGTCCCATCATATAGGCCAGCCCGATGCCGCGCTCGGGTGTGCCCGAGAAGACCGGCACGCCCATAGCGCCCATGGCGAGATAGCTCGCCATTGCGGCGGCCGCCATTCTGGGGCCGACGCTCGCTGCGATGAAGAAGACCGCAAGCGTGTGCAACGTCATCGGCACGGGCCAGAAAGGCACCTGAAGCTTCGCGCCGAGTGTGATCAGGGCCGCGCCGCAAAGCGCGAGGCCAAGGCCGCGCCAGAGAGTGTGGGTGAGCTTCTGGGAAGTATCGAACGCTGTCATTGAACCTGTCCTCAGTCGATAGTTGGAATTTCTATCTATGACTATGCAGGCACATCCGGGGCTATCAATTGAAGTTATAGATAATTATCCAGAAATCACGTAAGTCTCGTGTAAGTTGGCATTTTTTATCGATGACTTGCGTTTGCCGATCCAGCCGACATGGCGTGCCAAGGTTGCGCAGGCCAGGTCTGTCTGTCCCTTGTGGAGGGCGGTGATGATGATCCGGTGGTCATGGTCCGAGCGGGCTTCCCAGTCTCGACGCCAGGCGGCGAAAAGGAAGCGTGCGCTGGTCGTCTGCAGATTGTCGATCGTCTCCAGAAGTCGTGGCATTCCGCAGGGTGTCAGGATCAGCCGGTGGAATTGGCGGTTCGCGGCCTCCCAATCACGGACTGTTCTGGCACTGTCTCCGATACGCGTAACCTGTTCAGCTTTTTGGAGAATTGCGCGTGTCATGTTCGGAGCTGCATGGCGCAGCGCCAAGGGTTCGAGGCTGGCGCGCATCTCCGCCACTTCGCGCAGTTCGGCCACGTCGAACTCGGTCACACGAAAGCCGCGGCGCGCTTCGCTCTCGGCCAATCCGCGCGCCTGCAATTCGCGAAAGGCTTCGCGCACCGGGACGTGGCTCGCGCCGAACTCGCTCGCGATATGGTCCTGTCTCAGGCGGGCGCCGGGCGGAATCTCACCGGAAATGATGCGATCCGAAAGTATCCGCGCGATGCGCTGCGAATGTGTTTCATGGGGTGTATCCGTCATGCTTTATAGATAATTTTTCTCGCGGCAATTCGTCCACCTTTTTTTATGTGACCGAAACATGTTTGTAAGATTAAGGAAAAGCTATACTTGTGATGCGTGGTGGAGACGCACTTACCTGCATTGGATCTTATGTGACTTGGCAAGAAGCTTTCCGGCGTGATGCGCGCGGAACTGAGGACGACGCGGCTCCTGATGCTGGCTACAAAGCCCTGATGGAGCTGATCGATGACGGATTCTGCGTCATCCAGTTCATCGACGGGCCCAGAGGGCCCTTCAGCGACTATGTCCATATCGAAGCCAATTCCGGTTACGAAAGACATACCGGGATCGACGGTATCGTCGGCAAGACCGTGTTCGATGTCGCCCCGCAAGACGGGGCCGAGTGGGTCAAAATCTACGGCGAAGTGCTCAGAACCGGAGAGCCTCTGAGGTTCGAGCGCGAGTTCGTCGAGGCCGGACGGCATATCGAGGTTTCCGCGACGCGGGTGGAGCCCGCCGCGAAAGCGCAGGTCGCGGTTCTGTTTCGCGATATCACCGAGCGCAAACGCAAAGAACGCGAACTACGCGAAAGCCAGCGCCGCGCGGAAAAGAGTGCACGTCACGTCGCACGCGCGCTTTCGGCCGGGGCGATCCTTGGCACCTGGGTCTGGTATCTCGACAGCGAAACCTTCGATCTCGATGAAGAATTCTCGCGCAGCATGGGGCTCGATCCCGCGCAGGGGGCCGAAGGTCTGACGATCGACCAGATTGTCGTGAACGTTCATGAGGACGACAAACCGGGGCTGATGGCGGCGATCGATCGCGCCACGCAGCAGACGACGCCGTATGCATATCAGTTTCGCGTCAAGCGGGCCGACGGGCTGTATCACTGGGTCGAAGCCAATGGCCGCATGGAGGCCGAAACGCCGCGCATCTTCGCAGGCGTTCTGATGGATCTCGATGACCGGCGCGCCATTCTCGAAGAGCGCGACAAGGCGGCGGCCGAGCTGTCCAAGCTGAATGAAACCTTGGAGCAGCGCGTCGAAGAGCAGACCGCGAAGCTCATGCAGCGGGAGGGAGAGCTCCGGCAGGCCCAGAAAATGGAGGCCGTCGGGCAGTTGACCGGGGGGCTCGCCCACGATTTCAACAATCTCCTCACGGCGATTTCCGGGTCGCTCGACTTCGTCGCGAAGCGGCTCGAAGACGGGCGTCGCGAGGAAATCCTGCGCTATCTCGAAGCCGCGCAAGCGTCGACCGAGCGGGCCGCCAGCGTCACACAGCGTTTGCTCGCCTTCTCGCGTCAGCAGTCGCTGATGCCCAAGCCGACCGACGTGCCGCAACTGGTCCGCAGCATGGAAGACTTGATGCGGCACACCATCGGGCCGCATATTCTGGTAAGGGCGGAGGACGACGCAGAGGCCTGGCCCGCGATGGTCGACCCGAACCAGCTTGAAAGCGCGCTTCTCAATCTGTGCATCAATTCGCGCGATGCGATGCCCGATGGTGGCACGATCACGATCAGCACGACCAACGAGGCCATCGAGACCGAGAACTCGGAGCTTCCGCCCGGCGACTACCTGCGGCTGTCCGTGCACGACACCGGAACGGGAATGACTTCGGAGGAAATCTCGAAAGCCTTCGATCCCTATTTCACGACGAAGCCCAGCGAGAAGGGCACCGGCCTCGGGCTTTCGATGGTCTACGGGTTCGCGCGCCAAAGCGGCGGATGCGCGACGATCGACTCCGAACTGGGCAAGGGGACGACCGTGAACATCTTCCTCCCGCGCTCGGTCGAGACGGTCGCGCGCGCCGAAGAGGACCTGCCAGTCAGTGAGGAACCCGCCACAGGGGGCGGACACACGATCCTCGTTGTCGACGATGAGGCAATCGTGCGTTTCGTCGTCGTGGAGGCGTTGGAAGAGGCAGGCTTCACGGTCTATCAGGCGGCGCATGCGGCGGCCGGGCTTCAGGTGCTGCAGGACCAGCCCGAGGTGACGCTTCTCCTGACCGGTATCGGCTTGCCGGGCGGTATGACCGGCCGGGAACTCGCGGCCCGGGCGCGAGAGGCGCGAGAAGACTTGAGGGTGATGTTCATGACCGGCTATGACGAGGAAGCGGCAACGGCCACGACGCTTACGGACACCGAAGTCTTGCTGAAGCCATTCGATTTCGACGAAATGGTGCGGCGCGTCACGAGTTTCGCAAACCGTACCGCTGCGTGACGCGGGTCGCGCCCGAGTGATGTTCGGGGCGCCCGACCCGAGGTGGATCAAACGCCGCGCTTGTTGCCCCAGATCAGGACATGCAGCTGCGGCAGGATGCGGGGCGCAAACCAGTTATCCGCCATAGTGGTGTCGGTCAGCCAGCCAAGCCGGTCGGCCAGACCCTGCGGATCGACCGGAACCTCCGGGTCGACCTCGGGATTGCCCGGTTGAAGATAGAGCGGCAGATCCGGGTGGCGGGCATGGGCGTCCTTCGCCCAATCGTAATCCGCCCGGTCGAAGATCACGATCTTCATCACAGTGCTGCGGGCCGAGTGTCCGGCTGCCACGCACTTGGCAAAGGCGTCCCAATCGACCTGCTCGCCGCTCGAAGGCGGCTTCGGCGACAGCACCAGCGTATCCAGATTGCCAAACCACGGCCGCGCGACAGAGCCCAGTGTCTCGCGGGCGAAGCGGTAGCCGGCAGCCCGCCCGAGCGCGATCAGCGGTCCGAAATCCTGAATGGCCGGGTTTCCGCCGCTGAGCGAGATCGTCAGTGGCCGGTCACTCGACAGGCGGCGCAGCTCCGCCCAGACTTCCTCGGAACTCATCGGCGCCCATGTGTGGCGATAGGCGCTGTCCACCGCGTGGAGGCTGTCGCACCACGAGCAGCGGTAGTCGCAGCCGCCCGCGCGCACGAAGAGCGTGGGCTCGCCGATCAGCGCGCCTTCGCCCTGAATGGTCGGGCCGAAAATCTCGGCGATGCGAAGGGTGGTCATGGACGATACTCGGCCCAGGTCTTGGGCGTCTCGCTGACCAGCGCCGCACTGGTTTCGGGCCATCGTGCCTTGCACCAGTCGTAGAAATGCTTGGCCATGTTCTCTGCGGTCGAGGGCACGTCCATCACGTCGTTCAGGTGCCGGTGATCGAAGGTGTCGTCGATATAGGTCTTGAGCGGTTTCAGATCGTGATAGTCGCGCACGAACCCGTTCTCATCGAGCTTCGCGGCGGCCAGTTCGACGACCACGATGTAATTATGCCCGTGCAGCCGCGCGCATTGATGATCTTCGGGCAGATGCGAAAGCTGATGCGATGCGGAGAAGTGGAATTCCTTGCGGATACGGAACATCAGCGGGCCTCCTTCTCGGCAACGGCCTTGGCCCAGAAATCCGGATCGGCATAGACGGTCGGATCCGCGACACCCGCAAGATGGAACGCCTCGCGCCGCTCGACGCAGGTGCCGCAGCGCCCGCAATGCACATCGCCACCTTTGTAGCACGACCACGTCTCGGCAAAGGGCGTGCCGTGTTTGGAGCCCTCGGCCACGATGTCAGCCTTGGAGCGATGCACGAAAGGCGTCTCCAGCCGCACATCGGCATAGCCGTCGAGCGCCATGCGCTGCATCACATCGAAGGCCTCGGTGAAGGCGGGTCGGCAATCGGGATAGATGAAGTGATCGCCCCCATGCACCGCAGTCGCCACGGCCTCGTCGCCATTCGCGGCGGCCACGCCAAAGCCGATGGCGAGCATGATCGCGTTGCGGTTCGGGACGACGGTGATGCGCATCGTCTCTTCGGCGTAATGCCCGTCGGGCACGTCGATATCGTCGGTCAGCGCCGATCCGGTCAGCGCGGCCCCGATGGGGCGCATGTCGATGAGGTGATGCGGCACGCCAAGGCGGCGCGCGGCGGCGGCGGCGTAATCGAGCTCCTTGCGGTGCCGTTGGCCGTAATCGAAGGAAACGAGCCGCGTGAGATTGCCCTCAGCGGCGACGATATGGGCGAGCGACACGGAATCGAGTCCGCCCGAGCAGATGACGAGAGTCTTCATATTTGAACCCTTGTTTTGATGACCGGGTAGGCTGCGACCGGTTGAGCGGGCCTCTAAAGGATGGGGCAGGGCTCTGCAAGGGTGGCGCGCGGGATAGATCGCCACGATCGCGCGACCGGACAGACGCGAACCATCGAGGCCCCCGCTTGTCGTCACACCGCTTGTCGTCACACCGCTTGACGGGGGGCTCGGACGGTGTCACCTCTTTGCGCGAAGCGACAGGGGCGCTCGGGAAACCGGGCTGAGACGAACCCTTAGAACCTGAACCGGATAATGCCGGCGGAGGGAGGCGCGTGAGACGGTCAGGCGCAGTCCCGCCTTTTGCCCCCTCGCACTCCTCTTGCTGCCCGTAGCCAAGGAGAGTGCGATGGAAGACCCCGGACAATATCTCACGTCGATGCGGCAGACTGCGCCGCTCGTTCATAACATCACCAACTATGTCGCGATGAACGTGATGGCGAATGTGCTGCTCGCGTCCGGCGCCTCGCCCGCGATGGTCCATGCGCGCGAAGAGGCGGCCGAGTTCGCCGGGATCGCGCAGGCGCTGAGTATCAATATTGGCACGGTGTCGCCGCCATGGGCGGAGGCGATGGAGGCGGCGGCCACGGTCGCGCGCGCGCAGGGCATCCCGTGGGTTCTAGACCCGGTTGCGGTCGGCGCGACGGGTTATCGGCGCGCTCTCGGGGCGCGGCTGGTGGAACTGCATCCGACGGTGATCCGCGGCAACGCTTCGGAGATACTCGCGCTTGCGGGTGAGGCCGCCGCGGGCAAGGGCGCGGATTCCACCGAGAGTGTCGAGACGGCTGAAGGCGCCGCGCGGGCCTTGGCCCATGTGAGCGGCGCCGTGGTGGCGGTGACCGGCGCGGTGGATTTCGTGACTGACGGCACGCAGGCCGCGCGGGTTGCGAATGGCCATGCGATGATGCCCCGCGTGACCGCTTTGGGTTGTTCGCTCACCGGTGTCGTCGCCGCCTTTCTGGCAGGCCAGCCCCGGTTCGAGGCGGTCGTCGCGGCGTTGGCCTACTTCGGGCTCGCCGGGGAGCGCGCTGGCGCGACCGCCCAAGGTCCGGGCAGCTTTCAGTTCGCCTTCCTCGATGCGCTCCATGCGATCGACGCCGAAGCCTTGACCGCCGGTGCGCGGATCGAACCCACATGATCCCGCCCATCTGTTTCGTCACTGACCCCGACGCCCCGCAGCCCGTGATCGCGCAGGCTATCGCTGCGGCTGAGGGCGGCGCGGGCTGGGTGCAGCTGCGCGACAAGACGCTCCCCGATGCGGAATTCGCAGAACTCGCCAAGACGCTGATTGCGGCGCTCGCACCCTACGACGTCCCGCTGATCGTGAATGACCGGGTCGCGGTGGCCATCGAGATCGGCGCCGCCGGGCTGCATATCGGCCAGAGCGATGGCGATCCCGCCGCGATCCGCTGCCGGATCGGGCCCGAGATGCTCCTTGGCCTCTCCATCGAGACCGAGGCGCAGATCGGTGCCGTGCCTCCCGGCGTCGATTATCTCGGCGTCGGACCGATCCATGCGACCGGCTCGAAGCCCGACCACGCCGCCCCGATCGGACATGCGGGCTTTGCCGCGATCGTCGCACGCACGGACCTCCCCTGTCTCGCGATCGGCGGGATCACCGCCACCGATGCGCCCGCGGTCCGCAAGGCGCGCGGTGCCGGTGTCGCGGTGATCTCTGCCATCTCGCGCGCCCCTGACATGGCGCGCGCCACCCGAACCCTGCGCAGCGCATGGAGCGACCTATGACCCCGAATATTCTCACCATGGCTGGCTCCGACCCATCGGGCGGGGCGGGCATTCAGGCCGATATCAAGGCCATTTCCGCCAATGGCGGCTATGCGATGAGCGTGATCACTGCGCTGACCGCGCAGAACACGCGCGGCGTGCAGGCGGTGAGCCTGTGCGACACCGGCCTGATCGCGGCGCAGATGGCCTCGCTGCGCGATGACATCCGGATCGACGCGATCAAGATCGGGATGTTCGGCGAGGCTGCGATCATCGAGACCGTGGCCGAGGGGCTGACCGGGCTCGAGTGTCCGGTGGTGCTCGACCCGGTTATGGTCGCGAAAGGCGGGGATCGGCTGCTGGCGGAGGCCGCGGTGACCGCGCTGCGCGGCCTGCTGCCGCGCGCCGATCTGATCACGCCGAACCTGCCCGAGGCTGCCGATCTCTTGGGCTGCGCCGAGGCGACGACGCTTGATGAGATGCGCGATCAGGCCCATGCGCTGCGCGCGCTCGGGCCGCGTGCTGTGCTGCTGAAGGGCGGGCATCTGAGGGGCGATCACAGCCCGGACCTGCTGGTGGCCGCGCGGGATGAAGTTTGGCTGAATGCGCCGCGCATCGCGACGCGCAACACGCATGGCACGGGCTGCACCCTGTCCTCGGCGCTGGCGACGTGGCTCGGCGCAGGCTTGTCGCTGCCAGACGCCACCCGTCGCGCGAAGGCCTATCTGAACGCCGCGATTGCCGGGGCGGATCGGCTATCCGTCGGATCGGGCCACGGGCCGGTGCACCATTTCCACGCTTTTCAGGAGGACAGCCAATGAGCTTTACCCAAGACCTCGCGCAGGCGACCGCACCGCTGCGCCGCCAGATCCATGACATGCCCTTCAATCGCGAACTGGCAGAGGGGCGTCTCGATCCGGAAACGTTCCAAGGCTACATCATTCAGGACGCCCATTACCTCGAAGGCTTCGCCCGTGCGCTCGCGCTCGCCGCCGCGAAGGCCCCCGATGCACCGACCGTCGCGCAACTCTCAGGTTCGGCGGCCGGCGCGATCGCGGTCGAGCGGGAATTGCACGCGCATTACATGGGGCTATTCGGTGTTTCGGCCGACGATTTCGCGAAGATCGAGCCCTCGGCCGCCTGCGATCACTACGTCTCGTTCCTTCTGCGCAGTGCCACGACGGGCGATTTCCCCGAGGCGGTGGCGGCCCTGTTGCCCTGCTTCTGGATTTATCGCGATATCGGCCGGGAAATTGCGCATGTCAGCGGGGACGCGAACCCATATGCCGCCTGGATCGCGACCTATTCGGGAGAGGCTTTCGATCAGAGCGTGGAACGGATGCTGGACCTGACCGACAGGCTGGGCGCGAAGGCCGATGAGGCCGCCCGCCAGCGGATGCACCGGGCTTTCGCCCGCAGTTGCTGGCATGAATGGCGGTTCTGGGACAGCGCTTACCACCGCGAAAGCTGGCGGCGGCCTGCGGCTTGAGTATCGCGCGCACCTGACGCTCTCGGTGGGCCCGGTTTCGGGCCCGCGGCGGAATTCCCCGCGCGGCCCTGCGCCTCTCACAGGTCCTTGGCCGAGCCGTCGGCCTGTCCGGCGATCCAGTATCCTGCCGCCTTCAGCCATTCCTTCGGATGACCGCGGGCGGTCAGGTCGTCGCGCAGGGCGCGGGCGACGCTGGCTTCGGCCGCGATCCAGACAAATGTTCGCGGCGGCAGGGAAATGCGGTCCAGCAACCGGCGGAGCGCATTGCCATCTGCCGGATTCGCTAGATGCGTCCAGAGCGCGACGTGATCCGAAATCCTTTCGAATGCGCCCGTCGCTCGAGAGCAGGCGCCACCCCTTGCGTCCTGTCGATGAACCCGATCCCCCTACAGGGATCGCTGTGCTTCGGGGTAATAGGTCCAGGCTATGAACCGGCTTGTCTTCTGCCCCTGAGCCATTTCGACGACCCTGGACTCGGCAACCCTCGCTTTGCGCAGCAGTCTGGAAATTGGCTGCAGGTTGTCTTTCTTCGACACCAGAGAGGTAAACCACAGGCATTGATCGGCGACGTCCATGCTCTGCTCGATCATTCTGGCGATGAAGCCGATTTCGCCACCGGGGCACCAGAGTTCGGCGTTCTGGCCTCCGAAATTGAGTTTCTTCGAGTGACCTTTCCCCAAATTCCGCCACTTGCGCTGGGTGCCTTTGTCCGCCTGCTCAATGGACGCATGAAACGGCGGATTGCATAAGGTGACATGGAAGATATCGTCGGGACCGATCACGCCTTCGAAGATGTCCTCGGGATCGGACTGGCGCCTGAGGCTGATGTTCAGGCCGTTGCGGTCGCAAATCTCCGCCGCCGAGTTGATCGACACCGGATCGATATCGACGCCGGTGAACCCCCAGCCATATTCATGCTGACCGGTCAGTGGGTAGACGAGGCTCGCGCCGGTCCCTATGTCGAGCGCCTTGATCTCGGGCCCGTGCGGGATCTCATGGTCGTTACACTCGGCCAGAAGATCCGCCAGATAGTGGATGTAATCGACACGGCCGGGGATCGGAGGGCATAGGTAAGAGGCCGGAATATCCCAGAAATCGATGTCGTAATGCGTCCGCAAGAGTGCCCGGTTGAGCATGCGGACCGCGTCGACGTCCGAAAAGTCGATCGTCATCCGACCGCGCGGGTTTCTCGTCGTGAATGCCTCCAGCTCCGGAGTTTGCACGATCAGGCGCTCAAAGTCGTACCCCGCCCGGTGTTGATTGCGCGGGTGCAACATCGGTTTGGTGGCCATGGAAAGAACCTTCATGCATAGCGGTGGAGGCCGCGCGGCCAACAGGATGTCGACCTTAGATCTTCATCGCGGCTTGAGAAATGCCTGATCGGCCTGCTTGTCACCGATATCAATATGTCTGGGATGTGTCGCGGTCGGAATGCCGAAGCTCGATAGGGATTGGACTTGCGGGGCCACACCACAAGAGGCGAGGGCGGCCCACTGCCAAAAGGTGCCACCTATTTTGCGTTGTCGCTCAGAGCTGTGCAGGGGGGCAGGCGGTCTTTCTCGACATTGAGAAGCGCTTCGACCTGCGCGCTCACCTCGGCGCCCGGAAGCCCGGGCGGGATTGCCGGGAAATAGGCGACGGTGATCGTGCCCCCGGTCTTCACGTCCCTGCGCCAGACATGGCCCGCGTTATGCGCGACCGGCACGATCGGCAGGCCGAGCTTGCGATAAAGCGCGATGAGACCCGGCTGGAATTCGCAGCGATCAGTCACGCCGACCCGCGTGCCTTCGGGGAAGATCAGGATCGAGCGGCCTTTGGCGGCCTCTTCGCGCGCCTGGGTGATCATGCCGGCGAGGGCACGCCCGCCGCCGCTGCGGTCGATCAGGATCATCGGCGAATGTTCGAGGAACCAGCCGAAGATCGGGATACGCCGCAATTCTTGTTTCGCGATGATGCAGACATCGGGCACGAGCTGGTTGAAGGCCAGCGTCTCCCAGGTGGACTGGTGGTTGCAGACATAGATGCAGGGGCTGTCGAGATGCTTGTTCTCGAGCCCTTGCTCGCGCACGCGCAATCGCAGGATCCCGCGTGCGAACGCGAAGACCCCGCCGGTCCAGACCCGCACGGCGGCGCGCACGAGCCGGGGGCGCCGCGCCAGCGCGAGGACCGGAATCATCGGCGCTTGCAGTGCCGTCCACGCCCCGAAGGCTACGTCGAAGAGCTTTGAGCGCAGGCCTTCGAACCTCGGGGCCGAGCCGGCCCGTCCGCGTCGCGCGCGCGACGCCGTATGTGCTGTGTGATCAGGCTGCAATCGGGTGATCCATGGTTTCGAAAGGTGAAAAGCCGGCGGTGGTCGCGGCCCCGAGGAATGCGCTGCGCGCGTCGCCCACGGTGCCCAGACATTCCATGGCCGCTTCGACGCGGTCAATTGCACGGATCTGTGCGGTATCAGTGACCGGCCATTTCTCGCGCAGCCAGTAATGCACCTGTTCGATGGTGCTGAAGGTTTTGACGTCGCCGTCCGGCGACACGACGAGGGAGATGGGTTTGCCCCAGCAAATTTCGATCAAGGTTCGTATCTTTCTAAGCGGTCGTGACGGCTCCGATTTGAACGGTCGCGCGATCACGGAGGCATAGTGCGGGCTAAGCCTTTTCTATGCGGTGAATTAGGTCTGCGCGCGAGGGCGCGCCGGTTTGGTATCCCAAGCGGATCGCGAGGCGTCAGCGTCAATGCGCGCGGATCACGGTCCGGCCCCCCTGACATGCGAAGTTCTCGTGGAGGTCGCGAGGGGCAGAAATTGCGGTATCGACCAAGTTCATCCCGGTAGGAGGGCTGAATGGGTTCGTCTGCTCGAACGGCGTCACGGCACCATGGGCCGATGGGAAGCTCCTTTTCCTTACTGCCGCCTTTGAAAAGCTGCGGCCCGACAAAGCTCAAGATCGTCGCTGAGCCGGGAGGAACAGGGTCCGAGAATTAAGATATGCGAGTGCAGACATAAGGGATTTGCGCCCAAATTACGAGGAAATTGCGTTTCGGCACCGGAATTTTCGCGCAACGGCTTGATTGTACGAGATATAAATTGCGCGCTCGGAAAGACGTGGCCGTGCGTGCCGTTCGCTCGCTGCTGATTTCCTTTGCAAAAGGGGCCGCGGTCACTTAGGTATACCGGACTACGCTCGTCTCATCTGTAATTTCTCTTCTCTTCTCTGCCGGCTCCGGTCTTCCTACTGAAATGACTGAGCTTGGCTGATCTATTCTGCAGACGGGATATCTTCGTCCACATCTCGGCCCTTGCGCGTGCAGGTCTCTCTCTGCGCGAAGACAGACAGGCCGTTACCTGAGAATTCGGAACCGGACGCGACGGTCGTGAGACCGCCTGCAATCTGGCACCAGCTGATGCGGTTCCGTAGCCGGTCTTCAGACCGGATTTCGCGACCAGAGCGGGACTATGCCCCGCAAACACGACTTCGACGGCGTCTTCCGTGATCTGCCCCCGAAAGCCCCGACGGCTCGGGACCGGACGGACGCCGCATTGCGCCTCATCTTTGGAGGCACCGCCGCGACACGAGCGAAACTGACCGAAGCTTTCGGTCATCCAGAGGAATTCCGCGAGTATCCCTCGCGGGTAAAATGGAGGGCCGAACATGGCTATCGAAAAACTGCCCAAGGGTAAGACGCCCCAGACGAATGACATCGCGAACAACAAGGGCCATGCCGCCCTCGCCTGGCCTCATTTCTTCCGGACACTGTCCGAAGAGAAAGCTGCGAACGGGGAAAGCACAGCGCCGCGCAGCGCCCAGAAATAGGTCTTCGCGAAGATCAGGACCGGAATTCCCAGCATGAAGGCTGAGCGATGTGAGGTTCTACGCGAACCGGCCGATGCTCGCCACACGACGTGCCGGGACGTGGAGCGGCAGGGGGAAACTCCTGCCGCTTCGCTTTTTCGAAAGGCGGGTCAGCCGCCGTCGGCTGTCTAGGCCTCAATGCCCCGACATCATCTCGCCCTTCGCCATCGCCAGATGATGCGGCTGATGGTGCGCGCCGACCGTCAGGATGCCGATGAAGCCGAGCGCGCGGATCTTCTGCGAATCCGCGCCGGTCACGGTGAGCGCGCTGCCGCCGGGGATTTCCGCGGCGCTCATCTCCCAGCCCTCGACCCCGTTCATCGTCGCGACATGAGCGGGCACCATCGCGCGGATCGAGGCGGTGACCTCGGGGTCGTCCGAGGTTGCCTCGAAGCGCGCGCCACCTTCGATGTCGTCCTCTTTGACCTTGGCGCGCAGGGTGACGTTGTTCATATCGATCAGATGCTGGCGCAGGCCCTCGATATTGACGCGGTTCCAATCCGTGTCGGGATCGGCGAGCAGATAGGCGACGATCTCCTGAATGGCCGCGAAGGCGCTTTGGCCCGGCTCGGTGATCGCGCCCGTGTCCTCGGATTGCATTCCGGGCATCTGCGCGGTCGAGGTCATCGGCATCTGCCCGTCGGCATGGGCGTCGTCGGACATCATGTGGTCGTCATGTGCGGGCATGTCCTCGTTGTCGCCCATATGCTCATGGTCGCCCATGTCCGCGTCGTCCATCATCATGTGATCGCCCGACATCATGTCATGCGCGCTCCCATCCGCGCTGCCATCTCCGTGCGCGTAGCTGACGGTGGGCAACGCCACGAGGGCGAGAATGCTAAGAAAACGTGTCATGAGTCCTCCGGAGTTTTGCGTAACACTGTCATCTTTGCGCGCCAATGTCACAGCTTCAGCCTCCGCAGGCGCAAGGCGTTGCCGATCACCGAGACCGACGAGAAGCTCATCGCGAGCGCTGCGATCACCGGCGAGAGCAGCACGCCGAAGACGGGGTAGAGCACGCCCGCCGCGATCGGCACGCCCGCGGTGTTGTAGGCGAAGGCGAAGAACAGGTTCTGGCGGATGTTGCGCATCACGCCCTCGGCCAGACGGCGCGCGCGGACGATGCCGGTCAGGTCGCCCTTGACCAGCGTCAGACCTGCGCTCTCCACCGCCACATCGGCGCCGGTGCCCATGGCGATGCCGACATCGGCAGCGGCGAGTGCGGGTGCGTCGTTCACCCCGTCACCGGCCATCGCGATGGAGACGCCGTCCTTGCGCAGTTTCTCGACCAGTGCGGCCTTGTCCTCGGGCGAGACCCCGGCATGAACCTCGTCGATGCCCAGCTCACGCGCGACGGCCCTTGCGGTGCCCTCGCTGTCGCCCGTGGCCATGACGATCCGCAGGCCTTCCTCGTGGAGCGCGCGAATGGCGTCCGCCGTGGTCTCCTTGATCCGGTCGGCCACCGCGATCACCCCGATCACCTTGCCGTCGCGGGCGAGATACATCGCGGTTTTACCGTCCGATTGCAGACGCTCGACCGTGTCGGACTGAGCGGAGGTATCCGCGCCGATCTGCTCCATCAGCGCCGCATTGCCGAGCGCGATCTGTGCGCCGTCGACGCGACCCGTGACGCCCTTGCCGGTGACCGCCTCGAAGCCTTCGGCGTCGAGTTTGGGCGCATCTTCGGCCCCTTGCACGATGGCCTCGGCCAGCGGGTGCTCCGATCCGCGCTCCAGCGCGGCGGCAAGCGATTTGACCTCTTCCTCCGAGACCCCGTCCGCGATCACATCGGTCAGCGCGGGCTTGCCCTCGGTCAGGGTGCCGGTCTTGTCGACGATCAGCGTGTCGACCTTGGCGAAGCGTTCCAGCGCCTCGGCGTCGCGGATCAGCACGCCTGCGCTGGCACCGCGCCCGGTGCCGACCATCACTGACATCGGCGTGGCGAGACCCAGCGCGCAGGGACACGCGATGATCAGGACGGAGACGGCGGCCACGGTCGCATAGCCCAGTGCGGGCGAGGGGCCGAAGACGAGCCATGCGATGAAGGCGAGGATCGAACAGGCCACCACGGCGGGCACGAAGTAGAGCGCCACACGGTCGGCCAGCCCTTGGATCGGTGCGCGCGAGCGTTGCGCCTTGCCGACCATCTCGACGATGCGCGAGAGCGTGGTTTCCGACCCCACGGCCTGCGCTTCCATCACGAAGCTGCCCTGCTTGTTCAGTGTGCCGCCAGTGACCGGATCGCCTTGGGTTTTCTCGACTGGGACGGGCTCGCCGGTGATCATGCTTTCGTCGATGGCGGAGGAGCCTTCCGCGACTACACCATCCACCGGCACGGTCTCTCCCGGGCGCACGCGCAGCTTGTCGCCCGTCTGCACCTGATCGAGGGGGACGTCTTCCTCGCCATTTTCGCCCACGCGGCGCGCAGTTTTCGGCGCGAGGTCCATCAGCGCGCGGATCGCGTCGCCGGTTTTCTCGCGTGCCGTCAGCTCCATGATCTGCCCGACCAGAACCAGCACGAGGATCACCGCCGAGGCTTCGAAATAGACCGGCGGAAGCCCGTGCTCATTGAGCATTTCGGCGGGAAAGATCCCCGGCACCAGAAGCCCCGCGAGTGAGAAAAGATAGGCCGCGAGCGTGCCCAAAGCGATCAGCGTCCACATGTTGGGCGAAACATTCACCACCGATTTCCAGCCGCGCACGAAGAAGGGCCGCGCGAACCACAGCACCGGCGTCGCCAGCGCGAATTGCAGCCAGAGGAAGGCTTTCGGCCCGATCCACTCCGCGAAGGGCAGCCCGATATGCGCGCCCATCTCCAGCACGAAGACCGCAGCCGCCAGCGGCCCCATGATCCAGAGCCTGCGCCGGAAATCGACGAGCTCGGGGTTCGGGCCGCTATCGGCACTGGGGCTCATCGGCTCCAGCGCCATGCCGCATTTCGGGCAGTCGCCGGGCTTGTCCTCGACGATCTCGGGATGCATCGGGCATGTATATTGCGTGCCTTCGGGCATTGCCTTGGCAGCGGGACGAACGCCCAGATAATCCTCGGGCCGGGCCTCGAACTTGTGCTGACAGCCCTCGGAGCAGAAGTAGAACCGCTCGCCGTCGAGCTTGGCCATATATTTCGCCGTCGCGCGCTCGACCGACATCCCGCAGACCGGGTCGGTCGCCTTGATGTAGTCATTCGGCTTGGCCACGAACTTGTCGTGACAGCCTTGCGAACAGAAGTGGTAGAGATGGCCGTCATGCTCGGCACTGGGCTTGTCGGCATTCGGGTCGACCGTCATTCCGCAGACTGGGTCACGCGTGATCGCGTCCGTCGTTTCCTGCGTGTCGTGGGTCTCGTGGTGGGCGTGCTGCGATGTCATCCGTTCATCCTTTCGGCAACTTCGCCCGATCAGATAGGGCTTCCAGCTGCTGGAGGGTCAAGAGTATAACCGATCTTTTTCCCAAACCCGGTCCCGCGTCCCTATGTTCCGGCGGCCCTCACGTGAGCGTGACTTTTGCTTCCAGTCACTGGAAGGTTTATATTAGGCACAGGAGGCCTATGCAGATGAATATCGGAACCGCCGCGACGCAGACCGGGCTGCCGGTCAAGACGATCCGCTATTACGAGGAGATCGGCCTCGTCACGCCCGACCGGCGCGCGAATGGCTATCGCGATTTCTCCGAGGCTTGCGTGGAGCAGTTGCGGCTTCTGGCGCAGGCGCGCCATCTGGGGTTCTCGCTTGAGGAATGTCGCCGCCTGCTCAGCTTGAGCGCAGATGAGGGGCGGGCCAGCCGGGATGTGCGTGCGCTGGCGCAGCAAAACCTCGAAGCGGTGCGCGAGAAGATCGCCTCACTCAATGCATTGGAGGCGCAACTCCAGCGGCTGATCGCGCAATGTCATGGCGACGACGCCCCCGATTGTGCGATCCTCGACGACCTGATGGGGCAGCGCGGGAATTGACAGCCGCGCCACAGCCCACCAGATAGGGTACAGGGAGAAACCGGGAGAGCCATGCGCAAAGCGCTGCATATCGTCATCGTCGGGCTGGTCTGTTTGGTCGGTCTTTCGCAGTTGGGCGCGCCCGCTGCCGCGATGACCCATGCGCGTGCGATGGATGCGATGGAGACCGTCGCCGTGAGCGACTGTTCGGCCTGTCCCGACAGCCATCACGATGCGGGCTCGACGCAGGACCAATCCTGCCCCCATGCGCAGATAATGGTCTCCGCCACGCTGGACTTCGCGCCGGAATTCTCGCTGAGCCGGGCGGACCTGTCGGTGACGCTCCTGCCTGCGGAGACGCCCGCGCCCTTGGCGCATGAGCCGCAGCTCGACCTTCCGCCACCACGTATCTGATCGATCACACCGTCACTGGCCCCTGAGGGGGCTCGTCTGTCGCGTCCCAAGTCTGGGCGCATGATCGAACAGGATACTCTATGAAACGCTATATTCTCTCTGCCGCGGTCGTCGCGGCCCTCGCTGCGGGCGGTTGGCTCGTGTTGCGGCCCGACACCGCGAGTGAGGCCGAGGCGGCGACGCCCGCACAAGGTGAGCCGCTTGTCGCTGTCACCTTGCCGAATACGCTCTCCGAACAGGCCCAGATGGGCAAACGCGCTTTTGACGCGACCTGTGCGGCCTGTCACGGCGCGAATGCCACCGGCAAGATGGGCTTCGGCCCACCCCTCGTGCACAAGATCTACGAGCCGTCCCATCACGGCGACATGGCCTTCCAGGCCGCCGTTCAGGCGGGCGTGCGCGCGCATCACTGGAAGTTCGGCAACATGCCCCCGCAGGAGGGTCTGACCCGTGGCGATGTCGCCAATATCGTCACTTACGTGCGCGAATTGCAGCGCGCGAACGGGATCGAGTGAGATGCAGAATTTCCAACTGACCCGCCGCGCGGTCCTTGCAGGAATGGGGGGCACGGCGCTCACGGCGCGCATGGGTGGCGCGGCAACCGCCCCGACGCCGCTGACCGCGCAGCGCGCCATGGCCCAGATTGCCCCCGAGGGCTATCCGCAGACCGAGGTCTGGTCCTATGACGGCACGTTGCCGGGGCCGCAGCTACGGGTGCCGCAAGGCGCGCGCCTGCAACGCCGCTTCGTCAACAAGCTCGATGTGCCAAGCTCGGTGCATTGGCACGGCATCCGCATCGACAATGCGATGGATGGCGTGGCGGGGCTGACGCAAGACGCGGTGCCGCCCGGCCAGACCTTCGATTATGATTTCGTCGCACCAGATGCGGGCACCTACTGGTATCACGCGCATACGAACTCGATGGAGCAGGTCGCGCGCGGCCTCTCCGGTGCGCTGATCATCGAGGAGCCGGACGCCCCGGATGTCGATCGCGACGAGGTTCTGCTGCTCGACGATTGGCTGCTCGATCCCGATACCGCGCAGTTGGAGCCGGATTTCACCCATCCGATGGACCTCAGCCACGGTGGGCGCTTCGGCAATCTCGTCGGAACCAACGGACACTATGCCCTGACCCTGAAGGCCAAGCGCCACGAGCGCTTGCGGCTACGCCTGATCAACGCCGCCAATGCGCGGATCTTCGTGCTGCGTCTGACCGGGCTTTCGGGCTGGCAGGTGGCGCTGGACGGGATGCCGCTGCCCGCGCCAGAGGCCATTCCCGACGAGCTGGTCCTCGCGCCCGCGCAGCGCGTCGATCTGATCGTCGATGTCACCGGCGACGGGGTTCAGGCGGCGATCGAACGTTTGGGCAATGACGACCAATGGCACAGCCAGGTCGCGTTCGAGATTTCGGGTGAGGCAAGCCGGTCGCGGCGTGACGCGCCTGCGCCTTTGCCGCCCAATCCGAAGATGGCCCCGCCCGATCTGACGCAGGCCCGCCCGCTGGAGATGAAGATCGAAGGCGGCGCGATGGGGCGGATGTCGCGCAGCCAGTTGCAGGGGCTGATGCAGAGCGGCAATTTCTGGACGCTTGCAGGTAAGCCGGGGCCGGGAGATACGCCGTTTGCGCAGCTGACCAAGGGCGAGCCGGTGCGGCTGCGCTTCGTCAACGACACTGCGTTCCCGCATGCGATGCACCTGCACGGGATGCATTTCCGCGAGGTGCTTGAGGATGGACGCCTAGGCCCGATGCGCGACACGGTGCTGACCTTTGCTGGACGCAGCCATGAGATCGCGCTCACGGCCGACAATCCGGGCAAATGGCTTTTGCACTGCCACATGCTCGCGCATGCGGCGGCCGGCATGTCGTCCTGGATCGACGTGACCTGAGTTTCCGATGAAAGGAGTGACTATGAAACAACCCCTGATGACGACCCTGTTCCTGCTCGGCTGGGCGCCGATGGCGTTCGCGCATGGCGGGGTGGCGGACCCACAGGTTCTCGCGCGGATGGAAGGCATGAAGCGGCTCGGGACCGAGATGAAGCTTCTGAGCACGATGGCGAAAGGGGAGAGAGACTTCGAAGCCGAGAAGGTGCGGCGCGCGATCACCCGGATCGAAGCCGAGGCCGGACAGATTCCGGTGCTTTTCGAGCCCGAGGCGCAGGACCCGAAATCCGAAGCCCATCCGTCGATCTGGGACGAATTCCATGACTTCCGCGGCCAGGCGCAGGCGCTGAAGGAAGCGGCCAGCTCGCTCTCGGAGCCGATCGAGTCCCGGCAAGCGCTTGGACCTGCTCTCGTCAAGCTCGGGGTGACCTGCAAGGAGTGCCACGACGAGTATCGGGAGTGAGCGGCGATGCGAATTGAAGCCGTAGGTCTGGCTGTCGTAATCGCGCTCGGGGCAGGGGGCGCGCACGCCGCCAGTCTGCTCGACGGGCGCGATATCGCGGCGGGCAAGGATCTCTATGCGCAGAACTGCGCGAGCTGCCATGGCGCGCAGCTCGAAGGCCAGCCAGATTGGCGCGAGGCGGGACCCGACGGCGTTCTGCCAGCCCCGCCACATGATGCGAGCGGGCACACTTGGCACCACGAGACCGCGTTGCTGTTCGATTACGTCAAGCAGGGTGGGGCGGATGCGCTGGCCGCGCGCGGGGTCGCCGATTTCCCAAGCGGGATGCCGGGTTTCGGCGGAACGCTCGATGACGCGCAGATCCTCGATATCCTGGGCTTCATCCGTTCGACCTGGCCCGAGCGGATGCAGGCGGTGCAATCGGCGCGCGACGCACAGTAAGCCACCGGCGCGGCTCCGTCTCTCCGTGCCGCAAATGTGCCTTGGAGCGTGCCGCGTTTGTGCCTTCGGGAAGTGAAAAAAGAAAGCCCGGAGCGAACTCTGGGCTTTTCTCTTTGAAGTCAGTCTTTTGCGAGAGATTTGGCCCCGGCGGTAGGGAGCGGGGCTGTCTTGGATTCAGTCTTAAGGATTTGAAGTCGTTAAGGATTTTCTGCGTTGTCCGTGGTTTTTGCCACAGTTGGATGTCCTGCGGATAGGTGCGCGATTTCGGCGCGGCAAGGTATTTTCGGTAGTCCGATCACGCTATCGAGCCGAAAAATCGCTCGGCTTGACAGAAGGGTTGGCTTAGCTGCGTTCACCAAGTGTTCTTAGCTCATCTCGAGATTAGCTCCGGCCAGCCAGAAGGTGCCAGTCGAATTGGAGTCGAAATTCCAATGCTTCGAGGTATTGGTCGCCTGAGCTTGGCACGCCGAGTGTCAGTGCCGACTAACCGGAGCGTAAAAGGCAGCGAGGTTCCCATAGCTGCGTCCGAATATTGACGACACAGCCACCCCGTCCGACACGTTCATTGGTTCGTAATGTCGCCTTTGAGAGAATAGCCGATCATCAGCACGTCCTTGCGGGTCATCTCATCGATCTCATGCGCGGCGAGGACCGACATGATGTCGTCGATTGCGGCCATGTATTCGCCGGTGCTGATATTCATGCCCCGATGCGCCGCCACCATGTCTCGCCCGGTATATTGCTCGGGGCCGCCACTGCCTGCGCCGAAGAAAGCGCAGAGTTGGGCCTTGGCGTCGTTCAGGTCGTCTGGCCTTTCGCGATACGGCAGGAAGCGCGCGCTGATTGCGGGGTTCACCATATGCGCCTCGAGGACATCGTCGACGAGCGCCTTGATCCCGGGCTTCCCGCCCAGCCGGTCGTAGAGGGTCTGTTCCATCGCTCTTGCTCCTTGTTCGCTATCCGAAGTGTTTGCTGCTTGGACCCCGGGCGCTGGCTCGCGCCCGGGATGAGGGCTCATTGCGCGGCCTGCTGCACACGCTGCGGCTGGATGTTGTGATTGACCCGGAAGAGGTTCGTGGGGTCGTAGCGCGCCTTGATCTCCTGCAGCCGGTTGAGGTTGCCGCCATAGGCCTCGGCAAGGCGATCCGCGTCATCCGCTGGCAGGAAGTTCACGTAGACACTGGGCGCCGCATCCATTGCCGTTGCGTTGAACAGGTCGCGCGCCCACGCGATGCAGGCCTTGTCCTTCGTCGCGTCGTCCCAGCGGGTGTGAACGTTCATGGTGAAGTGGCTGTCGCGCTGCGGATAGGCGGTCGCGTCCGATGGCACGCGAGCCATCGCGCCGCCGACATGGGCGATGAAGATCTCGCATTGCGGATCGGGAAGCTCCTCGACCGCGCCGAGTATCGCCTCCATCGTGCCGGGGCCGAGCTTCAGGAAGTCCCGGCTCTTCCAGTAATTGCGCGCGCCGGGCGTCAGCAGCGGATCGAAGGCCGCCTGCCAGCCGGTGAAGGGATGCGGGCCGATCACATCGACAATAGGCGTGCCGAGGGCGCGCAGCTCGCGCATCGCCTCTTCGCCCTTGGCCATGTCGCCGACGTAGCAGGCCGCGAAGATCAGCACCTCTCGCCCGTGCCAGTCTTCCGGCAGGAAGGGCAGGGGCGGCGCCTTGCGCAGGACCGACCAGACCGTCAGCTCGTCGGGGGCCTTGTCGCAAATCTCCTGAAACTTCGGCAGCAGAGTGGCCGCCTCCGCGAAGGGATGGATAACGAGGCCGGACAGAACCTCGGTGCCGATGGCGTGGCCCTGGAATTCGAAGGAGGACACCACCCCGAAATTGCCGCCCCCGCCGCACAGCGCCCAGAAAAGGTCCGGATGCTCCGTCTTCGACGCCTTGACGCAGCGCCCATCGGCGAGCACCACGTCGGCCGACAAGAGGTTGTCGATGGTCATCCCGTATTTCCGGGTGATCCAGCCGAAGCCGCCGCCAAGTGTCAGCCCCGCAATCCCGGTTGTCGAGTTCACGCCGACAGGAACCGCAAGCCCATGCACCTGCGACTCGCGATCGACATCGCCCAGTGTCGCGCCCGGCTCGGCCCGGACGGTCCCGGCCTCAGGATCGACGTGAACCGAGCGCATGCCCGACAGGTCCAGCATCAGCGAGCCGTCCTCGACCGCGAGACCGGCAATCTGGTGGCCGCCGGACCGCACGGCCATCCGAAGCCCTTTATCCTTGGCAAAGGCGACCGCAGCCTGAATGTCGCTGGCTCCCATCGCATGCGCGACAAGCCCCGGTTTGCGGTCGATCATCCCGTTCCAGATCGACCGCGCGGTGTCATAGCCCTCATCTCCCTCGATCAGGGCCTTGCCGCGCAGAGCGGCTCCAAGGGTCTCCCGGTCCGCGCCGGTGATCTTCTTGCGCGTGCCGTCCAGCCCGTTCATTTCAATGATATCCGACATGTCTTTCTCCCTGTGAGATCATGGCGCACAGCGACGCGATCCACCCCTCGCGCGTCTGCCGCGTTCGATTGTTTGCGGTTCTGAAAGGATGAGCGCGCCGCGGGTCTCAAACCAGTGGCGAAACTGGACCGGCCCGCTCGGGCACAGGGTGTGGGCACAGAGTTGGATACAAGAAGCGCAATTTGCGCTATGCTGGGAAAAGCCATGGAGGAGATCTCCGATGTCCAACGCCAGCTATTTCCAGTTCTGTCCGGTCGCGATGGCCGCTGAAATCCTCTGCACCCGGTGGACGATGGTCCTCGTGCGCGAACTCGTGGCCGGATCGACCCGCTTCAACGATATCAGGCGAGGTGTCCCGCGCATGTCGCGCACACTGCTTGCGCAGCGCCTGCGGGAACTGGAAGCAGCAGGAATCGTCGAGAGACACCCGGTTGAGGGCACTCAAGCCGTCGACTACCTTCTCACCGATGCGGGAAAGGACCTGCTGCCGCTCGTCGAGGCCTTCGGGATCTGGGGGCAGAAATGGGTGGAATCCGAGCCGTCTCTGGAGCGGCTCGATGTGTCGCTGCTGATGTGGGACATGCGCCGCAATCTCGATCCTTCCCCGCTTCCTCCGGGCCGGACTATCCTGAATTTCCACTTCCCCGAGCTCGCGGCGTCAAAATCTTCGTGGTGGCTGATCGTGGAGGCGAGCGGCGATGTCGATCTGTGTCAGGTCGATCCGGGCTTCGATGTGGACCTCTTCGTCACGACGGATCTGCGCACGATGACAGAGATTTGGATGGGCCTCACGACCGTGTCGAAGGCCGCCCGCAAGCTCGACCTTATCGGGTCCCGAGACGTGGTGGCTTCGATGCAGAAATGGCTGGGCCTCAGCCCCTTCGCAGCCGAGAAAAAGCTCGCCTCCTGAGCTGCGTCGCCGTTCCGGTCAGCGTGTCATCGAAGGCTGTGGCAGACCGTGCCTGCATTGGCCACAGGCCGCACGTTCCGAAGGGCTACATGCCCATCAGCACCCGCGCGGCGTTGAAGAGCACTTTCGGGTCGAGGTCCGTGCGTGCAACCGGCGGGGGAGGTGTGATCCGTCCCGTCAGGCTCGCCACCGCGGCCCGGGCCGAGCGGACGGAATATTCCACCGTGAAGACGCAATCGCGCGGGAGTTCGCAGAATTGCCCGATGATCGCGAAGTTGCTGGCGCCGCTGGGTCGGGTGTCGGGGCGATCCCCGGGCTGACGCGGCATGAACTGGCTGGTGATGAACGGCATCCGGCAGGGGATCACGCGGGCGGTCTTGAACCAGCCCTGCTGTTCGGGCGTCAGGCCCATATGGCCGAACAACTCGGTCAGGATCTCGTCGCCGGTCGCCTCCCACATCGGTTTTGCGGTGAAGTCGCCGGGACGATCTCCGCGCAGGCCATATCCCCAGAAGACATAGGTGCCGTGTTTCTGGCCGCGGAAATTGGGTTGGTGGAAGAGCACGATCGAGAGCGTCCAGCCCGAATCCGCGAAGGTCACCAGCCCGCCCGTGCCCGTGCGGTTGCCGGTGAAATCCTCCATGAACTCGAAGAAATCGGGGCTGTCGAGCGTGACCGTGAAAGAATGCCACGCGGTTTTGTCAGTCTCGCTGCAGAACACCTCCGGGCGGCCGAAGCCCTCATGCTCCGCCGCCAGCTTTCGCCACAGCGTCCAGGCACCGCCCTCGTGGTCATCGCGGCTGGGCGCGCGGTCGTTCGATCCGGTCACCGAGGCATCGGTCATCGAGCCGAGCGTGAGATAGACCTTGTCGGTCTCGGCGACCGGTATCTCCTCGCCGCTGGCAAAGGCCAGCGCACTGACGCGGCGGTCCTGCCGCGTGCCCTCGATCCGCACGTCGACGACCTGCGTGCCGGTGACGATTTGCACGCCTCGGTCGCGCAGCCAGCTCACGATTGGTGCGATCAGGGAATCATACTGATTGTAGCGGGTGCGCAGGATGCCGGCGATCCGGGTGAAACCGGGAAAGAGATGGATGAACCGTCGCAGGTAGCGCCGCATCTCGACCACGGAATGCCATGGTTGGAAGGAGAACATCGTCGACCACATCAGCCAGAAGTTGCTGTCCAGAAAGGTCGGCTGGAACCAGTCCTCGATCGTTTGGGCGCCGAGAGACCCTTCGCGATGCAGGATCAGGCGGTTGATATCGACGATGTCCTGCGCCGTGAGCGTTAGGTCAAAGCGGTCCTCTGCCGGTTTGCCGTCGCGCACGATGCGGCAATTGGCCGAGCCGGGCACCATGCGGTTGAAGGCGAAGATGTCCTGTGCTGCCGAGGTGGCGGGATCGTCCGCCGAGGGGATCGAGCCGAGCAGATCGAACGTGCAGGCGAAATGCTCCTCGAACATCCGGCCGCCGCGGACGAGATAGCCGTCCTCGCCATCGCCCGATCCGTCCAGGGAACCGCCCGCCGTGCCGAGTTGTTCGTAGACATTGATCGCCGCGCCATCCACGCCCGCGTCGCGTAGCAGAAAGACCGCCGTGGCAAGGCCCGCGATACCGCCGCCGACGATGTGATGTCGTTCCGTTGTCGCTTCCATCGCCGAGCCTCGCTCCCTGCAGTCCAGATTTCCTTCGCCCGCGTCGAAATCCTTGGGGGCACAGCGAATTCTAGCATTTTATGAGAAGCGGACGAAGAAGATTGCTCGCCGAGTTTACGCCTGCTCCGCCCGCTTGCATGGTGATCAGGGAAGGCACGTCATGCGGCGGACTGCCCAAACTGTCTGAGCATGGGACCGGCCATTCGCGCCGGGTGCAGCTAATATCCATGCTCTCCCTTTGGCGAGAGGGAAAATCTCGGCCCTGAGCGGACATCTATGGCCTGAGCGGCGAAGGTCAGCTCTGAAGTATTTCGGATCAAAGAAAGCGTTTGGCCCGTTACTGAGAATAATGCTCCGGTCAAACGGCTTGGCACGGCGAAAGCGATGCTCATTGTTCGCACTGCATGCCAACCCGAAGCAACGACGGCTTGCTGGGAGTAGGAGGCGCGTTGACCGCTGTTGTGTATACGATCAATGGCGAGCGCTCTCGCCGGGGTATTTGGGAGGAGCGCCCTCTGGCAAAAGATCCTCACATCGTCAAACCGCGTAGGACTCATCAGCCAAACTGAAGATGGGTGATAGCGTGCGCCATGCTGCGATGCACAAAACCTCCAAGGCGACCGTTTTCTTTGACGGAGGGTGTCCTTTGTGTCGCGCGGAGATCGGTCTCTATGAGGAGACGCCGGGCGCGGAAGCGCTGGCGTTTGTCGATCTCTCCGAGCCGGGCGCGAAACTGCCTGACGGGTTGAGCCGGGCCGATGTGTTGGCTCGGTTCCACGTCCGCAAGGGGGATGGGCATCTCGTCTCGGGGGCTGCCGCTTTCGCCGAACTCTGGTCGCATCTTCCGCGCTGGCGCGGTCTGGCGCGCATCACACGGTGGCCGCTCGTCAAGACCCTCCTCGAACTGACCTATCGCGTTTTTCTGAAGCTCCGGCCTGCTATCGTCTGGCTCTTTGTAAGGCTCACGGGGCGGCGCGTCCGATGAGTTCGACGCCGGTGGAGCAGCCGAGAGACTACTGGCGCGTGGGCTTTCTCGCGATGTCGCTCGCCACGGCGAGCATCCCGATCTACATCCATCTGCCGCGCTTCGCGGCCACGCGTCTGGACCTGTCGCTCAGTCAGGTCGGGGCGATCCTGCTTTTGATCCGTATCGTGGACTTCCTGCAAGACCCGCTCTTGGGGTGGATTACCGATCGCTGGGCGCGTCACCGTTCGAGTTTCGCGGCGCTGGCGATGGGGCTACTGGCGACGGGCTGCGTCGCGGTTTTCTCACTGCCTGTGCAGGGAAGCCCTGCGCTCTGGCTGACCGGGGGGTTGGTCGTGGCGTTTACGGGCTACAGCCTTGGGACGATCCTGATCTACGGCCAGAGCGCCGCCTTCGCGGGCACCGGGCAGACCCGGGCGCAGCTGAGCCTTGCGGGCTGGCGCGAAACAGGTGTTCTGATCGGTGTGACTCTCGGGGCGATTGCGCCGACTTTGCTTGCGAACGTCTCCGCGCAGGCTGATGGTTATGTGGCGTTCGGCTGGCTCATCGCGGGTCTGGCTCTGATCGCGATCGTGCTGGCGCGGCCGCTGTGGCGCAAGACGCAAGTGGCGTCGATGCGACTGAACTGGCGGGGGCTGATCGGGTCCGGCGCGGGCTGGCTCCTGCTGCTGGCCTTCGTCAACAGCCTGCCGGTGGCCGTCACATCGACACTTTTTCTGTTCTTCGTGGGAGACCGGCTCGGCTTGCCTGACATGGCCGGGCCTTTCCTCATCCTTTTCTTCATCGCCGCGGGCGCAAGTGCGCCTCTCTGGGGGCGCCTTGCCCGACGCGTCGGCGCCCGCCGGGTGCTTCTGGCCGCGATGATCCTCGCGATCGTGAGTTTCATCGGCGCGTTCAGCCTACCGCCGGGCGTCGCGTGGTCATTCGCGGCGATCTGCATCGGCTCGGGCATCGCGCTTGGCGCGGATATGGTGATCCTCTCGGCGCTCTTTGCCGCCGCCCTGTCGCGTGCGGGGCTGCAGGCGGGGCAGGCCTTCGGGATCTGGAACTTCAGCGCCAAGGCGACGCTCGCGATCGCCGCCGGGACCGTGCTGCCGCTGCTTCAGTATTTCGGCTACCAGCCCGATGGCGAGAACAGCCGGGCGGCACTCGATGCGCTCAATGTCAGCTATGCGCTCGTGCCTTGCGCGCTGAAACTGGCGGCGATCGCCCTCGTGCTTCGATTGCCGCGTGACATTCTTGACCCTGCAACCTGAGGCTGGAGGATACCCGTGACCCTCAAATTCCTGCTCACGATCGCAATGCTCGTTGGCGCGACGATCTCTGCCCAAGGTGAACCGATGCCCCCAGAAATGCTCCCAGAGACCTTTTCGAACCACCCAGAGACCCGCTGGCGTGTCTTAACCGATAAGGTGATGGGCGGCGTCTCGACCGGGCAGGTTCGCTTCGAGCGCGAGGGAGCCACGCATTTCGCCCGCCTCAGCGGCAAGGTCAGCACGCAGAACCGCGGTGGTTTCATCCAGATGCAGATGAAACTCGATGCGCCACCAGAGGGCGCGCGCGGTGTGCGGATCGTCATGCGCGGCAATGACGAGGATTACTTTGTTCATCTGCGCAGCCGCGCGATGCTTTTACCCTGGCAGTATTATCAGGCGCGGTTTCATGCCACTGCAGGCTGGACGGAGGTGAAACTGCCCTTCGCGGCGTTCACGCCGTCGGGCGGAATGCTGCGGGCCGAACCTCGCGCGAAGAACCTCAAATCCATCGGCGTGGTTGCCTATGGCAAGGATTATGAGGCCTCCGTCGACGTTAAGGAAATCGGCTTTTACTGAACGCGGACCGGCCGGCGCAACGCAGACCGACGATCGCGCGGCGCGGCCCCTTGCGCCGCAACGAGGGGGCAGGGCCGCGCTTTGATCGTCGACATGTGCGCTCAGGCGGCTCGGATCGCGGGCGGCTGATCTCTCGCGATCCATGCGCCCTGTTCATAGCGCGCGCAGATCCGGCCCGCGTCATCCATCGCCTGCAGCGACAGCCAGCCATTGTCGAACAGGGTTTTAAGTTGCGGATGCCGCTCCAGCACGCCGGAGATCGCTTCCGTCGGAGCTGCGACGACGACCGAGAGCCGCAAAGGATCATGGCGTAGCTGTTCCCCGTCATGCAGCGATTGCATCGGCAGGCCGACCCGCAGATCGCCGCCATTGCCCTCGAACACGCCGATACCGCCGACCACGTTGTGCAGCAGCTTGTTGCCTGCCCCGAAGACCTCGGGCGCGGTGGCCGAGCCGTGATATTGCAGCGCGATCCAGCTGGTGACCACTGCGGGGGCGGTCAGGATCAGTTCCAGCGTCGCGAAGCCGTCATCCTGCCGCCAATGGTAATCGTGCAGGAAGGCTCGCCCGCCAAGATCACAGCTCAGGCTGCGCGCCCGCGGTGCCACGAGGAAGGCACGGCACCCGGCCAGACCCCATTCGGGGCGCAGCTCGGACCAGTCCTTGCCGCGCCGGGGCAGGCCGGCCCCGGATCCCGCGCGGGGCAGGGCCTGCGCCCGCGCCATCCGTGCGATTTCGCCTGCCTTCGCGAGCGCCGCTTGCAGCCGCGCCTGATGCGCCCGCGGCACCGCACCGAGCCCTTCGTCAAACAGGCGCAGCGCATCGGTGACCGTGTCATGCAACCCCGCGACGAAGCGCGTTTCAGGCGGGATCGCGATGCCGTTCCGCGACAGCCCCTTGCGCACCACCGGATCATTGAGCAGCTCGGCCAGAAGCCGCGCGTTCACATCGCCCGCATGGCCGCCGCAAGCCCCGCATTGCAGGGCGCTCGCGTGCGGCGCGTTTGTGACATGCGCCCCATGGCCGGCGATCAGCACGACCGGCGCGAAACCGGAGGTAAGCGACATAGCCCGCAACACCCGGCCCGCGAGTGCGATCCGCTCGTCCGAGGGCAGGTCGAGTGCGGGCACGGGGTCAGGGGACGGGGCGTCGTCCTGCGCCATCGCAGACCCGAATAGCTTGCCCAGATAGAGTGGTCCGGCCGCCTCCACGAAGGCGAAGGACGAGACCGCGGCCAGCTTGAACCGGCCCCAGGCGCGGGTCGCACGCTGGGCGATCCGTTCCGTCTGATCTGCCTTGCCGCTCTCCGCGACCTGCGAGTTGAGCGCCGCCTCCAGCAGCACCGGCGCGCGCGCCTCGCGCTGATCCGAGGCCAGCCCGAGATGCGCGATCGGCAGGCCGAAGAACCCCGCGAAGCCACGCGTCTGCACGCCCGGATCAGCGGTTTCCAGCGCCCGCCGGAACGGCTCGGAGCGCACGTCGATGCAGAAGATTGCCTGAATGTCCGGCGTCGATGCGCCAGCCCTGCCTCCCGAGGCGGGGAGCTTTTCAGCCAGCGCCCGCTCCTCGGCCTGATCGGCAGCCTCCTGCAGGGCCAGATCGATGCGTAGATCGAGGCTCGGCTCCAGCGGCGCGGCATGAGCTTTCAGCGCCTGCGCCCAGGGTGTGGATAGCTGCTCGCCGAAGCTGTCGAGCAGCGCCACCTCCCACGCGAGCCGGATCACCAACATCTCGAACCCCAGCGCGTTGCGTTCACCCTTCAGCCCATCGACCCAGCCGAGCCCGCGCACATATTGTGCCCAGCCGCCAAGGCTCATCGCGAGCCGGTGCAGATAGAGCGGTGCGGCCTCGGTGCTCAGACCAAGCCGTCCGGTCAGTTCCGCGAAGGCCGCGCGTGGATCCGTGGGCAGGCTCGCCGCGAAGGCGCAGAAGCCGCGCAGTCCGTGCAAGCCCGGCGTCAGGTCGCGCAGCGCGAACGCCCGCCACGCTTTGAAGGCCGATCCGCCCGGTGCGGGCCAGAGCGCTTGCCCCTTGTCGAAATGCCCGCCAGCCCACAGGCCGACCCGGTCCGCGATCAGCGCGGGCCAATCCTGCCCGGTTTCACGCGCCGCCAGATCGACCAGCGTTGGATCGGGGCAATAGGCGGGCGAAGGGTCATGAAGCGCCTTTTGCACCTGATCGGGCTCGAGCCCGGCCCCGATCGCGGCGGTGGCGATGTCCTGTTTTGTCACGCGCCCGGCCTTGAGCCACGCGGCGATCACCTCGCGCGGTGCGGTGATCCGGGCGCCTGCCACGCGCGCCAGCCGGGTTGCGGCCTGAACGCGGCTCTCTCCGGCCTGGCCGAGGTAGGGGTTCACCGCGACCGTCGCCTCCAAGCCGAAGGCGGGCGGGATCTGTGCCAACGCGTCTTCGGCGGCGGCAAAGAGTTGCAGCGTGGCGTCGGGAAACTGATAGCTGTGGAAGCTCATTGCCTTAACCTTTCTTTAGGGGTGTCTGCCCGATCAACCGATCGGTGAGCGCATTGAGATAGAGACCGTTCATCAGATGGACCCGCAGCCCCGCCGCAGCCGGATGGCTGCCCCAGAGCGGGAAGGTCGCCTGCGCCCATGCTGCGAGACCGAAGCCCACGACGGTCAGGAGCATCACCAGCCAGACCAGTGGATCGGCGACGGGCGGCGGCGGCAGGGCGCCCGCCGAGAGCGCATTCGCCCCCCAATGCAGCGCGAAATAGCCTAGGGTCGCGCCCAGAGACATCAGCGTCGTGCGCCAGAACAGAGGCCAGGGTGCGGCCTCCGCCAGCCCCTGCGCGATCAGGTAGGCCACACCGAAGACGAGGATGGCACCGAGCGCGATCGCCTGTGGCGGCTCGTGCCAGAGCCCGGAGATCGCGAGCGCCCCGCCATCGAGTGCGACCCGCGAGAAGCGCAGCACTGCCCAGCCGACGAAGCCCACGGTCAGCGCGAGAGAGATGCTGACGATATCGCTGCGCGCCGACAGCCCGATGCCTGCCACCCCGAGGAGCGGGCTTGTCTCGGGCCCTGACCGCGCGAGCGTCACCGCCGCGATCATTGTCGCGAGAAGCCCCAGCACCGTGGCCAGTTCCGGTCCGCGCAGGCGTGCCCCGGCCCGTGTCGCAGGCCGAAGAAGCAGATTTGTCCCGACCGCGATCAAAAGCGCCGAGGGCAGCAGTAGAAGATAAGACATGGCAACCTCCATTCCGTTCCGGGGAGAGGTAGCGGTGGTTCATCTTGAATGAAAATTCATTGTTTGCCTCATATCGTTCTGTTTAATGGAACGATGTCAGAGCTGAACTATCATCATCTGCGCTATTTCCACGAGGTCGCGAAGGACGGAAACCTGACGCGCACGGCGGAGCGTTTGAACGTCTCGCAATCGGCGCTCTCGACGCAGATCCGCACATTAGAGGCGCGGATCGGGCACCAGCTGTTCGAACGCCGCGGTCGCCAATTGGTTTTGACTGAGGTGGGCCATATCACGCTCGACTATTCGGAGCGGATTTTCGAGGCGGGCGAAGAACTTGAAGCCACGTTGCGGCAGGCTTCGGCGGGGCGTCAAGCGGTGCGCATCGGGGCGCTCTCGACGCTTTCGCGCAACTTCCAGATCGGGTTTCTCGCGCCGATCATCGGCCGTCAGGATGTGGAGATCGTGTTGCGGTCAGGCAGCGCGAACGTGCTGTTCGAGGCGCTGCAGGCGATGGCGCTCGACGTGGTTCTGACGACCGAGCCGCCCGCTCGCGACGTGTTCTCGAGCTTCATCGCGCATCGCGTCGCGGAGCAGAAGGTTCTCTTGCATGGCACGCCGCATCGGCTGCGGCACGCCACGCTTGAGGAGATGCTGCGTGAGGAGCCTGTGATCCTGCCGACCGACAGTTCGATCCGGACCGGGTTCGACAGTCTGATCACGCGACTCGGGCTGCGCCCGCAAGTGGCGGCGGAAGTCGACGACATGGCCATGATCCGCCTTCTGGCCCGGGAGGATGCAGGCCTTGCGATCACGCCCGCGGTCGTTCTGGCAGACGAACTCCGTGAAGGGGTGCTCATGACTGCGCCTTTCGATCTCGATATCGGCGAGGATTTCTACGCCGTGACCCTGCAGCGCCGATTTCCGAACCCAGTGGTTGCGGACATGCTGGAGAAGGCGCGCGAGGCCGAGACGGGGAAAGCTGACTGACGCCGCAGTCCATCGACCTTTCGGCCCTTACCTAACGCCGCTCAGCGCAGGCCGAGCGGTTGCCCGACGCGGCGAGGGCCACGTCACGGGCGAGACCGTCCGTGACGGCGCATTTCGTCACGGATGCGGCACTCAGATCAGCATCCGGCGCGGGTCCGCCATCAGCGTCGCGTAGCGCGCCAGGAAACGTGCCGCATCCGCCCCGTTGATGACCCGGTGGTCATAACTCAGATCGAGCGGGCAGAGCGGCACCGGGACCCATTCGCCCTCCCAGACTGGCGTGACCTGACTGCGAGTTATGCCAAGGATCGCGACTTCGGGCGGGTTCACGATCGGGGTGAAGGCGCTGCCGCCGATCCCGCCAAGATTGGAGATCGTCATCGACGCCCCGCCCATCTCCTCGGGACGCAGCTTGCGACCCTGCGCCTTGCGCGAGAGGTCGGTAATCTCCGCCGCGATCTCCCACAGTCCCTTGCGGTCGGCGTCACGGATCACCGGGACCATCAGCCCGTTCGGCGTGTCGACCGCGATCCCGACATGGACGTAATCCTTCAGCACCAGCGTCTCCCCGCTGGCATCAAGCGAGGCGTTGAAGCGAGGGAATTCCCGCAGGCAACGCGCGAGGACGCGCACATGAAAAGCGAGGGCGGTCAGGCGCGTACCACGTTCGCGCGCCTCGTCGCGCAGGCCTTTGCGGAACGCCTCGACCGCGCGCATGTCGGCGCTGTCGTGATGCGTGACCTGCGGGATCAACGCATTCGCGGCCGAGAGGTTGTCGGCGGCCACGCGGGCGATGCGCGAGAGCGGCTCTTCGGTGACGGGCCCGAAGGCCGCATGATCGACATCCCAGTAGCGCGCGGCATCCGGGGCGGTTGGTGCCGACGAGGTCGCCCCGGCTGCCTTCGCATCCACGTCTTCGCGCGCGAGCGTCTCGCGTCCGGTTTCCTGTGCGAGGCGGTCGAGGTTCACCCCACGCTCGGCGGCATAACTGCGCACCGATGGGCTTGCGACATAGCTCATGGCTTCCTCCTCACCAACTGGCCGAAATATATTGCGTTTCCATGAATTCGAGCATGCCCTCATGCCCACCTTCGCGGCCAAGCCCCGATTGCTTGGAGCCCCCGAAGGGTGCCGCCGGGTCGCTGACCAGACCTCGATTGAGGCCGACCATCCCGTAATCGAGCCGCTCGCAGACGCGCATCCCGCGCGCCATGTCCTGCGTGAAGACATAGCCGACCAGCCCGTATTCGGTGTGGTTTGCGCGCGCGATCACGTCCTCCTCGTCGGTGAAAGTCTGGATCGCGGCGACCGGGCCGAAGATTTCGTCATGCACGCATGCGGCATCCTGCGGAACCTTCGTCAGCACGGTCGGCGGGTAAAAATAGCCCGGTCCGTTCGGGACCTTGCCGCCCAGTTTCAGCTCCGCGCCGCGTTCCAGCGCGTCGGTGACGAAGCTCGCCACCTTGTCGCGAGTTTTGGCGTTGACCAGCGGGCCCACATCGACATCTTTCTCGACGCCGTTGCCCACCTTCAGCGCGCCCATCGCCGCGGTCATCTTCGCGGTGAATTCCTCGGCCACCGCCTCGTGCACATAGAACCGGTTCGCGGCGGTGCAGGCTTCGCCAAGATTGCGCATCTTGGCCAGCATCGCGCCTTCGACGGCGACGTCGATATCGGCGTCTTCGAAGACGATCAGCGGCGCGTTGCCGCCCAGCTCCATCGCCGGTTTCAGCACCTGATCGGCGGCGGAGCGCAGAAGCTTCCGGCCGACCCCGGTGGAGCCGGTGAAGCTGACGACCCGCACCCGCGGATCGTGCAGCATGTGGTCTACGATCTCTGCGGAGTTCTCCGACGGCAGCACGTTCACGAGGCCCTTGGGCACGCCTGCCTCTTCCAGCAGCGGCATCAGCGCGAGCATCGTCAGCGGCGTCTCGGAGGCGGGTTTGATGATGACAGGGCAGCCAGCGGCGAGCGCGGGCGCGATCTTGCGGGTGCCCATCGCGGCGGGGTAGTTCCACGGCGTCACCAGCACCGCGATGCCCGCCGGTTTGTGTTGCACCACGATCCGCGCGCCGGACGCAGGGGCGCGGGTGATCATGCCGTCTGCGCGCACAGCTTCCTCGGCGAACCAGCGGAAGAATTCGGCGGCGTAACGCGCCTCGCCCATCGCATCGGCCCCGGCCTTGCCGTTCTCCAGCGTGATGAGATGCGCGAAATGATCGAGCCGTTCGGTCATCAGCTCGAACGCCTTGCGCAGGATTTCCGAACGTTCGCGGGGCGAGCGTGACGCCCAATCCCCGAAGGCTTTCTGCGCGGCATCGAGCGCCGCGTCCGCGTCTTCGATCTCGGCGGAGGCGACGGAGGCGAGCACGTCCTCGGTCGCGGGGTTGATCACATCGAAGCGGGTGCCCTTCGCGCCCGGGCGCCACGCGCCGTCGATATAGAGATCGGTCTGGTCCATGTCGGTCCGGTTCCTTGTATCAGAGGAGATGGCGCAGCGGCTCGTCCAGCCGCGCGGCAAATCCGGTTATCAGGTCGAGCGCCGCCTCGGGCGCGAGTTGGCCGGGGTCGGCCTCAAGCGTGAGGGTCAGCGGATCGGAGCCCGTGAGCGTGAGCACCGGCTGCGCCTCCGCGCCGAGCGAGATCCGCTGCAACGCGCTTCCGCGCAGGTCGCGGATCAGGAGCGTGGGGGTGGCATCCTCTTCCGCCTCAGGCGCCTGACCCAGCGGATGACGCGCCGGGTCGGCGAAGCAGCGGCTGCGCCCGTGGCGCGAGATCGCGATCGGGCCGGACAGCGTCGCGCTCGCCGCAAGACCGGCGAGCAGCGCGCCCGGATCGGGGGCCTCACCCGTCTCCGCCGCGATCCATTCGCAGAAGGCGGCGAACCCCTGGGCTGAGACCTCGGCACTCAGATGCAGCGCCTGTGCGGTCGGGGATGGTCCCGCCGTCGTTTGAGGGGCGGGCAGGGTGCGCAGCGTCTCGAGATCCGAGACGTGATAGGGCTGCGCGATCCCGGCCTCGGCCAGTCGTGCAAGGTCGAGCCCTTGTTCGCGGGCCAGCCGTTTCGCCTTTGGTGAGGCAAGGATGCGGCCGCCGGGCGCGGGTGTTGCCGCGGTTTTCTCAGACGGCTTGGCCGCTGCTGACTTCGGCGCAGCCTCCTTCTCCGGCGTGGGTTTCGTAACCGGGGCTTCCGCTTTGGCAGGCTTGGGCGCGGTCAATTTCTGCGCATGGCTGCGACGGACCGGGTTCGCGGGCGCCTCCGCCGAGATGATCGCGATCGGCGCGCCGACCGGCACTTCCTCGCCGGGTTCGGCGAGGATCGCGGCGAGATAACCCGAGGCGCCGGCGGGCACTTCGACGGCGCTCTTGTCGGTCTCGACCTCGAAAAGGATGTCGTCGGCGCCCACCGCCTCGCCCGGCTCCTTCAGCCAGGTCGTGATCTGACCGGTCTCCTGCGCCATGCCGAGCGCGGGCATGATGACCTCCGCGCCTTCGGGGAGCGCATCGTCGGTCGCGGCCTCGGTGGCGGTCTTGGGAGTCGCTTCGGGGGCCGGGGCGTCTTGCGCGACATCCCCGCCAGCTTCGGCCTCCGCGGCCTCCTTGCTTTCCGCGATCACGGCGACGACCGCACCCACCGGCACGTCATCGCCCGCCATCGCACGCAGCCCACCGAGGAAACCGTCGGCCTGCGCCTCGACCTCCATCGTGGCTTTGTCGGTTTCGACCTCCATCAGAGGGTCACCCGCCTTCACGGCATCGCCCGGCTCTTTCAGCCAGGCGACCAGCTGGCCCGATTGCTGGGCCATGCCGAGCGCGGGCATGATGACCTCATGCGGCATCGCTCACCTCCTGCCGGACCAGCCGGCGGGCCGCTTGCGCCACGCCCTCGGCCGTGGGCACGGTCAGATCCTCGAGCGCGGGTGAGAAGGGCACGGGCACGTCCATCGCGCCCATCCGCAGCACCGGCGCATCGAGATGGTAGAAGGCCTTCTCGGAGATGCGCGCGGCGATCTCGCCGGTGATGCCGTAGCTCTGATGGCCCTCGTCGATGACGATGGCGCGGCTGGTCTTGCGCACGCTGTCGAGGATGGTCTTCTCATCCAGCGGCACGATGGTGCGCGGGTCGATCACCTCGGCCGAGATACCCTCGGCGGCCAGCGTCTCGGCGGCGGCCTGCGCCACCTGCACCATCGACGAGGTCGCGACCAGCGTGATGTCTTTGCCCTGGCGCAGCACGTTGGCCTCGCCAAAGGGGATGTAATACTCCTCCTCGGGCACCGGGGCCTTGTCATTATACATCAGCTTGTCTTCGAAGATCACGACCGGGCTATTATCGCGGATCGCGGTCTTCATCAGCCCCTTGGCCTCGTAGGCCGAAGAGGGCAGGGCGACCTTCAGTCCCGGGATATGCGCGACCAGCGCGTGCAGCGACTGGCTGTGCTGCGCCGCCGAGCGTCGGGTCGCGCCGAGGTTCGTGCGCAGCACGAGCGGCACGCTCAGCTTGCCGCCCGACATGTAATGGGTCTTGGCCGCCTGATTGCAGAGCTGATCCATCACGAGGAACAGGAAGTCCCCGAACATCAGGTCGACGATGGGCCGCGATCCGGTCATCGCGGCACCCACCGCCAGCCCCATGAAACCGGGCTCGGAGATGGGAGTGTCGATGATCCGCTCGGTGCCGAATTCCTCGACGAGCCCGGAGAGGACCTTGAAGGGAGTGCCGGCTTCGGCCACGTCCTCGCCGATCAGGAAGATCGTGGGATCCCGGCGCATTTCTTCCGCGATGGCCTCGTTGACGGCCTTGGACAGGGTGATCTCGCGCATGATTTCCTCCTCAGGCGGCGTCGTTGGGGGCGTAGACATGCATGTCGACCTCGCCCACGTCGGGGTAGTCGGCGGCAAGCGCATATTCGACGGCGTCGGCGGCGTCTTTCTTCACCGCCTCGCGGATCTCCTCGAGTTCCGCGTCGCTCGCGACGCCCTCACCGACCAGCCATTTACTGAAATTGATGATCGGGTCGCGCTGCTCCTTCCAGATCGTCTCTTCGTCCTTGGAGCGGTAGTAGTCGCGGTTGATGTCGCCGACATGGTGGCCGTGATAGCGGTAGGTCTTGAGTTCGATGAAGAATGGGCCCTCGCCCTTGCGGGCACGGGCAACCAGTCGCTGGGCGAGTTCGTTCACCGCCAGCACGTCTTGACCGTCGACCTCGAAGGCTTCGATCCCGAATGCCTCGGCCCGCGCGGTCAGCGAACCTGCGGCGATTTCGTCGGTCTTGGTGTACTCGGAATAGCCGTTGTTCTCGCAGGCGTAGATCACCGGCAGCTTCCACAGCGCGGCCATGTTCATCACCTCGTACCAGAGGCCCTGCGCGGTCGCGCCGTCGCCGAAGAAGCAGACGGTCACGTCGTCGCGCCCGAGCCGCCGTGCCGAGAGCGCGGCCCCCGTCGCGATCCCCATCGAGCCGCCGACTATGGCGTTGGCGCCGAGGTTACCGTGGCTTTGGTCGGCGATATGCATCGAGCCGCCCTTGCCGCGGCAATAGCCCTCGACCTTGCCCAGAAGCTCGCAGAACATCTGCTTGAACTCGGCCCCCTTGGCGACGCAATGGCCGTGACCGCGGTGTGTCGACGTGATCTTGTCGTCGTCGGTCAGCGCCTCGCAGATGCCTACAGCCACGGCCTCCTCGCCGGAATACATGTGGGTCAGGCCCGGCATCTTGGCGGACAGGTAAAGCTGGTTGGCGTTGTCCTCGAAACTGCGGATGCGCACCATCTGGCGGTACATGCGCAGGTAGTCTTCGGTATTCGTCTTGCGCTTGGTGGCTTTGGCCATGGCGCGCTCCCCCCTTTGGCGTAGGCGTTTTGCGTAAGGTCCGGGCCCGCGCGGGATGGCGCGGGCCCGGGAGCCGGTCAGTAGCGGGCCGCGATCGGCAGGTCCTCGGCCGGGAAGAGGCTGATCACGGTGCAGCCCTTGTCGGTCACCACGACCTCTTCCTCGATCCGTGCCGCCGAATAGCCATCCGAGGCCGGGCAATAGGTCTCGAGCGCGAAGACCATGCCGGTCTGGATCTCCATCGGATTGTCGAGCGAGACCGCCCGGCTGATGATCGGGCGTTCGTGCAGCGCCAGACCCAGCCCGTGGCCGAATTGCAGGCCGAAGGCCGACAGCTCGTCGGGGAAGCCGAACTCCTCGCATTTCGGGAAGGCCTTCGCGACGACATCGGTGGTCACGCCCGGCTTGATCAGCGCGATCGCATTGTCGAGCCATTCGCGGCACCGGATATAGGCGTCGTTCTGCGACGGCGTCGCCCGGCCGATGTTGAACGTCCGGTAATAGCAGGTGCGATAGCCCTGATAGCTTTGCAGGATGTCGAAGAAGGCCTGATCGCCGGGCCGGAACAAACGGTCGGTGAAGTTATGCGGGTGCGGATTGCAGCGCTCGCCCGAGATCGCGTTGATCGCCTCCACGTCGTCCGACCCCATTTCGTAGAGCAGCTTGTTGGACATCGCGACGATATCGTTCTCGCGGATGCCCGGCCGCAGCTCTTCATGGATCATGTGGTAGACGCCATCGACCATCGCGGCGGCCTGATTGAGCAGCTGGATCTCGTCGATGTTCTTGATCTCGCGGGCGCCGAGCATGACCTGCTGGCCGTCCACGACATTCAACCCGGCTTCTTTCAGCGCGAAGAACATCGCCGTTTCGGCATAGTCCACGCCAACCGGCATGTCGGCCATGCCGGCCTTCTTGATCAGCGAGGCGATTTCCTCGGCATATTTCTTCATCAGCCCGAAGGAGGGCGGGATCGTGCCGCGCATGCCGACGACGCCGGCCAGCATCCGCTCGGGGTCGAGCCAGTCGCAATATTCGCGGTGGTGCACGGCAGCCGAGCCGAAGTCCCAGACATAGGGTTCGTCATCGCCTGCGAGCAGGCAGAACCGGCACATCTTGTCGCGTTCCCACTCGCCGATCTTGGTGCCGGAGATGTAGCGGATGTTGTTCACGTCGAAGAGCAGAAGCGAGCCGCAGCCCGATTTTTTCAGCGCGTCCTTGGTGCGGCTGAGACGATAGCGACGCAGACGGTCGTGATCGACGCGGCGTTCGAAATCCACGGCAGTGTGGCCCCAGGCGGGGATGTGCTTGTCCCAACGCCAGTTCGGGTCGATGTCGCCGGGTTGCAGAATGCGCGGGTTGAGGGCGGTCGTGTTCATGATGGGTCTCCCGACGCAGCCGTGACGGCGCGCCTGTTTGGTTGAAAATGCGTAAGAGGGTCGGGGTCGGTCCCGCCTCAGCGGGGGGTCACTGGATCACCCAGCCGCCGTCGATATGGAGCATCTGCCCGGTCATGTAGTCGCTCTCCGGGCTGACGAGGAACGCGGCCGTGCCCTTGATGTCATCCGGGTAGGAGACCTTCTTGAGCGCGAGAATCTCGGCCAGATCGTCGAAAGCCTGACCTTCGCGCTCTTTGAAGCCGATCTCGACGAGATCCTTGTCGAGCTGTTCCCAAAGCGGGGTCTTCACCACGCCGGGTGCATAGCCGTTCACGGTAATGCCATGTTCCGCCAGCGCGATCGCGCCGCAATGGGTCAGCGCGAGGCAACCATATTTCGAGGTGCAGTACACGGTCACGTCGACCAGCGGCTTGCGCGAGGCGACGGAGCCCACATTGATCAGCTTGTAGGGATAGCTCTGCTTGCCCTGCGCGATCATCTGTTTCGCGGTTTCCTGCATGCCGAGCCACATCCCCTTGGTGTTGACCGTCATGATGTGATCCCAGTTGTCCTCATCGATATCCATGAAGAACCGGGGCTTGTTCAGGCCCGCATTGAAAAGACCCACATTGATCATCCCGAAGGCATCCACGGTGGCGCCGACCGCCGCTGCGTTGTCTTCGCGCTTGGTGACATCCATGCGCACCGCGATCGCTTTGCCATTGCCGCCCTTGTTGATCCGGTCGGCGGTCTCCTGGGCTGCGTCGAGGTCGATATCGCCCAGGCAGACATTCGCGCCTTGCTGCGCGAAATATTCGGCGTTGCACGCGCCCATCCCCTGGCCTGCGCCGGTAATCAGGATGTTCTTTCCCTTCAATCGATCGGGGTCCATGTTATTCCTCCCTAACTTGATGGTGTTCTCAGCACCCGGTCAGCGCGTTGCTGGATCTTTCCGAGTGCCTTGCGCGGGGGAATGACCCCGCGCAGCATGTCGTGGATTTCCTGTCCGCAAATTTCGATCAACTCGCAGATGCGCGGCAGCGGCGGTCGCGGCCAGAATTGCAGCTCGTCGCGCCAGGACATCGCGTCCACCGCCTCGAAGATTGGGGACAGGTTCTGCACCTGCGGGTCGGCGCCCACCGAGTAGCGCGGCACCGTCCGGCTGCCGTTGAGCACGTAAAGCTTCTGCGCCGCGGGCGATGTGAAGGCGATCAGCGCCTCGGCGGCGGCGGCGCGCCGCTCCTCGGGCAGGTTGGCCGGGATCGCGAGCACATAGCCGCCCACCGGGGCGACAGGCTTGGCACCAAGCCCCGTCGGGTGCGGAAGATAGCCGGTCGTGTTATGGGCCGGCGAATTCGCGTCGAGTTCGAAATACGGCGCGAGCAGCGTATAGCCATAGGCCATCGCGACCTTGCCCGCCGCATAGGGGCGCACGCGTTCGTACCACGACATCGACAGGATATCGGGTGGCGAGACGCTCATCAGCTCCAGAAGGTACTCGGCCGCCGCCTCGGTCGCGGGCGTGTCGAACTGCGCTACGAAATCGTCGCGGTCCAGATGATCGGCGTCGAACCCGCCCGCAACCGGGTCGAGATTGACGACAGGCTGGCCGAAATCGGCCATCGCCATGATGAAGGTGTGTCCCAGCGCAGTGCCGCGCGCGGCGTTCCAGGCGATGCCGTAGCGGCCATGCGCGGGGTCGTGGAAATGGCGCGCGGCCTCGAGCACGAGATCGGACGTGGTCGGCGGCGTCAGCCCGGCTTCGGCGAAGAGGTCCTTGCGGTAGAACAGCAGCTCCGGCGTGGTCTGGCTGGGCACGCCATAGGGACGACCTTCCCAATGCGCGCCGCGCCAGCCCGCGGTGTGAAAATCGCTCGGATCGAGGCGCGAGATGTCCATCACCTCGTCGAGCGGCATCAGAAGACCCTTTTTCGCGAATTCTCCGATCCAGGGCAGGTCGACGGCGATGATGTCGTAATGGCTGGTCTTGCGGGCCGCGTTGCGCAGAGTCTCTTCGTGGAGCCGGTCGATCGAGAAGGCCCGCTGCGAGATCGAAGTGCCCACGATATGCTCGAACTGGCGCTTTAGGTTCTCCATCACCATGAAGGTCGGGTCGCCATGGACCAGAACGCGCAGGCCGCCCGACACCGAGATCGGCTCGGGTAGCACCGAGGGCGGGGCGATCGAGTGCCCGGCGAGATAGGTGCCGCCGAAGTAATAGTCGCGCTCGCCCCCGTCGGATTCGGCGAGATGACGGCGCGCCAAGCGACCGACGCGGTCCGACAGCTGCCCCCAGTTCGTCAGCAGTTGCGTGCTGGCATGAAGCGAGACCGTCTTGCCCGAACGGGTGCGCGGACGCTGTTCGATCATCCCGGCATCGACCATGTCCGACAGTTTGCGCATCGCGGTCGCATAGGGCACGCCCGAGGCGGCGACGAGCGACGAGGGCGTGACGATCTTTCCCTCCAGATGGCAGCGCACCAGATGGGTAGCCATCGCGAAGTAAGGGTTCGGCGCGGAAAGTGAGAGCGTGGAATCGATCTCCTCGGCCAGCGACTCGAGCAGATCAATCATCGACAGCGCGGTATCCTTATCCTGAACGACGGACGCGCTCGACGCCGGAGCGCCGATATGTCCATGTTGGATATTTTGCGGATCGAATTTGGTCACGCGTTCTGGTCCGAGCTGTGGTTCTGGTTGCTTCGCCATAGGGTCCTCCGAAAGATGTCCAAATCGAGGATCGTTCACCTTAGCGAAAATATCCATTATGGATGCTTCAATATCCGAAATGGATAAGTTGGCGGGCGAAAGCGGGGGCTGCTGTCGGAATGATCAGGTTGTGCCGCCGGTGGATTCGGGCTGCATGGCAAGAGCTCAGGAGGGGGCGACTGCCACAGTCTCACCGGCCGGACTGAAACTTCATGGGAGGATAACAATGAAAAGATCGATGAAGGCGCTCGTCGCCGGAACCACCGCAGTCGCAACGCTCGCGCTTGCTGGCGGTGCATGGGCCGAACAGATGAAGATCGGCATCACGCAGAACAACGTCGGGGTGGACAGCTATCAGACCACCTACGAGAAGGCGTTCAAGGAAGCGGCCGCGGCCAATCCGGACGTCGATGCGGTCGTGCTCGATGCGGGCGGCGACGTGGCGCGTCAGATCGCGCAGATCCAGGATCTCGTGCAGCAGAACGTGCAGGCGATCATCGTCTGGCCGACCAACGGCAAGGCCGTGGTCCCGGCGGTCAAGAAGGCGCATGACGCGGGCATCCCCGTCATCATCACCAACTCCAACATTGCCGAGCAGGGTATGCCCTTCATCGCCGCTTTCTCGGGCCCGAACAATATCGAGCAGGGCAAGGAAGCCGCGGACATGATGTGCACCGGCCTCAACGGCAAGGGCGACATCGTGCAGATCTCGGGCAAGCCGGGCTACACCACCGCGATCGAACGCCAGAAGGGCTTCGAGGACGAGCTGGCCAAAGCCTGCCCGGACGTGAAGATCATGGACACCCAACCGGGTGACTGGAACCGCGAGAAGTCGCAGCGCGTCATGGAAGATTTCCTCGTGAAATATCCGCAGATCGACGGCGTCTATGCGGCCGACGACAACATGGGCGTCGGTGCGCTCAACGCCGCCAAGGCTGCGGGCCGTGCCAAGGACATCAAGTTCGTCGGCGCCACCAACTTCGCGGTCGGCTACGAGGCGATGAAGAAGGGCGAGTATTACGGCTCGGTCTACCAGTCGCCGATCGACGATGCGAAGAACGCGCTTCAGACCGCGATCGACGTGATCCAGGGCAAGGACGTTCCGAAGATGAACTACTTCAAGACGCCCCAGATCACCGAGAAGAACATGGACCAGTTCGAGAAGCCCGCCTTCTGATCTCTCCTCCCCGCGGGCATGGGCGCAGGCGACGGGCCGGCCCATGCCCAACTTATTGCAGGCAAGATGGAGATTTTAATGGGACGCGTATCAGGACGGGTCTGTCTCGTGACGGGCGCAGCGCGCGGTATTGGACGCGCAATTGCCGAGGCGCTGTTGGAAGAGGGGGCGGATGTCTGTTTCGCCGACCTCAACGGCGAACGGGTCGCTGAACTTGCCGCAGAGAATGCGGCGCGGGCAGAGGCCGCAGGCGGCCGGGCGATGTCGGCGCAGGTCGATGTGACCAAGCGCGATCAGGTGCGCGCGATGATGGAACAGGTGGCTGAACAGTTTGGCCGAGTTGACGTGGTGTTCAACAATGCCGGGGTGAACCGGCCGATGAATTTCCTCGATGTGACCGAGGAAAACTGGCATTTCATCATGGATATCAATGCGCTCGGCACGTTGATCGGGATGCAGGAAGCGGCCCGGCAGATGATCGCGCAGGGCGGGGGCGGCAAGATCGTCAACACCGCCTCGATCGCGAGCCGTCAGGGCTTCGACAATGTCGCGCCCTATTGTGCCTCGAAATGGGCGGTTGTCTCGCTCACGCAATCGGGTGCGCGCGATCTCGCGAAGCACGATATTACGGTGACAGGTTTTGCTCCGGGCGTGGTGGCGACCGAGATGTGGGAAGAGGTCGATCGCGACCTGATGGAAATCGGTGCGGCGAAGATGCCGGGGCAGGCGATGGAGGAATTCGCCTCCGGTATCTTGCGCGGACGCGTGGCGCGACCCGTCGACATCACCGGAACGACAACGTTCCTCGCCTCGCCCGACAGCGACTACATGACGGGACAGATCGTGATGATCGACGGTGGGATGACCTTGGTCTGACCCGCCGTCAGCGGCAGCGAGGAGGCTGCCCGACGGGAGGAGAAAATGGCGAATTTTCATGTGGAGAAGCCGGTCGCCTCGCGCGGCCAGCAAACTGCGCGCGTGGCGCGTGACATCAGGGGGAGTGGAATGAACCGAGACAGGTGGAAAACGATCGCGAGCGTTCTGGCGCGACAGGGCATTCTGGTGGCCTTCGCGCTGTTCCTGATCGGGTTTTCGATCTTTTCGGACCGGTTCCTGTCGCCTGAGAACATCCTTTCGGTGATGCGTTCATCAGCGATTATCGGGGTGATGGCGCTCGGCGTGACGGTGGTGGTGATCGGGGGTAATCTTGATCTGTCCGTCGGTTCGATGCTGTCCTTCTCGACGGTTCTGGTGGTCGATCTGCATGACAAGATCGGCCCGGCCCCGGCCATTGGCGTGATGCTTGTGGCAACATTGGCACTGGGGGCGGTGAACGGCCTTCTGGTCGGTGTTGCGCGGCTCAATTCCCTGATCGTGACGCTCGGGATGCTTTCGGCGATTCAGGGGCTTACGCTAATCTATTCGGGCGGCAAGAACGTCGATATCGTCAATCAGGACCAGACCTGGTTCAAGATTTTCGGGCGGGGCACCATCGCGGATATTCCGACGCCCATCGTGATCTTCGCGGTCGGCGCGATCTTGTTGCACCTGATGATGGCCTACACGCCCTTCGGGCGGCGCATCTACGCCACGGGCGGCAATGCGACGGCGGCGGTGTTCTCCGGCGTGCGGCGCTCGCGCGTGGTGTTCCTGACCTATCTGATCTCGGCATCCGGGGTCGCGATTGCCGCGATCATCCTCGGCAGCCGGGTCATGGGCTCGCAGAACAATGTCGGTCAAGGCTACGAGCTGCAGGTGCTGGCCGGGGTGATCCTTGGCGGGACCTCGCTGCTGGGCGGGGCGGGCACGATCTGGAAGACGGTGATCGGCGTGCTGATCCTCGGCTTCATCCAGAACGGCCTGCTGCTGATGGGCTTCGAATATTACGTGCAGTGGCTGGTGACCTGGGTGGTGATCATCCTCGCGGTCTGGCTCGACATCGCGGCCAAGCGTGGCCGGCTGCTTTCCCCGATCGCCTGAGGAGGAGACAATGGCGGATACCGTTATCAAATCGCCCGTGCGTTGGCTCGCTGCCAACCCGATCTGGGGCTTCATCGTTCTGATCTTCGTGTTCTTCAGCTTCGCGAACCCCTACTTCTTCGCGCTGCAGAACTTCCAGAACATCCTCGTCCAGACCTCGACCATCGGGTTGATCGCGCTCGGCATGACGCTGGTGATGATCAACGGCAATATCGACCTGAGCGTCGGTGCGGTCGTGGCGCTTGCGGCCAGCCTCTGCGTCGATATCCAGGGCTGGGAGATGTTTGCGGACTGGGGCAACTGGGCGATCCTGCCGGGCGTGATCGCGGCGCTGGTCGCGGGTACCGCGCTTGGTGCGCTCAACGGCTTCATCGTCTGGAAGACCGGGGTCGATGCCTTCATCGTCACGCTGGGCGCGATGCTCGGCGTACGTGGTCTCGTCTTCGTCTACACCAAGGAGCAATCCTTCTTCGCGATGAACTTCGCATTTTCGGATTTCGGCTCGAGCAGCATGGGGCCATTGCCGACATTGGCGGTGTTGTTCCTCGTTTGCACGGCGGCGGTGTATTTCCTGCTCGCGCGGACGGTTCACGGCCGAAACACCTATGCGGTGGGCGGGAACCGCTCGGCTGCGGTGAATGCCGGGATCCGGGTCGGGCCACACATGCTGATCAACTTCATGATCGTGGGCTTCTTCGCGGCGCTCGCGGGGGTGACGCTCTCGAGCCAGATGGGCGCTGCGACTCCGAACCTCGGCACCAATTACGAGCTTTGGGTGATCACCTCGGTCGTTCTCGGCGGCACCAAGCTCAATGGCGGGGCGGGGACGATCCTTGGCACGCTGGGCGGGGTTCTCGCGATCGGCATCCTGCGCAACGGGATGAACCTGATGCAGGTGCCCGCTTTCTACGTGCTGGTGATCCTCGGGACGATCCTGATCGCCGTGCTGCTTCTCGACAAGCAACTGAACCGCAAGGGCAAAGAGGAGCTTCGGGTATGAGCGATGTTGCTGCAACCAAAACCCCCGCGCTGCAACTCAAGGGGATCGTCAAGACGTTCCCCGGCGTGCGGGCGCTCGACGACGTGACATTCGAGGTCCGCGCGGGCGAGGTCCATGCGCTTCTGGGCGAGAACGGCGCGGGCAAGTCGACCCTGATGAAGGTGCTCGCCGGGATGTATCAGCCCGACGAGGGCACGATTGAGATCGAAGGCACCCCAGTCACGATGCGCACGCCGCTCGAGGCGAAACGACGCGGCGTGGTGCTGATCCACCAGGAGCTCTCGCTGGCCGAGGAGATGACGGTCGCCGAGAATATCTACCTTGGCGAGCTGCCCCGCCGGAGCCTCGGTCGGGTGGACTGGAAGACGCTCTTCGCCAAGTCGGAGGAAATCCTCAAACGGCTCAATTGCGGCTTCGGCCCGAAGGACCGGGTCGGCGCACTCTCCATCGCCAACCAGCAGATGGTCGAGATCGCCCGCGCGCTGACGGTGGATGCTAAGGTCGTTATTTTCGACGAGCCGACCGCCTCGCTGACCGATGCGGAAAAGGTGGTGCTGTTCGAGATTATCAACGACCTGAAAGCGCGCGGCGTGGGCATCGTCTACATTTCGCACCGGATGGACGAGATCTTCACGCTGGCCGACAGGATCTCGGTACTGCGCGACGGTGGCTATCGCGGCACGCTGGTCGCGGGCGACACCACCGAGGACGAGGTGATCCAGCTGATGATCGGGCGCTCGCTCGACCTGTCGCGCCGTCAACATTCCGAGGTGAAGACCGGTGAGGTCGCCCTGAAGGTCGAGGGGCTAAGCTGCGGCAAGCTGTTCCAGGATGTCAGCTTCGAGCTGCGCGAGGGCGAGGTGCTGGGCTTCTACGGTCTTGTCGGCGCCGGGCGCACCGAGATTGCCGAGACGCTGTTCGGCCTGCGCCGTCCCACCGCCGGCACGATCGAGATCGACGGTAAGGAAACCGCGATCCACTCGCCCGCCGATGCGATTGCGAAGGGTATCTCGCTGGTGCCCGAAAGCCGCAAGGAACAGGGGCTGGTGCTCGGCATGAACTGCCGCGACAACATCACCCTGCCGCAGGTCGGCGATCTGACCTCGGGGCCCTTCGTCTCGGACGGGGCCGAGATCGCGATCTTCGACCAGTATCGCGACACGCTGAAGATCAAGACGCCCAGCTGGCGGCAGGCGGTCGGCAACCTCTCGGGCGGGAACCAGCAGAAGATCGTGATCGGGAAGTGGCTGGCGATGCATCCGCGCATCCTGATCGTGGACGAGCCGACGCGCGGTATCGACGTGGGCTCGAAATCCGAGATACACGACCTGATCCGCGAACTCGCGCGCTCGGGCTATGCGGTGATCGTGATTTCCTCGGAAATGCCCGAAGTGCTGCATGTCTCGGACCGCATCCTCGCGATGTATCATGGTCGGGTGATCCGCCGCTTCACCGCCGAGGAGGTGACGGAAGACAGTCTCGTCGCCGCGATCTCCGGGATCGAGCAAGAACAGGTGGCGTGATGCGGATCGGTTTTGCAGGTTTAGGGCGCATGGGCGCCCCGATGGCGCGCAACCTGATCGCCGCGGGGCACGAGGTGAGTGTCTGGAACCGCTCGCACGAGCGTGCCGAGGCCTTTGCGCTCGAAACCGGGGCAGGGGTAGCCGCCACCCCGCGCGCCTTGGCCGAAGGGGCAGAGGTCGTCGTCACGATGCTGGCCGATGATGCGGCATCTTCTGCCGTGCATCTTGGTGAGGACGGTCTCTTCGCCGCTTCCGGCCCGCTGACGCTTCTGGAGATGGGCACGATGAGCCCCGAGCATATCGCCGATCTTGCGGGCGAGGCCCCTGCGGGCTGGCAGGTGATCGACGCGCCGGTCTCCGGTTCGACCGCGGCGGCAGAGGGCGCGAGCCTGATGATCATGGCAGGCTGCACCGAAGATCAGGCCGCGCCACTGCGTCCAGCACTCGATGCGATGGGCAAGACGGTGATCTGTCTGGGCAATGTAGGCGACGGCGCGGTGATGAAGCTCGCGGTGAACATGCTGATCCACAGCCTCAACCAGACCCTGGCCGAGGCGCTGAGCCTAACCGACGCAGCAGGCATCGACACAAGCACGGCCTTTGCCGCGATCGAAGCTTCGGCCGCCGCCGCGCCGATGCTGAGCTACCGCAAGCCGCTCTATCTCGACGAGGCGGCCCATCCCGTCAGTTTCACCGTGGCGCTTGCGCGCAAGGATATGGAGGTCACGCAGGCGCTGGCCGCGCAGCTTGGCGTCGGGCTGCCGCAGGGCGATGTCGTGCTGGAGCGGCTGCGCGCTGCCGAGACGGCGGGCCGAGGCGCGCGCGACATGGCCTCGATGGTCGATTTCAGCCGAAAGGATAAATCATGAAAGCTGTTCTCTTCGTTGGTGGCTGGGAAGGCCACGCGCCGACCGATTTTGCCGACTGGTGCCGCGACCTGCTGGAGGGTGAGGGCTTCGAGGTGGTCGTGCATGACACGCTCGCGCCTCTTGCCGAGCCAGAGAAGATGGCCGATTGCGATCTGATCGTGCCGGTCTGGTCGTCGGCCCGCTCCGCCCATCAGCCGGAATTCGGTAATATGACGAAAGCGGAGGAGGACGGCCTTCTCAAGCTGGTCGCCGATGGCTGCGGTCTGGCGGGCTGGCACGGGCATATGGGTGACGCGTTCCGCGACCGCCCGACCTATCACTTCCTGATCGGCGGGCAGTTCGTCGCCCACCCTCCGGGGTGGCCCGACAACCTCGTGCCCTCGGACGATTACGTCGATTACGACGTCACGATCTGTCGCCCCGCTGATCCGATCGTAAAAGGCATCCGCAGTTTCCGTCTGAAGTCCGAGCAATATTATATGCTTACCGATCCGTCGAACGAGGTTCTCGCGACGACGACCTTCTCCGGCGATCACCTGTGGTGGATCGAAGGCACGGTGATCCCGGTCGTCTGGAAGCGGCGTTGGGACAAGGGACGCATCTTCTATTGCTCGATTGGCCACACGCTCGACGATCTGCGGGTCGATCAGGTGACCGAAATCATCCGGCGCGGGATGCGGTGGGCGGCGCGGGGGCGCTCGCTCGAGGGTGCCCGATAAAGACGGCAGTCAGGTGCGAAAACATCGATTTACTGATGCAAGCCGATGCGGTCTTGCGGTCACTGTATCAGTTGCTCTCACCGACATATCTCGAAGACGACGAGGGTCGAGCGTCGTCGTTACAGTCCGAGGTGATCGGGTTCGGCACGGTGAGCCTTGACCTGGATCTCGCACTCGCAAGCGCGGCCACCGATCGCGAGGATGCTGTCAACGCCGGGCCTGGCGAGGTCGAAAGTGTGTGTCGTTCAATACTCGTTTTAGATTGGGTGAGGCATTTCCCTCCAATAAGGAAGTGCATTTGCTCTGTAGCGCCGAAGCGCCCTGAAAAGACCCGCGTGGCTTGTTGCCGGACCGCTCAGATGTCGATCCCTTGATCGCCAATGATGTTTGGCAGGTTCTTTCTGGGCTGGCAAAGATTACGGGCGGAGGAGAGGACCTTCGGACGCATGGCGGCGATGCCCATGGTCGCGAAAAGGGCATTGCGCCTGTTCATGCGCGGAGTGTCAGCTCGTTAGTTCATATGGCGAGCATCCCTGCGCTCTTCGTAGGCTCGGGGCTCATTAAGTGGCCTGCGCCGCCGTTGGCGGCATGTTTCCGGCCTCCCCGACTAAGACGGGACGATGAGAAATCTCTTCTGGCTGACCGACGAAAAGATCGCGCAACTTCAGCCATCTTTCTTGAGGTTTGCTACTCCCAAGTCGTTGGACAGGATTTGGTGGAAATCAAGCTGCTTGTTGCCCCTGCTGACCGGGTTGTTTGTTAGCATTGCTCTGCCAATCGGCCTACACAAGTGGTTGCTGGATCCGGTTCTTCATGTTCACCGCCCAAATCATTGACGACACCGGCGCGGCAGCTCTTCTGGTTCGCCTGTCCGCGGTTCGACGCTATGACGCCGACTGGTTTCGTGAAGCTTCGCGGAGCGAAAGGGGCGGGGGCTGCATTGCGGACCTCAAGTCGCGCAAGGTCGCCGGAAAATATGACAAGCGGTGCTACAAACGCCAAAACCGGATCGAGATCATGTTCGGTAGGTTTGAGGACTGGGTTCGACCGTTCTCTCGACCCAGTGCCGATCATGATCTCACCGTAGCGATCCGCTAAGATAGATGTCCGAAGGTGTTCCTCTCCGCTATAGCGCTCGCCGCGACTGCCCTGTTCTGGTGATGCATCCTGAGCATAGGATGTGACCTGAGCCCATAGTCGGAAGCGCTTGAATCGGATTTGTTCGCGCCAATGGCGCGTCGTTTTCGTGTTCGTTTGAATCGCCCCTGAGTTCTCGGGGGGGCTCTCGTTTGCCCATCGCTGCCGTTCGTCCAAGACGCAGCGAAGTGCGGCTCTCCGCCCTTCCAACTTCAGGGCAGTGAATGGCCCATAGCGGTCCTCGGGGCAGTGCGCCGCGAAAGTCTACGTTGCGTTAAACGGAGCCTCTAACTCAGACAATGGCTTACCCGTTTGCGCGAGCGGTGCCTGCGGCTCGCATCGCGGTCAACAGGACCAGCGCTACGGCGGTGACCGAGACCGGAGCGCCAGCGAAAGCGAGGATCGCGACCACAGCGGTCCCGGCCAAGAGCAGGTGCTGGCGCAGCAGACCTTCGCGGAACCTGTCCCGGATGAACCATAATCCGAACAGGTAAAGTGCAACGGGACCTGCGACCCAGCCTGAGGCGGTGGATGCGTCGATCTCGGAATGATGGGTCACGACATCCATCACCGCGCCCAAGCCTGCCGCGACCAGCGCGCCGGCGGCAAAGACGATAACATGGCCGTAGCCCCAGACGATGGCGCGACGAAATTCCGACGTTTCCAAATGATCTTCACTTTCAAGGAAATAAAGCCACCACAAGGCGAAGACGATCACCAGCCCCGAGACGGCGACGAAGATCAGTGGCGCTTCGGCTTGGCCCTCATAGAGATCACCGAACATCAGCGAGATCGAGACCACGACCTCGCCCAGAACGATAATGTTCAGCAGGCCGTAACGTTCGATGAGGTGGTGGCGATGCCAAGGCGTCTCGCGGGCGCGCTCGGCCCAGACCGGAACGGCCAGCTCCACCACAAAGATCGCGGCGAACACGGCAAGGAAGGCGGCGTGGTTGGGCGGCATCGCGAAATAAAGCGCGATCCAGAGCGCCTGAGCCACCGCGATGCCGATGGCATAGCGCAGCGCCGGGCGCCGATAGTCGGGGTTCGACCGCGCGGCCCGCAGCCACAGCGCGATCATGCCGATGCGCATGATGATCCAGCCGACCAGCGCATAGCTGAAATCAAGGGAGGTGGTGATGGACTCGACCCCTCCGGCAAAGACCGCGGCTCCGCTCATCACCACCATCGTCAGCAGGATGAACAGCGCATCGCCATTGTCGAAGGCTGAGGCGAACCATGTGAAGTTCATCCAGGCCCACCAAATCACCGCGAACAGGGCGATGAAGTTGAGCAGCATCTCCGGCCCGTGCCCTTCGGAAATCGCGTGGTGTAGCGTCACCGTGACCGAAGCAATGGCGACCACACTGACCAGATCGAAAAACAGTTCGAGCTGCGTGGCCGCGCGGTGGCCCTCGCGCGGATCGCGGGCGATGAGGGGGCGAATTCCTGTGGGCATCGGCGTCTCCTGTCCTTTTTGTCGTCAGGTTGGCACGGATCCCTCTGGTGCCAAAGAAAAACCCCGCCCGGGTTTCCGGGCGGGGTCGGTGACTGCGTTACGCTGCCAAATGCTTCTTGAAGAAAGGCGCGAGAACCGAGACCGCCTCGGCCACATATTGCTGACCATCATAGAGCATCATGTGGTTCGCTCCCTCGACGATGTGGAAGGCCTTGTCGCTGCTGGCGGCGCGCTCGAAGAGATCATCGCTCATCCATTTGCTGCCCGCCTCGGAGCCAGCCACGATCTGCAGGGGCTGGGTCAGGAAGGTCTCCGCCATGTTGAAAGCATCATAGGTGATAAGCTGGGTCAGGCTGCGTGCTGTGCCCCAGCCTGGTGCGGTCGGACATTGCGCACGTTGCGTGTGGTAATATTCCCAGGCCTGACGCAGTTCCTTGTTCGGGGCGTCTTCCTCTTTCAGCGGCGCCATCGGCATTTGCGCGACCGGGTTGCCAGCTGCATCCGAGCTCCGCGCCGCCGAGCCGGCCTCAATGTAGGGCATCGCGGCCTCCGAGGGCTGCTCGCCTTCCCAGCCGTTGCGCAGCATGGAGCCGATATTCACGGCGCTGACCGTGCCGACCGCCTTGATCCGGCGATCGTTGATCGCGGCATTGGCGGTGTAGCCAGCTCCGGCACAGACACCGGCAGCGCCGATCCGGTCGGTGTCGATGAAAGGCAGCGTGGTCAGGTGATCTATCACCGCACTCACATCCTCGGTGCGGATATAGGGGTTCTCGAGCTGGCGCAGCTCGCCGCCGCTCTCGCCCTGATAGGAGGCGTCATAGGCGATCGTGACGAAGCCCGCACGGGCGAGCTCCGCCGCATAGGTGCCCGCGGTCTGTTCCTTCACACCGCCGCCGGGATGGGTCACGACGATAGCGGGATACTTCCGGGTCTCGTCGAACCCTTCGGGCAGGTTGAGGATGGCCGACATCTCGATGTCGGGATTGTTGGAGTTCGCAAAGCTGATCTTGGTCATGTCTTAATCTCCTTGGGTTGGGCCATTTGCCCTTTCGATGGAGACAATATGCAGGCTGGCGCCCAAAGTGATTAGATGGCAAAATCTTAATGAACTTATAAATCAGGTGATGAATGCGGCGAGAGGATATCGCGGATATCTCTGCCTTCGTGATGGTGGCCGAGGCTGGCAGCTTTACCAAAGCCGCCCGACAATTGGGGATTACCCAATCCGCCCTTAGCCAGATCGTGCGGCGGCTGGAGGAACGGCTGGACGTGCGCCTGTTGGCCCGCACCACGCGCTCGGTCGCGCCCACTGCTGCCGGAGAGCGCCTCGTCGCGCGTATGGCACCGATGTTGCGGGACCTTGAAACGGGATTGACCGAGCTGATCGAGACCCGGGACCGGCCCGGCGGCCATATCCGTATCACCAGCGTCGAACATGCAGCGCGCGCTTATGTGCTCCCCGCTTTGGCGCGCCTGCTCTCTGACTATCCCGAGATCACGGTGGAAGTGATTGTCGATTACGGCCTGGTCGATGTGGTCGCCGACAGGTTCGACGCGGGCGTGAGGCTTGGCGCGCAGGTCGAGAAGGACATGATAGCGGTGCGCATCTCGCCCGACATCCCGATGGCCGTTGTCGCGACGCCCGAGCACATCTCGGCGCATGGACGTCCCGAACGGCCCGAAAGCCTCGTCGAGCATCGCTGCATCTGCCTGCGCCTCCCGAGTTCCGAGACGCTCTATTCGTGGCGTTTCGTGGCGGCAGATCGCGAGACCCAAGTGCGCGTATCCGGCCCGGTTATCTCCAACACTGCAGAGCTGATGCACAAGGCGGCGCGCGAGGGGCTCGGCTTTGCCATGCTTCCCGCAGATATGGTTGCGGAAGATCTGCAAGCGGGCCGGCTGGAACAGGTGCTGAGCGATGCGACGGCACCGTTGCCCGGGTATCACCTTTACTATCCCAATCGTCGCCACGCTTCGCCGGCTTTTCGCCTGCTCGTGGATGCGCTGCGGTATCGTGCGTAGAGACGTGATCAGGGTCCAAGTTCTTTGTTCGATTAGCGCACCCTGCGCGGAAAAAATCTAAGGACGGCCTGAGAAGAGGTAAGACTGGGATGCCAACGCCGGGTTGGTGTGGTGGCAGGGCGCGGTGGATCGGAGGAACCGCCATGCATACCATGAACCTGCCTGCCATCTGCGCCAAACGCCAAGCGTGGAACAAGGGCCGCCTCGTCGGCCAGAAACGTCCGCACCTTCCAAAGCACGTCTGGGCGATCCGCGTGCGTTTGGAGATCGCCGACAAGGTGCGCGACCTGGCGCTCTTCAACCTCGCCATCGACAGCAAGCTCCGTGGATGTGATCTCGTGACATTGAAGGTCGCTGACGTCTTCGCCGGTGGGCAGGTGAAAGAACGAGCTTCGATCATCCAGAGCAAGACACAGAAGCCGGTTCGGATCGAAATCACTGTGGGAACCCGCAATTCGCTGGCGGATTGGCTCGACGACCCGATGATGATTGGGTCAGAGTATCTTTGGCCTGGGCGTTTCCATGAGCGTCTTCACATCTCAACACCGCAATACGCCCGCCTGGTTCGTGACTGGGTGACCGCCATCGGCCTCGAACCCAGCTCCTACGGCACGCACTCGATGCGCCGCACCAAGGTCGCGCAGATCTATCGGAAGACGGGGAACCTTCGCGCCGTTCAGCTCCTGCTTGGCCATACCAAGATGGACAGCATGGTCTGATATTTGGGGCTCGAAATGGAGGATGCGCTTGCGATCTCTGAGGCCGTTGAGATCTGATCTACCGGGCCGCCCTTCATGGTCGGCCCTTTGCTGTCGTAGACCCTAGCCCCAACCAATGTCTGCTATTTCCAATCAAAAAAGGACGTTCGGTCCCCAATCAATATCGCGCGGAAGCTGCCCTCCCGCGAAAGCTTCACGTGATAGGATTTATGAGTTCGGGGCTGCACGATGTGCAGCCCCGCATCTGTCTTTCAGGAACACACAGTTCAAAACCGGTACCGAGGCAGCTCTACAAAAAGCGGCGCAGCGCGAATGCAGACTTCTCACGAGCCTACTGACCGGGAAACCGTAGCTTCCGTCAGCAATCCTCAGCCGGCAGCATGGTCACGTCGGAGTAGCGACCGTCGGAGGTCGTGATGCGTGCGCAGGCGCCAGTGGAGCGGTTGAAATACCAAGAGGTAAGTCCTTCGGACCGAATGCGCTCATAGCCGAGCGCCATGATCCCGCCTTCGGCCTGACCCGCGCGAGCGCCCTCGAAGGAGGAGAGGTCGTATTCGCTGCCGACCGCTGGGCGACCTTGCTCGGGCATGCTCGTGTCGCCGGTCTCCACGCAGGCGGCAAGCGGAAGGGCCGCGGCAAAGGTCCAGATCAGTTTCGTCTTCATGGTCGTCTCCTTCGAAAGTTTGTGCGCCAGTTCAGATCTATGCGCGGTGGGAAATCTTGGCTGCGGCCCCGCTATGAGGGAGGCGAGGCCGCAGGAGGCGCGTCAGTTCGCGTATTCGCTGAAGACTGTGACGCTGCCGTTCGCTTCAAGGCGGCAGGTGTATTTGCTCCCGCCCGCCATGAGCGTGAGGATCGGGCCGCCGCCGGTCTGGATGCGATCGAGGATGGAAACCGAGCTGGCGCTGGTGCCGGTCAGGGTCGCAGCCTGCGCGACGCAGGGATCGGTCATGGTGTCGAACTGGGCATCGGTGCCGCTGAGCGCCGGGTCCGAGCCTCCGGTCTCGACGCAGCCTGCGAGCAGGGCCGAGGCCGCGAACAGGCCTGCGATGGTCACAGTGGTCTTCATGGTTCTTCTCCCTCCAGGTTGGTCGTCGGTGAGTTCGGGCGACATCCGCAGGGCTCAAGCCTTTCGGATCATCTTCACGATCAGCAGCAGGAGCACCGCTCCGAGGAACATCACGATCAGCGAGCCGAACGCGCTCGCGATCTGAATTCCGAACAGCCGGAGCAGAACGCTCGCGAGGATCGAGCCGCCGATCCCGATCAGAATGTCGAGCCCGATACCGGAACCGGTCCCCTTCACGAGCAGGCTCGCAAGCCAGCCGACGATCCCGCCGACGACGACGGCGATCAGGATGCCGATGATCAGCCCCATCCCGGCGCCGACCGCGTTCGCGGGCCCTTGCTGCGCGAAGGCAGGCGCTGCGAAAGCGGTGGCCGCGAAGGCCATGAGTAGTTTCTGTTTCATCACTGGATCCCCAAGATTGCTTTGAAATCTTTCAGGCCGGGCGAACGGTTCTCGACCTCGATCAAGTTCGGTCCCGTCTCTCCGGGAGCATTCCGCCGATGTAGTCGCCCACGGCCCCGGCAAGAGCGGTGGGCCAATCAAGACGTGCCTCCGTAGCCCAAGGCGCGTGAAATGAACCACCCGATGATAAGGGCGACGCAGCCAATGAGTCCGTATTTGACCGGTGTGCTGAGAGCGTTGAACAAGGCTGTCTCCACCTGTTGAGGCTTTCGGGGCAGGGGCCATACGCCGCCCCCGAAAGTCGGTGCCGATCAGAGGTAGCCTTCGCTGCCCATGAACATGGTTTGCGGGCGGGCCTGCAGGCTGCGGCTCTGCCAGCGCAGGATACCTGCGACCGTGGCCCAGTAGACGATCCAGCCGCTCAGCGTCGCGGCGTCCGGCGCGGCGCGATAGCCGGTCAGCGCCGAGATCAGCCCGCAAACACGACTGCCGTCATCGAGCACCGCGCTCATATCCCAGAGCGGCGCGCCGAAGGGCAGGATGCCTGCCGAGACGAGATCATCGACACCGGTGGTGAAAAGCGCCGCGCCCAGAAGCAGCAGCATGACCTCGGACACCCGGAAGAAACCGCGCCACGGCATGAAACGCGCCCCGGCCCGCAGCGCCGCATAGCTTGCCCCAGCGGCAGCCACGCCCACGGCGATCGAGGCGAGACCCCCTGCGATCTCGCTCTGCTTCGCCGCCGCGAGCGAGCCGTAGAGGAAGACCACCGTTTCCGAGCCTTCGCGCGCCACTGCCGCCATCGCGAGGACGAAGACCGCCCACCAGCTTTGGCGTATCGCGGCGGCTTTCAGCCCGGCCTCGAGGTCGCGTTTCAGCGTGCGGCCATGGCCGCGCATCCAGACCACCATCTGCACGATCAGCCCGGCTGCGACGAAGACCATCACCGTCATCAAGTCCTGCCGGACATCTGCCGACAGAAGCTTCGAGAAGCCCAACAGCGTCAGCGCGAAGGTCAGCGCCAGCGCGAGCCCCGTCAGCACGCCACCCCAAAGGAAGCGCGCCGTCCGACGTCCGGCGCCTTCATGCGCGAGCCAGCCCGCGAGAATGCCGATGACGAGAAGCGCCTCGACGCTCTCGCGCCACAGGATGAAGATGATCTGTCCGTCCATGACATTCTCCTGCGGGTGGAAGATGGATTATTTGACGACGATCGTGCCCTTGGCGGTGTCGAGATCCTCGTGGAATTCCTCGACGAAGGGGTAGTTGCCAGCAGGTAGCGCCGGAAGGTCGATCGTCTCGGTCTGGCCCGGCGCGATGATCTTCTCGATACGCAGGCGCTTGCTTTCGAACTCGGCAGCTGTCTTGCCGGTATTCGAGACGGTCAGCGTCACGGCGGTATCGGCGGCCAGGTCGATCATTTGCGGCGCGACGACACCGTCGGTCAGGGTGATCGTGGGAACGGCCTCATCTGCCACGGCAAGGGCCGGCGCACAGGCCAGCACGATGAACGCGGGAATGATGCGTGAAATACGGGTCATGATGTTCCTGCTTGTCTGTTCGCTCGTCGAATAACCGACAAAAACACTTGGATCAATAATTCCCGATAAAAATGCTAAGCTGTTTCGCCCGCAGATAGGCGCTCGATGCTGAACGGGCCGAGTCTGACCTTCCTCACTTCCAAAGAGCCATGGCAAACCGCGGGTCGATGACCGGCGGGTCATGAACGGAATAATCTTCATTAATCGTAATGGCTTGCGTTGGTCCGATGCGCCGCCAGAGTATGGCCCGCCGAAGACTCTCTACACCCGATGGAAGCGCTGGAGGTGAGTGGCTGAACGCCACTGGTCCGAGAGAAGCCACGAACGGGGTATTTTCGCCCGGATGATGGAGGGGCTTGCTTCCGGGGCCGCCGACCGGAAGACAGTGATGATCGATGTGAGCAGGCGAACGCCATGCGTTCGAGTGAGCCTGCGGTTGAAAAAGGGGGGTGTGGCAGGCTAATTGGGCGGAGTTCGAAGATCAGAAAACGATCCGGGGGATCGTTTTCCTGAGAACGGGTGGCATGAACACCAAGTTGCATGCCGTCACGGACGCGAACGGCCGCCCGATCAAGTTCTTCATGACAGCCGGCCAGGTCAGCGACTACACCGGTGCGGCGGCCCTGCTGAGCAGCCTGCCCGAGGCCGAATGGCGGCTCTCCGCCCAGGCCACCGAGCGGGTAGCGACCGGCCCTAAGCTGACATCTGTTTTTGCGAGAACGCTGCCTGAGAACGGCGGAGCAAAAGTCGGTCACGGTAGCGGCGGGATGCGCCTGCTGCGGGCGGCGTAAAAGTCGTCCACTTTTACCCTTTCTGGCGACAGGGAGGGTGCGAAGATTTTTCGCCGTGGACTTGTATCGCAAGGTTCGACTTGCCTGCGCCGAGGAGATCGTCAAGCTTGCCACCGCAAGCCTGCCGGTTCGGTAATCGAGGAGGAGCCGATGTCGGAGACAATCGAAGAGGAAAGCGCCAAGCCCCGGCCCGCCGATGACGTGGCGCGCGAGGTCGATCTGCCGTGGTGCCAGCCCAAACCCGGCCACGAGGATGTCCGCGCCCCCGATCTGATCCGCGAGATCATGGCGCATCCGAACTACCTGCAGGCCGATGAGGATGTCGATTTCCTCAACCGCGACGAGATGCGCGGCCCGCGCCTGCAGCTCGATTACCAGAAGGCCGAGACGTTGCTGCGCGAACATGGCATCGCCCATTCGATCGTGGTCTTCGGCGGCACCCGCATCCCCGAACCGGAAGCCGCGCGCGAGAAGCTGGCCGATATGGAGGCCCGCAGCGCGGCCGATCCGAGCAATGACGATCTGACCCGCCGCGTCGAGATCGCCAGACGCGTCGTCGCGAAAAGCCGCTATTACGACGTCGCCCGCGCTTTCGGCCAGATCGTCGGCGCACGCGAGGGCACGCATGGTAACCGTCTGGTGATCGTCACCGGCGGCGGGCCGGGGATGATGGAGGCCGCCAATCGCGGTGCGCATGATGCGGGTGCGCGCACAGTGGGGCTCAATATCACGCTCCCGCACGAGCAATTCCCCAACCCCATATCACGCCCGGCCTGTGCTTCCGCTTCCGCTATTTCGCTCTGCGCAAGCTGCATTTCCTGATGCGCGCGCGGGCGCTGGTGGTGTTTCCGGGCGGCTATGGCACGCTCGACGAGCTGTTCGAGACGCTCACGCTGATCCAGACCCGCAAAATCCGCCCGTTGCCGGTGATCCTTGTCGGGCGCGACTATTGGAGCCGGGTCTTCGATCCGGAATTCCTTGTGGAGGAGGGGGTGATCGACCCCGAGGACCGCGACCTGTTCTGGTATGCCGAAAGCGCCGACGAGATCTGGGAGGATATCGGGCGTTGGTATGCGCAGTTCGGTCGCAATATCGACGAACCAATGGGAGGAGAGGATGAAGATTTCATTTCACGGTGCCGCGCATGAGGTGACGGGGTCCTGCCATCTCGTCGAATGCGCGGGGCGCAAGATTCTGATCGATTGCGGCATGTTCCAGGGCCGCTCGGAACTGACCGAGGACAATGCCGCGAAATTCGGCTTCGAGCCCTCCGAGATCGACATGGTGCTGCTGACCCATGCCCATCTCGATCACTGCGGGCGGCTGCCGCTTCTGGTCAAGCGCGGCTTCAAGGGCGAGATCATCACGACCTCGGCCACGCGCGATCTGGCGCGGCTGGTGATGCTCGACGCGGCCCATCTGCAAGAGGAAGAGGCGCGCCATCATCACCGCCATGGGCGGCGCGGCGGGTCGCGTGAGGCTCTTTACGACACGATGGATGCGCTCGACGCGGTCGATCGGTTCGGGCGCAACGCTACCTATCGCAAGACGCTCTCGCTGTTCGACGGAATCGAGGCGACCTTTTTCGATGCGGGCCATATCCTCGGCTCGGCCTCGATCCGGCTTGACCTGACCGAGCATGGCCGCACCCGAAAGGTTCTGTTCTCGGGCGATCTGGGCCCCGACAATCGCCCGCTTCTCAACGATGCCGACCCGCCCGACGATGCAGATGTCGTGGTTATGGAAACCACCTATGGCGAGCGCGACCATCGCGGGCTCGAGGCCTCAATCGCGGAATTCCTCGCCGCGATCCGCGCGACCACGGGGCGGGGCGGCAATGTCATCATCCCGACCTTCGCGCTGGAGCGCGCGCAGGAGCTGCTGTGGTTCCTGCGCGAGGGGATGGCCTCGGGCGAGATCGAGAAATCGCTGCGGGTGTTTCTCGACTCCCCGATGGCGATCTCCGCGACCCGGATCTTCGCGCGCCATGACGAGGCGCTGCGCCCGGAACTGGCCAAGATCATTCGCAAGGGGCGCGACCCGTTCCAGCTGCCCGAGCTGCATTTCACCCGCGAGACGCAGGATTCGATCGCGCTCAACGAGATCCGCTCGGGCGCGGTCATCATGGCGGGCTCGGGGATGTGCACGGGCGGGCGCGTGCGCCATCACCTGCGCCACCACCTCGCGCGGCAAGAAAGTGCAGTGATCTTCGTGGGCTATGCCGCCGAAGGGACGCTGGCGCGGATCATCGTGGACGGGGCGAAACATGTGAAGCTTTTCGGCGAGGAGATCCCGGTGCGTGCGCAGATCCACACGATCAACGGCTTCTCCGCCCATGCCGACCAGAGCGATCTGAAACGCTGGCTGGCCCGCACCCGCCACCCGGAAAAGATCTTCCTCGTGCATGGCGAGAAAAAGTCGATGGAGGCCTTCGCGAAAGGGCTCGACCCGGCGAAGGTCGTGATGCCCGAGCTGCACCAGAGCTTCGAGCTCTGACTGCGCTTCACAGCCCCGGCAGGTCGATCGCGACGGCCGCGTGATCGCTTGCATGGGGGCGGTGGCGGCCGACGCCGGGCAGGTGCTCGCCTTGATAGCGGGCGGCCTCGGCGCCCAGCCCTTTGCGCAGGATACGCGGCGCCGCATCGGGGTAGCGCGCGGCGAGCGCGGGCGAGGCGAGCAGCACATCGGGGCAATGATAGCGCCCCGAATGCGGGTCGTAATAGGTCCAGCGCTCGGGCCGGGGCATCCGCGCCATCAGATCCACGCTGAACCCGTGTTCGAGCGGCGCGGTCGCGCGGGGCAGGGGCAGCTCGGGGTCGTCGGGTTCGTTCAGATCGCCAAGGATCAGCCAGAGCGCGTCGGCCGGATCGTCGAAGTGCCGCTCGATCAGCGCCCGCGTCGCCAGCGCCTCAAGGCGCCGGGTGCGCCAGGCGGCGGCCTCGTCGGGGTAGGGCGATTTGAAATGCGTCACGAACAGCGTCAGCGCGCCCACTTCGACCATCAGGCAATCGCGGCGGAAGACCGGCATCTCGGGGTCGACGCCCTCGGGCAACTCCAGCCCCAGATCGCCCGGCGTCAGAGCGGCATGGCTGCGCACCGCTCCCAACGCGCGGCGCGACAGCACCGCCAAATCGAGCCCGCGCCCGTCATTGCCCGGCAGGCAGACCCGCTCGGGATAGGGCCGCGTGCCGGTGGGCAGCAGGTAGCACGCGTGGAAGTGCTCCAGCGTCGCGAGGTCGAACACCTCCTGCAGCGCGACCAGATCGGCGTCGATCCCGGCGAGCAGTTCCGCCGTCAGCCGCCGGTCGATCGGATCGAGGCGCGGGTCCTCGGGGTCGTCGCTGTCCCAAGCCCCATGCAGCCGCCCCAGCTCCCGGTTCGGCAGCAGGCGCATGTTTTGGGTGTTGAGGCTCGCGATCCGCATCTTGGCGTTAGCATCGCATGGGCAGGGCGGTTTGGAACAGCGCGAATGCGTCCTTTGATCCTCCCCCAATCAAGTGGTCCGCCGGTATGTTTAGGAAAACGGAGGATCAGAATGGCTACGAAGCGACACAAGCCGGAAGAGAGTGTCACGGTGTGAGGGGGCCGTGGCCCCAGTGGGCCCGCGCAAGCCCCGATCACGCGGCAAGTTGAGGTGCTTGACCACGTCGCAGCCAGAAGAACGAGATGTCGCTGAACAGCAGAAAGCCGACATTCGGCAGAAGCGCAGCGAATGTCTGCTCACCGCCCAGGCCGGTCGTCAAGGCTGTCGGCTGGAAAGCCCTTCGACGATGGGCATTTGAACCACGGGCACCCAGCAGAACGTTTCCCATGACCAGTGAGTGTCGCCCCCTGGTCTGAAGCAACCTTTCCGAACGCGGCAGGTTTCCGCGACGCGCTGCAATGACCGAAGTTGATGCCCGTCCTCTGGCTGCACGATAGCAGAAGCATACGCGGTTAGCGCTTCCTGTCTTGTGCCTTTGCGACGCTGTCGCGCACGACCAGTTCCCCCGTCATCAGAACCTTGACGGGAGATTGGTCACGGTCGTCCGCCGCTATGAGGTCGTCGAGCAGGCGGATCGCCATTGCGCCGATGCGCGCTTTCGGCACGTCGACCGAGGTCAGGGGCGGGTCGAAGACGCTCGAGGTGGGCAGGTTGTCGAAGCCCACGACCGAAACATCCTCCGGCACTCTGTGGCCCAATTCGCGCAAGGCCCGGACGAAGCCGAAGGCGATTATGTCGTTCGCGCAGAAATAGGCATCCGCGACGGGCCGGTCGCGCAATTGAGTCAGGGTCTCTTTATAGGCCCCTTCCAGCGTCGACATCACCGAAAGTTCCAGCGCATCCTCGCCCTGCAATCCGAGTGCCGCGGCCGCGGTCTGGAAAGCCCTTTGACGCAGTCGGAAGTTCATCACCTCGCTGTAGCTCCCGACATAGCCGATCTTGCGGAAGCCTCGCGCGATCAGATGTGAGAGCGCGTCGTGGACGAGTTGATCGTTATCCATGTCGACGAAATTCGCCTTCAGGAATGGGTGGTAGGTGTCGATGAGCACCGTGGGGAGCGGCGCGTATTCAATGATCGTCTCGATATCCTCGCGCGACAGTTCGGTGCCGAGCACGACGATCCCGCGCGGCTCCGTCCCCTCCAGGTCGGACAGCATCTGCTGAAGAGATTCCTGCTCGTAGCTTACGACCTGCAAGGCGTAGTCGCGCCGCAGCGCCTCGAAGGACATGCCGTCGATATAATCCGAGATGAAGTGGTTGTGGTCGCGGTTCACCGTCTGGCCGTGCCGCGCGATTTTCAGGAAACGGATCGTGTTGGTGGCTTCCTGCCGTGGCCGATTCGAACGCGGCGTGTAGTTCAGCGCTTCCACTGCCTGCAGGACGCGGGCGCGGGTGGCCTCTGAGATATCGCCCTTATCGTTCAGAACCAACGACACGGTGGCAGCGGAGACCCCCGCATGCCCGGCAACTTCGCGTAAAGTGACCGGTTTCTTCGGCTGAACTTCCATGGTCTCGCTCATCCCACCTTCATTTCATGGCGATTTGTCTGTGCCGCACATGGGCGGAACGCACGGTCCTTTTAATCTCACGCGCCGAGAGGGGCTAGTGAACAAACGGGGTTGACTTTAGTAAACATAATAGTAGCAATTTAGTAAATAAGATAATTATTCAGTAAACGACACGGGGGAGGAGATGTCGAAACTGGACGGGAATCTGTTTGTGTTGTCCGTGCTCATCGTGCTGCTTCTCGCAGTCGGCGGCGCGGCATCCGGCGGCAATTACCTTTCGATCTACAATTTGCAGTCGATGGCGAACCAAGTGCCCGAGATCGGGTTGCTCGCCATCGGCGTGATGCTCGCGATGTGCTCAGGCAATGGCGGGATCGACCTGTCGGGGATCGCGCTGGCGAACCTTTCGGGGGTGGCCTCGGGGCTTGTGGCTCTTTCGATCTTCCCGGTGGACGAGGCCCCGGTGCTGTTCACCATCACTTTCGCTGGGGGCTGCCTGCTGATCGGCATGCTGGGGGGCGCGCTGAACGGATTTCTGATCTCGCGCTTCGAGATCACGCCGATCCTGTGCACCTTGGGCACGCAGATGGCCTTTACCGGTGCGGCGGTCGTGTTCTCGGAAGGGCGCTCGGTCATGATCGGGTCGCCGCCCGCGCTCTATGATCTGGGCAACGGCCTGATCTTCGGAGTGCCAGCGAGCTTCCTGATCTTCCTCGGCGCGGCTTTGATTTTGGGGGGCGTGCTGCGGTTTACGCCCTACGGGATGAAGCTGATGCTCACCGGGGCAAACCCGAAAGCGGCGCTCTTCAGCGGGTTCAACCGCGACCGCATTCTGATCACGACCTACGCGCTGTCGGGGCTGATGGCCGGGCTTGCCGGGGTGATCATCGCGGCACGCAACATCAACGTGAAATGGGACTACGGCACCTCCTACTTGCTGATCGCGATCCTCGTCGCGGTGATGGCGGGGGTGCGTCCTGATGGCGGGTATGGCCGCGTCGTCAACGTGGTGCTTTCGGCGATCACTCTGCAGCTCCTGTCGAGTCTGCTGAACTTCGTCGGGTTCTCGAATTTCGTGCGGGATTTCGCCTGGGGCGCGCTGCTGCTGTGCTTCCTCGCGGTGAACCGCTTCGAGCTGGTCGACCAGTTCATCACACGCTTTTCGCTGGGGCGCGCGGCGCGCGCTCCGAAAAACTGAGCCGAAGAATGTAATCCAGGGAGGAGATCATCATGGCATTCAAAGGACTTAAAATCGGCCTGTTGGCCGCGACAACAGCAGCGATGCTGGCCGGTGCGCAAGGGGTCGCGGCGCAAGAGGGCAAGTCGATCACCACGGTCGTCAAGATCAGCGGCATTCCGTGGTTCGACCGGATGAAGACCGGCGTCGAGAAATACGCGCAGGAACATTCCGACATGAAGATCGAGCAAGTCGGCCCTGCCACGGCGGATTCCGCGCAGCAGCTGCAGATCGTTCAGGATCTCGTGGCACGCGGCGTCGATGCGCTGGCCGTCGTGCCGATGGATCCGGCGATCCTCGAAGGCGTGCTCAAGCGCGCGATGGATCGCGGCATCGTCGTCGTGACCCATGAGGCCGATAACCAGAAGAACACCATGGCCGATGTCGAAGCCTTCGATAACGCCGAATACGGTGCGGCCCTGAACGAGCGTCTGGCCAAGTGCATGGACGGCAAGGGCAAGTGGACGACCTTCGTCGGCTCGCTGGGCAGCCGCACCCATATGCAATGGGTCGGCGCGGGCGAGGAGAACGCGAAGAAATATCCCGACATGGAACTCGTCGATCCGAATAACGAAAGCTTCGACGACGCCCAGGGCACCTATGAGAAAGCCAAGGAAATCCTGCGCAAGCATCCGGATATCAAGGGCTTCCAGACCTCGGCGGGCAATGACGTGCTCGGCGTCGGTCGCGCGATCGAAGAAGCGGGTCTGGCCGGTAAGGTCTGCCTCGTGGGCACCGGTCTGCCGAACCCTTCGGCGGCCTATCTCGACAGCGGAGCAATCACCGCGATCGGGTTCTGGGATCCCCAGAAGGCCGGCATGGCGATGAACTCGCTGGCCACCAAGATTCTCGCGGGTGAGGAAATCACCGACGGCATGGATCTGGGTGTCGACGGTTACCACAGTGTCAGCGTGCGCCCCGGCGCAGGTGACGGCGTGCTGGTCGTGGGCAACGGCATGGTTCTCGTCGACAAGGACACCTACAAAGAGACCCTTTTCTAAGGCGTGAAAAAATTGGTCGGTCGGGGGCAGCCCCGGCCGACTGTCAGACGGCCCGTGCCCAGGCTGGAGGAGCTTTGGCGCATGGGATGGAAGCGACCGGTGTTCAGGGGGGAGCAATCAGATGTCAGACGGACATTTTCTGGAGCTGCGCGGCATCCATAAGCGCTTTGGCGGTGTTCACGCGCTGCGTGGTGTCGATGTGACGATCGATACCGGCGTCGCCTATCACCTGCTGGGCGAGAATGGCTGCGGCAAGAGCACCTTCATCAAGATTATTTCGGGCGCCCACGCGCCCAGCGAGGGGGAGATCGTTCTGGACGGGCAGGCGCATAGCGAGCTGTCGCCGATCCAGTCACTCGAAGCGGGGATCGAGACGGTCTATCAGGACCTCTCCTTGCTGCCGAACCTCTCCGTCGTGGAAAACGTCGCGCTTGGCGACCAGCTGGTAAGCGGCAACGGGCGCTTGATGCGTCTGTTGAACCGCCGCCGCCTGCGCGAGACTGCGCGCGAGGCGATCCGCAATGTCGGGCTGGAGCCGACGGCGAAACTCCTCGGCACGATGGTGGGGGATCTGCCGCTTGCGATCCGTCAGCGCGTCGCCATCGCGCGCGCTATCGCCGCCGATGCGCGGCTGGTGATCATGGACGAGCCGACCACCTCGCTCACCCGGCACGAGGTCGACGCGCTGATCGAGCTGGTCGGCAAGTTGCTCGAACGCGACGTGGCGGTGCTGTTCGTCACCCACAAGCTGGAGGAGTGCTACCGCATCGGCGGGCAGGCGATCATCTTCCGCGACGGCGAATGTATTTCGCAGGGCCCGATCGCGGACTATTCGCGGGCCGAACTGTCGCATCTGATGACCGGGCGCGAGCTGGACACGATGCGCTATCGCAAGGGCACGCCGCAGGCCGAGGAAGTGCTTCGCGTCGAGGGCGCGAGCTCCGGCGCGGCCTTTGAAGATGTCGCCTTTTCGCTGAAAGCGGGCGAGGTGCTGGGGATTACCGGGCTCTCGGATTCCGGGCGCAACGAGGTCGCCCTCGCGCTGGCTGGCCACCAGCCGCTGAGTTCCGGTCATTTCGAGATTTCGGGCGCGCGGGTGCATCTCGACTCTCCCGCGGACGCGATTGCGCGCGGCATCGGCTATGTCCCCGAGGACCGCCTCTCCGAGGGTCTGTTCCTGCAGAAATCGATCTACCAGAACGAGGTGACACTGATCCTCGACCGGCTGCGCGGTCGCGGCGGCATCGTCGACAAGCGCAAGGGCCGCGAGGCGGCGAGCAAGATTTCCGAGGCAATGAACCTCAATACCGGCAATATCGACCTGCCGGTGTCCGCTTTGTCTGGTGGCAACCAGCAACGTGTGCTGATCGGTCGGTGGCTCAGCATCGAGCCGAAACTGCTGGTGCTGCACGGCCCGACGGTCGGCGTCGATGTCGGCTCCAAGGACACGATCTACCGCGCGATCCAGGCGATGGCCGAGCGCGGGATCGGGCTGATCATCGTCTCCGACGACCTGCCGGAACTGCTGCAGAACTGCGACCGGATTCTTGTGATGAACCGCGGTCGCCTTGTCGATGAACTCGACGCCGCGACCACCGACGAGAACCGTATTTACCAATCGATGCTCGGCTCGGCGAACGAGGCTGCCTGATGACCATGGTGCAAGAGATGAATGACCGATCAACGCCCAAACGTCCCGAGGACAAACTGACGATTTGGGAGACCCTCCGACGCCGACCCGAGATGGTGACGCTGACCATCTTGGTCGTGATCTGCGTGGCGGTGTCGATCATCAACCCCAACTTCCTGCAGCCGGGCTCGCTCATCGATATGGGCCGCGCGAGCGTGGTGACCGGCCTCTTCGCGCTCGGCGTCTTTGCCATTCTCGCGGCAGGGGGGATCGACGTTTCCTTCACCGCGATCGCGGCGCTGACGATGTATTCGCTGACGAAATTCGTGATCACCGTGGCGCCCGATCTACCGATGGCTGCGATCATCGCGATTGCCGTTGTGGCCGGGGCGCTTCTGGGGGCGGTGAACGGCCTTCTGGTTCACGGTCTGCGCGTGCCCTCGCTGATCGTGACGATCGGGACGCAATACCTGTTCCGCGGGATCCTGCTGGCTTTCGTCGGCACGGTGTGGCTGATGGAGCTTCCGCCGCAGATGACCGCCTTCGGCAAGGCCGCGCTCTACCAGTTTCAGGGCGCAAATGGCGTGACGGTCGATCTGCCCGCCTATTTCCTGATCTTCCCCGTGGTCGTTGGGCTGGCGTGGTTCCTATTCGACCGAACGCTGATGGGCCGGGCGATCTTCGCCACCGGCGGCAACCCGGAGGTCGCGGCACGGCTCGGCTATGGCCAGCGCGTGGTGCATGTCTTTGTCTTCGCCTTCGCGGGAGCGCTCGCAGGTCTGGCTGGCATCATCCATGTCAGCGCGACCCGCATGGCCAACCCGTTCGATCTGGTCGGCACGGAAATCGAGGTGATCGCCGCCGTCGTTCTGGGCGGGGCGCGGATCACCGGCGGCACGGGCTCGGTGCTGGGCACCGTGGCCGGTGTTCTTCTGATCACCGTCGTCAGCAACACCCTGGTTCTGGTGGGAATCCCCAGCACCTGGCAGCGCCTCGTCGTGGGCGCGTTCATCCTTCTCGCAGCGGCCTTCTTCGTGCGCCGCAAGCAAAAACCCAAGCAACGCAAAGCAGAGTGATCCGATGAAGAAATTTCTCAACAAACCCGAAGATTTCGTCGAAGAGATGCTGGAGGGGATTTACGCCGCCCATCCGGAAGTGACCCATGTCGCGGACGATCTGCATTGCTTCGTGACGGCCAACCCGGTCCCCGGCAAGGTCGGGATCGTGACGGGGGGCGGCTCCGGCCACCTACCGCTGTTCCTTGGCTATGTCGGCGACGGGATGCTCGATGGTGCGGGCGTTGGCGGGGTGTTCCAGTCACCCAGCTCGGACCAGATCCTCGAAGTGACCAAGCATGTCGATCAGGGGGCGGGGGTCCTCTATCTCTACGGCAACTACAGCGGCGACATCATGAATTTCGACCTCGCCGGGGAATTGGCCGAGGTCGACGATATCGAGACCGCCACCGTGGTCGGCAATGATGATGTCGCCTCCTCCAAGCCGGGCGAGGAACACAAGCGACGCGGCGTGGCCGGGATCGTCTTCCTCTACAAGGTCGCGGGTGCCGCCGCCGCCGAGATGAAGCCGCTCGCCGAAGTCGCCCGCCTGACCGAGAAGGCGAAGGCGCGCACGCGCACCATGGGTGTCGCGCTGACGCCCTGTATCGTTCCCGAGGTTGGCAAACCGAGCTTCACGCTTGGCGAGGACGAGATGGAAATCGGCATGGGTATCCATGGCGAGCCGGGGATCACCCGCAAGACGCTCGAGCCCGCAGATGCCGTCGTGGACGAAATGATGGAGCGCATCTTTGCCGAGCAGGACTACGCGGCAGGCGACGAGGTGGCGATCATCGTCAACGGGTTGGGCGCGACGCCGATGGAAGAGCTCTACATCTTCTACCGTCGCATCTCGCAGCTGTTCGCAGAGCGCAACGTGAGCGTCGCGCAGGTCTGGATCGGCGAATTCGCGACCTCGATGGAGATGGCGGGCGTCTCGATCTCGGTGCTGCATCTCGACGACGAGTTGAAACCGCTGATCGCTCGCGGCGCGACGACGCCGTTCTTCAAACATATCGCGAAGTGAGGGTTGCCATGACGATGGATGCGAAGGCACTGCCGGACCTGTTCAACCGTTACCGGGACCGGTTCGCCGCCGAGAAGCAGGCGCTGATCGAGCTCGACGGCAAGGTCGGGGACAGCGATCTGGGACTGACCATGGCGAAGGGCTTCACCGCTGCGGCGACCGCGCTTGAGGAGAAAGCGCCCGAGACGCTGGCGGACGGAATGAAAACCGCAGGCGCTGCGATCGCGAAAGCTGCCCCCTCGACCATGGGCACACTGATGGCGACGGGCTTCCTGCGCGGCGCGAAGGCGCTCGACGGTGTGGACGTGATGGATACCGCGGCGCTTGCAGATTTCTGGGCGGCCTTCCGCGACGGGATCGCGCAGCGCGGCAAGGCGCAGCTGGGCGACAAGACCGTGCTCGACGTGCTGCACCCGATGGCCGAGACCATCGCCGCGCAGGCGCAGGCAGGCGCATCGCCCGCGGAGGCATCACGCGCGGCGGCCCAAGCCGCGAAAGAGGCGTTGGAGGCGACCAAGGACATGGAAGCCCAGCACGGCAAGGCTGCCGCGTTTGGCGAGAAATCCAAAGGCATTCAGGACGCGGGCGGCACCGTCGCCTGCATCCTCATCGAAGAGACAAGCGCCGCTTTCGGCGCGTAGGAGAGGGTATGCACTACAATACGCTGGGACGGAGCGGGCTGAAGGTTTCAGCCCTCGCGATGGGGACTTTTACCTTCGGTGGCGAGGGGCCCTTCGCGATGGTCGGCAGTCAGGGCGTGGCCGAGGCGCGCGATCTGTTCGATTGCGTGATCGACCACGGGGTGAACCTGATCGACACCGCGAACATGTATTCCACCGGCACGGCCGAAGAGATCGTGGGCGAGGCGCTGGAAGGCCGCCGCGACAAGGTGCTGATCTCGTCAAAAGCCCGGATGCCGATCGATGACGGTCCTAATGGCGAGGGCGCGAGCCGCTGGCATCTGATCCGCGAATGCGAGCGCAGCCTGAAGCGCCTGCGCACCGATCACATCGACATCTACCACATCCACGAATGGGACGGCCAAACCCCGGTCGAGGAAACGCTCGAAGCCCTGCAAATGCTGATCGATCAGGGCAAGATCCGCTATGCGGGCTGCTCGAACTATACCGGCTGGCAGGTGATGAAATCGCTCATGCCCTCGGACAAGCCGGGTCGGGCGCGCTTCGTCACCCAGCAGATCCACTACACGCTCGAGGCGCGCGAGGCGGAATACGAGCTTTTGCCGATCGCGGTCGATCAGGGCGTCGGCGCGACCGTCTGGAGCCCGCTTGCCGCAGGGCTGCTGTCGGGCAAACACACCCGCGACAACCCGGTGGCCGAGGGCAGCCGTCAGGCGAAAGGCTGGACCGAGCCGCCGATCCGCGATCAGGAGCGGCTGTGGAAGATCGTCGATGTCCTCAACGAATTGGGCGAGGCGCATGGCGTCGAGGCCGCTCAGATCGCGCTGGCATGGCTGCTTACGCGTCCGGGCGTCGCTTCGCTGGTGGTGGGCGGCAGCACGGTGGAGCAGTTCGAGCGCAATTTCCGCGCGCTCGAAGTAGCGCTCTCGGCTGACGAGCTAGCCCGCCTGGACCAGGTGAGCCGCCCGCCGCTGATCTACCCGCTATGGCATCAAGAGCAATTCGCCAAACCGCGCTTCAGCCCGGCGGACGGGATCGTGACGCGCTGAAATGACCGGTTGAAGCTGGTGCACGAGGTCGGTCGCAGTAAGTCGCTCCGGTCGATGAAGCCTAAGACGACTACTGACGCTTTTGTGTGGTTTCGCAGTTGCCGCTAAGGTCGGTAGCAAGCGAATACTTGGGCGCATAGCAGGAATAGGGACCGAACGAAGCGAACGGCCGCGCACCGCCCAGACCTACGGACCCGTCGCGAACGGCCCAGAGCCGACGAACGCTGACGGCAGCGAATGTCAGCGGCCGTCTATCGGGCCGTCAGCGATTTTGTAACGTCCAAGTCCGCCTCAGAGCCGCTGCAGCGGGATGCGCAGACTGATCGAGAGCACATGTGCGTCGTTTTCGAAGCTCAGCGGAGCAACCGGCTCATCGCCACCGGTCACCGGCGTGCTGCCGCCCTTCGCGGTCCCGAAGCTGTAATAGCGATAGGACATCTCGAGGATCGCCGGGTGCTTGCCGGGAGGCGTCAGCTGGTAGGCCATGCCGATGCCGAGCGAATAGGCGAAATCGCCATGGGTGTCGCCCGAGAAGGTGCGGTTTTCGGTGTCCGATGCGGGGTTCGTCCGCGTCCAGTCGCTGACCTTGTTGTTCGCGTAACCAAGCCCCGCCACGACGAAGGGATGAAGGCGGGAATTGACGCCCATCTGTTCGAACGGGGAATAGTAGAGGTTCCCCATCACCGCAGTGGTCGAAACCGAAGCCGCGGTGATGTCGGCATGGTCGCCGCTGGTCGTGTGCGGACCGGTGGTATGGGCGGCGCCAGTCGTGAGGAAGCTGACATCGCCGCGGAAGCCGTTCATCCAGTCATAGCCGAAGGCGATCTCGCCGAAGCCAGTCGTGTCGTTGCTCAGGTTGAAATCGATTCGCGGATCGGACGGGTAGCCGGGCGGCAGCCAGTGCTCGTCGGACGGTCGGGTGTTTGCTGCCCCGAGCCCGAAGCGCACGTAAGGTCCGTAAGTGACACTCGCCGTGCCGACCTTGAAGAAACTGGCCGAGTCCTGCGCCGCGGCTACCGCCGGAACTGCAAGACTGAAGACAAGGGCGCAGGCCGCGGCCCGCTTGATTGAAAAAACCATTTCGATGACTCTCCGTCCGCCTCATCCATCCGCCTGACCGGATGGTCCTGTTCCGCGACATAATGGATCTCTGGCTGCGCGCGTTGAAGAAGAAACTTCTGCCCCCGCTTCACGCAAGGGCAGAGTGTTGCTTCGGTTCCATAGCCTCTCAGCCGTCGTGCCCCGCGAGAACCGCGATACGCACTGCTTCGGCTTGCGCGGCGAGGCTGGTCGCCGCCGCGCCCGTCACCGGCTGGCCAAGAATGGTCGTCACCGCCGTTACCGTGGCCGCCGTGATCGGCACCGTCTTGTCCGAGGCCGTGCCGAGGAAGATCGCCTCGAGCGTTGCGGTGTTGTTCGTCACTCCGAGACTGGAAAGCGCCGAACTGCCATCCAGCGTGTCCTTGAGAAGGGCGAGGTTCTGCAGCGGCGAGTCGATGAAGGAGACGTTGTCCCAATTCAGCGAGAGCTGGTCGATCGCCTGATCGAGCGGCAGGTTGTAGAACGAGACCATGGTCGGCGAAATCGTTGCCAGCGCTTCCTCATAGGCGCGCTGCAGCACGTGATCGGGGGAACGCGCCACGTTCAACCGCCCGAGCTCGACCTCCGGGATACCCTCTTTGGACCAGACCGGCTTGGTGCCGCGGGTGCCGGACGGGGTGCCGGCTTGCGGGCCCTTGCCCTCGGAATCTGCGCCCGGGCCGCCCTGACCCTGCCCGGAAGACCCGCTGGCGCCGCCATGGCCACCGCTGTCCTCATGCGAGCCGTCGTCCTCATGGCCGCCGCTGCTCGAGCCATGCCCGGCCTCTCCGGTCTTGCCCTTCTGTTGGCCACCATCCGTGTGATCGCCATCGGTATGCGTGCCGCTATCCTGCGCAAGGGCGCTTGGCACGACAAGATGGAATGTCCCGAAGCTCGGGCCGGGCTGCACGGTGAGCCCCAGCCCAGCGATCAGCGCAATTCCTGCCACGGCAGTTGCGCTCTTTGCAGTCTTGCGTGTCATGACTGCCTCCTTGTTATGAGATGTTGGTCGTCTTGACCCGGACCCCGCGCCAGAGGTGGGTCCGGGTCGATGTTCGTCAGATGCGATCAGCCATGTCCGGCGAGGATCGCGATGCGCACAGCTTCGGCATCGGCTGCAAGAGACGCGGCCGCAGCCCCCGTGACCGGCACCCCGAGGATCTGCGTGACGGCGATCACCGTATCGGTCGTGATCGGAACGGTCTTGTCCGAAGCCGCGCCGAGGAAGATCGCCGCGAGCGTGTCGGCATCATTCGAGACGCCAAGGCTAGACAGCGGGGTCGATCCCTCAAGCGTCGCCTGCAGAAGGCCGAGGTTCTGCAACGGGGAGTCTATGAAGCTCACGTTGTCCCAGTTCAGGGAGAGCTCCTCGATCGCCTGGTCGAGCGAAAGGTTGTAGAACGAAACCATCTCGGGCGAGATCGATGCGAGCGCTTCTTCATAGGCCTGATCGAGCACATGTCCCGGCGAGCGCGCGACGTTCAGGCGCCCCAGTTCGACTTCAGGAATCCCTTCCTGCGACCAGGTCGGTTTGCCGCCGCCGGAGGAGGAGGGCGCGCCTGCTTGCGGCCCCTTGCCGTCGGAATCTTCGCCCGGGCCGCCTTGGCCCTGACCCTGAGATTGTCCGGTCTGGGCGCCTTTGCTGCCTTGACCCTGACCGCCTTGATTTCCCTTGCCGGTCCCTTGGCCGCCGGACTCCTGTGCATTGGCCGCGAAGCTGAACGGTCCAGCGACCGGTGCCTGCCATGCGATAGCGAGTCCCAACGCCGCTGCGAGAGCGACAAGCGATACGCGAGATTTACCAGTGAAAATTGAACTGCGCATTTCCATATCCTCCTCTGTGTTGACGCCATCGCGTCGAGGCAAGAAGAACATAGGAGGAGGGATCCCTCTTTGATCGTAGTCAATGAGATGTATGTTTTGGGATGACGATGACCCTCGCTCCACCTGAGACGTCGCGTCATCACCATCGTGACGCATTGGCAGAGGGCGCGGGACCGGTGACCCGAGCGCGCCCCGCGACCGGCAGCGAGCCTGCCTCGCTGCCGGTCGTGTCTGGCGAAGCGGACGTCCGTTTCCTGCCGATTTCCATCAGAGCGTCGCGGTTGGCCCATAGCCGACGTCTATGGCCTGAGCGGCGAAGGTCAGCTTCGAATTGTCTATCTCGGTTCGGCTTCCGGATGCTCTCGTCGACTTTGGATGATGCTTCGGCCCCATTAACAGTTGGATCACTGCATGACTATTGCGGAGATTGAGGCTGTCAAAGGGCTCTTTCGCGTTTGTCTGTTCCTGAAGCATTGGCGCAGCTTGCTGCATTACGCGGAACGATTTCGCGGCGGCCAAGCCAAGATCGCGCTGAACCCTATAGTTTCTCATAGATTGCGCGCGCGGGGGGCTGTGACGTGAAATGCGCGTGATCGGTTCGTGTGTTTGGGCCGTGACAAAACACCAATAAATCGGGGTATTCTCATGACATTCAAATTCGCGCTCGCGGCGTCAGCCGCCTGTCTTGCGCTGGCCGCATGTAACAGCAGCAACGGGTCCTCCGCGGCGCTGACGTCGGCAGAGGCGCAAAACGTCGAAGCAACCTATTCCGACTACGCGGACAGGATCGGTACGGGCGACCTGACGACGACCGTGCCGACGGGGCAGGCGTCGATGTCGGGCTATATGGGCGTGAGCAACGTCAATCCCGACGACCCGACCACGACCGTGATGGGGGAACTGGCGATGGATGTCGATTTCGACGCGGGGACGCTGACCGGCAAAGGGTCCAATTTCGGCATCTATAGCGGCGACGTCCTGACCAAGGAAGCCGATGTGACAGGCTCGCTCGACGTTGCGGGCACGGTTTCGAACTCGGACATGAGCGCGACCGCGACGGGTACGATGTCGGATGGCTCCTCTGCGGGCGCCGACTTCGCTCTGGATATGACCGGCAGTTTCTATGACGACGCGGGCACGCTGACTGCGGTGGGCGATATCTCCGGGACGATGACTGACGGATCTGACGTCCAGAACGTCGACGGCAATTATTACGCCACCGAGAACTAAGGCGGGGCTTTTCCTGCACAGGCCGGGCGTTCTGTGCCCGGTCTCTTTCCGTCTCGCCGAGAGGCAAACGACAAGCGCGATGCGATACCGTTCTTCCTTCCTCCTGATCTGGCTCGCCTTTGCGCTTGTCGTCTGTCTGCTCTCACCGTCGCGCAGCTTTGCGGAACAGACGGTTTCGGATTGGCTCGGCGTGGCGAATGCGCAGCTCGCGCAGGGCAAACCGGGGCGGGCGCTTCTGATTTTCGGAGAAATCGCGGCGCACCATCCGGAATTCACCCCGGCGCAGACCGGGTTGGAGCAGAGCTTCACCAAGCTTGGCTCCGTTCGCCGCAACGAAGCGTTCCTGCGTTACGCGCTCGCCAAGGATCCAAAGCACGAAGCGGCGCTTCTCGCGGCATGGCAGGCGTTGGATCGGGCGCATCCGTTTCGCTTTTCCGCCACGGCCTCGATCCTGCCGAGCAGCAATATCGATCACGTCGCCTCCGAACGGTATCTGGTGACCGATTTCGGCACGTTTCTGATCAACGACGGCGGCAACGAGACTTCCGGGGTCGGGCTCGGCTATGGCGCGAACCTCGACTGGTTCGTTCAGCCGCGCCCGGGGCATCGCCTCCGCCTGCGCGCCTCCTATGCGGGGGCGTGGTATCACACCGCGATTTTGCGCTATTCGGAGCCCGGGCTCGCCCTGCGCTACGAGCATCTCGGTGGGGGTGCGCCTTGGTCGGTCGAGGCGTTTTTGCGCGACAGGCGCTATGGCGGCGGGTCGCAGGATATCACGTCGGACAACCTCACGCGCGGAGTGCGGTTCGCGAAAGTGTGGCGGTCCGCTGGGGGCGGGCGCACGGTTTTCCGGCTGGACGGGGAGTATGCCAGCTACAGCGAGAAACCCTACCTGACGGGCCCGAGATATTTCGTGGACCTCGCGCGCCGAACGAGATTGGGGCAACGTAGCGCCCTGAGCTATGGCCTGCGGCTGGAACGCGCCTTGCCGCGAAAGGATTACCACCGCTATTCCGGCGTCGAGCTGCGCGTGGGCTTCGATCGACCGCTTTTCGACGGAGTTCGTGGGGGGCTGTCGCTCAGTTACGGGGAGCGCCGCTACGACGCCGCCTTTCCGATCGTCGTGGTGCACCGTCGGGATAGGACCGCGAGCCTCGGGCTGAGCCTCGAGTTGAAACGAGCGAAAATCCTCGGTCAAACGCCCAGGATCACCTGCAGCGCGCGGCGCACCCGGTCGAATGTCGCGCTCTACACGACGAACTCGGTTGATTGCGCTTTGTCCCTAAAGCTTGATTTTTGAGCGAAATTCGGCATCTATGTCGAATGTTAATCGGTGAGCATTTTAGCTTCGGTGTTTTTTTCGGCGCATTGCTCGGCGGTCCGGTTGGCTTTGATTTGAAGAGTTTTGGGGGGTCCATGCCGAGTTTCGATCCGCGGCGCGTCGTTTTTCGAGAAACGCACGCAATTTTAGATTTGACCCGACCGCACCGGCTGACCTGACACGATGCCACGTTTCATATCGCATCACGAAATTTATGATGCCGCGCTCGATGACGAGCTTTTCACCGCGCTGCCAAACATGCTCGCGCAGGTGATCGGCATCCCGTCGGCTGTCTTCATCTGGCTCCATCCCGGCGATTATCGGGAAGTTACCGCCGGAACGCAGGCGGATGCCAATCTCGATTACAATTCTTTTGAAGGTCACGACCCCTGGTTGGCCCACGGTACGCCGGAGAAGTGCGGCACAGGCCTGTTTCGTTTGTCGAACCACGTGAGCGCTCAGGAATTCGAGCGCAGCGAAATGTATAACGATTTCATCGTGAAGAACGGTGTCGATCGCTACTGGTGTCTCGCGATGATGCAGAGCACCCGCGACGGTCTGGTCGCCACGGCCTTCCACAAGGGCAAGCGCGGGGGCGATTTCACCGATCCCGAGGTGGAGACTCTCGGTTTGCATGTCCAGGATCTGGGACGGCTGCACAAGATCCGTCGGGAGCTGCATCGCGCCAGTATCCAGCAGGTCACCGCGCCCGACCGTAGCCTGCTTGATGACGCCCCGATCTTCGAGCTCGACCACGAAGGGCGGCTCGTGCGGATGAACGGGAAAGCCGAGCTGCTGCTCGATCTTCATCCGCTTCTGGTGCTCGACTTCGAACGGAAATTACGGTCACGTGGGCCGATGCACGGGGTTTTACGCCAAGCCATCGGACGTTCGACAGATGCGGTGAAGAGCCAGGCAGGCTCGCTCGATCTGCCTCAAATGCGCGCGACTGACGGGCGAATTATACCGAAACTGAGGCTGAACCTCCTGCCGCGAACTGACGGGGGCCGGAAGGTCTGGGTTATCGCGACGAGTGACGAAGAGGATGGAATACGAAATCTGGTCGCGGCCCCACGTGAGAAGATGCGGCTCACGCCACGCGAGCGGGACGTTCTTCAGGGGATTATCCGGGGCCGCAGGCGGGACCAACTCGCCAATGATCTCGACATCGCCATTCCGACAGTCGATCTGCATAGCGCCAATCTTCGCCGCAAACTCGGGGCACGGACCATCGCGGAGGCTGTTGCCATCGCCTTGCAGTTTGGACTGATGTAGCTCTTCCGTGAAGGTGTCGCTCCGGGACACGGGCGACAATTCGATGGACGATCCGGGTCAAATGCCGCCCATGGGGTTCGGCATGATTGGCGCTGGAGGACAGGTCCAGAAGGCTACGATAGCGGTGGCCGCGATACCCTCCAGTCGCCTTCGGGCATCGCACCAGTTCGCTGGACTACGCGGCTGCACCGAACAGTTACGCCTTGCGACTGTTGAAAAAGCGCCGGACGTAGAAGCCGACCCCGATCAGGATCGCAACGAGCACCACGCCATTGAGGGCGTGCATCGTGTTGCGCAGGGCCGGGCTTTTGTCCCACGCTTGGCCGAGCTTGAGGCCGACATAGGCGAGGACGAGGCACCAGGGCCAAGATCCGATGAACGTGTAGATCTGGAACTTCCAGAACGGCATCCGAGCGATTCCGGCCGGGAGGGAGATGAATGTCCGCACCAGCGGCAAGAGCCTCGAGACAAAGACCGCGGCGCTGCCATAGCGGGAGAACCAGCGATCGGCCCGGTCCAGATCCGATTGGCTGAGCAAAATGTATCGCCCCCAACGTTCGACGGCGCGTCGACCGCCGTAAGCACCAACGAAATAGGCGAGGGTCGACCCGATATTGCAGCCGATTGCGCCAACGGTGGCGACCAAAAGCAGAGAGAACTGACCTTTCGAGGCGAGATAGCCAGAGAAGGGCATGATCACTTCCGATGGGAGCGGGATACAGGCGGATTCGATCGCCATCAGCGCAGCGATCCCGGCATAGCCCATGGAACTGATCGCATGGGTTATAAAGCCCGCGATGGCTCCCATCAGTCCTGAAATCATGTCTCATTCCTCCCGCGTCTGGCCCTGTGCTCCCCCTGAGGTTTCCGGCAAAGACCCTGCCTTGCGGTCGTGGGGTAATCTGAAGGTGTGGCGGCGATGAAGGCGGGAAAGAAAGCTCGCGAAACCGTGTCCCGGCCGCGAAAGTCATGGGTCGGGTGGGCTCATCGAGAAGCGCGTGAATGCGTGCATGTCACCTGCGTTTGTCCCGTCGCTGGTGGAGCGTCATTTGCGCGGCACATTTCACCCATCACAACGTCGGAAAGCGCATCTCCACCCGCAGGCCGCGTTCGAGGTTTTGCAGGCGCAGCTCGCCCCCGTGTATCTGCGCGATGGCGTCGACGAGGCTCAGGCCCAAACCGCTGCCTTGGGTGTTGCGGCTCTGGTCCAGGCGGACGAAACGTTCGCGCACCCGCGCCAGATCGCGGTCCGGGATACCGGGGCCGTTATCTGTCACGCTCAGCACGACGTGCTGGTTCATCTCATGCACGCCTATCGAGACCCGCGCCGGGGAGGGGCTGTAGCGAAGCGCGTTGTCCACGAGGTTCACGAGCGCCTGAAACAGAAGCTCGCGGTCGCCCTCGATAGAAATGTTCTCCGGCAGATCGAGCGCCAGTTCCTGCCCTGCATCCTCCGCCCCCGCGCCGAGCATCTCCGCGACATCTTGGCAGAGCTGCGTGAGATTGACGGGCAAACGCGTGATCTCGACCATTCCGGCCTGCATGCGGGACAGGCGCAGGATCGCGTCGAAGGTTTCCGAGACCTGATCGAGATCGCTCAGCGCTTTCCCGATCTCGCCGCGCTGCGCCAACGGCAGGGACGCATCCAGCGCCACCGGTTCGAGCCGAAGCCGCAAACGCGCGAGTGGCGCGCGCAGGTCATGGGCGACATCGGTCGAGACCTGCCGGATCGACGCGATCCCCGCCTCCAATTGGTCGAGCGCTTCATCCACGCTTTGCGCCAGACGCGCCACGTCGTCATCGCCTTCGTCGCGGATGCGCAACCCGTGGCGGCCCTCGCCGACCGCGTGAAGGACCTGCTCCATCCGGTCGATGCGCGCCTCGTTTCGCCGCGCAATGAAGACCGCAAAACTGATCGACAGCAGAAGTGCGAGGCCGAGACCCCAGCCGAAGCTCGTGGCGAGGATTTCGCCCTGTTCGCGCAGCCATGCATCGTCGCGCCCCGTCATCAGCCAGCCTGACGGAAGCTGCATTCCATAGGTGACATAGCCTTCGGGGACATTCGCACCGGGTGGGTCGAGCAGCGTCAGGCCGGACCCCGGTTCGAGGTGTCGCGTACCTTCGAACGAGGCGGCGACGCGAACATTGCCAAGCGCGTCAGAGCCATCGGCCGGCACGAAGGTCACGATATTCGCGCCGTCGCGGCTCGTCGTCATCCGCGCTGTGATCTGCTCGCTCAGGTCCTGCATGTCGGCGCCTCGGGCGGAGAGAGCGAGCGCCTCGGTATCGGCGCGGACCTCGCCCTCGAGGCGGAGGCTCATTTCCTTGGATTGCAGCACGTAGGACACGCCGCCCGCGACGAGTGCCGCGAACGCGAAGACCGTGGAAATCGCGATGGCGAAGCGCATCGACCAAGTGAACGCACGCATCACGAGGCCTCGAACACGTAGCCGATCCCGTGCAGCGTGGTCAGGTAGGGGGTGGCGAAAGGCTTGTCGATCTTGCCGCGCAGACGGCTGATATGGGTCTCGACGACGCTGCTTTTCGGGTCGAAATGGATGTCCCAAATCGCCTCCAACAGGATCGTCTTGGTCTGCACCCGACCGGGACGTTCCATGAAGTGCTTCAGAAGCATGAATTCCCGCGGCTGCAATTCGATGCACTGACCTTCGCGCCATGCCTCGCGGGCGAGAAGGTCGAGCCGCAGGTCGCCCTGCACCAGTTCGGTCACCTCGGCCTTGAGGGCGGGGCGGCGCGCGATCGTGTCGATCCGCGCGAGCAGTTCCACGAAGGCGAAGGGCTTGACCATGTAGTCGTCGGCCCCCGCGCGCAGCCCGGCGACGCGATCCTCGACGCTGCCCATCGCGGTCAGCAGAATGGCGGGCGTGGCGATCTGCGCCGCGCGCAACGCCTTGAGCAACGCCAGACCGTCGAGCCCCGGCATCATCCGGTCGAAGATGAACAGATCGTAGCTCTGCGCGGTGGCTTGGGTCAGCGCTTCGCGCCCGTCGCTGAGCAGGTCGACGGCATGACCTTCTCCGGTCAGACCCTTGCGCAGGTAGTCTCCGGTCTCGGCATCGTCTTCGGCAATCAGGATTTTCATCGCACCATCCTTCGATAACGGACCGGGATTGTCACGGGCGGCTCCGCAAGGTCTGTGCGATTTCTTACAAATTCGTAAGACGGGAGCAAAACGCTTCGTCCTTCTGCAGGGGATTGCTGGCGGTATCGATGTGGATGCATCGCAAGCAATGAGGACCTTATGCGAAACCTGCTTCTCTCCGCCGCGCTGATCGCGGTGCCGGTCGCGTCATTTTCAATGGTCGAAATGGCCATGAGTCCGGGAGCGCCGGGCGCTTCCGCGCCGCAAGCTGCAAGCCTCGGCGATATGAGCCCTTACGAGACGATCGTGAGCGATACACAGTCGCTTGCCAAGAAAGGCGAGTTCACCGCCGCAGAGAAACGCATCACCGATCTGGAGACCCTTTGGGACAAGAACGCGGCCAAGCTGCGCAAGGCCGATCCGTCGGCCTGGGGCGTGATCGACGGGGCCGCGGACAAGGCTTTCGCCGCCCTGCGAACGAAGTCGCCGAACGCGAAGAGCGTGATGCAGAGCCTTGACGGATTGCAGACGGCGCTTGCCGATCCGGTGCCCTCGGAAGTCGGGGCCGTGCAGAAAGTCGCGGGCATCGCGGTGACCGACAAGACCGGCCACGCGCTGCCCTGCGAGGCGATGATCGGGCAAGTGCGAGATACGCTCGGCAGCAAAACCGCGTCGCAAGCGGTCTCCGATCTTCAGGCGAAAGCGCTTGAGCGCTGCAACGCGGATGACGACACCCGCGCCGATGCCTTCTCGGCGCAGGCGCTGGCAATGCTGAACAACTGAGGCGCATCATGAGCTACCAACAGACTTTCATCTACCCCGACGAAGAGTTGACCAATCCGGTCAGCCGCGTTCCCGAGGTCACGCCGGGCTTCTGGCTCATCAAACTGATGGCGGTGACGATGGGCGAGACGGCGGCCGACTTTCTGGCCGTCAATCTGGGCCTCGGCCTGACCGCGACGACGATCCTGATGACCGCGATCCTCGCCCTCGTGATCCGCTGGCAATTCGCGCAGCGCCGCTACGTGCCTGCGGTCTACTGGTCGGCCGTGGTGCTGATCTCGATCGTGGGGACGCTGATCACCGACAATATGACCGACAATCTCGGGATTCCGCTGATTGACTCGACGATCGGGTTCACGATCCTGCTGGGCGCGACCTTTGCGGCGTGGTTCGCCTCCGAGCGCACGCTTTCGATCCACGAGGTCTACACGGCCCGGCGCGAAAGGTTCTACTGGCTCGCGATCCTGTTCACCTTCGCGCTCGGCACGGCGGTGGGCGATCTGATCTCGGAGCAATTCGGCATCGGCTATCTCGCGACCGGCATCCTCTTCGGGCTGATCATCGCGTCGCTCGCTTCGGGATATTTCGCGCTCAAGCTCGGTGGGCTCTGGGCGTTCTGGCTGTGCTATATCTTCACCCGCCCGCTGGGCGCGTCCTTCGGCGATCTTCTCTCGCAACCCACCGAGTATGGCGGGTTGGGCTTCGGCACCATTCCCACCAGCCTCGGCTTCCTTGCCGTCATCGCGATCACCGTCGCCGCGATGACTGTGAAACGCAGGCGCGTCTGACACCCTTTCCAGATCGTACGCCGCGTGGCCCTCCGTCCCGACCGTCCGGGGCGGAGGGTTTTTCGTTCCGGCCAAGCCAGAAACCCGGCTTCTCACGGATTTGTAAGAAACGGGCGAATTCGATCCGGAACGCGGCGGGCAAGCTCCTCCCAACATCAAAAGGAGGTGCCCAGAGATGCAAACAGACACACCGGCCGTCAGCACGCGGGGGCTTACCCTGCGCTACGGCGATTTCACCGCGCTCCAGCCGCTCGACCTCGACATTGGCCGTGGCGAGATCTTCGGATTTCTCGGCCATAACGGTGCGGGCAAGACGACGACGATCCGGCTTCTGACGACGCTGATGGAGCCCAGCGGCGGCACGGCGAGCGTCGCCGGGTGCGACCTCGCGCATAACCGGATCGCGCTGCGCCGCGCCATCGGCTACCTGCCCGAAAACGTCCGCCTCTACGATACGCTCACCACACGCGAGAACCTGCGCTTCCTCGCGGCCCTCTCGCGCATCGAGGACGCCCGCGACCGCGTCGAGGAGGTGATGGAATTCCTCGGCATCACCGATCTCGCCGACCGCCGGATCGCGACCTTCTCCAAGGGGATGCGCCAGCGGGTCGGGCTCGCGCAGGCCATCGTCCACCGTCCGCAGGTTCTGTTTCTTGACGAGCCGACCTCGGGGCTCGATCCGATGGGGGTGCACCAACTGCGCGAAGTGCTGGAGCGGTTGAACGGGCAGGGCATGACGATCTTCATGAACACCCACCTGCTGAGCGAGGTGGCGCGGTCCTGTTCCTCCATCGGCGTCCTTTCGCACGGCCAGCTCGTTTTCCACGACACGATCGAGACGGTAAACGCGCGCTACGGCTCGGAAGAGGCCCTCGAGGAGCTTTACCTCTCGGTGGTGCCGGATCGCGAGGTCGCGGCATGACACCCTCCACGATCCTACGCCGCCACGCGCTCGCCGCGCTTGCGCGCGAGCGGACGATCGCGCTGGTGGCCGCACTGTTCGCCGCGTTGGTGCTGGTTTCGGCCTATCTGGGCTGGTCCGCGACCTCGACGGTCGACGCGATCTACGCGAGCGCCACGCATTGGTTCGAAGCCAATGGCAAGCCGGTGCCGCCGAACCCGGTCACGCAGGGCTCGCCGCTGGCGCTGCTGCGCAATCTCACGATCTATATCAGCCTGTTCGGCGCCTTCTCGGCCATCGTGATCGGCTACCGCATGGTCGAGACCGACCGTCGGGCAGGGGTGCTGCCGCTGATCGGCGCGCGCCCGCTGGAGCGGCTCGATTACGCGCGGGGCAAGGTCTCGGCACTCGCCCTGGCCGTCGGCGGTCTCGCGGCGCTTGCGGGTGTGGTGGGGGCGGCGACCCTCGCCATCCTGCCTTCGGTGCATCTCGCAGCCGGGGACTGGGCGCGGCTGGCTGTGTTCTTCTCTCTGGGCTGGCTCTACATGATGACCTTCGGGCTGATCGCGATCGGCGCTTCGGCGCGGGCGCGCAGCGAAACCGTGGGGCTGATGGTTCCGACGGTGGTCTGGCTGGTGCTCACCTTCGTCTGGCCCGCGCTGACCGGGAACATCCTGCCCACCGCTGCGATCAACCCGATCTCGGCGCTCGCACCCGCGCCGCAATCCGCGATCTTCGACCTCTCCGCAAACCTGCTCGGGCCGTTCTCGTTAGCCGAAGCCTACAAGTATCTCGGCGCGGAGCTGATGGGCTATCTGCCCGACGGCCTGCCGCCGCGCGGCCCCGTTCCCCCGCTGGTCGTGATGATGCTCTTCGCAGCGGGCTCCGGCCTCTATGCGCTGCGCGGCTGCCTCAAGCTCGACATGACGAAGGGAGGCCCCGATGCCTGATCTCTCCGCTATTCCCACCATTGCGCTCAAGGACGCACGGATCGCGCTGCGCGACCGCTTTCTGCTGGCCGCGACCCTGGCGCTCGTCGCAGCCGCGCTGATCTCGCTGATCACCGGAACGGTTGCGATGCGCACCGATGTGGCCACCTACATGGCCGCGAAACAGCAACTGCTGGCGCTCGGCAAAAGCCTCGGTTCGATCGCGGCCCCCGAATTCTACCCGCTCAAGCTGATGCGCGGCACGATCGAGCAGATCGAGATCATGGGCGCAGTGATTGCGCTGATCGCGGGTTACCGCGCCGCCGTCGAAGAGCGCGGGCGCCAGACGCTGGCGCTGATCCTGACGCGCCCGCTTTCAAACTGGCAGTTCCTCACTGCGAAGCTGCTGGGGGGGGCCGGGTTGATGGCGACCGCGCTGGCCTTCGTCTTCGCGCTTTGCGCCGTAGTGCTCGCGCTTGGTTCGGGCATCGGCATCGGGGCGAATGACCTGTTGCGGCTCGCGATCACCTGGGGGGCTTCGACGCTCTATCTCAGCGCGATCTTCGCGGTGGGCTTCGGCCTCAGCCTCTGGCTGAAAAGCCCCGCGAGCGGGCTGCTCTACGCCTGCGCGCTGTGGCTTCTGGTGGTGCTGGTGGCGCCGCAGATCGGCGACACGATGGACCCCGACAATCAGGTGGCTGGCGGCGTCTTCGCGCAGCTTTCGATCCCGAAGGCTGAGCAGACCAGGATCAAGCAGGGCTTCGCCACCTACGAGACCATCCGCAACGGGATCGAGGTCTCGTCCGTGACCAAGCATTACGAGCGCTTCACCTTCGCGGTGCTCGGAATCAAGGACATCTACACCGGCAAAGCGCTCGGGCCGATCTGGGCCGACAAGAAGGGCGATGCCTGGTTCCTCATTCTCTTCACCCTCGGCCTCGGCGGGCTCGTCCTGCTGCGTCCGATCCGTGCCGATCGTCTGACCAAGGAGACCTGACGATGAACAAGACTCTTTCCACCCTCACCGTGCTGCTGATGCTCGCCGCTGGCGGCGCCCAGGCCGCGCAGACCGATACTGACAAGGATGGTGTGCCCGACATGGCAGAGCCGCTGCTGCACACCGATCCGCAGAACCCCGACACCGACGGCGACGGGAAGAACGATCTGGCCGACAAGGACCCGGTGGTGGCGCAAAGCCCGATCCAGCCCGGGGGTGCCGCCGCGCCGTTCCATATCGGAGAGCTGCTGGTCGAGAACAATGTCGACCCCGCGACCCATACGGACGCGCCAGATCACCTCGAAATCCAGCTGGTCAACGACAGCGCCAAACCGCTGAGCGGCTTCACCCTTTTCTACACGATCACCGATGCCGATAGCGGCGCGAAGGAGGCCTATATCCTGCACCCCGACGTGACGGTTCCCGCCAGTGGCTCGGCCCGCATCCATGTCGATGACAGCGGCAAGCCGGGGCATCTGCGGGCGAACCCGAACTCGATCTACACCACCGCGCAATCGGCGAAACAGGTCGAGGTGAGCCTGCAGCTTCCGGGCGCTGCCGCTGTGACGCAGGGCGTCAAGAAAGACGCAGGCGGCGCCGAGCAGGCGGATTGATCCCGACACGATCGGATCGCGGCCCCGCTCCGCGGGGTCGCAGAGGGAGGCAGAGGCAATGAAACTCCGTAAAATCGCGCAGATCGTGGGCACCGTATTGCTCGGCACGCTCGCGGCGCTGGTGCTCTATTTCGGATATCTTCAGGTGACTGGAAATTTCCACACCGTGGTGGCCGGCGAATTCTACCGCTCGAACCAGCCGACGGCCGAGCGGCTGAAATCCTACAAGGAAAAGGACGGCATCCGATCGGTTCTCAACCTGCGCGGAGCCCATCCGGGACAGGCATGGTACGACGAAGAGAAAGCCGCGGCGCAGCGGCTGAGGCTGACGCTGATCGACTTTAAAATGTCCGATCACGAGGTCCTGAGCCCCGCGCGCATCGCCGCGTTAGAAGCCGCCATGGCCGCCGCGCCGAAACCCTTGCTGGTCCACTGCAAAGCCGGTGCAGATCGCACAGGATTGGCCGCGGCCCTTTATCTCACGCATCAGAAAAAGCGCTCGCCGTCCGAGGCAGGCTGGCAGTTGTCGCTGCTTTACGGCCATGTCGGCGTGCCCCGGCTCTCCAGAGCTTGGCCGATGGACGAGACATGGATCGCGGCCAACAGTTGACGAATTTCGAACCTCTTAGTTGCAGGTCTTATGATGGTGGGAAAGTCTCGTTTTTCTCGTGAGCGGACTTTCGAGAGACGCGCAGCGAAGGGCGGCTCTCCGCCCAAAAAGCGCCTGACACATCCCCGTCATACCCAAAGTGGCAGAGCATCGATTGCCGGGCGCATCAGGTTGGGTGGGGTCGGTTTGTGGTAAGTCTTCTCGTGAATATCGCGCCTTCATGGCCCACGATGTCGCGAATGATCTTATCGTCGGTTGCCGCGTGTTCGAGCGCGTTCTGCACGTAATGGCGTAAGCTGTGGAAAGGTAGTGCCGCGCCGTCGGCACCCAGCGTGTCATCGATGATCTGTCGCATCCGGCGTCCGAGTTTCTTGCCGTGCTTCCCGCTCTTGGGCTCCCGAAGGTCCAGAAACAGATCACGGTGCCCGGCACGCTTCATCTTCGTCACATGGTCGAGAAACCTGAGCTCGATCAGGCGCGCATGGATCGGAACGATACGACAGGAGGAGAGCGTTTTGACGTGGCGCATATCATCGAGCGGGTCGAGAGAGTCGAACTGGCGCAGCATCTGCAACTCTTCGATCTTCGCCCGCTCGCGCTTGATTACATTCGCCGCCAGGCGCGCGCCTCCCAAGGGGAGAACTCGGTCCGGATGATGCCGTCCATAAATGTGTCGCTCTCCGCACTAATCTTGCGTGCTAAGATAGTCGCCACACGGCGATCCGTCGTCCCCAAGGAGAGCTTCAGGTCAACGAATTTTGTGGAAAACACTCGGATCCGACGGCGCCATTGATAGGCGGCACCGCGACGGGAGAGATGAGGTTGGCCGTGCATGGTCTTGCGTCGCCCTCGTTTCGGACGGACCCACGCAAAACTCGGGTGATGGAACACCCGTATGCCACACCTACGAAGCCATGAAAGGCTTTTTGTAGCTAAATCAACACCCTAGAGGGGAAGATGGCTCCGGCGGTAGGGATCGAACCTACGACCAATTGATTAACAGTCAACTGCTCTACCGCTGAGCTACGCCGGAACATGTGAGGGTGTATATGAATCTCGAATTGGGATGTCCAGAGGGTTCTGGCGAAAAATTTCAGGCTTTCGTCACGTCAGCGAAAATAGCGCCTCTGGGCGCAGGTCGGGCGCGGCGGTGACTTGGTTTTGCACTGACATTTCAACGAGATGCGCGAAGACGTTGCGTTCGGCCGCGGGCAGGAGGGCTGCGGGGACGTCGGTGTAGATCGCGCGGGTGAGGCCCTGCGGGGTGGCGGGGCGTTCGGTGAGGGCGCTTCGGATCTGCTCGGTGCGGGCGTCGCGATGCGCGCGCTGACTCGCGATCAGGGTTTGGGGGTCGGTCACCGGGTCGCCGTGGCCGGGGTATAGGATGCGCGGGCTCTGCGCCTCGATCCGCGCGAGCGAGCGGTAGTAATCGCCCAAATCGCCGTCGGGCGGCGAGATCAGCGTCGAGGACCAGCCCATTACGACGTCGCCGGTCAGAAGGGCATCGCCGAGCGCGAAGCTTAGATGGTTGCAGAAATGGCCGGGCGTATGCAGCGCGGTGAGCGACCAGTCGCCGTGGCTCAACGTCTCGCCATCCTCGAGCAAAATGTCGGGATCGAAGGCATGATCGACCCCTTCGCCGCCGCCCGCATGGCCGCGCGCCGCGAGTTCCGCCATCACAGGCGCGCGCCCGGCTTCGGGCGGGCCGAAGGCGAGGATCGGCGCGCCCGTGGCCTCGGCCAGAAGCCGCGCGCCGGGGGAATGGTCGAGATGCGCATGGGTGACGAGGATATGGCTGACACGTTCACCCGGCGCGAGCGCGTCGAGCAGCGCCTGCAGATGGGCTGGATCGGCAGGACCGGGATCGACCACCGCGACCTCTCCGGTGCCGATGACATAGGTGCAGGTGCCGGTATAAGTCATGGGGGACGGGTTCGGAGCCACGATCCGACGCAAGCCGGGCTGCAATTCTTCCATCTTTCCCTCCATCGCGGCCATCGTTAGGGTTCTGGCATGAAATTTCGCTGGCTGAAACAGATGATGCCGCGCGGGCTTTATGGGCGGGCCGCGCTGATCCTGATTCTGCCGGTCGTCACGATCCAGCTCGTGGTCTCGGTCGTCTTCATTCAGCGCCATTTCGAGCGTGTCACCCAGCAGATGACCGAAGGGATGGTGCGCGAGATCGCTCTGCTCGATCAGGTCGCGACCAATGCGCCGACAGCAGAGGTTGCGCGCGAACGGCTCGACGTTCTCGACAAGACGCTGAACTTCGCCTCGCAATTCCCGGCGCCCGCGAATCTTGCGTCGCAGCGGGGCGATACGCGCAGTTTCTTCGATCTGACCGGAATCGTGGTGATTTCGACGCTGCGGGCGAACCTGTCGCAGATCCGCTCCATCGATCTCGACAACAACACCAATTCCGTGCGGGTGGTGCAGGAGACGCCGAACGGGCCGCTGGCGGTGACCTTCGCGCGCAGCCGGGTGTCGGCCTCAAATCCGCACCAATTGCTCGTTTTGATGGTCTTTGTTTCCATTCTGATGACGCTGATTGCCTATATCTTCCTGCGCAACCAGCTGCGTCCGATCCGCAGGCTGAGCCACGCGGCGGAGGAATTCGGCAAGGGGCGAAACCTGAATTACCGCGTCTCGGGGGCGACGGAGGTGCGCGCCGCGGGCCGCGCCTTCCTCGATATGCGTAACCGGATCGAGCGGCAGATTGAACAGCGCACGCTGATGCTGTCCGGGGTCAGCCACGATCTGCGCACGCCGCTGACGCGTCTGCGGCTCGGGCTGTCGATGATGGAGGAGAACGACGAGGTTCGCGCGATGGAACGTGACGTCGACGAGATGGGGCGCCTTGTCGATGCGTTTCTCGAGTTCTCGCGCGACGGTGCGTCGCATGGCGAGCCGGAGACGCTGCCGATCTGCGGCTTCGTTGCAGGCGTGGTGGAGGACATGCGCCGAATGGGGCGCGATGTGACGCTGGTCGATTGTGACAGCGAAGAGGAGGCGACCTTCCGCCCCGATGCGCTCAAACGCGCCTTGGCGAATCTGATCGGCAACGCGGTGCGCTACGGCACGCGCGCGGAGATCACCGTCTCGATCGCGCGCACGGGGTGGCGAATCGCGGTGCATGATGACGGGCCGGGCATCCCGCCCGAACGCTGCGAAGAGGCGATCCGGCCATTTACCCGGCTCGACCCGGCGCGCAACCAAGATCGCGGGCAGGGCGTCGGATTGGGGCTTTCGATCACCGCCGACATCCTGCGGCGCCACGGTGGATCGCTGAAACTCGGGCGATCCGAACGGCTTGGCGGCCTGATGGCCGAGATGATCCTGCCGCGGTGAGCGGCTACACGTTCGATCACGCGCGCGCACGAACCGCTCACGGCAGCGAGATCGCCTCTTGCGGCCTGTCCCGGGGCCACGCATTGTGACGGGTGAGTGACATGCCCTAGTTGAACGGATGCTTCGCGGCTCCTAGATATTGGGTTGAACAGGGGAGGGACGTGGTCGCCGAAAGCGGGGCCGGACCCTCCTGCCAAGAGAGGAACGCCGATGACCGAATTTAGCTCTGTCACCCATCCGGTCCTGCCGCTGCGCGACATCGTGGTTTTCCCCCACATGATCGTGCCGCTCTTCGTCGGGCGCGAGAAATCCGTGCGCGCACTGGAAGAGGTGATGGCGGAGGATCGCCAGATCTTGCTCGCAAGCCAGGTCGATCCGTCGCAAGACGACCCCGATACGGACGGGATTTTCCGCGTTGGTGTGCTCGCCAACGTGCTGCAACTGCTGAAACTGCCCGATGGCACCGTGAAGGTGCTGGTCGAGGGCAAGAGCCGCGTGCGCATCACCGATTTCGTCGAGAATGACGACTATTTCGAAGCGAATGCCGAACCGCTGATCGAGACCGAGGGCGATGTGGAGACGATCCGCGCGCTGCTGCGCTCGGTCGCCGAGGAATTCGAGCGCTACGCGAAGATCAAGAAGAACATCCCCGAAGAGGCGCTGTCGGCCGTGGCCGATGCGACCGAAGCGGACAAGCTGGCCGATCTCGTCTCGGGCCATCTGGGGCTGGAAGTGGCCCAGAAGCAGGAGCTTCTGGAAACGCTCGACGTCTCCGAACGGCTGGAGCGGGTCTACGGTCTCATGCAGGGTGAGGTCTCGGTTCTCCAGGTGGAGAAGAAGATCAAATCCCGCGTGAAGACGCAGATGGAGAAGACCCAGCGCGAGTACTACTTGAATGAGCAGATGAAGGCCATTCAGAAGGAACTCGGCGATGGCGAAGACGGCCAGAACGAAATCCTCGAGCTCGAAGAGCGCATCGAGAACACCAAGCTCTCGAAAGAGGCGAAGGAAAAGGCTGAAGCCGAGCTGAAGAAGCTCAAGTCGATGTCGCCGATGTCGGCGGAAGCCACCGTGGTGCGCAACTATCTCGACTGGATGCTGTCGATCCCGTGGGGCACCAAATCCCGCGTGAAGAAGGATCTCAGCAAGGCCGAGGCCGTGCTCGATGCCGATCACTACGGTCTCGAGAAGGTCAAGGAACGCATCGTCGAATATCTCGCGGTGCAGGCGCGCTCGGCCAAGCTCAAAGGCCCGATCATGTGCCTCGTGGGTCCGCCCGGCGTGGGTAAGACCTCGCTCGGCCGGTCTGTCGCCAAGGCGACGGGGCGCGAATTCATCCGCATCTCGCTGGGCGGCGTGCGCGACGAATCCGAAATCCGCGGCCACCGTCGGACCTATATCGGCTCGATGCCCGGCAAGATCATTCAGGCGCTGAAGAAGGCGAAAACCACGAACCCGCTCATCCTGCTCGACGAGATCGACAAGATGGGTCAGGACTTCCGTGGCGACCCGGCTTCGGCGATGCTTGAAGTGCTCGACCCCGAGCAGAACGCGACCTTCGTCGACCACTATCTCGAAGTGGAATACGACCTGTCGAACGTGATGTTCCTGACGACGGCGAACTCCTACAACATGCCGGGCCCGCTTCTGGACCGGATGGAGATCATCCCGCTCGCCGGCTACACCGAGGACGAGAAGGCCGAGATCGCCAAGCAGCACCTGATCCCGAAGCAGATCAAGGGTCACGGGCTCAAGAAGAACGAGTTCGAACTGACCGACGGCGCGCTGACCGACGTGATCCGCTACTACACCCGCGAGGCGGGCGTGCGGAATCTCGAGCGCGATATCGCGAAGCTTGCCCGGAAAGCGGTGACCGAGATCATCAAGTCGAAGGGTGCGACCAAGCACATCACCGTCGATGAGGCGAAGGTGGGCGATTACCTTGGCGTCAAGAAGTTCCGCTACGGTCTGGCCGAGAAGGAAGATCAGGTGGGCGTCGTGACCGGCCTTGCCTGGACCTCCGTGGGCGGCGACCTGCTTCAGATCGAAGCTCTGCGCCTGCCGGGCAAAGGTCGGATGAAGACCACCGGTAAGCTGGGCGACGTGATGAAGGAATCGATCGACGCGGCGTCCAGCTACGTCCGCTCGGTCGCGCCGCAATTCGGCATCAAGCCGCCGCGCTTCGAGAAGTGGGACATCCACGTCCACGTCCCCGATGGCGCGACGCCGAAAGACGGGCCCTCTGCGGGTCTGGCGATGGTGACCTCCATCGTGTCGGTGCTGACCGGGATCCCGGTGCGCAAGGATATCGCCATGACCGGCGAAGTCTCCCTGCGCGGCAACGCGATGCCGATCGGCGGCCTGAAAGAGAAACTGCTCGCGGCGCTGCGCGGCGGGATCACGACCGTCTTCATCCCCGAGGAGAATGAAAAAGACCTCGCGGATATCCCTGACAACGTGAAGGAGGGGCTGGAGATTGTTCCGGTGACCCACGTTCGCGAAGTCCTCGCCCGGGCGCTGGTTCGCCAGCCCGAGCCGGTCGATTGGGACGAAGAGGCCGAAGAGGCAGCAGCCGCTGCCGCCGCTGCGGCCAAATCGGACGGGCAGGGCGCAACCGCGCACTGATCACCTTCGAATTGAAAACGAGAACGCTCGTCGCATATCGCGGCGGGCGTTTTTTGCATTTGAACAGGTTTGCCCTTAACCTCTTCGTATTACGGTCAAAAAAGGAGCCGCTATGGCCAAGAGCCAGAAACCGAAATCGACCCGCAAGCCGCCCGTCGCCACGCCCGAGGCGCCTCCGGCCTCCGCCGCGACGCTCACACCCGCCACGCCCGATCCGGCACCTGAGCCGAGCGAGGCGAAGGCGCTCGTGCGCAAGAGGAGCTTCGTGGATCGGGTGATGGTCGAGGCTGGCGTGAAGCGCGGCGAGGCCAAGGCCATGTCGGAAGCGGTTCTCAAGGTTCTGGGCGAGGCGCTCTCGGAAGGCGAGGAACTCAGCATCCCACCGCTCGGCAAGCTGAAGATCAACCGCCAGTTCGAGAAGAACGGCGACGAGATTCTCGTGGTCAAACTGCGCCGCCCTTCGGGCATGCTCGAAGCGGTCGCTGCAGAGGCCAGCCCGGCGGAAAACGACCCCGCGCAGGACGGTGGAGATTTCGACGAAAACCCTCTTGCGGAGCCAGAAGAGGGGCGCTAAAAGCCCGCCACGGAGGGCGATTAGCTCAGTGGTAGAGCGCATCGTTCACATCGATGATGTCGGGGGTTCAAATCCCTCATCGCCCACCATCCCCCCTCCATAAGCGACTGAAAAGTAAAGAGTTTTGCCAAAGAGGGGCTTCTAGCCCCTCACTTGGCCCCTCAGGTTTTTTTGCGGCTGTGTGATCTGAGCCGCAAATCTGAGACCCCTGCGATTCGAGCAGGCCGGACATTGGGACAGTCGAGGACAATCGAGTTTTTTACGTGTGTCCCTGCCTGAGTGTCCCAACGCGGCCCCTGCATCGATCAGCCTCATTCATCCCCGACGCGCAGCGGCCCGGTGCCTGCAATGGCCTGCAACCGCCTGCGACGATTGGAGAAAAAACAACCGATGATATCCGTCAAACTTGTGGACGAACGTATTTTCGTGCCGATAATTGGCAGCATCTTTTAAAAATGAGGTGCAATAAAATGTTTCTGACATGTGATGAAGTCGCCGCGCGGTATGGAGTTTGTAACCCGACCATCTGGCGCTGGCAGAAAAATCGGCCCGACTTCCCCAAAGCTATAGCAATCGGCCCGAAAGCGTCGCGCTGGCTCCTGCGCGACCTTGAAAACTGGGAGCGCAAAAAATTCGCCGAGCGCGGGGCGGGCGCTGCGTGATGGCGGACGACTTCACGCGCGACCGGCTGATGTGGCTTGAGCAGGTGGCAAGCGACACCAGCCTCACACCCACCGCGCCACGAGTCGCGATCCTGATCGCTACGCGCTACACAAACCGGAAGACGCGCAGCGCATGGCCCTCACGGGAAACCTTGGCGGGCGATCTTGGTGTGTCGGTTCCAGCGATTGGCCGCTCGATTGAGGCCTTGCAAGGCGGGGGGCATCTTGACGTCGAAAGGGCGCGTGGCCGGGGGCATTCGAACGTCTACCGGATCATTCTAAAAGAGAACGCGGGCGTATCCTTTTCAGACGATAAAACAGAACGCCCACGTTCTCTTTCGGATGAAGAAAAGGGAACGCCCACGTTCGTAAAAGGGAACGCCCACGTTCATAAAAGGGAACGCCCACGTTCAGAAAAGGGAACGCCCACGTTCCCCGAACCCTTAGAAGAACCCTTAGAAGAACCCATTGAATTGAACCCTTCGCGCGCTGGCGCGCCCGAGGCTCTTTTATCAGAGACAGAATTTGTCTCGTTCGAGAATGACGCAGGCGCGCATCTGGAGACCGCCTTTGCCGCCTTCTGGGCCTCCCATCCGCGACCGGTGAAGAAGAAAGAAACGCGCACAGAGTTTGACGCCGCCGTTTCGCGCGGCGTCGATCCGCAAGAAATTGCCGTCCAAGCGCGCGCCTACGCGAACAAGGTCCATTCCAGCGGCGGCGACCCGAAATTCACCACCGGATCGCTGAACTGGTTGCGCGACGAAGGGTGGACCGAAAAAGATCTACCAGACCCCCGCGCCGCGCCGCGCAGCTTCGCAGATGAAATGATCGAATTCGTTCGCTCGTGCGGATGATGAGACAAGGATGACCCAATGAAAAACCAGATCGCCAAAAAAGCGCCGCCGCCTGCACAGGCCAAAAACGTCAGCACGGAAGTTAAGTCCAATCCGCCCGATCTCGCGGCGCTGGTCGAGCCGCGTCGTCGGTCGACCGACCTTGAGGTGCGAATCCACGAGCTGATCCTGAACGAGGTGGCAAATTCCGTGATCCGCAATTCCACGACTGGCTGGTCACGCGCCTACGCGCCAAACGATATCGATCGGGCGCGCAGGGCGCATAAAGCGCTTCCGGAACTCACCGACCTGCTTGATTTGTCTCACGAACTCAGCGTAGCGAAGCGGTCCAGCTTTGAGGCGGTTTCAGGGATTGTCGGAAGCTTGCTGAGTTCGCACGAAAGCTTCAAAAACGACGACCATCAAAAACTATATGCGGCGAGCATTGCAATCGAGCTGCATGCCGCCGCCGCGCAGAGGCGCTGGGCCACGCCTGTAATCGAAATCGGGACGCGGAAGGCGCTCGCCAAGACACCATTTCGCCCCCACGTCGATGCCTATATCGAGGCCTGCGCGATGGCAGCGGAATTCGTCGGTGAGGCGATGATCCGATCCGGCCTCCTGATCGAACTGATCCACGAGTTGGAGGATGTGCTGGGGATTGATGACGTATGAATATTGTTGTTTTTCCTATCGGACGGCTCGGAAACGAAGCCCAGCGCACAGCCGATATTGTGCGAAAACACCTGCGCCGGATGGATTCCCGAGCCGCGAAGCAGGCCTACTGGGATATCCTCCGCCAAAAGCGAATTGCGCTCCAAGAGCGCGGCGTTCCGAACGAAGCGATCCGTGAGGCGCTCGGGGAATTCAACGAGACCGTTCGCGCGCTGCTTCCCGAATACAACCGCAAACGGCGCGAGGTGGCGGAGTGAGACCCGCGCTCGCGATCCTGCTCGACCACCAGGTCGCCCATCTGCTGCGCGCCCACGACCTTGAGGCCCACGACCTGGCGCGGATGTTGACCGGCGCGCCGCCGACCGAGCCCGAGCAGAAACCCGATCCCGCGGCCGAGCGCCGAGCCGTGCGCGACCAGGTTCTCATCGCCTGCGCGGACCGGCTGGACCCAGATCGGGAAAGGTCGGTGCGGTCGATCTTCATCGAGATCCGCGCAGCCTATCGGACAGTGAACTCCCAAGCGCGGCCGACCGGGCGCGGGATTGAGCCTCTTGCGTGGGAACTGCGCCGCCTTCAGGCGGCTGGCCTCAAAGCAGCGATGCCTGGATACGAGACCTTCAGGAGGCTCCTAGTGGCGAATGGGTGGCCGTCACCCGGAAAAGGCGGGCGATTTCCTCGCAATCCGGCGTTGTCAATTGCTAACTGACCAGCCTTAGCAATTTCGCCGAGTGAGGATCGCGGGCAGCGTCAAGGGGCAAACGAGGAGCCCGACGATGAACCAGCCGAAATTCAACAGCCGAAAGCACCTGACCCGCCTTCGCGACATTCGCGACAGAAAGCGCGCAGAAGCGCTCGCCGCTTCGAAACGCCGCAATGAACTGTTGGGCGCGCTCGCCGCCGCCCGAGCCGACCTCGCGAAAATCGCCCCGGCCGATCTCGATCTCGGGAGCGTCGGCCGCCGGATCGCTGAGGTGATGCGGGGACGCGGGATGCGCGATCAGGCGAAACAGGCCGAAGCCATCGAGGCGCGTATCGCCGAGCTGGAACCCGAAGCCGAGGCGGCGAAAGAAGCGGCCGAGAGCGCGAGCACGATCGCGCGGAGTGCTGCTCAGACCTATCAGACCGCGAAGGAATACGCGATCGAGCACGGCCTCCCGCTGCCGATCGAAACCGAAACCCGCCGGGTGGAGGGCTGATCTGATGTTTGGACGTAAGGTTGATTTGAAATCCATCGAGGCGGCTACCAAGGTCGAGCAGGCGCGCACGACGGTCTACCGGTTCAAGTCGGAGCTGGCCGAGCTGAACAATGCCGCACCTCCCGAGAAGGCAATCACCGCCGCGCTTGATGCTGCGCTCGACCGTCTCGCCGACCGGGGCCGTGAGGCCCTGCCGGTTCGCGGTCTGGTCGCCCCCGCAGGGGCGCCGAACTGGAAGCCTGAACTATCGGACGCCGATCTGCTCGGGCTCGTCGTGGCCGTGGCGCGCGACCAAGTGCGGGCGCTCGTGATCGAGAAGGCCGAGGTCGCTCTCGGTTCGCGCAAGTCCCTCAGCCCCGCCGAGCGCGCGAAGAAGGTCGAGGCCGTGAAGGCCAAGCTCCTCGCGGCTGAGCTGGAAGAGGAGAGCCTGATCCGTGCGGCCGACGATGGCGGCATCGAGGTGCTGCGGCGCGCTGACGCTGACCCCCGAGCGACGCTGGGGGCCTGACGATGAAGAATTCGCGCGGGTTTTCTGTCCTTTTTCCCGTGCCGGGTCGCAGCCACCCAGCGCGAGCGAGATCGCGCGAACATGCGCAGCGCGAGCGAGATCGCGCAAATGTTTCGGGCGGCGTCCTGCTGGCGCGTCGTTGCGCCGTCCGAAGGGATGGGTCCACTACGGCCTCCTCCCGACCCACCCCCCGGGTCAAGGGACCGTCCGCAAATTCCGGCGCAGCGCGGGGCCGCTGCCACCCGATATTTGACCGTTTTTTTGGATCGAAAAAGTCGATTTCCGTTTCCGCAAGCGAGGTGTCGCGATGAATCTGGCAGATCAAGAGATGAGCGGCGCGCAAATCGCTCAGGCCTCCGGTCGAACTGAGCGTTGGGTCCGGCAGCTCGCGGCGCGCGGCGTGATCGAGCGCACCCGGCGTGGGCACTATTCAACCGCCTCCGTCCTGCGCGGCCTGACCCGACACTTTGAAGAGCAGATCGCGGCGCGCGAAGTGCCGACGACCCGTCAGCGTATCGACGAAGCGAAGGCGCGCGAGGTCGAAATGCGGATCGCGGAAAAGGAGCGCAAGCTGATCTCGCAAGCGGAGGCGCAAGGCGCGATCACGCGCGTGGTGGCTGAGGTTGAGGCCGATTTGGGCGCGCTGCATTTGCGGTTCAAAGAGCCCGCCCGCTCGCTGATCCGTGGCGAGGCCTTGGCGAGTCTGGCGCGCATTAAATCCGCCGAGGCCAAGCTGATCAATTCGCTCGTGACGGGCGACGAAATCGGGGGTGCGCTATGACCGTGCTCACCCTGATCGAACCCGTGACTATCGCGCACGACGATGGCACGACGCGCACCATCAAGGCCGTGGCGCTGCGCGTCGGGCCGAACGAGGCCGTGGCGCTGCGCGAGCTTTGGGAGGCGGACATGCCGCCATTGGCCCGCGTCATGGCCGCTGTGGACACATGCGCCGGATTGCCGCCCACGACCGCCGCCGCGCTCGACCTTGAAGATTTGAACGCCGCGTTCACTGAGATTGACCGCCTCGTTGCGGCTTTCGCTGACAAACATGGAGGCCAGTGATGGCACAACGCACTTCGCAACTTGTGGTCGAGCTTCTCGACCGTGTCAGCGGCCCCGCAAAGCGCGTGGCGGCAGGCCTGCGCGGGATGAACCGGGGGATCGATAAAGACGGGAAGGGCGGGGTCACCACGCAGGAGCGGCTTCATGCCGCAATTGCGCGCAACGATGCCGCCCTTTCCAAAGCCCGCATGGGCCTGATGGATAGCGTTGGGGCCTATTATGCCCTCAAGAATGCAATCGGCGGGCCGGTGCAGGCAGCGCGCGAGTTTGAAAGCTCGATGGCCGATGTGAAGAAGGTCGTCAATTTCAAGACGCCCGAGGATTACGACAAGTTCAAAAAGGGGCTGATGGACCTGTCTAAGCAGGTTCCGATCAGCGTGAACGGTCTGGCCGAGATCGCCGCGGCGGCGGGGCAGGCTGGCATTGCTGGCGACGACCTCACAAAGTTCACCGAGGCCGCGGCAAAAATCGGTGTTGCGTTCGATATCTCTGCCGATCAGGCCGGGGATGGGATGGCCAAGCTGATGACGGGCATGGGCATGTCGATCGATCAGGTCGTCTCCCTATCCGACGCGATGAACCACCTCAGCAACGCCCAGGCATCCAGCGCCGCCGATATCCTTGACGTGATGAAGCGCGTCGGCGCTACCGCGAAGCAATACGGCTATTCTGCAAAGGACGTGGCCGCGCTGTCCTCGGCGATGATTGCCTCCGGCGCTCCGGCCGAGGTTGCCGCCACCTCGTTCCGCAACATGGGCCGGGCGCTCACTAAGGGTGAGAGCGCCACCAAACGTCAGCGCACAGCATTCAAGGACCTCGGCCTCGATGCGAGCAAGACCGCAAAACGCATGCAGGAAGACGCCGTGGGCACCACGGTTGACGTTCTGGAACGCATCTCGAAGTTGCCGAAGGAAACACAGGCGGCGGTATCGTCTAACCTGTTCGGCGATGAGGCCCGCGCGCTGGGGCCGCTACTGACGAACCTAGATCTGGTGAAAACCTCGCTCGGCCTCGTATCGGATCAGTCGAAATATGCCGGATCTGCATTCAAGGAATTTGAGGTCCGAAATGCGACCTTTGACGCGAAGGCGAAGCGCTTCAACAACACCATGCATGCGCTCAAGGTGACCATCGGCTCCGCGCTTCTGCCCGTGCTGTCCGACCTTATGGACAAGATTGCGCCAATCGCGGAATCGATGGCGAACTTTGTTGATGCGCACCCGAAGCTGACCGCCGGGATCATGTCCACTGTTGGCGCGCTCGTCTCTCTAAAGGGCGCGATTTCCGTCCTGCGTTTTGTCGGTCTGCTGGGCAAGGGCGGGGCGCTGTCATTGATGGCAGGTGCGCTCCGTCTGGTTGGCACCGCTGGGACGCTGATGGGGACGAGGATCGCAGCGGGCGCGGCGGTCGCGGATGGCGCGCTTGCCGGTCTGGTGGCTAAAACCGCCGCCCGCTCCGCAGTGCTGCGCGGCCTGCTTGGGGGGCTTGGCAAATTCGGGCGCTTGGGCGGGATCGGCTTGGCCGCAAGCGTCGCGCTTACCCCGTCGACCCCCAACACCGACGAAAGCGGCGCCACCGAACAAGACATGCTGGCCAAGTCGCGCGCGGCGATGGAGGCAATGACGCCCGCGCAACGTCAGGCGATGGTCGATGCAGAAAGCGGGCGCACCGCCGCGCAAGCCGCCGGCCAAAAACTCGCCGCGTTGCGCGATGAGGCCGATGGCCTGCGCCAGACGATCAAAGAACTTCAGGGTGAAATCGCGAACATGGGCACCGGGCCAATGGCCGACACCATGTCCGCACCGCTGCGCGACCAGCTGGACGCGCGCAAGGGCGATCTGGCCGAGGTCGAGACGAAGATCAAGGACACGGAATCGGCGGCGCAATCGCTTGGCGCGGTATCGGTGACGCCAGAGGTGAAAACATCGTCAATCGATATTGCGCTGGAAAAGGTGAGCCGCCTTTCTCAGAGCCTGCGAAATCTGCCATTTTCTGGGCAGGTCAAAGCTGCGGCGCCCAGCGTTGAGAAATACCCTGTCTCGGGCCAACGCGCCAAGGGCGGGCCGATCAGCGCGGGCAGCCAATATTTGGTGGGTGAGCGGGGGCCGGAAGTAGTCACCCCATCGCGCAGCGGGTTTGTCCACTCAGGCGGCAAAGCCGGTGCGGGCGGGCCGACCATCGGCGATATTCACGTCAAGTTCGCGCCGGTAATCCAAGGCGGGGCCGACTTTGCGTCGATGATGGACCGCGTGATGCGCGAGTTCGAAGACAGAATGCGCATGTCGCTCTCGGGCGTCATGGCTGATCTGCCGGGAGGTATGTGATGACCTCAGGCATCCGTCTCACGAGATATGTGGACCAGCGCCTCGGCGTCCTCCGCTACGTCGCCTCGAACACAATTCCCCCCGAAATTTTCAACCGGCTCGTCGCGGAAGATGAGCAACGCAGAAAGGAGGCCCGCATGGCCCAGAAGAACGGCGCCGTGGCCGAAAGAAACGCGGCAATAGAAGCGGCCCGTGCGGAGGGCTTCGCATTTGGCGCCGCCGAAGAGCGCAAGCGTTTTGCCGCTATCACGACCTCGGACGAAGCGAAGGATCGCCCCTCCCAAGCGATGGCCTTCGCGCTCGATACCGATTTGTCGGCAGAGAAGGTAGCCGCGCTGCTTGCAAAGGCTCCGAAGGAGGCTTCGGCCGACACCGGTTATCAGACGATCGCGCAACGCGCGGCGGCGCAAAAGGAAATCGGCGGAAGCGCAACGGCGATGCAGTTTCTTGGATCTGACGGCGCAGCGAACGCACGCCAAACGTGGGACGCAGCAATGAAAAAGGCAAAGTTGAAATGAGAAACATGAACCCCATCAACCCGCTGCAACTGGTGCCTCTGGCCCTCGCGCGGATCGAGGCAATCCTGCGCTCCCCTGAGGGGCGCGCCAACCCGAGCCTTGCCGTCGAACTCGCCACGGAAGGCATGAACCCCCAAGAGGCTCTCGCGAAGCTGCGCGAAGCCCAGAGCGCCTAAGGAGGCCGTAAAATGATCAATTTCAATGACAGCCGATTTAGCGTCGAAACGCTTTCGGCGATCATCAACGAAGATGACTTTGTCCCGTCGCGGATCGAGAAGCTCGGTATCTTCCGCGCGAAGCCGATCAACACGACGAAGACGGCAATCGAGAAGAAGAAGGGCGTTCTCAAGCTGATCCCGCCGACCCCGCGCGGCGGCCCGGGCACGACTGTGAAGGAGGGCAATCGCTCGCTCGTGGAGCTCAAGGTGCCGCACTTCGAGGTTAACGACGCCTTCTATGCGGAAAGCGTCCAAGACAAGCGCGAGTTCGGTGGCGAAGCCCTTCAGTCCGCCATGGTGTCGATCCTCGAAAAGCTGATCGCGGGACGGACCAACCTGCTCGCGACCGAGGAACACGCCCGGATGGGCGCGATCAAGGGGATCGTCACATACGCTGACGGTTCGAGCTTGAACCTTTACGACGAACTCAACGTGACGGCCCCGGACAAGACGTGGCTGGACCTCGGGAACACTGCGGCGACCGACGGCGCGTTGCGCCGCGCCTGCTCGGGCGTGGTGCGCAAGGTGATGGATCGCCTCGGGGCCTTCCCCATGAGCGGCGTGCATGCGTTCTGTGGCGATGACTTCTTCGACGATCTGCTGACCCACCCCGAGGTGCGCGAGACCTATCGCGGCACGAGCGAGGCCGCTTTCCTGCGGTCGGGCTTGGTCGACGAGAAGACGCCGGGCGCTTACGCGGCCTTCAGCTTCGGGGGCATCACCTTCGAGAACTATCGCGGCGGCGCCGATGCGACCTTCGTGGAGCCGACCGAATGCCGGGTGTTCCCTCTGGGTGTTCCTGATCTCTTCATCAGCGCCTATGCGCCGGCCGACTACCTGGAGACGGTCAACACCGAGGGCGAGCGCTTCACAGCCAAGATCCGTCCGATGGCGAATGACAAGGGCGCGAACATCGACGTCCAGATGAATGCCCTTCAGTATTGCTCGCGCCCGGAGCTCCTCTTCGAGCTTTCGTCCGAGGCTGATCCGGCGCCGTGAGTAGGGCGATGAACAATAACGAGCAGGGCGCGGTTGAGCCGCGCCCCATCTCATTTCCCGAACTGGCGGCGATAACGGGGCGGACCGAAAACTGGCTGCGCGTGGCGGGCAAAAATGGGCTGTTCGCCGTGAGCAGAGGGCGGGTCGATCTTGCCAAGGCGGTGCGGGCGATCATCAAGGATCAGGCGGATCGGGCCGAGGCCAAAGCGATTCAGCGCGTCAAGAAATCGAAAAAGGTCAACAGGCGGGTCGCGCTGCTCGATCAGGCCAGCGACGCGCACATGACCTTGGCGCTCGAAATGGCCCAGATCGGCCACGAACTCACAATCGCGCTTGCGGAACTTGAGGGCGACCTGCCCGACAGTGCGAAAGCCAGCGCGGATCACCTCGCGAAGCTTGTTGGGCGGCTCAAACGCTTGGCCGACACTACCCGAGAATAACCAACACGGCCCAGAAACGGCCCGCCAGCGCGCTCCCTTGGTGATTTGGCGACGACCATAGCCAGAAACCAGAGATTGCGCTCCTGCCCCCCTCACAGCGCGCCGTATGAGAAAGCCCCGCCATTGCGCGGGGCTTTTTCGTCGTTTGGGGGGCGTGATATTTCCAGCGATCAGGCTGCGCGCTCGGCCTGCTCCGATGCCGACCGGACAATGTTGGAGAGGAGCGCGTCAAGGTTCGCCTCCTCGCCCCCGAACATCATCAGCGCAACAGCGGCCTTTGCGGCCAATCCAGCGGGGCCTTGGGCGGGGTCTTTGAGGAGGCTGTTGAACAAATCTCGCTCGTCGGTGGCGTCCATATCATCGCCGCGCTCAAGGCTGTTGAACAGCGTATCTCGCGCCTCAATCCATTTCCTGAATATTGCGAGGGCCGGATCAGCACCGGGCAGGGCGGCGATGGCGGCGAGGCGGCTATCATTCATCAAGTCAGTCATTGGTCTTTCTCCTTTTCCTGCCCCCAAAAGGCCCGATCAATCCCCCACTGTCAAACAAAAAACGAAATAAAAACAGATAGTTGGAGAATATCCAACCCCCTGCATTGGGGCATTTCCAAGCCTGATCAATGAGCGTTGCCCATGCGGATGGGGAGGGGTTGGAAGCCGTCCAACTCGCCGCGCCGATCAGATGGGGCGCATTTACGTTGCCCCGCCGCTCGACCAGCCGAATCGCACGTCCGGTCGCCCTCGATGCCCGCAGGCCGCGCATCGCATCCGGGCAAGGACCTCGCGCCGGATCGCCCAGCCCGAGCCATCCAGCCAAGCGGGCGGCAAATCCGCAAGCATGAGGGTTCGCGAGTGGCCACAGGCCTTGCAGGTCAAATCGGCGAAGTGTCCGGGCTTCACGATGCCCCCGCGCGGATCGGCACAACCTTCGCATCGCGCCCCGTCACATAATCCGCCCACCGCTGCATGAGAGAGGCGCGCAGGTCTAGAAGGTCTGACCGCGCATAAGAGCGTTCAACGCGCCCACCCACGACATGCCCAAGCGCGGTCTCTGCAACCTCAAACGTTGCGGCCTCAGTATCCTGCACCCACGTCCGAAAGCTTGTGCGCATCCCGTGGGGTCTGCCTGCCTCGCCCATGTCGTTTAGGACGTTGACCAGCGCATTCTGTGAGAGAGGGTGATTTTGCTTTTCGGGGCTTTCGAATAGCAAGCCATTGATCGGATCATTGGAAAGGGCGCGCGCACGTTCGACCAGCTCCAGCGCCTGAGACGACAGCGGCACGCGAAACTCTTTGGCGCGGTTCTTGGTGGACTTCACCCGCTCGGGCGGCACGGTCCAGACATTCCCCTCAATCTCCGAGAACCGCGCCCCGCGCGCGCTCTGTGAGCGCACGGCGGTGAGCAAGACGAATTGCAGGCACATGCGACCGGATGATTGAACCTCTCCCAAGCGATCAAACAGGGCGGGGATTTCCTGCCATGAGGTCGATGCGACATGGCGCTGCTGATGGTCAATTGCACCCAGCGTTTCCCGCACCCGCTCGATGACAATGGGATCGACGTTGAAGCCCATGACGCGCCCCTTCGTCCACACGATGCGCAGCCGCTGGATGGCCTTCTTGGAAACGTCTGGCTTTGACTTCCAGATTGGTGACAGAACGCGCACCAAGTCCTGCGCGGTCACCGAGCTGGCTTTGCGCTTGCCGATACGGGGCAGGATATGGACATTGAAAGGGCTCAGCCATCGCACGTCGTTCGGATCTTTGAACGTGGCCTTGCGCGCGTCATACACTGTCATCACAAGCTCTTCGACAGTCGGATCGGCTTGGTCGATTTCTGCAAGAGCCTCGCCCCGGAGCCGGTCGCGCTCGCTGATCGGATCGACGCCACGAGCGATGCAGGCTGCCCACCTATCGCGCTCTGATCGCGCCTGGGCGAGCGTTACATCAGACAGGCGACCAAGCCCCATATCGCGCCTGCGCCCCGCGAATGAATAGCGGTAAATCCATTTCGAGTTGGTTTCCGTCTTCTCAAGATATAGCCCGCCGCCATCGGCATGACGCCCCGGCTTGGCCTTTTTCACCGCAATGGCGGTAAGTTTGTTCAGCATTGCAAATCCAGTCAATCAGTCAGTCAATCGGTCAGTCAATCAGTCACCCAGCCCCACAGCCAGCCCCTCACCAGCCCCACAGATAGCCCCTCAATCGGTTTGCGCTCTTCAGCGACGGTCTGAGACGGTTATCAGGCGAACAGCCTGTATTTACTGGCGAAAGTGCGTTTATTATTGGCTGATCTGCGTCAGATAGCAACGCCGTGATACGTTTTTGTTAATCTCTCATCGCCCACCATTTTCCTACGAAGGCGCGTCTTGAACAGACGCGCCTTTGTCGTTTTCCGGTTAGTTTTCTGCGCCCCGCGGCGTCAGATTATGGGCCAGACAGCACGCCAGAGAAGCGCCCGAGGCGCGAGATGCGGAGGATGCGATGACCGAGACCACGCCGATGTCCGATGCCGGGCCCGACGAGGGGCTGCGCGTCTCCGATTGCCCGGACTGGCTGTATCTGCTGCGCGAATTCGACACGCTCTACCGGCATGGCTCGGCAGGCGGTAGCCGCCTGATCCGCAGCCATCGCAAACGGGTGCGCGATACGCTCTCGCAGATCATCGACACCAATCCCCCGGTGACGCCGCGCCAGCCGCAGCCGAAACCGGTGACAGCACATCTGTCGCGGGCGCTCGATCTCGGTGAGCGCGGCGCGGTCGCGGGCATGGCGCGCGCGCTCTCGCGCGTGACGGGGCAGCTGACTTGGGAATATGGCTACGAGAAAGTGCCGAAGGCGCTGGCGCGCAAATACGCCTATTGCGAGGTGCTGGGGCCGCGCGGACCGGTGGCTTCCGATCGGCTGGTGCTGGGATTCGTCCTGTTTGCGCCGCGCACGACCTATCCGCAGCACAGCCATAAGGAGATCGAGGAGAGCTATATCTCGGTCGCGGGCCCGTGGTCGGAGAATGACACTGCCGTGCATGCGCCGGGCTCGCTGATCCTGAACCGACCCGATCACGAACACCGCATCACCACTGCCGATCTCGACCCCTGTCTGCTGGCCTATGCCTGGGTCGGGCCGGAGGCGCGGCTGACCGCGCCGGGGATGAAACTCTCCTCGACCCGCAAGGTGCGGATGCGCGAGGGCATCTGAGGTCTTGATCCCCGCGCAAGGCGAGGCTAGAGGAAGGGCCGGGGGCGGTTAGCTCAGTTGGTAGAGCGCTTCGTTTACACCGAAGATGTCGGGGGTTCGAGCCCCTCACCGCCCACCATTCCCTCCGAAGTCTAACGATATTAAAGGCTTGTGTCTCGTTGCGCGGCCGCGCTCAGACTCTGTTCGCGCATGGCTCTATGATATGCGCGCCACGATGCTACCTTTCCCTCAACCACAGGAAAGGAGCGCTCCGATGAGCTGGAACCCCGCCCTCGACCCCGAAATTCCGATCGGTGATGCCGTCGACGCCATTGAAACCGTTATCGCGCCGCGCGCGCGCGACCTCGGCGGCTTTGAGGTGCGTCGCGCGCTGCCGTCCGCCGCGCGGCAGATGATCGGCCCGTTCATCTTCTTCGACCAGATCGGCCCGGTAGAATTCCTTTCCGGCCAGCGTGGAATCGACATTCGCCCGCACCCGCATATCGGCCTCGCGACCGTGACCTACCTTCTGCAAGGCCGCCTGCATCACCGCGATTCGCTGGGCACCGATCAATGGATCACGCCGGGTGCGGTGAACTGGATGAATGCGGGCTACGGCATCACCCATTCCGAGCGCACCGACGGCAAGGTCCGCGACACCGGCCAGCATCTCGCGGGCATCCAGACCTGGGTCGCGCTGCCCGAGGAACAGGAAGAGGGGCAGGCGGCGTTCAAACATGTGGGCGCCGAGGCGCTTCCCGAACTGCAGGCCGAGGGCAAGACCGTTCGGCTCGTGCTTGGCGATGCCTGGGGCGCGCATGCGCCGATCGATCTGCCCTCCGAGATGTTCTACGCCGATGCGAATCTCGACCCGGGCGCGCAGCTCCCGCTGCCCGACAATCACGAAGATCGCGGCGTCTATGTGCTGCAAGGTTCCGTCACCGTGGCGGGCGAGACATATGAGGAAGGCCGGATGCTCGTTTTCCGCCCGGGCGACCGGGTGTCATTGAAGGCGGGCGGGCAGGGCGCCCGACTGATCGTGCTGGGCGGCGCCACCATGGGCGGTCCGCGCTATATCTGGTGGAACTTCGTGGCCTCATCGCGCGACAAGATCGACGCCGCGAAAGAGGCATGGCGCGCGGGCGACTGGGCGCATGGCCGTTTCCAGCTCCCGCCTGCAGACGATGCGGAGTTCATTCCTGCGCCGGAGCGGTGATTGCAGCCGCCGAAAAAGAGGGGCTCTGCCCCCGACCTTCGGTCTCCCCCGGGATATTTCTGCCAGGGGGAAGCAGAAAGCGCATCTCATCGGGGCGCGTGCGGGCGCGATAAATAAGGGTCGCGGACGCGCACTGAGGAGCCGCGATTTGCTTGCCCGAACGGCAGGTGAAAATTCGTCGGATTTTTGCTCTCAGGCCGCTTGACGGGGGCAGGTCGCCCGCGTAATACCCTCCCCACGCTCGGACGGCGATCCGGGCAGATGATGCGAGCGGTTGTAGCTCAGTTGGTTAGAGTACCGGCCTGTCACGCCGGGGGTCGCGGGTTCGAGCCCCGTCAACCGCGCCA